>NZ_FNFU01000045.1 GCF_900101115.1 Cryobacterium psychrotolerans
TTTGTCAAGTGGGCAGGGGTGAGCGGCGCCCTCGCCCGTCGGTGGGACGCCGCTCGTTCCGGTCGCGTGGGTGGTGACGCGCGGGTCGTGTTCGACGCGTTGTCACTCTGATATGCGCGGGTTGGTTACCGCATGACGGTGTGTTCGGCGGGGCGTTCACGCGAGTCTAGAGATCGAGCGTGACCCGGTGTGCGGGTCGCTCATAGGGCGTGTCGCGAGTCGCCCGGGACGCTGCCGTCACCACTGTTCGCGGCCGGAAGCCTCGGGACCGGTTAGGTCATCGCAGCCAAAGACCAGCACCAGCCGGCCAGTTCGCGGGCGATGGCGGCGTTGGCCACGACGGTGCGTTTCCCGCGCGCCTGGAACGCCAGCCACCGCTGGTGGAGACGCTGATTGCCGGCGTGCCCTCGGACGCGAGCCTCGGCCCCGGCGCGATCCCACCGTGCTCGCATGATCGGGGACGAGGGCCGGTAGGTGGGCCGGTGGTGCCAGGCGGCTTCGATCAGCAGCCGCCGAGCGTGCCCGTTGCCAGTCTTGGTGATCCCGCCCAGCGCCCGTGACGCCCCCGAGGAGTGCTCGGAGGGAACGAGCCCGAGATACGAGCCGATCCGACGGCCGTCGAGCCGGGTCCAGTCGCCGATCTCGACGGCCAGGGCGAACCCGGTCAGCGTGGAGATTCCACGCAGGCAGCCGAGCCGGTCGACCACCGGCGTGAACTCGCTGTTCCCAGCCATCTGCGCAATCGCCTCATCGAGCCGGCCCCGCCGGTCGAGGGTCGCGATCATCGCGTCGTAGCCGGCATCGAACGCGACCTGCAACCCGGGCAACTCGAACCGCTGCCTCCGCAACCAGGCCAGATGCGCGACCGTCCACGCCTTCCCCTCCGCGTACTGAATCCCTTGCCGCAGCAGCAGCTTGCTGACCCGGTGCCTGGCCGCCATCAGATCCCCGCGCGCGTCCTCCCGCGCCCGCACCAGATCCCTCGCCGCTTCCGCTTCAACGGTCGGAACGGTCACCGCCACGATCTCACCCAACCGCAGCAACCTGGCCAGATGCACCGCGTCCCGCGCGTCGGTCTTGACCCGATCCCCGACCGGGCGTTGCAACTTCGACGGCGCCGCGACCTCGCACCGCACCCCCGCCGCCCGCAACGCCCGCGCCAGCCCGAACCCCGTCGGGCCGGCTTCATACGTCGCCGCCACCGGGCCCGGCAACCCCGTCACCCACGCCACGACCTCCTCGACGCTCGCGCCCAGACGACGCTGCGTCAACTCGCCCGAGACTTCGTCGATCGCGGCCGCGACCACGCTCCGCGCGTGCACATCCAATCCAACACTCGTACGCTCGATAACCACTGGGGCCTCCCTCACATATGTGGCACTACGAGCCAGACACACCCGGCCCGCAACCCACGGTCTATGCGATCGGGAGGCCCCAGCTCAATACCCCATAGCGTCTAG
>NZ_FNFU01000044.1 GCF_900101115.1 Cryobacterium psychrotolerans
TTCCTTCTGGACCTTTTCTTGTTCCCATCATTCGGGGATGAGCGGAGGTACCGCCCGTACTTTGAGAACTACACAGTGGACGCGAGCATCTTAAATTTGACGGACCTTTTGGTCCGCAAATTACAAAGACCAACGCAAATATCGTTCCTTCGGGAACTGATGCGTTGATCATTGGTCAATTTCGGTCGCGAATTTATTCGCGACACTTAATCGATTCAAACTCATGTGATTTCAAATTTCTAAGAGCAAACGGTGAATGCCTTGGCATGTAGAGCCGAAGAAGGACGTAGTAATCTGCGATAAGCCTCGGGGAGTTGATAAACGAACTTTGATCCGAGGATTTCCGAATGGGGAAACCCCGCCAGGCCCGCAAGGTGACCTGGTGACTCCCGCCTGAATATATAGGGCGGGTAGAGGGAACGTGGGGAAGTGAAACATCTCAGTACCCACAGGAAGAGAAAACAACAGTGATTCCGTTAGTAGTGGCGAGCGAAACCGGATGAGGCTAAACCGATCATGTGTGATAGCCGGCAGGCGTTGCATGGTCGGGGTTGCGGGACTTTTCTGCTGCTTCTGCCGAACAGTGAGGGTTAGAACGTTGTATAGACGAACAGGATTGAAAGCCTGGTCATAGAGGGTGCGAACCCCGTAGTCGAAATGCAGCAATCGCCCGAAGAGTATCCCAAGTAGCACGGGGCCCGAGAAATCCCGTGTGAATCCGTCAGGACCACCTGATAAGCCTAAATACTCCTACATGACCGATAGTGAACAAGTACCGTGAGGGAAAGGTGAAAAGTACCCCGGGAGGGGAGTGAAATAGTACCTGAAACCGTTTGCTTACAAACCGTTGGAGCCAGCTTTGTTCTGGTGACAGCGTGCCTTTTGAAGAATGAGCCTGCGAGTTAGTGATATGTGGCGAGCTTAACCCGAGAGGGGAATGCGTAGCGAAAGCGAGTCTGAATAGGGCGATTCAGTCGCATGTCCTAGACCCGAAGCGAAGTGATCTATCCATGGCCAGGTTGAAGCGACGGTAAGACGTCGTGGAGGACCGAACCCACTTCAGTTGAAAATGGAGGGGATGAGCTGTGGATAGGGGTGAAAGGCCAATCAAACTTCGTGATAGCTGGTTCTCTCCGAAATGCATTTAGGTGCAGCGTTGCGTGTTTCTTGCCGGAGGTAGAGCTACTGGATGGCCGATGGGGCCCAAAAGCTTACTGACGTCAGCCAAACTCCGAATGCCGGTAAGTGAGAGCGCAGCAGTGAGACGGTGGGGGATAAGCTTCATCGTCGAGAGGGAAACAACCCAGACCACCAACTAAGGTCCCAAAGCGCGTGCTAAGTGGGAAAGGATGTGGAGTTGCACAGACAACCAGGAGGTTGGCTTAGAAGCAGCCACCCTTGAAAGAGTGCGTAATAGCTCACTGGTCAAGTGATTCCGCGCCGACAATGTAACGGGGCTCAAGCACGCCACCGAAGTTGTGGCATTAATATTTTTGGTAAGCCGCCACCTTGTGTGGTTGGTTCAGCCGTGTTGATGGGTAGGAGAGCGTCGTGTGGCCAGCGAAGCGGCGGTGTAAACCAGCCGTGGAGGCTACACGAGTGAGAATGCAGGCATGAGTAGCGAAAGACGGGTGAGAAACCCGTCCTCCGAAAGATCAAGGTTTCCAGGGCCAGGCTAATCCGCCCTGGGTAAGTCGGGACCTAAGGCGAGGCCGACAGGCGTAGTCGATGGACAACGGGTTTATATTCCCGTACTGATGAAGAACCGTCCAAGCTAAT
>NZ_FNFU01000043.1 GCF_900101115.1 Cryobacterium psychrotolerans
AGCCGGCTTGTTCCGGTCCCTCAGGACCCAACAGCGTGCATATGCGAACCCGCCAGGACCAACCCGTTCCATCTGCCGCGTTGTAAACAACGCTGCAGAGTACTGAGATCGAACCGTTTGGTTCCGCATCAATGTCAATGTTCCACCCATGAGCGCCACCGGAAAACGTATGTTTCCGAAATGGCTTGGCACCTGTGATCTCCCTGTATACCGGGGAGAGGTGCTGTGCTCCTTAGAAAGGAGGTGATCCAGCCGCACCTTCCGGTACGGCTACCTTGTTACGACTTAGTCCTAATCACCGATCCCACCTTCGACAGCTCCTTCCTTGCGGTTAGGCCACTGGCTTCGGGTGTTACCGACTTTCATGACTTGACGGGCGGTGTGTACAAGGCCCGGGAACGTATTCACCGCAGCGTTGCTGATCTGCGATTACTAGCGACTCCGACTTCATGAGGTCGAGTTGCAGACCTCAATCCGAACTGAGACCGGCTTTTTGGGATTCGCTCCACCTTACGGTATTGCAGCCCTTTGTACCGGCCATTGTAGCATGCGTGAAGCCCAAGACATAAGGGGCATGATGATTTGACGTCATCCCCACCTTCCTCCGAGTTGACCCCGGCAGTATCCCATGAGTTCCCACCATTACGTGCTGGCAACATAGGACGAGGGTTGCGCTCGTTGCGGGACTTAACCCAACATCTCACGACACGAGCTGACGACAACCATGCACCACCTGTATAGAGACCTTGCGGGGCGACTGTTTCCAGCCGTTTCCTCTATATGTCAAGCCTTGGTAAGGTTCTTCGCGTTGCATCGAATTAATCCGCATGCTCCGCCGCTTGTGCGGGCCCCCGTCAATTCCTTTGAGTTTTAGCCTTGCGGCCGTACTCCCCAGGCGGGGAACTTAATGCGTTAGCTGCGACACGGAGACCGTGGAATGGTCCCCACATCTAGTTCCCAACGTTTACGGCATGGACTACCAGGGTATCTAATCCTGTTCGCTCCCCATGCTTTCGCTCCTCAGCGTCAGTTACGGCCCAGAGATCTGCCTTCGCCATTGGTGTTCCTCCTGATATCTGCGCATTCCACCGCTACACCAGGAATTCCAATCTCCCCTACCGCACTCTAGTCTGCCCGTACCCACTGCAGGCCCGA
Organism: Cryobacterium psychrotolerans; assembly: GCF_900101115.1. GTDB lineage: Bacteria > Actinomycetota > Actinomycetes > Actinomycetales > Microbacteriaceae > Cryobacterium > Cryobacterium psychrotolerans. The sequence continues at coordinate 1,156 of NZ_FNFU01000043.1, forward strand.
GGTTGAGCCTCGGGTTTTCACAGCAGACGCGACAAACCGCCTACGAGCTCTTTACGCCCAATAATTCCGGACAACGCTTGCACCCTACGTATTACCGCGGCTGCTGGCACGTAGTTAGCCGGTGCTTTTTCTGCAGGTACCGTCACTTTCGCTTCTTCCCTACTAAAAGAGGTTTACAACCCGAAGGCCTTCGTCCCTCACGCGGCGTTGCTGCATCAGGCTTTCGCCCATTGTGCAATATTCCCCACTGCTGCCTCCCGTAGGAGTCTGGGCCGTGTCTCAGTCCCAGTGTGGCCGGTCACCCTCTCAGGCCGGCTACCCGTCGTCGCCTTGGTGAGCCATTACCTCACCAACTAGCTGATAGGCCGCGAGCTCATCCTTGACCAAAATTCTTTCCACCCCCAGGAGATGCCTCCGAGGGTCGTATCCGGTATTAGACGTCGTTTCCAACGCTTATCCCAGAGTCAAGGGCAGATTGCTCACGTGTTACTCACCCGTTCGCCACTGATCCAAGAAGCAAGCTTCTCTTCACCGTTCGACTTGCATGTGTTAAGCACGCCGCCAGCGTTCGTCCTGAGCCAGGATCAAACTCTCCGTAAATGTTTGATTGCACGAAACCCGAAGG
>NZ_FNFU01000042.1 GCF_900101115.1 Cryobacterium psychrotolerans
CAGTAATGCTAAGTGTCTGAATCCCACTGACCAATGCCTTCGGGCTGCGGGGGTGGGCCTAGCGCACGACCCTATGCTGGTGCGGTTAGCGTATTAACAGGTGTGACGCAGGAAGGTAGCTGAGCCGGGCGATGGTTGTCCCGGTCTAAGGATGTAGGCCGAGAGATAGGCAAATCCGTCTCTCATATAAGGCTGAGACCCGATGGGTAGCCCGTAAGGGCGAAATCAGTGATCCTATGCTGCCAAGAAAAGCATCGACGCGAGGTTCAAGTCACCCGTACCCCAAACCGACTCAGGTGATCAGGTAGAGAATACTAAGGAGATCGAGAGAATCGTGGTTAAGGAACTCGGCAAAATGCCCCCGTAACTTCGGGAGAAGGGGGGCCTGAGGCGTGAAGGGATTTACTCCTGGAGCGTTCGAAGGCCGCAGAGACCAGTGGGAAGCGACTGTTTACTAAAAACACAGGTCCGTGCCAAGTCGCAAGACGATGTATACGGACTGACGCCTGCCCGGTGCTGGAAGGTTAAGAGGAAGGGTTAGCGCAAGCGAAGCTCAGAATTTAAGCCCCAGTAAACGGCGGTGGTAACTATAACCATCCTAAGGTAGCGAAATTCCTTGTCGGGTAAGTTCCGACCTGCACGAATGGCGTAACGACTTCCCAGCTGTCTCAACCGCGAACTCGGCGAAATTGCATTACGAGTAAAGATGCTCGTTACGCGCAGCAGGACGGAAAGACCCCGTGACCTTTACTACAGCTTGGTATTGGTGTTCGGTGTGGCTTGTGTAGGATAGGTGGGAGACTGTGAAGCTTGGACGCTAGTTCAGGTGGAGTCAACGTTGAAATACCACTCTGGTCATATTGGATATCTAACTTCGAACCGTAATCCGGTTCAGGGACAGTGCCTGGTGGGTAGTTTAACTGGGGCGGTTGCCTCCTAAAAAGTAACGGAGGCGCCCAAAGGTTCCCTCAACCTGGTTGGCAATCAGGTGTCGAGTGTAAGTGCACAAGGGAGCTTGACTGTGAGACTGACAAGTCGAGCAGGGACGAAAGTCGGGACTAGTGATCCGGCAGTGGCTTGTGGAAGCGCTGTCGCTCAACGGATAAAAGGTACCTCGGGGATAACAGGCTGATCTTGCCCAAGAGTCCATATCGACGGCATGGTTTGGCACCTCGATGTCGGCTCGTCGCATCCTGGGGCTGGAGTAGGTCCCAAGGGTTGGGCTGTTCGCCCATTAAAGCGGTACGCGAGCTGGGTTTAGAACGTCGTGAGACAGTTCGGTCCCTATCCGCTGCGCGCGCAGGAAATTTGAGAAGATCTATCCCTAGTACGAGAGGACCGGGATGGACGAACCTCTGGTGTGTCAGTTGTTCCGCCAGGAGCACCGCTGATTAGCTACGTTCGGAACGGATAACCGCTGAAAGCATCTAAGCGGGAAGCCGGCTTCGAGATGAGATTTCCATCCCTTCGGGGGAGAGGCTCGCAGCTAGACTACTGCGTTGATAGGCCGGATGTGGAAGAGAGGACTAAAGACTCTTGAAGCTGACCGGTACTAATAAGCCGATAATTTGATAACACTCAGTTTGAATAAGCTGCTCTGCGTCCACTATGTGGTTCTCGATGTACGGTCGAGAACAACGCCCCACGGTGTCTCATAAACACCAGGGGCTCTATAACTAAAAAATATAGGTTCGAAACATCGAAAAGTGTTTCGGCGGCTATAGCAAGAGGGAAACGCCCGGTCTCATTCCGAACCCGGAAGCTAAGACTCTTTGCGCCGATGGTACTGCAGGGGGGACCCTGTGGGAGAGTAGGACACCGCCGGACTTAACTTAGAAACAAACAAAATGGCCACCTCACAGGGTGGCCATTTTGCGTTAAG
>NZ_FNFU01000041.1 GCF_900101115.1 Cryobacterium psychrotolerans
CGGGTACGACCCGGACAGTTAACGTGCGATCGCCCATCACGCATGGGCCACCGCCGCCGAGCTGAACTAGATCGAGAGCCGCCCCATAGCCGGACCTTCACGGACACAGAATCCGACGAGTCGACGCCTGAGCTGAGATGCCCGCAAACGGAACGTTGAATGGGACTATCAGATAGTCAATGGGCGGAACATCAGCACGCGTCCAAAGGAGTTTGCTGGTCGCCGCGACAGTGTCGAGTAGTTGAAATCGGTATTCTTAATGCGGCGAATGCTTGCAAGGGAACCCCCGGCGGGTGACCTTTTTGATGACCACCCGTTTCGGAGGCCAGTTAGTCGTGACAACGACAGACGTAGAGGCGCTATACACCGCTGAGCGCGACCGGTTCGCTGAGGATCTCGCCGGGCTCGATGACGCAGCCTGGCAGACGCCGAGCCTGTGCCGAGGGTGGACAGTGCGCGACTTGTGCGCGCACCTGCTCATGCCCTACGAGCTAGGATTTGGCAGCTTCATTGTCGGTCTCGCGCAAGCGCGCTTCAACTTCGACAAGCTCGCTGACCGCTGGGCCAGGACCGACCGACGGACCGGCGCCGAGCTGACGCGCTCAATCGCGAAGACCAGTGCTGCCGGTTTCGCGGTCCCCGGCGCGGGAGAACTCGCCCCACTGGCCCACCTGGCTATTCACTCCGGAGACGCTCGTCGGCCGCTCGGCCTTGCTGGTCGGATCTCCCCTGAAGCGGGCTGGATGGTGCTCAATGACCTGACGAGCGGCAAGCACTCGGTGGGTGACGATCTCCTGCGTGGACTGCGCTTCCAAGCAACCGACGCCGACTGGTCGCGGGGTGAAGGACCCGAAGTCAGTGGCGATGTCGCCACTCTCCTAAGCGCACTCAACCGTCGTCGTGCGGCCGCGGAGGACTTGGCGGGCGCCGGTGCAGACGAGTTCCGGTCCCGCTTGGCCTGATCCGAGCACATCGGCGCACTGACGCCCCGGTGTGCTTGGCGGCGCGCCATGATCGCTTGCGGGCGACGAGCCCGCCAACAGGGCGAGCCGTCGGCCTTCCATCGCCCGCCGCTACGTCCAGCTCATTCCGCTGTTCCGCACGGGAACGGCCTGCGCGACACTGCACAACAGCTCTCGGCCTCAGCGAGTCCGACGAGCCGTGGCCCCTCCTATTGGATCAACCTGAGGACGACTTGGACAGCCGTTGGATCTACGAGGTGATCGTGCCGTACCTGACTGACCGCAAGCGGGAAGACGGAGGTATAGACGCGTGCTTCCCGGGCGGATAGATCCAAAAACCACCCACAGATAGCGCAGGAGTACGATTTTGCGTCGCTACAGCGGCGGCAAAACGAGGGCGCGCACTTCGACTGCCGCGTAGCGGGCTTCAACGAAGCGTGCAGCAATCTCGATCGCGCGATCTTCGCTTGCGACGTCGATGAGGTAGTACCCGCCTACCCATTCGGTGGTTTCCGCGAATGGTCCATCGGTTACAGAAAGACCGCCGTTAGTGCGAACCACTTTCGCGCCGGGGACTGCCAGCCCGTGCGTGTCGATCAACTCGCCGGTGGTTGAGAGCTCGCCGGTAACTGCGCCGTGGGCGGCTTCGAACTCAGCGAGGGCTTCGCTTTGGATCGCAAGGTCGCTGGCTGCACTCGTGTGGATCAAAATCATGTACTTCAATTGGAACTCCTTCAGTGATGTATTTCTTACTGCGACGTATAGCGAAAGACTATGAGGACACCGCGTTTTGACGCGCTGTCCTGAGGTGCTCATCTCGTACGTCGAATTCACACAACGACAAGCAAAGGACCGACTTATGGAATACATGCTATTCATCTGCACAGACTCGACGGCGCCGACGACCGAACCGTCTGGCTACACCATCGACGAATGGGTAGCCGAAACCACTGATGGGGGCACCAGGCGTCACGGCGACCGTCTGCGCCCGGCGAACGATGCGACCACGGTAAAACTGCGTGGCGGGCGGCTGAGCGTCACTGCTGGGCCGTTCGCTGAAACGACGGAGTGGATCGCTGGATATGACGTGATCGAGTGCGGCGACCTCGACGCGGCGATTGAGATCGCGGCGAAGCATCCGATGGCCCAGCTCGGTCAGATCGAGATCAGGCCGATGTGGCCGATCGAGTAGCGGATGCTATCGCTCGTGCCTCTGCCGAGGAAACTGCGCGCATCATCTCCACTGTGATTCGGATGACCGGCGACTTCGCCCTTGCCGAGGATTGTGCACAGGATGCGTTTGTGAGGGCGCTCTCTGACTGGCGCAAAGGTGGCATTCCGGACAATCCTGGCGCGTGGCTGACCACGGTGGCCAAGAGGCGGGCGATCGACCTGCTTCGGCATGCGGGCGCCGAAGACCGCGCGCTTCGGCGGGTTGCCGTCGAAGAGTACGAACCGGTCGAGCCCGATCCGGACATTAATGGAGATATCGATGATCGTCTCCGTCTCATTTTCACCTGCTGCCACCCCGCACTTCCGATGGATGCCCGCGTTGCCCTGACGCTGCGAACGGTAGCGGGCCTCACTCCCGCGCAGATCGCGCGTGCCTTTCTCGTGACCGAACCGGCGATGGACAAAAGACTGGTGCGTGCCAGGGCAAAGATCAAGCATGCCGGTATCCCCTACCGTGTGCCACCGCCCCACCTCATGCCGGAACGGCGCGACGGTGTGCTGGCGGTGCTGTACTTGTTGTTCACCGAGGGGTACTCCGCTACCGGCGGGGCTCTCATCCGAATTCCTCTCCTTCGTGAAGCAATCCGGCTCACCCGGCTGCTCGTTGAGCTGATGCCCGACGACGGTGAAGTTCGCGCGCTCCTTGCCCTGATGTTGCTGCATCATGCGCGTACCGCAGCTCGCACCGACGCTGTCGGAAATGTCGTCACCCTCGAAGAGCAGGACAGATCGTTGTGGGACCGGGATGCCATCACCGAGGCCCTCACCATCCTTCGGTCGCTGGTACCGCGCGCAGGTCGGTATGGGCTGCAGGCCCGCATTGCCGCCTGCCACCTCGAGGCTTCGGATGCTGCAAGCACTAACTTCGCGCGCATCGCTGAACTGTACGACGCTCTCGCCTTCCTCGATCCCTCACCGGTAGTGGAACTCAATCGCGCGGTCGCGGTGGCCATGTCCCAGGGACCAGAAGTCGGCCTACGCCTTATCGACGCGCTCGTAACCTCTCGGGGTATGGACGACTACTACCTACTCCCGGCGACACGCGCCGACCTGCTGCGCAGGATGGGTCGAAGGACCGAAGCCGCAACCGAATACGAGAAAGCACTTCAACTGGCCCCATCAGAGGCCGAGAAGCGCTATCTGGGCAAACGCCTGGCAGAAACGAGACGCTGATGCACATCACCCTGACGGACGGGCGAACACTGGACGTTCACGACAGCACCAACGGAGTTCACGCTCCCCTAACCGTTGTCTGGCACCACGGCTCGCCACAAACCGGAGCAGCCCTCGAACCGCACCTGCGAACCGCTGCGCTGCGCGGCATCCGCTGGATCTCATACGCACGACCAAGCTACGGAGACTCGTCAGCTCAACCCGGTCGCACCGTCACAAACGCCGCAGCCGACGTCGAGCAACTCATCAATGCGATGGGCATCGACCAGATCGCGGTCATGGGCGCTTCCGGGGGCGGGCCACACGCCCTCGCCTGCGCAGCGATTCTGGGTGACAGGGTGTGGGCTGTAGCAACGTTCGCGAGTCTCGCGCCCTTCACGACAGACTTCAACTGGTTCGCCGGAATGGCCGGCGGTGGGCCGTCCCTGCGTGCGGCGCAACACGGAGAAGATGCCCGCGTAATCTTCGAACGAACTTCCGACTTCGATGAAGACAGTTTCAATTCGCGAGACTACGCCGCGCTGAAATCGGAGTGGACATCACTCAACGCAGACGCCGGGGCCGCGACGGCAGCTGGCCCCGACGGGCTGATCGCTGACGACCTTGCCTTCGTGAAACCATGGGGCGTTGATCTGTCAGGCGTCCGGATACCCGTACTCCTCGCACACGGTGGCGATGACCGCATCGTCCCTCCCGCCCACTCCCAGTGGCTCCTCGAACACCTTTCCGACGCCGAACTCTGGACCCGGCCACGAGACGGCCACGTCTCAATTCTGAACGCAAGCATTTTGGCCATGGACTGGTTGCGGCAACGGGCCGAAATGGACTGAGATGCCCCCTTGCGCCTTTCAATTCGACCCAACCTAAATTTTGCAAACATCCGAATGTGAATTAGAGCACGACTGATTTCGTCGGTAACCGAGGATTCCAGATTGGCAATCGACTGCGGGCGACTAACCGCCCGTAAGCCGGACGTCGAACGGGACGAATACCTGAAGCCGCGCTGGGTCCTAATCGTTGCTGTCCGGTCCGTCCAGGGGCACCATCGAGACATGACCAA
>NZ_FNFU01000040.1 GCF_900101115.1 Cryobacterium psychrotolerans
GACCGACTGCTGGGCGACAAGGCGTATTCGTCCAAGGCGAACCGGGAATTTCTGCGCACCCGCGGCATCCAAACCGTGATCCCGGAGCGCTCCGACCAGGTCGCGAACCGGAAACGCCGCGGCCGAAACGGCGGTCGGACCATCGGCCTGGACAAGGAGGCATACAAGCGCCGCAACGTCGTCGAACGCTCATTCAACACGTTCAAGCAGTGGCGCGGCCTCGCCACTCGCTACGACAAACTCGCCCTCACCTACCGCGGAGGAGTCGTCCTCCGCGCCATCACCATCTGGTTACACGAATTAGGAGACACGCCCTAGGACCGTCGTCGCCGTCCCAGCCGGGGCAGCCGCCACGGTCCACGCACCGGGAGCCCTCGGCGGATCCGGCGTCGGCGCAGGATGAACGATCGCATCAGTACCAGCAGGACGGCGGCCAGGATCAGGGGGACGGCGACAGTCATTCGGGACGACCGGGTGCGCCGACGCCGGTGGACTCCATCCTGCGAGTCTAGGCGGGTCTATAATCGAAGCGAACACGGGAGTCCGGTTGACCGGGCTGAGAGGAAGCTACCTGGCTTCGACCGTCGAACCTGATCTGGATCATGCCAGCGCAGGGAGGCAAACAATCTCGTAACCCGTGCCCTGTATTCACTACGGAAAGGGCACGACAAGTGCATGCAACAACCACCCCCCTGATTCCCGCCCAGACGACGGCCCGCAAGCCGCGCAACCTGAGGTGGCGGGTCGTCGACATCGTCGTCGCCAGCGTCATCGGCGTCGCCAGCGGACTGATCTTCTTCGCCTGGAACACCGCCTACGTTCCGCTCAGCGCCCCGCTCACGCCCCTCCTTCCCGGCCTGCAGGCCCTCCTGGGCGGCGGATGGCTCTTCGCCGGGGTGCTCGGCGGCCTGATCATTCGCAAGCCAGGGGCCGCGCTCTACACCGAACTTCTCGCTGCCGTCGTGTCCACGCTGATCGGCAACCAGTGGGGTCCGCTCACGCTCGTTTCCGGGCTGGCCCAGGGACTCGGTGCGGAGCTGGTGTTCGCGGTGTTCCTCTACGCCAACTACCGTGCGTACGTCGCCGTCCTGGCGGGCGCCGGCGCGGGCCTGGCCCTCGCGATCAACGACCTGGTGCTCTGGTACCCCGGCTCGGCCGCGGCGTTCGCGACGATCTACACGGTGTCCGCCGTCGTGTCCGGCGCAGTGATCGCCGGGCTGCTGTCCTGGCTGGCCATGCGCGGCCTCGCCAGGACGGGGGCGCTCGGCCGGTTCGCCGCGGGTCGCGAGATTCGCGCCGACGTCTAGTCGCACTGATGACGCCGCCGGCAGCACCAGACCTCCGCGTTGCGGGGGCGTCGATCGACGCCTCCGGCTGGGGCTGGCGTCATGCCGGACGGCGGGCGTGGGCGGTCAGGGACCTCGACCTCCGCATCGACCCGGGCGAGCGGGTGTTGCTGCTCGGCGCATCCGGGGCGGGGAAATCCACCCTCGTGCACGCCCTGGCCGGGGTGATCGGCGCCGCCGAGGAAGGCGAGGAACAGGGGCGGCTCCTCGTCAACGGGAGCAGTCCGGCCGCCGCGCGCGGGCAGGTGGGGCTGGTGATGCAGGACCCGGATTCCCAGGTGATCCTCGCCCGGGTCGGCGACGACGTCGCGTTCGGCTGCGAGAACCTCGGTGTGCCGCGGGAGGAGATCTGGCGCCGGGTGCGCGACTCGCTCGCGATGGTCGGACTCGACCTGCCCCTCGGCCACCCCACCTCCGCGCTGTCCGGCGGACAGAAGCAGCGCCTCGCCCTGGCCGGAGTGCTGGCGATGCGTCCGGGGCTGCTGCTGCTCGATGAACCCACGGCCAACCTCGACCCGGCCGGCGTGCTGGAAGTGCGGGAATCGGTGGCCCGGGTACTCGAGCACACGGAGGCCACCTTCGTCGTGATCGAGCATCGGGTCGGCGTGTGGCAGCACCTCATCAACCGCGTCATCGTGCTCGACCCGGCCGGGGGAGTCCTGGCCGACGGCCGGCCGGGCGACGTGCTCCCGGCGGAGGGCGACCGGCTGTCGGCCTCCGGGGTGTGGGTTCCGGGCATCGCGCACGACCTCCCCGCGCGGCGCCGGGCGCCGCAGGCATCCGATCGTCTCCTCGGAACACAGGCGCTCGCCATCGCGCGCACCCGGGACGCCGTCGTCGCACGCGACATCGAGCTTGAGGTCGTCGAGGGGGCCGCGCTGGCCATCACCGGACCGAATGGGGCGGGGAAATCCACGCTGGCCCTGACCCTGGCCGGCCTTCTGAAGCCGGCCGCCGGCCGGGTGCTCGCGGACCCGCGCTTGTCCGGCGGAGCCCCGGCCGAACCGATCCGCTGGAAGTCCCGCCAGCTGCTCACCCGCATCGGCACGGTGTTCCAGGACCCCGAGCACCAGTTCGTGGCCGGCACGGTCCGAGCGGAGCTGTCCGTCGGGCCGCTCGCGCTCGGGCTCCCGGAGCCGGTGATCTCTGCCCGGGTGGACACCCTGCTGCAGAGGCTGCGGATCGACCATCTCGCGGAGGCGAACCCGTTCACCCTGTCCGGAGGCGAGAAGCGCCGGCTGTCGGTCGGCACGGTGCTGGCCACCCGGCCCGGTGTGCTCGTGCTCGACGAGCCCACCTTCGGCCAGGACTTCCGCACCTGGCGGGAGATCGTGGCCCTGCTCGCGGAGCTCATCGACGCCGGCACCGCCGTGGTCGCCGTGTCGCACGACGCCGAGTTCGTGGCTGCCCTGGCCGACAGCGAATACCGCCTGGCCGGCAGCCTGGACGCCCGGCCCGACCGCCTGGTGACGCTGTGACCGCGACGGCGACGGCGACGCCGGGGAACCGGGGAATCCTGCGGGTCAACCCGGTGGCCAAGCTGGCGGCGGCGCTCCTCCTCGCGGGGGTGCTTGTGCTGACCATCGACTGGGTTTCGGCCGCCGTCGCCCTGGCCTGCGAGCTGGTCCTGTTCTTCTGGGCCGGGATGTCCTTTCGGATCTTTGTGCTCCGCACCCTCCCCGTCTGGCTGGCCGCACCGGCCGCCGGGCTGACCACGCTGCTCTACGGGCAGGCAGCGGGCGCCGAATACTGGCAGTTCGGCCTCATCCACATCACGGACGGGTCGGTCGAACTGGCCGTGGCGACGCTGCTGCGCGTGCTCGCGATCGGGCTCCCCGCTGTTGTCCTCTTCGTCACCGTCGACCCGACGGACCTGGCCGACGGACTGGGGCAGGTCGTCAGGCTGCCGGCGCGCTTCGTGCTGGGCGGGCTGGCGGCACTGCGCCTTGTCGGGCTGCTGATGGAGGACTGGCGCGCCCTCGAGCGGGCCAGGCGGGCCAGGGGCATCGCGGATCGCGGCGTCATCCGGCGCCTGTCCGGCCAGGCCTTTGCGCTCCTCGTGCTCTCCATCCGCCGCGGCAGCAAGCTGGCCACGGCCATGGAAGCCCGGGGATTCGGCGGAACGACCACCCGAACCTGGGCGCGGCCGTCGGATTTCGGCCGGCGCGAGGTGGCGCTGATCGGGCTGGGGCTGTTCGTCGGCGCCCTGGCGGTCGCCGTATCGGTCGCGACCGGAAGCTGGAACTTTGTCCTCGGCTGAGACGCCCGTCGCGGCCGTGCTTCGCGCGCTTGCCGGGGCCGGTCCGACCCCCGTCGTTCTGATCGACGGTCCGAGCGGGGCGGGCAAGAGCACGCTGGCCGACCATCTCGTCGCCGCGTGGCCGGGCACGCGGCCACCGACCCTCGTGCGCCTGGACGACATCTACCCCGGGTGGCAGGGCCTTGATGCCGCCGTCCGGCAGGTCACCCGGTGCGTGCTTGAACCGCGGCAGGCCGGCCGGGCCGCCGCCTGGCAGCGCTACGACTGGGACAGGGGAGAGCCCGCCGAGTGGCACCCGGTGGACCCGGCGAGCCCGCTCATCGTGGAGGGGTGCGGGGCGCTGGCCGCCGCGCACGCCGCGCTCAGCGACATCCGCGTCTGGCTCACCGCGGACGACACGCTTCGGAAGGCCAGGGCCATCGCGCGCGACGGCGAGGTCTTCCGCACGCATTGGGACCAGTGGCAGCTCGAGTGGGAGGACTACCGGGCGAGGGAGAATCCGGAGCGTTGGGCCACGCTGCGGCTCGGCGGAGAGGGCGCCATGCCCGACTCGGCGGCGGCGACTCGGCCGCGCCGTTTCGGCGGTAATCGCCGCCGCCGGGCTAAGTTGGATCCATGACCAGTCCTGATGCAGAAAACGTTGTCTACACTGCCGAGTTCATGGACGGGCCCCTCGAGGGCCAGACCGACACTCGCGTTCTCCTGCACGGGAAGCACGATGCGCGGATCAGCATGCTGGCCGCTGTCGGCGGCATGGAATCGCTGTTCTGGTACGACGAGGTCGACAGCCGCGACGTCCAGGGGCGCGCGCACGTTCGCTACCGGTTCGACGCCGGTGACAGCGACCCGTTCGAGTCGACCGAAGAAACCGACTGACCGACTGACTGCCTGGCCTAACCCGCCCCAGCGCCGACCACCCCGCGCCGAACTGTGAGTTCGGCACCTTCGCCCAGCCCGGGAAGGTGCCGAACTCACAGTTCGGCGATGGTTAACCCCGGTGGTCGAGCGTGTCGAGAGCCGGAGCGTGTCGAGAGCCGGAGCGTGTCGAGACCCGGGCCTAGGGCGTGTCTCCTAATTCGTGTAACCAGATGGTGATGGCACGGAGGACGACGCCTCCGCGGTAGGTGAGGGCGAGTTTGTCGTAGCGAGTGGCGAGGCCGCGCCACTGCTTGAACGTGTTGAATGAGCGTTCGACGACGTTGCGACGCTTGTACGCCTCCTTGTCCAGGCCGATGGTCCGACCGCCGTTTCGGCCGCGTCGTTTCCGGTTCGCGACTTGGTCGGAGCGTTCCGGGATCACGGCTTGGATGCCGCGGGTGCGCAGCAACTCCCGGTTCGCCTTGGACGAATACGCCTTGTCGCCCAGCAGTCGGTCGGGGCGGGTCCGTGCCCG
>NZ_FNFU01000039.1 GCF_900101115.1 Cryobacterium psychrotolerans
CCGGCCGAAGCGCTGTTTGACCGACTCGAGCGTGTTGCCGAGGGTGGATTCGCTCGCCGGTTCCAGTGTGTACACGCCCGAACGCCGCGGCGTGGGCAGCCCGCCCAGGCGCAGCTGCCGCAGCAGCCGGGCGTCGTCCCCGGCCTGTTCCCGCAGGGCGTCGGGGCTGACGCCGACGCCGGAGTGTGCGAGCAGCGTGAGGGTGGCCAGGACGGTGTCGTGCAGGAGTCGCGCGTCCTGCCGGCGCTGCGCTTCGAGCTCGCTCGCATGGCGTTCGGCGCGGTGAGCGCGCCCGATCGCGGCGATGCGCTGCATCGCACGAGGGATGCTTTGGCCCATCCACCACCCGCCGAGGGTGGTGGCGAACCATCCGGAGATCGTCAGGGCCAGGGGAACGATGGTGCCGTTCGAGGTGACCGTGGCGGCGACGACGCTGGCCACGGTGAAGCCGAGCACGGATCCCAGGGTCACCAGCCGGGACAGGCTCACCACGAGGACGATCGCCACGGAGCTCATCGCCCCGGCAGCGACGGCCGCGATGACGGATTCCTCGACGAGGTTCATCCGGGGTTCGGGCGGCCGTCCGAAGCCGATCAGCAGGATGACGGCCATGCCGGTGAGCACGGTCATCACCACCCAGCGGATCGCGCCGGTGTGGCCGAGCAGGTACTGCCAGCCGGCCATTGCCAGCACGAGCAGCACGCAGCCGAGGAGAATATCGGGGGCCAGGCCGCCCGGGACGAGCATGCACAGCAGCGCCGTGACGGAACCGGCCAGGCCGGTCGCGCGGGCCGCTCGACGCAGCAGGCGGTCGCGCTCTTTCAGTAAGCGGTCGCGCTCTGTGAAGGTGCGTTGCATGGTCGCCTGTCGTCTGACGCGTGAGATGCGTTACACAGCACCATATCGGGCCGGAGGTGCCGACGTCGCCCGGCGCGAGGCTGCGCGGAGCATCCGGACCAGAACCAGCCCGGTGACGACGGCCATGCTCACGGCCATCAGGGCGCCGGCGCACACTCCGATCACCAGGGTGAGCCACAGCGCCTGGCCCGGCTGCCAGAGCGGGGTCGCCACCGCGAAGAACACCGACAGCCCCACGCACCAGGCCGCAGCCGTGCCGGCCACCCACCAGCCGCTCCCGGCCAGGTGGCGGCGCAGTTCCAGCCACTGGGCGAAGCCGATCGAACAGAGGAGCACCGCCGCGGCGAGGGCGCCCACGGCGATCTGCGCGCCGAGCGGCCAGGCCGGCCAGGCCTCGGGGTCGCTCCACAGCAGCAGCCCGATGAACCAGGCGATCGCCGCCGCGACCGCGGTGCCGGCAATCCACCGGGCCGCCGAGAGAGCGGGGAGCCGGCGGGTCAGCACGTGCGCCTGGGACCAGCCGAGCAGCGCCCCTTCGGCGGCGCCCGCCGCCACCAGGGCCGCCGTGACCATCGACGGGTTCAGCAGGGTTGCCGCCACCTGCGCGAGCGCCGGCGCCAGGAACCCCACGGCCTCTCCCGCGCTCACCCAGGCGACCCAGGTCAGGAGGAGGCGGGAGTACGCACGCGCCGGAAGTGACTCTCCCCTGGGCATCAGGCCGTGCTGGGCGCCACGGCCTCGTTTCGCCTGGCGGCGGCCGGATCAGTGCCGCCCAGGTCGAGGCGGAAGGGCGGATACTCGTCCCGCATGAGGGCGGTGTACACGATCACCCGGTACGACCACCGGTTCAGCCCCAGGATCAGGTCGAACAGCGCCCGCCGGTAGCGCCCGGTGAACAGCAGGATGACGGCGGCGACCAGGACCAGCATCCCGAGCAGCGACAGGCCGGCGTTCGGGACGAAATCGGTCCGGCCCTCGGCGTAGCTGTACGTCATGACGCCGGTCGTGACATCGTCCGAGGGCGCGCGCCAGGCCCAACCGCCGCCGGTGAACGCGGCCACGATCAGGAGGTGCGGGATGGCGAGCAGCCACGATTTGACCAGCACCAGCCCCCGGGAAAGCCGCTCCGGGTAGTCGACCTCGAGTTCGGCGGGGTAATCAGCCGGCGAGAGCGTGAACGGCGGATATCGATCGGTGCCGAGGGCCGAATACGAGTAGAAGGCCACCCGCCAGCTCCAGCGGAGCACTCCGACGTTGAACGTGAAAATGGATTCGGGGTACCGGCCGGTGAACAGGATGGCGAACCAGGCGATGATCGAGCTGAACACGAACGCTATCCACAGGAACACCAGCACGAAGATGTGCGGGATCACGAGGAACCACTTGACCAGCCACATCCAGTTGGAGAGCTGGGGGTCCAGTTCGCCGTACAACCGCGCGGGGTAGGCCCACGACTCGGGCTCGCCGGCCGGAACGGCGGCCATCGCGGCGGCGCCACCGCCGGCGGCGCCCGCGCTCGCCGGTCCCGGAGCCGGTCCCGCTCCGACGGCCGGACCCGCTCCGACGGCCTGGCCCGGGCCGGGAGGGGTGCGCGACCGCCCGAGGCCGATCGCGCCGGCCACGACGAGCATGATGCCGATCAGCAGGAGGAGGCCGCCGCCGATCAGCAGCCCGACGGCCAGTGGCCCGAGCAGATCGGACCGCGCTCCCGCCTGTAGGGACACGTCCACGCCGGGGCTCCCGTCCGCGTTCATCACGACGACGGCCCAGTTTCCGGACTGGATGTCCCACTCGAGTTGCTGTTCGCCCGAACCGGAGACCGATTCCGTCCACCAGGTCTGCTCGTCCGGCGGCTCCGGCTCGTTGGGTCCGGCCACGTCGTCGTACTCGGCCCGGAACGGGGCGAAGGTCATCTGCCTGAGCACGGTGTGGTTCACTCCGGCCAGGTACTGGTCGACGTCGGCCTGGGGTGCAATCCCGATGAAGATCTCCCCGTCCTGCCCGACCGACGTGGCCCGGAGCCTGATCGTTCCGACGTCGAAGGGGAGTCCGGTGGACACGCCCATGTCGGCGTCGGAGTGAGGTGAGGTGAGGGCGTAGGTGTCGACCGAGAACGTACGGGCGGGGGTTTCGAGGAAACCGCCCGACCGTTGCTCGGAATTGGCCCAGGCCGCGACGATCCCGCCGCTGACCACACCCATCCCCAGCAGGGCGAGGAGCATTCCGATCACGAGCATGACCACGGATCCTGGCTTCATGGCTGACGTCCTCTCGGCAAGCGCGCCGTCCCCTGATTCCCTTCAGGTTTTACCCGAATCCGGCGGCTGTCAACCCCGGTGGACGGACCTCGTCAGCGGAGCAGCCGGGCCAGCTGGGAGCCGACGGCATCGTGTTCGATCAGGAACCCGTCATGCCCGTAGGGAGACTGGAGCACGACCGGGTCGCTGCCGTCGATGTTGTTCGGAAGATGGGCGGCGATGGTCCGCTGGCCGTCGACAGGGAAGAGCCGGTCGCTGTCGATCCCAAGGACGAGGGTCCTGGCGGTGATCCGGGCGAGCGCGGAAGGCACGCCGCCGCGCCCTCGACCGATGTCGTGGGAGTTCATGGCCAGGGCGAGGACGATGTAGCTGTTGGCATCGAATCGGCGGGTGAACTTGTTGCCGTGGAAGTCGAGGTACGACTCCACCGCGAAACGGCCGCCGGCGCCGAGGGGGCTGATGTCGCTTTGCCAGCCGCGCTCGAAGCGCAGATTGAGCTCGGACGGGCTGCGGTAGTTGAGCAGCGCCATCCGCCGGGCCAGGGAGAGGCCCCTGGTCGGGCCGTCGCCGTCCGCGGCGTCGTAGTAGTCGCCGGCGCGGAAGAGCGGGTCGGTGCGAATGGCCTCGATCTGCACAGAGTTGTGCGCGATCTGGTCGGCGGTCGACACCGGGGGCGCGGCGAGGATGGCGAGGCGTTCGACCCGGGCCGGCTTCTCCACCGCCCACTCCAGCGCGTGCATCCCGCCCATCGAGCCGCCGATGACGGCCGCCCAGCGGTCGATCTCGAGCCGGTCGGCGAACGCGACCTGCGCGGCGACCTGGTCGCGGATGGTCAGGTAGGGGAAACGGGTGCCCCATTCCGCGGCGTCGGGCGCCAGCGAGGACGGGCCGGTGCTGCCCTGGCAGCCGCCGAGCATGTTCGGAGCGACGACGAACCACCGGTCGGTGTCGATGGCCAGGCCCGGACCGACGATCCCGCCCCACCACCCGGCGGTGTGGTGCCCCGGTCCGGATGGTCCGACCACGTGGCTGTCGCCGGTGAGGGCGTGCAGCACGAGCACGGCGTTGTCGCCCGTGGGAGAGAGCGTGCCCCAGGTCTCGTAGGCGATCCGCACGGCGCCCAGGCTGCTCCCGGCCTCGAAGTGCAACGGGCCGACATCCAGGAACCGCCGGTGACCGACCGGGTCGCCGTCACGCCAGGCACCCGTGGCCGGAGGCTTGCCGAGCAGCGAGCGCGCCTGGGCCTCGGTGATGAAGCTCGACGGGACCGTGTCAGCGGCGGATTGCCATTCCATAGGCCTCCATTCTGCCGCGCGATTCAGTTCCCGGCCCGTTTGTGACGCCGGACCGGCGAATTCGACGGAGATCCCTTCGCCGCGGGACCGAAATCGGCCCGCAACGCCCGGTGAGGGGGGAATCTCCGTCGAATTGCCGGCGGCGTGGCCGGCGGTCGTTCGGCTAGGCGTTGGCGCGGGAGGCGGCCACGACCGCGCGAGCCGCGGCGAAGCCGATCTCGAGGTCCGCCTTGAGGTCGGCGATGTTCTCGATGCCGACCGACAGGCGCACCAGCCCGGGGGTGACGCCGGCGGTGAGCTGCTGCTCGGGGGTGAGCTGCGCGTGCGTCGTCGACGCCGGGTGGATGACCAGCGACCGCACGTCACCGATGTTCGCCAGGTGGCTGAACAGCTCGAGGTTGTCAACCAGCTCGCGGCCGGCATCCACCCCGCCCTTGAGTTCGAACGACAGCACGGCTCCGACGCCCAGGGGGGCGTATTTGTTGGCCGCCGCGTACCAGGGGCTCGACGGCAGGCCCGCGTAGTTGACCGAGGCGATGTCGGCGTGGTTCTCGAGCCACTCGGCGATCTCCTGGGCGTTCTGCGTGTGGCGCTCTACCCGGAGGCTGAGGGTCTCGATGCCCTGGATGAGCTGC
>NZ_FNFU01000037.1 GCF_900101115.1 Cryobacterium psychrotolerans
CACATATGTGGCACTACGAGCCAGACACACCCGGCCCGCAACCCACGGTCTATGCGATCGGGAGGCCCCAGCTCAATACCCCATAGCGTCTAGTCTCATGGTGCGTACTATGCAAGCCCTCGGCCCGCATGCCCTCCCGGGCTAGCGTTCAAGCATGGATAGCGAATCGGCACTGCGACGGGCCAAGCACCCACGCACCATCCTGGCGGGCCCTTACGGGCATCCGTTTCACCCGCTACTCGTGACCATCCCGATCGGCGCGTGGACGGCGAGTATCGTCTTCGATATTGCCGCCGGTGCGACGGGCGACGTTGCCTTCGCTAGCGGCGCAACCTGGCTAATCGGGATCGGACTTGTGGGCGCGATGCTCGCGGCCGCCGCCGGTCTCATGGACCTCGCCGCGCTCAATCGCGGCACGCGGGCTCGCCATATCGCGCTCACGCACATGTCGCTCAACCTCGCGGTCATCGTTCTCTTCGCGATCGGATTCGCGATTCGCCTCTCCGACGCAGTGAGCATCGTCGGCGTAGTGCTGAGCGTCGTCGCCCTCCTCCTGCTCGCGGCATCCGGATTCCTCGGCGGAGAACTCGTGTTCCGACACGGCGTGCGAGTCGCGGACGAGACGACGCAGCGGAAGGCGTTCGAACACTGAGCGTCGTCGTCACCGGCGCCTCGAGCGGGATCGGCCGCGCCACCGCACTCGCCCTAGCTCGCCGCGGAACACGGCTCGTGCTCGCCGCACGCAGCGCCTCGAGCCTGGACGAGGTCGCGGCTGAATGCCGCTCGCTGGGTGGCGAGGCGATCGCCGTGCCAACCGACGTTGCCGACCCGGACCAGATCTCGCTTCTCGCCGCGACCGCGATCGAGAGGTTCACCAGCATCCGCGGCTGGGTCAGCGCGGCCGGAGTGTACGCCGCGGGCAGCGTGGAAGAGACCCCCGACCGCATCTTCCGCCGAGTGCTCGAGGTCAATCTGCTTGGCCAGGTGTATGGCGCTAGAGCGGCGCTGCCGGCCCTGCGGCGCACGCGCGGCACGCTCGTGCTGCTCGGCTCGGTCTTCTCGCGCGTTCCGGCGCCAATGGTGTCGGCGTACGTCGCGAGCAAGCACGCGGTGCTCGGATTCGCAGAGTGCCTGCGTCTCGAGCTACTCGGCTCGGGGGTGCGCGTGTGCACCATACTGCCCTCGACGACCGATACTCCCATCTATATCCACGCTGCGAACCGCACCGGGCGAGTCGTGCATCCGATGCCCCCTCTCGTCTCCCCCGACCGGGTCGCGGCCGCCATAGTGCGCCGACTTGAGCATCCGCGCCCCACTACCGTTGTCGGGCGCACACAGGGACTCGTAATACCCCTCCGGCTGCTCGCGCGACCGCTCTACGATCGACTAATCGTCGCGGGTATGATGCACCTCGGACTTCGGGCCGACGGCATCCCCGACTCCGACGGCACCGTGTTCGAGCCCGATCCTGCTTCGAACACGGTAGACGGCGGATGGCGGCAGCGCGGCGGACCATCTAACGAACAATGACTGCGCTGGATGCAATCGACTGGCATGCCGCTTAGTCGGTATCCGCGTCGTCATCATTTTCCGTGACGGTCCGGGTGCCAACATTCCCCACCGAACTTTGGTGTCGTCTGCTAAGTGCTCGCTTGGGGTGACTTTGTCAGGCGCAAACGAGAAGTGCAGCAAGGCGCCGCCCTCAGGAGAACTGGTCTGAT
Organism: Cryobacterium psychrotolerans; assembly: GCF_900101115.1. GTDB lineage: Bacteria > Actinomycetota > Actinomycetes > Actinomycetales > Microbacteriaceae > Cryobacterium > Cryobacterium psychrotolerans. Next base: position 1,722 of record NZ_FNFU01000037.1, read on the forward strand.
CGCACCCGGTCTAGTGAGCACGCACGTAATTCAATCCCTCTGAACGGGAATGCTCGCGGTATGCGGGGACGGCTCAGATGGCTCAGTGGGCTCCGGGACTATACGCAGCCCGTCGATATCGTTGGCTGTTTGCATCAGCGCGTCAAGCCATATCCGGTTGATTACGGGCACCCTGCTGCCCTCGAACCTGAACTGGATCAATACTGTCGCGTTGAGCCATACGGTCGAGCGACCACTTCCCGAGGTGGGCTCGAACTCGAACGTGAAAGCGAAGCCCTCGTGTCGACGCAACTTCGTCAGCATGACGACCTTCAGGTGAGCCAAGACCCGGTCATCGATACGCACCGATTCAGGAGGGCTCCCAAACAGAAAGTGACCCATCGCACATCCATCCCAATACACAACGCAACGCCTACGCCGCTCGCCCAGATTACTTGACGGTCGATCTGGGACCCGCATGATCTACTAGAGCAGCCATTCCTCCTCTGCAATCGACTGGGCGGGAGGGGTTGGCTCCTCAATCTCGCGCGTCTCCAGAAACACGGGCAGGCCTGGCGTGATCAGGGCAGCGAGCGTAGTTCCTTCCACAGGGATGTCGACCATGGCTCCGCCCTCGCGGGTAGCCATAGTCAGTCGGGCGCGGAGGCCCGCAAGATCAGTTGTCGAGGGGAGATAGAAGAGTTTGGTGCCGATCGACAAGTACGCCGCTTGCATGATTTTCTCCGATGGGTTCCTTGCCACGCTACGTCGGAAATTGCGACCCATGTGGGCTTGCGGAAAGCGGGATTTCCCCCGTCCGCAAGTCCGGGGGCGGATGACGGGCAGGGTCAAGCCCCTTTCAGGATTACCGGCGGTGTGCGCACGATGAGGTATGAACAGTGCAGAGATCCTTTTGACTTGGCCCGAGGAGGCGCGGGAGGCGGCTCAGCTGGTGGTGGATAGATACGGTGAACCGGACGAGGCTCAACCGTCCCAGTTGGTGTGGTTCGAGGTTGGTGAGTGGAAGCGCGTCGTGGCCACTAGGGAGTTTTGGGAGCATCAGTTCCCTGCCCCTCACCATGATTCTGTGGAGTCGGTCATTGACTATCGGGTACCGCCGGAGATGTTTAGCGCTTTGGCTGAGTTCGATGGCAGCGTTGTCGCCCGGCGGACGATGGGTGAGATGGCGGCCACGTGTCATGATGAGGAGGCGAACCGTTTGGCTCTGAACCTCGCCCACGAGATTGTCACGGGTGATCGTGATGTCACCGATGCGCGGGCGTATTACTCGACGGAGTTCGTCGATGCTCGCCGGAAGGCACCTACCCCCTACATGGAGAAGCTCAACTTCGTGCAAGCGGGCCAAACTGTCGATGCCGACATCCGCACCATCTCCGAGCTTGAGTTGCAACAGGCCGCCAAGGAGGGCCAAGCATGAATTCTTTGGCGCCCGATCCCGCTAGGCCATCCGTTGACCATAGCGACCTTCCGCTTCCGGACTTCGATCACGTGCTGATCGGTCATCTTCCCTCGAGGATCGCCTCACTCGATGAGGCTTCCGTGGCCCAGCTCATCGCCTATGAGCAGCAGCACGGTCACCGCTTGCCTGTGCTGCGAGTGCTCGAGAACCGTGTGGAGGCACTGCATCAAGGTGCGCCCCCCAGCGATTCCGAGCTGGCATCCGGTATGCCTGAGAGCGCCATCGGCCCGAACCGCGGCTCGAAGGTGAGCCCGGCGACGGCGGGGCCGCCGATTGATCCTGCAGTCAATAGCATCCTCACCAACCCCACGCAGCGATAGGAGTCAGCCGTCTCGCTCCCGGGATGGCGAAAGGCTCCGGTGGTACGAGACCACTGGAGCCTTCCTGTGCAATCGTGGTTTTCACCTCTCTTGCACTATCGACGCTACGCCCGCCGACCCGCAGCGCACAACCCCTAAAGGCCTTGGCGGTAGGTCGGATAATCGGGGTACCGGTAATCGGGCCCCCAGAACGGTCCGTACCCGTAGTAGCCCAGGATGCTCCCGTAGGTTTCCCGTTCCCGCACCAGGTCGGGATCGTAGGCTGGTGCGCCGGCGACGTGTTCGCGGGTCTGGTCGATCCACACTTCGTCGCCGGTGATGGAGGTGATGGCATCTACCGGGATGAAGGTCTTGTCCTGGCCGATGCCCAAGAATCCTCCCGACGCGACTTCGATGAAACGGACCCTGCGCTCGGTCTCATCGACGAGCAGATCCTTGACCTTGCCGATATCGGCGCCGTCCTTATCTTTGACGTCGCGTTCGCGAATGTCCTCATCCCGGTTGGCAACCGTTTCGTCGGTTTCGCTGAGCTTAACCAGCAGGCCTGTGTCAGATGTTTCCATGATTCGTTCTCCTTCTGTCTGTTGGGCGATGGTTATGTGCGGGAGGCGCCAGGTTCGGAGATGTACTCGACGAGGTCGCCGATCCGGTCATCCGGCAGGCTGCGTGCCGCGTCGGCCTGGGTGAGCATGCCGACCAGATCGTGGCCATCGATCACCGGCAGCCGCCGAACCTTGTGCTCTTTCATGGTCGCCAGCGCTTCGCTGACGTCGTCGTCGGCACCGATAGTGACGGGCTTGCCCTGAGCGAGCTCCCCCGCCGTCACGGTCATGGGATCGCCGCCCTCCGCGATGCAGGCGACGACGATGTCCCGATCGGTGAGCATCCCCTTGAGGCGGTTGTCTTCCCCGCAGATGGGCATCGATCCGATATCGAAGTCGCGCAGCTTGCGGGCGGCGTCCGCGAGTGTTTCGTTCTCGCCGATGCACTCGACGCCGGCGGTCATGATTTCGCGTGCAGTGGTCACGATGATCTACCTCCTCGATTAGTTCCGGCCGTACCTGGCCGGACCGCTCTCTTGAGTGAGATCCACACACTTGGACAGTCAGCTGCCGGCGAGAACGGAAATGAACTGTTGCCCTCTCCACGCTAGGCGCGCGTCCACGGGGTGTCGAAGAATCCATACCCCCTAGCACATTGAAGCGAAAGCGGGTAAGCACGAAGGCGTGACACAAACGAGAGGCGGATTCGATGCCCACCTGCGATAGCTGCGGCAATGACTACGACAAGACGTTCACCATCACCAGAGGCGATCAAAGCAGTACCTTCGACAGCTTCGAGTGCGCGATCCACCTGATGGCACCGGTGTGCGCGCACTGCGGCTGCCGGATCTTGGGCCACGGAGTCGAGACCGACGCTGGCATCTACTGCTGCGCGCATTGCTCGCGCCAAGAAGGTCACACCGAACTGGTTGACCGAGTTTAGAACGCTCGAACCCCGATGGGCCCAGTCTGCCTCCTCGCCATGGCGTGGTCGTTGACCTAGGTTCGAAGTATGGATAAACGAGACGACGAAGTTGTAGACCAGTCTGCCAAGAACGCCACTGAAACGGCACCCACACCCGAGCCAGACCTGGCTCCCCCTCTTGAGCCGGGACCAGATGACGAGCTCAGCAATCCTGAGCCTCACCCCGATACCGACCCCGAAGAAGACCCCTCTCCCCTGCAAGGACCCGGCGCAAGCGCCTAGGCCGTGTTGAATAAGTCGGTGTTGATCCAGATCAACGTGGCGGCAAGGGTGATACCGGCTTGGTAGTTGCGGGCCGTCTTGTCGGAGCGCA
>NZ_FNFU01000034.1 GCF_900101115.1 Cryobacterium psychrotolerans
GGGCTACCCGTCGCGAGCCAACCGGGCCTATCTCGCCTCGCGCGGGATCAAGTCAACGATCCCCGACCGGGCCGACCAAAGGCAGAACCGAGCAAACAAGGGCTCGGCCGGCGGCCGACCGACCGAATTCGATGCCGAGATCTACAAGGGCCGCAATGTCGTCGAGCGCAGCTTCAACCGGCTCAAGAACTGGCGAGGAATCGCCATGCGCTCCGACAAGACGGCCCGCAACTACCAAGCCGGTATCACCCTTGCCGCCACGTTGATCTGGATCAACACCGACTTATTCAACACGGCCTAATGGTCGTAGGCGATCAGGGATCGTTTGTGGGGGGTTCCCAGGAGCCAGTTGTGCCAGATTCCGGCGGCGAGGGCGAGTAGTCGGCCGGCGACGCGGGAGTAAAGGCCCGGGATGGTGCGTCCGCCGTGGTCTTCGAGGGTGAGTTGGCCTTTGAGTGTGTCGAAGACGGACTCGACCCATTGGCGGATGCCGCCGAGTTTGCCGAAGCGTTTCTTCTCGTCTTTGCGGTCGGGGCGGATCAGATGTGCGCCGAGTTCTTCAGTAATGAACCCTTCAAACTTGCGCCCGGCGAAGCCTTTGTCACCGATGATGACCTGGCCGGGGTGCAGGAGATGGCGGTCGTGTCGGAGCATCGCTTCGGCGGCTTCGCGTTCACCGATTTTCGGGTTCGCGAGGCCCCAGATCACGGGCATTCCGTCCGGGGTGCAGATCAGATAGAGGCGGAATCCCCAGAAGTAGCGGGAGTGTGAGGCGCAGTATCCGTAGCCGGCGTGCCCGGCCAGATCGGATCGTTTCACCGTCTCCCGTGATTTTCCGCAGGGCACCGGGGTGGAGTCGATCAGCCGCGTGATCTCGCCCCAGGACGGGGTATCCCGGGCGAGTTCTGTGATCACCGCGGAGAGCAGCCCGGTGGCTTGGCGGACTCGTTTGCCCCACCCGGATTGTTGGGGCAGATTCGGGAACATGCTCTTCAGGTGCGTGTTCGCGTAGCGGATCCATTTTCGGTCCGAGGCGATGCCGAGCAAGTGTTGGGCGACGACGAGGCAGAGCAGCTCAATGTCGGTCAGGGCCGGCGGGCGCCCGGGCCGGCCCCGTCTCGAAAACCCCAGCGCGGGGATGATCCGATCGTCTAGATGGACGTAAAGTGTGGTCAGGAGGATGTTTAGATCTGTCTTCACAAACAGGGTTTAACACCCTCCGCCCTCGATTAACAGCGTCCACGCGGCCAACCGCCTAATAGGACTCAATCATCTAGCGGTTCGACGGGTCTGCGCCATCGGCCTTGCCAAGGGGGGTAGGGATGGGGCTCCTCCTCTGACCGAAAAGCAGTTCCAGGGACTCTCGACCTCCTACGGGCCTTCCGCTCTTCGAAAGTTTGGAGACGACTGGAATCGGGCCCGAACCGCGATCACAAGTGCATTCGCTTCTGACCGCCAGGACCAACTCGGAGAGGAACTCGCCGATTTCGAGTCCGCCAGGATGCTCTTGAACGACTTGGCCTCGGACGTTGACGGCCCAACCAGTTGGTTTGATGCCGCCGCCGCGCAATCAGCTCTGGTGACCCTCGGCTTTGGTGCCGGTGTGACCTACGCGCTCTCGCATCAGCTTCCCTCCGAAAGCCTGGTTTCATTCCTTTCCAAGTCCGCATACGAGCACTGGGCCGATCACTATCTCGGTGAGGACACACGTCTGCACCGTTTCCATGGGATGGACCGCTCGGAAGTCGTCGAGAACTATCGACGGCTGGACCGCGGTCTGATCGATGGCGCGGTGAGCACCATCATCACATCCGCTGTCGCGCGCCGTCCACGAGCCAACTACGGTCAGGCCAGCATCATCCGCCGAGAGGCAGAGAAGAAGAAGCGGCACATCCCCGTGCGCCAGCTCGTCGATCGTGCGCGGGACGTGATCCAAGCTATCCACCCATGCTTCATGATGAGTCCGCTCGCAGTCTCCCAGTATCTGCCCGCGGACCTCCACTTCGACGTCGTCATCTTTGACGAAGCGAGCCAGGTCACGCCAGGCGACGCGATCAACTGCATTTATCGTGGCAATGCCCTCATCGCAGCCGGCGACCAGCGTCAGCTGCCACCGATGTCGTTCTTCGCTGTTTCGGCTGTCGATGATGCCGACAGCGACGAGGAGAACCTCGCCACGGATTACGAGTCCATCCTGGACCTCATGAAATCGGCCGGACACTTCAACGCCTTGACGCTCCGCTGGCACTACCGCAGCCGTCACGAGCACCTCATCGCATACAGCAATGCCTCCTTCTACGACGGCAAACTCGTTACGTTCCCCGGCGCGATCGCTACGTCCGCCGACATGGGTGTCAAATACGTGCACGTCGACGGCGTATACCGGCGTTCGGCCGGTCAGGACAACCCTATTGAGGCGCAAGAGGTCGCCAAGAGAATCCTGCATCACTTCGAAACCAGACCAAACCTAAGTCTGGGCGTCGTCGCGTTTTCCGCGGCGCAACGGGACACGCTCGAGAACGCGCTCGAGATTGCGCGTGTCGACCGGCCGGAACTTGATCGCTTCTTCGAAGAAGACCGACAGGACGGCTTCTTCATCAAGAGCCTGGAATTTGTTCAGGGTGACGAGCGCGACGTCATCATCTTCTCCATCGGATACGGCCCAGACGAAGCCGGGAAGATCTACAAGAATTTCGGCGCGCTCAATCGTCAAGGCGGCGAACGCCGACTCAACGTGGCTATCACGCGTGCACGACAGCTGGTCGAAGTTGTCACGTCAATGTCGGCAGCGCAGATGGGAGAGGTCGGCAGCGAAGGCGCCCGTCACCTGCGCCGATATCTTGACTTTGCAGAACGAGGACCATCGGCCCTAAGCCTTGAACTCGGCGACGAGGGTCGGGGCACTGACTCGCCCTTCGAAGACTCTGTGATCGACGCAATCAGGAGCTGGGGCTATGAGGTCCAGCCACAGGTAGGCGTTTCCGGTTATCGAATCGACATCGGGGTCAAGCACCCGAACTACCCCGGCGCCTTCATGCTCGGCGTCGAATGCGATGGAGCCATGTATCACTCGTCGCGATCGGCGCGCGATCGTGACCGGCTTCGCCATGAGGTTCTCGAGGGCCTGGGTTGGAGAATCCACCACATCTGGGGCACGGGCTGGTACAGGAATCGCGAGAGGGAGCAGGCAACACTACGAGCACTGCTCAGTGAACTCGCCCTCCAACCCATGTCGGGCCGCACGGGTCCCGCCGAAAGCAAGAAGCGCTCAACCCCGATCGAGGTGCAGTTCGTGGACACCGTCTTCGACGAGGCCCCGACCTGGGCCATCCCGTATGCCAAGGCGACGCCCGATCGAATTCCCCAGTGGATGGACCTCTCTGACGCGCGCTACGCGCTGCAGCTCGTTGCCTTTGTCCGGGAAGTTGCAAACGCCGAGTCTCCCATTCACTTCGAGACTCTGTCGGCGCGATTGAGAGATGCCGCCGGGGTCGGTCGTGTTGGCAGCCGGATACGAAACACGCTGGTGCGGGCAATCCACTTCTCGAAAATCGATTTCGACGGGGACTTCCTCACAGTGGGCAGCGTGTCGGACGTTCGTGTTCGCATGCCATCGGATGGCGCGACGCGCGCCATCGAACACATTGCCCAATCGGAGCTGATGGAAGCAATCCGCGGCGTCGTTCAGGACGCCGGTGGCGCTCCACGGCCCGAGACCCTCGCAAGAGTCAGCCGACTTTTCGGCTGGCAACGCCAGACGTCTGGAATCACGATGAGGCTTGGTGGTCTCGTGGACCACCTCATCGCTTCAAACGAACTCGAAGAGACGGCCGCGGGCCTGCGCATGTCGCAGTGATCAACTGACGCCGACTGGAGCGGCTTGCGGTGGCCGCAGCGAATGAACGCTTTCAGAGTCTAAAACGTGCGCTCCGCGGAGATCGCAGCGCCAGCGAGCCGTGGAAACACCAGCTAGAGCACCCAACTACTGTGGAATTGCGGGCGTCCAGTCCGACAATGGCTCGCAAGCTCCTGAGGAATATCGAATGAAGAACAAGGAATGAAGAAGAAGATAGATGCCTTCGCCTACAGCATACGAGCGGTGCTCAAGGGCAATAAGTACTCCATCGACTACTACCAGCGCGAGTACAAATGGAAGACCAAGCAGATTGCGGAGCTGATAGCCGATCTCACCGCACGATTTTCCCAGGCTTATGACGTCACGCACACCCGAGAATCGGTGTTGGCGTATCCCCACTATTTTCTGGGTTCCATCGTCGTTAGTGACAAAGAAGGCACGCGGTTCATCGTGGATGGGCAGCAGCGTCTCACGAGCCTGACTCTGCTTCTGATGTATTTGCGTCGACTGCAAGCTGGAATGCCGGCCAGAGTCAATATCGACGAGCTCATCTACTCCGAAGCGTGGGGGATAGAGTCATTCAACTTGGACGTGGCCGAACGCGAACCCTGCATGCGCTCACTGTATGAAGATGCGTCCTTCGACCCGGAAGGAGCGAGCGAGTCAGTCGAGGCGATCTGGAATCGATTCGCGGACATCGAAGAGCTGTTCCCCAACGAACTCCGCGGAGACGCGCTCCCGTTATTCATTGACTGGCTGCAGCACTGCGTCCAAATCGTTCAAATCACGGCCTACGACGACGACGACGCCTACTCAATCTTCGAGACAATGAATGATCGGGGCCTGAATCTCACGCCGTCCGACATGCTGAAAGGCTACCTACTAGCGAACATCGGTGAAGGGCCCGCTCGAATCGCTGCAGGCGATTTGTGGAAGTCGCGCCTGGCCGGGCTGGCGGATCTCGGCAAAGAAGCAGACGCGGACTTCTTCAAGACGTGGTTCCGGAGTCAATACGCGAAGAAGATTCGAGAGCGCAAGCGGGATGCGATCCCGGAGGATTACGACAAGATCGGGACGGAGTTTCACCGCTGGTTGCGCCGGGACGCTGAGCTCGTCGGGCTCACCAGTCGTGCCGAGTTCGGGACCTTTGTGCAGCGAGACTTCGATTTCTATTCGAAGCAGTTCATCCGGATCTCAATCGCATCCACATCTCGTGACCCTAAGCCAGACCTTCCGTACATCGGCTTCAACAGCGACAACGGATTCACCCTCCAGTTCCAGCTCTTGATGGCCCCGCTCCGGCCACAAGACACCCCGACGGAAATCTCCACCAAGCTGATGCTCGTGTCACGATACGTGGACATCCTCCTTGCCTGGCGGCTGTGGAACAACCGCAGTATCGCTTATTCCACGATGCAGTACGCGATGTTCCTGGTCATGCGCGATATCCGAGGCATGGGCGTCGACGAGCTGGCTGCGCACTTGCACGGCGCTCTGTCGAAGGAATCAGAAACCTTTGCGAGTCTCGATCGACTCAAGCTTCACCAGCAGAATCGCCTTCAGCTGCATCGGATTCTGGCTCGGATAACTGACTACGTGGGCGTGCAATCTGGAGAGCCATCGCGCTACTTAGAGATGACAAACCAGATGACTACGCGCTACGAAGTCGAGCACATTTGGGCAGATCATCCAGAGAGGCATCTTGGCGAATTCGAGCACGCATACGACTTTGCCGAGCACCGCAATCTCATCGGAGACCTACTCCTCTTGCCGAAGAGTTTCAACGCAAGCTTTGGCGACCTGCCCTACGAGAAGAAGTTGCCGCACTACCTCTCACAGAATTTACTCGCTCGCTCCCTCCACCCTCAGTGCTACGAGCGGAACCCTGGGTTCGTTCGGTTCGTCCACGAGAATGGCTTGGACTTTCACCCGTATGACGAGTTCAAGGCTAGTTCCGTCCTTGAACGTGGCCAGCTGTATCAGGCGATCGCTCAGCAAGTCTGGAACCCCGATGACCTTCCAGCGATAGCCGCGGGTCTGCAGGCGTAAGGCCAGTCGGGCGGGATACGCTCCTATCGAGAATCACGGCACGTGCCCGCCTGATTTCCGCCTGAGAGTGATACACATCCCACCGGGAGACAAGCAGATGTGACACTAACCTCCACCATCGGTGGGCTGTCACACGCAGTTGATAGGCACAGTGTTGAGAAGCACAGTGTTGAGAAGCACAGTGTTGAGAAGCAAATAGGGCCGCCCGATGGGGTGGCCCTATTTTTTCGCGCTCACCTCACTCGCGCTCACCGCCGCCGGCGACGGCTCACCAGCAACCCGCCGAGGACCGCTCCGGCCAGCGTGAGCAAGGGCACGAGGTTCCACGAGAGCCCCTGCAGTTCCCTGCCGAGGCCGGTACTCGCTTCCAGCACCGGCGTGATCAGCACGTAGAAGGTGTATCCCACGCCGAAGCCGAGCGCGCCCCCGCCCAGCGCTCCCCAGATCCAGCCGAGGCCCGGGCCCCGTCGCGGCGATGCGGATGGTGTCTGATTCATCGTTCCCTACCCGGACTGAAGTGGCGCACGCGCGGAGCCTGACCTGAGCCTAGCTCCGGCGCACCCCGACAGCCAGGGCTTTGAGGCCGACGGTACACACGCGGCCCCCGCCATGGGCCAAGATAGAGGCCGTGAGACGAGCCGAATGACCGAGACGTGGCTGCGGAAAGTGCTGCCAGGGGTCGACACGGCCCTTCTCTACCGGCGCGCCTGGTTGCTGCCCGATCTCCGCGCGGGGCTCGTGCTCACCGCGCTGCTCATCCCGGTCGGTATCGGTTACGCCGAAGTCGCGGGGCTCCCGCCCGAGACTGGCCTGTACGCCACGATCATCCCCCTGCTCGCCTATGCCCTGTTCGGGCCGTCGCGGGTGCTGGTGCTCGGCCCCGATTCGGCCCTGGCGCCGATCATCGCGGCGGTGATCCTGCCCCTCGCCCTCGGCGACGACGTGCGCGCCGTCGCCCTGGCAGGGCTCCTGGCGATCATGGTCGGCCTGATCCTGATGCTCGGCGGAGTCCTGCGTCTCGGCTTCGTCACCGACCTGCTGTCGAAGCCCATCCGGGTGGGCTACCTCAACGCGCTCGCCCTGCTCGTGATCGTGTCGCAGCTGCCGGCGTTCCTCGGCTTCTCCGTCGCGTCAAAGTCGCCGTTTCGCGACGTGACCGCCATCGTCTCCGGTATCGCCGACGGCCGGGTCAACCCGACCGCGCTGTACTTCGGCCTCGGTTCGCTGGCCGTCATCCTCGTGCTGTCCTGGCGAAAGACGCGCATCCCCGGGATCCTGGCGGCGGTCGTGCTCGCAACGGCGCTGACGGCCATTCTCGGTCTGCAGGAGACCCTGCCCGTCGTCGGGGCGCTTCCCGGCGGGCTCCCGGCGCCGGCGTTCGGCGGCCTGGCGTGGGCGGATGTCGCGGCGCTGGTTGTCCCGGCCCTGGGGATCGCGCTGATCGCGTTCGCCGACACCGCCGTGCTCTCTCGCACGTTCGCGGCCCGCCGCGGTGAGAACGTCAACGGGAGCCGGGAAATGGCCGCCATCGGGACGTCGAATATCGCCGGCGGGCTGCTGGGCGGCTTCCCCATCTCGGCGTCATCGTCGCGCACGCCCGTCGCAGAGAAGGCGGGGTCACGCTCCCAACTCACCGGGGTGGTCGGGGCCGGGCTCATGGTGGTATTCATGCTGCTCACCCCCGGCCTCACCGGCTACCTGCCGTCGGCCGCCATCGCGGCTGTCGTCATGGTCGCCGCCGCCGGGCTGATCGACGTGAAGGGATTCTTCGCGCTCGTGCGGATGAACAAGGTCGATGCGTTCCTGTCACTCGCGGCCTTCCTCGGCGTGCTGGTGTTCGGCGTGATCGAGGGGATCGGCGTCGCGATCGTGCTGTCGCTCGGGGCCTTCGTCAGCCATGCCTGGCGGCCGTACCGGGCCGAGCTCGGCCGGATCAGGGGCATCCGGGGGTACCACGACCTGGCGCGGCACCCGGAGGGCGAACGGCTGCCCGGCATTGTGATCGTGCGCTTCGACGCGCCGCTGTTCTTCGCCAACGGGGGGATCTTCGACGATTACGTGCGAGCCACGGTCACCGCGGCGGACAGCGACGTGCACACGGTCATCCTCGCGGCCGAGCCCATTACCGACATCGACACGACGGCCGTAGAGGAACTGCTCGAACTCGACGATTTTCTCGCGTCCCGTGGCATCACGCTCATCTTCGCCGAGATGAAGGGTCCGGTGAAGGACCATTTGCGCGACTACGGGCTGACCCGGCGGTTTCCGCCCGAGCGGTTCGCACGCACCGTCGGGGAAGCCGTCGACGAGGCTACCGGCACGTTGCGCGGCGACCTCGAGGGGACCGAGTGGGACGGCGACGGCTGACGTGTGCCCGGCCGGAGATTTCGAGCTGCGCGGGTAGTACGCCGTTGCGCGGGTGGCGCAACTGCCGCGCAGCGGCGCACCACCCGCGCATCGTTCCGATGTCGTCGAACCGGCAGTGGGTTAGACGCTCGCGAGCCAGAGGTCAGGGCCGAAGATCTCGTAGTGAATGCGCTCGGCCGGCACGCCGGACTTCAGCGCCTGCGAGCGGAGGCTGCGCATGAACGGCAGTGGGCCGCAGAGGTAGACCGACGCGTTCTCGGGGATCGTCACGCCATCGAGGGACATGAAGCCCTCGTGGGCGCCGTCGCTCGGGATCTCGAGCCACAGTTCCAGCTCGGCGGCCTCCAGGAGTGCGACATCCTCGTTCATCTGGTCCCGCAGGGCCCAGCGCTCGAGGGTGCTCTCGGCGTGCAGCACGATCACCTCGCGCTTGGAATCGCTCTCGACGAGCGACCGCAGGATCGACGCGCTGGGAGTGCAGCCGATGCCGGCCGAGGCCAGGATCAGCGGGGTGTCACCCTCGGTGAGGGTGATGTCTCCGCACGGGTTGGACAGGATCAGGGTGTCGCCGATCTGCACGTCGCGGTGCAGGGCGGGGGAGACCTCGCCGTCGGCGTCCAGCTTGGTGGTGAAGACCCGGGTCGTAGCCGTTCCGGCCGAGAGCGAGTACTGGCGCACCTGGCGGATGCCGTCCGGCATCCCCACGGTGACGCTCACGTACTGGCCGGGCAGGGCGGGCGAAACGGGCGTGTCGTCGGCCGGCTCGAGAGTGAAGGTCAACGCGTCGGTGCCCGCGGCATCCTTGCCGATGACGGTCCACGGAGCCAGCGGCTTGTCGTTGGCGGCGCCGGCGTACAGGCCCTTCTCCAACTTGATCAGGGCGTGGGCCATGAGCCAGTAGACCTCGGTCCAGGCGCCGGCGATTTCGGCGGTGATCACGTCGCTCAGTTCGTCGGCGATGGCCTCGAAGAGGTACTTATAGACGACGTCGTACTGCTCGGGCTGGATGTCCAGGGAGACGTGCTTGTGGGCGATGCGGGAGAGCATGGCCTCCGGGGTGGTGTCCGGGTTGTTCACCAGGTAGGTCGCGAAGACGGCGATGCTGCCGGCCAGAGCCTGCTGCTGCGACCCGTTCTTCTGGTTCGAGCGGCTGAAGAGCCCGTCGAAGAGTTCCGGGTGGGCGGCGAACATCCGGGCGTAGAAGTTCTTCGCAATCGCCTGAATACGCTCGCCCACGAGGGGGAGAGTGGCTTCGATGAGGGGGAGGGACTGGGTCGAGAGCATGCGGTCTCCTTTGTTTCTGGGTGTCTCCCCAAAGTAGCATTTGAAATACTTATATACGGACGAGGGCCCGTTTCCCGCTGCATTGGACGGGGGGAAGTGAGGCGCTCAGCCCGGTGGGCGGAGGCCCAGGGTCAGGGAAACCGGCTGGTTCGACCGGTTCCGGGGGAGCGAGGAAATCACAATGTCGTCGAGTGCGGCGTAGAAGGCTTCCCGGGCGCGTCGCAGCGCCGTCCGCAGGCCGCAGCCGTCGATGAGCGGGCAGACGCCGTCGGGCGTTTCGCAGTCGGCGAGGTCGGCGCGGGTGTCGAGCTGCCGCAGGACCCAGCCGACCGTGGCCCGGCGTCCCGCGTCGCTGATCCGCACTCCGCCGGCGCGTCCGCGCACGGCCTCGACCAGCCCCAGCTCGCGAAGCTTGATGATGGCCTTGCTGACGTGGTTGTACGGTGTGCCGACCTGCGTCGCGATGTGTCTGGTGGTCTCCAGCGCGGATTCCGGGGCGGCGGAGAGGAGCATGACGATGCGCAGGCACACATCGGAGAAAGCATTGATCCTCATGGATACAGAGTAGAGGGCGCTGCTGTGCCTGCTAACCGCTGTGCCTGCTAGGCCGTGTTGAATAAGTCGGTGTTGATCCAGATCAACGTGGCGGCAAGGGTGATACCGGCTTGGTAGTTGCGGGCCGTCTTGTCGGAGCGCA
>NZ_FNFU01000032.1 GCF_900101115.1 Cryobacterium psychrotolerans
CCCGGGTCACCTGCGGCGCTCCATCACCTGGGACCGCGGCACCGAGCTCGCCGACTACGCCCGCATCCAGGTCGCCCTGGACACGAAACTCTTCTTCTGCGACCCGCGCTCGCCCTGGCAGCGCGGCAGCAACGAGAACACCAACCGGCTCCTGCGGTTCTGGTTCGAGAAGGGCTCGAACCTCTCAGCCCACAGCGCCGACGATCTCCGCCGAGTCGCTGCGACCCTCAACCGGCGTCCCCGACCGACCCTCGACCTCGACACCCCAGCCACCCGGCTGAACCAGCTGCTCAAGGCAGCTGAAACCACCCGCGTTGCCTAGACCGCTTGACTTTGCCGGCCCGGGAAGGTGCCAAACTCACAGTTCGGCGAGAGGGTCAGTCGTTGCGGGCGGCGCGCAGGTGCAGGGTGTCTTGCGCGGACTTCTTCACGGCGGCCAGGCTGAACAGCCAGGGGCGGGTCTCGTGGCGCTGCCAGAGCGGCATCTGGTCGACGTAATTCGGGTGGAACGCGTGCCCGGACTCGCCGGTCAGGTTCAGCCAGGTTGAGTCGTCCCAGTCGGCGAGGCTGATCACCTGCCGCATCGACGGCACCCAGTCGACGGTGTAGCCGACCGAGGCATCCCAGCCGACGGCGTTGACGACGGATGAGCCGCCCGCGAGCTCGTACGGGCCCCGGTTGAACAGCCACTCGATCGGGGCAACGCCCGACTCGCCGAAGCTGGCGTTCTTGAGCTCGAGCGTGTGCAGCTTGCCCCACTCCCAGGCGGAGGCATCCGCGCCCATTAGGTCGGCGCCCTCTGCGGCGGCGCGGGTCAGCACCTTGCTGAGCATGCTGTCGCGTCCGACGGCGCCGATCCGATCGTTGACCCACCAGTCGGAATCGGGCTGGTCGAGCAGGGATTCCACAATCGAGAACGCCCGGTCGCCGCCGGTCAGCCCCAGCCCGTCCGGCAACTTGTGGTCGAACATGTTGACCAGCAGGTTGCGCCAGACGATGTTGAAGTAGGCCGCGGCCGCGCTGTCCGCATCTACCTGGAAGTCCCAGTCGTCGAACAGCGCCTGGGCCTCACGCGCCGCGCCGGAGACCCGCACGTCCTGCAACAGGGGGACCAGGGTCGCCGCGGCCGCGCTGAAGTTGTCCGCCTGGATCTCGCTCATGGTGTCGGTGGTGACCGGCTTCCCGTCCTCGATCATGCCCTGCAGGCGCGAGGTGATCTCGTTCGCACGGTAGCCCAGGTCCCAGTCCGCGGTGATCAGGTGCGGGTAGTTCGCCCCGACCGGCGCGTTGTTCGCGGTGACGATGAGTCCGCTGGGCGGGTTGAACGTCGTCGGCAGCGCCTCGTAGGGGATGAACCCCGTCCAGCCGTAGTCGCTCGTCCAACCGGGCACCGGCACCGTGCCGTCGCCCTTCTTCCGAATCGGGATGAGGCCGGGAGCCTGGTAGCCGATGTTGCCGTCCACGTCGGCGTAGAGAAGGTTCTGCGAGGGCACCTCGAAGAGTTCGGCCGCAGCGCGGAAGCTCTCCCAATCGGTCGCCGCGTTGAGGGCGAAGATGGCGGTGGCCGTTCGGCCCGGCGTCAGCGCCGTCCACTGCAGCGCGAGCTGGTACTCGCCGGCGGGGGCTGCCGCTGCGGGGGCTGCGGCGCCGCCGGCGGCGGGCGCGGCGGGGGCTGCCGGCGCGGGACTGGCCGGCAGGCCGGCGGCGACCGGGTAGTCGCTCGCGATCCCCGGGAACGCGGTCCCCTCGAGGCCGCTCACGATCGGGCCGTGCTCGGTCGAATGGATCTCGATCTTCACCGAAGGCCCCCCGGCGACGGTGATCTTCTCGTTGCGCACGATCAGCGGCTTCTCCGCGCCGTCGTACTCGTAGCTGTCGCCGGTCACCTTCTCGAGGTAGAGATCGGCGACATCCGGCCCGAGGTTGGTGAAGCCCCACGCGACCCGGGCGTTGTGGCCGATGATGATCCCCGGCATGCCGGTGAACCCGTAACCGGCGAGGTCGAACGGGCAGTCGGCGCTGACGGTTTCGCAGCGAAGGCCGACCTGGTACCAGACCGAGGGCATGACCGGGCCGAGGTGAGGGTCGTTGGCGAGGATGGGCTCGCCCGTGTCGGTGTGCTCGCCGGAGACCACCCAGGAGTTCGAGCCGATTTCCCCGCCGGCCGGGCCGAGCAACTCGGGCACGGAGGCCAGCGCGGTGCGCAGGTCGTCGAGGGGGGAGGCGAGGGCGGTGCTCTCGAGCGCCTCGCTCGCGGCGGGCGCTGCCGCGGTGACGGCCGACGCGGTCGGCGGCATGCCGTCCACGATGGTCGGGTGGGTGGCATAGGGGTAGGCCGGGTGCAGCTCGGAGACCTCCTCGGGGGTGAGCGTCGCCGCGAGCGTCGCCCGGTCGATTTCGTCGTCGAGGTTTGAGCGGAGGTCCCAGGCCATTGCCTTGAGCCAGGCGACCGAGTCGGCCGGCGTCCACCGTTCGGGCTCGTAGCCGGCGTTCTGCAGTCCCAGCACCGCGTACTCGAGGGAGATGTCGGTGCCCTGGTGGGTGGCCAGGTAGGCGTTGACGCCGTCGGCGTAGGCCTGGTAGTACCCGAGCGTGACCGGGTCGAGCAGCGCGACCTCCTGCTCGGCAACGGCCCGCCAGCCGAGGGTACGGATGAAGGTGTCCGTGCCGACCTGGCTCTCCCCGAACAGCTCCGAGAGACGCCCGGCGGTCACGTGCCGACGGAAGTCCATCTCCCAGAAGCGGTCCTGGGCGTGCACGTACCCCTCCGCCATGAAGAGGTCCTTCGACGTCTTCGCGACGATCTGCGGGATGCCGGCGTCGTCGCGGTACACGGTGGCGTCGGCGTCGAGCCCCGGAAGAGCCACCTCGCCGGACAGCGTCGGGAAGGACCGCATGACCGTCCACACGCCGAGGCCCGCGGCCACAAGCGCCAGGCTCAGCACGATGCCGAGCAGGGCGAGGAGCGTACGGGCCCTGCGGTGGCGCCTGCTGCGCGGTGCGTCGGTACCCACGTCACTCCCCTGTGATCGAATCCGGACAGGTCGACGGATGCTGCGCATCCCGCTGGTCCTGCTACACGGATGCTATCGGCTGGGGCGTCTTCCGGCGGCGCGACTCCGCGTTGTGTTACCGAAGCGCAGCGTTACCGAAGCGCCGCGTTGTCGAAGCCTGGTGTCACCGAGCATTGTCAGGCGTGCAGCGCCTCGTTGAGCACGACGCCGGTTCCGTCCCTGCGCAGCACCTCGACCGCACCGGTGAGCGAGTTGCGGCGGAAGAGCAGGCCGGCCACGCCGGACAACTCGACGGCCTTCACCGTGCGGGGTGCGCCGTCCGCAGTGCGGGCCTCGCCGACGAGCACGACCTTGGTGCCGGCAGTGACGTAGAGGCCGGCCTCGACGACCGTGTCGTCGCCGATGGCGATGCCGACGCCGGAGTTCGCGCCGAGCAGGGCGCGCTGCCCGATCGACACCCGCTGGGTGCCCCCGCCGGAGAGGGTGCCCATGATCGAGGCGCCGCCGCCGATGTCCGCACCGTCGCCCACGACAACGCCCTGGGAGATTCGGCCCTCGACCATTGAGGAGCCGAGGGTTCCGGCGTTGAAGTTGACGAAGCCTTCGTGCATGACGGTGGTCCCGGGGGACAGGTAGGCGCCCAGCCGCACGCGGGAGGCATCCGCGATCCGCACCCGGTCCGGCGTGACGTAGCCCAGCAGCATCGGGAACTTGTCGATCCCGGTCGGCTGGATGCCCAGGCGCTGGAGCGAGGGGCGCAACCGGTCGTAGTCGGCCGGGTGCACCGGCCCGGCGTTGGTCCAGACGACGGTGGGGAGATGGCCGAAGATGCCGTCGAGGTTGATGCTGTTGGGGAGCACGAGCAGGTGGGAGAGGAGGTGCAGGCGCAGGTACGCGTCCGAGGTGCCGGCCGGCGGCTCCTGCAGGTCGATTTCCACGGTGACGGCTTCCAAGGAAACGTTACGCCGTGTGTCGTCGCCGGCGGCCGCTTCGAGTTCGGCGGGCACGATCCAGCGGTCGCGTCCGGCCGGCAGCCGGCCGAGACCGGGGGCCGGGAACCACGTGTCCAGCACGGTTCCGTTGCCGGAAACCGTGGCCAGCCCGTACCCCCAGCCATGCGTCGGTGCGGGGGCGTTTGACGGGAGCGGCGTGACCATGGCTCTAGATTAGTAGGGTGCCTCTCACTCCCGTGCCTCAGATCCCCGCGGCCCTGAACCTCGCCGCATCATCCATCGACATCACGCGTGAAATCTGCGACATGGAGTCGGTGTCCGGTAACGAGACCGGACTGGCCGACGCCATCGAGCGTACGCTCAGCGGCCTCGGCCACCTCGAAATCATCAGGGACGGCGACACCATCGTCGCCCGCACCAACCTCGGCCGGGCCCAGCGCGTCGTGATCGCCGGCCACATCGACACCGTGCCGCTGAACAACAACCTGCCGACCAGGTTCGAAACCGTCGACGGCGTGGATTATCTGTGGGGTCGCGGCACCGTCGATATGAAGGCCGGCGTCGCCGTGCAGCTCAAGCTCGCCGCGGAGCTCACCGACCCCATCGTCGACCTGACCTGGATGTGGTACGACCACGAGGAGGTTTCGGACGCGCTCAATGGCCTCGGCCGGCTCGCCCGCAATCGGCCCGATCTGTTCGAGGGGGACTTCGCGATCCTCGGCGAACCGAGCAACAGCCAGGTCGAAGGCGGTTGCAACGGGAACCTGCGCGTTGAAATCCGCACGTTCGGCCTGCGCGCGCATTCGGCGCGCAGCTGGGTGGGCGAGAACGCCATCCACAAGGTCACCCCCATTCTCGACACGCTCGCGAACTACGAGCCCCGCGCGGTGGAGGTCGAGGGACTGGTCTACCGCGAGGGCCTCAACGCCGTCGGCATCACCGGGGGTATCGCCGGGAACGTCATCCCCGACGAGTGCATGGTGCACATCAACTACCGGTTCGCCCCCAGCCGCTCGGTCGAGGAGGCGCTGGCGCACGTGCACGAGCTGTTCCCCGGCTATGACATCACCGTCGTGGACTCCGCCGCCGGAGCCCGCCCCGGGCTCGACGCCCCGCTCGCCAAACAGTTCCTCGCCGCCGTCGGCGCGGAACCCCGGCCCAAGTACGGCTGGACGGATGTCGCGCGCTTCTCCGCCCTCGGGATCCCCGCCGTCAACTACGGTCCTGGCGACCCGCTCAAGGCCCACGCGGATGACGAACGGGTTGCCCTGCGGCAGATCACGGAGTGCGAAGACGGCCTCCGTTCCTGGTTGACCGCCTCCACCGACTAAGGGCCCGCGATGTCCGCCACCGCCGCCCAGACGCGAATCCCCGCGCGGTGGCGGGCCCGGTACCGGCTCACTCCGTGGTGGGCGAAGGTCGCCTTCGTCTGGGCCGCGTCCCGGCTGGTGACGACATCGCTCGTGCTCGCGATGGCGAACCTGCAGGAGGCCAACGCGTGGACGGGCGCCCGGCCGCGCTACGCCGACTTCGCGAACATGTGGGACGGCCGCTGGTACAATATCGTCGCGATCGGCGGCTACCCTCCGGTGCTGCCGGTCACGCCGGAGGGCCAGGTGGCGGAGAACGCCTGGGCGTTCATGCCCGGGTATCCGGCCGCCGTGCGGCTGCTGATGGAGGCCAGCGGTGCGGGATGGGCTCCCGTCGCCGTATTCGTGTCGGTGGCCTTCAGCCTCGGCTCGGCCCTGCTGTTCTACCGGCTGATGCGCCGGGTGCTGGACCACGGGACCGCGCTGTTCTCGGTCGTGCTGTTCTGCGTCGCCCCGCTCTCCCCGATCCTGCAGTTCGGCTACGCGGAATCGATGTACCTGTTCTTCCTCACCCTGGCGCTCTACCTCCTGCTCGAGCGGCGCTACGCGGCGTTGTTCCCGGTGATCGCCGTGATGGCGCTGACCCGCCCGAGCGGCCTCGCCTTCGCGCTCGCCCTCGCGCTGCACGTGGCGTACCGCTGGATCACGAGGGGCCGGGACCCGTTCCCGCCCCGGGAACGGGTGCTGTCGGCATCCGTCGCCGTGTTCAGCGGGATCATGGGCCTCGCCTGGCCGCTCGCGGCGTGGGCGGTCACCGGGTCGCTCACGGCGTACACCGACACGGAGCTGGCCTGGCGGGCGCCGTATATCGGCTACCAGGAGCTCGTTCCGTTCACCGCCTGGTTCCAGAGCGGCGTCTGGTGGCTCGGGATGCCGCTGGGCATCGTCGCCGTGCTAGCGCTGATCCTGGCCTTCACGATGGTCATGTTCACGCCGGCCGTCCGGCGGCTCGGCGTGGACCTGAGGTTCTGGGTGGCCGGCTATGCGCTCTACCTGTTCGCCGTGTTCTTCCCGCAGTCGAGCACCTTCCGGTTGCTCGTGCCGCTGTTCCCCCTGCTCGGCGCGGTGGCCCAGCCTCGGAGTCGGCTGTACCGGGCCGGGGTCGTTCTGCTCTGCGTTGCCGGCCAGTGGGGCTGGCTCCTGATCTGCTGGAGGGTCGACGGCGCCGACTGGACACCCCCCTAATTACAGTCTTCGGGGCCCGATAGACGATAATGGAAGTTCAGAGGAATTGAATGAAAGGGGAGTTCATGGCTGCCATGAAGCCACGGACCGGGGATGGGCCTATGGAGGCCGTCAAAGAGGGCCGCCTGATTATTGTGCGGGTACCGCTTGAAGGCGGAGGCCGACTTGTCGTCTCCGTGAACGACGCCGAAGCGAAGGAGCTTCACGACGCACTTGCCGGGGTGGTCAGTTCGGCCGTCTAGGCCCGGTTGATTGCACCACGGATGTTCGGCCGCGCGGCTCTGCCGTGCGGCCGAACTCCGTTTAACGTGATGCGCGCTTCGTCAGGCGCGCAGCTTGGTGATCTGCAGCAGCCCGTCCCCGACGGGGGAGAGGGCGCTGATGACGGCCCGGGAGGACGCGATCTCGGTCAGCAGGGTGCGGAACCCGGTTGCCAGGTCGTCGCGCTGGGTCGGGTTCGCCACCCGTCCGCGCCAGAGGGCGTGGGCCACGAGCACGGTTCCGCCTGGCCTGGCCAGGCGGAGGGCGTGCTCAACGTATTCGATGACGGACTGCGGGTCGGCGTCGACGAAGACAATGTCGTAGGAACTCTCGTTCATCCGAGGCAGCACGTCGGCCGCCTTGCCGGTGATCAGGCGCACCCGGTTGGCGGGGATCCCCGCCTCGATGAAGTTCGCCCTGGCATGCTGCTGGTGGTCGATCTCCGTGTCGATGGAGGTCAGCGTCGCGCCCGGGGCACCGGTGAGCAGCCAGATGCCGGAGACGCCGGCTCCCGTGCCCACCTCGAGGATGCTCCGCGCGCCGGTCGCCGCGGCGATCACGGCGGTCTGGGCGCCCACCGAGGGCGCGATCGCGTCGATGCCGAGCTCATGGGACTGCTGCCTCGCCTTGGAAAGCGCATCGCTTTCCACGACCAGGTCGTCGGAGAATTTCCAGTTCAGTTCAATGTCAGTCACGGCACAACTCCAGTAGGGGGGTGCATCAAGACTACGTGGGAGCCTCGGCTGGTCCGGGGATGCCCCGCCGAGGGTTATTCTGAATAAATGTTCGGTCTGACCTTCGAGAAACTTCTCCTGATCGGGATCATCGCCGTGTTCCTGCTCGGGCCGGAGCGGCTCCCGCATTACGCGGCGCAATTGGGCCGCCTCGCGCGTCAGCTTCGGGACATGGCCAACGGGGCCAAGGACCGCATGCGCGACGAAATGGGCCCGGAGTTCGACGATCTGGACTGGAAGAAACTCGACCCGCGCCAGTACGACCCGCGCCGGATCATCCGGGAGGCGCTCGTCGACGACGCCCCCGAGAAAGAGGTGACGGCCACGGTTTCGCGCGCCGCTCCCAACCCGGACAGCGCCTACCTGCAGCGGAAGCGCGCCAGGGAGAACGCCGCCCTCACGCCCTCCGCCCCGGCCCCCTTCGACACCGAAGCCACCTAGAGCCGCCGAGATTGACGGTTCCGGTCGAATTCGGCTGGTGCGCCGGTCAAAGTCGACCGGAACTGTCAAGGTGGACGGGTCAGCGGCGGCGGATGGCCTTGAGCACGACCGCGAGCAGCAACAGCGGACCGGCCAGCCGGGCGAACTCGCGGCCGAGCCGGGGCAGCTGGAGCAGGCCGGTCGCGTGCGAAACCGTGGTCGCGTCGACGAACCGGAGCAGGCCTTCCGGGCCGTTGCGCCGGCCCAGGCCCGAGTGCTTGACCCCGCCCATCGGAGCGTCGACCGAGGAAAACGATCCCCGGTAGCCCTCGTTGACATTGACGCTGCCGGCCTCCATGGCGGACGCCACGCGGAGCCCGCGGCCGGTCGAACCGGAGAACACCGATGCGTTGAGCCCGAACTCGCTGTCATTGGCCACGAGGATTGCCTCCTGCTCGGAGTCGACGACCGACACGGCCACGACCGGACCGAAGGTTTCGTTCGCGTAGCAGTGCATGTCGGGGGTGACCCCGCTGAGCACGGTCGGTTCGAAGAAGAGCGGTCCGATGTCGGGGCGCGCCCGCCCGCCGGCCTCGAGCGTCGCGCCCTTGGCGAGGGCATCCTGCACATGCGCGGTCACCCGCTCGAGCTGGGCCTGGCTGGTGAGGGATCCCACGTCGGCGGTGTAGTCGAACCCGGCGCCGAGGATCAGCGACTCCGTCCGGACCACGAACTCGCGCAGGAAGTCCGCGGCCACGCCGCGCTCGACGTAGATGCGCTCGATGGACACGCAGAGCTGGCCCATCGAGGAAAAACAGGCGTAGGCGGCATCCGCCGCGGCCTTCGCCGGGTCGACGTCGTCGAGCACGATCAGCGGGTTGTTGCCGCCGAGTTCGAGCGACACACCGATCAGGTTCTCGGCCGCCTGCACCGCGACGCGCCTGCCGGTCGCCGTTGAACCGGTGAAGCAGATGTAGTCCGCCTGGTTCGTCACGGCGCCGCCGATCTCGGCGCCGTCACCCGTGACGACCGCCCAGAGGGCGGCGGGGACCCCGGCGTCGATGAACGCTCGCCGCAACGCGAGGATGCTCAGTGCGCCCTGGCTGTCGGCCTTCTGCACCACTGCGCAGCCGGCGGCCAGGGCGGGGACGACGTCCATCGCAGCGAGGCTGAGCGGGAAGTTCCACGGCGTGATGACCCCGACGACGCCCTTGGGCCGGAACTGCACACGGGTGCCGACCACGAGGGGGATGGCGGCCCGGCGGCGCCCGCCGCGCAACACGGTGCGGGCGGAGAGCGCGTTGTACCGGGTGATGCTGGCGGCCTGGAAGACCTCCTCGAAGGCCTGGCCGCGGGTCTTCCCCGTCTCGGTCTGCACCGCGTCGAGCAGGAGCTCCCGGCGTTTGAGGACGAGGTCGTGTGCGCGCAGCAGGATCGCCCGGCGGCGGGCGAACCCGACCCTGGCCCAGGCCAGCTGGGCCAGCCGGGCGCTCGAATACGCCTCGCTGACGTCGTCGTGGGTGCTCACCGGCAGCCGGTGCAGCACCTCGCCGCTGAACGGGGCGATCACGTCGACGGTTGTCCCCGAGGTGGAGGCGATGTCGCGGTCGAGGTCGGTGATCAGCGGTCGATCAAGCGTGGTGGCAGGCATGCGGGCCAGTCTAGGGGCGAGCGGCCCGCCCGCCGGATGGCGCCCCGGACGGTTCTCAGAGCGTGGCGGTTTCGACCGTCTCGGTGAGCCTCGAGTGCGGGTTGATCGTGATCGCGGCAGCCGGGCCCTTCCACAGCTCATCGAGCGCCGCGCCCATCCGTTCTCCGGCCTCGCGGGAGTCGAAGTCGAGTTCGACCATCACCGTCCCGGTGTCACCGACGGGCCGCCTGACCCGGTACGCGGTGACGCCCGAGCCTTTCCGGTCGACGGGATCCGCGTCGAACATACGCTTCCACGCGTCGTAGCCGGTCACGGTGTGTTCGATGTGCAGGGTGAACATGCGGATGTCCTCGCTTCCGTCGGCACGGGTCGGCCGACCTGGCGCCAGCGTAGCCCCGCCGGTGGACGCGCGCAGCGGTTGCTCGGCCTCCGCGGCGAGCGGCATCCGTCTTCTCGGGCGGGCTGCTATTTCGGCGAGATGCCCAGGCTGCGGCCGGAGAGTCCCCGGCCCCGGGTGGCGAGCCGCTCGGCCACCGCGCGAATGGCTATGGCGGCGGGATCGGCGGGGTCGCCGAGCACGACCGGCACGCCCCGGTCGCCGCCGGAACGCAGGGGCACGCTGAGCGGCACCTGCGCGAGCAGGGGCACGGGCGCTTCCTGGTTCGAGGAGAGGCGCCTGGCGACCTCGGCGCCGCCGCCGGAGCCGAAGAGCTCGAGCACCGTGCCGTCGGGCTGCGGCAGCCCGGACATGTTCTCGATCACGCCGTAGACGCTCTGGCCGGTCTGGCGGGCGACGACGCCGCTGCGCTCGGCGACCTCGGCGGCCGCCGGCTGCGGCGTGGTGACGACGATGACCTCGGCGTGGGGGAGCAGCTGGCCCACGGTGATCGCCACGTCGCCGGTTCCGGGAGGCAGGTCGAGCAGCAGGATGTCCAGGTCGCCGAAGTACACGTCGGTGAGGAACTGCTGGATCGTGCGGTGCAGCATCGGCCCGCGCCAGGCCACGGCCACCGACGCGTCCTCGACGAACATGGCGATCGAGATGACCTTCACGTCGTAGGCGATCGGCGGCAGGATCATGTCGCCGACCTGGGTCGGCTTGACCGCGCTGCCCGTTCGGGCTCCGTCCGTGGGCTCGGCGACGAGCCCGAGCAGGCCCGGGATCGAGAACCCGTGCACATCCGCGTCGACGATGCCGACCCGCAGGCCCTGCGCGGCCAGCGCGACGGCCAGGTTGGCGGTGATCGTGGACTTGCCGACGCCTCCCTTTCCGCTCGTGATCGCGTAGACGCGGGTCAGCGACTCCGGCCCGAACTGGGTGACGCGGGCCGCCTTGCCGCCGCGCAGCTTTTCGGTCAGGGCCTGGCGCTGCTCCCGGGTCATGACGCCGACCTCGACCGAGGCCCGGCCTTCGCCGGCGACGGATTCCGCGGCCCGGAGCACATCGCGTTCGATCTTCTGCGCCGCGGGGCATCCGGCGATCGTCAGCCGGATCGCGACGGTCACCCGGCCGTCGTCGGCGACCGTGACGCCCTCCACCATGTCGAGCTCGGTGATCGGCTTGCGGATCTCCGGGTCGATCACCCGGGCGAGCGCCGCGTAGACCGCGTCGCTATTCACCCCGGGGACGTTCCTCGCGGTCCCGCTCCGCCGCTTCGCTGCGCCGCGCTCGCCGGGCCTGCTCGTCACGCTGTTCGAGGTTCTCCAGCACGGAACGCAGTTCGGCCCGGAGGAAGTCCTTCGACGCGAGGTCCTTCATCGCCAGTCGCAGGGCGACGACCTCCCGCGCCAGATATTCGGTGTCGGCGAGGTTGCGTTCGGCCCGCTGCCGGTCCTGTTCGATCTGCACCCGGTCGCGGTCGTCCTGTCGGTTCTGCGCCAGGAGGATCAGGGGAGCGGCGTAGGAGGCCTGCAGGGAGAGCACCAGGGTGAGCGCGATGAAGCCCAGTTCGATGGAGTCGAAGCGCAGCGGGGCGGGGGAGAGGGTGTTCCAGGTGACCCAGGCGGTCACGAACAGGGTCAGCCCGAGGAGGAACCAGGGGGTGCCCATTCCGCGGGCGATCGCCTCGGTGAACCGCCCGAAGCGGTCGCTGCCCCGGCCGAGGCCGAAGCCTCCGAGCCCCCGGGAGCGCAGGCCCTTGGGCGCGTCGAGCCGCTGCTCCGAGCGGTTAGCCCTGGCCATGGCCGCTGTCCTTGCCGCCGGGCAGGGGGATGCTTCCGGTCTTCAGCTCGCTGCGGACCGCGGCGCGCCGGCGCACTTCCTCGGTGCCGTCGTGGCTGCGCCAGTCGTCGGGGAGGAGATAGTCGAGCACGTCGTCGATCGTGACCACACCGACCAGGCGGTGGTTCTCGTCGACGACGGGCACCGACACGAGGTCGTAGCTGGCGAGGATGCGCGACACCTCGGCCGCCGAGGTTTCGGCGGTGACGGGCTCGAGGCCGAGGTCGAGCAGGGTGCCGAGGCGCTCGTGCGGCGGGTAGCGCAGCATCCGCTGGAAATGCACCATGCCGAGGAAGCGACCGGTCGGCGGCTCGTACGGCGGCAGGGTGACGCAGATCGCCGCGCCGAGGGCGGGCGCCAGGTCGTGGCGACGGATGAGCGCGAGCCCCTCGGCCACGGTGGCGTCGGCCGACACGATGATCGGCTCGGTCGTCATCAGTCCGCCGGCGGTGTCCGGGGCGTAGGTGAGCAGGAAGCGCACATCGTCGGCCTCCTCCGGCTCCATCAGGTCGAGCAACTGCTCGCCGCGCTCTGACGGAAGCTGGGCGATCAGGTCGGCCGCGTCATCCGGCTGCATGTGGTCGAGAACCTCGGCGGCGCGGGCGTCGCCGAGCCGGGTCAGGATGCCCACCTGCTCGCTCTCGGGCATCTCCTCGAGCACATCGGCGAGGCGGCCGTCGGGCAGCTCGCCGGCCACCTCGAACATGCGCTCCCGCGGCAGGTCGAGCAGCGTGTTCGCGAGGTCGGCGGGCTTGAGCTCGGAGTACGTGGCGATGAGCTGCTCGGCCGACTGGGCCTGGCCCACCGTCGACTTCTCGCGCACCTCGCCCCAGGTGACGAAGGCCGTCGCGCCCTTGGCGAAGGGGGAGGCGCTCGTCCTGGGGCGCCGGACGAAGAGCTGGCTGATCGCCCAGTCGCCCTGGCTGCTCGGACCGCTCTGCTCGATCGCGACATCCTCGACCGTCGCGTCACCGGAGCCGTCGTCGAAGGCGACCTTGCGGCCGAGCATCTCGGCTATGACGCGCACTTCGCCGCCGCGCTGTTCGAAGCGGCGCACGTTGATCAGGCCGGTGGTGATGATCTGGCCCGAGCCCATGCTGGTCACCCGGCCGATCGAGACGAACACGCGGCGCTTGCCGGGAATTTCGACGATCAGGCCGACGACTCGGGGCGGGTCGCTTTTTCGGTAGACCACCAGAACATCGCGCACCTTGCCCACGCGGTCGCCCGCGGGGTCGAAGACGGTGCATCCGGCCAGGCGGGCGACGAAGACTCTGGTGGCACTCACAGTACAAATCTAGGCCACTCACCAGCTAATCCCTGCGAGCGTGGAACAATGGCGGCATGAGTAATCAAAGCCCCTGGTCCCCCCGCTCGGCGGTGCTCTTCCCGGTCCTGCCGAAGGGCGAGGTCCTGGCCACCTTCGAGACCTACAACGAGGCGCAGCAGGCGGTCGAGAAGCTCGCCGTGTCGGACTTCCCGGTGAAGCAGCTCTCCATCGTCGGCAACGACCTCAAGAGCGTCGAACGGGTGACCGGCAAGCTCACCTACGGCAAGGTCGCACTCGCCGGAGCGGCATCCGGAGCCTGGATGGGGATCTTTTTCGGGGTGCTGTTCTTCATCTTCTCGCCGACCGGTTCCAGCCTGCCGTTCGTGGCCGCCGCGCTGCTGATCGGTGCCGGTTTCGGGATGTTCTTCAGCCTGGTCAGCTATGCGCTGAACCGTCGCCGCCGCGACTTCACCTCGACGATGCAGGTGATCGCGAGCAACTATCAGATCATCGTCGAGCCGAGCCTGGTCCACCGGGCGCGCAACCTGCTGGCCGGGATCGCGGATGGCGGGGCGCACGCGGCCGCGCCGCATCCGTCGGAGGCAACCCGGCCCACCGAGCCGCCCGCTGCCGGAACCGAGCCGCCCGCTGCCGGAACCGAGCCGCCGGCTGCCGGCACGGAGCCGCCCGCCGCCGGGCCGCCGGCCGCCGAGCCGCCCAGGTACGGCGTCCAGACTTCCGCTGCCGGAACCGAGCCGCCCAGGTACGGCGTCCAGACTTCCGCGCCCGACTTCGAGCCGCCCGCGAAGCCGTGAGCGAAGCCGCCGGCGACGCCCGTTCCGGCCGGTAACCTCCGCCTAACCTCCGCCGAACTGTGAGTTTGGCACCTTCGTTGCGCGGCAAAGTCAAGCGGTCTAGGCAACGCGGGTGGTTTCAGCTGCCTTGAGCAGCTGGTTCAGCCGGGTGGCTGGGGTGTCGAGGTCGAGGGTCGG
>NZ_FNFU01000029.1 GCF_900101115.1 Cryobacterium psychrotolerans
CGGAAGCAATGGTGCAGTCCCTCTCCGGCGGCTCCCGAGCCGACTCCCGCCGACTCGTGGACGTCGGCACAATGATGGCCGAAGCCGAAGCCGCCGAACAGCTCGCCAGACAAGCCGCCGAACAAGCCGCCGACCAGGCCGCGGAACACCCCGAGTGGGACCTCCCGGCCGCCGCCCTCGAAGCGCCCTGGCACGCGCCACTCGGCGACGCCGTCACCGCCGGCCGGATCGGCCTCGACACCGCCGGCTTCCTCCGCAAGGGCCTCGGCGAACCAGCCGCCGGCGTCACCCCGGAGATGCTCCGCGACGCCCTGACCGCCCTGATCGAACGCTGCACGGACCTCCGCGCCGCCGATCGCGGAATTGCCGCCCGCCAGGGCCTGAACGCGGAACAGGCGTTCACCGCCGCCCGCCACTCCCGCGACCAGATCGACACCAACGGGATCGCCGCCCGCGCCGACGCCCTGCGCGCCGCCCAATACCTCCGCACCTGGCGCAAGCCCAACGGCATGGTCCACGGCGACTTCGACCTCAACCCCGAAAACGGCACCTTCCTCCTCGAAGTCCTCGCCCAGATCACCGGACCCCGCCGCGGCGGCCCCCGCTTCGTCGACAAAGAACGAAAGGCCCGAGCCCAGAAAATCATCGACGACCCCCGCAGCACCAACCAAATCCACGCCGAAACCCTCATCGAACTCATCCACATCGCCGTCAACGCCGACCCCGGCACCGTGTTCTCCGGCTCCCGGCCCACCGCACGAGTGGTCGTGCAACGGGGCACCCCCGGCACCCAGACCGGGAACGGGACGAGCCAGACCGGGAACGGGACGACCACGACCGGGAACGGCAGCACGACCGACCACGGCGCACTCCACGACCACGGCGCGATCGAGGGCCACCCCGACCCGATCCCCCAAACCGACATCGACCGGCACCTCTGCGACGGATTCACCGCCATCGCCTTCGACGACGACCAGGTCGTCGACATCGGCCGGGAAAAACGCCTCTTCACCGAACGCCAAAAACTCGCCCTCGCCGTCCGCGACGGCGGCTGCCTCTGGCCCGGCTGCGACAAACCCCCCTCCTGGACAGAAGCGCATCACATCAACGAATGGCTCGCCAAAGTCGGCCTCACCAACATCGCCGACGGCATCCTGCTCTGCAGACCAGACCATCTCCGCCTCCATAACGAAGGCTGGACGATCAAACGAGAGGCAACCGGAACCTACTGGCTCGTTCCCCCACCCGGGAAAGACCCCGACCAAACCCCGATCCGCCTCGCCAGCAAAGCGGCCCTGCACCTCGGCTCCCCCGTCACCCTCCCCGCCATCGAGGCCCTGCCCTCCACCGAGACCTACCCGGCAGCAGGGCACGACACGACGAAGCCCGAACGGACCTAGGCTGCACGACTCGGCGGCCGACCGAACCGTCGACGCCGATGCGTTATCCCTCGCGGATGTCGCCGCCGGGCGTGACCATCAGGATCCGGTGTTCCGTCGCCTCGACGACGATCGTCGCGATGACCGGCCGGTCGGCGGGCAGCACCCGGGCGGTGAGGCGACCCGAGGAAAGCACGCTCAGCTCCCCCGCGACGGCAGCAGCCACGGCGGCCAGCTCGGCGGGCGGCGCGTCGCCGCTGTCGTCGAGCAGGGTCACCTTGACCCCGCGGATCCGTGCCGCCCGCGCCGCCCGGGTCACGGGGCCGAGGAACAAGGCTCGTCCGCGCATGGCGTCGCGCAGGGTCGCTTCGACGAGCAGGCATTCGGCCCGCAGCTCGTCGTCGAGTTCGTGCGAGCGGGCAAGAAGGTCCAGGGTGGGGCGGGCGAGTCCGTTTACCCGGGCGAGGTGCGCCTCGCGTTCCTCGATCGCCGCCACGGCCGTCGCGTCGACCACCGCGCGCTCGGTGCGCTCACGGTGCAGCACCTTGAGCGCTTCAGCGGACCGCCTGAGCCCCAGGGCGAAAAGCGTTGCGGCCAGCAGCGTGGCCGCGTGACGAAGCACGAGCCCCACGCCGTCAGCCGCCGTGAGCCCGTACGACATCGCCCACACGATCACAATCCCCACGAGCACCAGGTATGCGAGCCACGATGCACCCAGACGGCCGCGCACGGAGAACACCACGAGCACGAATGTGACGGCGCCCAGGTGCCAGTGCGCAAAGGGCCCCGGGGCCAACGGCGAAACGTGCATCGAGGTCACGATGACCGCTACCGCGGACAGCGCGAAGATGCTGAATGTGCGGGGCAGCGGCACGCGGTTGGGCCGGGACAAACCGAGCCACACGGCAGCCGCCGAGACCGACACGAAGCTGATTGCGGTGAGCAGGAGGCTGGACCCGGGATCGCGTGCGGCGAAGGCGAGGAGGGCGTGCACCGCGACGAAGAGCGCAGTGATGAAGAGGGCCAGCCGCCGGGGCAGCCGCGCCATGGGCGCGAGCCGGGCGCCAACCACCGTCATATGGGCCGCGGGGTCCGCCGGGGCCGCAGGGCTTACGGGGGTCAGCGGCGTCACGGGGACCACAGATTGTACGGGGGTCACGGGGTCCACGACACCACCACCTCGGTTCCGGCACCCGGCCAGGACCGCACGGCTGCGGACCCTCCGGCGACACGTGCCATCCGTCCGAGGATGCTCTCGGTGATGCCCAGCCGCTCGGGCGGGACGGCGCTGAGGTCGAAGCCCACCCCGTCGTCGAGCACCTCGACCCGGAGGCCACCGGACCGCGCCTGCACGATCACCGTGCGCACGACGGAACCGTCGTGCCCGGCCCCGGCCGCGGCCTCCGAATTGCGCAGAGCTTCGCCGACGGCGCCGAGCACCGCGGAGGCGGCGACGGCGGGCACCCGGAGGTCGGCGTCGAGGTCCGACCGGATGCTCGCATCCGGGGCCAGCTCGGTAACCAGCCGTTCGAGGCGGCGCTCGAGTTCGACGCCCGATACCGGCCGGTCGGGAACCGGCGCGCGCAGCGCGTCGAGTCGGATCAGGGTGTCGGCGGCGTGCCTCGAGAGCACCCGGGGCGGCACCCGGCCGTGCCCGGCCATCAGCAGCGTCGAGATGACGCCGTCGTGCACGAGCGCGTCGATGGTGAGCCGCTCCCGCGTGCGGGCGACGCGGGCGGCCGCCTCCGCGACATCCGCGTTGGCGAAGACTTCGGCCGCATCGACGCTGGCCGCCCTCCGCCGCGACACGGTGAACAGGCCGACGAACACCGTCAGCGCCAGGACCGCATACAGGCCGTCCTGCACTCCGACGAGAACGGGATTCGGATCGGCCGACGTGACCGCCCGCAGCAACCCACTGGCCAGGCAGACGCCCACCATGTGGATCCACGCCACCCGGTCGGCCGCGATGACCGCCACCGCCATCGTCGGACCCGCCGTGTATGAGATCACCCAGGGGATGTCGGCACCCGCCGGGAGGGACTCGGCCCGGAACAGCAACCAGAACCCGATGATGGCGAAGAAGACGACGCTCTGGCCGATCGCGATGCCGCGCAGCAACCGCAGGGGCGCCCAGAACGAGGAAATACCGACCAGGATCGGAACCCCGAAGAAGACCAGCCAGGCCGCGATCGCCAGCGCCGGCGCCGGGCTCCACCGCTGGGTGAGGAACGAGTCCACCGACAGAGCCCCGAAGGCGAGCGCGGTGACGCCCAGGCCGGCGAAGAGCGTGCGGGCCAAGCGTTCCGACGCGGGCCGGATGCGGGCCCGGGTTGCCGGCGGCGCGGGACGCGGGGTACGCGCGAGGCGCGCGGCCACGGTGGGCGCGGCATCCGGGCTGTCCGGCGACGCGGGTCGCGTGGCTTCCGTCTGTACTGTCACGATGCTGCGGTCACGACTGCGCGGGGAGCGGCAGGATGCCGTCTTCCAGGGCACGAATGTAGAGGTCGATCTTCGTGTTGGCGGGCCGACCGACCCGCTCGTACTTCGAACGCACCCGACGAATGTAGTCGATGACGGTCAGCTCGGACAGGCCCGTGTGCGAGGCCACCAGCGGCGCCTTCGCCCCGGCGGCGTAGAGCGAGAGAACCTCGCGTTCGCGCGGGCTCAGCCCCGCATCGGACAGGTCGGGGTCACCGTCGAGGGCCGCGGCCCACTCCGTCGACGCAATCGGCTCCCCCGCCGCGGCGCGGGTGACCGCGTCGAGCAGCACGCCGACCGACTCCGACTTGAGCACCACGCCGAGCACGCCGCTGCGGGCGGCGAAGCGCATCAGCTGGGCGTCGTCGCCGCCGGTGAACGCGAGCACCTGCGCGCCCGCCGCACGCAACCGGTCGACATTGCCGGTCACGGTGGAGCCGTCGGACAGGCGCAGGTCGAGGATGACCAGGTCGATGGGCTCGGCGGCGGCCTCCGACGCCAGGAGATCGGCCACGGTCGTGACGGTCGCCACGACCAGGATCTCGGGGAGGGTCGCGAACAAGTTGGCGAATCCGTGGGCGACGATTTCGTGATCGTCGATGAGGGCAACGCGGTATTGCGACATCCGATGTTCCCCCTTGTCTGCAGACTACTACCAGGTCGTGCCCCCACAAGTGACGGCTTTTGCTCTTTTATTGGGCTCTCTAGGCTGAAGGCGGGGAAACCCTGGGGGGGCCGGGGCGCTCGCATCGCTCCACCGCTCTTAGGCGGAGGCTCGGCGGTGAGCGCCTCTTCCCATTTAACCGGTTCGCCCTCTTTTTGACCGGATGGCCGGCGCCGGGTTACGGGTTCCGGGCAGGGTTTAGCGCAGGGTTTCGCGGCGGCGGTTGTTCAGCACGCCGCCGCTCTCTTCGAGGTAGCAGGAGCCGCAGAGCGACTCGTACGTCACCTCGGCCCCGTCGATGGCAACCTGGTCGCCGCTGAACACGAACGCCCCGTCGATCCGGCGGCCGTTGAAGACGGCCTTGCGCCCGCACCGGCAGATGGTCTTCAGCTCTTCCAGGCTGTGCGCGACCTCGAGCAGGCGCCGGCTGCCGGGGAACGCGACGGTCTGGAAGTCGGTGCGGATGCCGTAGGCCAGCACGGGCACGTTCTCGAGGATTGCGATCCGGAGCAGGTCGTCGACCTGCGTTTCGGTGAGGAACTGCGCCTCGTCCACGAGCAGCGAGCTCACGTCGAGGCCCGACTCGGCCAGGGTCTGCGCGCGGTGTTGCTGGAACAGGGCGAAGGCATCCGCGTCGGGGGTGAGCAGAAAGTCCACCCGCCGGGCGACGCCGAGGCGCGACAGGATGCCCATGTCGCCCTTCGTGTCGATCGACGGCTTGGCCAGCAGCACGCGGTGGCCGCGCTCCTCGTAGTTGTAAGCGGCCTGCAGCATCGAGGTGCTCTTGCCGCTGTTCATGGCGCCGTAGCGGAAGTAAAGTTTGGCCATTACTGCGGTTGTCCGATCTCGGCGACGTCCGGGTCGGTGTTAACCCGCTCATCATCGAAGGTAATGGTCACGAGCGGATGCCGCACCTTGACCCGCACCCGCACGAACACCGCCCGCAGCACACCGAGGTAGGGCCGAAGCGCTTTGCGCAGCCGGCGGGTCGGCAGGTCGACGCCGGCCTGCACTGTCACGGTGTCCACGTGCGGGGCCCGGGGACGCGGGTTGTGGAGTTCCTTGTAGCGGGCCGGGATCGCCCGGTAGGGCAGGCGGCCGAGGCCCCGCCGCTCGGATCCGGTGACCTGCACGACCAGGCTGCCGGGGTCGAAGCCCCGCAGCTCGCAGAGGGCGCCGATCAGGGCGGCGGTCGCGGCGCGCTGGTCGGGCCCGAACGCGGTCGCGCGGCGGTCGGCGTCGGAGACGACGAGCAGGGGTGCCAGGCCGCGCTCGGTGAGGGTGGCGCGCTCGCGCTCGACGACGCCGTCGAGCCACGTGCTGTCGACCTGCTCGACGAGGGCGCGGCGGACGTCGGCGGCGAACACCCCGGCCCGCTCGATGTCCCGCGGGCTGATCGCCCCGCGCTCCAGGACGGCGGTGAGGAGGGGGATGACGCCGGCGCGGAGGGCCGCGATCTGCTCGTCGACGACGGACTGGGCCACCTGGCCGCGGGTCTCCGCCGCGCGCACGACGTCCGCGCGGCGGGCATCCGTCTGCCAGACCAGGATCGAGCGCACGATGCGGCGCGAATAGGCGGCGCCGGCGGTGGCCGGGGCGAGCACCACGGTCATCGCCACGACCGCGTACACGCCGGGCGGCACGATGATGCTCAGGTACTGGGACTGCGCCAGCGCGAGCGCGCCGACGACGACGCTCGCGGCGGCGCCCGACAGGGCGATCTGGCGCCACGGCCGGTACGGGGCGAGGGCGAGCAGCAGCAGCCCGATTCCGAGCTGGCCGAAGTCGTCCTGGAGCCGGGAATTGTGCCCCCACTTGCTCGCCTGCTCGAACACGGATGCGGAGAGGGCCAGGCCGAGGACGAGCAGGTGCATGCCGGGTTCGAACGGCGCCCGCGCCGGCAGGGCGCCGACCACGAGCGCGGCTCCGGCCCCGACCATCGCGAGCAGGGCGAGCGCGGCCAGGGGCTGGCTCTGGATCTGGTCGGCCTGCAGGATCGTGGCGATGATGGCGTTGCCGACCGAGATCGCGGCCATGATCGGGGCGAGCGGCCACGCGGCGAGGGCACCGAGCGGGTCGAGCCGCTGCTGGGTGTCCTTGGACGGGTCGCGGTTCGCGCGCTCCGCCGGGCTCGGAATCAATTTCACGGGGCAACCTGCTCGTCGCGCTCGGCGGGGGCTGGCGCCGCGGGCACGCTGAGCAGCACCGACGTGCCGGCGCCGGGCCGGGAGAACACCGCGACGGATCCGCCGAGCTGTTCGATCCGGTGACGAACGGCCTGCCGCAGGCCGAGCCGGTCGGGGCCGCTCTCCGACTCCGTGAAGCCGCGGCCGGCATCCTGCACCATCACCGAGACGCTGTCGTCGTCGGCGTCGATGATCACCTCGGCTGCCACGATGCCGGCGTGCTGGATCACGTTGACGAGGCACTGCCGCACGGCCAGGCCGAGCTCCCGGTCGGCGGCGGGGTCGAGGCGGGCGAGCGCGACGCGGTCCCCCGTGACCGCGATCACGAGCCCGCGGTCGCGGCACCGGTCGATCGCCCGGTAGACCTCACTTGCCAGCCAGGCGTCGTCGCCGGTCGGCCGGTCGGTGGACTGCGCGTCGACATCCTCCAGCCAGGTGGAATCGTTCAGGGTGCGCAGGGTGTCACGGATGCCGGCGCGCATGCCCGAGCGGAGCGTGCCGGGCTGCGCCCGGGACAGCGCGTCGAGCTGCTCCACGGTGGTGTCGTGCATGCGGGCGATCGCCCGGTGGGAGAAGTCGTTGCGGAGCAGGCGGGCCTGGTCGTCGCGCACGGCCCGGTGGATCGCCGGCTGGGCGGTGCGGCCGGCGCGGAAGGCGAACCCGTCGAGCAGCATCACGCCGACGAGCACGAGGTAGGTGGACACGGTGAACACGTCGGGCCGGTACGGCACCTGGGTGTGCACCACGGCCAGCAGCACCGTGGCTTCGGCGAGCAGGAAACCCAGTGTGCTCCAGATCACCCCGACGAACGCGCTCGAGCCGGCGCCGCCGACCATGATCATCGCCATCTTCGGCAGCGAGACCAGGAACATGTTCGAGGCCGGGAAGACGCCGGGCATGTCGAGCAGGGTGACCGAGTAGAGGTAGACGCCGCCGGTGCCGAGCAGCAGGTAGGCGATGGTGATCGGCACGGTGCGGCGCCGGGCGAGCAGCACCAGCACGCCGCCCATGGCGAGCACGGCGAGCACCGTGAGCCAGAGCCGGGGGGTCTCGTTCGCGAGGCTGAGCATGACGACCGACACGAGAGCGCCGGCGAGACAGACGAGGCCGAACCAGTGCGAGGCCCGCGCGAGTGCACGACTGAGTGTCGACTGCACCAGGTGGCCGGGTAAGCCTAGCGACATTGATTCTCCCTCAGCTGAAGTATCCCAGATTCAGGGGCCGCTTCGGCTCGGGTTTCGGGGGCTGGCGCCGGGGCAGTACGGAGCTTATTATGCAATTCCCGAGCTTAACTATCAATTTCCGAGATATGATTAGTCCATAACGTACAGAAACCGAGTTTTTCGTGGCCATCCTGCAGACATCAGACTTCCCCAACGACAACGCTCCCACGCGCCTCCTGCGGGAGGGGCGGATTAGGCGGATCGCAGCTGGCATCTATACCGACGACGTCAACACGCCGCTTGAGGCCGTCGTAGCGCGCGAGTGGAAGACGATCGTTGGAACGATTGTCCCTGGGGCAGTCGTCACCGACCGAAGCGCCTTTGACCTGCGTCCAGTCGACGGCGCCCTGTATGTGTCGCACCCCCGCGTGCGCGAGATTCGTCTTCCAGGGCTGACTGTCTATCCGAACGGTCGAAACGAACCAGCAGAGCCCACGGACACACCAATGGGCGGCAACGTCTTCGGCGCTTCCGAGCAGCGAGCGATGCTGGACAACATGCGAGTGAGCAGGGTGCGCGCCGGCAAGAGCTCTCGAACGCTCAGCCGTAGCGAGCTTCACGATCGAATCGTGCTACTGGCCTCGAGTCGGAACGGCGACCAGCTCGCCCGCATGCAACAAGCAGTTGACGCACTAGCCGAACGGCGTGGAAATCAGGAGGACGCGAAGGGAATCCGGGCGTTCTTTGAGGCCGCGAGGGGTGAGCGGCCCACCGTGAAGTCAGAATCCAAAGCGATGAGAGCTGCTCAGTCTCAGATCCGATACGACCAACGGCAACTAGAGGCTTTCGAGACCGTCGTGCATGGCCTCAGCAACATCAGCCCACGTCTGCTCTACGCGCACACTCAAGGCAGCAAACAAAAGCTTCTGCCGTTCTTCGAGGCCTACTTCTCGAATTTCATCGAGGGCACAGAGTTCACCATCGAGGAAGCTGCAAGTATCGCGCTCGACAATCGAATGCCTGAGGACAGGCCGGCGGATGCCCATGACATCGCCGGGACGTTCCGAATCGTCAATGACGTGTCAGAGATGTCGATTGTGATCGACACCGCTGACGAGTTCATCGAAGCACTCAAGCGGCGGCACAGTGCCGTCATGGAGGGACGCCCCAATAAGAGGCCCGGTCAGTTCAAACTCCGAGCCAACCGTGCAGGCTTGACAGAGTTCGTCGCCCCCGACGAAGTTGAGGGAACACTTCGCGCAGGGTGGGGGATTCTGGAGGGGTTGGACGACCCATTCGCTCGCGCTGTCTTCACGATGTTCTTCGTGAGCGCGGTTCACCCTTTCGACGACGGCAACGGACGTGCCGCGAGGATCATGATGAACGGCGAACTCGTCAGAGAAGGTCACAGCCGGATCCTCGTCCCCACGATCCTTCGAAACGACTACCTCTCGGCGCTTGTCAGGGCAACGGAACACGACAACATCCACGGCCTTGTAACGGTACTTGGGCACGCGCAGAAATGGGCGTACGCAATGCCCTTCCAAGACATGGCCGCTGCCACGGCAGCATTGGTTGAGACCAACGCGATGGTTCCGTCCGTCGACGCTGAACGAAACGGGCTCAAACTCGAACTGTCCGGCGCTTCGACGATCCCGACTGAGGATGCCCCCCCGGACTACGCGGTGAGGTGCAGGGCGGCGGCGGTCTCGGCGAGGGAGGCGGCGGCGGCCGCCGGGTCATCCGAGAGCTTCGTGCCGTAGCTGGGGATCATCTGGCGCAGCCGGGGTTCCCAGCCGTCGATCTGGTCGGGGAAGCAGCGCTTCAGCAGGTCGACCATGATCGGCGCGGCCGTGGATGCCCCGGGCGAGGCTCCGAGCAGACCGGCGATGCTGCCGTCGGCGGAGGTGATGACCTCGGTTCCGAACTGGAGCACGCCACCCTTGGCGGCATCCTTCTTCATCACCTGCACGCGCTGGCCGGCGGTGATGAGCTCCCAGTCCTCCATCCTGGCGGTGGGCATGAACTCCCGCAGCGCGGCGAGCTTCTTCTTGCGCGAGGCGAGCACCTCGCCGACGAGGTAGCTGACGAGGCTGAAGTTGTGCCAGCCGACGGCGAGCATCGGCACGAGGTTGTGCAGGCGGATGGAGAACGGGAGGTCGAGCCAGCTGCTCGTCTTGAGGAACTTCGGCGTGAAGCCGGCGTACGGGCCGAACATCAGCGAGGACTCCCCGTCGACGACGCGGGTGTCCAGGTGCGGCACCGACATGGGCGGGGCGCCGACGGCGGCCTTGCCGTAGACCTTGGCCTTGTGCTGGGCGACGACCTTCGGGTTGGTGGTGCGCAGGAACTGCCCGCTGATCGGGAAGCCGCCGAAGCCCCTGGCCTCGGGGATGCCGCTGTTCTGCAGCAGGGCCAGGGCCCCGCCGCCGGCGCCGACGAAGACGAAACGGGCGTTGACGCTGCTCTTGTTGCGGCCGACCAGGCGCAGCAGGTTGAGCCGCCACGTGCCATCCGGGAGCTTCTTCAGCCCGGTGACCTGGCGGTTCACGTGGATGCCGACGCCCTGCCTGGCCAGGTCGTCGAACATGAAGCGGGTCACGGCGCCGAAGTCGACGTCGGTGCCGGACTCGATGCGGGTGGCGGCGATCTTCTGGCCGGCCGGGCGCTTCTTCGTGAGCAGCGGGGTCCAGGTGCCGATCGTCTCGCGGTCTTCGCTGTACTCCATGCCGGCGAACAGGGGCTCGCCCCGCAGCACGGCGAACCGCTTGCGCAGGTAGGCGACGCTGGCCTTGCCGTGCACGAACGTCATGTGCGGGGTGGAGTTGATGAACTTCTCCGGCGAGGGCAGCGCGCCCGTTTTCACGAGGTGCGCCCACAGCTGCCGGCTGATCT
Source organism: Cryobacterium psychrotolerans (assembly GCF_900101115.1). Classification (GTDB taxonomy): domain Bacteria; phylum Actinomycetota; class Actinomycetes; order Actinomycetales; family Microbacteriaceae; genus Cryobacterium; species Cryobacterium psychrotolerans. The sequence continues at coordinate 10,769 of NZ_FNFU01000029.1, forward strand.
GGAACTGCTCGTTGATGGCCACGGCCTTGTCGGCGGTGACCGTTCCGTCGGGCGCCTCGGGCATGTAATTCAGCTCGCAGAGGGCCGCGTGGCCGGTGCCCGCGTTGTTCCACGGGTTGGAACTTTCCTCGGCGACTTCGCCGAGGCGCTCGTAAACCTGGATGTTCCAGTCGGGCTGCAGCTGCTTGATGAGGGTTCCGAGGGTGGCACTCATGATGCCGCCACCAATGAGGACGACGTCGATGGGGGCCTGTTCATTCACCCGTCCACTCTATCGGCGGTGACAGGATGCCCCGTGCACGGTGACGACGGACGGCGGGTCCGGGCCGGGTTAGACCGGCGCGGGAACCGCCAGAACGTCGCTGTCGCCGGCCGGGGCGGCGGCATCCGTGGCGGAATCCGGCGCGGCGGCATGCGCGGCGGCGTCGACCAGCGGCGGCAGGCGGCGGGGCAGGACCGCCCGGGCGCCGAACTCCTCGAGCCGGGCCACCGTGTTCTCGAAGCTCTGCGGGGTGCCGTAGTGGAATCCCTGGGCGCTGCGGATGCCGAGCGCGCCGAGGTGGTCGGCCATCGCCTGGTTTTCCACTCCCTCGACGATCATCGAGTACTCGAGGTTGTCGCCGAAACCCTGCAGCGCGGTGAGCACCTCGCGCTGGCGCACGTCGTCGAGGTCGTCGACGAGGCTGCGGTCGATTTTGAGGATGTCCATCGGCATCCGCACGAGGGCGTCGACCGAGGAGTCCTGGGAGCCGTAGTCGTCGAGCGCGATCATCAGGCCGAGTTCGCGCAGCCGGTCGGCCTGGGCACGGATGGCCGGGGTGACGCGGGCCATCGACCGCTCGTTGAGCTCGAGGCAGAGCGAGATGCGGGGGTAGCGCTCGGCCAGTTCCTCGACGAAATCGCCGACCCGCTTGGGCACGATCTGGCCGGCCTCGACGTTGATGGTCATGCAGACGATCCGGGGTTCGATCAGGCGGAAGTCGTTGGCGGCGGCCATGGCCTTGACCGCGACCTGCTGGGTCAGCTTGTCGAGACGGCCGAGACCCTTGGCCTTCTCGACCAGCGACGACGGCGAGAGCGGGCCGAGCTCGGGGTGCGTGTAGCGCACGAGCGCTTCGAACGCCCAGATCTGCCCGGTGACGAGGCTGACGATCGGCTGGTACGCGATCTGGAGCAGGTCCTCGTCGATGGCGCGGGCGACGATGTCATTCATCTCCGAGGAACGATGGCCGGAGATGTTGATGCTGCTCTCCTTTGACGGCCCGCCGCGTCGCCGGGACTTCTTGATCGCGAGCATGCTGCGGTCGGCGTCTTTGAGCAGCTCAGTGATGTCTGTCTCGCGGTGCGCGGAGTAGGCCAGGCCGATGCTGACCACGGGGAGAACCGTCACTGTGTCCACGGTCATCGGTTCGCCGGTGGCCGACATGATCCGTTCGGCGATGATGTTCGCCTCGCCCAGCGACTTGAGGTGCGTGAGGATGACCACGAACTCGTCGCCGCCGACGCGGGCGACGACGTCGTGCGGGCGCACCACATCGCTCAGCCGGTGACCGATTTCCCGCAGGATGCTGTCGCCCACCGCGTGGCCGTACCGGTCGTTCATCCGTTTGAAGTCGTCCAGGTCGATGAAGAGCACCGCGATCGCCTCGGAGTAGTCGCGGTTGTCGTTGATGTTGGCCAGCGCGACCTGGAACGAGCCGTAGTTGGGCAGCCCGGTGAGCGGGTCGGTGTTCGCTCGCACGGTCAGGCCGCCGATATTGTGGCGCGTCTCGTCCACCGCTTCCGCGGTGTACGCGAGGGTCTCGATGGCGCTCCGGTCGTCCGCGCTGAACGCCCCGTCCATGGGGTCGCGCACGGCGACGACGAACTGGCTGAGGCCGGCGACCAGGGAGACGCGAACCCCGAGCTCCCCCGGCTGGGGCGGTTGCGTGCGCACGCTGACCGATTCGACCCCGATCGTGTCTTCGACCGCGCGGCACAGGATCTCGGCGATGTCGTCGGCATCCGCGTCCGAGGTCCCGCCGGAACCGGGAAGCCGCGAGGCGGCCGCAGCAGCGCGGTTGCCCTCGATGAGCCTGGTGCCGCCCGCGATCAGCCCGCGGAGCAGCCGGCGCATGGCCGTGCGGCTGTTGGCTGCCTTGACGCCGACCGCCGTGACCGCGAGGCCGAGCAGCACGACGATGATGGCCTCGGTGGCCGAGTCGATGATCGGCACGTGATTGTCGCTCCAGAACGCCAGGCCGGAGGCCAGCGCCCCGCACCCGACGACGGCGACGATGAAACGCCCGGGAGCCAGCGCCCGCAGGCCGCCGAGGTCGACCTGGGGCCTGGTGAAGCGCCGGCGCAGGGATTCGACGATGACGATGAACACGACGTAGGCGCCTGACCCGATCGCCACGGCCAGCAGCTCGGGAAGCCCCGCCGAGAGCATCCCGGCGGAGACCAGGACGGCGGCAATACAGCCGGCGCCGACGAGCCCGGCGCTGTACAACGCGACCGAAACCCGACGAGACTCCACGAGAAGGGCGAGGGCGACGCCGAGCACGACGAGTCCCATGCCGCCGCCTGCCGGGGGGATGGCCGGGGCCAGGGCGGGCAGGGCGAGGACCGGCAGGCTGACCACCGGCGTGCGGTGCGGGACGGTGCCCACCCTGACCCAGGTGAGCTCGAGCGCCGCGGCGCAGAGCACCCCGAGCAGGCCGATGACCCAGAACTCGGCCGGGCCGATGACGAGCAGCGTGATCGAGCGCACGACCAGCACGACGGCCAGCGACGCGAACACGGCGAACGCAATGAGCTTCACGCCCGATGGTGCCCGTTTCTCTCCCACGATCAGACACTACTGGAGACATCCGCCCCCGCCGGGCGCGCACGCACTTTCGTCCCCGTGTCGAGGCCCCGTGTCGTGCGGGCCGCCGGGTTCAGCCGCTAGGGAAGCGCGGGCGACCCCGGGTAGGCGAGCACCCGCCCGCGCACACGAACGGACACCCGTGCGCCGGCGGGCTGCAGGTCGGCCGCGGTCACGCGCGACCGGATGCGCAGGCCACCGTCCAGAAGCAGGTCGAGCATGGCGTCGTGGCCGGTGTAGCTCACGCCCGTGACGGTGGCGGTGCGGCCGGGTTCGTCGGTCGCCGGGGCGATCTCGACCTCCTCCGGCCGCACGAGCACGGTCACGTCGTCGCCGGCCTGCGGCGGCCCGGCCACCCACTCCGCCGGGAGCCGGCCGAGCGCGCAGTGCACGGTGCCGGTGCGGGGCGGCCGGGCGGTGCCGCCGGTGCCGCCGGTGCCGCCGGTGCCCTCCGGAGCGTCGGGGGTCCAGACGCCGGGCAGGAACACGGCCTCGCCCACGAAGCTGGCCACCCACGGGGTCGCCGGCCTGCGGTAGACCTCGTCGGGCCGGCCGAATTGCAGGATCTCCCCGAGGCGCATGACCGCCACGTAGTCGGCGACGGAGAGCGCCTCGGCCTGGTCGTGGGTGACGAGGATGCCGGTCATGCCCTCGACGCGCAGCAGGGCCCGCACCTCGTCGCGCAGGTCGCCGCGCAACAGCGGGTCGAGCGCCCCGAACGGCTCGTCCAGCAGCACGACGTCGGGCACGCCGGCCAGCGCCCGGGCCAGCGCCACCCGCTGGGACTGGCCGCCGGAGAGCTGCGCCGGCAGACGGTCGGCCAGTGCGGTGAGGTCGACGAGCGCGAGCAGATGCCGCACCCGTTCGCTCCGGGCCTGCTTCCGCGCCGCTCCGCGCACCCCGCCGATCGCGGCCTTCTTGCCCGTTCCGAGTCCGAAGGCGACGTTCTCGGCGACGGTGAGGTGCGGGAACAGGGCGGCGTCCTGCGGCACCCAGCCGATGCGCCGCTTTTCCGGGGCGAGGTGGATGCCGTGGGTGGCGACCATCCTCCGGCCGAGCCGGATCTCGCCGGAGCGGGCGCGCACGAGGCCCGCGATCGTGCGCAGCAGCGTGGTCTTGCCGCATCCGCTCGGGCCGACGATCGCGACCAGGGATCCCTCGGGCACGTCGAGCGAGACGCCGCGCAGCACCGGCTCGGCGTCGTAGCCGACGACGACACTCGTGAGGGAGAGGATGGTCATGCCGGTGTTCCGTCCGTTCGGGCCCGGCCTGCCCCGGAGAGCAGGAAGGCGGGCACCGCGGCGACGAGGATCAGCGCGGCGGCGTAGGGGGCTGCGGCGCCGTAGGCGGAGACATCCGTTCTCGCCCACAGCTCGACGGCGAGCGTGTCGGTGCCGGTGGGGCGCAGCAGCAGGGTGGCCGGCAGCTCCTTCATGGCCGTGACCATGACAAGCAGCGCCGCGGCGCCGATGCCGGGGCGGGCCAGCCGCGCGGTGACGAGCCACCAGGTCTGCAGCCGGCCGTAGCCGAGCGTGCGGGCGACGTCCTCGAGCGAGGTGGGCACCTGGCCGATGGAGGTGCGGATGGCGCCGATCGCCTTGGGCATGAACAACACCCCGTAGGCGAAGGCGAGCACCGCGGCGGTCTGGTAGAGCGCGGGCACCACGGAGAGCGAGAAGAACACGAGCGAGAGGCCCACGACGATGCCGGGCAGGCCGAGCGCGAGGTAGCCGGCGGATTCGATCGAGCGAACCAGGCGGCCGCGGTAGCGGGCGGCGAGCGCGCCGATCGGCAGCGCGAGCGCCACCGCGATGACCGCGCCGCCGGCGGACAGCGCGAGGGTGTTGAGGAGGGCCTGGCCGAGGTTGGCGAGGTCGAGCGCCCGGAGCGTCTCGGCCTCGAACAGCCGCACGAACAGCTCGGCGACGGGCACCCCGACGGCGAGCACGGGCACGGCGACCAGCAGCAGCAGGGCCGGGGCGCTCCAGCGGCCGAGGCGCACGATGCGACGGGTGGCCACGCCGGACACCGCCCCGAACTGCCGCTGCGCACGCCCGCGGGCCGTCTGCTCCCCCAGCACGACGAGCAGGGCCAGCAGCACGAGCACCGTCGCGAGGATGGCCGCGTAGTTGCGGTTGAAGCTGGCGCCATAGGCCTGCTGGATCGCGGTGGTCAGCACCGGGAAACGGAACAGCGCGACCCCGCCGAAGTCGGCGAGCACGTACAGGCAGACCAGCAGGGCGCCGGCCAGGGTGGCCGGACGCACCTGCGGCCAGGTGCCGAGCCAGAAGGCCCGCCACGGCCCGCGGCCGAGCGTGCGGGCGACGTCGTCGAGGCCGCTGGTGCCCGCCCGGAGCGCCGCCGTCACCGGCAGGGAGACATACGGCACCGACACCAGGGTGAGCACGAACCACGACGGCCAGAACCCCTGCAGGGTGGGCGCCGCTGCGAGCCAGCCGTACGCCGCAAGGTAGGAGGGCACGGCCAGCGGCAGCGCCGCGAGCACCACCCACAGGCTCCGCCACCGCAGCCGGGCGCGGGCCAGGAGGAACGCCGTGGGCACGCCGAGCAGCACGGTCGAGGCGGTGACCGCCGCCGCGAGGGTGACCGTGTTGAGCAGCAGCCGCGGCACCCGAGGGCGCCCGAGCACCCGGACCACGTCGTCGAGGCCGCTGCCGCCGACCCGCACGAGCAGGTAGATCAGCGGGATGGACGCCAGCAGGCAGGCGAGCACCGCGAGCAGCAGCAGGGGCCGGGGCGGGCGCCTGCTGCTGCTCGTGCTGTTCGGTTCGGGCACGGATGTCGGTGGCTCGTTCAGCCCTGACATCACGGGCCCCGATGACGCTGGTGGGACATCCGTCTCCTGGTCGACGCTTCGTGGGGTGGCGGTACGCCCGTTCCCCTACAAGAGACCGTACTGCGCGAGGAGCTCCTGCGTCTTTTCGAGCGAGTCGAGGTCGGCCAGGTCGAAGCCCGTGTTTGCGAGGCTTTCGAGCGTGGGCAGGCCCTTCGGCGCGTCGATGCCGGGCAGCAGCGGGTACTCGAAGGTCTTGTCGACGAAGTACTGCTGGCCCTTCTCCGACACGAGGTATTCGATGAAGGCGAGCGCGTCCGGGTCGCCGGCGGCTTGCTTGAGGATGGCCGCGCCGGACACATTGACGATGCCGCCCGGGTCACCCGGCAGGAACTTGAGCTGCGCGCGCATGTTGTCGGCGCCCACCTCGGCGGCCTTCTCGTACCAGTAGTAGTGGTTGATCAGGGCGAGCTCGAGCTGGCCGGCGTCGACGAGGTCGAGCGTGGCGCCGTTCTTCTCGGTGAGCACGGGGGCGTTCTCGCTGATGCCCTTCACCCAGGATTCGGCGGCCATCTCGCCCTCGAGCACGCGGTACGCGGTGACGAAGGACTGGAAACTGGCGTTGCCGGGCGGGAAGCCGACCTTGCCCTTCCAGCCGGCGTCGGTGAGCTCGTCGACGGTGTCCGGCACCTCGTCCTCGGTGAACTTCTTGCCGTCGTAGGCGATCACCCGGGCGCGCCCGGTGACGCCGATCCAGCTGGCGTCGGTGGAGGTGTAGTCGGCGGGGATGCTGTCGGCCAGGTCTGCGGGGATCTTCGCGACGAGGTCGTTGTTGGCGAGCGAGCCGAGCGCGCCGGCATCCTGGGAGAGGAAGACCTGGGCCGGCGTCTTCTCACCCTCCTCGAGCAGCAGCGCGTTCAGCTCGGCGCTCGGTCCGTAGCGGGCCTCGACCTCGATTCCGGTGTCCTCGGTGAACTGCTCGATCAGCGGGGCGATCAGCGCCTCGTCGCGGCCGGCGTAGAGCGTGAGCTTGCCGTCGCTCTCGATGGCTTCGGTGGATGCCTTCGGCCCGGTGCCGGCGGGGCTGCAGCCGGTCAGCGCGAGGGCGGCAACGACGAGGCCGGCGCCGTAGACGAGCCTCCGGCGGGATGCGGCGGGGCGCAGGCGCGGGCGTGCGGACAGGAGTGGTGCGTGCATAAGAGTATTTTCTCCGTGCTCGATGGACAGCGTGCTCAGTGGACAGCGTGCTTGATGGACAGAACGACCGCACGTCATCGGGCAGTTAGGTAAGCCTAACCTATGCTTGAGTCGGCGGGCAATCCGCGCTGCGCGGCGGGGGCATCCGCTCTGTGCGGCGGGGGCTCAGCCGGCGTAGATGCGCGAGCTGCCCGCCTCGAACTCGTCGAGGTCGCCGGTCTCGCCGGAGCGGATTGCTCGGCGGCCGGCGACGAGCATGTAGGCCAGGAACGCCGCCAGGGCGAGGGCGCCGATGCCGATCTTGACCGGCCACGGCCAGGGCGCCGGAGTCACGAATCCTTCGATCACGCCGGAGATGAAAAGCACGAAGACCAGGCCGATGGCCACCGTGAAGAGCGCCCGGCCGTCCTGCGCGAGAGCCTGGCCTCGGGTGCGCGTGCCCGGGGCGATCCAGGCCCAGAAGATCCGCAGGCCGCCGGCTGCCGCCACGAAGATCGCGGTCAGTTCGAGCATCCCGTGCGGAGCGATATAGAGGAAGAAGACGTCTCCCTTGTCGTAGGCGAACATGACGGCGGCGCTGACGCCGAGATTCTGGGCATTCTGAAGCACGATGTACGGAACGTAGACGCCGAGGATGCCGAAGGCGATGCACTGCGCGGCGATCCAGGCGTTGTTCGTCCAGACCAGGCCGGTGAAGGATGCCGCGGGGTTCTCCGAGTAGTAATCGACGAAGTCCTCGTTCGCTAACTGCCGGAGCTGCGCATCCGAACCGAAATTCGCGAGCACCTGCGGGTTGGAGAAGGCCCAGGCCGCGTAGAGTCCGGCGACGACGAAGGTCACGACGGCCACGCCGAGGGTGATCCAACGCAGGCGGTACAACGCGGCCGGCAGCTGGAGCACGAAGAACCGCGGCAGTTGCGAGAGCACACCGGCACCCGCACCGGTGAACCTCAACCGGGCCCGCGACAGCGCGACGGACAACCGGTCCCCCTGCACCGTCGACCCGGCGGCCGTCTTGATCGCCGACAACTGGGCCGCGCCGGCCTGGTACCGCTCGATCAGTTCGTCGGATTGCTCGCCGCTGAGCACCCGGCGCCGGGCCAACTCGGCAAGGCGATCCCATTCTTCGCGGTGCGCGGCTGAGTAGGCATCGAGGTCCATCTGCTTCAATAGTATTCATGGCGGAGCCGCGGATGTCGGTAGCCCACGGTGACGATGCCCGGGGCGATCATGAGGTCGTGACGGGGGAGGCCGTCGCCCTCGATGTGCGCCCCGCCAGTGTCATCCTCCGCGGCGCCGGCACGATCATCGACTGCGTCGCCTACCTGGCGATCTTCCTGGTCGTCTTCCTCGGGATCGGCTGGCTGACGGGCGACACCGACAGCGCACTCGCGCGGGCACTGCTCATCGCCGGGCTGGTCTTCTCGATCCTGATCGTGCCGATGGTCGTGGAGACGGCGACGGCCGGCCGGTCGCTCGGCAAACTGGCGGTCGGCGCGCGGATCGTGCGGGACGACGGCGGGGCCATCCGGCTGCGGCACGCCTTCATCCGCGCCCTCGTCGGCGTGATCGAGATCTACCTGACCATCGGCGGGCTGGCCGTCATGACGGCGCTGCTCAACGGCCGGTCGAAGCGCCTCGGCGACATCCTGGCCGGCACCTACAGCCAGCATGAACGCGTGCCCCGGCTTCCCCCGGCCGCGTTCGGCCTCCCGGTGCAGCTGGCGGCGTGGGCCGAGACGGTGGATGTGGCCCCGCTCCCCGACCGGTTGTCCCGTCGGGTCGCCCAGTTCCTGCTTCAGGCGTCGAAGATGACGCCGGCCACGCGGAGCCGGCTGGCGTCCTCGCTGGCTGCCGAGGCATCCGTGTTCGTCTCGCCGGTGCCGGACGTGCCCGCCGAAGTCTTCCTGGCCGGCGTCGCGGCCGTGCGCCGCGACCGCGAGCATGCGGGCCTGATGCTGCAGCGGGCGCGGCTCGAGCGGCTGAAGCCGGTGCTCACCGCCCGCCCGCACCACTTCCCCGAGCGCTGACGCGCCTCGACACCCTCGACCACCGGGTCGTGGAGACGCGTTAACGCAGAAAACGGCCACCCGGGGGTGGCCGTTAACGCAGGAAAGCCACCCCGAAGGATGGCTTTCCTTAACGCAAAATGGCCACCCTGTGAGGTGGCCATTTTGTTTGTTTCTAAGTTAAGTCCGGCGGTGTCCTACTCTCCCACAGGGTCCCCCCTGCAGTACCATCGGCGCAAAGAGTCTTAGCTTCCGGGTTCGGAATGAGACCGGGCGTTTCCCTCTTGCTATAGCCGCCGAAACACTTTTCGATGTTTCGAACCTATATTTTTTAGTTATAGAGCCCCTGGTGTTTATGAGACACCGTGGGGCGTTGTTCTCGACCGTACATCGAGAACCACATAGTGGACGCAGAGCAGCTTATTCAAACTGAGTGTTATCAAATT
>NZ_FNFU01000026.1 GCF_900101115.1 Cryobacterium psychrotolerans
CAGTCGATCATCCCGACCGCGTCGGCCTCGGCCAGCAACCGGGAGTGGATCTTGTCCCAGGTCCCGTCGCAGCTAAACCGGCGATGCCGTTTCCAGACCGTCTGCCACGGACCGAAATTCTCCGGCAGATCCCGCCACGGAATTCCCGCCCGGAACCGGTAAATGATGCCCTCCAGGATCGAGCGATGATCCCGGAACGGTCGCCCCGCACTGCCATCCGAGCTCGGCATCAACGATTCGATCCGAGCCCACTGGTGATCGATCAGCAAAGCAGTACGAGACATCCCTCCACCCTCCCAAACGAATCACGATTCGATTAGGAGACACGCCCTAGTTGACGGGGCCGGTGTACTTCTCGCCCGGGCCCTTGCCGATCGGGTCGGGAATGGCGGATGCCTCGCGGAACGCCAGCTGCAGCGACCGCAGCCCGTCGCGGAGGCTCCGTGCGTGCATGTCCGCGATGTCCGGGGCCGCTGCGGTGACCAGTCCGGCGAGGGCGTTGATGAGTTTGCGGGCCTCGTCGAGGTCCATCTGCGTGTCCGGGTCGTCGGCCAGGCCGACCTTGACCGCGGAGGCGCTCATCAGGTGCACCGCGGCGGTCGTGATGATCTCCACCGCGGGCACATCGGCGATGTCCCTGGTGGCCTGCGCGGTGTCGTCCTGGTCGTAAGTGTTATTCACTGCAATCCTCTGATAGAGTCGTGTCGGCTCCGAGACGTAAGTCTCGGTACGAAAGTGGATAATCTCCCACCCGCGCTTGACCGCTTCATCAAGGTTACCGGGTAGTTAGCACTCCGCCGTTATGGCGCTGGTCTCCAGCATCGTGATGGTAGACAGGGTGTCGTGTGTGGTTCACGAGCGAACTTTTCTCGAACCAACGCACGTGATTTTTCTCTCTTCGTCGCCGGGCGGCATCCGTCACCTGTCTGTAGCCACGATGTTTGAGAAAGAGGAGCGACGCATCAGCGATCCCCGTACAAATGACCGTATCCGCGTCCCCGAAGTCCGTCTCGTTGGCCCTGCCGGCGAGCAGGTCGGGGTCGTGTCCATTGATGTTGCCCTGCGCCTGGCGCAGGATGCCGACCTTGACCTGGTCGAGGTTTCCCCCGACTCCAAGCCGCCGGTTGCCAAGATCATGGACTACGGCAAGTTCAAGTACGAGGCTGCGCAGAAGGCCAAGGAGGCCCGGCGCAACCAGGCGAACACGATCCTGAAAGAGGTTCGTTTCCGCCTCAAGATTGACACGCACGACTACGAGACGAAGCGCAAGCGCGCCGAGGGCTTCCTGAAGGCCGGCGACAAGGTCAAGGCCATGATTTTGTTCCGTGGTCGTGAGCAGTCCCGTCCGGACCAGGGCGTACGTCTGCTCAAGAAATTTGCCGAGGATGTAGCGGAATTCGGTTCAGTCGAATCGAGCCCGACCATCGACGGACGAAACATGGTCATGGTGATTGGCCCCCTGAAGAACAAGTCAGAGGCCAAGGCCGAGGCCAACGCACATAAGGCTGCCGACAAGGCAGACAAGGTAGCCGATAAGGCAGACAAGGTTGCCGACAAGGCAGCGAAACTGGAGGAAAAAGATGCCTAAGATGAAGACCCATTCCGGGACGAAGAAGCGGTTCAAGGTCACTGGCACCGGCAAGATCATGAAGCAGCAGGCTGGCATGCGTCACAACCTCGAGGTCAAGTCGACCAAGCGCAAGTCGCGCCTCAACACCGACCAGGTTCTGGCCAAGGCCGACACCAAGGTCATCAAGAAGCTTCTCGGTCTTTAGACCGCGTATCCGGTAAGGAACCAGAAAAATGGCAAGAGTAAAGAGGGCAGTAAACGCCCACAAGAAGCGTCGCGTCATTCTCGAACGCGCCGCGGGTTACCGCGGTCAGCGTTCGCGTCTGTACCGTAAGGCCAAGGAGCAGGTCACTCACTCCCTCGTCTACAGCTACCGTGACCGCCGTGCACGCAAGGGTGACTTCCGTCGCCTGTGGATCCAGCGGATCAACGCCGCGTCCCGCTCGAACGGCCTCACCTACAACCGCCTGATCCAGGGCCTCGCCCTGGCCGGCATCGGGGTCGACCGTCGCATCCTGGCTGACCTGGCCGTCAACGAGCCCGCCACTTTCGCGGCCCTCGTCGAGAGCGCCAAGAGCGCCCTTCCTGCCAACACGTCGGCACCGAAGGTCTCTGCATAAGCAGAGTTCCACACGCAGGATTCACGGGAGCGGGCGACTTGGTCGCCCGCTCCCGTTCTGCATCTAAGCTGGGACACATGCTTGATAATCCCCGTTCTCCGCGTGTGCGGGCCGTCGCAAAACTAGCCAAGCGCGCAGCGCGGGATGAAACCGGGGTCTTCCTGCTGGAAGGGCCGCAGGCCGTCGCCGAGGCGCTCACCTTCCGCCCGGATCTGGTCGTCGAACTGTTCGCGACCCCGACGGCGCTCGACCGCTACACCGACATCGCGGGCGCCGCGGCTGCCGCCGGCATCGAGGTCGAGTTCGTCACCGAGGCTGTGCTCGAATCGATGGCCGACACCGTGACCCCGCAGGGCTTCGTGGCCGTGTGTCACCAGTTCCCGATCTCGGTCAAGGACATCTTCGCGAAAAAGCCCAGGCTCATCGCCATCCTCGAAGAGGTGCGCGATCCCGGCAACGCCGGCACGATCATCCGGGCAGCGGATGCCGCCGGCGCGGACGCGGTCATCCTCACCGGCCGCAGCGTCGACCTGTACAACCCCAAGGTCGTCCGCGCCTCCACGGGCTCGATCTTCCACCTGCCGGTCGCCGTCGGCGCCACCCTCGAAGACGTCAGGGGCCGGGTGCAGGCCGCCGGCCTCCAGCTCCTCGCGGCCGACGTCAAGGGCGACGACCTGCTCGCCGCGCGCAACAGCGGCCTGCTCGCCGCGCCCACCGCCTGGCTCTTCGGCAACGAGGCCCGCGGGCTGACCGACGAAGACCTCGCCAAGGTCGACCGGTCGATCTCCGTGCCGCTCTACGGACACGCCGAATCGATGAACCTCGCCACCGCGGCATCCGTCTGCCTGTACGAAAGCGCCTTCGCCCAGCGGAGCTAGCATCACAAATGGGTAAATACCACAGATTGGTGGTATTCGCGGAGAGCCGTTTTCCCCTAAGTTGGGGGGTATGGAGCCCACCGATTCAACGCCGGCCACATCCAACATCAACGTCAGGCGGGGTGAACCGCTGGTCGTCGTGAAAAACGTTGACAAGCACTACGGCGACCTGCACGTTCTGAAGGACATCAACGCCGTTGTCAACCGCGGCGAAGTTGTCGTCGTGATCGGACCGAGCGGATCGGGCAAGTCGACACTCTGCCGGGCCATCAACCGGCTCGAGACAATCGACTCCGGCATCATCACCATAGACGGCCAGCCGCTGCCGGCCGAGGGCAAGGCCCTGGCCCACCTGCGTGCCGACGTAGGCATGGTCTTCCAGGCGTTCAACCTGTTCGCGCACAAGACCGTGCTGGAGAACGTGACGCTCGGGCCGATCAAGGTGCGCGGGCTGTCGAAGGCCGACGCCGAGAAGAAGGCCATGGCCCTGCTCGAACGCGTCGGGGTGGCAAACCAGGCGAAGAAGATGCCGGCGCAGCTCTCCGGCGGCCAGCAGCAGCGCGTGGCCATCGCGCGGGCGCTGGCCATGGAGCCCAAGCTGATCCTGCTCGACGAGCCCACCAGCGCGCTCGACCCGGAAATGATCAACGAGGTGCTCGAGGTCATGATCAACCTCGCCAACGACGGCATGACGATGATCGTCGTCACCCACGAAATGGGCTTCGCCCGCAAGGCAGCCAACCGGGTCATATTCATGGCCGAGGGCGAAATCGTCGAAGAAACCACTCCGGAGCAGTTCTTCACCAACCCCCAAAGCACGAGAGCGAAAGACTTCCTCTCGAAAATACTTGCCCACTAATCGGTGTGCAAGGAATCCCCACAGCAATCAGGAGAAAAACCATGAGACTCAACAAAGGTCTAATGATTTCGGCCATTGCCCTCGCGAGCGCGCTCGCGCTCAGCGGATGCACCGACTCGGGCGCAGCGCCCTCGGCCGCACCGGTCGAAAAAGCCCCCGAGTTTGACGCCGGCAGCACGATGGCCAAGCTCAGCGACGCCGGCAAGATCACCATCGGCACCAAGTTCGACCAGCCGCTCTTCGGCCTCAAGGGCCCAGACGGAACCCCGGAAGGTTTCGACGTCGAGATGGCTAAGCTCATCGCCGCCAAGCTCGGCATCAAGCCCGAGAACATCGAGTGGGTAGAGACCGTGTCGGCCAACCGCGAGCCGTTCATCCAGAACGGCCAGGTGGACATGGTCGTCGCCACCTACACGATCAACGACACGCGCAAGGAAGTCATCGACTTCGCCGGCCCGTACTACGAAGCCGGCCAGGACCTGCTCGTGCTCGCAGGCAACCCGGACAAGATCACCGGACCGGAAGACCTCACCGGCAAGCAGGTCTGCACCGTCAGCGGCTCCACCTCGGAGAAGAACATCGCCGCCTACACGGACAAGATCCAGGCGACCGACACCTACTCCAACTGCCTGGGCCCGCTGCGCAGCGGCGAGTCCGTGGCAGTGACCACGGACAACGTCATCCTGGCCGGCCTCGCCGACCAGAACGAGGGCGAGTTCGAGGTCGTCGACAAGCCGTTCACCAAGGAGCCGTACGGCATCGGCCTGAAGAAGGGTGACGAGGCGTTCCGCACCTTCATCAACGACACGCTCGAGAAGTCGTTTGAGGATGGCTCGTGGGCCGCTGCCTGGGACGCGACCGCCGGCAAGGTGCTTGAGACCCCGACGCCTCCCGCCGTCGACCGCTACTAGGCATATCCGGCTGATATCGGGGTGTTCCGGCTGTTTTCCGGCCGGACCACCCCGATCAGCACTGCTTGAAACACACAGAGAAGGAGGTGAGTTGTGGACGCAGTCATTGAAAACCTGCCCTTGTTTCTGGAGGGATTCAGAAACACGCTCGGTCTGCTGGTACTGGCCGGCATCGGGGCACTCGTGCTCGGCATCATCATCGCGACCATGCGCATCTCGCCCGTGGCGTCGTTTCGCGGATTCGCCACCGTGTTCACGGAGATCGTTCGGAACACCCCACTCACCCTGGTCCTCTTCTTCTGCGCCTACCTGCTGCCTTACCTGCAGTACTCGCCCGGCTACTTCACCCTGGCCGCGATCGGGCTCACCGTGTACACGTCGCCCTTCGTCGCCGAGGCGCTGCGTTCCGGCATCAATGGGGTGCACGTCGGTCAGGCCGAGGCCGCCCGCAGCATCGGCCTGACCTTCGGCCAGACGCTCTCCTTCGTGGTCATGCCGCAGGCCGTGCGCATGGTCATCCCGCCGCTGATCAACGTCTTCATCGCGCTGACCAAGAACACGTCGGTCGCCGGGGCGTTCTTCGTCTTCGAACTCTTCGGCGCCGCGCGCAAGGTCACCAACCTGCGAGGGGATGAAGTGCTCGCGATCCTGCTCTCCGTCGCCGCTTTCTACCTGCTCGTCACAATCTCCCTCGGCCTCATCGCCGGCCGGGTCGAGAAGAAGGTGGCGGTGCTCCGATGACCTCGGTTCTCTATGACGCTCCCGGGCCGAAGGCCATTGTCAGGTCGCGCGTCCTCTCCATTGTCGGCATCATCGTCATCGCGGCCGGCCTGGTCTGGCTCATCCTCGCGCTCGGTGCTCCCAAGGTCAGCGCCAACGGCGCCGTTCAGCCGGGCCTCTGGGACGCCTCCCGGTGGGACGTCTTCACCGACGTGCAGGTCTGGCGCACGCTCGGCCAGGGTGCCCTGAGCACGCTCCGGATGGCCGCTGTCGCCGCCGTGTTCGCGCTCGTGCTCGGCGTGCTCTTCTCCTTCGGCCGGGCATCCGACACCAGGTGGATCCGGATTCCGACCACCATCGTGCTCGAGTTCGTGCGTGGCATGCCGGTGCTGCTGATGATGCTCTTCATCCTGCTCGTCTTCTCCACCGGGTCGTTCTGGGCGGGCGTCGCAGCCCTCTCCGTGTACAACGGCGCGATCATCGGTGAGGCCCTGCGAGCCGGCATCGCTTCTCTGCCGCGCGGGCAGCGCGAGGCCGGGCTGGCCATCGGCCTGACCCCGATCGCGACCCGCTTCCGGATCGAATTCCCCCAGGCATTCCGGCAGATGCTGCCGATCATCATCGCGCAGCTCGTGGTGCTCCTGAAGGACACCTCGCTGTCGTTCGTGGTCGGCTACGAGGAGCTCCTCCGATCTGGTCTGTACAACCTGACAAACTTCTTCGGCAGCCGGTACTCCTTCTCGTTCTTCCTCGTCGTGCTGGCCATCTACCTGACGATGAACCTGCTGCTCTCCTGGCTGGCGCGGGTCATCGCGAGGCGCACCGGGTCCAGGGCCGGCGGCGTGACCCCGGATGCCGCGGCACCGCCCGAGAAGCCCGTCGCTCCCGAGGTCGTCCACCCCGCAGCCCAGGGCAACCAGAGCGCCGGGGCCCCGCCCTACTAAACTTGGGACTTGTGTCTGACCCCTCTGAGATCTCCGAACCCGTAGTGAGCGCGGCCGTCGCCGCCGCCCTCGCCGCCATCGCCGCAGTGAACGACTCCGCTGCCCTGAAGACCGTGCGCGCAGAGCACACCGGCGAGGCCTCCCCGCTGGCCCGGCTGAACGCCCTGATGCGCAGTGTGCCCGGCGACCAGAAGGCCCAGGCCGGCAAGCTCCTCGGCCAGGCCCGGGGAGCGGTGGCGCAGGCCTTTGCCGCGCGGGAAACCGCGATCACCGCCGCCGAGGTCGCCGCGCAGCTCGCCGCAGAGACGGTGGATGTCACCGCCGCCGCCACGACCTGGCAGCCCGGCGCGCGGCATCCGATCTCGCTCCTGCAGGAGCGCGTCACCGATGTCTTCGTCGGCATGGGCTGGGAGGTTGCGGAGGGACCGGAGCTCGAGAGCGAGTGGTTCAACTTCGACGCGCTCAACTTCGACGAGGACCACCCCGCCCGCGCCATGCAGGACACGTTCTTCGTCGAGCCGACCGCCGCGCACCTCGTGCTGCGCACCCACACCTCGCCGGTGCAGCTGCGCGCCCTGCTCTCCCGCGAGCTGCCCGTCTACGTTGTGGCGCCCGGCCGGGTGTTCCGCACCGACGAGCTCGACGCGACGCACACGCCCGTCTTCCACCAGGTCGAGGGCATCGCCATCGACGAGGGGCTCACCATGGCGCACCTGCGCGGCACGCTCGACCACTTCGTCAAGGCCATGTTCGGCGAGGAGGCGAAGGTTCGCCTGCGCCCCAACTACTTCCCGTTCACCGAGCCGAGCGCCGAGCTCGACCTCTGGCACCCCACCTTCAAGGGCGGCGCGCGCTGGATCGAATGGGGCGGCTGCGGCATGGTCAACGCCAACGTGCTCCGCTCCGCCGGGATCGACCCTGAGGTCTACTCCGGTTTCGCGTTCGGCGTCGGCGTCGAACGAGCCCTGATGTTCCGAAACGATGTGAAGGATATGCGCGACATGATCGAGGGCGACATCCGCTTCAGCCAGCAGTTCGGGATGACCGTCTGATGCGCGTCCCACTGAGTTGGCTCGCCGAGTACGTCGACCTCGAGCCCGGCACAACCCCCGAAGACGTGCACGCCGCCCTCGTCAGCGTCGGCCTCGAAGAGGAGGACATCCACCGCTTCGAGCTGTCCGGCCCGATCGTCGTCGGCGAGGTGCTCTCCGCCGAGCCCGAAGCGCAGACCAACGGCAAGACCATCAACTGGTGCCAGGTGCGTGTCGCGCCCGGCGATGAGACCGCGGCCGACGGCGGCCCCGCCATCCACGGCGTGGTCTGCGGCGCCCACAACTTCGTCGTCGGCGACAAGGTCGTCGTGACCCTGCCCGGCTCCGTGCTGCCCGGCCCGTTCCCGATCGCGGCCCGCAAGACCTACGGCCACGTCTCCGACGGCATGATCGCCTCGGCCAAGGAGTTGGGCCTGGGCGACGACCACGAGGGCATCCTCGTGCTCGGCACGCTCGGGCTCGACCCCGAGGTGGGCACGGATGCGATCAGCCTGCTCGGGCTGGACGACGCGGCCGTCGAAATCAACGTCACCCCCGACCGTGGCTACGCGTTCTCGATCCGCGGCGTCGCCCGCGAGTACTCGCACGCCACCGGCGCCACGTTCCGCGACCCGGCCCTGGCCGTCGCTCCCGTCGTCACGGCGTCGGAGTTCCCGGTCACGATCGACGACCAGGCGCCGATCCGCGGCCGCGTCGGCGCGAGCGTCTTCGTCACCCGCGCGGTGCGCGGAGTCGACCCCAGCAAGCCGTCTCCGGCCTGGCTGATCGCCCGGCTGAAGCTGGCCGGCATCCGGTCGATCTCGCTCATCGTCGACGTGACCAACTACGTGATGCTCGAGCTCGGCCAGCCGATCCACGGCTACGACCTCGACAGGCTCAACGGCGGCATCACCGTGCGCCGGGCGCTGGAGGAGGAGAAGCTCGTCACCCTCGACGACGCGACCCGCGAGCTTCACCCGGAAGACCTGCTGATCACCGACGAGTCAGGGCCGATCGGCCTGGCCGGCGTGATGGGCGGCCAGACCACCGAGATCGGCGCGTCGACGCGGAACGTGCTGATCGAGGCGGCCAACTTCGACCCGGTGTCGATCGCGCGCACCGCCCGCCGGCACAAGCTGCCGAGCGAGGCGTCCCGTCGCTTCGAACGCGGGGTCGACCCGGCCGTTGCCGTCGTCGCAGCCGCGCGCGTGGTGCAGCTGCTGGTCGAACTCGCCGGGGGAGTGGCCGACGACCTCGGCTCGCTGCACGACGCGACCCCCGACGCGGTGCCGATCGAGCTGCCCACCGGCTTCATCTCCGGCCTGATCGGCCTCGAGTACACCCGCGACGAGGTGCGCACCTCGCTGGCCGAGATCGGCGCGACGATGACGGAGACGCCGACCGGGCTGGCCGTCACCGCCCCGAGCTGGCGCCCCGACCTGACCGACAAGTGGACCCTGGCCGAGGAAGTCGCGCGCATCGTCGGCTACGACCGCATCCCCTCGGTGCTGCCGGTCGCGCCCCCCGGGCGAGGACTCACCCTGCCACAGGTGCTCAAGCGCCAGATCGCGCAGACCCTCGCGGCCGCGGGCCACACCGAGGTGCTCGCCTACCCGTTCGTGTCGGAGAAGGCGAACGACCTGTTCGGGAACCCCGTTTCCGGCCCCGTTCCGCAGCTGCGGCTGGCGAACCCGATGGACGGCGAGGCGCCGTTCATGCGCACCTCGATCCTGCCCGGGCTGTTGCAGATCGCCCACCGCAACCGCTCTCGCGGGCTCACCGACCTGGCCGTGTTCGAGCTGGGGCTCGTCTTCCGGCCCGAGCCGGGCATCCGCTACGGCGCCGACGTGGTGCCGCCCGGCGCGGTGCGGCCGAGCGCCAACCTGGAGGCCGAGCTGAACGCCGGCATCCCCCCTCAGCCTCTGATGCTCGGCGTCGTGCTGATCGGCAACGCGGCGCGGCACCAGCCGGGCCACCCCGCGGTCGCGGCCGGCTGGCAGGACGCCCTCGCCGCCGTGCAGCAGGTCGCGCTCGCCTCCGGCGTGCGGATCCAGGTGCGCCAGGGTTCGCACCAGGCGATGCACCCGGGGCGCACGGCCGAACTCTTCGTGACAACGGCGGGCGACGCGGACGAGGTCGTCGGCTACGCCGGCGAGCTGCTCCCCGCCGTCGCGCGTGAGGGCGACCTGCCCTCGGTCGTCGCCGTCGCCGAGGTCAACCTGTCCGACGTGATCGCCCACGCGGGCGCCGGGATCGTCGCGACGCCGATCCGCACCATGCCGGCGGCGACCCAGGACCTCTCGCTCGTGGTCGACGCCGATGTGCCGGCCGCCGACGTGCTCGCGGCCGTGTCCGAGGGCGGTGGGGCGCTGCTCGAGAGCGCGCACCTGGTCGACGACTACCGTGGCGCGGGCGTCCCGGTCGGCCGCAAGTCGCTGACCTTCGCGCTGCGTTTCCGCGCGCTGGACCGCACACTCACGGCGCCCGAGGCGAGCGAAGCCAAGCTCGCCGGTGTCGCCGTGGCCGCCGCACGCTTCGGGGCGACCATCCGCGAGTAGTCCCTTCCGCCGACCGCAACAGTCAAGCTCGGCGAACGGAGCGCCCGCGCCGCCACTCGCCGTGGCGCCCCGCCCGATCGCCGAGAGTCGCCGATTCTGCCGAGAATCGCCGCCGGAACGGCGCGTCTCGGCGTAATCGGCGATTCTCGGCGGGGAGAGGCTGCGCGATAGGTTTAACGCATGGTCTTTTCGGTGGCAGTGGCGGGCGCGAGCGGCTATGCGGGCGGAGAGCTGCTGCGGCTGATCGCCGGGCACCCCGACCTCGAGCTGCGCACGGTGACCGCGCACAGCAACGCCGGGCAGCGCCTCCTCGATGTCCAGCCTCACCTGCGGTCGCTCGCGCACCTGACGCTCGTCGACACGTCGCCGGAGACCCTGGCCGGGCACGACGTCGTCTTCCTCGCGCTGCCTCACGGCGCATCCGGTGCCCTGACCGCCCACCTGCCCGCCGAGACGCTCGTGGTCGACTGCGGCGCGGACCACCGGCTCGAGAGCGAGCCCGACTGGGCCGCGTTCTACGGCGGCGACTACTACGGCGCCTGGGCCTACGGGGTGCCCGAGCTTCCCGTCGCGGGCGGCAAGCAGCGGGACCGCCTGGTCGGGGCGCGGCGCATCGCCGCGCCCGGGTGCAATGCCAGCACCGTCGCCCTCGCCCTCGCGCCCGGGATCCTCGCGGGCGTCATCGAGGCCCAGGACATCGTGGCCGTGCTGGCGGTCGGCCCGTCCGGCGCCGGCAAGAGCCTCAAGCTGCCGAACCTCGCGCCCGAGATTCTCGGCTCGGCGAACCCCTACGCGGTCGGCGGAGTGCACCGCCACATCCCCGAGATGCAGCAGGGCCTGCGCTGGGCCGGAGCAGTGAACCCGACCATCTCCTTCACTCCCGTGATCGTGCCGATGTCTCGCGGCATCCTCGCCACCGCCACCGCCCGCCTCGTGCCGGGCACCTCGGCGGCCGCCGTGCGTGACGCCTGGGAGCGTGCCTACGCCGACGAACCGTTCGTGCACCTGCTGCCCGATGGTCACTTCCCGCGCACAGCGGATGTTCTCGGCGCGAACACCGCGCTGATCGGCCTCGCCGTCGACGAGGCAGCCGGTCGCGTCGTGACGGTGACCGCCGTCGACAACCTGGTCAAGGGCACCGCCGGCGCCGCCATCCAATCGGCCAACATCGCCCTCGGACTGCCCGAAACCGCGGGCCTCAGCACGAATGGAGTCGCCCCGTGAGCGTCACAGCCCCCGCCGGATTCGCCGCAGCCGGTGTCACCGCCGGTCTCAAGAAATCGGGCGGCCTCGACCTGGCCCTCGTGCAGAACCTCGGCCCGCTCACCAGCGCGGCGACCGTTTTCACGATCAACCGCTGCCAGGCCAACCCGGTGATCTGGAGCCGGCAGGTCATGGCCGACGGCGTGGTCAGCGCGATCGTGCTCAACTCCGGCGGCGCGAACTGCTACACCGGCCGGATCGGCTTCCAGACCACCCACGCGACGGCCGAGGCCGTCGCTGCCCGACTGGACATCTCCGCCGGGGACGTGCTCGTCTGCTCGACCGGCCTGATCGGCGAACAGCTCGATCTCGACAAGCTCAGGGCCGGCGTCTGGGAGGCGTCCCTGGCCCTCCAGGGTGACGTCGCGGCGTCGCCCGAAGCGGGCCTCGCCGCCGCGACCGCCATTATGACCACCGACACGACGCCGAAGCAGGCCGAGCACCGATCGCCGGCCGGCTGGACCATCGGCGGCATGGCCAAGGGCGCCGGGATGCTCGCGCCGGGCCTCGCGACCATGCTCGTCGTGATCACCACCGACGCGGTCCTCGACTCCGCGCGGCTCGATACCGCGCTCCGCCAGGCGACCCGGCTGACCTTCGACAGGCTCGACTCCGACGGCTGCATGTCCACAAACGACACCGTCAGCCTGCTCGCCTCCGGGGCCAGCGGCATCGACGCCGACGAGGCCGAGTTCGCGGATGCCCTCACCGAGTTGTGCCGCGACCTCACCCTCCAACTGCAGGCCGACGCCGAGGGGGCGGCGCACGACGTCGCCATCGAGGTGGTGAATGCCCTCTCAGAGACCGAGGCGGTCACGGTGGCGCGGGCCGTCTCCCGGAGCAACCTGTTCAAGGCCGCCATCTACGGCAACGACCCCAACTGGGGCCGCGTGCTCGCCGCGGTCGGCACGGTCAGCGAGGCCGACGCCACCTTCGACCCGTACGGCATCGACGTCGCCATCAACGGCGTGCATGTCTGCACCGCGGGGGAGCCCGACGAACCCCGCGAACTCGTCGACCTCTCCGCACGGGCCGTGTCGGTGGTCATCGACCTGCACGCCGGCGCCGAAACGGCCACGATCTGGACCAACGACCTCACCCACGACTACGTCGAAGAGAACAGCGCGTACTCGAGTTGAGCGCCGACGAGAGCACCGACGACACCACCAACAGCCAGGCGGAGGCAGCCGTCAAGGCCGCCATCCTGATTGAATCCCTGCCCTGGCTCAAGCGGTTCCACGACCAGGTGATCGTGATCAAGTTCGGCGGCAACGCCATGGTGAGCGAGGAACTGCAGCGCGCGTTCGCAGAGGACATGGTCTACCTGCGCTACGCCGGCATCCGCCCGGTCGTCGTGCACGGCGGCGGCCCGCAGATCTCCGCCATGCTCGAGCGCCTCGGCATCGAGAGCGAGTTCCGCGGCGGCTACCGGGTCACGACACCCGAGGCGATGGACGTCGTGCGCATGGTGCTCACCGGCCAGATCAACCGCGACCTCGTCAGCCACATCAACCAGCACGGCCCGCTTGCCGCAGGCCTCTCCGGTGAGGATGCCGGCCTGTTCCAGGGGCGCCGCCGCGGCGTCGTCATTGACGGCGAGGACGTCGACCTCGGCCTCGTCGGCGACGTCATCGGGGTCGACCCGGAGGCTGTGCACGCGCAACTCGCCGCCGGCCGGATCCCGGTCGTGTCGTCGATCGCACCCGACACGGATGTCCCGGGCCAGTCCCTGAACGTCAACGCCGACGCGGCCGCCGCCGCACTGGCGATCGCCCTCGGGGCGGCCAAGCTCGTCATCCTCACCGACGTCGCCGGCCTCTACAGCGACTGGCCCAACCGCGACTCGATCGTGAGCGTGATCGACACGGATGCCCTCCGCGCGTTGCTGCCCGGCCTCGAGTCCGGCATGATCCCCAAGATGACCGCCTGCCTCGACGCGGTCGAGGGCGGCGTGGCCAAGGCTGCGATCATCGACGGGCGCGTTCCGCACTCGATCCTGCTCGAAGTCTTCACGACCCAGGGCATCGGCACGGAGGTGGTACCGGCATGAGCGAGGCAGACCCGACGCAGGCAGACCGCACGTGGCAGGACCGCTTCGGCGACTCGATGATGCGCACGCTCGCGACCCCGCTCGCGCTGCTCGTGCGTGGCGAGGGATGCTACGTCTGGGACGACCAGGGCACGAAGTACCTCGATTTCCTGGCCGGTATCGCGGTGAACGCGCTCGGGCACGCGCATCCGGCCATGGTCGCCGCGGTCAGCGAGCAGGTCGCCACGCTCGTGCACGTGTCCAACTACTTCGCCACTCCGCCCCAGCTGGAACTCGCTGAACGGCTGAAACGCCTCACCGGGGCCGGCGAGAGCGGGCGCGTCTACTTCTGCAACTCGGGCGCCGAGGCCAACGAGGCCGCGTTCAAACTGGCCCGGCTCAACGTGAACGGCCGTGGCCGGACCCGGATCCTCGCCCTGCACGATTCCTTCCACGGCCGCACGATGGGCGCGCTCGCCCTCACCGGCAAGCCGCAGATGCGCGAGCCCTTCGAGCCCGTCCCCGGCGGCGTCGAGCACATCGACACGACGATCGAGGCGCTCGAGGCCGCGATCGACGGCACCGTCGCGGCCCTCTTCCTCGAACCGCTCAAGGGCGAGGCCGGCGTGCTGGAGCTCCCGGACGGTTTCCTCCGCCGCGCGCGCGAACTCTGCACCGAGCACGGCGTGCTGCTGATCCTCGACGAGATCCAGACCGGGATCGGACGCACCGGTACCTGGTTCGCCTACGAGCAGGACGGCATCCTGCCCGACGCGGTGACCCTGGCCAAGGGGATGGGCGGCGGCGTGCCGATCGGCGCGCTGGTCACCTTCGGCGCGGCCTCCGACCTCTTCACCCGTGGGCAGCACGGCTCGACCTACGGCGGCAACCCGCTCGTCACGGCGACCGCCAACGCGGTGCTCGGCGTGATCGAAGACGACGGCCTGGTCGCCAACGCGGCCCGCCGGGGGAGCGAGCTGCGGGAGATCATCGCCCGCTTCGACTCGCCTCTGATCGCGGAGGTGCGCGGGCGCGGGCTGCTCCTCGGCATCGGGCTGACCGAGCCGGTCGCGTTGCGGCTGGCGGCGGCGGCACTCTCACACGGGCTCATTGTCAACGCCGCCAACGAGCTGAGCATCCGCCTGGCGCCGCCGCTGATCGTCGGCGACGCCGAACTGGCCGAGTTCGAGCGCCGATTCGGGCTCGCACTGGCCAGCATCTAGAGTTGAACTTTCCCACCCGCTACCCGCACCATCAGCGAAAGTGACACCGTGACCCGCCATTTCCTGCGCGACGACGACATTTCTCCGGCCGAACAGGCGGAGATCCTCGACCGGGCCCTGGAGCTGAAGCGAGACCGATTCGCGGTCAAGCCCCTGGCCGGCCCGCAGACCGTCGCCGTGATCTTCGACAAGTCCTCGACCCGCACGAGGGTCTCGTTCGCGGTCGGAATCGCCGACCTCGGCGGCAGCCCGCTGATCATCAGCACGGCCAGCAGCCAGCTCGGCGGCAAGGAAACGGCATCCGACACGGCCCGGGTGCTTGAGCGCCAGGTCGCCGCGATCGTCTGGCGCACCTACGGCCAGGCCGGCCTCGAGGAGATAGCCAGCGGCACAAGCGTTCCCGTCGTCAACGCGCTCTCCGACGACTTCCACCCGTGCCAACTGCTCGCCGACCTGCTCACCATCCGCGAACATCGCGGTGACCTCGCCGGCCTGACCATCGCCTTCCTCGGCGACGGCGCCAGCAACATGGCCCAGTCCTACCTGCTCGCCGGGGCGACCGCCGGCATGCACGTGCGGGTCGCATCGCCGGCCGAGTACGCGCCGAACGCGCAGGTCGTGGCGGATGCCGCGGCAATCGCAGCTCGCACCGGCGGATCCGTCGCCCTGTACACCGACCCCCGCGAGGCCGTCGCCGGCGTCGACGTCGTCGTCACCGACACCTGGGTGTCGATGGGCAAGGAAGAGGAGAAGTCGGACCGCCTCGCCGTCTTCGGCGACTACCGGGTGGACGCCGCGATGATGGCCCTCGCGAAGGCGGACGCCCACTTCATGCACTGCCTCCCGGCCGACCGCGGCTACGAAGTCACCGCGGATGTCATCGACGGCCCGCAGAGCATCATCTGGGACGAGGCCGAAAACCGCCTGCACGCCCAGAAGTCGCTCCTCGTCTGGCTGCTCGCGCAAAACGCCGCCTAGGTACCCGACCCGACCCGGTGGTCGACCACCGGGTCTCGACGGGCTCGACCACCGCCTGGGGACTCGCGGCGAGGTCGACCTCTGCGACACCGTAAACTTGAAGATGATCACGGATTGAGGAGAACCATGGCAGAACGCGTTGTGCTCGCATACTCGGGTGGACTGGATACGTCGGTTGGCATCGGCTGGCTGAAGGATGCGACCGGAAAAGAGGTCGTCGCCCTCGCGATCGACGTCGGACAGAGCGGCGAAGACATGGACGTGATCCGCCAGCGAGCACTCGACTGTGGTGCCGTGGAGTCGATCGTCGTCGACGCCAAGGACGAATTCGCGACCGATTACGTCATGCCGGCGCTCAAGGCCAACGCGCTCTACCAGAAGCGCTACCCGCTCGTCTCGGCGCTCAGCCGTCCGCTGATCGCCAAGTACCTCGCCTCGACCGCGAAGGACCTCGGCGCGAACAGCGTCGCGCACGGCTGCACCGGCAAGGGCAATGACCAGGTGCGGTTTGAAGCCGCCGTCGCAGCCCTCGCGCCCGAGCTCACGTCACTCGCCCCGGTGCGCGACTTTGCGCTCACCCGCGACAAGGCCATCGAGTACGCGGCGATGCACAACCTGCCGATCGCGCAGTCGAAGAAGAGCCCGTACTCCATCGACCAGAACGTCTACGGCCGCGCGGTCGAGACCGGGTTCCTCGAGGACCCGTGGAACGCTCCGAT
Source organism: Cryobacterium psychrotolerans (assembly GCF_900101115.1). Classification (GTDB taxonomy): domain Bacteria; phylum Actinomycetota; class Actinomycetes; order Actinomycetales; family Microbacteriaceae; genus Cryobacterium; species Cryobacterium psychrotolerans. The sequence continues at coordinate 16,304 of NZ_FNFU01000026.1, forward strand.
CGAGGATCTCTACACCTACACGCAGGATCCGGCCGTGACCCGCGAGCCGACCGAGGTCGTCATCAGCTTCGACCAGGGCATTCCCGTCGCCATCGACGGCGTCCCCGTGACGCCGCTGCAGGCCATCGAACTCATGAACCTGCACGCCGGCAACCAGGGCGTCGGCCGCATCGACATCGTAGAGGACCGCCTCGTCGGCATCAAGAGCCGCGAGGTCTACGAGGCCCCGGCCGGCATCGCACTGATCGCCGCGCACGAAGAGCTCGAGAACATGACGATCGAACGCGACCTCGCCCGCTACAAGCGCACCGTGGAGTCGAAGTGGGCCGAGCTAGTCTACGACGGGCTCTGGTTCTCCGGCCTCAAGCGGGCCCTGGACGTGTTCATCGACGAGACGCAGAAGCACGTCACCGGCGACATCCGCCTGAAGATGCACGCCGGCAGCGCCGTCGTCACCGGGCGCAAGTCCACGCAGAGCCTGTACGACTTCAACCTCGCGACGTACGACACCGGGGACACCTTCGACCAGTCGATGGCCAAGGGTTTCATCGAGCTGTGGTCGCTGCCGAGCAAGATCTCGGCACGCCGCGACCTCGCCGGCAAGTAGGTCGGCGTGGCGCACAAGGGCGACAAGCCAGGCAACGGCGACAATCGTGCCGGCAAGGCGGGCGCCCTCTGGGGCGGCCGCTTCGCCGGCGGGCCGTCACCGGAGCTGGCGCGGCTGAGCAAGTCGACGCACTTCGACTGGCAGCTGGCGGAGTACGACCTCCGCGGTTCCAAGGCCCACGCCCGCGCCCTCGCCGCCGCCGGGTACCTGAGCGATGAAGAACTCGTCGCGATGGTCGCCGGGCTCGACGCCCTGGAGGTCGCCGTCGCCGAGGGCCGGTTCACGCCGGCCGAAAGCGACGAAGACGTGCACTCCGCCCTCGAGCGCGGCCTGATCGACATCATCGGCACCGAGCTCGGCGGCAAACTCCGCGCCGGCCGCAGCCGCAACGACCAGGTGGCCACGCTCGTCCGGATGCTGCTGCGCGACCGTTCCGCTGCGATCGCCGACCTCCTGATCGACCTGATCGACGCCCTGGCGTCGCAGGCCGAGGCGAACGAGCACGCGATCATGCCCGGCCGCACCCACCTGCAGCACGCGCAGCCCGTCTTGCTCGCCCACCACCTGTTCGCGCACTGCTGGCCGCTCGTGCGCGACCTCGAGCGGTTCGCCGACTGGAACAAGCGCGCCGACTTCTCGCCCTACGGCGGCGGCGCCCTGGCCGGAAGCACCCTCGGCCTGGATGCCCGCCACATCGCCACGGAACTCGGCTTCGGCGGCGTCGTCGAGAACTCGATCGACGGCACTGCGAGCCGCGACCTGGTCGCCGAGTTCGCGTACATCACTGCCCAGATCGGCATCGACCTGTCCCGGCTGGCCGAGGAGATCATCCTCTGGAACACGAAGGAGTTCGGTTTCGTCACCCTCGACGACGCCTACTCCACCGGGTCCTCGATCATGCCGCAGAAGAAGAACCCCGACATCGCCGAGCTCGCGCGCGGCAAGTCGGGCCGCCTGATCGGCAACCTCACCGGGCTGCTCACCACCCTCAAGGGGCTTCCGCTGGCCTACAACCGTGACCTGCAGGAAGACAAGGAACCCGTCTTCGACTCGATCGAGACGCTCCAGGTGCTCATGCCGGCCTTCACCGGCATGGTCGCCACTCTGACCTTCCACACCGACCGGATGGCCGAACTCGCGCCCCAGGGCTACTCCCTGGCCACGGATGTCGCCGAATGGCTGGTCAAGCGCCACGTCACCTTCCGCGATGCCCACGAGATCACCGGCTCACTGGTGAAGTTTGCCGAGGAACGCGGGCTCGAACTGCACGAGGTGGACGACGACGCGCTCCGGTCGATCTCAGAGCACCTGACCCCCGACGTGCGCGACGTGCTCAGCATCCGCGGTTCGGTGGAGGGCCGCGACGGCCAGGGCGGAACCTCGCCCGTGCGCGTCGCCGAACAGCGCGCCGCCCTCGTGGCGCGCGTGCGCGCATTGGCTGCGCCGCTGCTGAAGTGAGGCTGCTGAAGTGAGGCTCCCGAAGTGAGCTTCGACCGCGCCCTGCTCGAACGGCCCGCGACCCAGGTCGCGCCACTCCTGCTGGGCGCGGTGCTCAGCCACGGAGGGGTGTCGCTGCGCATCACCGAGGTCGAAGCGTACCTGGGCGGCGGGGCGGATCCCGGCTCGCATGCCTTTCGCGGGCAGACCCGGCGCAACGCCAGCATGTTCGGCCCGGCGGGTCGCCTCTACGCGTATTTCACCTACGGGATGCACGTCTGCGCCAACGTCGTCTGCTCGCCCGACGGCGAGGCGTCCGCCGTGCTGATCCGCGGCGGCGAGATCATCGATGGCATCGCGGATGCCCGCGCCCGCCGCACCTCGTCGGCCAGCGATCGCGACCTCGCGAGGGGCCCGGCGCGGCTCACGCTCGCGCTCGGGATCGGCCTCGGCGACGACGGCTCCGACCTGGCCCTGCCGCCGTTCCAGCTCACGCTGCCGGCCGAGCCGGCCGACTTCCTCACCGGCCCGCGCACGGGCGTGAGCGGCGAGGGCGGGGGAGCGGAGTTCCCGTGGCGGTTCTGGATGCCGGGCGAGGCATCCGTCTCGCCCTACCGCCGGGCCGTCCCGAAACCGCCGAAAGGACCCGCGAAACCGCAGTTGTGCGCGTCATTCGTGCCTCATAACGCGCACAACTGCGGGTTCGCGGGAGGTGGGGGTAAGAAAGGGGGGCTTTGAGGGGGCTTGGAGGGAGGGGCTAGACGACGGCGAGGCCGACGAGGGCGGCGCAGGCGCACGCCCAGATCAGGCTGGCGAAGGTGCCGATGATGAATCTCTCGCGTGCCTCGGCGGCCGCCAGCTCGGTGAAGCGGCCGACGCCCTTGATCGCCACGACCACGGCGAGGGCCTCGGGGAAACCGGCGAGGATCGCGCCGGCCACCGCCACGCGCTCGAGGATGCCGATGGTCAGTCCGCCGCGGAGCACCTCGTGCACTCCGGATGGGGCAACGGTGTCATCCGTGGCCCCGTCTTCGACGAGGATCCCGCCGTGGCTGCCCGGCGGCACGGTGTTCCTCGTGGCGAGCTCGAGAATGAGCACCGTGAGCGGCCCGCCGCCGATCGCGGCCAGCGCGACCGCGAGCATCCCGAGCACGATGCCGAAGACGCTCGGGCCTTGTGGCATCGGAACGGCCGCGACCAGCAGTCCGGCGGCGAGGGCCCCGGCCGAGCCGATGGCGTGGGCCCGCTTCTGCAGCTTGAAGGCGAGCACGGCGCCGACCAGGGCGCCGCTGGTGACAAGCAGGAGGAAGACCCAGTAGAGGTAGGTCAGCACGTGGGCGGTGAGCGAGGTCATGCGTCTCGTTCCGATTCGGTTGTGGCGCGGTCGAGGTTCTGTACGAGCTTAACCAGTGCGGGGCGCACGGCTTCCTCGACCCTCCATTGGGCGCTTTTCAGCCGCTGGCTGACCGCAGCGGTCGAGATCCCCAGGGCGGCGGCGATCTGCACCTGGGGCAGGCCGCGCCGGAGCAGTTCGATAGCCTCCCAGCCCTCGTTGGTGCGCCGCTGGCGCAGCAGCAGGAGCATGGTGACGATGGCTTCGACCTCGTCAGCGGCCGGCGTCGGGTCGCCCGGGGGAACCGTGGCCGCGGCCTCGAGGGCGAACCGCGCCTCGGTCCGCTTGGACCGGTTGACCGCGTCCCGGGCGGCCACGAAGGCTCCGCCGGATGCTTGCCTGGTCGAGGCGGGCAGGGGAGTGCGCACGTCGCCGATGCCGAGGCCGATGCTCCAATGGCCCGCACGGTGCAGCGCCAGCACAACGTTGAGCGCCGCGTCGGCATCGGCCGTCAGGAGCTGGATCTCGTCGCCGGAGGTCTGGTCGGGCGGGAGAAGGAAGGCGGGGCCGAAGTCGGCGTTCAGCCGGGCGATCATCTCGCTCGCCCGATCCCGGTCGTTGCGGCTGTCAATCTGGTCTGCGGTAATCACGAACATGTGGTTAAGCCTCCGTCCTGAAGTGAGTCTAATGAAGCTTCAGGCCTAAATCAAGACTCGTCAACCCGGAGAGCTTAATCCGCCCCCAGGACGCGCCCGGTACGCCCATCGGGAGGGCCGGCCCGGCGCGCTGGTAATCTGGCAGCGTGTCAGACCCAGCCATCCTCGCCCTGCAGGCCAACGATCCTTCCTTCGACAACGTCTGGGAGGAGATCATCTGGCGCGGCCTCGTGCACGTCTCCACCGACGAGTCCGAACTTCGCGAGTTGCTGGGGGGAGAGCCGATCACCTACTACTGCGGGTTCGACCCGACCGCGGCGAGCCTGCACCTGGGAAACCTCGTGCAGCTCCTGCTCATGCGGCGGCTGCAGCTGGCCGGCCACCGTCCCCTCGGCCTGGTCGGGGGATCCACCGGCCTGATCGGCGACCCTCGCCCGCAGGCCGAGCGCACGCTGCAGACCAAAGACGTCGTCGCGGAGTGGGTGGGGTACATCCAGGGCCAGGTCTCCCGGTTCCTCAGCGCCGAAGGCGACAACGCCGTCACCCTCGTCAACAACCTCGACTGGACCGAGAAGATGGGGGTCATCGACTTCCTGCGCGACGTCGGCAAGTACTACCGCGTCGGCACCATGCTCAAGAAGGATGCCGTGAGTGCCCGGCTCAACTCGGATGCCGGCATCAGCTACACAGAGTTCAGCTACCAGGTGCTCCAGGGGATGGACTTCCTCGAGCTCTACCGCAGCTACGGCTGCGTGCTGCAGACCGGGGGGAGTGACCAGTGGGGCAACCTCACCAGCGGCACCGACCTCATCCATCGCGCCGAGGGGGTGAGCGTGCACGCCATCGGCACGCCGCTCATCACCAACACCGACGGCACCAAGTTCGGCAAGAGCGAAGGCAACGCCGTCTGGCTCGACCCCACGCTCACGAGCCCGTACGCGCTCTACCAGTTCTGGCTGAACACGGACGATTCCGATGTGGTGGCCCGGCTCAAGGTCTTCACCTTCCTCACCCGCGCCGAAATCGAGCGCCTGGCGGAGGCGGTGGCGACCGAACCGTTCCGCCGCGAGGCTCAGCGCACCCTGGCCATCGAAGTGACGAGCCTCGTGCACGGGCAGCGGGCCACGGCCGCCGCCGTGCTCGCCGCGCAGGCTCTGTTCGGACAGGGGAACCTGGCCGACCTCGATCAGGAGACGCTCGAGGCCGCGCTGCGCGAACTCCCGAACACGACGACCGCTCCGCACGCTCCGGTGGCGCAGCTGCTCGTGGACACCGGGCTGACCGCCAGTCTCAGTGAAGCGAGGCGGGCGATCAGCCAGGGCGGGGTGTACCTGAACAACGTGAAGGTGCTGACCGACACGGAGACGATTGAGGGCGCCGTTCTGCCCAGCGGCGTCGCGGTTCTGCGCCGCGGCAAGAAGACCCTCGCCGGCGTCTTCGTCGAGTGAAACGAGCCGACACGCCCGGGATGAGGCAGCGAATTGCGGGCCTCCCGAAATCCGCGTAATGTCATCTCTTGTCACCCCACAGGTGCGGGAAGCGGAATGCTTCTCGGCCTCAAGCGGGACCATCCCAAGCTAAACAATGTGGAGTTATTCGCGTTGTTTGTTTGATGACGTGTCGCCTGGTTTCACTTGTTGAGATCGAGCGTTGCGGAACAGCTCAATAGCATGACAGGAAATGTCCCAGTGCAATGGCCTCGCGGTCGGCGGCTGGGTGCGTCCGATCCTTGAGAACTCAACAGCGTGCACAATGTCAAATGCCAAAAACCTCGTGGTTGGATCCCGTTTCTAGCGGGTGAATGCCAAGAGATTCCTTTGGAAAACATTTAAACAACAAAGCAAGTCAGTAATGATTTGTTCTGTCAGTTTCAAACT
>NZ_FNFU01000025.1 GCF_900101115.1 Cryobacterium psychrotolerans
GGATCCATAGCTACAATCACCACAGACCCCATACCGGCATCGGCGGCAAATCACCCATCGACCGCGTTCACAACGTCAGTGGGAACAACAGCTAGCCCACTGAGGGGATCGATGGACGGGGTGCACGTAGATTCGGACCAGCGTGCCGATCTCATTACCCTCGGGGTCAATCACAAGGGCGTCGCACAGATCGTCGCTCGTAAAGTCGACCACGATTTTCCCTTCTTTGTGGTCCGCAGCGGGGACTTCGTCTGGGCCAGCATTCCTTCCGCTCATGAGGTGCTTTCGCCGGCCAGTGTAGGACACCCGTTCTTTCTCCACCATGGCTCGACACGAAGTTCCCGACGTTGAGCATCGCTCGCGAAACGCATGCCAATGCCAGCAGCACCCGCTGCATCCCAGTGGATCCGTGGAAGTTCGTGCTGTCTTTTGCCCCAGACGGAGCACTTATCAGGGGAGTCCTATTCTGCAAATTCTGCAATAGATGCATTACGACTTGACATAATATATATTATCGGTCATATTGTGTGGGATTTCGAGTGTGATCAAAGTGTCATGCAACGTGGTAAATGGCTAAACTTATGCACATGTCACTACCCCAGCCCGGACTGAGGGCGTACGAAATGTCCATTCGTTCGGACACCACTGAACTTGTCGGCCAGCTGCGCGAGCTCTTGGGCGCCCAGCTGGTTGCCTATCTGGGTTCCGTGACCGAAACCCGCGCCGTACGACAGTGGGCCGATGGCACCCGTAAGCCATCAGCGGAGGCGATTCGCCGGTTGAGGCTCGCGTACCAGGTCGCTGTTCTGCTCAACGAACGGGACCAGCCGCCGGTGGTCCAAGCTTGGTTTCAGGGGATGAATCCCCAGCTCGAAGACACGGCGCCGGCGCGGCTCATCCGTGAGGGCAACCCGGATGAAGTCGGCCCTCGCGTGCTGGCCGCTGCTCGCGCGTTCGCTGCCGTCGGATAGCGGACCCCACTCCGGCCGCAGCCAACTGTTTGGCCACGGATGCTGCTCGCTATGCGTTCAGGCCAGTCGGGAGCGTCGAATTTCAGCGGGGCCGGAATCGTCCGAGAATACGAGATCGAGTCGCGTCCGCCGGGTCAAAACCCAGAATTTGGTGTAATACTGGTGGTATTGAAGTGGTTATGCGGGTTTATCTCGGCCACCGGAGATTGGAGGATCACATGGCTATCACGACGCACGTCACCACCGCCCACACGAGGATGATCAAGCTCGACATTCGGGAGATCACTCGCCGATTGAATGGGGCCCTGGGCGCGACTCTTGTTGCCTCTCTATCCGGGAGCAAAGACGCGAAGCTCCCGTACCGGTGGGCGAAGGCCGATGGTCCCGCGCCGAAGAACGAGGCGATGCGACGCCTTCAGTTCGCCTACGAGCAGTGGACGATGCTGGCCGAGGCTGAAGGTGAGCACGTCGCCCGCGCCTGGTTCATTGGAGCGAACCCGTGGCTCGGATATGACACCCCGGTCACCGCCATTCGTGAAGACCGGTTCAAGGACGTAGCCACAGCGGCTCAGGCCGTCATCGACGATTCCTTCTCCGGCTGATGCAGGTTTGTGCCCGCTCTGGGCTGGAGCTCGTGGATGATCCGATGCCTGGCAACTACCGCATTGCTCGTACTTCGTTCGGGCCACTCGCCCCGGTGCCCCGAGAACTAGAACCTGACGGCTCTCTCGACCCTGCCGGTTGGAGCCGTTTCGATACTGTCGGGCGCACTCTGTACTCCACTGACGACCGGCTCACGTCTTTCATGGAGCTTCTGGCTCCGTACCGTACCGAAATCAACGGCGCCCGTCGCGCCCTGCAGAAAGACGCGGATGCGATGGGTGTCCCGCTCGATGAGTACTGGGCCATGGTCGTCGCCGACTGGGATGAGGCCGGAACGATGCGGGCCAGGTGGCTACCGAAAGTGTGGCGAGATGGCCGGGTTATCTATCGCCTGAACTATCCGCCTGGTTGGTGGGTGGACATTACATCAACCAGGACCCTCGCGGCACTGTCCGCGCACCTCGACAGCGAACTGACTGACCTGGGTGTTACCGGGGGCCTCACCGTCGCCCACGTCACAAGTGACGACCGGGCGATCACCACCTTGATCGCGGGGTGGCTCAGAGACACGGTGACACTTTTTGACGGTACGCAGCCCCTCGGGGTTCGCTTCACCTCCAAGCACGGGCACCCCACCGGCGGAACCGGAACATGCTGGGCGTATTGGATGCGCGCGACCGACGCAGGGTTGGACGAGCCGATCAATATCACCGACGACATCGCCATCGCCGAGCGTGACGCGGACTTGAAAACGGCACAGGAGTTCTGCAAGATTCAGACCCGGTGACCACGGAAAGCAGAAACGCTGAATTTCGCGTGTCGGCAGTTTCGCGCGGGATTTCACCTGTCTCGCTAGTTGAAAGACAGAGCGAGTCTCGCAGGGTGTCCCGTAGGACACATGTGAGCGGGATTTTCTTACGGGCGGGGTAAAGGCGACTCTCCTGGCCAAGCGGGCTGTGCAGGCCAGTCTCCGCGGGGCATATCCGTAGGGGTTAACAGACATCGGAGGCGTGGGAAGTCGGGGGTGTCGCCGCGTCCCTCTAAGGTTTGGACATGGCTATCAAACCGCCTCCGCTACGCACCTTGCATTTTGGTCGCCTCGACGCGAGTGACGAAGCCACCGAGGACCCAGAACTCCTTCTGAACGGCTACCTGGACTAAGGAGTCCGTCTATCAGATGACGACGGGCCTCGCCTGGTACATCTTGGGGCCAAAGGGCGCTGGGAAGTCAGCCGTTTTTGAGCACTTCCGACTCAAGTGGGAAGACAGATTCGACCGGTTCTTTGTCTCCTGGGACCTGCGAGGATTCCCCGTCGCTGATGTCACGCAGATTCAGACAGGACAATCCCATGGATCCTCGCGCACTCAGTCCGCGTGGGAGTTCCTCCTACGTCTGCGAGTGTTCCAAACTCTCTCGAGTGACGAAGGTCTTGACGCGCCCAAGGAATTCACATCCCTCCGCGCTGAACTGGTCAAGAGCGGCCTATTGATAGACGACTGGAAACTAAGCGTTTCCCGGTGGTTAAGCAGCAGTGCCTCGTTCAAGATCTCCCTCGGCTTCTTTGGTTTCGATGTGTCCAACCAACCAGTTGGCCCGCTCGAGGTGTCAGCCGTGCTTAGGACAGCACTTGGTCGTGTTGGCACCAAGAACCGGCACATCATTTCGGTGGACGGATTGGATTCGTTCTTCCTTGAGACGAGTGATGATTGGGCTTCTCTGGCCGGGCTTGTGCATGCAATTGAGTCAGTCAATCGTTTCCTCGGAAAGATTGGACTGCCTGTAACCGTCGTTGCGGCAATACGGACAGAAGCGTTCGAAGCCCTCGAAAGCACCGACTCGAACAAGCTCAAATCTCACACGGTGTACTTGGACTGGAGCCCGTCGGGCGTCGGATCAGGCAGTGAGCTCTGGACGCTTGTCGACACGAAGATCCGCGTATCGGAACCAGGCATCAAGAGGTTCACGGACACTTACTTGAGCACGGACATCGGTCAAGGACATTACTCCCGTATCCCCGACTATTTCTTGGCATACACGCGCCTCCTCCCAAGAGATCTGATCGCGATGATGACTCACTTGCAGGCGGTTCATCCAGGCTCGGCACCTGTCAGCGAACATGACGCGGTCACGACGGTCCGGAACTACGCCGAACAATACTTTGTCGGTGAAGTCGCCAACAATCTGGCAGGAATTCTGACAGACCGAGCAGGTCGGCAGCAGAAGACTCGAGTCTTCTTTGAAGCGGTGAAGAGCGTGAAGTTTGCCGAGTTCACTCTTCACGAAATCCAGCAGGAATTGGACGGAGAGTTGGCGGAGGCGGAAACTAAGCAACTGCTCAGGCAGATGTTCGAAATCGGAGCGATCGGAATCCGGACTCGGAACAACAACTACGTTGAGCGGACGGACTTCGTCTATCGCAAGGCGTCACCGGTTGCGTTCAACCCTCGCCGAATCTTTCTCCTGCACAATGCGCTGATCGTCGCTTGGAACAAAGCGAGGGTTTGACCGCAAGCGCGCACGGTTCCCTTTCCTGTGCCGTGTACCGTCGAGTGATGCCAAGCTACGAAAGCTCCGACGGGTCAGCACTCCACTACGATGACGTGCCTAGCACCGGCAACGCCGGCGACACGTGCCCGGTCATCCTCCTTGCCGGAGGAGCGGCCCGCCACCCCAGTTATCTTGGCGACCTGGCTGGCCCTGACCCCGTTGGGTGGACACCTCACAACAGAGAATGTTCACTATGGCAAGATCACGTCGGGAGTTCACTCCTGAGTACAAAGACGAGGCCGTGAGGTTGCGTCCAATAGCGTGGTGTAACCCCCGGCCCTGATGGCCAACCTGCTCACGCGCATGCAGGAATGGGACTACTACCTGGGCATAGCCGGCGTGAAGCGGATGCAGGGCCTGTACCAGGCGACTCTGGTGGCCCAGGGAGCCTTTTCCGTCTACCGCACGGAGAAAATCAAGGACATCGGCGGCTGGCCGGATGCCATCGGTGAGGACATCGTCGTGACTTGGAGACTGCTCGAACAGGGCGGCCGGGTGATCTTCGAGCCGACCGCGGTTGCGTTTACTGTTGTCCCGACGAACGTCGTGCATTTCATGCGCCAGCGGGCCCGGTGGGCACGTGGCATGTTCGAAGGCATCCGTGCGGTGCCCCCGTGGCGCCAGCGCAGGACGCTGGCCGCGCTGATCACAGACATCGATTTCCTAATTCCGCTGCTGGACGTCGGGTATGTGCTCATCTGGCTGCCCGGCCTGATTCTCTTCCTGTTCGGTATCCCGGCCATCGTGTCCGCGTGGGCCCTGACTGTCGTCCCCATCACTCCGATCTGCACGAGTACTGCCGAAGCTATGACGCGGCAATCAGCGCTTCGGAAAGCACTCGAGGATCGGGGTGTGTTCTACGTCCTAGCGGTGCCGATGAATCAGCGTGTCATCGCCAAGACAACGGGGAGTGTCCCGGGCGGCGAATGGCGGGCCGACGAACTGATCGCCTCTCTGCCCGCGACCGCGTGGCGGACTCGCTCCGCCGGTAACGGCTCGAAAGGTGATCGCCGCTACGGCTGGGCCAGGGCACGTATCAACGGTGCACGCGACCCCGACGCCGAGTACTGGCTCCTGGCCAGGCGCAGCCTCGCCGACCCGACCGAGATCGCCTACTACCTGACCCACGGACCCAAACGTGTTGCCCTTGCCGAGCTTGCCCGGGCCGCCGGAGCCCGCTGGGCCATCGAGGAGAGCTTCCAGACCAGCAAAGGCCAAACCGGACTGGATCATTACCAGGTGCGGCAATACACCGGCTGGTATCGGCATATCACCCTCTCGATGCTCGCGCACGCGTTCCTGACCGTGACCCGGTCAAAAAAGGGGGCCACATCCAGACGACAGCGACCTCATCGCCCTGAGCCTGCCCGAAATCAGGCACCTCCTCGTCTGCCTGGTCTTCAGCGAGCCGCCGGACCCCGAACGCGTCCTGAGCCGCTCACGCTGGCGACGCCGACATCAACAAACCGCGAAACGACATCACTATCGAACCCGCGGACACGCCCCATAAACGCGACTGTAGTACTAGGCCAGATCGACATGCGGAGGCACCGCAACGATCAGGCCCGCGCCCACGAGGCCTACTGGGAATAACACCGTAGCGGCCCGGGCACTCCGCCCGGGCCGCCGCTACCACCTCGTCAGAACCGCGCTACCAACTACGTGGACTGGCGCTACCATCAAGCGCTACTCGCCATGTAGAGTTCAACAGGCACCACGCAGTCGCTCCAGCCCTGCGCCGGAAGGCCGTAGGGGGAGTTATTGACCGGGAGTAACCCGATGACGGGTAGGGCAGTAGCCGACGACCGGGGCGCGGTGCTCGTCGTCGATGACGACGAGATGATCGTGGGCCTGGTCGCGCAAGGGCTCCTCGCAGCCGGCTACCGCGTCACGACGGCCTCCAGCGGCGCCGAGGCGCTGGAGAGACTGGCCGAGGCGGTCCCGGACGTCGTCGTCTCCGACGTCAACATGCCGGACATGGACGGCTTCACCCTCGTGCAGCGACTGCGCGAGGACTCCCGGCTGCGTTCCCTGCCCCTGTTGTTCCTCACCAGCCGCGCGGAGGCCGCGGACGTGGTGTCCGGCATGCGTCTCGGCGCGGACGACTACATCACCAAGCCCTTCGACCTGCCGGTCCTGGTCGCTCGCGTGGACGCCAAGCGGCTACGGCCGCCGTTGCCTGCTGACCGACTGCAGACTGACCGCCGCACGGGGCTGGCCTCGTCCGCGACGTTCATGGACGAGCTCGACCGGGAGCGCGAGCGGGCGCTGCGCAGTGGCCGCTCGGGGCACTTGGCACTGCTCGGGTTGAACGAGTCCGGGAGCATCCGTGCGCGCTTCGGGGAGCGCGGGGTCGACGAGGTGTTGCGGCAGGTCGCCGATGTGCTCGGCGCCGTGGTCACGCCGCTGGAGACGGCCGGCCGTACCCCCGATGGCGGCTTCGGGCTGCTGCTGCCGGAGACGTCGTCGGACGACGTGCGCGACCTGCTGCAGGGACTCTCCGAACGCCTCGCCGGCCGCCGCCTGGACATCGAGGGCTCTAAGGTCAGCGTTACCCCGCTCGTCGGATACGTCCCGCTCGACGCCGTCCAGTCGGCCAAGCAGGCGGTCGAGCAGGCCGGCGCGGCGCTCGAGCACGCGCAGATGCACCTCGATCTGCGGCCGATCGCGTACCGTCCCGAGATGCTCGCCGAGGCCGCGGCACCGCGCCAGCCTCGGCCGCTTCTCGAGCGGCTGCGCACGCCGTTCCAGGTCGCGCTGACGTTCGTCATAGGCATTGTGCTGCCGTACTTCGTCTACCTGTTGGCTGACCGCGCGGGTTTCGACATCACACCGTTCGCCTACCTCGTCGTCGTCTTCTCGCTGCTGGTGACAGGGATCGCGATCTGGGTCGAAGGACTGCTCGCCCTGAACCCGGCGCAGCCGCCTCCCGCACCAGAGGAGCAGGACGGCGGTCCGGCGTACCCGCCTGCGAGTGCCGTCATCGCGGCGTACCTGCCGAATGAGGCCGCCACCGTCCTGGAGACCGTCGAGGCCTTCCTGAGGGTGAACTACCCCGGCGACCTGCAGGTCGTGCTTGCCTACAACTCGCCCGTCCCGCTCCCGGTAGAGCGCGTCCTCGGCGAGCTCGCGCAGCGCGAGACGCGCTTCACTCTGCTCAAGGTGGAGGGGAGCACGTCCAAGGCGCAGAACGTCAACGCCGCCCTGCAGATCGTCACTGGTGAGTTCACTGGTGTCTTCGATGCCGACCACCTGCCCGCGGCAGACAGCTTCGTGCGCGCCTACCGCTGGATGGCCGATGGGTACGACGTCGTGCAGGGCCACCCGGTGGTACGAAACGGCGACGCCTCCTGGGTGGCGCGCACCGTAGCGGTCGAGTTCGAGATGATCTACGCAGTCAGCCACCCCGGCCGGGCGAAGCTGCACCAGTTCGGCATCTTCGGCGGGTCAAACGGCTACTGGCGCACGCAGCTGCTGCGCGAGACGCGCTTCCGCGGCTCGATGCTCACCGAGGACATCGACTCTGCCCTGCGGGTCGTCGAAGCCGGCTACCGGATCGGCTCCGACCCGTACCTCATCAGCCGCGAGTTGGCGCCGACGACGCTGCAGGCACTGTGGGACCAGCGGATGCGCTGGGCGCAAGGGTGGTTCCAGGTGTCCCTGGGCCACCTCTTCGGGGCGCTGCGCAACCCCGGGCTCACGCCCAGACAGCGGTTCGGTTTCTTCTTCCTGCTGGGCTGGCGCGAGGTCTACCCCTGGCTGAGCGTCCAAATGTTCCCGCTCATCGCCTTCTACGCCCATCGCGCCGGCGGGCCGCAGCACCTCGACTGGTTCGTCCCGGTGTTCGTCCTCACGACCATCTTCACGCTCAGCGTCGGGCCGTGGCAGACGTTGTTCGCGTATCGCCAGGCCGATCCGGAGATCCGCGCCCGCACGGCGTGGTTCTGGCTGTACCTCGTGGTTGCCTCGGTCTTCTACACCGAGTACAAGAACGTCATCGCACGCGTCGCGCAGGTGAAGCAAGCCATGCGCGAGAAGGCCTGGAAGGTGACGCCCCGGGCCGCCGGGACAGGGGGGGCGCCGGAGGGCGGACTCACCGCGCAGGCTGTCGGTCCAGCGGCCAACGACCCCGAGCACCCGGCGGACGAGCCGCTGGTCCCGCCGCCGCTGCCCCACCACACGACTTCCCCAAGCCGTACGTCGTGACCACCTCACGCGAGCACACCCGCGTCAAGGCGCTGCGGGCGCTAGGGCTGCTCGACCAGCCGGGCCAGGAGCGCTTCCGCCGGATCGTGGATCGTGCGAAGCATCTGCTGGACGTGCCGGTGGTCTACATCAATCTCGTCGACGAGACGCGGCTGTGGGTCGTGGCCTGCACCGGACAGACCGACCCCGCGCTGGATCACGACGCGTCGTTCTGCCACTTCGTCGTCGTCGACGACGCCCCGGTGCTCGTCGGCGACGCATCCACGGACCCGCGATTCTGTGACAATCCGCTCGTCGTCGGCCCTCCCCGCCTGCGCGCCTACGCCGGCTACCCGCTGCGCTGGGACGGGCAGGCGGTGGGAACGCTATGCGCCTTCGACGTCGTGCCGCGCACGTGGAGCCGCGCGGACCTGGAAGTCCTGGCCGACATGTCCGCCTGGGCCGAGCTCGAGCTCGGCGCCGAGGAGGTGCAGCGCCGGCTGGCTGCCGCTGAGCTGGCACAGCGGCTCACAGACTCCGTACTGCGTTCGGCGGGCGACGGGATCTGCGCGACGGACGGGGAGGGCCGGCTGGCGCTCGTCAACCCGGCGGCGTGCGACCTGCTCGCGGCACCGGCCGAAAAACTGCTTGGCCAGCCGCTGCACGAGTTGCTGCACCCCCAGGACAGCTCGTGCTACGACGACGACTGTGCGCTCGGCGCGGCGCTGCGCGACGAGCAGGTGCTCGTCGGCGTGGACGACGCCTTCCGTCGGCAGGACGGTGAGGTCTTCCTGGTGCAGCTTTCGTTTGCGCCGTTGCGGCAGGACGACCGGACAGCCGGCGCAGTGCTGGTCTTCCAAGACGTCAGCCAGCGGCGGGAGGTGGAGCGGCTCAAGGACGAGTTCGTCTCGGTGGTGAGCCATGAGCTGCGCACCCCGCTGACCTCGATGCGCGGCTCGCTCGGCCTCCTCGCTGCCGGGGTCGTCGCCGAACTGCCGCCCGAGGCGCAGTCGCTTGTCGACATCGCCCTCACCAACACCGACCGCCTCAGTCGGCTCGTGGCCGACATCCTCGATCTCGAGCGCCTGTCCGCGGGGCACATGCACGTCGTGCGCCGTCCTCACCGGCTGAACGACCTGGTCGCGCTGGCGCTCGCAGCCGTAGAAGGGATGGCCGCTCAGGCCGGCGTTCGACTGGAGCAGGAGACCTCCGACGACATCTGCTGGGGCGATGCCGACCGACTCGCCCAGGTGCTCGTCAACCTCCTGGGCAACGCCGTCCGCTTCAGCCACTCCGGCAGCGCGGTCCGCGTCACCGCCCGGATGCGAGAGGGTGAGATCCGCTTCGAGGTGTGCGACAAGGGCCGTGGCATCCCGCCCGACCTGGTCGAGCAGATCTTCGAGCGCTTCGTGCAGGTCGACGTGAGCGACGCCCGCGAGAAGCAGGGCAGCGGCCTCGGGCTCGCCATCTGCCAAAGCATCGTGCATGCGCACGGCGGCCGCATCGACGTCGACAGCATCCTCGGGCATGGCTCCACGTTCACGGTCGTGCTGCCGCAGCGCAGGCCGCGGAACGGGCCGTGGCCCGGCCCCCTCCGGCGCAAGGAGGAGACGTGACGCGCTGCGTGCTCGTCGTCGACGACGAGCCGGACATCCGCGCAGTCGCCCGACTCAGCCTTGAGCGAGTCGGTGGCCTGCGGGTGATCGAGGCGTCCTCCGGTATGGAGGCGCTGGATATAGTTGCCGCCTCCCAGCCGGACGCGGTCCTTCTCGACGTGATGATGCCCCGCGTCGACGGCCCGACAACGTATGCGCTGCTGCAGGCCGACCCGCGCACCCGCGACATCCCGGTACTCCTGCTCACGGCCCGGGCCGATGCCACCGAGCGAGAGCGGTGGCTAGCCGAGGGCGTGCGTGGCGTGCTGGCGAAGCCCTTCGACCCGATGGAGCTGCCGCGTCTGGTGTCCGAGTCGCTGGGATGGGGACCGTGACCGACGCGGTCGACGGTTTCCTCGCCGAGATGTGGGAGCGGTACGGGTACCTCGCCGACCAGCGCGTCGCGGCACTCGAGCGGTACGTTGAGGCCGGAGGTGGAGACCGCTCGGGCGATGTGCTGGCCGACGAGGCCGAGTCCGCCGCGCACAAGCTCGTCGGCGCGTTGGGCAGCTACCGCCGGCCCGGATCGGAGCAGGCCGCGGTTGTCGAGCGGCTGGTGCAGTCGCGCGCTCCGCTCGACGAGGTGGCTGCGGCCGTGCGCGAGCTACGCCGGCTCGTCGGCTGAGGCCCAGCGTCGGCGCAGCCTCAACGGCGGCTCCTGAGCCGGTTCATGACCCCAATGCCAGGGCCAACGGCGTCGGCCAGCCATTCCCAAACGCCACTCCCCCGAGACTCCGGAACTTCGGCGAATTGTAGCCAACCTACGTCCGTGGACGTCCCGCTGACGAACCGTTGCTTAGGTGCTGGCGATCACAGCGCTTCGGTGAATCGGGCGAGCAGCCGGATGAGGTGGATGTAGTCGTCAGGCGGGAGAGCATTCTGAACTTGCCGCCGGACTCGATCGACGACGGGCGTGAGGTCCGTCTGCGTCTGCGCACCGTCAGAAGTTAGCCGCAGGAGCCCGTCCTCTTCATGAACCCAACCGTGCCGTTCAAGTTCTGCCACGACGCCGTGGATCGTGTCGGGTGAGTCGAAGGACTTGAGCACGGTTTCCAGGTCCGTCAGACTGGCCGGCCGTTTGGACAGCGAGCTAAGCACCTGCCATCCCCGCCGGCTCACGTCGGAGTGCGCAAGCGCACGGTCAAAGGCGGCGTTCAGTCGGCCGTCCGCTTCCTTGAGCCACCAACCCACTGGACGTCCCAAAAGCTGTTCATCGGTCATTGGCATGGTCATCCCCTAATCTGCTATCGCGAGTACCTCGCAACGGACATGGCCCCCTTCAAAGCGTAATTGGGCACCCAATTGTCGTTGGCTGGCTGCTATCGGGCGCTTGGATCCAGCCCAACGAGGCTGACAAGTCCGCGGCTCGGCGTGCCCCCGACTTCGACGTAGACCACGTAGTCCCGTCCGCTCGCGTTGGCGTCGGCCCACTCAATAATCTGGTGGACAGAATCGGCACCGTCTAGTCGCCACTCGTCAGAAGCGCCGGCTGTGCCGAAGAAGTACACGCGGTAGATTGGCCGGTCAACGGACCAACTCGAGTCTCGTGGGTCAACAGCCAACGCGACGATGCTCACTCTCATCCTTCCTTGGCGACACTGCTTGGAATTCAGTATGGAATTCTGCCGCGCGGCATCACCACGATCAGGAGCGTTGCGATCGGTCCGAGGGCCAGAGACAGCAACCACCAGATCAGTCGACCGCGTCCTTCGGCTCAGCAAGGCCCGCGTTTACGAGCGTCAGCGCGAACCACCATCCACCAATCGTTGCTTGATTGCCAATGTCCATGGCCTCATGATCGCAGACACTCAGCCACGGAGAATCAGAAGCGCTGAGGGTTCCCCTTACGGGAGGTTGGTGCTGGGCATCGCTTCGACTGGTGATGATTGAACCGCACGGTCCTCGGCGGAGCGTGTGAGCCTGACGCGACCCCGGCGTGTTCGAACGGCGATGCCGGCGCAGAGGATGACCGCGATGCCGCCGATGATGGTCTGCCAGGTGAGCTCTTCGCGGAGGATGAGTGCGGCCCAGAGGATGCTGAGGACAGGTTGGGTGAGTTGCACCTGGCTAACCTGGGCCATGGGCCCGATAGCGAGTCCGCGATACCAGGCGAAAAATCCCAGGAACATGCTCACCACTCCAAGGTAGGCAAACGCCGCCCATTGGGTGAGCGTGCCGGTAGGTGGCTGGTCGACGATAGCAATTGTCATCAGGGCGACCATGAGGGGCGCGGCCAGAACGAGGGCCCACGATACGGTTTGCCAGGATCCGATCTCGCGCGCGAGCAGGCCTCCTTCGGCGTAGCCGATGGCGGCGGCCGCGACGGCACCGAATAGGAGCAGGTCTGACCATTGCAAGCGGATGCCTCCGCCGCCCTGCAGGGATGCGAAAGCCACGGCCACCAGCGCCCCGAGTGCGGCCGTGATCCAGAACGGCAGTAGTGGTCGCTCTTTTCCCCGGATTACAGCCATGACGGCCGTCGCCGCCGGGAGGAACGCAATGACCACGGCGCCGTGGCTGGCCGACGCCGTGGTGAGGGCGAATGAGGTGAGGAGGGGGAACCCGACGACGACGCCGCCCGCGACGACGGCAAGGCGAAGCCACTGGTTGCCGCGAGGAAGGTGTTGCCGGGTGATGATCAGGGCGGCCGTGGCAAGCACGGCAGCGATGACAGCGCGACCGGAGCCGATGAACAGCGGGGACATGCTCTCGACGGCCACGCGGGTGAAGGGAACGGTGAAGGAAAACGCGGCGACGCCGAGCAGCCCCCAGGCGAGGCCGGCCCGGGACGGTGATAGCGGTGCGGGCATCCGCTTGATAGCGCTATTATGATCTGACATGGATAACGATAGCAGTTTTCGGATCGTGGCCGCACTTCGCGAGTGGATCGCTGGCCGCGCGCCGGGCGCCCGGCTGCCCACCAGCCGGATGCTCGTCGCCGAGTACGGGGCGAGCCCGGTTACGGTGCAGAAAGCCCTGCGCACTCTCGCGGCGCAGGGCCTGATCGAAACCCGGCCCGGCGCCGGCACGTTCGTTCGCGCGGTGCATACCGCTCGTCCGCTCGACTTCAGCTGGCAGACCGCGGCTATGCGTTCCCCGAACAGTCACCTTGGCGGGTTAAGCCCCGCGCTACGTGCCGCTGCGCAGGGAAGCATCGCTCTGCATTCCGGGTATCCCGACCGAGAGCTGTTGCCGGAGCGGTTGGTCCGGTCAGCGTTGGCTCGCGCGGCCCGAAGCGAGGCGGCGCTGACGCGTTCACCCGTCGCGGGCCTTCCGGAGCTGCAGTCCTGGTTTGCTCAAGAGCTTGGCTCCGCGACACCGGTCGGCGTCACTCCGCCCCTATCCAGCGATGTCATCGTGCTGCCCGGAAGTCAAAGTGGCCTGGCCACGATCTTCCGTGCCCTGGTCACCGCTGGAGCGCCTCTTCTGATGGAATCGCCCACGTACTGGGGCGCGATCCAGGCTGCGGCTCAAGCCGGGGTCGACGTAGTCCCGGTTCCATCGGGACCCGAGGGGCCCGATCCCGACGAGCTCGCTCGGGCGTTCCAGGAAACTGGTTCGCGCGTCTTCTATGCGCAGCCCACCTATGCGAACCCGACTGGCGCACAGTGGTCAGAGTCCACCACGACGCAAATCCTCGACGTCGTTCGGGCGCACGGCGCCTTCTTGGTCGAGGACGATTGGGCCCATGACTTCGGCATCGATACCGATCCGCATCCTGTCGCCGGGCGCGATGACGCCGGCCATGTCGTCTATGTGCGATCCCTCACGAAGAGCGTCTCGCCGTCCCTTCGCGTGGCGGCAATTATTGCCCGCGGTCCCGCCAAGGAACGCATTCTCGCCGACCGCAGCGCCGAATCGATGTACGTCAGCGGACTCCTTCAAGCCGCAGTACTCGACGTCGTCACCCAGCCCGGTTGGCAGACCCACCTCCGCAACCTTCTCCCGCAACTGCGGGCCCGGCGAGATCTGTTACTGACGAGTCTGCGCGAGCATGCACCCGACGCCCACATAACCACGGTTCCGGCTGGTGGTCTCAATTTGTGGGCGCGCCTGCCGGATGGGACAAACCTCGAGCGGCTGGTCGCAGACTGCGAAGCCGCCGGGGTCCTGATCGCTGCCGGCTCGAGTTGGTTCCCGGCCGAAGCCACCGGCCCCTTCATCAGGCTCAACTACTCCGGGCCGAACCCGGGGGCATTTCCCGACGGAGCCCGCATCATCGGCCAAGCACTTTTGTCCAACCGCTGACGGTGCCCGCGGCCCGCGAGCGTTGTCAGCTCGAGCGCACCGCGCATAGTTGGTGCCACCGCGGGACTGCTATCTCAGCTGTCCCGTAGGGGGTTCCACGAATAACCTGGGTCATATAACTCAGTGTCCCACTTAGCGCTCGACTACCCATAGATGAATCCGACTTCGCTGGCAATCCCTTTCATGTCGGGGAAGCGCGCACTAGTCTCGTTGGAATGATTACTCAGACTTGTCCGGAATGCGGTTCTGGTGCTGTGGAGTTCGGAGCGTACTTGTCACACCCCGACCTTGGGCCGCTGGAATGGACGGACAAGTGTAGTTGAAGAAGTTGCTGGTGACGAAGGTGGCGAAGCCGAGCACGTAGTCGAAGTCGCCGATGAGGGCCGTAATCAGGATCAGGGCCAGCAGGATGCGGGCGACACCGAACATCTTGCGTACCTCGAAGACCCTTCGGCTGAGACCGACGTTCGCTGTCGCATGCTGCCACGCTACGCCCCTCGGGTGTCGGTCGGGGCCAGGACTCAGTCGAATTCCGCCACCCGCAGGCTGAGCCAGAGGGTGAGCGTGTCGTCCGGACTGGCCAGGTCGATGCCGAACAGTTCGGTGGCCCGTCGCAGCCGGTACCGCAGCGTGTTCTGGTGGACGGACAGGCGGGCTGCGGCCTGGGCTGAGTCCCGAGCGCAGTCCAGGTAGGTGCGCAGCGTGTTCGCGTAGTCGGTGCCCGAACGGGAATCGAGATCCAGGACCTGCCGCGCCTGGGGGGACACCAACCGGGGAGAGTCCCGAAGAACCCGGCCGAGTTCGAGGAGGGTGACCCGGCTCCGGACGTCGTGGACGCTCGCCACGGACGTGGAGGTGGACCTCGGCTCGGCGGCGAGCAGCAGGAGAACCAAGTCCGCGTCGTGCCGGGAGCGGCTGATCGCTCCGACGCTTGTCACCGGGGAGCCGATGGCTGCGCGGACGATGGCCCGCAGGGCGGCGGCACGGGAGACCAGTCGGCGGGCCATCGATTCCACGCCCCCGGGAAAGGTGGCCGCGGTGCCGGTGAAGAGCACGTACACGGTGTCACCGATGGCCACGCACTCCGCTCCGTGCTGGTGCGCCGCGGAATGGAGCGCGATCAGATCGACCAGCCGAACCATCCTCACCTCGTCCCCGCCGTCGGATGCGAATTCCAGCTGGAAGGCCACGACGACAAAGGGACCGGCCTGGTCGAGGCCGAGTTGCCCGAAGACGAGACTCGAGTCCTCGCCACCCTCGAGGAGGCGCCGGAGGAGTTCGGCGCGTTGCTGCCGGGCCAGGTCTGCCGCGCTGCGGGCGCGGAGCAGGTGCAGGGCCGCGATATCGGCCGCGCGCTCCAACGCGCGCTCGGCATCCGAATCGAGTTGCCCGCCGGCGTCGACAACCCAGATCGAGCCGAGCGCCTGGCTTCCCGCCCGCACGGCAACGGCGAGGCGGGGCAGCGCCGGCGGCACCCCGTCGATCCGCACGGCACCGCCCGAGCGGAAAATGGACGCGTACTGCTCGGCGTTTTCCGGCAGGTCGGGAACCTGGCGGCCGAGGATGCCCTCCTGGCGGTCCCTGTCGATCGGCTGGCCGGGGAGGGTGGAATAGGCGAGCACCCGTTCCTGGAGGTCTTCGATGGCGGTCGCGCCGCCGGTCATCGCGGCGATCGCATTCGCCAGGGCGAACAGGTCGCCGACCGGGGCGGCGGACAAGGAGGTGTCGGCCTCGGCCACCGTGGTGAGCGCGGAGGTGATCAGCGCGTCCAGTTGCCGCCACTCGATCTCGTCGTCCGTGACGAGCAGGGCGATTCCCTCCGCGTCGGCGACGGCCGCGAGGGTCTCAACGCTGAGCGACAACGCTTTCACCACGACGGCGCCGAACCCCTGCCGCGCGGCATCGCGGACGGCATCGGTCGAGGCGGGAGCGGAGGGGTGCAGACCGATGCCGAGCAGGATCCCGGTGCGGGGACCGGTCGGCGGCGTCCAGGGGTCGAAGAGGGTCGGGCTCGCCAACGGCAGCCGCCGCTGGGTGTGGCGGGAGGCGAGCCGGAGCCCCGAGCCGTCGAGAATCTGCAGCAGCTCCGTGACGGTGAGGCCGGGCGAATCGTGCGGATCGGCTGTGGCTGGCTGCATCCGGCCACGCTAGCGTTCTTTGTGCTATACGACAACATTCCGGCGGTTTGTTCGTGCTGGCGGCTAGAGAGCGGTGAGGCCCCGGGCCCCACACTTAACCCATGCTCCTCACCGCCGAAGCCGACCAGCTTGTCCGCCAGGCCCGGAATGCGGCTGCCCGCGCGGCGACCCTGGCCCGGGTGCAGGTGGTCGACGAGGACGGCATGGAGCGCCTACGCGACATCGCCGGCCTCTTCGTCGCAGTCTGGGGGACGTCCCCGTCCGGGGCGCCGCTGCCCGCCGATTTATTGCGCAGCATCAGCCACGCCGGCTGCAACGTCACCGCGGCATACTCGGAGGGCGGCGTGCTGTGCGGCGCGGCCGTGGCGATCGTCTCGCCGGACAACTCGTCGATGTACTCACTCATTGCGGGGGTCCTGCCCGACGTCGCCGATGTGGGCGTCGGTTTCGCACTGAAACAACACCAGCGGGCCTGGGCAGTTGCCAGGGGTCTGGACACCATGACCTGGACCTTCGACCCGCTGGTCAGCCGCAACGCGAGGTTCAACCTGACCAAGCTCGGCGCCCACGCGGCCGAGTACGTCCAGGATTTCTACGGCCTGATGGATGACGAGCTGAACGCCAACGACGAGAGCGATCGACTCGTGGCGGTGTGGCCCTTGACGACGCCGCAGACCATTGCGTGCAGCGATGGACTCCCGATGACGGTCGAGCTGCCCGCGTTCACGGCCGACGACGTTCGATCGACCGGCCCGGACGGCAACCCGGTTCTCGTCGAAACGGACGGTTCGCTGTGGTGTCGGGTACCGGGCGACATCGTCTCGCTGCGCGGCGTGAACCCTGATGAGGCCACCGCATGGCGCGCCTGCGCGCGAGAGATCTTCCGGGCGGCATTCGCCTCCGGGCACACGGCCCGCGGGGTCACCAGGGCCGGTTGGTACCGGCTCGCACCAGGAGGAGCGCTATGAGAATCGAAAACATCGAACTTCGCCGGGTAACCCTGCCGCTGGTCACACCCTTCCGCACGTCGTTCGGAACCGCTAACGAGCGGGAAACGACCCTCGTGCGGGTGGTCACCGCGAACGCGGAGGGCTGGGCCGAATGCGCCGCCGAACCCGATCCGCTGTACAGCTCCGAGTTCCTCGACGGCGCAGACCTTGTCATCCGCGACCACCTCATCCCTCGGCTGCAGGCGCTCGGCGACCGGCTGACGGCCGAACACGTGGCCACGGCGCTCGCACCTGTCAAGGGGCACCCCATGTCCAAGGCCGTGCTTGAAACGGCGATCCTCGACGCCCAGCTGAAAGAGACGGGCGTCTCCTTCGGCGGCTACCTCGGGGCCGTCCACGAGCTCGTGCCGGCCGGAGTATCCGTCGGCATCATGGATTCGATTGACGAAATGCTCGACGCCGTCGAGGAATACCTCGCCGAGGGGTACCTGCGAATCAAGCTGAAGATCGAACCGGGCTGGGACCTCGTCCCGGTGCGGGCCGTGCGGGAGCGTTTCGGCGACGACATTCTCCTGCAGGTCGACGCGAACACCGCGTACACGCTGGCGGATGCGCGCCACCTCGCTCGGTTGGATCCCTTTGACCTGCTCCTGATGGAGCAGCCGCTGAAGGAGGACGACATCCTCGGCCACGCCGCCCTCGCCCGGCTGATCACCACCCCGATCTGCCTCGACGAGTCGATCGAGTCCGCGCGCGACGCCGCGGCGGCGATATCCCTCGGCGCCTGCAGCATCATCAACGTCAAGCCCGCGCGGGTCGGCGGCTACCTGGAGGCCCGGCGCATCCACGATGTCGCGGCCGCCCACGGAGTGCCGGTCTGGTGCGGAGGTATGCTCGAAACGGGTATCGGCCGGGCCGCGAATGTCGCCCTTGCCGGACTGCCGAACTTCGTTCTGCCGGGCGACACGTCCGCGTCCAGCCGCTACTACGAACAGGACCTGACCGAGCCGTTCGTGCTGGAAAACGGCCACCTCCGGGTGCCGACGGGCCCGGGCATCGGCGTCGACGTGCTGCCGGACGTCCTGGCCGACCTCACCTCGTCCACGACCAACATCACCTTTTAGCCAGCCCCACCCAACCCAGTCTGGAGATCGCGCATGATCAGCACGAAGCACACCGGGCCCTCGTGGCTCATCCTCGCGTCCGTCGGCATCGCGGCTGCGCTCGTGCTGACCGGGTGTTCCGGGGGAGGCACCGCTGCCGCTCCCGACGCTGCGCCCGCTGCCGGCGACATCGACAAGGCAGCCGCCGCGGCGCTCCCGGAGAAGTACACGAAGGCCGGCGTGATCAAGGTCGCATCCGACATCCCCTTCCCGCCGATGGAGATGTTCGACGAGAACCAGAAGCTCACCGGCTTCGACTACGACCTCGCCCAGGCGTTGGGCGGCAAGCTCGGTGTGCGGATGGAGTTCATGACGCAGGCCTTCGACAGCATCATCCCCTCGCTGCAGTCCGGCAAGCACGACGTGATCATGTCCGGGATGAACGACACGGCCGAGCGGCAGCAGACGATCGACTTCGTCGACTACCTCCACGCCGGGTTCTCGATCCTGGTCCCGGCCGGCAACCCGGAGAAGATCACGACGGTCCTCGACCTGTGCGGCCGGGATGTGGCCGTGCAGAAGGCGACCGTGCAGGCCGAAATCCTGCACGGCTACGACGACGAGTGCACGGCAACCGGCGCCGGGCCGATGAAGATCGCCGAACTGCCGCTCGAGACCGACGTGCAGACGGCCGTCCGCTCCGGCAAGGCCATCGCCGACGTCGTCGACTCCGCCGTTGCGGCCTACGCCGCCCAGACCGCCGGCGACGGCGAGATGTTCGAGGTCGTGCGCGATCCGTCGAACCCGGCCGGGTACGACCCGGTGTACACGGGAATCGGCGTGTTGAAGAAGGACTCCGAGCTGAGCCGTGCCCTCCTGCTGGCGCTGGAAGCCGTGATCGCCGACGGATCGTATGAGGAGATCCTGGCCAAGTACTCCATGACCGACTACGCCGTTGACGCGGCCGGAATCAACTTGGGTTCGTGACCTCGTGCAGCACAGCGCCCTGACCTCCAGGGACCCGGTCACCCTGGCCGGGGGCGTCGACCCGGATGACATCGTCGCGGTGCCGCTGCGGCATCCGTGGCGCTGGGTCATCGCGGCGGTTCTCCTGGCGGGCTTCGTCAGCCTCGCCGTGTCGCTGTGGGGGAACCCGAACGTCCATCACCCCACGATCAACGAGTTCATCTTCAGCCCGCGGATCCTCAGCGGGGTGGTGCTCACCCTCGTGCTCACGGTCGTCGCCATGCTGGTCTCCACCGTGCTTGGCGTGCTGCTGGCGGTCATGCGACTCTCCCACAACCCGGTGATGAACGTGCTGGCGTGGCTGTACGTCTGGGTCTTCCGCGGCACCCCGCTGCTGATCCAGATCGTGTTCTGGGGCTACCTGGGGCTGCTGTACTCGCAGATCTCGCTCGGCATCCCATTCACCGACTTCACGGTGTTCTCGGTGGACACGAACACTCTGATCCCGGCGCTCACGGCCGGACTGCTCGCCCTCACGCTCAACCAGGCCGCCTACTCGGCCGAGATCGTGCGCGCGGGGATGCTGTCGGTCGACGAAGGCCAGCACGAGGCGGCGTATTCGGTCGGGATGAGCCCGCTGTTCACCCTGTTCAAGGTCGTGCTCCCGCAGGCCATGCGGGTGATCATCCCGCCGATGGGCAACGAGACCATCTCAATGCTCAAGAACACGTCCCTGCTCTCCGTTATCGCGGTGCTCGAGCTGTACACGGTGGCTACGCAGATCTCGTCCCAGAGCCTCCGCCAGGTCGAGATGCTCGTCGTCGTCAGCTGCTGGTACCTGTTCCTCACCTCGGTGCTGTCGATCCCGCAGTACTACCTCGAGCGGCACTTCGGGCGCGGCAACGCGCGCAGCCTGCCGCTCACACCCATCCAGCGCATCCGGGCGGCAGTGCGCCGGGCCCCGAGTACCCCTGTCAGCGAAAGGTCGGACGCACGGTGATCGACGTGACAAGTACGACGCAGATGGATGTCCGCCCTGAGCCGCTGCTCAGCGCCCGCTCGGTGCGGAAGAGTTACGGTGGTGTCGAGGTGCTCAAGGGCGTCTCGCTCACGGTCGACGCCGGCCAGGTCATGTGCCTGCTCGGCCCCTCCGGCTCCGGCAAGTCCACGTTCCTGCGCTGCATCAACCACTTGGAGCGCATCGACGGTGGCCGGATCTCCGTCAACGGGGAGCTCGTCGGCTATGTGCAGCGGCAGGACCGTATCTTCGAGATGAACCCGCGCGAGGTCGCCAGGCAGCGCCGCGGCATCGGCATGGTCTTCCAGCGCTTCAACCTGTTCCCGCACATGACCGCCCTGGAGAACATCACGGCGGCGCCGATCGGGATACGGAAGGTCGGGAAACAGAAGGCCAGGGACCGCGGGATGGAACTGCTCGACCGAGTCGGGCTGGTCAAACTTGCCCACTCGTATCCGGCCCAGATGTCCGGTGGGCAGCAGCAACGCGTCGCGATCGCGCGCGCTCTGGCGATGGATCCCAAACTGCTTTTGTTCGACGAGCCGACCAGCGCCCTCGACCCCGAGCTCGTTGGCGATGTGCTGGACGTCATGCGAACCCTCGCCGCGGACGGTATGACGATGGTGGTCGTCACCCACGAGGTCGGCTTCGCGCGTGGAGCCGCCGACGTCGTCGTGTTCATGGACGCGGGCGTCGTCGTGGAGGCAGGTCCGCCGTCCAGCGTGCTCGACAATCCGCAGAGTCCGCGCACCAGGGCCTTCCTCGAAAGCGTGATGTAGCCCGGATTCCTCCATCGACGGATCGGTGGGGGTCGACCGTCGCCGCCTCGCGGAGTAGCGTCGGAACAAATCACGGCGGACGCCGGAGGGAGCCGACCAGGCATGTCAGCACTCACGAATTACGGCCGGGCGAGTGCGGCCACGCCCATGGCCATCCAGAAGTTACTCTCATCGCCTTCTCTGAACCTGCAGGTCACCGCACGAACCCCACACGCGACCCGCGTCGGGGTGACCGGGCCCTCGATGAACCTGTTCCTCTACAGCGACGGGCTGATGGGACTGCCCCGAGTTCAGCTGACTCAAGGGGTTAGTGGTTTCAGGCGGCCTTGAGGGCCATGTGTATTGTCTCAAACTCGATCGGGGTGAGCTTACCGAGGCGGCGTTGCCGGCGCTTCCGGTGGTAGGTCCGCTCGATCCAGACGACGATCGTGAGGCGTAGTTCTTCCCGGGTCGCCCACCGCTGCCGATCGAGGACGTTCTTCTGCAGCAGCGCGAAGAACGACTCCATCGCGGCGTTGTCGCCGCACGCGCCGACGCGTCCCATCGACCCATCGCACACCTCCGTGATCAAGGTGTTGCGACGACCAATTGAATTCAACCGGTGCGGTGTTCGGTGATGTCCGTCAGCCAGAGCTGGTTCGGGCGTGTCGCCGTGAATTTCCGCTTGACGTGATCGTCGTGGATGGGAGGGCCGGCCTGGTGGAGCTCGTCGGTGATGAACCGGTAGCCGAACGCGGGGTCGTCCTGGTGCGCGTCCCAGGCGGCGTTGGTGAGGTGCGCGTCGTCCCAGTCGCGTTGGGAGACGGGGTTGCGCTTCTATTGGTAGAACGCTTGCTTAGAGAAGCGCAACACCCGGCAGGTCACCGTGACGGGGATACCGTCGACGGCCATTTCGAGGACCAGCGGGTACATCATTTTGGGTTGACGCCCCGGGACAGGTAGGCGACAGCGCGGCGCATGACCTCGGCTTCCTGCTCGAGGAGCCGGATGCGTTTCTTCGCATCCCGGAGCTCGGCGGATTCCTTCTCGGTCACGCCCGGCTTCACGCCCTCTTCGACGTCGGCCCTCTTCAGCCAGTTCGCTAGGCAGGACTCCGAAATCCCGAAGTCCTTCGCGATCTGGTTCAGCGGGGCTTCGTGCTTCCTGGCCACGGCACCGACGTCGCGGCGGAAGGGTGGGTAGTGCCTGGGCATGGTGACATCCTTGCAGCGAAGACGAATCTTCACAGGTCAGGAGTCAACCAAACCGGGGGCAGTCCCGGCCTCGCCGCGGAGGTCGTGGCCGGCCGCGGCGGCTCGGGCGATCGGGATGGCCATGGCCGTGTCGTCGGTCCGCTCCCCCGGTTCCCAGAACAGCTGGCCGCCGCCGAACATGTCCACGGCGATCTCGTCGGGCAGCGGCGGCTGGAACTCTTAGCGGGCGCCGAGCGCGTCTCCGGTGGCCAGGCCGAGCAGCACCCCGGTCGCGCGATCGTTCTGTGCGGACGTGAGCTTCATGTCGGCCTCCTTGGGGTGTCAGTGCCGACCTTGTCGGGTACACGGATGGTCGCTGACACTACTCCTCCTTCTTGGACCCTATGCGTGGCGGCGCGAAGAATCTTGGCCGCTTTCCGGGGGCAGGACCTCGCGGGCCGTCGTCGACGCAATTCGGTCGCGCCCGGCGGCTTTGGCGACATAGAGCTGGGCGTCGGCGTTGTCGACAAGTTCATCAGCGGATCCGATCGGCCCCAGGGCGCAGCCACCGCTGACCGTCACCGAGATCTGCGTGCCGCCCGCCACGATCGGTGTCGCTGCGATGGATCGGCGGATTCGCTCCGCGACGAGGAGGGCGCCGGCCAGATCGGTGCGGGGAAGCACGACGAGGAACTCCTCGCCGCCCCACCGGCCGGCCACATCCCCCTCGCGCAGTTCCTGGCGCAGGCGCACGGCGAACTCGGCAAGCACGAGGTCTCCTGCGGGATGTCCGAAACCGTCGTTGACGCGCTTGAAGTTGTCGACGTCGAGCAGGAGCGCGCAGAGCGGATCATGGTGACGCACCGCCTGGGCATGGTGGTAGGCGAGCTTCTCCTCGACATGGCGCCGGTTGTGCAGTCCGGTGAGCGCATCCGTGCGAGACAGCAGATCGAGCTCGTCATTGCGCTGGCGAAGCTGGTCTTGGAGTTTCTTGACGTGTGCGGCCGCGGCGACACGCGCGACGAGTTCGGCCGGCTCGAAAGGCTTCTTGAGGTAGTCGTGTGCGCCGCCGCGCAGACCGCGCAACACGTCGTCCATCTCGGTCAGCGTGCTGAGAAACACGACCGGAATGTCCATCAGGTCCGGGATAGCCTTGAGCTCCGCGAGCACCTCGTAGCCGTCGAGCCCGGGCATTTCGATGTCGAGCAGGATGACGTCGGGCGGAGAGTCCCGGCACGCGTCGAGCGCCGCGGTCCCGTCGACGGCCTCGATGACGTGGTGGCCCGCGGCCTCCAGGTGAGAGCGCACGACGGCGCGAATGACGAGCGAATCGTCGGTGATCATTACCGTTGCGCCCGCCGCGGCCACACCTGAACCTGCCAGGCCGTTCACAGTCGCGCCGCCAGCGCCACCGGGTCGGCGACCAGCATCAGCTCACCGTCCGAGTCGACCGTTCCGGAAATGAAGGCGCGGCCCTGTCCGGTGGGGGCCGGGCGGATGTCGGCGGCACTGATGCGACGCAGCCCGGTGACCGCATCCACGAGCAACCCGAACGTCGTCTCACCGGTTTCAACGACGAGGACGTGGCTGCCTCCGCCGCCCAGCGCCGAGATCACCGTCAGCGGCGGCTGACCGGGCAAGATGCCAACGATGTCGGAGGCAGCCCCAGGCAATGAACGGATGCCGTCCGCCGGGCGAACCGCGCGGGTGGCCTCGACGGGGAGGCAGTACCCGGCTCCGGCGGACCGAAAACACACCATGGTCATCATTGAGGCAGCTCCTGCTGTTTGGCGTCGAGAAGTTTGTAGAGCTCGTTCGGGGAATAGCCGTCAATCGCGTAATCGTGCCGCGCAGGGTCGGCGCCCAGCAGGCGCCCCGCTGCGCCGAAGGCGCGCTGCGCCGACGGGCGGTCGTTCATTGCTTCGAGCGCGAGGGCGAGATGCAGGTGAGCAAGCGCATCGTCCGCGGCCAGGTATGCCCACTTACGAAAACTGACGACGGCCGCTGCAGGGTCGCCCGACGCGAGCGACTCGCGTCCGGCCTCAGCCAGAATCGCGATGGCGGCGACGTCATCGGCGTGCCCCGCACCGACCTGGGAAGCCGCAACCCGTGCGGGCAGAGCGCCGCCCGTCACGCGCCCACCGGACACCGAGCGCGGTCGATAGGCATAGGTGTCCCCGAGGCGCACGGTGTCGTAACGGTCGCCGATCGACCAGATCGTCTCGGCTGCACCGAGCAACATCCAGGCCTGAGGAAGAGCGTCGGCGACCCGGTCGAGGAAACCCCTCGCGTGCTGGTCGGAAAAGTAGATCAGGACGTTGCGACAAAACACGACGCTGCTCGAGCGCACCCGGTGGGGCACCGACTCGATGAGGTTGTGGTGCACGGTGCTGACCCGAGCCCGGATCGACGGGTTGACTTCCCACGCCTGGCCGACGGGGGTGAGGTGGCGCGCGATCCGTTCGGGTGAGAGACCGGTGATCTCGCGGGCCGCATAGCTGGCCGCGTTCGTGCGGAGCAGGGCGGAGGTCGACACGTCAGTGGCGATCACCCGGCCGTCGATGCCCAGCTCGTCGAGCAGCATGGCGAGGCTGAACGCCTCCTGCCCGTTGGCGCAGCCGGCGCTCCAGATGCTGAGCGGCTGCGGAAGGGTGGGAAGGATGTGTTGCGCCAGAATCTCGAAGTGCTCGGGGTGGCGAAAGAATCCCGTCTCCTGAACCGTCACTCGGTTGAGCAGGGCCTGGCGCAGGCTCGCACTGGCCCCGAGCGCCCGGAGATACCGTTCGAAGTCCAGCCCCAGCACGGCCAACTCGTCGCGGATACAGCGCCGAAGCCGGGCGCGCAGGGCCGATTCGGGCCGGAGGCCGATCTCTGATTCAAGGAGTTCGGCCACCCGGCGGATGATCGCTTCTGACGGTTCGAGCGCGATCATGACCCCACCAATGCGACCGCACGGCGGATCGCGGCCGCGAATTGTTCAGGGGGCAAGAGAGTTGTGAGCGCCCCCAGGCGCAGGGCGGCCTGGGGCATGCCGAAGACGGCACAGGAGTCCTCGTCCTGCCCGAAAGTCTGCCCGCGCCGGCTGTGGAGTTCGAGCAGCCCCTTGGCTCCGTCGTCGCCCATCCCGGTTAGGATGACCCCGACACCAGCGGACCCGGCGTGCTCCGCCACTGATCGAAAGAGCTCGTCCGCGGACGGCTGGTGGATCGTGACCGGGGTGGCCGCGAGCTCGAGCCGACTCTTCGCGGCCAGACGCAGGTGGGATCCGCCGGGGGCGAGATAGACGTGCCCGGGCAGGGCGATCTGGTCGTGCGTGGCGAGTTCTACCGGCAGCGCCGAGGCGCGTGCCATCCAGCCAACCAAATTACCGGTGAAATCCGGATGCAGGTGCTGCACCACGAGCACCGGCGCGTCGAGCCCACCAAGCCCGGCGAGCACCGTCGCCAGCACCGTGGGACCCCCGGTCGACGCGGCGAGCGCGACCACGGCCTGCCGGCCACCTCGCTGCGGCGCGGTCCGGGCCGAGTTCCTGGACAGGGCTCCCCGGGGATGCCGGATCGCCAAAACTTTGCTCAGCTGACGGACCGTGCTGCGAAGCTGGGTCCCGAGCTCGTCGGTCCAACGGTCGGGGGTCGGGAGCGCTCCGAGGGCGCCGGCCACAACGGCCTCGACGGCCTCGGGAGACAGTCGATCCACGATTCGGCTGGACAGCACAAGGATGGGCGTCGGTGCGCGCGCCATGACTTGTTCGATGAAGACCTGCCCGCTTGCGGCGCTGGTGCTGATCCGAAGAATGATGAGGTCGGGGCTCTCCCCCGCCACGCGCTTGATCGAGGCCTCCCCGGCGGCGGCCTGGCCGATGACCCTGATGTCCCCGTCTCGTTGCAGGGCTCGAGTGAGCTCCCCGCCGTGGGTTGGCGCATCCTCAACAAGGAGAACCCTGATCGATTTACCGGGCGCGGCATCCGTCATGCTCGTCCTCCGATCAGGCGGTTCACGGCAATAAGGAGGCTGCCCTCGTCGAAGCCGCTCTTGAGAATATAGCCGTCGGCGCCCGCGTCGAGCCCACGCCGGCGGTCGGCTTCGCTCGCGCGGGAACTCAGGATCAAGACGGGTATATTTGCGAAGGACGGGTGCGCGCGGACCGCTTCGGTCAGCTCGAACCCGTCCATCCTGGGCATCTCGATGTCGGTCAGGATCAGCTCACTGGCTTCCTCGGCGAGTTTCAACAGCGCATCCGTGCCGTCGACCGCCACACGCACCTCGAAACCGGCCCGCTCGAGGATGTTGCGTTGCAGTTCTCGGATGGTCAGGGCGTCATCCACTACGAGGATGCGCTGGCGGGTCGTGGCAGGCGGGGCGTCTTGTACACGCGGGGCGCGGCCGCGATCGAGCCGGTGAGCTCGGTGGATGAGGCCGGGCGGGTCGAGCACAAGCAGGACGGAGCCATCTGGCTCGACGCTTGCGCCTGCGACGGCGGGGAGGTGCGCCAGCAGGCCGTTCAGCCCCTTGACTACGACGTCGCGTTGACCGACCAGCCGGTCCACCTGAAACCCGTGCCGGCGGGCGGTGTCGGCGAGCACTACTATCGGGCCGGTGCTCTGTCCGGCAGCGGGCAGGCCCACCGTGCCGGCCAGGGTCGACACCGGAACGGGACGGCCCTCGACAAGGAGGACGGAGCGCCCCTCGGCACTGGTCTGGCTCGCTGGATCGAAGCGCTGCGACAGGACCACCCGATGGAAGGGCAATGCGAAGCGCTGCCCGCCTGCCTCGACGAGAAGGCAGCGCAGCACGGCCAGGGTGATCGGCACGATAATGCGGAATTCGGTGCCCACCCCCGGCTTGGAGCGCACCTCGACGCGACCGTGCGCCGCCTCCACGCTGGCGCGCACGACGTCGAGCCCGATTCCCCGTCCGGACACGTCGGTCACCTCGGCTGCCGTCGAGAACCCCGCGGTGAAGATGAGGTTGAGCATCTCCTCCTCGTTCATCCCGCCGGTGTCGATTCCCTGACGTTCGGCCTGCTCCTTGACCTTGCCGGAATCGATCCCGCTGCCGTCGTCGGTGACGGCGATGATGACCTCGGAGCCCAACTGCATGGCGTGCAGGCGGATCGTGCTCTGTGCCGGTTTGCCGTCCGCCGCTCGTTGCGCGCTCGATTCGATCCCATGGTCGACGGCGTTGCGCACGAGGTGCAACAGTGTGTCCGACAGCTGCACCAGTACACCGCGGTCGAGTTCGGTGTCGGTCCCCCGCACGTCCCAATTGATCGTCTTGCCCTGCGTGCGTGCGAGGTCACGCACCGCACGCTGGAGCCTGTCGGTGATCGTGGCCAGGGGAACCATGCGTGTGCGCATTGCCCGGTCCTGCAACTGATTCAAGGTTCGGGAGAGGTCGTTGAACTCGGTGTTCAGGGTCGCGTCGACGCCGAATTTCTCGGTGAGCATCCGGCCCACCCTCAAATGAGCGGATGCCGACTCTCCGATCAGTCGCACCAGTTCGTCCAGCCGTTCCATCGGCACCATGACGACACCGGCGGAGTCGCGGACGGCCGGGGCGACCGGCGAATTCTCCGCGCCCGCCTGGATCCGCTCGCGCGTCAGCTCTGGCCGGTCGACGGCTGCGAGCTGGCTACCGGTCGTTGTCCCCTGGCTCGCGACGATGACCTGCCCGAGGCGGTCGGCCCCGGCGAGCAGTGTGTCGATGATCTCCGGAGTGACGAGTTGTCGTCCCGTTCTCACATCGTCGACGAGTTCCTCGAGCTCATGAGCGACGCGGCTCACCTCGTCGAGCCCGGCGACGGCCGACGACCCCTTGATGGTATGCAGCTCCCGGAACACGGAACGGAGCAGCGACTCATCCCCACCCGTCTTCTCGAGCTGGAGCAGGAGCTGATCGAGGTGCGCGAGGCGAACCTCGGCTTCCTGCGCGAATAACTCCCGCACCTGTGCCAGGTCGAGCCCGCTCACCTCGCGGATCCCCTCGCGACAGTGTCGCCCGTGCGCGCGCTATCCAGTTGTGCGCTGGGACGCCTGGCGGCCCGTTGGCCCGATCGCGGACGCTCGCCGTCCAGAAGCGCACCCGCCAGAAGAGAATCCGGCTCGAGCAACACGGCCACCCGGTTCCGCACCAGGAAGCAGCCGACGGTTCCGGCCAGCTCCGACGTGCCCACGGGCGCGCCCAGGATGACCCGTTCAGGGAGATCCGTGACCGCCAGCCCGATCAGGCCCTGGCGGGACTGCAGCACGACGACAAACGCTGCCGGCTCGACGGACCCCAGCCCCAGCAGCGACGCCGCGTCGATCAGGGGCACGATTTGGCCACGCAGGTTAAAGAGCCCAAGCACGTGCGACGGCGCGGTGACCAGCCGGGTCAGCGTCGGCGCCACCACCACTTCCTCGATCCGTTCGATCGGCACGGCGTACAGATCGACCCCGACCGGGAACAGCACGGCGTGCAGGTCGGTCATCGTGGTCCGCTGCTGCCAACCGCGCTGGTTTCGAGGTCGTTGGCCAGATCGGCGAGGTCGCCGGCCGATGCGGCGATCTGCTTGGCGGTGACCGAGACCGCGCGGCTGGCGTCGGTGAGCTGCTCCATCGTCTCGACGACCTGGGCTGTCGCACTCCGTTGCTGCTGGGTGGTCAGGCTGACCTGGCCGGTCGCGTCCGTGACGGCCTCGAGCAGCATGAGACCCCGCTGCATCTGCTTCGCGCCCTTTTCCATCGCGATGACGGTTGCGTTCGTTTCGCGCTGCACGTCGGCCAGGATCGCGGCGATGTCACCCGCGGAGGACTTGGACCGTTCGGCCAGCCGACGCACTTCATCGGCCACAACCGCGAAACCCCGACCGTTCTCGCCGGCGCGGGCCGCTTCGATTGCCGCGTTGAGGGCCAGCAGATTGGTCTGATCGGCGATGTCGTTGATCAGCACGAGCAGGGTGTCAATGTC
This sequence comes from Cryobacterium psychrotolerans, assembly GCF_900101115.1. Lineage (GTDB taxonomy): Bacteria > Actinomycetota > Actinomycetes > Actinomycetales > Microbacteriaceae > Cryobacterium > Cryobacterium psychrotolerans. Next base: position 29,285 of record NZ_FNFU01000025.1, read on the forward strand.
ATTGACCCGCCCCGCGAGGGCGAGGGTGCGCTCACTCGACAGGGTGATGTCGGTCTCGGCCTGCTCCAGGTTGAGCCGTGTTTCCGCGGTCTGGCGTGCGACCGCGTCAACGGTGTCCGCAATGGCGACCGACGAGCGAGCGAGTTCCTCGGTGGTTCCCGTGGCCTGCGTGACCGCCGCGCTCTGCTGGGTGGTGATCGTGGCCAATTCTTCGGAGGACGCCGAAAGCTGCATCGCAGCGGTATTCACCTCGGCCACGGCCCTGCCGAGTTGGGCGATAAGCGTCTCGGAGGTGGTGAGCATGGTGTTGAACGATTCGCCGAGCAACACGAGTTCTTTGGACCCGGTCGGCACGGCGCGGGCCGTCAGGTCACCCCGGGTGACCCGCATCGCGACCCCGGTCAACTGCTTGACCGACCGAATCGTGCCCCAGGCGAGCAGAACCGAGACGGCCGCAGCGAGCAGCGCACCCCCCACGACAAGCCAGATGGCGCGCCGGGTCTGTTCGGCAACCGGTGCGAGCACATTGCTCGCGCTTTCCGAGGCGATGAGAGTCCAGTTCAGTTCGTCGACGATGTCGTAGCCGCCGATCACATCGTCCCCGGCGTACCCCACGAATCGGGCCGAGCCGGGCCGGCCGGTGCTGGACGCCTGCCGTGTCGCGACGGTGTCCACGTTCGTGCTCAACACGCCGGCGGCGAGCAACGCCGTGTCATCGGCCAGCTCGCTCATTCTGTCGGAACTGTAGATCAAGCGGTGCAAGGAGTCGACGAGGACGATCTTCGTGCTCGTTCTCGAGCTCGAAATGAGGTCGGGCATGATCAGCTCGTGGAGCGCCATCGGGTCCAGGTTGGCGACGACCACGGCGCTCACCTTCCCGGCGCCGTCCAGCACCGGTTCGGCGATGATCCAGTCGATCTTCTGTCCCTGACGCGCCATCGAGGTGAGCACGGGCGTGCCGGAGACCGCGGTCTTGAACCACTCCTGGTTGGTGACGGAGAGCTCAACGTCCGGCCGGCTTGAGGCCAGGACCTTTCCGGCGACATCCGTGATTTGAATCAGCGTGTAGCTGCCGTATGCCTTGTGTATTTTGGCCAGCCGAGACGAGGCAACGGCGGAGCCGAGTCGACTGTCGTACGTGCCGGCGATGACCTCCATATCATCGTGGCGTTCGACCGTCCACGACTCCAGCCGTGCCGTGACTGCGCGCGCCAGTGTGACGCCAGTGTTCTTGGCCGCGCCGGTCAGGTTCGCCGACGACTCCGAGGTGAGGAGCACCGCCAGCACAATCATGAGCGGCACCGACACCAGGAGCATGGCCGACACCATCTGGACGCCGAAACGGCGTGGTAGGGAATGCCAGAAACGACGAGACTGGGTGGCCATGGTGCTGGTCCTATCGATTCTGCGGTCCGATTGACCCGAGGGTCCGGTCCGTGCGATCCCGCCCTACGGACGAGTATGCGTGCGATGACGTGACTTGACCGTACCAGCGCCCGTTCACCGATCCGGGAGGGTGACCCTGGCGCGCGGGCCCGAGTTTTTTGGGGGCACCTGACTGGGGGGCAACGCCCGTGCAGCAGCAGCGCGAAGCCGGCTCACCCGGCACTCGGGATCTTCGCGCCCAGGCACACCCGGCGCTCGGGCCCGTCAAGCTCCCTTGCGTGTCCTGGCGACCGCTCATAGCCTGTGCGCATGAGCCCCAACAGAGACCCGAAGCCGCCCGTCCGCCAGCTGCGCCTGGTCGTCGAGGCGGCCGCTTACGATGCCGCGGTGCGCTTCTACCGTGATGCGCTCGGCCTGACTGAGGAAGAGTCGTTCGAGGGCGAGGTCGAGGCCCGCGGGATCGTCCTCGACGCCGGCCGGGCGACTCTCGAGCTGCACAATCCAGCGCAGAGGAAGATGGTCGACGGGCTGGAGGCCGACGGGATCCCGAGCGGGCACATCCGTGTGGCGTTCGAGGTCGCCGACACGGCCGAAAAAACGCAGGCACTGACAGATGCCGGCGCCGCGATCATCGCGTCGCCGCGGGTGACGCCGTGGCAGTCGCCTGATCCGGGACTCGAGGCCGAGCCCGCGAACGAGTGCGGCCAGCCGCTCCGCATGTGCGGCCGTCCGTCCGACGATCTCGACGACCGTCAGGTCGAAGAGCCCGTTGAAGGCTCGGATGTGCTCCCAGGCCTGGACTCCGGTGCCGAAGACGACGAGACGATTCGCCCCCGGCGCGGCCAGTCGGCGAGCACCCATCCCGGACACAGCGGCGGTGCGCACGTTGGTCGGCGCCATACTGTCGAGGACGGCGAGCGGCCTCTGGTCACCGCCGCCGAACAGGAGGTAGAGACCCTGGATGACCGGACGGCTGGCGCGGGCATTAGCTAGTGCGGACCGCAGGGATTCAAAGTCGCGCAATTGCGCAGGGACGTGTTGGCCTGTCACCACGCTTGTTTGCTCCCTCAGCCCGTTTGACTCCCGTTCTCGTCGCGTCTGCTGGTCAGTTCATACTTGGTGCCGTCGTAACCGTCCCCGAGCCACATTCCAAAGAGAACCCGCCCCGTGACATCCACCGGGTCGACAAGGACCGTGGGTAGCTGACCGTGTCGATTCGGTTCAAGGATTACGGTGAATGTCGGTTCCAAAGAACCCACAGAGTGCAGAGTGACGGTGGTCTGCGTGCGGGAGGTTCCGAGCACAGCACCGACTTCAACGCCATCGCGGTCGGGAATCGGGGCTCTTTGCTTGGGGCCCGACCGTTTGAGGCGTGCAGCAGAAACCCACCTGGGAAACGCGCGCGGTGCTGACTTCGGCTGAGCACTTGACTCAATGGCGGGAAAGCTCATTTTACATCGATCCTGTCCATTCGACGGGCGGGCCGGCTGCCCGCCCGAAGGTCCGTGCCTTTGTGGCGCCGCTCTACGACACTCCTGCGTCTGCAAGTGGCAGGAGAACCGCTGGGCCAGAGTCCTAGGGCGTGTCTCCTAATCGAATCGTGATTCGTTTGGGAGGGTGGAGGGATGTCTCGTACTGCTTTGCTGACCGATCACCAGTGGGCTCGGATCGAATCGTTGATGCCGAGCTCGGATGGCAGTGCGGGGCGACCGTTCCGGGATCATCGCTCGATCCTGGAGGGCATCATTTACCGGTTCCGGGCGGGAATTCCGTGGCGGGATCTGCCGGAGAATTTCGGTCCGTGGCAGACGGTCTGGAAACGGCATCGCCGGTTTAGCTGCGACGGGACCTGGGACAAGATCCACTCCCG
>NZ_FNFU01000027.1 GCF_900101115.1 Cryobacterium psychrotolerans
GCCTGGGTGGCGGCACGGCCGACCTTACCGTGGGCTCCGGTGATAAGTACCTTCATGATTGCTCCTTCTGTGCTGCAGTGTTATGCGCGTCCGTTCGACGCGCTGTTGTGATGTGCGTGTCAGTTACGTTGCTTGCGCCACATGTTCAAAGCGACCGCGCCCACGATGATCACCCCGCTAAACACCTGCTGCCAGTAGGCGGAAATGCCCAGGAGGATGAGCGCGTTCTGGATCAGCAGGAGGAGTGAGGTTCCGAGTGCTGTTCCCAGGATTCCGCCCACTCCGCCGAAGAGGCTTGCTCCACCGATAACGGCTGCCCCGATAGCCAGCAGCTCGTATCCATTCCCGGCAGCGGGCTGGCCCACGCTCAATCGCGCGGTTTCCAAGATCCCTGAAACGGCGGCGAGGGTCGAGGCGATGACGAAGACCGAGATCTTCACGCGTCGGACTCGAATGCCCGACAGCTTTGCCGCTTCCTCATTTGATCCAACGAAGTAGACATGACGGCCGAACGTGGTGCGGGTGAGCACGAGGTGCGCCGCGATGGCGACGATCGCCGCGACCCAAACCGGGATGGGAATACCGAGATAGGCACCCTGTCCAATGAACAGGAATTCGGACGGGAACCCACTGATCGTCGAGCCACTGGTAATGCCCAGGGACAAGCCGCGGGCCACAGCCAACATGCCAAGCGTCACGACGAACGAAGGTATGCCCATGAACGCATTGATTGAGCCGTTCACGAGCCCCACAACGGCACCCCCGACCAGGGCGAGAAGCACTGCCACAATCGGCGAGATCCCCAAGTTTACTATGAAAACGCCGGTCAGGACGCTAACAAACGCGACCACGGACCCCACGGACAGGTCAATTCCGCCGATCAGGATGACGAAGGTCATTCCTACACTGATGATCAGGGCAAGACCGATCTGCCGTCCGACAACCGTGAGGTTCCCGGCTGTGAAGAAGTATGGAGAAGCCCACGACAGGTAAACCACGAGGAGAATCACGACCGCGGCGAGGGTTGACTCGCGCGCGGTGACGATCTTCCGCAGCGTTTTGCGGGTCTTCTGGCCCAGCGTCGTACGCGCAATCGCTGGTGCAAGCTGGTTGGTACTTGACGCCCCGTGCGTTTCTTGCTTCACGATCTCTCCATTGCTTGTCATGAACCGTCCTCCTGTACTCCTGTTGCCATAGCCATGACCCGCTTCTCGGTTGCCTGGGCAGCGTCGAGTTCGCCGACGCCGTAACCCTCTCTCATGACGAGGATGCGGTCGGCGATTCCCAAAACTTCAGTCAGCTCGGAAGAGATGACCAGCACCGCGACGCCTTCGCCGGCGATCGTACGGATCAGCTGGTAAATCTCGGCCTTCGCGCCAACATCGACGCCGCGCGTGGGCTCATCGAGGATGAGCAACTTGGGGAGTCGGGCAAGCCAACGAGCCAAAACCACCTTTTGCTGGTTCCCGCCGCTGAGGGTGCCGGCGGCGACTTCGATAGCCGACTCTCGCAGGCCAAGCTGCTTCGCATATCTGCGAGCGAGTTCTCGATCCTGGCGTTGCGACACTACGGACAACCGGCTGATCCTGGGCAGAGAGGCCGATGACATGTTCTCTCTGACGGGCAGCCCCAGGAATAACCCTTGGCGTTTCCGGTCCTCGGGCACGAAACCGATCCCTGCAGCCATTGCCTCATTCGGCGTCCGCAACGCCATCGGCTGTCCGTCAATGAGGATTTCTCCTCCGCGGCGCTTGACCGCACCGAAGATTGTCATCGCTGCGTCGCTCCGACCGGCGCCGATCAATCCGGCCAGGGCAACGATCTCTCCTGGTCGAACCGAAAAGCTCACGTCGTGCAGCAGCGCCCCGGAGCTGAGTCCCCGCACTTCCAGCGTGGGGATCGCCGTGTGGTCCACGGGAACGGTGCGCACCCCGTAGAGGTCTTCCAGTTCACGGCCAACCATCATCTGGACGATGTCGTTCGGGCTGGTTGTCTGGGCATCGCACACGCCCACAACCGATCCGTCACGCATGACCGTGATCCGATCGGCGATCTCGAAAATCTCACGCATGCGGTGCGAAACGTAGATCACGCTCACGCCGGTGGCGCGGAGCTGGCGCACGAGCGTGAGGAGGGTCGCCACTTCCTCTTCGGTCAGCGAAGAGGTCGGCTCGTCCATCACGACAACGCGAGCGTCGACGAGCAGCGCCTTCGCAATCTCAACCATCTGGCGCAGGGCGATGTTGAGGTTTCCGACGATCTCGTCTGGCGAAATGTTAATTCCGAGGCTGGTCAGGAGCCGACTGGCGCCGCTCTTCATCGCGTGGAAGTCAACGGTCCCGAATCGGGTCTTCGGCTCCCGACCAACGTAGATGTTCTCGGCAACGCTGAGATCATTGGCCAAGTTAAGTTCCTGATAGATGACAGCGATTCCATGGGCCTGCGACTCACGAGGCGAATGGACCTGAACGACCTGGCCGGACACCTCGATGACGCCTTCATCGGCACGTGCCGCACCGGCGAGTATCTTCAAAAGTGTGCTCTTGCCGGCACCGTTTTCCCCGACGAGAGCCATCACCTCGCCCGGCTCGACCGACAAGCTGACATCGCGAAGTGCGGTAACGCCTGGATACCTTTTGACGATACCCCGCATTGCGATGAGCGTGTGCTCAGCCATTGCTGCTCCCTTGTGCTTGGTACGGGTGTGGATGACATGCGGGGCCGGCGGATTCTCAGCCGACCCCGCAATCCGTGTGGATGCTAGTGCGCGGTCTTCTGGAATTCCGCCAGCGTGTCGGGAGTGACCGTCACGACGCCGGTGTCGACCACGAAGTCCTTCTCCAGCTTGGACGACTTGTTGTGGAAGTCAACCAGGATCTGAAGTGCCTGTGCGGTCATTCCGAAGGGCTTCTGCGAGATGAGCGCATCCACGCAGCCGTTGTTCATGCCCTCAACACCCTGCGGAACAACGTCGAAGCCCACGGCCTTGACGGTTCCGCACTTGTCGGCCGACTTTAGAGCCCCGGCGATACCGGGAAGGTCGGAACCGCCGATGCCGATGAATCCGGCGAGGTCCGGGTTGGCCTGAAGGATCGTCTCGGAGGCTGTCTGCGCGGTTGCGACGGATTCACCGGAAACCTCGGTGGCTACCAGCTGGATGTCGGGGTGCTTCGCCAATGCCTTCTTGACTCCCTCGAGGCGCTGGTTGAGGTTGACCGCGCTCAGGCTGCCGATCACAACCGCCACCTTGCCCTTATTGCCGACGCTCTTGGCCAGAGCCTCGCCTGCCTGGACACCGGCAGCGACGTTGTCCGTTCCGATGTAGCCCAACACGTCGCTGTTGGGAACCGGCCCGTCCCACGCGATGACCGGGATGCCAGCCGCCGTCGCCTTGGCGATGTTGTCGAGAACGCTCGCGGGGTCATTCGGTGAGATGGCAATCCCGGCAGGTTTGGTGGCGAGGATTGAGTCGAAGATGGCTACCTGTGCGGCGGCATCGTCTGTGTCCGGGCCGAGGAACTTGGCCGTGACGCCAAGTTTGGCCGCTTCGTCTTCCATTCCCTTGCGGGCGTCCACCCAGTAGGGGTTGTTGAGGGACTTGGGAAGGAACACGTAGACCGGCTTGTCACCGGTCGATTCTGCCGCCGGGCTGGTTTCGGTGGTCGTCGCGCTGCAGCCCGAGAGGGCGAAGGCTGCCGCGGCCAGCATGGCGGCGGCGATGGTGATTTTTCGCATTACTACTCCTTTGTAATCAGTGCATAGAACTGTTGCCGTGGGTACTGCTGCTCCTGGTGGACACCGTTTCTCGACCGCGTCCACTCGTAAATGACGATTCGTTGTTCTTATAGGCCCACGCCCGCCTGATTGCCTCGCAGAATACGGACTGCGTCCGCGAGGGTGGACTCATCCCCGACATTGCCGGCGAAGACGACGTACGGGAGGCCCTTTAGCCCCCGCCCGATACCGCCTTCGTGAACCCAGACCGAAACGATTCCGGGAAACAATTGTCCGACGACCGTTGCACGGCGAATGTCGAGCCCCTCTGTGGCCACGTCGCTTGAGGTTATTCCACCCTTGGCAAGTACCCATTTCAGCGGGACTTCGTCGACGGCTCGCGCAGCTAGCGTCACCAGCGCGTGCGATACGGCCTGAGCGATTACGAGGCTGGAATGACCCGAATCTCCCACGATTTGCTGCCTGCTTGACACGAGCAGCGCATCGGTTCGGTTGAGGGCTGCCACCAGGGCATCACCGCACCGGGACATTTCGTCGTCGGCCTGCGCCGGATCGAGCAGTCTCGGAACGTCCAATTCGATGGTTGCCAGATCGGCGACATCGCGCTTCAACCGCGCGACCTGTCGGGTGGTCAATTCAACATGGGAACCGACGACCACCAACCCGTTTCCCGAACGTTCTCCAGAGGCGAAGACCTCATCATGGGAGAGCGGTGCCCGACCCTTGATGCCGAGCCGCGCCGCGACGAAGGAGGGGCCGGTGCGGCTCAGTACCCGAGCCCCGTCCCCTTCCGCCAGGATGAGGCCCAGGACGACAACATCGAGATCGGCCTCATCCAGCGCATTGACAATGATCGGGGTGGCGTTTTTGCAGCTGCGGATAACGTCACGCACTCGTTCCGCCCCACCAACCCGGATGTCTTCGAGGCTGAGGCTGAGAACGCTGTCCGATGAGACGGCCGCGTGCGTTTTCTCCTGCACGTAGTCCCGCAGGTTGGAACTGGTGAACCCGAAGGTCGCATCCTGCGCGTAGTTCGTCTGGCCGACCGGTACAAAAGAGGTTCCGGTGCCGACATAGTGGACGTCGCCCTCGGTCACCCTTCCCGCCGCAATATACGCAGGGGCGATGATCAAGGCGTCGTAGGGCGTACCCGCTGAACGAGCGAGATCGATGAGCACGTCCGTTTCCAGGGGGTAATGCCCGCGCAGGGTCGAGTCGCTGCGTGTGATCAACGTGTAGTGCGCGCCCAGCTCGGTGGCGACTCGGTCGATGACGTCAGCGACGTCCCTAATGGTGGCCCGAGCTTCGTCTTGGTTCAGCCCTCGGGTGTTGGTGAGGATGAAGAAGCCATTCGCGGGCTGGTCGAAAGCCCAGTGAAGATCGTCAGGGGTCCACCCGGTGAGCACCGGGACACCCTGAACCGACTGGCTTCCCGTCGGATCGTCATCGAGCACGATCACCCAGGTTCGGCTGGCGGCGTTCGCTTCGCGAATCTGCAGGCGGGCCTCGGGCAGGCGCAGGACGGGGGGTCCGGCGACCAACAACTCGTCGGCATCCCTCACCTCCTCGGCGAGGTTCTTCGGCTTCATTCCCCGAGTTCCGCGACGCGCTGGGCCAGATATTCCACGCCGATGCGGGGGCTGGACAACACCGGAAGCTTCGTCTGCTCGTGCAGGCTGCCTGCAAGACGATTCATAGATGCCTGCGACAGGACGATCATGTCAACACTCTTCGCCAGATCCATGGCCTGTTCGGTCACCATTTCGTCGTGCTTGGCACGGTCTCCCGACATCAGCACATCGAAGGCACCGCTGCACAACCTCTGCTCGATCGTGACCGTTCGCCCGATCTCCGCTGCCCGTGCGGAGATGAGGTCAGAAGTCGGTCCGAGCGTGGTGGGGACGGTGGCCAGGACACCGATCTTGGTTCCCTCGCGGGCTGCCTGTATGGCCATGGCCTCGTCGATCTTCACGATGGGCGTGTGAACGCTGCGGGCAGCGACGTCCAGCGCCGGGCCCAGCGACGAGCACGCCGAGAAAATGATATCGGCGCCGGCCGCTTCTGCCGCCTGCGCAAGATGCGTCATCCGCAATGCGCTGTTCGCCGAGATCCCCTGCTCGCGAACGACCGTGGCAAGGACGTCAGAGTCAACGAAGTGAATGACCTCGGCGTCCGGAATGAGCTCTGCGATGAGGTTGTTGATCACCGGCTCCACGGAGACAAACACGAAGCTGGTATGCAGGATCGCAATCTTCTTTGACACGACTAATCTCCTTTGAGGTAAGACGCAGGACGTCTGATGACTTATCTTTATCGAAGCGCGCGAGCTTGTCAATCCGGTAAGGTAACAATTCCGAATCGGCGGCCACGGCAGGGGCCACGGCAGGGGCCACGGCAGGGGCCGGGCATCCTCACAGGTACCGCGCCGGGCGGCGGCAGAGGCCCGGAGGGCGCGCCGGAAGACCCGAAACCAGGCGGGCACGGCGGCGGCAGTTACGCGCTCAAGCCGTCCACGACAACAACGGTGACGCCCTCGGCGACAAATGCGTCGACGATATCTTCGGAAGCGGAATTGTCCGTGACGAGATTCCACGGCAACGGAAGGCGAGCCCACGCATGGAACGGGCTCTTGCCCAGCTTGGCGCCGTGTGCAAGAACGTAGATCTTTTCTGCTCTCCGCGCCATGAGCTCCTTGAGCCTGGTCTGTTCCAGGTCAGCCTCGCAGATGCCGTTGCCTGGCGTGACGGCGTCGGCGCTGAGGAAGACTCGATCGAACGTCATTCGTTCCAATGCGGCTTCCGTCAGCGACCCCAGGAAACTTTGGCTCAGCCGACGCAATCGACCTCCCAGGCATTCGACCTGGATGCCTTTGGCATCTGCCAGTTCCTGGAGCACGGTCAACCCCACGGTCGCAACGCGAAGATCCCTGGCCGAGCGCAATTCATGGGCGACGGCAGCGACGGTGGAGCCGGCATCCAGCAGCAAGCTCTCGCCTGGCTGCACCCGGGCCGCGGCCCATCGTGCGATGGCACGCTTTTCCTCGTAGGCCTCGCCCATGCGTTCCCGTAATGAAGCTTCGGGGTGCGCGACGAGACCGAGTGCGCCTCCGTAGGTGCGGGCGAGCTTGCCTTGTGCGTTCAATGCCGCGAGATCCCGGCGAATTGTTGACGCCGTGACACGGAAGTGGATAGCCAGATCCTCGACGTTAGCCGTACCCGCCGTGGTGGCCAGGCGAACGATCTCCTCACGGCGGGTTTCCGACGGTGTCATGCGGCCACGCCCGGGCGAGTGGCCATCTCTGCTGCTTGGTGCAGCGCTTCGACCATGCTTCGCGGGTCCGCAATGCCCTTTCCCGCAATGTCAAAGGCGGTGCCGTGATCAACCGAGGTGCGAATCACCGGCGTTCCGACCGTGATGTTCACACCGGCTTCGATGCCCAAGACCTTGACGGGACCATGACCCTGATCGTGATACATCGCTACGACCAGGTCATAGTCGCCGCGACCAGCCAGGAAGAATAGCGTGTCTGCCGCAAGAGGACCGTACACATCGATGCCTGAACCACGCGCCGCCCTGACGCCGGGCTCGATCTTCTCGGCCTCTTCGCCCTGGCCGAACAGTCCGCCCTCGCCGGCATGCGGGTTGATAGCGCAGACGCCGATTTTCGGCTGGGGGTTGCCCGCCCGCACTAGCGCCTCATGCCCACGGCGAATTGTGCGTTCCACCAACCCCGGGTTGATCTTCCTTACAGCGTCCACCAGGCCGATATGCGTCGTGACGTGGATGACCTTGATTCGGCTGGTTGACAGCATCATCGACACTTCATCCGTTCCGGTCAGGCTGGCGAGGAGTTCTGTGTGGCCCGGATAGAGGTGGCCGGCCGCGTGCAGCGCCTCCTTGTTTAAGGGAGCAGTACAGATTGCCTGGACCTCACCGGACATGGCCAGCTCCGCTGCGACTTTGATGTATTCGTAGGCCGCGTGACCTGCCGCCGCGGACAGTTCTCCCCAAGGCAAGTCCTCAGGCAGCAACGCCAGGTCGATGACGTTGATCCGGCCCTGCTCGAACACGGCATCGGCAACGCTGTCGACGGGCACGATCGCGACCGTGGCCCCGATGAGCTCAGCGACTTGCCGCAGCCGGAGCGCGTCGCCGATGACAACGGGCCGGCTTTCCGCACTCGTCTTCGGGTCCAGGAGCGCCGCAACCACAATTTCGGGTCCCACGCCCGCACCGTCGCCCATCGTCACTGCTAGGACGGGCAGGTCCTGCGGTTCAAAGGTATTCATGAATGTGCCTTCCTAGGCATCTCCGGCTGGACGGTCCCGGCTGCCAGATATGCGTGGACGCGGTCGAGGATGGTGCGCAGGCTGCCGTGCCCTCCGAAAGTTCCGGGTCTGGTGACGACAAGCGTGTTGCGGTCGGTAAGTGAAAGTACCGCCCCATGTTGGATTTCGGCCGGCGGCTCGAGCCACGCAATGCCTAGTGCGTTCAAAACGGAACGGGCTGCGCCACGATGCGCGTCATTCCTCACCTCTCCGATGCCCTCTTACCGTCCACGTTCACAGCGCTCCTGCGCACATCACGCTACTTGGCTTGCGCGTTTTGCGCAATCATGGCAGGGTAATCCACAGAAGAAGACCTGGCTGAAGGAAGTACGCCGATGCATGGAACGCATGTCGCAGGCCTCGACCTGCCCATCTCTCACGTTGCCCTCGGCACGATGACGTTCGGAGACACAGTCGACGCTGCCACGGCTGCCTCGCTGATCGACGCTGCCCTGGATGCAGGCATCACCGTGATTGATACGGCCAACGTGTACGCCGGTGGAGCGAGTGAGGAAATCCTGGCCTCACTCCTACCCAAACGCCGCGATTCCGTTCTGCTAGCGTCCAAGGCGGGCATGCCGAATCCTGACGCCGGGGAGCACTCCCCGCTCTCCGACGCCGGTCTGCGCCGCTCTGTCAGCGGCAGTCTTCGCCGCCTGGGAGTCGAGCGCATCGACCTGTTCTATCTGCACCAGCCGGACCGCGCCACTCCCCTGGAGGAGACCATGGGCGCCGTCGCGGAACTCGTTCGGCAGGGGACGATCGGCGCTCTGGGCGTCTCGAATTTCGCTGCCTGGCAGATCAGCGAACTCAATTACGTCGCGGATGCCATCGGCACCCCGCGTCCCGTCGTCGCGCAACAGCTCTTCAACCTGGTGGCCAGGCGCATCGAGGAAGAATATCTTGAGTTCGCCGGCGCGACCGGCCTGCTGACCATGGTGTACAACCCGCTGGGCGGCGGTTTGCTCACCGGAAGTCACCGGTTCGCCGAGCTGCCCACTGAGGGGCGTTTCGGAAGTTCGAAGCTGGCGGAAATGTACAAACAGCGGTACTGGGATCCTCGGCTCTTCACCGCGATCGATTCCCTGGCAAAGATCGCTGCCGGCGCCGGCATCACGCTCATCGAACTGTCATTGCGCTGGTTGATGAATAGACCGGACGTCGGCGCTATCCTGTTGGGCGCTTCGCGGCTCGAGCAGTTGCACTCCAACATCCTCGCGGCGGAGAAGGGCCCGCTGGCAGCGGATGTGATCGCTGCGTGCGATGACGTGGGATTGACGCTCCGAGGCCCCATGGCCAACTACAACCGTTAGACACTTGCCCCAGAGCCGAGAACATCACGCACCACCCCAATAGAGATGAGAACCAATGCCGACCATTCCCTCAATCGTCCTCAACAACTCCGTCAAGATCCCCCAGCTGGGCTTCGGCGTATACCAAATCGAGCCTGGCGATGTGCGCGCTGCAACCGACCGAGCGTTGAAAGCCGGCTATCGCCACATCGATACCGCGGCGGCCTACGCCAACGAAGCGGGAGTCGGCGAAGCCGTACGCGCAAGTGGGATCCCGCGCGACGAAATCTTCATCACGACCAAGCTCCGCAACGCCGATCAAGGGCATGAAGGCGCTCTCAGGGCATTCGAGACGAGCCGCAAAGAGCTGGGGCTCGACGTCATCGACCTGTACCTGATCCACTGGCCCTACCCGCGCCACAACCTCTTCGTGGAAAGCTGGAAGGCGCTGGAGAAGCTTTATGCGGATGGTGTCGTTCGCGCCATCGGGGTGTCGAATTTCCTCCAGCCTCACCTCGACCGGATCCTGGCGGAGGGCGACATCGTTCCGGCCGTGAACCAGATCGAACTGCACCCGAGCTTCCAGCAGGCCGAGCTCATTGCGTACTCCGCCGCCCGTGGGATCGCCGTTGAATCGTACAGCCCCCTCGGCCAGGGACAGGATCTGACCGGTGCCGTCATGCGGAGCATCGCCCAGAATCATGGGAAGTCGCCTGCCCAGGTCGTGCTGCGCTGGCACCTGCAGCGCGGATTCATCGTCATTCCGAAGTCAGTGAGCGAGCATCGCGTGCACGAGAACATCGATGTCTTTGATTTCTCGCTCACCCAGGAGGAAATTGACTCGATCAATGGGCTCGAATCCGGGCTGCGGACCAGCGGCGATCCGGCCACTTTCGATTTCCCCCAGATCTAGTGGTTCGCGCGTCCTGAGAGCGTCTCCAGGGACGCAGTGGTGAATGCCCGCACCGTCTCCCGCCAGAGGTCAAGGATCCCTAGAAGGTTCTCCCCGTCCTCGCGGTGAGCAAGGATTTGCATCTGCAGCATGGACAGAACTCCGGTGCGCAGTTCTGTGTTGAAGTTCACCTTCCCCACCCCACTCGCCGGTGCCTGTGCCAGGTCCTGGGCGGCCAGTCCGGACGCTCCGTGGAGCACCACAGGGACTTTGGTTCTGCTGGTGATGTCAGCCAGTACATCCCAGCGGATCCGGGGCTCGCCTGCGTACCGTCCGTGCACATTGCCGATCGCAACGGCGAGCAGCTGCGCCCCGGAACGGGCTACAAAGTCGGCCACCTGCCCGGGATCGGTGAGTCCGGAGGCGTTCAGGGCAAAGGCCCTGTCCTCGTCCCCGGCTAACCCCCCCAATTCCGCCTCCAGCACAATTCCGGGGTCGCCGATGGCGTCCCGTGCCGCCCGAACCAGCTGGATGTTCTCCTCATAGGTCAGGGCGGAGCCATCCACCAGGACGGCGTCGGCGCCTGCAGCCACTCCAGCCAGGATGGCCGTGATGTCACTGGCATGGTCAAGCTGGATGGAAACGGGAACCGCGGCAGCGTCGGCAAGTCCCCGCAGGGCACGGATGAGTCGAAGCCCGACTGGCGAAGCGGCCGTCTTGGGTGCAACGAGCAGGATCACCCCCGCCCCGATGTGTTCCGCGGCTTCCACCACGGCCAGCGCCGTCGTGAAGTCGTAACAGGTGAAAGCGGGCACCGCAGCTCCGCGGGCGAGTGCGGTCCGGACGAGGACGTCGAGTTGAGTGCGCATATGAGACTTCCTTTGTGTTGGGTCAGGACCGTTTGGATGGTGCGAGAACTTTGATGATGGCGGAATCATCTGCCGCACCCAGGCCCTGCGCCTGGCCCAGCAGGTAAAGCTGTTCTGCGGCGGCGGCCAGCGGGGAGGGCGACCCGGCGGCGCGCGCGGCTCGGCCGACGATCCCCATGTCTTTTACGAAGATGTCCAGCCGGCTGAGCACCTGGGCGCCATCCTCGTCGTACGCCTGGAGGATACGAGGGCCGCGGTTGGACAGCATAAAGGAGCCAGCAGCCCCAGCCTCAAGCGCCTCGAGAGTCCTGGCCAGGTCCAGGCCGAGGGCATCCGCCAGCGCCAGCGCCTCGGCGGCTGCCGCAATGTGCACACCGCAGAGCAGCTGATTGACCGTCTTCAGCGCCTGGCCGTCCCCGGGCTTGTCTCCAACGATGGTGAGAGTGGAGGCGAGACACTCCAGAACCGGCCGCGCCCGTTCCAACGCCCGGGGCTCGGCCCCCACGATGATGAGCAGGTCGCCTGCGCTGGCCCGCAACGGTCCTCCCGAAAGCGGTGCGTCCACGAGGGCGACGTTCAGGTCGGCCAACCTCTCCGCCGCCGGGATCGCATCACTGCCGACGGTGCTGGTCAAGATAACGACGGAACCAGACGACAGTGCTTCGGCCACTCCGGTTGCACCGAAGAGCACGTCATTGAGTTGCTCGCCGGTTCGCACGGCGACTAGGACAATTCCTGCTCCGGAGACGGCGGCAGCAGCGGTATCGAAAGTCTCCACGCCGACGGCGGCAGCCAGAAGTCTCCGATCCTCATGGAGGTCGAAGCCGTGGACTCGGAACTGCCGGACCAGCCGGGTGGCAATGGGTAGGCCCATCGCACCAAGGCCCAGAACGGTGACGATGACCTGATTGGCGTGACTGTCGATCGGCGTTTGCATGGCGACATCTCCCGAAGATTGATGGCTGAACACGCTCAGGTTCGCACTGCGCGCGTGTCTGACATCTTATCTTTAGTAAGATCTGAACAGCGCGCGAGTCAGCGCGCTATTGCCGTACCCGTCGCGTGTGTGTCACACCGTAAGCTGAACAGGAAATTCCCGGGAGGAGAGCAGCATGGCACGTCAGTCACTGGTGGGCATGGTATCGGATGACCTCCTTAACCGGATCGTGTCCGGTGAATTCCCGCCCGGGTCCACCCTGCCGGGCGAGCTCGAGCTCACGGCGCAGCACGAGGTCAGCCGAATGACGGTCCGCGAGGCCGTCAAAACCCTGGAAGCCCAAGGCGTGGTCCGGATCGAGCGCGGGCGCGGCACCTACGTGAATGAGTTGCGGCGCTGGACATCGATGGGGGCCGTCCTGCGCGCAGCCGCCGAGGGCGAGAACGACGCCACTGCAGCGGTTCAGCTGATCGAACTGCGCCGAATGCTGGAGTCCGGTGCCGCCGAACTCGCTGCCCGCCGCATTACCGCGGAAGAACTTGAGAGCATGCTCGAGCACGTGACAGCAATGGGCGAGGCTCACGCGGCCAACGATGTCGGCCGCTTCGTCGAAGCGGACCTCGCATTCCATGACGTAATCTTGCACGCCTCGGGCAACGTATTCGTAGCCGTCCTTTTCGCACCGCTGTCACACGTTCTTTCAGCACGGCGCGCCCAGACCTCCAAAATCGTGCAAATTCAGGCGAACGCCCTCCGCGAACACGCCCAAATACTTGAAGCTCTGGCCTCCGGTGACCCCGAGCGCGCGCGACTCGCGATGGACAGCCACATGGCCCAGACCATGAGCGATCTCAAGACCTACGTTCTTCACATTTGAATCTTTGGATCTAACGTGGATCATGTGCCCGCTCCTTAGCGTCCGCGATCTCCCGGGAATCAGGCTTCCAGTCTGAATGGCAACCCGCAATCACGAGAGCGTCGATCGAATCCGCCCACGCCCACCCCAGTGGGGAGTTGACCTGCAGCCCGCCGAGGAGCGCTGCCGACAGATAGCTGCTACTGGTCACGGCGGCAGGGTGCGGACTTAGCCTCGATCCACCGATCGGCGTGGGGCTCGGGTCGGGCTCTGACCCGGGTTGGGGCTGTTGGGCGCGGTTGAACGCGGGGCCTCGCTGCCCGTGGTGTTCCACTCGTGGTTCTAGTCGTTTGGTTCGGGGGTCTTGTCGTCAGCTGGGCGCGGGTCGGGGCGCTCGGTGCTGTGGCGGAATAGGGTGGTCCACACGATTTCCCATGGCCATTGACCGGGCAGGTGGAGCATTATGCGTCTGGCGGACAATACGATCCTGGCTGGGACGGTGACGAATTTGCGTCGGATGGTGGCCGTGGTCGCTTTGGCCAGGTCGGTGCCGGCGATGGTCGCCGCGGCGCGGGTGAGGTTGAAGGCCATCGCGGCCGCCGTTGTCTGTCGCAGTGCTGCCGATCGTCGCGGTGTCGTCGACGGCCAGCCTCGGGGAGGGCGCGGGCGCGGCGGCGGCGCTCATCGCCGCTTACGGCGCTGGCAGTCTCGCAGGGTCGGTCGATGTGATGATTCGCCCTCTTCGAGGTGATGCGGACGTGCTCATGCCCTATCTCGCCCTGATCGTCGCTGCCGCTCTCTTCGCCGTGTTGCTCGTTCCGAATCTCACCGCCGCGGTCGTCGCCTATGCCGCGGTCGGCATCGCGAACTCGTACTTCTTCGCCGCCACTCTCGCCGCGCGTAGCGAACACTCCCCGGCCGCCGCGCGCGGGCAGATCTTCGTGTGGGTCGGCGCCCTGAAAATCACCGCAGGCTCAGCCGGAACCGCCGCCGCCGGTGCGCTCATCGGCACGGCGCTCCACCTTCCAACGGTCTTCGCCGCCGGCATCGCCACAGCCGCAGCGATCGTCGCAATCATTGACCGCCGGTTTAGCTCTCCCGGCCCGCGCTGAACCGCGACGTGGAACTGCTAATCGCCAGCGCTGCCCGCGTAGGTAGTGACCCGGACAGCTTCGTTTCGCTTGCGCGCGTCATGACGGTCGGCTGTGCCACCAACGATGAATTGTCTCGCTATGTCGCTCGCAAGGGGGACCCTAACCGCACTCGCCCGCGCCGCGAATGGGCTGCGGCGCTCCGACTGAAGAGTCGCTCCGTTTACCCCGCTTGAAAGAACTTGGCTCTCAGCGGGCGGCGAACGGCGCGGCTTCCGACCGACTTCATGCCGAGTTTCGCGGGTGCCACTTTGAGTGCCAAAAAGCCTCGGAAAGTGCCAGAACAGCCCGTATCGATACGTAGCAACTGGTGAACTACATCCACCAACTTCCGCGAAATCACGCGGGACTTGGGGATGGGAAGCCGCCGAGACTCGCAGTCCGGCTCGCATCAGTTGTTCTTGGTTCGAGTTCAGGTGCCCCAGCTTTAACCCCTGAGTTTCCGCGGAAACCAGGGGTTGTTTTGTTTCAGACACCCGCGACAGGCTGCAGACGTTATGAATGCTCGCAAACGCCGCGTCGCCGAGCTGACCTCATGCACGGACAGTCACCTGATGAGCAGGCTTCGCAGTGCCGCTTCGCCGGAGGCGAGCCTGGTCGTGCCGATGGTCTCGCCCGCGATGAAATAGTCGAGTACGCGCGGATCCACGTAACTCTTCCGCGCGATCGTGGGCGTATTGCCGAGCACGTCCGCCGCATCCTGCATCGCCTGCGAGACCGCAGCGTTGCGTTCGCGGATGCTGTCGGCCGGTCCGGCCGCCGCCAGGCTGACCGCCGCGACGACAGTTCCGCTCAGGGTGCGAAAGTCCTTCGCGGTGAAATCAGATCCCGTGCGCTCCTTGATGAACGCGTTGATCTCGGTGGCGGTGAGCGCACGGCGCTCGCCGCCCTCCGACCAGCTCAGAACAGGGTCGTCCGGGGAGCGATTGCCCTCCCGGAGGAAAGCGGCGAGGTCAGGATCCCTGATGCTGCTCTCCCAGACCTGACCGCTCTTGGCGGGAAAACGCAGGAACAGGGTGTCGCCGTCGAGTTGCACATGCGAGCTGAGAAGGGTCGAGAGGCCATGGCTGCCGTGCGCGTCGGTGTAGCGCTCGCTACCGATCCGCAAAGACCCGCTGTCGAGCATCCGGAAGGCCGCAGCCAGCGTGCGTTCGCGGGACTCTCCGTCCTGGCGCAGCCAACGGGTGACCGTTCCCCGTGCCGCCGGAAGGGTCTCGGCGAGCGCGAGCGCCCGATCGAACTTCACTCTGTCCTGTTTGAGGCGCCACGCCGGATGGTAGAGGTACTGTCGGCGGCCGGCGTCGTCCAGTCCCGTCGCTTGGATGTGGGCGTTCGGATGCGGTGCAATCCAGACATCCGTCCATGCCGGGGGGATTGCCAGGGCATTGAATCGGGCCCGCAATTGCGGGTCGGTTACCAGTCCACCGGCCGGATCCCGGTAGCTGAAGCCGCGCCCCGCACGCCGCCTGGCGAAGCCGGGCTTCGTCGTGTCGCTCCGTCGAAGTCGGGTCACACGGTGAAGATACCAGAGCTGCGCCAGAACCCGGCGCGGAAGCATTTCGGCGCCTCGACATAAATCGTCGATGGCTCGGGGCAGCTAGGGTTTGCACGTGTCGTTGGGTAGAGGGTTCAGGCAGCTGTGGGCGGGCAGTGCGGCCGGCAATCTGAGCGACGGCCTGATTTTCGTTGCGATACCGCTGCTCGCGACATCGTTGACGACGGATGCGATTCTCATCGCCGGCCTTGCCGCCATGTACTCGGCGGTGCGTTTGCTCGTGGTTGTCCCGGTCGGGGTCTACGTCGATCGGTTCGACCGTCGAACGATCCTGTGGATTACGAATCTCAGTCGGGCGGCGCTGCTGGTCATTATGGCGGTCCTGTTCGCGATCGGCCTGGGTTCCATTCCGCTTCTGTACATCGTCCTCGCCGGCGTCGGAATCCTGGAGACTGCCGCGGACAACGCGGCACTTTCGATCCTGCCGTCCGTTGTTCCCGCCAACAAACTGGACCAGGCGAACAGCCGCATCTCGGCAGCTCAACTCGTCGCCGATGAATTCGCGGGTCCGCCACTGGGCGGCTTCCTGTTCGCACTGGGGGTGGCGGTTCCGGTCCTGGCCGCCGGCGGCCTCTACACGGCGGCCGGGTTCTTCTTCCTCGCGCTCCCGCGCAAGGGCGCCGTCAACGCCCTTTCATCGCCTCGCCGATCCGTGTTCCGTGAAGCCGCCGACGGCGCCAGTTGGCTCCGCGGGCATCGCCTGCTGAGCGGCCTGGCTGTCGTCGGCGGGCTCGCGAGTGTCGCGTACATGATGCCGTTTTCCGTTCTGGTCTTGTTTGCCCAGCACAGGCTGGGACTTGGCCCAGCGGGGTATGGCCTGATCCTGGCGATTTCCGCACTGGGCGGTCTTGTCGGCTCGATCGTTGCTGCTCCTCTACGGTCACGAGTGGGATACGGATGGACGATCGTGGGAAGTCTCTGCCTCGGAGCCGTGGCCATGTTCGCGCTAGCGTTCGTCCGGATCCCGTGGGTGGCCGCCGCTCTCCTGGCCGCGTACATCCTGCACTCCGTCGTGTGGGGAATCTGCGTGGGGTCGCTTCGGCAGCGCCTAGTTCCCGAGGGCCTTCGGGGCCGGGTCAATGCATCGTCCAAGGTCCTCGGTCTCATCGGTCTCACGGTGGGCGCGGCTCTCGGCGGGGTGCTCGCGTCGTCGCTGTCCTTGTCAGTACCGTTTCTGGTAAGCGGCGCCCTTTTCGTCAGCTGCGGTGCGATCGTGCGGTGGCTCTTCCGGTCTGACCGGCAGAGTTCAGGGTCAGCCAAGACGCCGTGGACCAACTCGGCGCCAGGCCCAACCTTCAATTGACCCGGATCAGTGTCTTCTGCCAGCCGGTTGAACCGTTGGGTGCGATCGGGCTGGGCTCCTGCTCTTGCAGCTTGCCGTTCTTGTCGGTCGCCCGAACAGCCACATAGTGGGTGCCCGAGGATGCGTTCCAGTCCAGATACCACTGAACCCAGCTGTCCTGGTTGACCGGGGTCGACAGCGTCGCCTGCTGCCAGTCGCCGTCATCGATGTTCACCTCGACTGCTGCGATGCCGACCGTTTGCGCCCACGCCACGCCCGCGATCCTCGTGGATCCCGGATCGATGGCCTTATTGATGCGGGGCGTGTCGACGCGGGACGACAGTTTGATCGGCGCCGTCGCGCTGTACCCGCGGGGAGTCCAATACGCCGTGTCCGCCGCGAACGTCGTCACTTTCAGCTCGGTGAGCCATTTGGTGGCAGACACGTAACCGTAGAGCCCGGGCACGACCATCCGCACAGGGAACCCGTGCTCAAGGGGAAGCGGTTCGCCGTTCATGCCGACCGCGAGGATCGCGTTCAAGCCTGGGTCGGTCAGGGACGACAGCGGGGTGCTGGCGGTGAATCCGTCGGCGCTGCGCGACAGGACCATGTCGGCGCCCGATCTCGGCGATGCCAGGCTCAGGATGTTGCGGATCGGCACGCCCAGCCATTTCGCATTTCCAACCAGGTTGCCCCCGACCTCGTTCGACACGCACGTGAGCGTAATCACGTACTCGTCGAGCCCCATCCCGACGAGGTCATCGAAGCTCAGGCTCACCTGCTTGTCGACCAGGCCATCGATGGTGAGCCGCCACGTTTCGGGATCGATGGATGGCACGCTCAGCGCGGTGTCCACGCGATAGAAGTCCTTGTTCGCCGTGAACAGCGGAGATATGCCCGGAATGCGCAGATCGGCGCCCGCTGGAATCGTCACCGTCGAACGCGGCGCCGGCAGCTTCAGGGCTTTACGGATCCCGGCGATCGACGAGCTGGTAACGTTCACAACTCGTGCTCCGACGCCGACGACGAGAGCGATCGCTCCCGCCGTTGCCGCGAAGCGGATGAAGCCTCGCCGGTCCAGGGCCGCACGCTGCATATCCGGTTCGGCCACACTGTCGCGCCACGAGCGCAGTCGTTGAGCCAGCAGATACAGCAGCACACTGCCGGCCACGGTTCCGATGATGGTCGGCAGGGAGGCGAAGGGTGTGGCCGCAGCTCTGGTGACTGCGGAGGCGACCGAGGCGACGCCGGCGACGACCAGGACTGCGACACCGATCAGCGGGCGGACGAATTCAAGTACCCCTGCGGCCGCTGCCGCGATCCCGATCCCGACACCGAGACCGATCAGAAGGAATAGCTTGTCGTTCGATCCAAAGGTCTGGATCGCGAACTCCTTGGCCCACTGCGGCACGATGTCGATGACGAACGAGCCGACCCCCAGGATGGGGCTCCCGTCGCGCGCGATGAGCAACGCCACCAGCTCGGCGACCGCCAGGAATGCGCCGGCACTCACGACACCGGCAATGGCAGCCCACGGCCAGAGTCGCCGTCGCGTGGTGGTGAATTTGCTCGTGTCCATTATTGCCTCCGGCTTCGCCGGGGCGAGAAAACCCCTGCTTACCTGTATTCGGAGCCGATGCCATTTTGGATGGCCATTGCGCAACACGGATGCCGGAGGAATTTCTCGGTGTCCCGGCGCGGGATTGGACACCGCCGATGAGCAACTCGCCGTAAGTGATTCAAGGACCATCTCGGTCGCGCAACCGGGACGCGATCGGACGGCCCGAGTGCGCAATCGTCGATCTTCGCCCTATTCGCGCACTTTCTTCATGGGAACCTCTTGTGGGACGGTTGGACATGGTTCTTTCCGAATGCCTCGTCGCCGCCACGCCCCTTGTTATCTGCCGACCCCGGAAGGCGAGGTCGGCGGGCATCGCGTTACACCTCAGGCTGAATTCTTAGCCAAACCGCAAGGGGGCAAGAATGTCGTCCGCGATGCAGACGCGGCTTCGCGGAGCGTCGGATCGGTTATCGGAGGTCGGGGTGGAGTCGAAGGGCGACCCACAGGCCACATCGTCGGCAGGCCTCGGAGTCTCCGAGCGCGTGGAGACGACGGCGCGGGAACGGACGGCCACAGCAGGAACAACGGATCTCCGCCTTCTCATCCATGAGACGCCAGCGCCTCCTGAAGCTGTCCTTGCGTCGGTCGGCCAGCGAGGCCCTCGGGTGTCATGTAAACCCGGCACGCGAGGTCGTTGGTGCGCCCAGCAGAGGGAAACAGATCAGTGCCGTCAATGAGGATGGTCGGAGAGCCAGCGAATGGCACCTGCGCCGCCGCGGCGGATGAGGCAACGAGCGTGTACGTGATGACCGTAACCTGATGGCCGGTCGCATCCAGCGCCACGCGAAGGCGACGACCCGCTTCTTCCCAGCTGGGGCAATCGTCGATGTGGAGGATCTCCGCTTTCATGACGTGCTCCCGTTTCGTCGAAGGGCTCGTTCAATCAACAGAGCGGTGGGACTAAGAGCGGACCAATCGCGCGATCGCGGCCGAGGCCTCGCGCATCTTCAGGTCCGCCTCGTCGCCCCCAGCCGCGGCGGCATTCACGACGCAGTGGTTCAGGTGCTCGTCGAGAAGCCCCAGGGCCACCGACTGGAGGGCACTCGTCATCGCCGAAATCTGGGTGAGGATGTCGATGCAATACTTCTCGTCCGTCACCATGCCCTGCAGGCCCCGGGCCTGCCCCTCAATCCGGCGCAGGCGTTTGAGGTAATCATCCTTATTCGAGATGTACCCGTGCGGGCCGGAATGCGTCGCGCCCGCCGCTTCGGTCGATTCGTTCATGACACAACTATACCCCCTGGTGGTATCCGGGGGTATAGTAGATATGTACCCCTGGGGGGTAACACTGATCGAAAGGGACTGCTCATGTGCACGACCAACCAGAATGACCTTGGCCTGACCGACGCGTCCTGCGCCTGCGGAACGCATGCTCACGCACCAGCGGGTGCCGCCTCGACCAACGTCGGACTGACGACGAGTACCTTCGAGGTGGCGGGAATGACCTGCGGGCACTGCGTGAAGAGCGTCACCGAGGAACTCAGCCAGCTCGAGGGCGCAAAGAACGTGGAGGTCGCCCTCGTCTCGGGCGGCGTCTCCAAAGTCACCGTCTCCAGCATTGGCGCGCTTGACCCTGACGCGGTCGCGGCCGCGATCGACGAGGCCGGCTACGAGCTGGTGACCCCGGCCCGATGAGCGGTCAGCAGGTCGAACTTGTCGTAGGCGGGATGACCTGCGCGTCCTGTGCGGCGCGGATCGAAAAGAAACTCAACCGCATGCCGGGCGTCGAGGCATCGGTCAACTACGCGACCGAGAAGGCCACCGTCTTCGTGCCGGACGGCACGACCGTCGAGCAGGCCATCGCGACCATCGAGGCGACCGGTTACACGGCCGAGCTGCCGGCCCCTCCCGCTCTGCCGGATGCCGCCGACGAGCCGGACGAGGAAGTGAACAGCCTGCGCCGCCGGCTGCTGGTCTCCGCGGCGCTCGCCACGCCCGTCGCGCTGATGTCGATGATCCCCGCGCTCCAGTTCACGAACTGGCAGTGGCTCGCCCTCACCCTCGCCGCGCCCGTCGCGGTCTGGGGTGCCTGGCCGTTCCACCGCGCGGCCTGGGTCAACGCCCGCCACGGAGCGGCCACCATGGACACCCTGATCAGCGTCGGCGTGCTCGCCTCGCTCGGCTGGTCGCTCTACGCGCTGTTCTTCGGCATGGCCGGGATGGCCGGCATGACGATGGAATTCTCCTTCACGGCCGAGCCGGGGGCCGGGGCCGACGAGATCTACCTGGAGGTCGCATCCGCGGTCACCGTCTTCATCCTGGCCGGACGCTACTTCGAGGCCAGGGCCAAGAAACGCTCCGGCGCGGCGCTCAAGGCGCTGCTCGAACTGGGCGCGAAGGAAGCAACGCTGCTCCGGGACGGCGTCGAAACCCGGGTCCCGACCGCCTCGCTGATGGTCGGCGACCTGTTCGTCGTGCGCCCCGGCGAGAAGATCG
>NZ_FNFU01000024.1 GCF_900101115.1 Cryobacterium psychrotolerans
GCGTCGGCCTCGGCCAGCAACCGGGAGTGGATCTTGTCCCAGGTCCCGTCGCAGCTAAACCGGCGATGCCGTTTCCAGACCGTCTGCCACGGACCGAAATTCTCCGGCAGATCCCGCCACGGAATTCCCGCCCGGAACCGGTAAATGATGCCCTCCAGGATCGAGCGATGATCCCGGAACGGTCGCCCCGCACTGCCATCCGAGCTCGGCATCAACGATTCGATCCGAGCCCACTGGTGATCGGTCAGCAAAGCAGTACGAGACATCCCTCCACCCTCCCAAACGAATCACGATTCGATTAGGAGACACGCCCTAGGCGCACAGCTGGCACCGGCGCCCGAAGCCGGCTCCCGAAACCAGCCCCATAGACTGGTCTCATGCCTCGTAGCAACCGCCCCAGGGGCCGTAAGCCCGGCGTCGACGATGACGGCGAAGCCGATCTGTCCAGCCTGCTGGCGGGCTGGCGTCGCACGGAGATCCGTCGTGACGGCCAGTGGCACGTTCAACCGGTGCCGGCGGCGCAGGCCCTGAAGAACTACGTGTGTCCCGGTTGCGGCCTCCGGGTCGTGCCCGGCGTCGCGCATATCGTCGCGTGGCGGGGCGACGGCGTCCTCGGCGACGGAGCCGACATCGCTGCCCGACGACACTGGCATTCACACTGCTGGAAAATCAATTGACCCGGTTGCCGGAGGATGACGCATGACCACGAACGCAGAGAGCACGCACGGAGTCGAGATCCGCGGCGGCATCGAGCTGCCAGCTACGCGCGAACATATCGAACTGCACACGAGCGACGGCCTGACCCTGGTCGGTGAGCTGGCGACGCCCGTGGGCCGCACGCCGGTGGCCACCCTGGTCACGCTGCACCCACTTCCCACCAGCGGCGGGTTCATGGATTCGCACATCCTGCGAAAGGCCGCGGGACGACTGCCCGCCCTGGCCGACCTGGCCGTGCTGCGCTTCAACACCCGCGGCACGACCTCGCCCCGGGGCACGAGCGGCGGCAGTTTCGGCAGCGGCGTGACCGAGCGCGAAGATGTCGCCGCCGCCATGGCCTTCGTGGCCGCACGCGGACTGCCGAACCCGTGGCTGGTCGGCTGGTCGTTCGGCACGGAGCTCGCCGTCAAGTACGGCCTCGAGCACCCGATCCGCGGCGCCATCCTACTCTCGCCGCCGCTGCACCGGGCGACGGACGCAGAACTGGCGGCCTGGGCCGGAAACGAGCGCCAGCTGGTGGCCATCATCCCCGAACACGACGACTACCTGCGGCCCGAAGAGGCCAGGGAACGATTTGCCTCGGTGCCCACCACCCGCTTCATCGCGGTCGATGGCGGAAAGCACTTGTGGGTGGGGGAGAACCAGACCCGGCGCATCCTGAACGAGATCGTCGCGGTCGTGAACCCGGCCGCGCTTCCGCTTCCGACCGAATGGGTCGGCCCGTAACTCCTAGAGTTCGTTCTGCCTCGGGATGACGACCTGCTTGATGATCATCAGGACGGCCGCCGCCACGGGAATCGCGATCAACGCGCCCAGCAGGCCCAGCAGCGAGCCGCCGGCCAGCGCCGCGATCACGACGAGGGCCCCGGGAACGGACACGGCGCGGCTCATGATGTGGGGGCTCAGCACATATGCCTCCACCTGCATGTAAATCAGGTAGTAAACCGCCGCGGCGATTGCGGTCTCAAGCGAGCTGATGCCCGGGATGAGGCAGGTCAGCACGATGATCACCGATCCGGTGATCGTCCCGACGAGCGGGATCAGGGAGAACAGGAACGCGATGAACGCCAGCAGGGCGGGGAATGGCGCTCCGATGATCGACAGGAAGATGAAGCTGAGCACTCCGTTGCACGCAGCGAGTGAGGCCTGACCGACAACGTACCGGCCCACCGCGGTCGTGATCTGCTCGCTGATGTCGGTGAAACGCTCACGCCTGGACGCCGGTACCAGCTGGTACACGCCGCGCTTCATGCTGCTCAGTGAAGCCGTGAAGTAGAGCGTGAGGATGAGGATGATCAGCCCGCCGAACAGGCCGCTGATGATGGCCAGCCCGGACTGGATGGCCGTCGTGGTGATCGTCGTCAGGTTGGTGCCGAGGAATTCGGTCACCGTCTTCACGACCTCGTTGACGTCGATGCCGGGGAACTGTTTCTGGAGGTCGGCCAGGAAGGTGGCCGAGTTGACGGCCTTCACGAGGTCGGGGATGGCCTTGGAGAGTTCCTTCACCTGTTCGGCGATGATCGGCACGACGGCGAAGATCACGCCGGTCAGTACACCCACGACGGCCGCGACCACGGTGAGGATTGCCGCCCAACGCGGGAACCCCTTCTTCTGCAGCCAGGACACCGCCGGGTCGAGGCCGAGGGCGATGAACAACGCCGCCCCGATGTAGACGATGATCGTCTGCAGCGTGACCACCGACGAGATGATGAGCAGGCCGAGACCCACGCCGAGGGTACCGATCAGGCCGACGCGAAACGCGTTCTGAATTTTCACGCGAATTCCCCCAAAATGTCGGACCTACCTGCCCGAACCTGCCTGGCTCGGACCTACTTGTCGGCGTTGTTGACCTTTTCCGCCTGTGTGAGAACACTGCGGAGGCTCTCGAAGTAGCCGGCCACCGCGTCGCGCTCAATCCTAATCTGGGAGAGGCGGTCTTCCGCGTCGGAGACAAGCAGGCGTGTCCGCGTGGTCGTTTCCTTGGTGAGGGCCCTGGCCCTGGTCTCGGCTTCGCGCACAATGCGGTCCGCGTCGGCCTGGGCCTGCTTGCGCTGCGTCGCGGCTTCCTCCCTGGCTCCCGAGTCGAGCTGCTCGTTGATCGCACGAAGTTCGAGGGTGCGCGCGGTGGTCTCGGTGAGTTGCGTGTCGGCTTCGGTCTGGAAGGTGTTCAGCAGCAACACGGCCTCCTGGT
Organism: Cryobacterium psychrotolerans; assembly: GCF_900101115.1. Classification (GTDB taxonomy): domain Bacteria; phylum Actinomycetota; class Actinomycetes; order Actinomycetales; family Microbacteriaceae; genus Cryobacterium; species Cryobacterium psychrotolerans. Next base: position 2,909 of record NZ_FNFU01000024.1, read on the forward strand.
GCCGGGCCAGGTGCTCCTGCTCTGCCTCGTCGCGCCTGGCCTTCAGCTCCAGTTCGAGGTCGGCTCGAGTCTGGTCGATCTCTCGCTTGAGCTTGGCCGCCTCACGGTCGCCCTTTTTGCGTCCCGCCGTCAGCTTGTTTTCGAGGTCGATCCGGGCCTGCTCGCCTTCCGCGACGAAGTCGGCGGTGGCCTGCTCATTCTCGCGGGCCAGGTCAGCCCGGGCCTGCTCGAGTTCCGAGGCCAGGTCGGCCCGGGCCTTGTCGATCTTGCGTGCTGCCGCGGCGCGTTCCGCGTCAAGCTCGCGGGTGAGGTCCGTGTGCGCCTGTTCGTGCTCGATCTGGCGGGCGATCCGATCGGCCTCGATCTGGCGGGCGAGATCGGTGCGGGTCTGCTCGACCTCCTCCGCCAGCGTGGTGCGCGTCTGCTCTGCGTCGTGGGCGAGCTCGATCCGAGACTGCTCGCCGTCGCGCGCCAGGTCGAGGCGTGCCTGTTCGGTTTCGGCCGCCAAGTCGATCCTGGCCTGCTCGGACTCCCGCGCGAGGTCGGCCCGCTCCTGGTCCAGCTCGTGCGCCACTTCGGCGCGCGTGAGCTCCGTCTCGGCGGTCAGCCCGGCCGCAACCTCTCGCGCCACGCTGGCCTCGCGCTGGGCGACAACGCGTACCTCCGCCGCCTCACGTTCCGCCTCGGAGCGCAGCGCGGCGGCTTCACGCTTGACCGTCGCCCGCACTTCCGCGGACTCCGTCGCCACGGCTCCGCGGATCGCGGCGGCCGCCTGTACTGCGTCCTGGGTGAGCGACGCGGCTTCCGCGCGGGCGGCGGCGAGCACCGAGTCGGCTTCGGCCTGTGCGTCGTCGAGCATGCGCCCGGCCCTGACCGTGGCATCGGAGAGCGCGCTTTCGGCACGCTCCGTGGCTTCCCGGCGCAGGTTCTCGACCTCGCCGGCGGCTGAGGAACGAAGCTTTTCAGCGTCGATGTCGGCCTGCGCGATCACACGGGTCGACTGCTCCTCGGCCACGCGCAGGGTGTTCTCGAGCTTCGTGCCCAGCCCGGAGAAGGTGGGACTGCCCACTTCCTCGATCTCGGCGGTCAGGTCATCTATGCGCGTGGTGAGGCGTTTGATTTCCTTGCCGGCCTCCGCGCCCTGGGTGTTGGCCTGGATGAGGTCGCGCCGCAGGCTCTGGAGGGCCTTGTCGACCTCGTCCTTGTCATACCCGCGGAAAACCTGGGTGAATTCAGCGTCGTCTACCGCCACGGCCATCTCCTCGTCGTCGGGCTCGAATACAGGCCCGATTGTTCGAATGCGGGGGAGCCGATCCGATTTTAGTGCATTCCGGGAGTTCAGGCTCCATCCCAACTTCTGGGCCCCCCGACTTCTGGGGGCGCGGGGCTTCAGGAGACTATTAGGCGGCTCTCAGGGGAGTCAAGTATCGTAGAACGACTGTGTCTGTTGCCCTTCGGACGCGAAAAGTGCGTGCGAACCCAGGTCTGCACCCGCCGGTCGGCAACATAGGAAAGGTTTTACGTGCGTTTCGTTCTTGCCATCGTGGCATTCGTTCTCGCGGCCGTGATGATCATGCTCGGCATCGCGCAGCGAACGGTTTTTCTGGAACCGGCATCCACCAGCCTCAGCGCGACCGTTGAGGGCGGTGACCGGTATGCGGTCATCACCCCGGAAGCGCTCAGGGCTTACCCGGGCAGCCAGACGATTACGGTCTCCGGTCCGGGCACGATCTTCCTGGCCTATGGCCGATCCGCCGACGTCGATGCCTGGCTCGCCGATGAGGCCCACGCCGAGATCGGCTTCACACCCAGGACCGGCAAGCTGACGAGTAAGCGCAGCGGCGAAGCCGCCCCGAGGCCTGCCCCCACGGCCACGGCCACAGCACCGGCGGCCGCGCCGACGCCAGCGCCGACGGCCACACCGACGGCCACGCCGGCGGCCACACCGGCGCCCGGCGCACCGGCCGATGCTGAACCCGGCGCGAACCCGGCCGGGTCAGACCTCTGGCTCGAGGAGTTCACCGCGGACCGCGACCTGAAGACCCGAATCAATGTGCCCGCCGGCATCTCCCTGATCGTCGCGAGCGACGGCACCCAGCCGGCTCCGACCGAGATCACCCTGGACTGGCCCGCCGACAACTCGACGCCCCTGGCCGGCCCGCTGATCGCCGGGGGAGCGGTCCTGCTCTTGATCGGACTCATCCTCTACCTGCTGGCCCTGATGCACATGCGCCGCTCCCGGGGCCCGCGTCGCAACCTGCCCAAGGGCCCCCGGATGCCGCGCCTTCCCCGCGCTCCGCGCCCCAAGTCGATCAAGGCCAGCGAGATCACCGGCCCCCGCCGGTCGATCACGCGATCGTTCCGGGCCGTCGTACCCGTGGTGCTCGTCTCGAGCCTCGCGCTCAGCGGATGCTCCGCCGATTTCTGGCCGAGCACATCCTCGGAGTCGAGCGCCGCGGCCAGCCCCAGCCCGTCTGCCTCCGAGGCGGCGAAGCAGGGCGAGGACGTGTCCCCGCCCGCCGTCACCGTGCCCCAGCTCGAGCGCATCGTGCGCAAGGTCGCGGTGCTCACCCGCGACGCGGACGCCGCGCTCGACGCAACGTCGCTCGCGACCAGGTTCACCGGCCCGGCCCTCGAGCAACGGCTGGCGAACTACAAGATCCGAGCCAAGGACAAGAAATACCCGACGCCCCTCGCGTTGCCGGCCTCGCCGCTGACGCTGACCCTGCCGCAGCAGACGTCGACCTGGCCGCGCGTGGTCATGACCGTGATCCAGGACAAGGAAGACCCAGCCGTCGCCCCCACGGCCATCGTGCTCAGGCAGGACGGCCCCCGGGAGAACTTCCTCGTCGAGTACGCCGTGCAGCTCGAGCCCGCCGCGCAGGTGCCCGAGGTCGCCCCGGCGACCATCGGCGCCCCGCTCATCGCCCCCGACTCCAGGCTCCTGCTGATGCCGCCGGACCAGATCGCGGCGGCCTACGCCGACATCCTGGTGAAGGGCGACACAAGCGAGTTCGCTGACCTGTTCGAGGCCAAGGGCGACACCTTCCGAACGCAGGTCGGCCTGGAAGCGAAGACGAAGAAGCGGACCGACCTGCCCAAGACGGCATCGATCGCCTTCGGCATCGCGGTGGGGACGGGTAAGACCATCGCCCTGGCCACCAACGACTCCGGAAGCATCGTCGCCGTGAGCATCAAGGAGACGGAAACCGTGAAGCCGGTCGACGCCGGCGCGACGGTGAGTCCCTCGGGTGCGAGCAAAACGCTCTCCGGCGTCTCGGCGACGGCCAAGGGCATCCAGAGCGTCTACGGCGAGCAGCTCCTCTTCCACGTTCCTGCCGCCGGCTCGAAAGACAAAATCGTTCTCCTTGGCTTCGCCCAGGGACTGATCTCATCAGCGGAGCTCAAATGACCAATCTGCCACCATCCGGCGTCAACCTGCGCGGGGCCGTCGACCTGTCCTCGCTCGTGAACCGTGCGGCGGCTCCGGCCCCCGGCGCACCGGCTGCGCCGGGCGCGGCCGCGGGTGGTCCCGTGCCCGTGCCCAGCCTCGTACTGGAGGGAACCGACGCGAACTTCGGCGAGGTGCTCGAGTTGTCGATGACCGTCCCCGTTATCGTCGACCTGTGGGCCGAATGGTGTGGACCCTGCAAGCAGCTCACGCCCGTGCTCGAGAAACTCATCGCGGAGTTCGACGGCAGGATCGTCCTGGCCAAGGTCGACGTCGATTCGAACCCGCAGCTGTCGCAGGCCTTCGCGGCCCAGTCGATCCCCACTGTCGCCGCCGTCGTCGGCGGCCAGCCGGTGCAGCTCTTCAGCGGTGCCATCCCCGAGGCGCAGGTGCGCGAGGTGTTCGAGCGTGTCCTCGAACTCGCCGCCCAGCATGGCGTGACCGGGACCGCCCAAACGCCCGCCGGAGACGACGCCCCCGACGAGGTCGCCGCGGCCCTCCCGGCGGAACCGGAACTCCCTCCCCACCACAGGGAGGCCTTTGAGGCCATCGAACGCGGCGACTACGACGTGGCGATCAGCGAGTACAGCACGGCCCTGGCCAAGGACCCCCGCGACCAGATGGCTGTCGCCGGTCTCGCCCAGGTGCGACTTCTGGCGCGCCTGCAGGGCAAGTCGATCGCGGAGATCCGCTCCGCGGCGGCGGCCGGGCCGGACGAGCTCGACGCGCAGCTTCTCGTCGCCGACCTCGACCTGTCGGGCGGACACGTCGAAGACGCCTTCGACCGTCTCCTGACCCTCTTCCCCGCCCAGGACGCCGCCGGCAAGAACACGATTCGCGAACGCATCCTGGAGCTGTTCCAGGTCGTCGGACTCGAAGATCCGCGGGTGCCGCCGACTCGTTCCCGGCTCACCGCGCTGCTCTACTAAGTCCCCGCTGAGTCCCCCGCTAAGTCCTCGCTGAGTTGCGGAGAAAGTACCCTCGCTGTGACAGTGAGGGTACTTTTTCCGCAACTGAGCTGAAACGCAGGTCAGCGGTGAATCACTAGCGGCGGAGCTTCAGCCAGAGTCCCGCCAGCGGAGGCAGCGTGAGCGTCGCGGATGCCGGGCGGCCAGCCCACGGTTCGTCGGTCGCCGTGACCCCGCCGAGGTTGCCGACGCCCGAGCCGCCGAAGTCGGCGGCATCCGTGTTGAGGATCTCTTCCCAGTGGCCGGCGAAGGGCAGGCCGATGCGGTGGTCGTTGTGCGGATGCCCGGCGAAATTGAAAATGCAGGCCACGGGGTTGCCGTCGTTGTCCCAGCGCAGGAAGGAGACCACGTTCTGGGCCGCTCCGCCTCCGTCGAGCATCTCGAGGCCGCCGGCGTCGTTGTCGCGCGCCCAGAGGCTGGCGTTGGCCCGGTACACCCGGTTGAGCTGGCCGACGAGGGTGAACAGGCCCCGGTGGGCGGGCTGGTCGAGCATCCACCAGTCCAGGCCCCTGGCCTCGCTCCACTCCGACCGCTGCCCGAATTCCTGGCCCATGAACAGAAGCTGCTTGCCGGGGTGAGCCCACATGAACGCCAGGTAGGCGCGAAGATTGGCGAGTTGCTGCCAGGAGTCGCCCGGCATCTTCGAGACCAGCGAGCCCTTGCCGTGCACGACCTCGTCGTGGCTGATCGGCAGCAGGAAGTTCTCGCTGAAGGCGTAGACGAACGAAAAGGTGATGTCGTTGTGGTGGTACGAGCGGTACATCGGGTCGACGTGCATGTACTGGAGCGTGTCGTGCATCCAGCCCATGTTCCACTTGAAGCCGAAGCCGAGCCCGCCGGACGAGGTGGGCGCGGTGACGCCGCCCCAGTTCGTCGACTCCTCGGCGATCATGACCGTGCCGGGGTTGCGCTTGTACGCGGTGGCGGTGATCTCCTGGAGCAGGCTGATCGCCTCGAGGTTCTCATTGCCGCCGTGGATGTTCGGCTCCCACTGGCCGTCTTCCCTCGAGTAGTCGAGGTAGAGCATCGAGGCGACGGCGTCGACCCTCAGTCCGTCGATGTGGAACTCCTCGAGCCAGTACAGCGCATTGGCGACCAGGAAGTTGCGCACCTGCTTCTGGCCGAAGTCGAAGACGTAGGTGCCCCAGTCCATCTGCTCGCCGCGCCGGGGGTCGGGGTGTTCGTAGAGCGGCTGCCCGTCGAACCGAGCCAGCGCGAAGTCGTCCTTGGGGAAGTGGCCGGGCACCCAGTCCATGATCACGCCGATGCCGGCCTGGTGCAGCCGGTCGATCAGGTAGCGGAGGTCGTCCGGGTGGCCGAACCGGCTCGTCGGCGCGTAGTAGCCGGTGACCTGGTACCCCCAGGACCCGCCGAACGGATGCTCCGCCAGCGGCATGAACTCGACGTGCGTGTAGGCCAGCTCGTGCAGGTACCCGATGAGCTCGTCCGCCAGGTCCCGGTATCCGAGCCCAGGGCGCCAGGAACCCACGTGCATCTCGTAGATGCTCATCGGCTGGTTGTGCGGGTCGGTGGCCGACCGTGCGCCCAGCCACTCGGCATCCGCCCACTGGTAGTCGGATGAGCCGATCACGGACGCCGTCTTCGGCGGCACCTCGGTGTACCGGGCCATCGGGTCCGCTTTCCGCACCCAGTCGCCCGACTGCGCGAGCATCTCGAACTTGTAGTTGGCGCCGGTATCGAGGCCCGGGACGAACAGCTCCCACACCCCGGTGCTGCCCATGTTGCGCATGGCGTGGGCCCCGCCGTTCCAGCCGTTGAAGTCGCCGATGACCCGCGCGGCCTGCGCGTGCGGCGCCCAGACGGAGAAGGACGTTCCGCTCGTGGTGCCGAGCACGCCCGCGTGGTCGCGGTGGTGCGCCCCGAGCACGTCCCAGAGTCGCTCGTGGCGGCCCTCGCCGATCAGGTGAAGGTCGAGTTCGCCGAGGGTGGGGAGGTAGCGGTACGGGTCGTCGGCGATCCAGTTGGGGACACCGTCGTAGAGGGTTTCCAGGGTGTAGTCCTGCAGGCCGAGCGTGCTGACGCCCTGCCAGATGCCCTGATCGAGGTGCGTGAGCTCGATGTGGGCGCCGTCCGCGAGCACCGCGAACACCTCGGTCGCGAGTGGCCGGAGGGCCCGGATGACCACGAGCGGGGTCGCTGCGCCGCCCGCGCTCACGAGGTGCTGGCCGAGCACCTCATGGGGGTTGTAGTAGCGCCCCTCGGCGATCGCCTTGAGAACGTGCGCCGGAACGGCGGGGACGCTCGTGTGCGAGCCGTTCGCCGGGCCGTCGACCGGTCCGTCTGCCGCGTGCCTCATCCGTGCCGTCCGTTCCTGCGTGGTGACTGGGTCATGAGGGTGCCGTTCATGCGCGCGGACCCCTCACCTGGAGGATGTGCACCGGTTCGCTGAAGGCGTCCAGTCGCACGTAGTTGTCGGCGGACCAGGTCCATTCCGCGCCGGAGACAAGGTCGTGCACCTCGAAGGTCTCACCACGCCTGAGCCCGAAGCGGGTGACGTCGAGGTGCACCAGGGTCTCACGAACCGAGTGCGGGTCGACGTTGGCGACGATGATGAGGGTGTCCGGTCGCCCGGTACCGGTGAAGGCCGCATCCAGGTGCTTACTGAACACCAGCACGGACTCGTCGTCGCTGGTGTGGATGTGCAGGTTGCGCAGCTGCCCCAGCGCCGGGTGCTCGGCACGGATGCGGGTGAGCAGGGTGAGGAAGGGCGCGAGCGATTTGCCGGCCTCCTCGGCCTGCGCGAAGTTGCGCGGGCGGAACTCATACTTCTCGTTGTCGATGTTCTCTTCGGCGCCGGGTCGGGCGACGCTTTCGTAGAGTTCGAAGCCCGAGTAGACACCCCAGGTCGGAGCGGCGGTGGCGGCCAGGGCGGCCCTGATCTTGAAGGCGGCCGGTCCGCCGAACTGCAGGAACTCGGAGAGGATGTCGGGCGTGTTCACGAACAGGTTCGGCCGGAGGAAGTCGGCGGTCTCGTGCACGAGGCCGTCGAAGAACTCCTCGAGTTCCGCCTTCGTGTTGCGCCAGGTGAAGTAGGTGTACGACTGCTGGAATCCCACCTTGGCCAGGCCCTGGAGCAGGGCCGGACGGGTGAAGGCCTCGGCCAGGAAGACGACCTCCGGATACTCGGCGTTGATCTCGTTGATCACCCACTCCCAGAAGTCGAGCGGTTTGGTATGCGGGTTGTCGACGCGGAAGATGGTCACCCCCAGGTCGATCCAGTAGCGCAGGATCCGCAGCGATTCCGCGCGGATGCCCGCCGGGTCGTTGTCGAAGTTGATCGGATAGATGTCCTGGTACTTCTTCGGCGGGTTCTCGGCGTAGGCGATCGTGCCGTCCGGCAGGGTCGTGAACCACTCCGGGTGCGCCGCCACCCAGGGGTGGTCGGGGGAGGCCTGCAGGGCGAAGTCGAGCGCGATTTCGATGCCGACCTTGCTCGCCTGGCCCAGGAAGTACCGGAAGTCGGCGACGGTGCCGAGGTCGGGGTGGATCGCGTCGTGGCCGCCCTCGGCCGACCCGATCGCCCAGGGCGAGCCGGGGTCGTTCTGCCCGGCATCCAGCGAGTTGTTCGGCCCCTTGCGGTAGGCCCGGCCGATCGGATGGATCGGGGGCAGATAGACCACGTCGAAGCCCATCATTGCGACCTCGGGGAGCCGCCTGGCGGCGGTGCGGAAGGTGCCGCTCTTCCAGGACCCGTCCGCGAGCCGTTTGGCGCCCTCGGAGCGGGGAAAGAACTCATACCAGGAGCCCACGCCGGCCCGCGCGCGCTCGACGACCACCGTTCGGGTCTCGGAGACGCTCTCGAGGCTGCTGATCGGGCGGAGCGCGATCGCCGCGTTCAGTTTGTCGTTGCTGATCACGGCCAGGCGGGTGTCGACCGGCAGCCCCCGGTCGGCGAGCGTCTGCGCCGCGGCCTGGACCAGGCGGCGTTCGGCGGCCGGCCTGGCCTTGTCGATGCCGGCCGCGTCCAGAAGTCGGGCGCCCATCGTGAACATGAGCTCGACGTCGATGCCCGCCGGGATCTTGATCGCGGCGTTGTGCTCCCACGAAGCCCAGTCGTCGGCGTAGGCACGCACGCGGTACGTCCAGCGCCCCTGGACGCCCAGCTGCACGAGGGTTTCCCACCGGTCGGTTCCCGGGGCGCTCAGGCCCATCGGGTGGCGGGTTTCGGTGCCGTCGGGCGCGGTCAACAGCAGGGTGACGCCGATCAGGTCGTGGCCTTCGCGGAAGGCGGTCGCGCGGAACGGCACAACCTCCCCGACGAAGGATTTGGCGGGCCACAGGCCATCGTTCAGTTGCGGCGACAGGTCGAGGATGGGAATCCGGCCGATTTTCGGGGGCGCGCCGGCCAGTCTGGTGGATTCGTGCGGGTCGCGGAGTGTCTTTGCTGTCTTAGCCACCCATCGACCGTAGCGCGAATTGATTCGACGGCGCTGCACCGAATTTCCCTGTGGCCTCAATCCGCACAATAGGGTTGACCTCGTGAAGGCCATCCGCAAATTTACCGTCCGCGCCGTCCTGCCCGAGCCCCTGGCCGCGCTCGACGAACTTGCCGGGAACCTGCGCTGGTCCTGGCACGAACCCACCCGGCGCCTGTTCGAGCACATCGCCCCGGAGCTGTGGCGTGGGAGCTGCAACGACCCGGTCGCGCTCCTCGGGGCCGTCGATCCCGCCCGCCTGGCCGCGCTCGCAGCCGACGCCGGCTACGTGGCCCGGGCGGACGCCCTCCGTGACGACCTGCGCCAGTACCTCGACCGGCCCCGCTGGTACCAGGGCCTCACCGGGGACAAGCCCGCTGCGATCGCCTACTTCTCGCCGGAGTTCGGCATCGCCGCCGCCCTGCCGCAGTATTCCGGCGGGCTCGGCATCCTGGCCGGAGACCACCTGAAGAGCGCCTCCGACCTGGGCCTGCCGCTGGTGGGCGTCGGGCTGTTCTACCGGGCCGGATACTTCAGCCAGTCGATCTCCTCCGACGGCTGGCAGATGGAGCAGTACCCGCTGCTGGACCCCGACGGCCTGCCGCTGTCGATCCTGCGCCGCCCGGACGGCTCCGACGTGCAGGTCTCCCTGGCATTGCCCGACGGGCGAACCCTCAACGCCCGCATCTGGCAGGCGCGGGTCGGGCGCATCCGCCTGCTCATGCTCGATACCGACATCCCGGAGAATCCCGACGATCTGCGCCTGGTGACCGATCGCCTGTACGGCGGCGGTGGAGAGCATCGCCTGCTGCAGGAGCTCCTGCTCGGCATCGGGGGCGCCCGCGCCGTCAAGCTGTGGAGCGCCCTGAGCGGCAAGCCGGAGCCCGAGGTCTTCCACACCAACGAGGGCCACGCCGGATTCCTCGGCCTCGAGCGCATTTCCAGCCTCATCGGCGAGGGTCTGAGCTTCAACGAGGCGCTGCAGGTGGCACGTGCCGGCACCGTTTTCACGACCCACACGCCGGTCGCGGCGGGCATCGACCGGTTCGAACGAGACCTGATCCGGCGCTACTTCGAAACGGATCTCCTGCCTGGCGTGGCCGTCGACGACCTCCTGGCCCTCGGTGCCGAGAACTACGAGGGCGGCTCTCCCGACGTCTTCAACATGGCCATCATGGGTCTCCGGCTCGGCCAGCACGCCAACGGGGTGTCGAAACTGCACGGCGAGGTCAGCCGCCGCATGTTCAAGGGACTCTGGCCGGGGTTCGACCCGGCCGATGTGCCGATCGACTCGATCACCAACGGTGTGCACGCCCCGACCTGGACCGACCCTGAGCTGCTGGAACTCGCGCAGGACCGCCTGGGCGCGAGCGACACCTCGACCGCCGACTGGGCGTCCGCGGCCGTCACCGACCACGACCTTTGGTCGGTTCGGGGCCGGATGCGCCTGCAGTTCGTCGAGGATGCCCGGCGACGCCTGCGCTCCGCCTGGTTGGAACAGAACCCGGGCGGAATCCCCCCGGCCTGGATCGACCAGGTCTTCGACCCGAACGTGCTCACGATCGGTTTCGCCAGGCGCGTGCCCACGTACAAGCGCCTGACCCTCATGCTGCACGACCCGGAACGGCTGCGCGCCCTGCTGCTGCACCCCGAGCACCCGATCCAGATCGTCATCGCCGGCAAGTCGCATCCGGCCGACGACGAGGGCAAACGCCTGATCCAGCAGATCGTGAAGTTCGCGGCCGACCCGGAATTGCGCACGCGCATCGCCTTCCTGCCCGACTACAACATCGCCATGGCCCAGCTGATGTACCCGGGAACGGACGTCTGGCTGAACAACCCGCTGCGGCCGCTCGAAGCCTGCGGCACGTCGGGCATGAAGGCAGCCCTGAACGGCGGGCTCAACCTGTCCATTCTCGACGGCTGGTGGCCCGAGTATTTCGACGGCCTGAACGGCTGGGCGATTCCGTCGGCGGATGCCGCCGGAGACCCCGCGGAGCGCGACCGGCTCGAGGCGAATGCGCTCTACGACCTGATCGAGCACCAGGTCGCTCCGCCGTTCTACGAGCGCAACGCCGACGGCGTCCCCGAACGCTGGGTTCGGGCCATCCGTCACACCCTGGCCACCCTCTCTCCCGAGCTGAGCGCCGACCGGATGGTGCGCGAGTACGTGGAACGCCTGTACCGGCCGGCCGCCCGCTACGAGGCTCTGCTCTCCACCAACGACTACCGCGCCGCCCGGGAACTCGCCGCCTGGAAGAGCAGGATCAGCGCCGCCTGGCCGGGCGTGGCCGTCACGCACGTCGAGTCGGGCGGGGTGGTCTCCGTCCCGCAGGTGGGCGATGAGCTGCACCTGCGGGCCCACGTGCAGCTCAACGGACTCAGCGTCAGGGACGTCACCGTCGAGGTCGTGTACGGCAAGAGCCTGGCCGGCGACGACCTCAGTGACGTGGAGGTCCAGGCGCTCGAACCTGACGGGACGCCCGACCCGGACGTCGCCGCCGGCCCGTCGGAGGGGGGAGGCCCGACCCTGTTCACCGGAACGGTCGAGCTCGACCGCGCCGGCGCGTTCGGGTACACCGTGCGGGTCGTGCCGCGGAACGACCTGCTGATCAGCTCGGCCGAGATGGGCCTGGTCGCCGTCGCGAGCTAGCTGCCCCTGCCGCTGCGCCCGCCCCTGCAGTTGACGTGCGGACAAAGTACCTTCGCGGGCCCGAGGAAGGTACTGTCTCCGCAACTCAACCCCGCGCCAGGCGCGGAAGCTTGATGCTCAGGCGCGGGCGATCGCGGCGAAGGTCGCGGATGCCGCCCGCGCGAGGTCGGACGGAGCCAGTTCGATGTCCAGGCCCCGGCGTCCGCCCGAGACGAAGACCGTGTCGTGGAGCAGGGCGCTCTCATCGATGACGGTGGTGAGCGCGCTCTTCTGCCCGACCGGGCTGATCCCGCCGAGCACGTACCCGGTCTTCCGCTCGGCGCGTGCGGGGTCGGCCATGACCGCCTTCTTCGCCCCGACCGCGGAGGCCAGCGCCTTCAGGTCGAGCTGGCCGGCGACCGGAACGACGCCGACAACGAGTGCTCCGTCGGCGTCGGCCAGCAGCGTCTTGAACACCCGTTCCGGGTCCAGCCCCAGCTCGCGCGCGGCCTCGAGGCCGTAGCTCGCCGCGGCCGGATCGTGGGCGTAGGGGTGCGGGGCGAACGGGATGCCGGCCCGCACGAGGGCGAGCGTCGCCGGCGTGCCCGCCCCGGCATCCGGCTTGCGGATCATCGCGGCGCCTGGTTGGTGCGCAGCAGCTGGATCGAGGCGCCCGTCAGGAGAAGCGGCGTGCCCGGGTCGTGGGTGATCACGGCGTCACGCAGGTCGTCATGGCTGGAGTCCCAGAGCAGCGTGTAGGAGGTGACGTCCTCGTGCGTCGGCAGGATCACCCCGGTGTCCCGCTCGAGGCCGTGCACGATGAGCAGGATGCGGTTGTATTCCTCATGCTCCGGTGTACTGGCGGCCAGGTACTGGAGGGTGCGTTCCCTGGGCGAATTCCAGTCGTCCTCGGACATGGTCCGGCCGAGGGCGTTGTACCAGTTCATCCGGCTGGCGCCGGGGGTGGTTTCCCCCGGCCGGCCGAAGCGCACCGGGCGCAGCGCGGGATTCTCCCGGCGCAGCTGCAGCAGCCGCCGGCTGACCCGGTGCAGGTCCTGCTGCCAGTCGTCGAAGTCCCAATTCAGCCAGGTGAGCTCGCTGTCCTGGCAGTAGGCATTGTTGTTGCCGCGCTGGCTGCGACCGAACTCGTCGCCCGCCGTGATCATCGGCACGCCCGCGGAGAGCAGCAGGGTCCCCATCAGGTTGCGCATGGCCTTGCGCCGGGCGGTGAGGATGGACACGTCGCGGGTCGGCCCCTCCGTGCCGTGGTTGAACGAGAGGTTGCTGTCGGTGCCGTCGCGGTTGGACTCGCCGTTGCCCACGTTGTGCTTGACGTTGTAGGCGGTGAGGTCGGCCATCGTGAAGCCGTCGTGCGCGGTGATGAAATTCAGCGAGGCGAGCGGGCCGCGCTCCTGGGAGAACGTGTTCGACGAACCGGCCAGCCGGGTCGCGAAGCGTCCGATACCGCTGCCCGCCGGGATCATCCGCCGAGCGCCGCCGATGTCGGTCAGCCAGAACGACCGCATCCGGTCCCGGTAGCGGTCGTTCCACTCGGTCCAGCCCTCGGGGAAGTTACCGGTCTGCCAGCCGCCCTGTCCCACGTCCCAGGGCTCGGCGATGAGCTTCGTGCCGGCGAGGTCCGGATCATCCCGGATCGCGGTGATCAGCGGATGGTCCTGCTGGAAGTGCACGTCACCGTTGCGGGCGAGCGTCGCCGCGAGGTCGAACCGGAACCCGTCGACCTGCACGTCGTTGGCCCAGTACCGCAGCGAGTCGAGCACGAGGCGGCTCGGGACATCGTGGCCGAAATCGACCGTGTTCCCGCATCCGGTGACGTCGATGTAGGTGCCGTCGTCGCCCTGGCGGTAGTACGCGGCGTTGTCGACGCCCCGGAGGCTGGTGACCGGGCCGGAAGGGCCCTCTTCGGCGGTGTGGTTGTAGACCACGTCGAGGATGACCTCGAGGCCGGCCTCGTGCAGGAGTTTGACCATGCCCTTGAACTCGCGGAGCACAGCCTCCGGTCCGGCGGCCTGGGCGGCCTTCGTGGCGTAATCGGCGTGCGGGGAGAAGAAGTTCTGGGTGTTGTAGCCCCAGTAGTTGATCAGGCCCTGCTTGAGCAGGCGCTGCTCGGAGACGAACGCGTGCACCGGCAGCAACTCGATCGACGTGACGCCGAGGTTCTTGAGGTAGCCGATCGTCGCAGCGTGGGCGAGGCCGGCGTAGGTTCCGCGCAGGTCGGCCGGCACCGCCGGGTTGAGCTTGCTGATCCCGCGCACGTGCGCCTCGTACACGACGGCGTGGTCGAGGGGGGTCCGAGGCTTTTCCGCGCCGGCCCAGTCGAAGCTCCCGTCGACGACGGATGACTGCCACTGGTCGGCGCCGACGCGCACGAGTCCCCGGGAATACGGTTCGATCAGCGTCTTCTCGGGATGGAAGGCGTGCGTCGGGCCGGCGGGGCCGGACACCCGGATGCCGTAGCGGCACCCGGGAGCGAGCAGACGCGACTTCCCGGACCAGACGCCATGGGCATCCTGGGTCATCGGAACGGTCTTGATGATCCAGTTCGGATCCGTCCCATCGAAGATGCACAGCTCGACGGCGTCGGCGTGTTCCGACCACACGCGCAGTTCACCGACACCGCCCGAAACCCGGACGCCAAGGTCGCGCAGGGGATCGCCGGGAGTCATGAGTTCTAGAGTAATGAGTGAAGGAGCCGCCCCTGACCACACAGGTCCGGGTCGCAACACGGCCCCCAGGCACCACGCGCAATGCGGGCACGGGGCACGCGCAGGCACGGAAGGAAACGTCATGGCTGTCTACCCCGAGAACGTCCGCCCCGACAACGTCCGCCCCGACAACGTCTATCTTGACCATGCGGCGACGACGCCCATGCTCCCGGCGGCCATTAGCGCGTATGCCGAGGCGATGACGGTGGTGGGCAACCCCGCCTCGATCCACAGCCAGGGCCAGAACGCCAAACGGATGCTCGAGGAAGCCCGCGAAGTCGTCGCCCGGAGTGTGGGCTCGGACCCGATCGAGGTGGTGTTCACCGGGGGAGGCACCGAGGCGATCAACCTGGCCGTCAAGGGGCTCTTCTGGGCCAGGGCGCCGCGCACCCGGATCCTCGCCCCGGGGGGCGAGCACCACGCCACCCTGGACACCATCGAATGGCTGGAACACCACGAGGGCGCCGTCGTCGAATGGCTCCCGCTCGACGACCTCGGGCGCGTGGACGTCGCAGTCCTCGAACGCGCCATCGCCGCCAACCCGGACGACGTCGCGCTCGTCACGCTCCTGGCGGCCAACAACGAGGTCGGAACGCTCCAGCCGATCAGGGAGGTCGCCGCGCTCGCCGCGGCACACGGCATCCCGGTGCACGTCGACGCGGTGTCGGCCTACGGGCACGTGCCGATCGACTTCGCGGCGCTCAGCCGCACCGGGGCGTCCGCGGTCAGCGTCTCGGCGCACAAGATCGGCGGGCCGGTGGGCATCGGCGCCCTCGTGCTCTCCCGCCGGGCCACCGTCGTGCCGCTCATCCACGGCGGCGGTCAGCAGCGGCAGGTGCGCAGCGGCACCCAGGATGTGGCGGCCGCCGTGTCGTTCGCCGTCGCGGCATCCGCCGCGGTGGCCGAGCTGCCGGGCGAGGGCGTGCGCCTGGCCGCCCTGCGCGACCGCGTCATCGCCGGGGTTCGGGCGGCGGTTCCGGAGGCGGTGCTGAACGGCGACCCCGACCCGGCCGGCCGGCTGCCCGGCAACGCGCACTTCACCTTCCCGGGCTGCGAGGGCGACTCCCTTCTGTTCCTGCTGGACGTGGCCGGAGTGTCGGTCTCGACCGGCTCGGCCTGCCAGGCCGGCATTCCCGAACCGTCGCACGTGCTGCGTGCGATGGGCCGGAGCGAGACCGAGGCCAGGGGAGCGCTGCGCATCACGCTCGGCCGCACCTCCACCGACGCGGACGTCGACGCGTTCCTCGCCGCCCTGCCCGCGGCGTACGCGCAGGCGGCGCGCGC
Organism: Cryobacterium psychrotolerans; assembly: GCF_900101115.1. Classification (GTDB taxonomy): domain Bacteria; phylum Actinomycetota; class Actinomycetes; order Actinomycetales; family Microbacteriaceae; genus Cryobacterium; species Cryobacterium psychrotolerans. Next base: position 18,406 of record NZ_FNFU01000024.1, read on the forward strand.
CGGCCTGGCCGACCGCGAGCCGGCCCGCTGACCCGCGCTGCCGTTCGCCGACCTTGACAGTTCCGGTCGAGCTTGCCTGGTGCGCGCGGCAAACTCGACCGCACAGGCCAAAGTCGGGGCCGGAGGGGAGCCCCGGGAGCGGGGTCGTTTAGACTGGTCGGATGAAGGTTTTGGCAGCAATGAGCGGCGGGGTGGACTCCGCCGTCGCCGCAGCCCGCGCGGTCGAAGCGGGGCATGAGGTGGTGGGCGTGCACCTGGCGCTCAGCCGCATGCCGGGCACGCTCCGCACCGGCAGCCGCGGCTGCTGCACGATCGAGGACTCGATGGATGCCCAGCGGGCCGCGAACATCATCGGCATCCCGTACTACGTGTGGGACTTCTCCGAGCGCTTCAAGCTCGACGTGGTCGACGACTTCATCGCCGAGTATGCCGCCGGCCGCACTCCCAACCCGTGCATGCGCTGCAACGAGCGGATCAAGTTCGCCGCGCTGCTGGAGAAGGCCGTCGCGCTCGGTTTCGACGCCGTCTGCACCGGCCACTACGCCTCGATCCTGACGGATGCCGACGGCAACCGGGAACTGCACCGGGCGAGCGCCTGGGCCAAGGACCAGTCCTACGTGCTGGGCGTGCTCACCACCGAGCAGCTGGCCCACTCGATGTTCCCGCTGGGCGCGACGCCGTCCAAGGCCGAGGTTCGCGCAGAGGCCGCCGAGCGCGGCTTCTCGGTCGCCAACAAGCCCGACTCCTACGACATCTGCTTCATCCCCGACGGCGACACCCGCGGCTGGCTGGCCGAACGGGTGGCCCCGGCGACCGGCGACATCCTCGACCGGGACGGCGCCAAGCTCGGCGAGCACGACGGAGCCGTCGCGTTCACCGTCGGGCAGCGCAAGGGCCTGCAGATCGGCACGCCCGCCGCCGACGGCAAGCCGCGCTTCGTGCTCGAGGTGCGCCCGATCACGAACACGGTCGTCGTCGGGCCGAAGGAAGCGCTGGCGATCCGCGAGATCGCGGGCTCGACCTTCACCTGGTGCGGCGTCGCGCCCGCGAACCCCGAGGTCGCCTTCGACTGCGACGTGCAGATCCGCGCACACGCCGACCCGGAGCCGGCCGTGGCGCAGGTCGTCCCGGTGTCAGGCTCCACCACCGGGGAAACCGAACTCGTCATCACTCCGAACGAGCCGCTCACCGGGGTCGCCCCCGGCCAGACTGCCGTCGTCTACGTGGGCACCCGGGTACTCGGCCAGTGCACGATCGACCGCACGGTCAGCGCGGTGCCGGTCGCGGCGATGAGTTCCGCCGCGGCAGATGCCTGACCCGGCCGATCCGGCGCCCGCGACGGCTTCGGCCGCCGAGGCGCTGCCCGCCGAGGCGCTGCCCGCCGAGGCGCTGCATGCCGCCGACGCCGAGGCCGCCGCGCTGAAGACGCGCATTCTCCTGGCCAGGGACGCCTACTACGAGCGCAACGACGTGATCATCTCCGACGCGGAGTACGACGCGCTCATCCACCGGCTGGGCGAGCTCGAACGGCTCTTCCCCGAGCTGCAGAGCCAGGACAGCCCCACCCAGACCGTCGGCGGCCGGGCCGAGACCACCCTGTTCGCGCCCGTGCAGCACGCCGAGCGGATGCTCAGCCTCGACAACGTGTTCGCGGCCGGCGAATTCGCGCTCTGGGCCGCAAAGGTGGAACGGGACGCCGGCCGGCCGGTGCACTACCTCTGCGAGCTCAAGATCGACGGCCTCGCCATCAACCTCCGCTACGAAAACGGGGTGCTGGTCACGGCCGCCACCCGCGGGGACGGCGTGGTCGGCGAGGACGTCACCGAGAACATCGCCCTGGTGCCCGGCATCCCCAGTCGGCTCGCGACAAACGACGGCACGGGGCACCAGCCCGTGCCCCCGCCCCTGGTCGAAGTACGCGGAGAGGTGTTCTTCCCGGTCGAATCCTTTCGCGAGCTGAACGCCGAGCAGAGCAGGGCCGGCGAGCGGGTCTTCGCAAACCCCCGCAACGCGGCCAGCGGGTCCCTGCGCCAGAAGGCGGAGAGCAAGAACCCCGCCCAGCTGCTGCTGATGCATGCCCGGCTGGGCCGGCTGCGGATGCTCGTGCACGGCATCGGCGCGTGGGAGCGCCCGCCCGTCGCCGCGCAGTCCGAGGTGTACGAACTGCTGGCCACCTGGGGTCTGCCCACGAGCACCCACTACAAGGTCACGCCCACCGCGGCGGAGGCCGCGAGTTTCATCGAGTATTACGGCGAGCACCGGGGGAGTGTCGAGCACGAAATCGACGGCGTCGTGGTGAAGGTCGACGAGCTCGAGCTGCACCACGAGCTCGGCGCCACCAGCCGGGCCCCGCGCTGGGCGATCGCCTACAAGTACCCGCCGGAGCAGGTCAACACGAAGCTGCTCGACATCGTCGTCAGCGTCGGCCGCACCGGACGGGCCACCCCGTTCGCCGTGATGGAGAAGGTGCGGGTCGCCGGCTCAGAGGTGCGCCAGGCCACCCTGCACAACCAGGACGTCGTCAAGGCCAAGGGCGTGCTCATCGGCGACACCGTCGTGCTGCGCAAGGCCGGCGACGTCATCCCGGAGGTGCTCGGCCCCGTCGCCGAGCTGCGCAACGGCACCGAACGAGAGTTCGTCATGCCCGCGAACTGCCCCGAATGCGGCACTCCGCTGGCGCCGGCGAAGGAGGGCGACATCGACCTCCGCTGCCCCAACGCCCGCAGCTGCCCGGCCCAGGTGCGCGGCCGGGTCGAGCACATCGGCTCGCGCGGCGCGCTAGACATCGAGGTGCTCGGCGAGGTCGCCGCCGCCGCGCTGACCCAGCCCACCGTGCCGGCGGAGCCGCCCCTGCCGACCGAGGCCGGGTTGTTCGACCTGGCCCTGGCCGACCTGCTGCCGATCGAGGTCGTCGTCCGGGACGCGGAAACCGGGTTGCCGATCGAGGAGGGCGACGGAACCATGCGCCTGCGCAGGCCGTTCCGTCGCAACCCGACCGCCGCCGAGAAGAAGAACGGCCTGACCGGGCCGCAGCCGTCCTCGAACGCGCTCAAGCTCCTCGCGGAGATCGAGCTGGCGAAGGCCAAGCCGCTGTGGCGCATCCTTGTCTCGCTGAACATCCGCCATGTCGGCCCGGTCGCCGCCCGCGCCCTGGCGAACCACTTCGGGTCGCTCGACGCGATCAGGGCCGCCTCCCGCGAGGAACTCGCCCAGGTCGACGGGGTCGGCGGCATCATCGCCGACGCCGTCATCGACTGGTTCGAGGTCGACTGGCACCGGGACATCGTCGAAGCGTGGGCCCGCGCCGGCGTGCAGTTCCAGACCCCCGACCACCCCGGTCCGGGTTTCGCTGCGGCGGCAGGCGGAGTGCTCGCCGGGCTCACGGTCGTGGCCACGGGAGCCCTCGAGGGGTTCACGCGGGAGGAAGCCCAGGAGGCGATCATCGCGGCCGGCGGCAAGTCGGCCTCGAGCGTGTCGAAGAAGACCGACTACGTCGCGGCGGGGCCGGGTGCAGGCTCGAAGCTCGCCAAGGCGGAGCAGCTGGGCATCCCCGTGCTCGGCGCCGACGGCTTCCGCATCCTGGTCTCGGAAGGGCCCGCGGGGCTGATTTCTACCTCGGAATAGCCTCGGCCGACAGACAAAGGAGTATCCCCCACAATCGGGGGTGGACCGGCTCCCTGCCGCTGTTTTCCGGTCACTAGGCTGTGATCCTGAGACCTGAATTGGGCCCGCGAGGGCCCTCCTTCGGTCATGCGGGAGGGGACGTACCCGGTTTTGCTGTTTGACGTCGCAGCGGTTCTGGCAACCTCGCTCACACTCGGCAGGGTGAGCGAGCTCAGCGGTGTGCCCGAATTCGCGGCGACAAGCATCGCCGACGTCATGCCCACGCGGGTGTCGGATGTCCCCGCGGGCGGCGCGTCCTCCCCGCTCTGGCTCGACCTCTCGGCGCGGGTCGGAACATCCGTCGACGTTGCCACCCTCCCGACGCTCCGCGGGGCCGGACTCCTCGTCGGGATGTCCAGCCTCTCGCCGGGCGACCTGTCCACTTTCGCCGCGGCACACCCGGGGCAGATCGACGCGCTGCTGTCATCGCCGCCGTCGTCCACGGCGGTCACCGAGTGGTGGGCCGGCCTGGACGCCGACCGGCGGGCGACAATGGCGGGCGCCGTTCCGCAGCTCGTCGGCAACCTCGACGGCGTGCCGGCGCGGGAACGGGGTCTGGCGAACCGGCGCTACCTCGCGCACACTGTGGCCGAAGTCACCGATGCCCTGGCCACGGCGACCGGGCCGGAGCGCATTCGCCTGGAGGGCGAACTCGCGGTCCTGCACCAGGTCAGGGACGCGCTGCGGCCGAACGAGGACGGTCCCAGGCGGTCGCTGATTCTGCTGGACACCGCCGCCGGCGGGCGGGCGGCCATCGCGCTCGGGAACCCGGACACGGCCGACTATCTGAGCTACCTGGTTCCGGGAATGAATTACGGCGTGCGCGAGCAGCTGGTGAACTGGGCCACGACCGCCGACGACCTCTACGCCGAGCAGCGCGCGGTGCTCGCGCGCCGTGTCGCGCACGGCGGACCTCGGGCCACCGTCGCCACGATCGCGTGGATCGGCTACGAGACGCCCGACCTCTTCTCGGTCGGTGGCCTGGACCGGGCCGAGGCCGGTGCCGACTTCCTCGAGGATTCCTGGCTCGGCGTGCGCTCGGCCCGGGGCGCGGAACAGCCGTACATCTCCGTCTTCGGCCACTCCTACGGCTCGACGGTCTCGCTCGTTGCGCTCGCGCGCGGGTTGGTCGGCGTCGACGCCCTCGTCATGGTCGGCTCGCCGGGCAGCGGCATCCAGTCGGCAGCCGAGCTGGCCGTGGCCGGCGGCAACGTCTACGTCGGAGAGGCGGACTGGGATCCCGCCGTCAACAGCGCCTTCTTCGGCAGCGACCCCGGCGCGGCGTCGTACGGCGCGCACACCCTGGGCGTCGACGGGGCCAGGGACCGCGTCACCGGCGCGTGGCTCGACGGGGCGCTCGGCCACAACGGCTACTTCACCCCCGGCAGCGAGTCGCTGCACAACATGGCCTTGATCGGCACGGACAACGCGAAACTGGCCACCAGCGGCTCCGAATAGAATTGAGGCATCCACCTCGACGAACCGTACGGAGTTTCATGTCTGGAATCACGGCCGAGCAGGTTGCCCATTTGGCCAGCCTCGCCCGGATCGACCTCAGCCCGGAAGAGATCGCCAGTCTCACAATCGACCTGGGTCAGATCGTGGAGTCGGTGAAGAAGGTCCAGGAAGTGGCCACACCCGACGTCCCGGCGACAAGCCACCCGATGCCCCTGACCAACGTGTTCCGTGACGACATCGTCGTTCCCTCGTTGACGGTCGAGCAGGCGCTCTCCGGAGCCCCCGACCGCGACGGCGACAAATTCCGGGTGCCCCCGATCCTGGAAGAGGACTGACCATGACCGATCTCATCAAGCTGTCCGCCGCCGACCTCGGCGGCCTCCTCGCCAACGGTTCGGTCAGTTCCGTCGAGGTGACCCGCGCGCACCTCGACCACATCGCGGCCGTCGATACCGACCTGCACGCGTTCCTGCATGTGGCCGCGGATGCCGCTCTCGCCACGGCGGACCGGGTCGACGCCCGGCGCGCCGCGGGTGAGCAGCTCGGCCTGCTCGCCGGCGTGCCGATCGCGATCAAGGACGTGCTCGCCACCCGGGACATGCCGTCCACGGCCGGCTCGAAGATCCTCGAGGGCTGGATCCCGCCCTACGACGCCACGGTCGTCAAGCGGCTGCGCGACGCGCACCTGATCCCGCTCGGCAAGACCAACATGGACGAGTTCGCGATGGGCTCCTCCACCGAGCACTCCGCCTACGGCCCGACCCGCAACCCGTGGGACCAGGAACGGATCCCCGGCGGCTCCGGAGGCGGTTCGGCCGCCGCGGTCGCCGCCTTCGAGGCCCCGCTCGCGCTCGGCAGCGACACCGGCGGCTCCATCCGGCAGCCCGCGGCGGTCACCGGTTCCGTCGGGGTCAAGCCCACCTACGGCGGCGTCTCCCGCTACGGCGCCATCGCCCTCGCATCCTCGCTCGACCAGGTCGGCCCGGTCTCGCGCACGGTCTATGACGCCGCGCTCCTGCACGATGTCATCGGCGGTCACGACCCGCTCGACTCGACCTCCCTCACCGACCCGTGGCCGTCGATGGCCGCCGCCGCGCGCGCGGGCCTCGCCGACGGAGCCCTCACGGGTCTCCGCATCGGCGTCGTCAAGGAACTCAACGGCGAGGGCTTCCAGGCCGGCGTCACACAGCGCTTCACCGAGACACTCGCCCTGCTCGCCGCAGCGGGCGCGGAGATCAGCGAGGTGAGCGCCCCGAACTTCGAATACTCGGTCGCCGCGTACTACCTGATCCTGCCCGCCGAGGCATCCAGCAACCTGGCTCGCTTCGACTCGGTGCGCTTCGGGCTCCGGGAAAACCCCACCGACGGCCCGGTCACGATCGAACGCGTGATGGCCGCCACCCGCGACGCCGGCTTCGGCCCCGAGGTCAAGCGCCGCATCATCCTCGGTACCTACGCGCTCAGCACCGGGTATTACGACGCGTACTACGGCAGCGCGCAGAAGGTGCGCACCCTGATCCAGCGCGACTTCGACGCGGCCTTCGAGAAGGTCGACCTGCTCGTGTCGCCGAGCGCCCCGACCACGGCGTTCAAGTTCGGCGAGAAGCTGGCCGACCCGATGGCCATGTACCTCAACGACATCACGACGATCCCGGCGAACCTCGCCGGGATCCCCGGGATGAGCCTGCCGATGGGCCTGGCGCCCGAGGACGGCCTGCCGGTCGGCCTGCAGGTCATGGCGCCGGCGAAACAGGATGCCCGCCTCTACACGTTCGGTGCCGCGGTCGAGCAGCTGCTCGAAGCGCACTGGGGTCACACCCTGCTCAGCCGCGCTCCCGCGCTGGCGCCGGTGGAAATGTTCGCGAGCGAAGAAGGGGTCATCTGATGAAGAAGGCTGAATTGATGGACTTCGACAAGGCCCTCGAACTCTACGAGCCGGTGCTCGGCTTCGAGGTGCACGTCGAACTCAACACGAAGACCAAGATGTTCTGCGGCTGCGCCAACGAGTTCGGCCAGGGCGCCAACACGAACACCTGCCCGACCTGCCTCGGGCTGCCCGGCGGGCTGCCCCAGGTGAACCGGAAGGCGATCGAGTCGAGCATCCGCCTCGGCCTGGCGCTCGGCTGCGACATCGCCGAGGCGTCCCGATTCGCCCGGAAGAACTACTTCTACCCGGACACGGCGAAGAACTTCCAGACCTCGCAGTACGACGAGCCGATCGCCTTCAACGGCTCGCTCACCATCGAACTCGAGAGCGGCCGGCAGGTCACCGTCGAGATCGAACGCGCCCACATGGAGGATGACGCCGGCAAGCTCACCCACAAGGGCGGTGCCACCGGCCGGATCCAGGGCGCCGACTACTCGCTCGTCGACTACAACCGCGGCGGCGTGCCGCTGGTCGAGATCGTCACGCAGATGATCGAGGGCGGCGAGGCGGACTCGCCCGAGATCGGCAAGACCTACGTTGCCGCCATCCGTGAGATCGTCAAGGCCCTGGGCGTGTCCAACGCCCGGATGGAAGAGGGCAACGTGCGCTGCGACGCGAACGTGTCCCTCCGCCCGCGCGGCTCGAACATCCTCGGCACGCGCACCGAGACCAAGAACGTCAACTCGCTGCGCTCGGTCGAACGGGCCGTGCGGTACGAGATCCAGCGCCAGGCCGCCCTGTTGTCGGCCGGCGGAACCATCACCCAGGAAACCCGCCACTGGCACGAAGACACCGGCCGGACCTCCGCCGGGCGCCCCAAGTCCGACGCCGACGACTACCGATACTTCCCCGAGCCCGACCTCGTGCCCGTCGCGCCGTCGCGCGAATGGGTCGAGGAGCTGCGGGCGACCCTGCCCGAGCCTCCGGCCGCCCGCCGCAAGCGCCTCCAGGCCGACTGGGGCTTCGCGAACCTCGAATTCCAGGATGTCGTCAACTCGGACCTGCTCGACGCCGTCGAAGCGACCATCGCGGCCGGGGCATCCGCGCAGGCCGCCCGCAAGTGGTGGACGGGTGAGGTGGCCCGGCTCGCGAACGTCGCCGGTGTGGCCGCCGACTCACTCGTGCAGCCGCACCAGGTGGCCGCGCTGATCGAACTCGTCGAGGCAGGCACGCTGACCGACCGCCTCGCCCGCCAGGTGCTCGAAGGCGTCATCGCCGGCGAAGGAACCCCGCTCGAGGTCGTGGACAGCCGCGGCCTCGCCGTGGTCTCCGACGACGGCCCGCTGATCGCGGCCATCGACGAGGCCCTGGCCTCGCAGCCCGATGTGCTCGCGAAGATCCGCGACGGCAAGGTGCAGGCCGCCGGCGCGGTCATCGGCGCCGTCATGAAGGCGATGAGGGGCCAGGCCGACGCGGCGCGTGTGCGCGAGCTTGTGCTTGAACGCGCCGGATCGGCCGAGTAGCCGCAGTGTCGACCGGGCGAGCGGCACGCGAGGCCGAGATCCGTCGCTGGCGGCGGTACCTGGCCGACGAACAGGCGGAGGCCTCGGTCTACCGTGACCTCGCCGGGCGCAGGTCGGGCGAGGAGCGCGACATCCTGCTCGCCCTGGCCGAGGCCGAGGGCCGGCACGAGGCGCACTGGCGCGATCTGCTCGGTGACGACGTCGGGGCGCCGCGCAAGGGCGCCCTGCGCACCCGGATGCTCGGCTTCCTGGCCCGCCGGTTCGGCTCGGTGTTCGTGCTCGCGCTGGCGCAGCGGGCGGAATCCGGCTCGCCCTACGGCGCCGACGCGGACGCGACCGACGCGATGGCCGCCGACGAACGCATCCATGAGGAAGTCGTGCGCGGCCTGGCCGCCCGGGGGCGCCAGCGCCTCTCCGGCTCGTTCCGGGCCGCGGTCTTCGGAGTCAACGACGGCCTGGTGAGCAACCTGGCGCTCGTGCTGGGTGTCGGGGCGGCCGGGATGCCGGCCGCCACCATCCTCTTCACCGGTGTCGCGGGACTTCTGGCCGGCGCCCTGTCGATGGCTGCGGGCGAATTCGTCTCGGTGCGGTCGCAGCGTGAACTGCTCGAGGCCTCCAGCCCGAGCCCGTCGAACACGAGCGACCTGGGCCACCTCGACCTCGGGGCGAACGAACTGACCCTGGTCTACCGGGCACGGGGGATGAGCCCGGAGAAGGCGGAGATCCACGCGCGGGAGGTGCTGCGCACCATCACGATCGCGACCGGGCCGGTGGACATGGACGCCCCGGCGAGCGAGCCCGTCGACGAGCACGAAACCGTGGGCACCGCCGTGGGCGCGGCCCTCTCGAGCTTCTGTTTCTTCGCTTCGGGAGCGGTGCTCCCTCTGCTTCCCTACCTCTTCGGGCTCAGCGGAGCGACGGCCATGATCGGCGCCGCAGTACTCGTCGGGCTGGCCCTGCTCGCGACCGGCGCCATCGTGGGACTCCTGTCGGGCGGCCCGCCGCTGCGCCGGGCGCTCCGCCAGCTGGGCATCGGCCTGGGCGCCGCGGCCGTCACCTACGCGCTCGGGCTCATCGTCGGCGGATAGCGCGGCGCGGGCAGCGAAACAAACGGCGCTCTAGCGCTGGGCGGGCCGCGCGACCAGGGCGAGGCCGGTGCCCGGGCACCACACGACCTCGTGCCCGTCGCCCAGCCGAACGGCCGGGCCGGTGTCGGCCGGGCCGGTGTCCTCGCCGCCGCGCAGCGCTCCGGCGAGGCCGTCCAGACGCAGCAGCGCCCCGGTGGCCAGGTGCACATCCGTCGACAGCAGCACCCGTCCGGATGCGTTGACGAGCGTCACCGGGGTGCCGAGGGCGGCCAGCCGGGGGAGGAGGGCCCGCTCCACATCCTCGACGTACAGGTCGGCGCCCACCACCCCGACCACCGCCCGGCCGTGCCGCACCGGCACCGTGAGGGTGAGGGTGTAATCGTCGGTGCACAGGTAATCCACGTAGGGACCCGTGATGTGCCGCGCCCCGGTGGTCACCGGCACGCGCCACCACTCCAGGGTGGTGTAGTCACGGAAGTTCTCCTCCGCGCTGTCTTCGACGGCGTCGAGGCGGCGGACGCCCGGGGCAGCGGCCCCGACCCCGAAGGTGTTGCGGTCGCCGAGCCACCAGGCGAGGTGCCACTCGGCGTCCCGGAGGAAACCGGGGGCGGCGACGAAGCCGGCACCGATGACGCACCCGTGCTCGCTGGCGAACTCGCGGAGCACCAGGCCCTCAACCAGGGCGTCGAGCTCCGCGCGGGTGACCTCGCCGCCGCGTGACTCGAGGAAGTCCTGGGTCGCGTCGCGCCAGTGCTCCAGCCGCAGGAAGACGGAGTTGAAGTGCTCGCCGACCGCGGCAATGCCGTCGGCGATCGATGTGCGGGTCAGGGCATTCACCGGGTCATTCCTCTTCCTTGGGGCCGTTGGTCGGCCCGGCCGTGTTCTCGGCCGTCGTCTCAAGGACGGCCTTGGCTTCGATCAGCCACTCGATGGCATCCGTGATCTGGAGCACGGAGAGCCGCCTGGCGGTCTCGCCGTCCTGGTCCGCGATCGCTGCCACAATACCGCGTTGGGTCTCCCGGCACCGGGCGCGGTAGTCAGGGTTGCGCAGGCACAGCCAGAGCAGGGGGCCGAATTCGGACTGCAGCCTGAGTTCTTCGCGAACGAGCCGCGCCGACTGGCTCAGGGCGGAGACCTCCAGCCGGAACGTTCCCTGCGCCCGCCGCGCGGCGCCCTCCTGCACAATGTCGGCCGATTCCACGATGCGGCGGAGGTTGTCGACGTCGCTGTCCGAGGCCCGATCCGCGGCGAGCTCCGCGGTCATGGCCGCGATGGCGGCGTAGTGCGCGCCCAGGTCCCGCAGCTGCACCCGGGACAGGCCGAGGAGCCGTTCGTCCTGCAGGCGACCGTGCCCGGCTCCGGCATAGGTGACGAAACTCCCGCCCCCGCGCCCGCGCTTGGTCTCCACGAGGCCCTTGCGCCGCAGCGCGTCGAGCGCCTCGCGCGCGGTCACCGTGGCCACGCCAAACTGGCGCGCGAGCAGGGATTCGGTCGGCAGGCGTTCGCCGTCGGCCAGGATCCCGAGCACGATCGCGTCGGTGAGACGTTGCGCGACCAGCTCTGCCCGTCCGGCGCCCTCGAGGGGCGCGAAGACGGCCGCGTGCGTGACCGTGCGGGGGCGGATGGACTGGGGCATATTGGATACTCTTCCGGAGTTGTGACACGACCGTAACATCTGCGGCTGCCGAAAAGACATCTAACTCCATATGATTTATCTCAGAGTGAGCTAGGAGGCCACGTGAGCGCGGAATACCCCGCTATCCGGTTGACCGGATTGACCAAGGTCTTCGGCACGGCCACCGCCGTCGACCACGTGGACCTCGACATCGCAGAGGGGGAGTTCTTCTCGATGCTGGGGCCGTCCGGCTCGGGCAAGACGACCGTGCTGCGCCTCATTGCCGGCTTCGAGCAGCCCACGTCCGGCACGATCTCGCTGTTCGGGCAGGACGTGACCCAGCGTGCGCCGTTCGACCGTGACGTCAATACGGTCTTCCAGGACTACGCGCTCTTTCCGCACATGAGCGTGCTCGAGAATGTCGCGTACGGACTCCGGGTGCGCGGCGTCTCCAAGCGGGACCGCCTGGCCCGGGCGCGCGAGGCGCTCGACACCGTGCGCCTCGGCGGATTCGGCGACCGCAAGCCCAGCCAGCTTTCCGGCGGGCAGCGGCAGCGTGTGGCGCTCGCCCGCGCCACGGTCGTCAGGCCCAAGGCGCTGCTCCTGGACGAGCCGTTGGGCGCGCTGGACCTGAAGCTCCGCGAGCAGATGCAGGTCGAGCTGAAGGAACTCCAGCGCGACCTCGGGATCACCTTCATCTTCGTCACCCACGACCAGGAGGAAGCCCTCACCCTGAGCGACCGGATCGCGGTGTTCAACGACGGCAGGATCGAGCAGCTCGGAACCCCCGCGGAGATCTACGACCGGCCCGTCTCCCCGTTCGTCGCGGCGTTCGTGGGCACCTCCAACGTCTTCGACGACGAGGTGTCCCATCGTCTGTTCGGCCACGGTGGCCTGCATTCCCTGCGGCCGGAGAAGATCTCGATCGGCTCGGAGGCGTCACCGCCCGCAGCGGATCGGACGGCCACGGGCACGCTGGCCGAGGTCATCTACGTCGGCAGCAGCACACGGCTGATCGTTGACCTCGATGCCGGCAAGCGCATCACGGTCCTCGAGCAGAACGACGCCCACCGTGTGGGCGAAGACCAGCGCGGCTCGCGCGTCAGTGTCGGGTGGAACGACGTCGACGTCGTCGACCTCGAACCCGCAATCACACACCAGTAGAAGGATGGAGAACGCTATGAAACGCTATTCAGAAAACCGCAGGGGGCGCCTGCCATCGGCAGTCCTCACCGGTCTGGCAATTGCCTCGGTCGCCGTGCTCACCGCCTGCGGCACCACGCAGGGCGGCGGCGGCGGCAGCGAGGGCCCGAAGGCCGCCGACGAGCTCGGGAAGACCGAAGGCGCCGTGTCGATCCTCGCCTGGCCCGGCTACGTCGAGGACGGCAGCAACGACCCGGCGGTGGACTGGGTGAGCGCCTTCGAAGACGAGACCGGCTGCAAGGTCACAAGCAAGACCTACGGCACCTCGGACGAGGCCTTCAACCTGATGAAGACCGGCGAGTACGACGTGGTCGCGGCCTCGGGCGATGCATCGCTGCGACTCGTCGCCGCCGGCGACGTGGCCCCGGTCAACACCGACCTGATCCCCAACTACGAGGGCATCTACGACTTCCTCAAGATGCAGTCGTGGAACAGCGTCGACGGGGTCTCGTACGGCATCCCGCACGGCTACGGCGCCAACCTGCTCATGTACAACACGGAGGCCGTGACACCGGCCCCCACGTCGTGGGACGTCGTGTTCGACAAGTCCTCCGAGTACAAGGGCAAGGTGACCGCCTATGACTCGCCGATCTACATCGCGGATGCCGCGGTGTACCTGATGGCCCACCAGCCGGACCTGGGCATCGAGAACCCCTACGCCCTCGATGAGACCCAGCTGGCCGCGGCCGTCGAGCTGCTCAAGGAGCAGCGCGTCAACATCGGCGAGTACTGGTCCGACTACCTCAAGGAGATCCAGGCCTTCGAGACCGGCGACACCGTCGTCGGGACCACCTGGCAGGTCATCCGCAACTCCCTCGCCGAGGGAACCAAGGCCGAGGTGGTTCTGCCCGAGGAGGGCGTGACCGGCTGGTCGGACACCTGGATGATCGCATCCGAGGCGACGAACCCGAACTGCGCGTACGAGTGGCTGGACTACATCGCGAGCCCCGAGGCGAACGCGCAGGCAACCGAGTACTTCGGTGAGGCGCCGTCGAACCAGGCTGCCTGCGACTTCCGCTCGGAGGGCTCCTGCGAATCCTTCCACGCCGGAGACGCCGACTACGCGTCGAAGATCTGGTACTGGTCGACCCCGATCGCCGAGTGCCTGGACGGTCGCACCGATGTGGAGTGCACGGACTACTCCGCCTGGACGACGGCCTGGCAGGAAATCAAGGGCTAGGCAGGCCCGATCAGGCCCAGCAGACGGAAGGACGAAGAACAATGACGGTCGACGCAACGGCGCCACCCGGCAAACGGATGACGGTACCGCCGCCCAGGGACACCCTGGGCCGGCGGGGCTCGGTCTTCCTCAGCCGGCACCGACGCCTGCGACTGACCCTGCTGCTCTCCGCCCCTCTGTTCTGGCTGGGCCTGATCTACATCGTTGCCCTGGTCGCGCTGCTGATCACCTCCCTGTGGACCGTCGACACGTTCACCGGGCAGATCTCCCAGACCTGGACCCTCGAGAACATCATCACCGTCCTCACCGGTTCGCTGTACCAGACGGTCACGGTCCGCACGGTCGGCGTTGCCCTGCTCGTCACGATCGTCGACATCGTGATCGCCCTTCCCATCGCGTTCTACATGGCCAAAGTGGCCAGCCCGCGCATGCAGCGCATCCTCGTCATCGCCGTACTGATGCCGCTGTGGGCGAGCTACCTGGTCAAGGCGTACGCCTGGCGGTCGGTGCTGTCCCAGGAGGGCATCCTGAACTGGCTGCTCGCCCCGTTCGGCGGGGAGAGCCCCGGGTACGGCCTGCCGGCGACGATCATCACCCTGTCTTACCTGTGGCTGCCGTACGTGATCCTGCCGATCTACGCCGGTCTCGAACGTGTTCCCGACTCGCTGCTCGAGGCGTCCAGCGACCTCGGCGGCAAGACGGTCTCGACCCTGCGCCTGGTCGTGCTCCCGATCATCTGGCCGGCCATCATCGCCGGCTCGATCTTCAGCTTCTCGCTCTCGCTCGGCGACTACATCACCGTGAACATCGTCGGCGGAGCCAACCAGCTCCTGGGCAACCTCGTTTATACCAACGTGGGCGCCGCCAACAACCTGCCGCTCGCCGCGGCGATCGCCCTCATCCCCATCGTCATCATCTTCGGCTACCTCGCCACGGTGCGGCGCACGGGCGCCCTGGAAAACCTGTAGGAGACACGATGAGACTGAGTCGAGCGGCGCGTGGCATCCTGGGCGGACTGACCGTGCTCGTGCTGGCGGGCATCTACCTGCCCCTGTTCGTCGTGTTCGTGAACTCGTTCAGCACCAGCACGAGCCTCAGCTGGCCGCCGCCGGGCTTCACCCTCGAATGGTGGGCGAAGGCGTTCCGCAGCGAGGGGGCACTGGACGCGCTGGTGACCAGCGTGCAGATCGCCTCCGTCTCCACGCTCATCGCGCTCGTGCTGGGGACGCTCATCTCCCTGGCCCTGCAGCGGTACTCCTTCTTCGGACGCGAGGCCGTCAGCCTGCTGGTGATCCTCCCGATCGCCCTGCCCGGCATCATCACCGGTATCGCGCTGAACAACGCCTTCCGCACCATCCTCGGCGTGCAGCTGTCGATCTACACGGTGATCGTCGCCCATGCCACGTTCTGCATCGTCACCGTGTTCAACAACGTGATCGCGCGTCTCCGGCGGCTGGGAACGAGCATCGAGGACGCGTCCGCAGACCTCGGCGCCGGCCTGTGGACCACGTTCCGGCTGATCACCTTCCCCCAGCTGCGCTCGGCGCTTTTCGCCGGCGGTCTCCTCGCCTTCGCGCTCAGCTTCGACGAGATCATTGTGACGACCTTTACCGCGGGAGCCGGGGTGAAGACCCTGCCCCTCTGGATCCTGGACAACCTCTTCAGGCCGAACCAGGCCCCCGTCGTCAACGTCATCGCCGTGGTGCTCGTCATCGTGTCGATCATCCCGATCTACATCGCCCAGCGCATTGCCGGGGCGGAGAAGATCGTGCGCTGAGGCCGACCGCCGAGGCCGGCGCGTGAGCCGGTGTGCGGCCCCGCCCCCGGTGGGTTAGGGTCATCCTGATGAGCAGGCAGGACGGCAGCAACCGAGAGGTCACGACCACCCCGGTCGATGACTCCCGAGCGACCATGCTGCACGTCGACCTGGACGCGTTTTTCGCCTCGGTCGAGCTCCTCGACCACCCCGAACTCGTCGACAGGCCGGTCGTGGTGGGCCACCGCTCCGGCCGGTCGGTCGTGACCGCGGCCAACTATGTCGCCCGGCGGTACGGCGTGAATTCGGCCATGCCGATGGCCCTTGCGCTGCGCCGCTGTCCCGACGCAGTCGTGCTGGAGCCGCATATGAGCCGCTACCAGGACTTCTCCCGGCGCGTCATGGCCATCTTCAACGATGTGACCCCGCTGGTGGAACCGCTCGGGATCGACGAGGCGTTCCTCGACGTGGCCGGGGCCCGGCGCATCCACGGCTCTCCCGCCGAGATCGGCGCGCTGATCCGGCGGCGGGTGGAGACCGAGACCGGGCTCACCTGCTCGGTCGGGGCCGCGTCCACGAAATTCGTCGCAAAGCTCGCGTCCGGCCGGGCGAAACCCAATGGCCTGCTCGTCATCCCCGCCGACGACACGATCGCCTTCCTGCATCCGCTGCCGGTCGGCGCGCTCTGGGGCGTCGGGGCGACCACCGAGCAGACCCTCCTGCGGCTCGGCTTGAAGCGGATCGGCGATATCGCGAACACCCCGTTGTCCGTGCTCCAGGCCGGGGTCGGGGAGGCGGCCGGCCGCAAGCTGCACGACCTCGCCTGGGGGCGTGACCCTCGCGCCGTCAGCGTGGACCGCGAGGAAAAGAGCATCGGCCATGAGGTGACCTTCGAACACGACGTGACGGATGTCGCCCGCCTGCGCAGCGAGATTCTCCGGCAGGCGGATGCGGTGGCCGCCCGCCTCCGCGGCGCCGGCCTCGTGGGCCGCACGGTCGTGCTGAAGGTGCGTTACGCCGACTTCAGCACGGTCACCCGCTCGCGCACCCTGCCCGAGCCCACCAACGTGGGCCGGCGCATCTACGAGGAGGTCGTCGCCGTCTTCGACGCCCTTGCGGCCTCCGGAATCCGGGTGCGGCTGATCGGGGTGCGCGTGGAGCAGCTGGGATCCGGGGACGGAGCGGGCCTCGGCCTGTGGGATCCCGACGACGACTGGCGCGAGGCGGAACTCGCCGTTGACACTGTGACCGCGCGCTTCGGGCGTGGCGCGGTGAAGCCGGCCTCGCACCTCAAACCCGACAGGGGGTAACCTGAGCGGCATGACCAACCTTGTGCTGAAGCTCGCAGAAAATGCTCGATCCGTCGGTGTGCGATCGGCCTACGGCGATCCGATCCAGGTGGAGGGAGTCACGCTCGTCCCGGTGGCTCTCGTCCAGTATGGTTTCGGCGGCGGTGACGCCGGGGAGACCGAAGGCGGGGCCGCGGGCGGTGGCGGCGGCGGGATGTCCGTGCCGATCGGCGCCTACGTCAAGACGGGCAACACCGTGCGTTTCGACCCGAACGTCGTCTCGTTGCTCGTGGTGGCGATCCCGTTCGTCTGGGTCGCCGGCCACGCGCTTTCGCGCGTGATCCGCGCACTGAAGAAGTAGCCGCGCCGGGGAAGTGAGCCGCGCCGGGGATTGGCCGCGCCGCCGGTCAGCCGGCGGGTGCTTCCCGGCCCGGCTCGGGCAGGAAGACGTCGGGAACCCCGTCGAGGTCGGCGTCCGTGTTCTCTTTCTCCTGGATCCGGCGGTAGTGGCGGTTCCTCGCGCGCAGCAGCCCGGTGGCCAGCAGCGCCGCCAGCAGCGAGCCCGTGAGGATCGCCACCTTGGCGTGGTCGTCCTCCGCACTCCCGTGGCCGAATGCGAGCTCGCTGATCAACAGGGAGACCGTGAACCCCACCCCGGCGAGCACGGCCACTCCGACGATGTCCACCCAGGCCAGGTCAGGGTCGAGCGAGGCCCTGGTGGTCTTCGTCACCAGCCAGGTGGCGAGCAGGACCCCCACCGGCTTGCCGAGAACGAGCGCCGCCATGATGCCGAGGGCAACCGGGTCCGTCAGCGCATCCACCAGGCCCTGGCCGCCGCCGATGGCGACGCCGGCCGAGAAGAACGCGAAGATCGGCACGGCCACCCCCGCCGACAGCGGGCGGAAACGGTGTTCAAAGGATTCGGCCAGTCCCGCGCCGTCGCCGGTGCCGCCGTCCCGGCCGCGGGCCAGCACCGGAACGGCGAAGCCGAGGAGAACCCCGGCAACGGTCGCGTGGATGCCCGAACCGTGCACGAGCGCCCAGGTCATGGCGCCCAGCGGCAGCAGAATGAGCCACGCCGCGAACGCCCGCGCCACGAAGAACTTCGAGTATCGATGCGCCAGGAACGCGTAGAGGGCCAGGGGCAGCACCGCGAGCAGCAGCGGGACGACCTGGATGTCGGCGGAGTAGAAGAGCGCGATGATCACGATCGCCAGCAGGTCGTCCACGACGGCGAGGGTCAGCAGGAAGATGCGCAGGGCGCTCGGCAGGTGGGAACCGATGACGGCCAGGACGGCGACGGCGAAGGCGATGTCGGTGGCCGTGGGGATGGCCCAGCCGCGCAGGGCGCCGGCCCCGCCGCCGAGGTTGATCGCGACGAAGACCAGTGCCGGGATGATGACCCCGCCGACCGCGGCCGCGACGGGCACGACGGCACGGCTGACGACGCGCAGTTCGCCGGCCACGAATTCACGTTTGAGCTCCAGCCCGGCCAGGAAAAAGAAGATGGCCAGGAGGCCGTCCGCGGCCCAGGTGCCGAGACTGAGGCTCAGGTGCCACGGTTCATAGCCGACCTCAAAGTCGCGGAGGGCGAAGTAGAAGGGCGCGGCCGGGGTGTTGGCCAGGACCAGCGCGACAACGGTTGCGGCCAGCAGCAGGGCGCCGCCCACGGTCTCCTTGCGCAGGATCGACGCGACGCGCAGGTACTCGGGGTAGCTGCTGCGGCCGAAGATCCGGGCCCTGGCGGAAGGCTGTGGGGTGAGCGATGGTTGAGTCACAGGGGAAATCCTCTGGGTTTCGGCACACGTTCTGCGTTCGAGTTCCGGGCGCACTGAATGAAGTGCCGACCAGACTTCCCGGCTCACCAGTATCCAGCGTACACGCGGCTAGGGCGTGTCTCCTAATCGAATCGTGATTCGTTTGGGAGGGTGGAGGGATGTCTCGTACTGCTTTGCTGACCGATCACCAGTGGGCTCGGATCGAATCGTTGATGCCGAGCTCGGATGGCAGTGCGGGGCGACCGTTCCGGGATCATCGCTCGATCCTGGAGGGCATCATTTACCGGTTCCGGGCGGGAATTCCGTGGCGGGATCTGCCGGAGAATTTCGGTCCGTGGCAGACGGTCTGGAAACGGCATCGCCGGTTTAGCTGCGACGGGACCTGGGACAAGATCCACTCCCGGTTGCTGGCCGAGGCCGACG
>NZ_FNFU01000023.1 GCF_900101115.1 Cryobacterium psychrotolerans
CTCCGCGTGGCCCGAACCGGGCCCGGCCGGGCACGGACCCGCCCCGACCGACTGCTGGGCGACAAGGCGTATTCGTCCAAGGCGAACCGGGAATTTCTGCGCACCCGCGGCATCCAAACCGTGATCCCGGAGCGCTCCGACCAGGTCGCGAACCGGAAACGCCGCGGCCGAAACGGCGGTCGGACCATCGGCCTGGACAAGGAGGCATACAAGCGCCGCAACGTCGTCGAACGCTCATTCAACACGTTCAAGCAGTGGCGCGGCCTCGCCACTCGCTACGACAAACTCGCCCTCACCTACCGCGGAGGAGTCGTCCTCCGCGCCATCACCATCTGGTTACACGAATTAGGAGACACGCCCTAGTCGACCGACCAGCCGGCGTTGAATTCAGAACACATTCGGAATAGACTCTGTTCATGGCGCTAATAACACTCACCCCTGCAGAACGACGCGTCGTGCAGTCGTCGGAATTGTCCCGCAATTCTGCTGCAGTCTTCGCTGCCGCTGAGGAAGCACCCGTCGAAGTCACTCGGCGCGATGGCGAAACGTTGGTTCTCACCACGAAGCGTGAAGCGGCCGCCCATGAACGGATCCTCGAGGTCGCCGCACAGCTGATCGCCGTGTCGCTGGATGACATCGGCACGCTGGAGGATCGCCTCGCACGACCGTTTCCCTGGATCAAGCTGCTCAGCGTTCAGGATCAGAGAACCTGCGCACAGGACATCATCGACACGGCTCGCGGCGCATTCGTTGTCAATCAGCCTGGGCGGATACTCACTGAGATCAAGGCGTGGCAGAACACCGCGGAGGCTGTTGCTGCTGGCTGGGGACAGGATGAACCGGATTGGCTTCGTGAACCTGTGGCGGTCAAGAAGCCCCGCGTTTAATGTCGCCGAAGAAGGGGCTCGTCGCACGCCCCCTGAAGTCATCAGAATTCGCTATCGAGCATGTGACGCGTCAAGCCGCAACTGGATGGCGCGACATCGTCGCCACCCAAAAGAGCTCAGCCGCTGATGCCTGGGACCGGCTCACGAAGGCCCCGAACCAGTCGGACCCCAAATGCCACCAGCTGAAGGGCCAACTCGCAACTATTGTTCGTGACGGCGTCGAACACGATCAATGGCAGTACGAACTCTCCGGGGGCGCACGCATTTGGTTTTACGTCGAGGGCAGAACAGTGAAGATTGTCAACGTGTTCACGAGGCACCCGAACCAAACGAAGTAGGCGTGAGCAATCGCTGGCGGCCTCGGCCTCGAGCTGTGTGCGATCTCTCCCGCAGAGGGTTCCCGTAGAGGGTCAGTCGCGCTCGAGCCTGCCGAGCTCAGATCCGCCCGCATCGAGTAGTCGCAGCGCCCCGTTGTCTATGACGGCCAATCTGGCTTGGGCCACCCACGACGGGACCGGGGCGCCCTCACACCCGATCAGTGTCGATGCTCCGGACGTCGCCAGGAGTGTACCCTCGCCGTCGGCGGCCCATCGGCCCTGGCCTCCGTTGCATCCGTCCGATCCCGTCCACGTGCCGGCCGGCTTGAAGATCACATGCGGATCGGTTTTGGCGCTGTTCGCAACCGGGACCCATCGTCCCGACAAGTTCTCGGGCGTGGCAGGGGTGACTCCTGCCGGCAGGGGCGCTGGTTGCCGCAGCTCCTTCCGCATCGTTTCCGTTATCACCGGTGGCTCGGTGTAGAACTTGGCTGCGGTCGGGATCGGATCGGGGCCGCCGTCCAAGGTCAGCGTCGCGACCACCGCGCCGTTCGCATCATTGAGTTCCCAGCCGTCACCGGCCGCACGATACCCGGTGACGGATTCGAGCCAGGCCACTCGAGGCATGGTCTCTCCCGTGACACACTCGCCGCTGGCACCGTACGTGGACGCCAGAAACAGCCTTTCAGTCGCCCGCCACGAGCCTTCGATCATGCCGCAGTCTCGCCACAATTGGAACTCCGGGACGTCTAGGCGCAGCCAGGTGTCCGTTTCCTCGCCTTCCGCGCCCGAGACCCGCCACAAGTTGACCAATCCAATCGCGGTAGATTTCGCCCCCGTACCGGGACCGGCCACGAGTGGAGAATTCGGGTTCCGATTGCCCTCGCCACTCGGGCTCTGCGCACACGCCGTTAGGACGAGGGCCAACACTGCCACCAGCCCCGCCACGCCGCGCCCGAGCCGCCGTCTCACGGAATCCCTACCGGGGCTAGTCATCCCACACCAGCCACACGACGAAGCCTGCGGAGAACACGGCAACGAGATTGGCAACAATCCCCGCGACAGTTGGGAGCCGGCTCATGCCGCTCATCGTAGGCGGTGATTAGTGCGACACACAACCATGAAACCAGAGCGACTGATGAGAGCACTGCGGGAATCAGCTTTGCGTCCACTGACACGGGGAGGCTCGAAGGCCCAGCCGCGGATTCTGCGTCAGTGAACGTTCGCGTTGCAGGACAGTCCGCCCTGCAACGTGAAACTTCCTGCGTGCTAGGTATTGGGCCGGTGTTGGCGCTGGATGGTGCGATAGATGGTGGACCGGGCGACATTGAAGAGCTCAGCAAGCTCGGCCGTTGTGTGAGTTCCGGCGTTGTAGACCTCCATCAAGTGTCTCTGCTGCGCCGGGGAGAGCTTCGGTGGCTTCCCGCGCAAGCGACCCTTCGCTTTCGCCACCTGCATGCCCTCTCGCGTTCGAGCACGGATCAGATCCGACTCGAATTCTGCGACCATGGCCAGAACATTGAAGAGCAGCCGGCCGACTGGATCATTCGGGTCATGCACTGAGCCGCCGATGCTGAGCTTCACTTCCTTGGCGGTCAGCTCATCGACGATGTCTTTTGCATCCCGCAGCGACCTGGCCAGGCGATCGAGTTTGGCCACCACGAGTGTGTCCCCGCTCCTGCAGGCAGCGAGGGCTTCGCGCAGCCCCGGCCTCGCGCGGTTGGTTCCCGTCAAGCCATGGTCGGTGTAGATCAGGTTGGGTCTAACGCCGAGTCGTTCGAGGGCGTTTTGTTGGGCGGTGAGGTCTTGCTCATTCGTGGATACGCGAGCGTACCCGATCAGTAATTCATTCATGACGGCACAATTCACCTCGACTGACAGGCCCGTCAACCAGAATTCTCCAGCCCTCCACCGGAGTGGGACTGGTATACTTTTACTACTTAGTAAAAAGGGGTGACTGATATGACAGCAAGTGTTCTTGCTCGTTCCGCCCGGGCTGCGAGCGGTCTCACTCAAAGTGAGCTCGCGATTCGCTCGGGGATCGCCGGCTCGTCGCTCTCCCTCATCGAACACGGCAAACGCGAGCCAACCGTCTCCACACTCGAGGCGCTGTTGCGAGCCACCCGTCACACGGTGGTCACCGTCCCGACCGTGCGCAGCGACGCCGCCCGGATCGCCTCCGAGATCGGCGAAGCAATCACGAGATCAGATGACGCCTGGGCGTTCCGACGCTTCCTTCAACTCGCCGACAACCTCGCGGCAGAACGCGGTGCCACCCGGGTCGGCCTCGCGTTGACCGAGCCGGCTCCCACCGGGTCCGAGCGGTGGGACGCCGCTATCGCCGCGCTCTGCGAATACCGGCTCAAGGCAGACGCCCTGCCCGTCCCGGACTGGGTCACCACGCAAACCGGGCACCCCGACAACCCGTGGGCCCCGCGCACAAGCGACTATGACATCCCGGCAGACCCGACGCGAGTACCCGCCGAGTTCCTCCGCCGCGGCATCCTGATTGAAGCCGAAACCCTGGAAAGCGTCTAATGCCAGGCGATCAACTCGACCGCGACGACCTCGTCCGCGGCATCAACGTGGTCATCGCGAAACTCCGCGCGGCCGGCCAACCCGCGGGCATCCGGATCGTCGGAGGTGCTGCACTCGCTCTTCGCTACTTCGACCGCCGCACAACCGCCGACATCGACGCGCATCTGCAGCCCGAACAACCCATCCTGAAGGCCGCCGTTGAAGTCGCCAACGAGCACGGGTGGCCGCAGGACTGGCTCAGCAGCAACGCCACGATGTTTCTACCGGCGTACGGGGCGGACCCTGAATGGGAGGTCCTCTACGCGAACGAGGACATCACGGTGGAAGTGGCCTCGCCCCGTGCGTTACTCGCCATGAAACTCAACGCATCGCGCCCGGGGCGAGACGTTCAGGACATCGCCAACCTGCTCGCGATCTGCGAGATTCGTGATCTCAATGCGGCCGAGGAAGTGCTGAATGACTTCTACCCGGGAGACGGCCTCCCCGACAAAGCCCTGCGTCTCCTGGAACCCATCTTCAAGCAGGGGCTCCCCGCGGTCCCGGCATCGCCGCCCCCTCCCCTCCTGGGTCCGCCCACCTCACATCAGGCGCCGCAGCAAGAGGCCCGCCCAGACGAATGAGACGGTTCTCCGCCGTGCCGCATCCCGGCAAGGTGCACCCTCCGGCGCAAACGGAAAAGTGGCGCGGTGCGGAAGTCGATGATGCACGTGGAATCCAGCCTGCGAACATCGCCCGTGAGACGTTCGGCTATCGGCGCCTCTTCGCTCGGGCGGCGAACTCGTCAAGGACCCGAACGACGTCCTTCGCTAGCCAAATTCGGTTTCGTCGTCCGTCTGTGATCTGGGTCAGAATGTTGGCGTCAACGAGGCGGTCGATAGCGACCTGAGCGTTGACGGTCGAGATACCAAGCTGAGCTGAGGCTGCCGCTGCGCCGATCACCGGTTGGCGAAGGAGAATATCTACGAGCCGGTGTGCTGCTGAGTCTTGTCTCGCGCGGATGCGCCCGCGCCATTCGACCTGGACGGTTTCCAGATCGTCCACGAGGATGCGACCGTTGTGCACCGCCGCGAACGATGCGTCCGCTATGCAGCGGACTATCGGGGCGACATCCCCGGACCGGTACGCGCTCAGGGCATCGAAATATCGACCGGTGTCGTGGAGCAGCCCCGCTGAGACCGGAACAGCTACGTTTCGCGTGAGCTGCCCCCCGCGCAGCATCGCCTGGATGAGTGAGCGACCGACTCTTCCGTTGCCGTCGGGGAACGGGTGGATCGTTTCGAATTGGGCGTGAGCGATCGCGGTCTGAGCGAGCACGGGAAGGTCGACGCGATTGGCGAAGGCGACGAGGTCGCCCATGAGCGCGGGGACCCGATCCTGATGGGGCGGGACGAACTGTGCGGTGTGCGGCCCGAGGCTCCCGCCTCCGATCCAGACCTGCTGGTCACGCCAGTGACCGACGATGTCGGGATTGCTGTGCTCAAGGAGTGCGCGATGCATTTCCAGGATGGCGTGGCCGTCGATGGACTCGGACAGGGCAAGAGCCGCTTGCATAGCTCGGACATTGCCGACGATGAGCTGCGCATTCTTCGAGGCGTGCTCACCGAGCTCCGCCAGGGCGATCTGCCGTGCGCCGCTCGTGAGGTTCTCAATCTCTGAGCTGGAAGCGCTCTCGGTGCGCAGGAGAATGGATGCGAATGGTGCCGCGATTTGCCCAACTTCGGCATCGAAGCGGGCAAGCTCGCTGGCGGCCTCTTCGGTCAGCGCATGCAACTCACTGTCGAGCGAGATTGTCTGATTTGCGATCAGTGGGGGCACCGACGCCAAGTACGGGCCTGCTGCAAGATGCTTCTGCGTTCGTGAGCCATACTCGTCCTGGACGCTGTGCCAGGGTCGTTCTTCATAGCCAAGGGACGGCCAGGGTGACTTCTCCTCAGACGTGGACATGAATCAATCATACCAATGCTTAGTTACTTATCCATTGTTATGCCCCTCAATATTCTGACTTATTCCAAACGCCGGCTCCGAATGCTTGCGAAACGCACTTTCCGAAGCCAGAAAGAACTCGGCGACGAGAGATGGTCTCCGCATGCCCGCTGACCGTTCCGCAAAGGGATGCTGAGGACACCTATGCTGGGCCGGTGCAGTTCTCTCTCTGGCTGGCCCTGCTCGGCGCCGGCACCCTGATCAGTTTCACGCCCGGCGCGGGGGCGATCAACACCATGAGCAACGCCCTCAACTCGGGCTTCCGCCGCTCGATCTGGGGAATCCTCGGCCAGCAGGCCGCGCTGCTCGCCCACATCGTGATCGTGGCGCTCGGTGTTGGTGTGCTCGTCGCCGGCTCTCCGCTCGCCTTCAACGTGATTCGCTTCGTGGGTGCCGCGTACCTCGTGTACCTCGGCATCCGCCAGTTTCTCGCCAAACCGGCGCTCGATGCCGAGCGCGAGCCAGCGCTGCGCAACGATCCGGCCTGGTCGATGTTCCGGCGCGGGCTGTGGGTGAACATGTTGAACCCCAAGGCGATTGTGTTCTTTCTGGCGTTCCTCCCCCAGTTCATCCGTCTCGATCGACCGCTGCTGCCGCAGTATTTCATCGTCGCCGCCACCGTCATCGTGGTCGACATCCTGGTGATGTGGTTCTTCTTTGCGGTGACGGCACGTTCGCTTCAGAGATTCACCGGCGACGCTCGCGGTCAGCGAGTTGTGAACCGAGTATTCGGCGTTCTGTTCGTGGCGGTCGGCGTGCTGCTCGCAGTCATCCACTGATCGCGCTCACGGCGCCGGAGCCTCTCGACAGGCAGGCAGTAATTTCGGTGTCGGGCGTGACACTTTCGCCTCGAGTTACGTCCTATAAGTGGATACGCCTGACCGTCTGTGGTGGAGGCGCCACGAAATAAGGGTTCACTATGGACGTCATCACACTGGCCGGGCGCTCTCCGGAGGTCTCCGAAGCCGGCGCACCGCGCCTGCGCGGACGCTACCGGTTGCAGGAACTGATCGGCCGAGGCGGCGCGGGGTCTGTCTACCGCGCCCGGGACGAAACACTGGGTCGCGACGTCGCGGTGAAGGTCTTCGAGGCGTCCGCGACAAGCGAGAAGGACATTCGTCGTCAGGAAGACGAGGTGAACCTCCTGGCGAGCCTGAGCCACCACAGCCTCGTCACCCTGCTTGATGCGGGCGTCGACCGCACGGATGCGGACCGGCCGCGTGTCTACTTCGTCATGGAGCTCGTCACGGGCGCCGATCTCAAGGTGCAGCTCGAGGGGGGCTCCCTGACCGCTCGTCAGATAGCGCACATCGGCTTCGACCTGGCCGAAGGCCTGCAATACATTCACCATCGGGGTGTTGTGCATCGAGACGTCAAGCCGGCCAACATCCTGCTTGTCGACTACAGCCAGAGCGGAGCACGGTACCGCGCGAAGCTGACCGATTTTGGCATTGCCCTGGTCGGCGCCATCGAGCGCCGCGACACGGACACCGTGACGACGGGCACGGCCGCCTACCTCAGCCCCGAACAGGCGCGGGGACAGACGCTGGGGTCGGCCAGCGACATCTACTCGCTGGGGCTCGTTCTCCTCGAGTGCTTCACCCGCACCGTCGCGTTTCCCGGCGACCCGATCCCGTCGGCACTGGCCCGGCTCCGAAACGATCCGCCCATTCCGCCGGGCATCGCCCCGGAATGGAGGGCGCTGCTGGCGGCCATGACGGCTCGCAACCCGGAGGACCGTCCCTCCATCCATGATCTGGTCGCGGCGCTTCGCCAGATGGTTGCTGCCGAGACCGGCCGGCACAGGGATGTGGTGGCCTTTCCCGAGCCGTCGACCGAGGAGGCCCGGATGCTCGCGGTCGCGCGCTATCGGCTGCCGGAGGCACCGGTGGACGGGGCCTTCGACCGCATCACGGCGATTGCCGCCCGCGTGTTCTCCGTTCCGGTCGCGCTCGTCACGATCGTCGATCACGATCGGATCTGGTTCGAGTCCCACCACGGTCTCGAGATCGACCACATTGACAGGCACCCCGGGCTCTGCGCCTCGGCGATCATGGATGACGTGCCCTGGGTCGTCGAGGATGCCCGGTTCGACCCCCGAACACTGGCCAACCCCCTCGTCGCCGACGATTTCGGCCTGCAGTTCTACGCCGGGGTGCCCTTGCGCACGCGGGACGGACACAACCTCGGCACGCTCTGCGTACTCGACTTCGAACCGCGCCTGGCGACGGAACAGGAACTCGCCACCCTCGGTGACCTCGCCGCGCTTGTCATGAGCGAAATGGAACTGCGCCTGGAGAGCCGGCGCTCCGTGGCGGCGCTGGAGGGTGCTACTCCGATACCGAGCTGACCGGGCGAACCACCCGGTGCAGGAGAACCGTACATCGACACGCTTGACGTGCCAACGTGGAGGATCCTGAGGGGCCACAGGACCTTGGGCTACGAAGGCGCCGGTGTGCAGCGCGATGCACCGTCCCACAGGTATTCGGCCTCCAGCCAGGAGGCTCATTGCTTGACGGCAATAAGACCATCGAAATGGTGGACGGTGATATGACCGTCAGGTGCTGTGAAGGCAATAAGACCGTCAGGAGGAAACTGTCATGACAGCACGCGGAGAAGTGAGAAGCGCCGAGGCTCTTGGTCGGATGCTGCAGCAAGGCCGCCTTGTCAGCGGACTGACGCAGCGCGACCTCACCGAAAGACTCGAGACCAACCAGAAATACATCTGGGCTTTGGAGTCCGGCAAGAACACGATCATCCTCGAGCGCATATTCGCGATCATGCGGGAGACCGGCGTCCGGATGTACATGGAGATCGACGACCCGCTGGATGAGCCCCTCCATGACATCGCGGAAGAACCCAATGGCTGACTTGCGCGTGGAACTCTACGGCGAGCTGGTCGGGCACTTGGTCGGCGCCGACCGTCGCACTTTTGATTTCATCGCGACCAAGCATGCCATCGAGACATTTGGGCTCGGAAGCACGATTCTCTCCGAGTCGGTTCCATTCGACCTCATCGCCAACCGCAGCAGGGCCGCGCGCCGCCGCAACTTCTTCGCCGAGCTCCTTCCTGAGGGCACCGCTCTCGACAATCTCGCCGCCGAGATCAGAGTCTCCACCGATGACGTCATCCCGCTGCTGGCCCAGTTCGGCCGAGACGTCGCTGGTGCCGTTCAGATCTATGACCCGGAGGCGCCGGGCGAGCCACGCAAGCCTGACCTGGCCCCGGTCGACGCGGCCGAGGTCGGCCGAATGCTGGCTAACACTCAGGCCGCTCCTCTCGGAAACCGGCCGAAGTCCGGTCGCACCTCCCCGGCCGGTGTGCAAGACAAGATCGTTCTCGCGCACAAGGAGAATCAGTGGTTCCAGGTTCTCGAGGGCTATCCGTCCACCCACATCATCAAGC
Source organism: Cryobacterium psychrotolerans (assembly GCF_900101115.1). Taxonomy (GTDB): domain Bacteria; phylum Actinomycetota; class Actinomycetes; order Actinomycetales; family Microbacteriaceae; genus Cryobacterium; species Cryobacterium psychrotolerans. The sequence goes on from NZ_FNFU01000023.1 coordinate 9,132, forward strand.
CGCCGTCCGTCCGCTACCCAACCATCACGTTTGACGAGGAGTACGGCTTCCGTGCGGCCAAAGCCGCCGGCCTCACCACGTTTGACGCGTGGATCGAAGACTTCGGCGGAGTTCGCGGCCTCGTGATCGATCGCTGCGACAGGTCACCGGACGCGCCACAGGGACGCATCCACCAGGAAGACATGAACCAAGCCCTGGGCGCATCGAAGAACGAGAAATACCAGGAGTTCGGCGGGAAAGTGTCACTCAAGCGAGTAGCCGATGTCCTGGGGCGCAACGGCGACCGGACCTCCCTCGACCAGCTCCTCAGACTGCTTACCGTCTCGCAGGCTGTGGGCAATCTCGACATGCACGGCAAGAACATCAGCATGCTCCACCTGCACGACGGCAGCACGAAAATTACCCCGGCATACGATGTCGTGCCGCAAGCTCACCTCGACAGCGACGGAAAAATGGCGTTGGCCATCAACCGGAAGTAGGTGCACGCCTCAATCACCATCGACGACCTCATCGCGGAAGGCCAGTCATGGAGAGTGCGTTCACCTCGCGCGATCATCACCTTAGCGCTCGAGGCAGTGGACATGTTCGTCCGTTCGGAGAGCCCCGTCGAGAATGCCTACGCCGGGCTTCGGGACAACATTGCCATGTTCACCAGAAACCTGCTTGATGGACGCCCAACCGGTGGCGTCCACCAGGTTTCCGATTCGGCGCACAGCGCCAGGAGCCGTGAGCGTTGACGGTCGAAATCCCAGGCTGAGCTGCAGCTGCGGCTGCGGCTGCGGGGTTCCTGCCCGCAATCCGGCTGCGCGACCGCGTACCCGAGTTGCCCTCGCCACGTCGCTCGCGTCAGACTGGAGGTACCGGATCGCTACAGAGTCTTCCGCCTGCGGCTGAGGAGCTCACCATGACTGAACCGAACGATGCACGCGTCGGCCTCTATATCGACTTCGACAACATCGTCATCTCGCGCTATCAGCAGCTGCACGGGCGCAATGCCTTCCAGCGCGACGGCATCCGCGACTTCGATAAGTCGAGCCGGGATGCCGACCCCGAGGTCGCCGCGAAGCTCGCCGCCGCGACGGTCGACTTCAACGCCATCATCGACTTTGCCGCGTCATTCGGCACCTTGGTCGTCAACCGCGCCTACGCCGACTGGTCAGTGCCCGTCAATGCGAGTTACCAGCGCCAGCTGATGTCTCGCGCGGTGGACCTGACCCAGCTGTTCACCACGACCACCAGGGGAACCAAGAACGGCGCCGACATCCGTCTGGCCGTCGACGTGGTCGAAGACCTCTTCCAACTGCCCGACCTCACCCACGTGATCATTATCGCCGGCGACTCCGACTACATCGCCCTCGCCCAGAAGTCGAAGCGACTGGGTCGCTACGTCGTCGGCATCGGCGTCGCGGGCTCGACGAGCACATCGCTCGCGGCCGCGTGCGACGAGTTCGAGGACTACGACTCGCTGCCCGGAGTCGACAAGTCGGCCGCTACCGCCGCTGCCGCCAGCGCGGAGAGGCCCAAGACGAGCAAGAAGGCCGCGGAACCTGCCGAGACTGCACCCGACACGGCCCCAGAGGCCCGCAAGCTCACGACGATTCCGATGTTCTCGCACACCGACGACGCGCAGTTCGACGAGCCGGAGGCCGAGGACGACATCGACCCCCAGACACTGGCAACGGAGCTCCTCGTGCGCGCGCTGCAGATCGGTCACGCCAAGGGCGACGGCGACGAGTGGCTCAACACGGGCACGATCAAGAACCAGATGCGCCGGATGGACCCCTCCTTCAACGAGAAGCCGCTCGGCTTCCGTTCCTTCAGCGATTTTCTCTCCTCGCGCAGCGACCTGGCCGAGTTGAAAGAGGACGGCCCGCAGCGGCTCATCCGGCTGCGCCCCGAGGCAGACAGCAGACGCTAAGCCACGATCCACCGGTCGGTTTGGTTCAGGCGGTCGTCAGCGTTTGATCTCAGGCCTCCAGCGGTGGACAACTAGGGCGTCCACCACGGACGCAGCGGCAGGTCGTCGACGCCGCCACCGCCATCGGGGTTGACCGCCAGCACCTGGTGCAGCTGGATCCCACCGGTCTCGAAAGCGAGCCGTGACCCGGCCATGTACAGGCCCCACACCTTCGCGGTGGGCAACCCCACTTCGGCGACCGCCTCATCCCAGTGCTCGACGAGGTTGGCGCACCAGTCGCGCAGTGTCATCGCGTAGTGATGGCGCAGATTCTCGTCGTGCACCACCTCCAGGCCGACATCCTGTGCTGCGCTGATGATGCGGCCTGAGCCGGTGAGCTCCCCGTCGGGGAAGACATAGCGGTCGATGAAGCCGCGGGTGGAGGGTTCGGATCGGTTGTCCGGCCGGGTGATGCAGTGGTTGAGCAGCAGCCCGCCGGGGCGCAGCCGCGATTGCAGGAAGGCGAAGTACGACGAATAGTTGCGCACTCCGATGTGCTCGAGCAGCCCGATCGACGACACGGCGTCGAAGCCGGCCTCTGCGATGTCACGGTAGTCGCCATAGCGGACCTCGGCCAGATCGGCCAGGCCCTCCTCGGCGATTGCCCGCTGTGCCCACGCGGTCTGCTGTTCCGACAGGGTCACGCCGGTGGCCGTGACGCCGCGGCGGGCGGCGTAGCGCACCATGCCGCCCCAGCCGCACCCGACGTCGAGCAGCCGGTCGCCCGGCTTCAGCCGCAGCTTTTCGAACACCAGCCGGTACTTGTTCTCCTGCGCTTCGTCCAGCGATGCGTCGGGACGCGGGTAGCACGCGCAGGTGTAGGTCATCGACGGCCCGAGCACCCACTCATAGAAGGTATTCGATACGTCGTAGTGGTGGTGGATCGCTTCGGCGTCCCGGGTCTTGCTGTGCCGGAGCCCCTCGGCGACGCGGCGCCAGCGCGGCGGCGCCTCCTGCGGCGGCGGCGCGATCGGGCGCAGGTGCTCCACGCCGATGGAGCGGATGATGTTGGCCGTCACCCGCGGTGGTGGCAGCTTGAAGACCAACTCACCGGCGAGCGCCTTGAGGAGCTCGTAGGGGTCGCCGGGGTGCACCCCGGTGACCTCGAGGTCACCGGCGATGTAGGCGCGGGCAAGGCCCAGATCGCCGCGGCCGGTGGCCAGATAGGTCGTGCCTCGCGGCGTCTTCAGCTCCAGCCCGAGCGGTGCGTCGGTCGGACCGGCCGAACTCCCGTCGTAGGCGGTGAATCTCAGCGGGAGCCGCCCGCCGGCGAGGATCTCCAGGATCTGGGCGAGGGTGAGCTTGCCCGCCGCCTCCGGCTTCTCCGCCGTTTCCGCATCCTCCGGCAAACGTTCCTTGAACGTGGTCATCGTCGTTGCACCGCCTTCGCGTAGAGATCGAGCAGACGTGAATCGGGGTCGTAGCGCTTCTTCACGGTGCGATAGGTTTCTCCGCCATAGAGTTCGCCGAATTCCTCCGGGGAGTAATAGGAGTCGGAATACAGCGACTTGTGCCCGTGGAACTCGCTGACCTTACGTTCGATCAGACGGTTCGTCTCCCCTTCGATCGACCCCACCGGAACCGTCGACCAGAAGCCGACGTTGACGTAGGTCTGCCGAGGCCGCATCGGGTAGAGCGGCCAGCCGTCGCCGCGCAACCGAAGCGGGCACAGCCAGATCGGCTCGATCGACACGTTGGCAAGGAACCAGTCCAGGAACTCCGCACATCGCTCGATCGGCACTTCGACGTCCTGCACGACGCGTTCGCGTGGCGGACGGCCGCCCAGCCGCTCGATGCGATCGCCGATGTGGAATCGCTGTTCGTAGCGCATCAGCTTCGAGTAGAAGCTGCTGCGCCGAAGCGTTCGCGGCCAGAGCCGGCGGATCCGCGGACGCTGCGCGCCGAACGCCTCCGAGCACCAGAACCAGTCCGTGTCCCACCGCCACAGGTAGTCGTGAATCGTGAGCCGATCGTGCTTGATGCCGTCATCGTGCTGGATGGAGCGGTAGTAGATCTGCTGGCCGGTGTAGTCGCTCACCGGGCCGGATGCCGCTGTCTGCGTGCCCACGCACAGGTAGCTCTCGTCGGCGCTGAACACCACGCCGTCGAGGTAGTCCACGCGGTCGCCGTCCACGGCACCGGTCGCGATGATGCGGTCGATCGCCGCGACCAGGTCGGTGAGCGAGTGGAACCGCAGATGCCGGAGCGCGACGAAAGGTTCGACCGGCTCAAGTTCGATGCGCAATCGCACCGCGTAGCCGAGTGTGCCGTACGAGTTGGGGAAGGCGCGGTAGAGGTCTACGTGCTCGATCGGCGAGGCGGTGACCACCTCTCCCGTGCCGGTGAGGATGTCCATCTCCAGTACCGACTCGTGCGGCAGCCCGTTGCGGAAGGACGTCGACTCGATGCCGAGGCCGGTGACCGCGCCGCCCAGGGTAATCGTCTTCAGTTGCGGCACCACCAGCGGCGCCAGCCCGTGGGGCAGCGTCGCGGCGACGAGATCCTCGTAGGTGCACATGCCGCCCACGTCGGCCGTCCGCGCTTCCGGGTCGACCGCGATGACGCCCGTCAATCCCGATGTCTCGAGGCCCCTGGCGTTCGGCTTCGCGCGTGACCGGAACAGGTTCGAGGTGGGCTTGGCGAGCCGAACGGAGGCCGTCGGCGGCACCGCCCGATAGCTCTCGAGGAGGCGCTCCACGCCGGCGGCGTGAGCGGTGCGTGCGTCGATCACGGGAGGGGACACGCCCCCACGCTAGTCCTCGGCCACTGCGACCGCACCGGCTGGCTGCGATTCATCCTCTCTGCGTGAAGGACCCGAGCGCGGCCTGGCGGAACACGCGGGAGAGTAGAGTCCGCCCCATGCATACACACTGGTCGAGACTGGCAGTGCTTGGATCGGCTGTGGCTTTGGTGACGGCGCTCAGTGCGTGTTCATCCGCCCCTCTCCGACTCGTCACATCTGATACATCGGCGCTGAGCGGCATGGAAGCGCTTCTCCGGGGCACGTTGGCAGTTGACGGGGACGGCTGTGTTCAGGCGAAGACGGCCGGAGATCCGGTGACTCTCGTGTGGCCCCGGGGGTACACCGTCAGAGGCGATTCGAGGTCCTTCGAAGTCCTGGACGGCAGCAAAAACGTTGTGGCGAGTTCGGGATCATCCCTTGCCATCGGCGGGGGCGGTGCTGACACGTTCAGCGATAAGTGGACCGAACGCGACTGTGCCAAGGGCAAACTGTGGCTGGTCGGAGGCGTCGAAACGAACTGACAAGCGGCTCGTGTCGGAAGGTTTGGGCTCGAGGGCTCCCAACGCCGCGTCAGGTGCGGGCCGGTAGGTTCGTTGCACAATGGTGACTGCGCCCGTGCGGAGCCCCGCTCGTGGATTGTCTAACCAGAACCGTTCTGTGCTCAGCACGGGTCGATTAGCTTCGTGAAAGTCATGCGAAACCTTCTTTCTTCGTTTTCCCGGCCGCCCGTTGGCGCCACCGATCCCGGAGGCACCCGCGTTCAGAACACTCGCCGGCGCCGCGGCCGTCGCCGGTTTGCCGCAGCGGGGAGCCTCATTGCCGTCGGAATAGTTGTCGGCACCGGTCTTGTGTTGCGGCCCGCGACGATCGCCCAAAACGAGCGCCCCGCGACCCCGCCCTCGGAAAGTATCGACCCCCAGGCGGCAGGCCTAGCGGACCACGGCGGTGCAGCGCAGGCCCGTGCCGCGCAGAGGGCCGCGGACGCTACCGCCGCCGCCGACATCCTGATGGCAGCCGAAGCCGAAGCCATCCTGGCGGAGACCACAGCTCCCGCCCACCCGTCGGCGCCGGCTAAGTCCCAACGGGACGCAATCCATCGCAAGTGATTTTTCCCGTGTGCCATGCACGGTCTCGACGACACGGCTCAGTGGCCGCCGTCCACGAATTTGAGACCGACGATGCACCCCACGAGCCCGAGGATGAGCAAGACCTTCGCAAGCGAGGCCGGCTCCGCACCGAAGACCATCGCGTACAGCACGGTGAGCGCCGCCCCGATTCCGACCCAGACGGCATATGCCGTGCCGGTGGGAATTTCCCGCATGGCCAGGGCAAGGCCGCCCATGCTGAGCAGGAGCGCCCCCACGAATACAACCGATGGCCACAACTTGGTGAGGCCGTCAGACCGGCCCAGCGCCGTGGCCCAGACGGCTTCCAGAACGCCGGACACAATGAGAACGATCCAAGACATGACAAGCACTCCTGTGGCCAGTCTTGTCGCGTGCCGGGTACTGATCCCTCGTCCGGAGCCACATTTTGCGGCTTGGGATGAGGTTATCGCGGTCGAAGGTCGTCTTGTGTTCACGCGAAGAGACCTGTGGCGCCCCTCCCCCTCCGAGAGGATCGAGACAATCCGCTGAATCGACACGTTCCGGTTCGCGGTCGAACCGAGGAGTCCCGATGACACGCCCATCCCCCACCCTGCTCCTGATCGGCGCACTTGTCGTTGCAGCCACTCAGGTGACGGCCACCCAGGCCTACGCCTCCCCGCCGGACCCGCCTGCGCCCAGCACGATCAGCAGCGAGCTTGCCGCGATCCCGACCCAGGTCGAGACGGGTTCGGCCGGGTACTCCCGGGACCTCTTCCCGCACTGGTCTACGCAGTCCGGCAGCTGCAACACACGAGAGATCGTGCTCCAGCGCGATGGCGAAAACGTCGTGACCAGCTCGACCTGCGCTGCGACCTCGGGCAGCTGGTACTCGGTCTACGACGGCGCCTGGAACTACGCTTCGTCGGATGTAGACATCGACCACGTCGTCGCACTCTCCGAGGCCTGGGGGTCCGGAGCGTCGACCTGGACCACGAGCAAGCGTCAACAGTTCGCCAACAGCCTGAGCGACGGTCAGCTGATCGCGGTCACCGACAATGTCAACGCCTCGAAATCCGACCGGGACGCGGCGGAGTGGCAGCCGCCGCTCACCTCGTACCGCTGCACGTACGCCAAGCACGTCGTGCACGTGAAATACGGATGGGGCCTGTCAATGGACTCCGCTGAAAAGACTGCGATCAACTCAATGCTGGCAACCTGCTGACCGGGTCGCTCCGAACCCGGGCGGCGCCCCGCCCCGCTTATGCCACAATCACTCCGACGGCGCCCCGTGCGCCGAGAAGCGAGGAGAGCACATGGCTGAGGTGTTGTTGTTCCATCACGCGCACGGGCTGACCTCCGGGGTCCTGGACTTCGCTGAAGAGCTCAGGCGCGCCGGTCACGTCATTCACGTGCCCGACCTCTACGAGGGGCAGGTCTTCGACGACCTTGACGAGGGCGTGGCCTACGCCCAGGGGGTGGGGTTCGGATCGATCATGGAGCGTGGACGGGCTGCCAGCGACGGGATGCCCAGCGAGCTGGTCTACGCCGGGTTCTCCATCGGGGTGTTGTCGGCGCAGATGCTGGCCCAGACCCGACCCGGAGTCAGGGGCGCGCTGCTGTTCCATGCGTGCATCCCGACCGCTGAGTTCGGCGGGGCCTGGCCCCAGGGAGTGCCGGTCCAGATCCACGGCATGGATGCCGACGAGTACTTCGTCGACGAAGGCGACATTGACGCGGCCCTCGCGCTCGTGCAGGCAACGCCGGATGCCGAGTTGTTCCTGTACCCCGGCGACCAGCATCTGTTCGCCGACCGCAGCCTGCCGTCCTACGACGAGCCGGCCGCCACGTTGCTCACAGAACGGGTGCTGGGCTTCCTCCGCAACGCCGGCTAATGCGGGCTGCCCTGTGGCCGCGCCCTCCGCGCACGGCTTTGTTCGGGAGTTCTAGCTGGTCATTCCGGCCTGGACCGGAACGAACTGGATGTTCTTCGAGGGGTGGACGGTCTTCGCCGGGGCCCGCGAGAATCCCTTCGCGTCAAGGTGGTTCGATGCCCGGAACACGGCCAGGGCGTCGTCAAAGATCGCGTTGAGCCGGTGCCCGGAAAACTCCCCCGTCGACCCGTCGGTGAAGGTGATGGAAATGAGCGAGTTGGCCGGAAAGTGCCGGTTCATCCGGATGAAGCCGTCGGCGTCCTGCGTGAGATTGATCATGTGATTCCTACCTTCGTGAACTGTAATTCTCCCGCAATCCGGATGGCCCCGCGGAACGCGAGAGCTCAGGCGGCCTTTTTCAGCGCGTCGCCATCGAGCCGGAACGTGGTCCACCCGTCGAGCGGCACGGCGCCGAGCGACCGGTAGAAGCCGATCGCGGGATCGTTCCAGTCGAGGACATCCCACTCGAGGCGCGCGTAGCCGCGCTCGACGCAGATCGCGGCGAGCCGCGTCAGCAGCGCCGTCCCGTACCCGCTGCCCCGATAGGCCGGTCGCACGTAGAGGTCCTCCAGGTGAATGCCGTGCACGCCTTCCCAGGTCGAGAACGTGAGGTACCAGAGGGCCACCCCGGCCAGGGTTCCTTTCTCCGTGCCGTCGACGACGAGCGCGAAGACCGCGGGGCTCTCGCCGAACAGCGCTGACCGCAGACCGTCCTCAGTTGCCACCACCGCGTCGGGCTCTTTCTCGTAGACGGCGAGCTCCACGATGAGGCGGAGAATCTCGCGGATATCTGACGGTTCGGCGGCGCGCAGCAGGCTCATCCCCTCAGCGTACTTTCTCGGAAGCCCTCCCCCGGCACCGGCATCAGCGCAGGTTGAAGTACTCGCGGTGCACGTTCGCCGTTCGGGCGCCGGACCGCGTCAGGCCCCTCTGGAAGGCGTTCACCATCGCCTCGGGCCCGCAGATGAACGCCGACAGGTCGCGGGGCGGGCAGCCGGCCGTGGCGAGAACGTCCTCCACCGTCAGCCTGGGCCCGGTGCTGGTGTCGATCAGGTGCAGGTGGATGGCGTCATGCCGCGCCGCGAGCTCGCGAATCTCAGCGCCGTAGGGAGCGGGTCCGCGGGAGCTGAAGTAGAGGTCCACGCGCGTGGGTAAGGTCTCGGATGTCGCATCCCGCAGCCAGCTGAGGATCGGCGCCACACCGATGCCGCCGGCGATCCACGCCTGGTGTTCGGTGCCCCGGCGATAGTCGAAGTGACCGTGCGGGCTGTTGATCACGGCCGGCATGCCCGGTGCGACCAGGTCGACGATGTTGGAGGTGAAGTCGCCCAGCGCCCCTACAGCGACGCGCACGTTGGCATCCGCCGGCGCGCTGGCGATGCTGAACGGATGCCGGTGCCACCCATCCTTCGCCTCGAGGTACAGGATCGCGAACTGGCCCGCCCGGTATTCGAAGCGCCGTCCCAGCGGCTTCAGCGAGATCTCGACCAGGTTCGCGTCGATCGGCTGCACGGATTCCACCTGGTAGTCGTAGGTGCGGGCGAAGCGGCGGGCGAGCAACTCCCGGTAGACGTAGAAGACCAGGCCCGTGCCGCCGATGACGAGGTAGGTCCACCGCAGCACCGCCGAGTCGAACATGCTCGCGTCCAGCAGCCCGTGCAGGAACCCGACGGCCACGAACACGCCCGTGAAGCGATGGAAGAAGCGCCAGACGGCGTAGCTCCGGAAGGGGATACCGGCCAGGCGCACCACTCGCGAGCCGGTGACCCTGGGGACGAGTCCCCGAAACCGTTGCGGAACGAAGGACAGCCAGCGCGGCGCGATCGCCCACACGGTGAGCGCCAACAGGCCGAACAACCCAATCTGGCCGAGCGTCGGGCCGACCGTGGTTTCCCGCACGTCCCCGGTCACCAGGGCGTGCACGGAGATCGCCAGCATGCCCGCGATGTTGACCCGGCGATGCCACAACGCGGCATGGTCGATCCCGTTGAACCACCGCTCCACCCAGCGCAGCGTGCTGATCAGCACCAGGCCGATGGAGAGCAGGAGCACCCCCTCTGCGCCGAGCCACTCCCCGACGAGCTGCTCGAAACCCTCACCGGATGGCCGCGCCACGACCCACAAGACGGCCAGGGCGCTCACGAGCGCGGCGATGGTGAGCGGGCCGATCAGCTTGGCGTCGAGGCGGGACCCCGGTAGTGCGGCCGGTGTGGCCGAAGCTCGGCACTCAGTACCACGAAGGCCTCCATGTTCTTGAGTGACTGCGTGGAGGCAATGTGCTCGGCAGGCTTGCTGGACGTGCTGTCCGCTTACGATACCGCGGCTGGAGGCAGGCTCCGCAGGATGCCGAAAACAAGCGCGCGTGAATACCAGTAATCGATGCCCAAAGCCGATCTGTTTCGGTTCCCACAACATATTCGTCGGGAACCACAAAAGCGGGTAGACAGCCCTGTCCACGCGCCAAGCTCAGCCCCAGACCGTCGGCGATTCCGGCCCGGCGGGTTCCATCGATAACTGGAGTGACGAAAATGAAGAGAACCACATTCAGGTCCCGTGCCTTTGCAGTATTGGCGGTCGGGGCCATGCTCGCCACGGGCGGGCTCGCGACGGCCGGCGGGGCCAGCGCGGCCCCCGCGGCGGAATCGTCAGACGTCGAACGCTGGGTCGTTCCGCAGACCCAGCAGGGCGGCGACTACTGGACCGCGGCGCGCATGAAGGCCGCAAAGCCTGGCGACACCCTGGTCGCCGACAACGTCGCCTCCGCCGCATCGACATCCTCGGCCCCGGTGGCCGTGGGGCCCGCGAAGTCGGTCCAGAAGCAGTCGCCCACGCTCAAGGCCAAGCCGGTCCCGGCACTGGCGCCGGTCAGCCACATCGGGAAGGTGTTCTTCACCCTCGGCGGCGCCAACTACGTCTGCTCCGGCAATGCGATTTCCTCGACCAACAAGAACACCGTCGTCACCGCGGGGCACTGCCTCAATGAGGGCCCTGGCGCATTCGCGTCACGCTTCACCTTCGTCCCCGCCTACAACAACGGGGCAGCGCCCTACGGCCAGTGGGAGGCGACGGAGCTGTACGCCCCCACCCAGTGGGCGTCCGGCGGCGACATCAACTACGACACCGGCTTCGCGATCGTCGCCTCACCCACCGGCACGAGCCTGAGCGACACGGTCGGCGCATCCGGTGCTTCGTTCAACAACAGCCGCGGCCTCACCTACTCGGCGTACGGCTACCCGGCGGCAGCACCATTCAACGGAGCGACCCTGCAGTCCTGCTACGGCACCGCAACCAACGACCCCTACGGCCAGACGCAGTCGCAGGGCATCCCCTGCAACATGACCGGCGGATCGTCGGGCGGCCCGTGGTTCATCGGCAGCGGCACATCCGGCTACCAGAACTCGGTTAACAGCTTCGGCTACAGCGGCGTCAAGAACACGATGTTCGGGCCGTACTGGGGATCCGTCATCCAGAGCACGTATGTCGCCGCAGCGGCCTAAGCCGGATCGGGAACACTCCCCCGACACACCAGGAGTGGCCCACGAACACGTGACGCCTGACCCGGCGAACGCCGCCGACTGGGACGAGGAACGGATGCGCGGGGCCAGGCCACGCGAGATCGTGCTCAACCCGGATGGTACGCGTCACGTCGACGATCCGGCGGACGAATCGGATCCGCCGGAGGGAGAACCGGAAGGACAGTAGAAACCACGAGCACGGGGAACGGCTCACACCGGCGGGTGTGAGCCGTTCTGCGTTGGATCGCCATCTCGAACGTGCGTCATTTTCGGGGTGGGCAGGCAGATCGTGGCGAGCACGGTTCGCCCACTCGGCCCCGTGCGGGGCGCCATGTCGACCAGGGCGATCTGCGAGAGGGAGAGCTCGTCCCCCTCATGCACACGGGCATCGCCCTTGACGGTGACGTGGGCCCGGAAGTCTGGGCCGGTGAAGGCCGGCTCGTCCGGGGTCGCGGCGAACGGCCGAACGGCATCGACCAGGCTGCGGCGCAGGCGCGCGAGGGCCTCATCGCCCGCGACGAGGGTCACCGGGACATCCTTTCGTCGCCCGAACAGCTCGTCGCCACCCGCCACGGCAGTGAGGGCATGCTGGCCGGATACCGCCGAGGCGATGGCCGCGGCGATGTCGGCGGGCGCGGCATCCGTGAGGAAGGGGGCCAGCACGGTGATGTGCAGCGGCCAGTCTGCCACCGCGAAGCTGTCCCCGGCCCGGAGTGGTTGCAGCGGAAGCACAACGACGAGGCGGGACATGCGCCGATTCTAGGGCGCGGCGACTGCCTGTCTGGTGCCTGCCCAGTGCCGCCGCAGCCGATTGTCAACGGACTTTGTAGACTCAGGGCTGGGGAACCGCAGGGTGGAACCGTAGGGTGGAACCGTAGGAACCACCCCTTGAGAGGACAGTAGTGAGCCTGATCCGGCTGCAAGACGTCAGTGTTCGTTTCGAAACCGCGCAGGTTCTGCGAGAGGCGTTCTTCCGCCTCGAACCAGGCGACAGGGTGGGCCTGATCGGGAAGAACGGATCGGGGAAGACCTCGATCCTCAAGCTGATCCTCGGCCAGGTGACACCGGATACCGGCACCGTCGCCCTGGAGCCGGGCATCAGGGTCGGCTATTTCTCGCAGTTCTCCGAGCTGGACGGCCAGGCGACCATCAGCGAGGTCCTCGACGGCCTGTTCGTGGAGATCAAGGCCGTCGAAGCCGAATTGGCGTCGATTGACGCTGCCATCGCCAGGACCCCCTCTGACGCGGAACTCGACCGGCTCATCCACCGCCAGGCCGAGCTTTTCGAGCAGATGGACCGTCTCGATGGCTGGGACTACAAGCGACGGATCGACACCGCGCTCACCACGCTCGGGTTCAACGAAGCCCACCGCGTCTGCGCGATCGACGAGCTCTCCGGCGGCTGGCGCAACCGCGCCGCACTGGCGAAGATCCTGCTCGAGGGCCCGGATGTGCTGCTGCTGGACGAGCCCACCAACTACCTGGACGTGGCCGGAGTCGAATGGCTCGAAGCCTGGTTCCGCACCTTCCGCGGCGCGGCGATCATCGTCTCGCACGACCGGCGGTTCCTGGACGCCGTCGTCACCCGGATCATCGAGGTCGAGAACTTCCACCTGCACGAGTACCCCGGCAACTTCGGCGAATACGTCGTGCAGAAGCAGTTCCGGCTCAAGACGCTCGAGCAGCAGTTCGTGCACGAATCAGAGCTGCTGGCGTTCGAGGCAGAGGGGATCTCCGACCGCCGCGAGGCCGCGAAGGCGGCCAGCAAGAACCTCGGCAGCCAGCTCGCGAAGATCAAGAAGGCACGCGCGCCTCGGCCCGTCGACCAGATCATCACCGAGATCTACGGCCGGCTGCACGTCAAGGATTCCCTGTGCCGGGTCGAAGGCCTCAGCAAGGCCTACGGCGACAAGGAGCTGTTCACCGACCTGACCTTCGAGATCCGGCGCGGCAACCGGATTGTCGTGCTCGGCTCCAACGGAAGCGGCAAGACCACCCTGCTCCGGGTGCTGACCGGGGAGGAGCCGGCCGACTTCGGCGAGGTCACCTGGGCCCACGGCACAGTCGTGGTCTCGTACAACCAGGTGCTCGCGGAGCTCGACGACGACGACACTGTCAGCCATGCCGTCAACGCGATGCCGGGCAGCCTCGCCTTCACCGCGACCCGCAAATCGGTGAACCGGTTCCTCGCGATGTTCCAGTTCTCCGAGGCCGACCTCAAACAGAAGATCGGAAACCTGTCGGGCGGGCAGCGAGCGCGCGTGGCGATGGCGCAGTGCCTGCTGTCCGGCGCCTCTGTTCTGCTGCTGGACGAACCCACCAACCACCTGGACATGTCCAGCACCCAGGTGATGGAACGGGCGCTGCTGCACTTCCCCGGGGCGGTCGTGGTGGTCAGCCACGACCGGTTCTTCACCGACAAGATCGCCAACCGGCGCCTCGTGTTCGGCACCGATGTCGCCAGGCCCGGCGAGGTCGACGTGCGCGCGGCCTGAGTTCCCGTGCGTTGAAGCCACCGTCCCTGGGAAGGCCCGTCTCGCATCGCGTGCCGGCACGGCCGAGGGGTTCCTCCTGCGGTCAGGCTCTACCGACGGGAAGGAGCGGCCCGCACGACATCCGGGTGGTCATCGGGCAGGGCATGACGCTGGCCGTCCCGCAGGAGCTGAAGGTTCTTCGCCTCCCAGTCGCGCAGGGCCTGGCGCACCGGCTCAACCGCCTGCCACTCGGCACAACGGGCCAGCGAGGTGCCGCAGACACAGGTGTGCGGGTCGCGCTCGCCTTCCCGGTGCAGGCGGTCCACCCGCCAGATCGCGGCCATCAACCGGTCGTTGCGACGCTGCTCCAGCGCGGCTCGCTTGTCCGCGCGCTTCACGACCTCGTTCTCCAGGAGGCTTCGCACCTGCGCGGTCGGCGCCCGATCAAACTCGCCGGCGACCACGTTCGTGAGCTCGTCGACCCGGGTGGTGAGCCCGGCGAGCGCCGCGTCCCGCTCGGCGAGGGTCGCGGTCAGCTTTTCAACGGTGTTTCGGTTCGATTCGCGTTCGTCGACCAGGATCTCCACCCACATCCTGAGGTGGTCCCTGTCGCGCTTTTCCGCCCGGTCGGCCCCGAGGTGCCGCACGCAGAACGAGCAGACGACCTGATCGGTGGCCGAGGTGAACTTGAACGGCTGCAGCGCCTGGCAGCACCAGCACTGCGTGAGCAGGTCGACGTGAAGGGGATTGTCGTGGGTCAAGGGGCATCCCTTTCCGGCGCGTTGGGTTGCATCAAAGCCTAGCCGGGCGGGCCGGACGTCAGTCTGCGGGCGCAGCCCAAGGGTACGAATGACCGTGCGCCTGTCCAGGACCGATCTCGCGAGGCAGGGGCATCACATCTCCAAATCGATGTCGGACTTCCGGTCGAGCAGTCGCACCACGATCACAACGGCGAAAGCGAGTACGAACGGAGCGAGAAATCCGACCACCACCATGTTGTCGCCCATCGCCAGCAGATTGGCACACGCGCTGTCGCCCGCAACGTTCGCTGCCTGGATCTGGGCGCTGTCGGTGACGCTGCCGGCCAGGAAGTATCGAGAGGAGCATGCCCCCTGCCAGGCAGACGATCCGGCTGCGATGCCCGCACCAACGAGCGGCGTCAGCACCCATCCGGCGAGCGCCTTGCCACCCGCAGACAGGGTGGTCTCTGGCGGATCGCGCGGGATGACTGGCTCGTCGGTAGTCAGGGGGTGATTGTGCTCTCCCGTGCCCGGGAAGTGAAGGGCCGCAGGCTGGTCAGTGTTCGGGTCGGGCGAGCAGGTAACGCAGGTGCGGGCGGAGCGGTGAGCCCGCGGCGATCCTCGGAAGCTCGAACTCGTCGGACAGGGTCATGCCGAGTCGCACCATGACGGCCCGGGACGGCGCGTTCAGCACCGCCGTGATCGAGTTCACCTCGTCAAGCCGCAGCTCGTCGAAGGCGACGGCCAGGGCCGCCTTCGCCGCTTCGGTGGCATAACCCTGTCCCCAGGCTTCGCGCGCGAGACGCCAGCCGACCTCGACGCCGCCGGGGACGCCGCCTGGCATCGGAGCCAGGCCCGTGAAGCCCAGGAAGGCGCCCGAACCGCGGTGCTCGAGAGCCCAGAGGCCGTAGCCGCGGATGTCGAAGGAGGCATCCGCTCGGGCGGCGAGCGCGTCGCTGCCGGCGTCAGGGGGCGCGCGGGGCGCGGATTACGCGGCGATGAGTTCGCCGGCGAAGCGGGCGGATGCCAGCTGGCCGCCGAGCAGTGCGAGGAGCACGCCGAGTTGGTCCGCGGGAGAGTCGGGAGCCTCCGGGTGCCACTGCACCCCGGTGATCGGCCTGCTTGCGTGTTCGAGCGCCTCGACGAGCCCGTCCGGGGCCAGTGCCGCGGCCACGAGCCCGTCGCCGAGCCGGCCGACGCTCTGGTGGTGCGCGCTCTGCACCGAGATCTCGGCCCGGCCGAAGCTGCCGGCCAGGCCGCTGCCGGCGACGAGGGTTACCCCGTGCTCCGTGAGGATCTCGTCGACCGGCACGCCGTCAGTCCGGTGGACGCCGTCGTCTTCGATGTGCTGCACGATCGATCCGCCGAGGGCGACGTTGATGATCTGCAGGCCCCGGCAGATGCCGAGCAGCGGGGTGCCCTGGGCCACGGCGCGCTGCACGAGCGCGATCTGGCCGGCGTCGGCGATCTCGTAGTGGCGGGTTTCACCCTCGTAGCCGGTGCGCCCGCCGTAGAACCGGGGGGCGATGTCCTCGCCGCCGACGATCACTATGGCGTCGGCATCGATGGTGGCGGCGAGCAGTTCCGCGACCGAGACATCCGCTGCAGCGGTGCGCGTGACCTGCCAGCCGCCCTGCTCGCCCTCGCCGGTCACGCGGGAGATCAGCGTCTGAACCTTGGCGTGGTACTCGCGCTGGTCGGGCCGGGATCCGGTCACCTCGACGACGGCCAGTCGGGGCAGGTCGGCCTGTGTGTTCATGCTCGCCCCGCTCCCGGTCATCCGTCGTTACTACCAGTGTGGGGAAGACCGGCGGATGCCGCGAGCGCGCCCGTAACAGGCCGCAACAGTTCCGGCCCGCCTGCAGGGGCGTCGTGCGGGGCCGCCGGCCCGTCAGCGGCCCTGCACGACGCAGAACTCGTTTCCGTCGGGATCCTGCAACACGCTCCACCGGGTGTTCCACTCGTCGTGGTCGTCGACCAGGGTCGCGCCCAGGCCGACCAGCCGGAGGACCTCCGCCTCTCGATCGCCCGCGACGAAGTCGACGTGCATGCGGTTCTTGGCGACCTTCTTCTCCGGCACCCGGAAGAACAGCCAGCCGGCCTCCCCCGGCCCGCCCTCGGGGATGAACGCGGACGCGGCATCCGCCCCCTCACGCACCGCACGCCCGAGGACCTCGGACCAGAACGCGGCGAGGCGGCCGGCATCCTCGCAGTCGACAACAATGTGGTGCAGCGCGAGAGTCATGCAACGGATGCTACCGGCGCCGGTTCTCGCCGGGTCCCTAGACTCACCCGCGGCGCGGGCATATGGTGAGCGAGGGACGGCGCGGAGGTGGGCACATGCGGGCAGGGTGGACGATCGTATCCGGACTGCTCCTGTCTGCGCTCGTGCTCTCGGCCCCCGCCGTTGCGCACGCCGAAGACCCGGTCACCTTCGGCGCCAGTCACATCGTCGACCGGGTCGACGCCCTCGGCGATCGCGAAGGCGACGTGCAGGCCGCCCTCGACCAGCTCTACGAAGACACCCAAACCGACCTGTTCGTCGTCTACGTCGACAGCTTCACGGGCGCCGCGGACCGCGAGGCCTGGGCCGACGAGACGGCCGACAAGAACGGCCTCGGCAGCAGAGATGTCCTCCTCGCCGTCGCCACGGCCGACCGTCAATACCAGCTGTCGGTCGCGGCCGACTTCGCGCTCACCGACGCAGAGCTGACCGACCTCGAGACCGTGGCCATCGAACCGGCCTTCCGCGAGAATGACTGGGCGGGGGCCGCCATCGGGGCCGCCGAGGGCATCGGCGCCAGCATCACCGGCGCCCCCGTGCCGGCGCCCGTCGTCACTCCCGGCGAGGCGAATCCGGGCGGCGGCCGATATACGGGCGTGTGGGTCGCGCTCGTCATCCTGATCGTGGTCGGCGGGATCGTGCTCGTGGTCGTGCTCGCCCGCCGGCAGCGCGCCGTCCCCGCCGGTGGCGCCGGTCGCGCCTCCGGAGCCCCGCCGGCCCTGACCACCGCGCAGCTCAAGCAGCGGGCCGCGAGCGAACTGGTGCAAACGGACGACGCGATCAAGACCAGCGAGCAGGAGCTCGGATTCGCAATCGCGCAATACGGCGTCGAGGCGACCGGCGCGTTCCAGAGTGCGCTCGCCACCGCCAAGGCGCAGCTCAGCCAGGGTTTCACCCTGCAACAGCGACTCGACGACGCCGAACCCGACACCGAGGAACAACGGCGGGCCTGGTACGGCGAAATCATCGCCCTGTGCGACAAGGCCAACGCGGCGCTCGACGACCAGGCCGCCGACTTCGACGAGCTGCGGAAGCTGGAGCAGAGGGCGCCGGATGCCGCGGCATCACTCGAAAAGCAGATCGCCGGCGTCGACGCCCGGATCAACGAGGCGGAGGCATCCCTCGCGTCCCTGTTCGAGCGGTACTCCGAGGCCGCCCTCGCGACGGTGGCCGACAATCCCCGCCAGGCGGATGAGCGGGTCACGTTCGCCGAAAACGCGCTCACCGAGGCGAACGCCCGGCTGGCCGCCGGCGAGCCGAGCGCGGCCGCGGTCGGGATCCGGGCCGCCGAGGAATCGGTCGACCAGGCGCGTCTCCTGCTCGACGCCGTCGATCGCCTCGGCGCGGACCTGGCGTCCGCCGCGCAGAGCGTGACCGGCGAACTCCGCGAGCTCGAGACCGACATCATCCAGGCCCGGGCCCTGCCGGCCGGCACCGGCGCGGCGGCCGAACTCCCCGGGGTCATCGCGGGCACCGAGCAGACGGTGGCCGAAGTGAAGGCACACCTCGCCGCGGGAAAGATCAACCCGATCGAGCTGGTTCAACGGTTGGAAACGGCCAACGAGCGGATGGACGCCGTGCTGGCGGGTGTGCGCGACGCCCAGGCCCAGGCGCAACGCGCCGAGGCCGCGCTCACCCAGACCCTGTTGGCGGCGCGCAGCCAGGTGTCCGCCGCGGAGGACTTCATCACCGCCCGCCGCGGCGCGGTAGGTGCGGAGGCGCGCACCCGGCTCGCCGAGGCCGGGCGCCTCCTGGTGCACGCGGAATCGTCCCGGGCCGCGGACCCGGCCGGTTCCCTCGCCGCGGCCCAGCGCGCCAACGCGCTCGCCGCGGAGGCCATCTCCATGGCCAGGAACGACGTCGACGGCTTCTCCGGCACCGGCGGCATGGGCGACATGTTCGGCGGCGGGCGAAGCGCCCGCGGCGGCGGCGATGGCAGCCTCGGCGCCGTGCTCGGCGGCATCCTGATCGGCTCTATCCTGAGCGGCGGGGGAGGCGGCGGCGGAGGCGGCTTCGGCGGCTTCGGCAGCGGCGGCGGCCGGCGGGGCGGCGGAGGCGGCTTCGGTATCCCCGGAGGTTTCGGCGGCAGCGGAACCCGCTCCAGGCGGGGCGGCGGCGGCAGGTTCTAGCACGTCCACCCGATTTGGCCCATAATCGCATCACTCCTGAAAGGACACCCACATGACGAAACAGTCCATCTTTGGACGCATCGCCCAGCTGGCGAAGGCGAACATCAACGCGCTCCTCGACTCCGCGGAAGACCCGCAGATGATGCTCGACCAGATGGTGCGCGACTACACCAACAGCATCGCCGACGCAGAAAGCGCCATCGCCGAGACGATCGGCAACCTGCGCCTACTGGAGGACGACCACCGTGAGGACGTCGCCGCGGCCGGATCGTGGGGTGTCAAGGCTCTCGCCGCCAGCCGCAAGGCAGACGAACTGCGCGCCGCCGGCCAGACGGCCGACGGCGACCGGTTCGACAACCTCGCCAAGGTCGCGCTCGGCCGGCAGCTGCAGTCGGAGAAGGAAGCCAAGGGGGCCGAGCCGCAGATCGCGTCCCAGACGGCCGTTGTCGAGCAGCTCAAGACCGGACTCAACGCGATGAAGGAGAAGCTCGGCCAGCTGTCCGCCAAGCGTGACGAGCTGATCGCCCGGTCGAAGACCGCCCAGGCGCAGACGCAGGTCATGGATGCCATCAAGAGCATCGACATCATGGACCCGACAAGCGAGGTCAGCCGCTTCGAAGACAAGATCCGCCGGGAGGAGGCGCGCGTGCGGGGTGCCGGCGAACTGGCCGCCTCGAGCCTCGACGCCCAGTTCGAGAGCCTGGACGACCTCGGCGAGCTCACCGAGGTCGACGCCCGGCTCGCCGAACTCAAGGCCGGCCGCACCACCTCGATCGAGCAGTAGCCCGCGAAACCGCAGTTGTGCGCGCTATAACTCCGCTTTAGCGCGCACAACTGCGGTTTCGCGTGGGGGTGGCGGGAACATACTGGCGGGGGGCGGCGTTGGCCGGGGTATGACAACTTTAGGAATCATCGGCGCCGGAAACATCGGCAGCCAGCTCGCGCGCCTTGGCGTGGCCAACGGATACGACGTGGTCGTGAGCAATTCGCGCGGCCCGGAAACCCTGCACGATCTCGTTGCCGAGCTTGGTCCACGCGCCCGGGCGGCGTTGCCGGCCGAAGCCGCCGCCGCCGGGGATCTCGTCGTCGTCACCATTCCGCTACACGCCATCGACACCGTCCCGGCCGAGCAGCTCGCCGGCAAGATCGTGATCGACACCAACAACTACTACCCGCAGCGCGACGGCAACATTGCCGAACTCGATGACGAACGCACGACCACGGCCGAGCTACTGCAGGCGCGCCTGCCCGACGCCCGGGTCGTCAAGGCGTTCAACCACATCTATGCCGCGGATCTGACCACGCACGGCCGGCCGGCCGGCTCGGAGGACCGGCGGGCGCTGGTCCTGGCCGGCGATGACGCATCCGCCCGGGATGCCGTCGCGGCGCTGCTGGACGATTTCGGCTTCGACGGCCTCGACCTCGGTCCGCTGTCCGAGGGCTGGCGCATCCAGCGGGACACCCCCGGCTACGGCCCGCGGATGAACGAGTTCGAGCTGCGCGAGGCCGTGAGCACCGCGACTCGCTACCGCGACATGTAGTTCGTTCCGCGAAACCGCAGTTGTGCGCGCCAAAACGGAGTTTTAGCGCGCACAACTGCGGTTTCGCGTTGAGGGGGTGCGGGGCCGAGGGGCATACTGAGGGCATGTCTCCCACCTTCGTTGTCGTGCCCCAGTGGCAGGGTTCCATTTCCTCGCGCGCGATGCGCCTCGCCGACGGGGCTGAGGCCATTCGCGGCGACCTGCCCGAGTCGGCCACGCGGACGGTGGACGTACCTGCCGAGGCCGGAGACGCCCAGGACACGGGCATCCATCGCTTCTCGACGCTCCTGATGGTGCGCGAACGGATGTACCTCACCCTCCGGTCCGTCACCGACTGGGCACTCACGATCGGCGGCGACTGCGGGGTGTCCCTCTCCGCCGTGGCGCATGCCGCCCGGCGGCACCCGAACGACCTCGCCGTCGTCTGGCTCGACGCGCACGCGGCCCTGCACACGCCGGAAACGTCGCCCTCTGGCGCGTTCAACGGCATGGTGGTGCGGGCGATCGCCGGCGAGGGCACCGACGGCCTGGCCCTGGCCGAGGACAGCCGCGTTCCACTGGAGCGCGTGATCATCGCCGGCGCCCGCGACATCGACCCGGCCGAGGCCGACCTGATCGCGGAACGCGGAATCGTCACCGTTCCGGTGGAGGACCTCGGCTCCCCCGACGCGCTGGTGGCCGCCGTGCGCGCGACGGGCGCGGGCCAGGTCTACCTGCACATCGACCTCGACGTGCTCGACCCGTCCGCCATCACCGGGCTGGGCGACCTGTACCCGTTCGGGCTGGCCGTGGAGACCCTGACCGGGCTGATCACCGCGCTGCGGGCCGATTTCGGCCTCGCCGGGGCGACGATCGCGGGCTTCGCGCCGGCCTCGCCGGAAGACGCCGGCGACGATCTGCCGAGCATCCTGCGGATCATCGGCGCCCTCACCCGCTGAGCGCACCGGCCCCGTAGCATGGGGACCGGCGCGCCGGCGCCGAGGGGACACAGGAGGCTTCCGTGAGCGACCAGCAATCCGTGGCAGACCAGCCGAGGATCATCACCGAACGGCGCGGGCACGTGTTCCTGATCGGGTTCAACCGTCCGGAGAAGCGCAACGCCGCCGATTTCGCGCTGCTGCAGCAGCTCGCCCTCGCCTACGGGGAGCTCGAGCGCGACCCGGAGCTGCGGGTCGGCCTCGTGCACGCGGTCGGCGAACACTTCACGGCGGGGCTCGACCTCGCCGACGTCGGTCCCCGGCTGGGCCCCGACGGAATCGACATCGTTCCCGAGGGCGGCATCCACCCGTGGCAGGTGGACGGCAGTTCGCTGTCCAAGCCGGTCGTGATGGCCGTGCAGGGCACCTGCCTCACCCTCGGCATCGAGCTGATGCTGGCCAGCGACATGACCGTGGCCGCCGAATCGACGATGTTCGGCCAGATCGAAGTGGCCCGGGGCATCCTGCCCTTCGGCGGCGCGACGATCCGCTTCCCCCGGGCGGCAGGCTGGGGCAACGCGATGCGCTGGATCCTCACCGGCGACATGTTCGATGCGGCCGAGGCCCACCGGATCGGCATCGTGCAGGAGGTCGTGCCCGACGGCACGCAGTTCGACCGCGCCCTCCAGCTCGCCCAGCGCATCGCCGGCCAGGCCCCGCTGGCAGTGCAGGCGACCCTCGCGAGCGCGCGCAGCGCCGTGCGCGACGGGGATGCCGCGGCCGAGGCCGGGCTCCAGCCGACCCTGGCGCGCCTGGCCGCGACCCAGGACGCCCGAATCGGCATGGCCGCGTTCCTCAGCCGCACGCCCGCCGACTTCATCGGCCGTTGACCCGGAAGGCACCATGCCGACAGACACCTACGACCTGATCCTGATCGGCGGCGGCTCCAGCGCCGAGAACGTCGCCGACCGGGTAGCGCGGGCCGGCCTCTCCACCGTCATCATCGAGAGCGAGCTCGTCGGCGGGGAGTGCTCGTACTGGGCCTGCATGCCGTCCAAGGCCCTCATCCGCAGCGGCACCGCCCTCAGCGCCGCCCGACGCGTCGGCGGGGCCGCCGAGGCCGTGACCGGAACCCCGGATGCCCGCGCGGCGCTGCGACGCCGGGACACGATCGTGCACGACTGGTCCGACGACTCGCAGGTGAAGTGGCTGGAGAGCACGGGCATCCGTCTCGTGCGTGGGCACGGTCGCCTGTCCGGGGTGCGCGAGGTCACGGTCACCGCCGACGACGGTACGACCAGGGTGCTGACCGCCCGGCACGCCGTGGCCGTGGGCACCGGATCGGCCGCGCTGCTGCCGGAGATCCCCGGTCTGGCCGACGTCTCCCCCTGGACCAGCCGTGACGCCACGTCCGCGCCAGAGATCCCGGAGAGCCTCGCCATCCTCGGCGGCGGTGTCGTCGCCGTGGAGATGGCGACCGCCTATGCCGCGCTCGGGGCGACCGTGACCGTGATCGCCCGCAGCACTCTCCTGCGCGGGCAGGAGCCGTTCGCCGGCGAGCTGGTCGCCGAGGGCCTGCGTGCAGCCGGCGTGACCGTGCTTCTGGGGGCGACGGCGGCCCGCGCCGAGCGCACCGCGTCGGGCGAGGTCGAGCTGACGCTTGACGGCGGAGGGACGGTCACGGCGGCGGAGGTCCTCGTCGCCACCGGGCGCGTTCCCCGAACGACGGATCTGGGGCTGGACACCGTCGGCCTGACGCCCGGCGACTGGCTCGCCGTGGACGACACCATGCTCGTGCAGGGCAGCTCCCCCGCGCTGGCCGGCCGGTGGCTGTACGCGACCGGCGATGTCAACCACCGCGCGCTGCTCACCCACCAGGGCAAGTACCAGGCGCGGGCAGCCGGGGACGTCATCGTCGCGCGAGCCGCGGGCGCGCCCGTCGACGACGCACCCTGGGGTGCCCACGTCGCGACGGCGGACCACGCCGCTGTTCCGCAGGTCACCTTCACCGACCCGGAGGTCGCATCCGTCGGGCTGACCCAGGCGGCCGCGGAGGACGCGGGCCATCGCATCCGGGTGCTCGACTACGACCTCAGCTGGCTGGGCGGGGCCACCGTGCTCGCCGACGACTACACCGGTCGAGCCAGGGCGATCGTCGACCTCGACCGGAAGGTTCTGCTCGGCGTGACGTTCGTCGGGCAGGACGTCGCCGAACTTCTGCACGCGGCCACGATCGCCATCGTGGGCGAGGTTCCGATCCATCGCCTGTGGCACGCGGTGCCGAGCTACCCCACCCTGAGCGAAGTGTGGCTTCGGCTGCTGGAGGAATACGGCCGGCCGGGCGAGTCCTGAGGCCGGGCGACGACCTACGCTAGAGGGATGCGTCGCATCCTGTTCGACTCCCCGATCAGCCGGGCCGGCTATCTCTACGCGACCTGCGTCGGGGCACTCTGGGGTTCCCTGTGGAGCACCGGACGGGTGGAGCGGCGAAACGGGCTCATCGTCTTCCGCGGGATGCCCGCCTGGACGTTCGGTCGCGGCGGATCCTGCGTCGGCGGCTGCTATCTCACCAACCGAAACGTCTCCGCCGATGTGCTCGAGCACGAGGCCGTGCACAAGCGGCAGTGGCAGCGGTACGGCATGGTCTTCCCCCTGCTGTACCTGGTGGCGGGACGCAATCCGCTGCGGAACAGATTCGAGATCCAGGCCGGACTGCAGAAGGGCGGATATGTCAATTAGTCACAATGAGGGGCGCACTATGACCGCACGAACCATCATCATCACCGGCGCGAGCGACGGCATCGGAGCCGCTGCGGCCAGGAAGCTGAGCCGGGACGGAGACCGCGTCGTCATCGTGGGTCGGTCGGCCGAGAAAACGTCCGCCATCGCCGCGGAACTCGGCGCGGATTTCTTCGTCGCCGACTTCGCCGACCTGTCCCAGGTGCGCGCCCTCGCGACGGACCTGCTGGCCCGCTACCCGCGGATCGACGTTCTCGCCAACAACGCGGGCGGGATCATGGGCGCGCGGGAGACCACGATGGACGGGCACGAGAAGACCTTCCAGGTCAACCACCTCGCCCCCTTCCTGCTGACCATGCTGCTGGTCGACCGGCTCGCGGACAGCAAGGCCAGCGTGATCCAAACCTCCAGCGCGGCCAACAGCCTCTTCGGCAGGATCGACCTCGACGACCTTGACGCCGAGCAGACGTACTCCGCGAACAAGGCCTACGGCGACGCCAAGCTGGCCAACATCCTCTTCACCCAGGAACTCCACCGTCGCTTCAACGACGAGGGGATCTCCGCTGCCGCCTTCCACCCCGGCGTCGTCGCGACGAGCTTCTCGGCCACGTCGACGAGCCCCATGCGGTTCATCTACCAGACCGCGCTCAAGCGCTTCCTGCTGACCCCGGAGCAGGGCGCCGACACGCTCGTCTGGCTGGCGACGGCGACACCCGGAAGCGACTGGCGCTCGGGCGCGTACTACGAGAAACGAAAGATCGCGGGCGCCAACACGCAGGCCTACGACCCGGAACTGGCGGCCGGCCTCTGGGAGCGAAGCTCCGCCATGGTCGCCGAGCCCTTGCCCGTCGCCGAGCCCGTTCCCGTCGCCGAGCCCGTTCCCGTCGCCGAGTAGCACCCTCGCCTCCCTCGCCGAACTGTGAGTTCGGCACCTTCACCGGGCCCGGGAAGGTGCCAAACTCACAGTTCGGCGGATGGGGATGGGGCGGAGGGGAGGGGTGGGTTAGACGAGCAGGTCGGCCTCGGCCCAGGCGGCGAGGTTCGCGCGGAGGGATGCTCCGAGCGTCGCGTCGACGGCGGTCCAGTACGCGATCGCACGCTCGGTGACCTCGGGGCGCTGCACGCCGCTGATGGCACCCGTGATGGTGTCGAGGAAGCGAGCCCTGGCCGCGTCGTCGAAGACCTCGCGGTACAGCGTGCCGGCCTGGCCGAAGTCGCTGTCCTCCGAGTGCAGTGTCGCCGCGGCGCGAAGCAGGGCGCCGTCGGACTCCCAGCTGCCCTCACCGGCCGCCGCGGCATCCGCCACCGGGCCCCCGAGGGAATTCGGTGCGTAGACCGGGGCATCCGCCGGCTTGAACCCGTGGCGGGCCGCGCCGTCCTGCGAGTAGTTGTGCACGGCGGCCTTCGGCGCGTTCACCGGGATCTCGGTGTAGTTCGTGCCGACGCGGTAGCGCTGCGCATCCGGGTAGGAGAACACGCGGGCCATCAGCATCTTGTCCGGGCTGATGTCGATGCCGGGAACCGTGTTGGCCGGCGAGAACGCGGCCTGCTCGATCTCGGCGAAGAAGTTCTCCGGGTTGCGGTTGAGGGTGTGCGTGCCGACCTTGATCAGCGGGTAGTCCGCGTGCGGCCAGACCTTGGTCAGGTCGAACGGGTTGAAGCGGTAGGTCTTCGCGTCCTCGTAGGGCATGACCTGCACCGATACGTCCCACGACGGGAAGTTGCCGGCCTTGATCGCCTCGTAGAGGTCGCGGCGGTAGTAGTCGGCGTCGGCGCCGGCGATGAGCTCGGCCTCCGAGCCCTCCATCTCGACGTGGCCCTGGTTGGAGGCGAAATGGTACTTGACCCAGAAACGCTCACCGGCGGCGTTGATCCACTGGTAGGTGTGCGAGCCGAAGCCGGGCATCTCGCGCCAGGAGCGCGGCAGGCCGCGGTCGCCCATCAGGTAGGTGACCTGGTGCGCGGACTCCGGGGAGAGGGTCCAGAAGTCCCACTGCATGGTCGCGTCGCGCAGGCCCGAGCCCGGCAGCCGCTTCTGCGAGTGGATGAAGTCGGGGAACTTGATGCCGTCGCGGATGAAGAACACCGGGGTGTTGTTGCCGACGATGTCGTAGTTGCCCTCGGAGGTGTAGAACTTCACCGAGAAGCCGCGCACGTCGCGCCAGGTGTCGGGACTGCCCTGCTCGCCGGCGACGCTGGAGAAGCGCTGAAGCGTCTCGGTCGTCGCGCCGGGCTGGAAGAGCGCCGCGCGGGTGTACTGCGACACGTCGTTGGTGACCACGAACTGGCCGTGTGCTCCGCCGCCCTTGGCGTGCACGATGCGCTCCGGGATGCGCTCCCGGTTGAACTGGGCCAGCTTCTCGACCAGGTACCGGTCGTGCAGGGCTGTGACGCCGTCGGCGCCGACGGTGAGCGAGTGCGCGTCGCTGGCGACGGGGGTACCCGTCTGGGTGGTGGTGGGTTCGATAGGCATGATGCTCCTTGCTGTTCGGTACTTCGCTGCTGTTCGATTGGGCTGGGTCGACGGACGAAATCAGGGGGTCGCGGGCTCGGTTCGGCAGGACGGGCAGAGGCCCCAGAAGGTGACCTCGGCGGATGCCACGGCGAAACCGCGCGCGTCGGCGGGGGTCAGGCAGGGCGCCTCCCCCACGACACAGTCCACGTCGTGTACGGCGTCGCAGCCGGTGCAGACGAGGTGGTGGTGGTTGTCGCCGACCCGGCGCTCGAACAGCGCGGCGGAACCGGCCGGCTCGATGCGGCGAACGAGCCCGGCGGAGGTGAATGCGGCCAGCACGCCGTAGACGGCCTGCAGCGAGGTGCCGGGCAGCCCGGCGTGCACGGCTGCGAACACCCGCTCCGCGCTGGCGTGCGGCGAGTCGGCGAGCGCGTACAGCACGGCCAGGCGCTGCGCGGTGACCTTGAGGCCGGCCGAGCGGATGCCGTCGGCGAGCGTGTGCGTCGCCGTCGCATCCGTTGCCGTCATGCGCCCAGCGTAGCAGTTGTCTTGACTAATTCAAGATAAGGAAGGGCGGGTTGACTCGCGGGGAGAAGCACCCTCAGCCGATGATCGCCCGGGTCGCCACATAGGCGGCGACGAGGAGTACGAGCACGGCGAAGCCACGCTTGAGCACGACGTCGGAAAGCCCGCGGGCGAGGCGCCCGGCGGCTAAGGATGCTGCCATGGCGGCGGCGGCGAAGACGCCCACGACAGCCCAGTCCAGCTCCACGGTTCCGACGTGCGCAGCGAAACCGGCGGCGGAGTTGATGACGATGATGACCAGGGACGTGCCCACGGTGAGCGCCATCGGCAGGCCGAGCACCAGGGTGAGGGCCGGCACGATCAGGAAGCCGCCGCCGACACCGAGCAGCCCGGTGAGGAAGCCCACCACGGCGCCCGTGGCAAGGGCACGGGGCAGGCAGTGGCGCCAGTCGGTTCCGCCGTCGGGAAGGGCGCAGGGTCCGCCGACCGATTTCGTGGGGAAGAACATCCGCACGCCGGCGACGACCATGATCACCGCGAACACCCCGAGCAGCACGCGCGGTTCGATCATGCCGCTGATCAGCGACCCCAGGAACGCGGTGGCGATGCCCGGTGCGCCGATGACCGCCGCGAGGCGCCAGTTCACGCCGCCCTGCAGCCGCGGAATCACCGCAACGGCCGACGCCGCGCCGACCACGACCAGCGAGGTCGGGATGGCCTCGGACAGGGGCATCCCCACCCCATAGACCAGGGCGGGCACCGCGAGGATGGATCCGCCGGCACCGGTCAGGCCGAGCAACGCCCCGACCACGAGACCGAGGACCAGCGCCGGGACGATCATCGGTCGGTGAGCTGGTCGAGGGCCTCGCGTGCAGTCGGCTCGGTGACGGAGCGGTTCCACGGCATCCAGGACAAGGCGCGGCCCATCGCACAACTGTTGGTGGCAGCCGAGTAGGTAAGTCCGGCGCCGATGGTTCCGGCGATCACGCGCAGGTTCGGGGAGATGAATCGCCCGGCGAGCATGCCGGCGAGCACGAGCGACCCCGCGGCCATGCGCACCTGGCGCTCCAGCGCCCACGAGCTTCGGCCGCGCACGATGTCACCACCGACCGCCGCGTAGGCGGGGACGCCGCCGCTGAGGACCATCGCCCCGTCCAGCCCGACCGTGCCGAGGCGCTGCCTGGCCTGCTCGGCCCGAACCCCCGACTGGCAGATCAGCACCACGTGCGTGTCCATCCTGGCGGCGAACTCGGGCGTGTGTTCCTTGAGCAGGGGCAGCGGAACGTGGTAAGAGCCTCGGATGTGCGAAGTCTCGAACTCGCCGGCAGCGCGCACATCGATCAGCAACAGGTCGTCCTGACGTTCGACCCAGCCTCGCAGCGTGGCGGCATCGACGGATGCGGTGTCCGCGGTCGTGCCTGTCGGTGTCGTCACGATGTCTTTCCGTGGGGAGATCAATGGGGGGCCGGGGGCGCCGTCGTGGCCAGTCCCGAAGCCTTCCAGTCAAGCATGCCCCCGGACATCGTGTACGCGGTAAAACCTGCGGCGGCCAGTTGCTCGGCGGCTGCGGCGCTGCGCCGACCGCTGCGGCACACCGCAATGACGGGGCGGGTTTTGTCGAGCAGACCGGTACTGCCGGGCACCTGGGCGAGCGGGATGTGCCGGGCGCCGACGATCATGCCGTCGGCCACTTCCTCGGTTTCCCGCACGTCGATGACCTGGGCGTCGTTCAGGCGGTCCAGCACCTGCTGGGGGGTGAGCTCATTCATGGGTGGTCCTTTCGGATCGGGGTGGGGGTGGACGCTGCAACAGGCAGACGGAGGTCCATCGTTCGTCGTCCTCCCAAGTCGCGCCCTGCACCTTCCAGTATACCCCCAGGGGTATCTGGCACCACCGGCTCGGCTTCGAACCCCCTGAGGGGTCGCATATCGACCTTCCCGGGGCGAAGGAAGGTCGATATACGACCCCTCACGAGAATTTTGACGGGGGGGGGCGGGGGTCAGATCCCGGGCGGCACCCGGTCCTGCCAACGCAGGCGGCGTTCCAGCTGGGCGCCGAGGGCCAGCAGGGTCGCTTCGCCGCCCGGGCGCCCGATCAACTGCACCCCCATCGGCAGACCGCCCGCGGTCTGCATGACCGGCAGGACGATGGCCGGGAGCCCCGCGACGTTGACCATCGAGGTGAACGGCGTGTACTGCACCTGCTGCGCAAAGTTGCGCTCCCCGTCGGCCCGGTCGTACCAGCCGAGCGGGCGCGGCGTGAGCGCCAGCGCCGGGGTGAGCACGGCGTCGAAGCGCGACAGCCGGGCGATGAACGAACGCTCGAAGGCGCTCAGCGCCGCCAGCGCCTCGGCCAGGTCGCGCGCGCCGAGTGCGCGGCCGCGCCGGAGCAGCCAGCGGGTCAGCGGTTCGAGCTGCTCCTCCTGCTCCGGGCCATCGGCCGGGATGGTCGCCGCTCCCGCCTGCCAGATCGTGCGGAAGGCGGGCACGTAGCTTGCGTCGGGCGAAAGCGCGGTCTGCTCGAGGCCGTGGCCGAGTGCGGAAAGCCCGTCGACGGCCACCGCCAGCGCGGCCAGCGCCTCGGGAGCCAGGCGGATCTCGTAGTCGTCGTCCCAGGCCGACGTCGTCATGACGCCGAGCTGGAACCGCCCCTCCCCGCGCACGGCGGCCGCGAGCAGGGGGCCGTCTTCGCCGGGGGCGCGGAGCGCGAAGTGGTGCTCCGGACGGCTGCCGCTCGGAGTGATCATGGCGTCGAGCAGAAGCGCGGCATCCGCCACCGTGCGGGCGATCGGCCCGGCCACCGCGAGCCCGCCGAGAGAATCGATCCCGGATGCTGCGGGCACCCGCCCTCGGGACGGCTTCAGGCCGACGAGGCCACATGCCGCTGCGGGAATACGAATGGACCCGCCTCCGTCGGAGCCCGGCGCGAACGGCAGCATCCGCGCCGCGACCGCCACCGCGGCCCCGCCGCTGGACCCGCCGGCGCCGAGGTCGACGTCCCACGGATTGCGCGCGGGGGCCTCTGCGAGGCTCTCGGTGTACGAGGGGAGGCCGAACTCCGGGGTGTTCGTCTTGCCCAGGCTCACTCCGCCGGCCGCGTCGAGCGCCCGCACGAGGTCGTCGGACTCCTCGGGGACGAAGTCGGCCATCAGGCGCGAGCCGAACCGCGCCGGCACGCCGGCACGCCGCTGCAGGTCCTTGTCCCCGAACGGCAGCCCCCAGAGCGGCGCGGTCCGCGGCACGTTCGCCTCGACGTGGCGCGCCCGCTCGAGGGCGGCATCCGCGGTCACCGTCACGAATGCCCCCAGCGACGGATTGAGCGCCTCGATGCGCGCCAGGTAGTGCTCGGCGAGTTCGGTGGGGCGCAGTTCCCCCCGCTGGAGCGCCTGCCACTGGTCGAGGGCGGTCAGCTCGTGCGGTTGTGGCATGGGTCGAGCCTAGTCAGGTCGCCTCAGGTCGGTCAGGCCTCGTCCGGCCGAGCGCCATCGACCTCCGCCTGAATCGCGGTCAGGAGCCGCCCGAACGCCGCGGGCGCCGCCTCGAGTACCGGCCGCGCGGTCCAGCGGGCCGCCCAGCGGGCGACCTGCGCGATGTTGATGATCTCGTACTGCACGAGGGCCCCGGACTCCTCCGGCAGCACCCGGTACTCGCCGCGATACCACCAGTCGCCCTCCACGACGACGAGGCGACGCGCGGGGTCGGCCCTGACGTGGCCGGCGGCCTCATCGCCGCCGGACAGAGTGGCCACGAGGTGCCCGAAGGCCGCGTCGGGGTCGGCCGCGAGGTGGCCGGCGAAGGACCGCAGAACCGTGTGCCGGGCAGGAACGTCAAGTGGGGCATCCGTCATGCTTCGACCTTACGCGGGGCTCGCCCAGCCCGGCCGAGCGGGGCTAGCCTCAGTGCATGGCACGCTCATACTTCAACCCCATGGGAACCACCGCCCTCATCACCGGAGCCTCGAGCGGTCTCGGCATCGGCTTCGCGCACCGGCTCGCCGAGCGCGGGGCAGACCTCGTGCTCGTCGCCCGACGCCAGGATCGTCTTGAGGCCCTCGCCGTCGAACTGGCCGAGAAGTACGGCACGGCCTCGACCGTCATCCCGCTGGACCTGACCGGGCCGGATGCCGTCGCCGAGCTGGTCACGGACCTGCGCACCCGCTCCGTCACCGTCGGCACGCTCGTCAACAACGCCGGCTTCGCTACCTTCGGGCCCTTCGCCGTGTCCGACGCCGGCCTGCAACGCGAACAGGTGGCGCTCAACGTGCAGGTGCTCACCGAGCTGACCCGGGCGTTCCTGCCGGACCTGCTCCAGACCGCAGGCGAGCATCCGCACGGCGCGGCCCTCGTGAACCTGGCGAGCACCGCCGCGTTCCAGCCGGTGCCTCGCATGGCCGTCTATGGAGCGACCAAGGCGTACGTGCTGAGCTTCACCGAGGCGCTCTGGTACGAGACACACGCCTCCGGCCTCAAGGTGACGGCGCTCTGCCCCGGCCCGGTTGCCACGGAGTTCTCCCGGGTGGCCGGCGTCGCGGCCCGGCGACGCCCGCAGAGCGTCGACCAGGTGATGCGCACCGTGTTCGCCGACCTCGACCGCGGCACTCCCCCGCCGCACAGGGTCAGCGGCGCGCGGAATGCCGCGCTGGCCTGGCTCTCGAGGGCCTTGCCGCGCGGCGCCGTGGTGAAAGCGACCGGGCGCCTGACCGCGCGCCGCCGCACCGCCTAACGGACACTGCGCTACCTGCTCGGGGCGACCGCCTACTTCAGGCTCTTCTGCATGAGCACGGTGCCCAGCCAGCGCTCGAATTTGAAGCCGACCTTGCCCATCCGACCGATTTCCTCGAAGCCGAAGTCGTGGTGCAGCTTGATCGACGCGTCGGCACCCTGGTCCGCGATCACGGCGATGATCTCCTTGAGCCCCGCGGCCTTCGACCGCGCGATGAGTTCGGCGAGCAG
Source organism: Cryobacterium psychrotolerans (assembly GCF_900101115.1). Classification (GTDB taxonomy): domain Bacteria; phylum Actinomycetota; class Actinomycetes; order Actinomycetales; family Microbacteriaceae; genus Cryobacterium; species Cryobacterium psychrotolerans. Next base: position 41,121 of record NZ_FNFU01000023.1, read on the forward strand.
AACCCGGCCCAGGCCCTTGCCTGTGGATGCCGCGCCCAGGTAAATCGAGTTCTCCACGGTGAACCGATACGCCTTCTTCTGCTTCCAGGGGCTGACCAGCGCGTAGCCGAGGAGCTGCCCGGCCGGGGACTCGGCCACGATGAACGGCATGCCGAGCCGTTCCAGGTAGGCGCACTTGTCCCGCCACTCGGCCAGGGTCATCGCGTCCTCGTCGAACGTGACGGTGCTGTTCGCGACGTAGTAGTTGTAGATCTCACGGATGTACGGGAGGTCGGCGGCCGTTGCGTCGCGCAGCGAGTACTCGAACGGCGCCTCGGGCGGCGGCACCGGGCGAAGGTGCATCGGCAGCCGTCGCCTGGGCTGGTATTCCTCTTCAAGCACCGGTGACTCCCCTCGTTTCTTCAACTTCCAGATTAGCCGAGCGACCAGTCGACGGGCGCGGCTCCCTGGGCCGTCAGGAGTTCGTTTGCCCGGCTGAACGGGCGGGATCCGAAGAATCCCCGCCTCGCTGACAGCGGGCTCGGGTGGGCAGACTCGATCACGGGCGTGTCGCCCAGCAGGGGCCGGAGGCTCGCGGCATCCCTGCCCCAGAGGATGGCCACCAGCGGGCGGCGGCGCGCGACGAGGGTGCGGATGGCGTGCTCGGTCACGGCCTCCCAGCCGCGCCGCCGGTGCGACCCGGCGACCCCCTCCTGCACGGTGAGCACCCGGTTCAGCAGCATGACGCCACGCGCCGCCCAGGGGGTGAGGTCGCCGTGCGGCGGCGGGGTCAGCCCGAGGTCGTCGTGGAGTTCGCGGTAGATGTTCTGGAGGCTTCGCGGCAGGGGACGCACGTGGGGGTCGACGGCGAAGGACAGCCCGATCGGGAATCCGGGGGTCTGGTACGGGTCCTGGCCGACGATGAGCACCTTCACATCGTCGAAGGGATGGCCGAAGGCGCGGTAGATCTTGTCGCCTGCGGGCAGCCAGGGGCGTCCGGCCGCCGTCTCGGCCCGGAGGAAGTCGTCCATCGCGCCCATCTCGTGAGCGACCGGCGCAAGCGCCTCGGCCCAGCCGGGGTCGATCCGGCCGTCGCCGAAGCGGGCCCCCGGGGGCGTCGGCACGGGGTCCTAGGCGCCGAAGGTGCTGACGAGAACCCCGTCGGGCGCCTGGCTGACCCGCCAGACGCTGCCGGCGCCGACCACGCCCAGCGCGCCCTCGCCGACCACCAGGGCGGTGTTCTCGTCGATGGCGAGGCCTCCGTCGACCAGTCCGGCCTCGACCGCGGCGATCAGTCGGGACAGCGTGCCCCACTGCGCGGCGTGCACCTCGACGGTGACATCCAGCAAGCCGATGCCGTTGTCGACCGTGACCTCGTCGAGGTCCTCGGATCCGTCCTGTGGCGCGACCTCGACGCCGCCGATCCGCCAGCCGCCGGTCAGGGCGCGCTCGGCGGCGATCATCGCGCCGGCCGAGTAGCCGAGGTAGGGGATGCCGGCCGACACCTGGCGGCGGATCTCTCCGGCGATCGGCGCGACCGCGGCGAGATAGGCGGGGGTGAGCCCGCCGCCGATGACGATGCCGTCGACGTCCCCGACCGCGGTCAGGGCCGCCCGGCCGTCCAGCTCGAGCGTGGTGAGCACGGGCTCGAAGGGCGCGGCCGCGGCCAGCGCTGCCGTGAGGTTCGCGGCGTGCTCGTCGCCGTCGCCGGACCGCACGGAGATGATCGCGATGCGCGGTTCGACCCGTCCGGCCGCGGTCGCTCGCGCCGTCGCCTCACCGACGAACGGTCCGTAGACCGCGGGATAGTGCTCGGAAGCCCAGCCGCCGCCGACCAGGTGCACGCTCATGCGTTCACCTCGGTGCCGTGGATGCTGCCGGTCGTCTGTCGTACTGCGTCATGGGCCATTGGTCAATGGTATGCCGCGAAGCGTCCGGCGAAGGTCCTCAGACGATGTGGCGTTCCTCCACGCCGTCGTACACCGACAGCGGGCGGATGAGGGCGTTGGAACCGGTCTGCTCGATGATGTGCGCCGTCCAGCCGATCACCCTGGCCGCCACGAACAACGGGGTGAAGGTGAGGGTGTCGAAGCCCATCAGGTGATAGGCCGGTCCGGACGGGTAGTCGAGGTTGGGCAGGATCGCCTTCTGCTCGGTCATCGCCGCTTCCAGCGCCGCGTACAGTTCGAGCAGGTCGGGCCGCTCGTAGTGTTCGACCAGGGTCAGCAGCGCCGCGTGCATGGTCGGCACCCGTGAGTCGCCGTTCTTGTAGACCCGGTGCCCGAAGCCCATGATCTTGCGCTTGTCCACGAGGGCGCGGTCCAGCCAGGCAACCGCGCGGTCGCCGGCGCCTTCGCCCGCGCCGATCTCGTCGAAGGTGTGCATCACGGCTTCGTTCGCGCCGCCGTGCAGCGCGCCCTTGAGCGCGCCGATCGCTCCGGTCACCGCGGAGTGCAGGTCCGCGAGCGTGGAGGTGATCACCCGCGCGGTGAAGGTCGACGCGTTGAACGAGTGCTCGGCGTAGAGGATCATCGAGACGTCGAACGCGTCGACGACGGCCAGTTCCGGCACCTCGCCAAAGGTCATGTGCAGGAAGTTCGCCGAGTAGCCGAGGTCGTCCCTGGGTTCGACCGGGCCCTGGCCGTGGCGGCGACGCTGGTCGTACGCGATGATCGCCGGCAACTGCGAGAACAGCCGGATCGACTTGGCCAGGTTGGCCTCCGGCGACGCGTCGGCGACCTCGGGGTCGCGGGCGCCGATCACGCTGACCGCGGTGCGCAGCACATCCATCGGATGCGCGCTCATCGGCAGCTCGTCGATGACGCGGTGCACGACGGGGTCGAGCCGGCGCAGCGACCGTTCCAGCTGCTCGAACTCGGCCAGCTGTGTTTCGTCCGGCAGCTCGCCGTGCCAGAGCAGGTACGCGACCTCCTCGAAGCTGCACAGGGCGGCCAGTTCCTGCACCGGGTAGCCCCGGTACAGCAGGGAATTCGTCTCCGAGTTCACCTTCGAAATCGCGGTGACATCCACCGGCACGCCGGCGAGGCCCTTGAAGACCTTCACATCCTTCTCGCTCATATCGTTCCCTTCTCGTTCACGCTGAAGTTGAAAATGCCTGAGTCGAACTTGTTGTACGCCTCGTAGTCGAGCAGCTCGTAGAGCTCCGTGCGGTGCTGCATCTCCGGCAGGAGGGAGGTCAGCGACCCTTCCGCCTGGATGGCTGCGAGTCCACGGTCGGCGGCGCCCATCGCCAGGCGCAACAGCGACACCGGGAAGATCACCATGTTGACGCCGATCCCGCCGAGCTGGTCGACCGTGAACAGTTCGCTCTTGCCGAACTCGGTCATGTTCGCCAGCAGCGGCACGTCGACGGCCGCGCGGATCGCCTCGAACTCGGCCAGCGTCGCCATCGCCTCGGGGAAGATCGCGTCGGCGCCGGCGTCGACGAGCTTCTTCGCCCGGTCGACGGCCGCGTCGAGGCCGCCATCACCCGGCACCGTGGCACGGATGTCGGTGCGCGCCATGATCAGGAAGTTCGGGTCCCGGCGCGCATCGACCGCCGCGCGGATACGCTTCACCGCGGTCTCCTCGTCGACGACCTGCTTGCCGTCGAGGTGCCCGCAACGCTTCGGGTTCACCTGGTCCTCGATGTGCATGCCGGCCAGGCCCGCATCCTCGAGGGTCTGGATCGTGCGCGCCACGTTCATCGGCTCGCCGAAGCCCGTGTCGGCATCGACGATCGCCGGCAGGTCGGTCATCCGGGCGATCTGCTGCGCCCGGCCGGCGACCTCGGTGAGCGTGGTCAGACCGATGTCGGGCAGGCCCAGGTCGGCCGAGAGCACCGCCCCGGAAATGTAGACGCCCTCGAAGCCCCTCGCCTGGATCAGCTTCGCCGAGAGCGGGTTGAACGCGCCCGGGAAGCGCTGGATCGTGCCGCTGGACAGCACCGCCCGCAGGTTCACGCGCTTCTCGGCCGCGGTGGCGGCGGAGTACAGCATCAGAAGAGCCCCACCGGCATGGGCAACGCCGAGAGCAGACCGGGCCTGGCCACGATCGTCAGCTGGCCGAGCTCGCCGGAGCCCAGCTCGGGCAGCCGCTGCGCAAGGCCCAGGAACCGCTCGATCTCACCCGCCCCGAGCACGTCCGCGGCCAGGGTGCGGAACTTGTTCACGTACTCCGCACGACCGAACGGACGGGCGCCCAGCGGATGCGCATCCGCGACCGCGATCTCGTCGGTGATGGTCTCGCCGGTGCTGAGCGTGATGACGACGCGGCCGCCGAAGGCCTTCTCGCTGACATCGAGCGAGTGGTACCGGCGGGTCCACTCGGGGTCTTCGACCGTGGTCACGCTGTGCCAGAGGGCGACGGTGTCGGCCCGGCCGGCGCGCTCGGGCGAGTAGGAGTCGACGTGGTGCCAGCTGCCGTCCTGCAGGGCGACCGTGAAGATATACGGGATCGAGTGGTCGAGCGTCTCCCGGCTCGCGGTCGGGTCGTACTTCTGCGGGTCGTTCGCGCCGGACCCGATCACGAAGTGCGTGTGATGGCTGGTGTGGATGACCACCGACGCGATCGCGCCGGGGGCGGCCAGCTCCGGGTGCTGGTTGTGCAGCTTCCGGGCGAGGTCGATCCAGGCCTGCGCCTGGTACTCGGCCGAGTGCTCCTTCGTGTAGCTGTCGAGGATGGCCCGCTTGGC
>NZ_FNFU01000009.1:0-83483 GCF_900101115.1 Cryobacterium psychrotolerans
GGGGTTTCGGTGGGGGTGTCCATACGTTAAGTCTCCGCCGAACCACCGACATTCCTACCGACAAAGGGCCGGTCAGCCGCATTTTCTGTGGATAACTCCGGCGAGGCGGCCCCTGTGGAGGAATGGACCTCACCTCGCCTCGCCTCACCCTGGCAGCGGCGGCAGTTGTGGGCGAAGTCGGCACGGCGCGTTTCAGCCGTGGGCGGCGACGTATTCGACGAGCCCCTTCACCGTCGACACCTGGGTGTAGTCGCGCTCGGGGACGTCGACGCCGGTCGCCTGCGAAATCGTCTCGATCAGCCGCAGGAAGTCGAGCGAGTCGAGTTCGAGGTCCTGCCTCAGCCGGGAGGTCTCCACGAGGTCTTCCGTGTCGACATCCGGCGCCACCTGGCCGATCGCGGCGTGCACGGCCGCTCGGGCGTCCTGCTCGTTCATAGTTCCTCCGGTTTCTGCAGCAGCTCGTCGACCCGCGCCAGGAATCTTCCTCCGCGCAAGCCGTCGCTCACGCGATGGTCGGCGGACAGGGTCGCGGTGACGGCGGGGCGCACTCCGATCAGGCCATTCTGCGCCCAGGGCTGCTCGACCACCCGGCCGAAGCCGACCAGCGCAACCTGCGGCGGGTAGATGACGCCGAAGACGCTCTCGACACCGAGGTCGCCGAGGTTTGTGACGGTGATGGTCGGGTCGGCCATCTCCGCACGCTGCAGCCGCCCCGCGCGGGCGCGGCTGACCAGGTCGCGCAGGCGCTCCATCAGCAGGTCGATCGACAGGGTGTCTGCGTCGTGGATCGCGGGCGCGACCAGTCCCCCCTGGCGCAGCGCCACCGCCACGCCGAGGTGCACCGCGTCGCTCGGCTGGTAGGCGTCGTCGGTGAAGAACCCGTTGACCTCCGGCACGTCCCGGGCGGCCAGCGCGGATGCCTTCAGCAGCAGCGCCGCGGGGACAAGCCGGGACGCGATGGGCCGGCCGGTGTTGGTCGACTCCATCCAGGCGAGGGCGGCACGCAGGTCAATGGTCGTGCTGAGGTAGTAGTGCGGGATCTCCCTCTTCGACCGGGACATCAGCGACCCGATGGCCCGGCGCAGGCTCGCAGACCGCTCCGCGGCCTCGGCCGGTGTCGGGCCGGGGCGAGTCGCCGCCTTCTCCGGCGCGGCGGCCGGAGTTTGGGCGGCCGGCGCTTCTGCGGCGGGCATTTCGGCGGCCGGCGCTTCTGCTGCCGGGAGCGGCGGCGGTGCGGCCGCGGTTGCAGCCCGTTGGACGTCGGTCTCGGTGATCGCGCCTTCGGGGCCCGTCCCCGACACGGCGGCCAGGTCGACGCCGAGCTCGGCCGCGACCCGCCGGGCACGCGGCGAGGAGCGGACCCGGCCGGCGGCGGCTGCGGGCGGGGCCGGGGCGGCCTGGGCCCGGGCCGCTTCGGGCCCATGCTCCGCCGCGGCGCGCTCGACGTCGGCGTGGGTGATCGCGCCGTGCTTGCCGGTGCCGCGGAGCCGGGCCGTATCGACGCCGAGCTGGCGCGCGAGGTGGCGCACCGGAGGAGAGACGAAGCCGAGTGCCGGCTCCTTCGCGGGCGGCTTCTCGGCGGGCGGCTTCTCGGGCTTTCTGGCGAGCTTCTCGGCGGCTTTCTCGGCGGGCTTCTCCGCCCGCGCCCGGGGTGCCGGCCGGGCCGGTTCGGCACCCTCGGCGGGGGTGCCCGTGATCCGCGCCAGCGGGGTGCCGATCGGAACCGTAGTGCCGACCTCGACGAGCAGGTCGGCGACCACGCCCTCCTCGAAGGTCTCCACGTCCATCACGGTCTTCTGGGTGTCGACGACGGCGACGATGTCGCCGCGGTGCACGTAGTCGCCCGGCTTGACCAGCCATTCGATGATCTTGCCGCTCTCCATGTCCGAGCCGAGTGAGGGCATCCGGAAGTCACCCATGCGCCCCCACCGCCTGCCGTGCCGCCGCGACGACTCGCTCCACCGAGGGCACCGCGGCCAGCTCGAGGTGCCTGGCGTAGGGCGTCGGCACCTCGGCGCTGCAGACCCGGCCCACCGGGGCGTCCAAGTCGAAGAACGCGGCCTCGGTGATCCGGGCGCTGATCTCGGCGGAGATGCTGCCGCTGCGCCAGCCCTCGTCGACCACGACGGCGCGGTGCGTTTTTGCCACGGTGGCAAGGATCGCCGCGTCGTCGAGCGGACGCAGGGTGCGGAGGTCCAGCACCTCGGCGTCGATGCCCTCCTCCGCCAGCTGATCCGCGGCGTCGAGGGTGGTCTGCAGCGTTCCGCCGTAGGTGATCAGGGACACGTCGGCGCCCGTTCGGCGCACGGCGGCGGTCTGGATGTCCACCGCGCCGGCGTCATCGTCGAGGTCGCCGGCCATGTTGTAGAGCGAGCCGTGCTCGAAGATCAGCACCGGGTCGGGATCCTCGAGCGCCGTCCAGAGCATCCCGCGGGCATCCGCGAGGGTCGCCGGGGTGAGGATGCGCAGCCCGGGGATGTGCGCGTACCAGCCCTCGAGGCTGTGCGAGTGCTGGGCGGCGAGCTGGCGGCCGGCGCCCGTGGTCATCCGGATGACGACCGGCACGCTGAATTGCCCGCCCGACATGTGCGAGAGGGTCGCCGCGTTGTTCATGATCTGGTCCAGCGCGAGCAGGCTGAAGTTGACGGTCATGATCTCGACGATCGGGCGCATCCCGCCGAGGGCCGCGCCGATCCCGGCCCCGACGAAGCCGGCCTCCGAGAGCGGGGTGTCGCGGATCCGCTCGGGTCCGAACTCCTCCAGCAGCCCGAGGCTCACCGCGAAGCATCCGCCGTATTCGCCGACGTCTTCGCCCATCAGGAACACCCGGTCGTCACGCTGCATCGCGTCGCGCATGGCGGCGCGCATCGCCTCACGGTAGGTCGTCTTCATGGCAGCACCCCGTTCATGGTGCGCCCCGTTCGCTGTAGACGAAGCGGGTGAGCTCGTCGACGGATTCCGGGGTGCCCGCCTCGGCGAAATCCACGGCCGCCTGCACCTCCGCGTCCACCTCCCGCTGCATGGCGTCCCAATCCTTCTTGCGGAGCTGGCCGGCGGCCTCGAGGGCCGTCCGGAGGTGGTCGATCGGGTCACGCTCGAGCCACTGGGCGACCTCGGCCTTCTCCCGGTACCGCTCGGGATCGAACATCGAGTGCGCCCGGAAACGGTAGGTGCGCAGTTCGAGGAAATGCGGTCCTCCTCCGGCGCGCACGGCGTCCGTCGCCCGGCGCGCGGCCTCCTCCACGGCGAGCACGTCCATCCCATCCACGGCCCAGGCCGGGATTTCGTAGGCGGCCGCCTTCAGGGCGATGTCGGTCTGCGACTCCGAGCGATTCAGCGCGGTGCCCATGGCGTAGAGGTTGTTCTCGCAGCAGAACAGCACCGGCAGCTGCCAGAGCGCGGCGAGGTTGAGGCTCTCGTGGAACTCCCCCTCGGCGACGGCGCCTTCGCCGAAGAAGCATGCGGTGACCCGCGAGCGCCCCGCCATCTTGTCGGCCAGGGCCAGGCCGACCGCGAGGGGCAGGCCGCCGGCCACGATGGCGTTGCCGCCGTAGAACCGAGTGGCCGCGTCGAACAGGTGCATCGACCCGCCGCGCCCGCGGCAGCACCCCTCGGCCTTGCCGTACATCTCGGCCAGGATCGCACCGGCGGAAACGCCCTTGAGGAGCGCATGGCCGTGCTCGCGGTAGGTCGCCAGCACGGCGTCGTCCGGTTGCAGGGTCGCCATCACGCCGGTCGCGACCGCTTCCTCGCCGATGTACACGTGCAGGAACCCGCGGATCTTCGCTTCGCTGTAGAGCTCCACACACTTCTCTTCCAGCCGCCTCACCCGGAGCATCTGGTGGAGCAGATGACGGACGTGCCCCGGGTCGGCGAAGTGCGGCGCCTCGGCCGCCTTGCCGGTCACCGCGGCACCTCCACCGTCGACGTGTCCCCCTCGGGCAGGCCGAGTTCGCGGGCCTTCAGCAGCCGGCGAAGGATCTTGCCGCTGCGGGTGCGAGGCAGCGACTCGGCGAACTCGAGCAGGCGCGGCGCCACGGCGGGGCCGAGCCGCTTGCGGGCGAAGCCGATGATCTCCAGGCGCAGCGCGTCCGTGGGTTCGAACCCCGCGTGCAGCTCGACGAAGGCCTTGACGATCTCGCCGGCGACGGGGTCGGGGACTCCGATCACGCCGGCCTCGGCCACGGCCTCGTGCTCCATCAGCGAACTCTCCACCTCGAACGGTCCGATGAGATGGCCCGACGATTTGATCACGTCGTCCCCGCGGCCGACGAACCAGTAGTAGCCGTCGGCGTCCCGCTTGGCGAGGTCGCCGGTGAGGTACCAGCCGCCGACGAAACAGCGCTGGTAGCGCGCCTCCTCGTTGAGGTAGCCGCGGAACATGGACGGCCAGCCGGGGCGCAGGGCCAGCTCGCCCACGACATCCGGATCGGTCACCAGCACGGCGGTGATGTTGTGCAGCACCGGCTTGCCCTGCTCGTCGCGCGCGACCAGCGCGGCCTCGACGCCGGGCAGCGGCCGTCCCATCGAGCCGGGCCGGATTTCGGTGGCCGCGTAGTTCGAGATCATGATGCCGCCGGTTTCGGTCTGCCACCAGTTGTCGTGCACCGGCTGGCCGAACGCCTCCTGGCCCCAGACCACGACCTCGGGGTTGAGCGGCTCGCCCACGCTGGCCACGAAGCGGAGGGCGGACAGGTCGTGGCCCCTGGCCCGGTCGGCGCCGGCCTTCATCAGCATCCGCAGCGCCGTCGGCGCCGTGTACCAGACCGTGACCCGCTGCTCGGCGAGGATGCGGTACCACCGGTCGGCGTCCAGCTCCTCCTCGTCGACGATGCTGGTCACGCCGTGCACGAGCGGCGCGATCAGCCCGTAGGAGGTGCCGGTGACCCAGCCCGGGTCGGCGGTGCACCAGTAGATGTCGTCGGGGTGCAGGTCGAGCGCGAAGCGCCCGGTGGCGTAGTGCGCGGTCACGGCGTCGTGCACGTGGATCGCTCCCTTGGGCGTTCCGGTCGTGCCGCTCGTGAAGTGCAGCAGTGCCATGTCCTCGCGGTGCGTGGTCGCGATCCCGCCGAACTCCGGGGCGTTGCGCATGAGCTCGGCCAGGTCGAGGGTGCCCGGTTCCGGGGCGCCGTCGGCGTCGACGAGGAGCACGTGCAGCAGCTCGGGAAGTTCGGCGCGGATCGGCGCGACCTTCTTGCGATAGAGCGCCCGGGTCGTGATCAGCGCCCGGCCGGCGCCGAGGTGCAGCCGCTGGCGCACCGGCTCCGGTCCGAAGGCGGAGAAGAGCGGGCAGAAGACGCTCGCGTTCTTCAGGGTGCCGAGCATCGCCACGTACAGCTCGGGGATGCGCCCGAGGAGCGAGAAGACGCGCTCCCCCCGCTCGACGCCGAGTGCGCGCAGCACGCTGGCGAAGCGGTTGGTCTGCTCGAAGAGATCCGCGTAGGTGAGCGCCCGGGTCGTGCCGTCGGCCCGGACGAAGCGCAGCGCATCGCGGGCGGCGTGCGGGCCGGCCGCGTGCCGGTCCACCGCCTCATACGCGATGTTGAGGCCCCGGCCGCCGGGCAGCCCGGACAACCCGCGCCGGGCCGAGTCCCAGGTGAAGGCAGCGCATGTCGCGTCGTAGTCGACGAGATTCGGCTGCACCGGAAAACCGGCGATGTCCTTGTGGATTGTGGGCCAGCGGGTGGCCGACTCGATTCCTGCCGTCATGCCCACATCAAACTCCCGGCGGAGCCTCTGGCATAGGGCACGGAGACCCCCTCGTTCCGGGGTCCCCCGAAATGATGACTTTCGGATTCGGCTCCGCACCTGCAGTATTAGCTACGAAAGCTCCCCGGTTCTTCGTAACCGGAGCTGAGGCAGGGTGACATTCGGGTTGTCGCCCTGCCTCCTTTTTTTTGCCCCGGCCGCCGCGCGCCAGGGAACGAGAAAATCCTCCGCCTGAGATCGCAGCCCTCGGCATCGACCTGGACTCGCTTCACGAAGTCCTCAGACGGCGTTGAAGTGCGCATTCCGCTCTACCGACTCAAGGAACGGAATCCGACCGCCTTCAAGATCGAGAACTGCCACCCTCCCGAGTACCCAGAAGGTCACCGACGAGGGCAGGGGCCGACCCTTCCCCGCATGCGCTGAGTATGCGAGCAGCGAAATCACTGGCAGCAGCATTGCCCTCACTAACCGACGACGTCCTCGACACCGTCACCATCTGGCTTCGAAACGCAGTAGTCACGCCTTAGTACAGGGGCAGGGACGGATCGATTTCCTTCGCCCACGCCAACACGCCTCCCTGCACATGCTGAATACGGCTGTAGCCCTGCCGTCGCAGCTCAGAGAGTGCCTCAGCCGACCGGATTCCCGCCTTGCAGTACAGCACGATGTTCTGGTCCAGCCGTACCTGCGACACGGCGCCCCCGCCGAGGATGAGAGCCACAGGGATGAGCCGCGACCCGGGGATGCGCACGATCTCGTGCTCCCCCGGCTCCCGCACGTCGATGAGTTCGAAGTCGCAGTCACCGCGCCCTCGCGCGGCCAGCATGCCAGCCAGCTCGCGAACAGACAGACCGGCGCTGGCATCCGTGTCCGGCCGGTGGGATGTTCCGCAGAAGAGCTCATAGTCCACGAGTTCGGTGACCGGTTCGCCGGCGGGGTCCCTGGCGACCGTGATTTCGCGCCAAGACGCGCCCAGCGCATTGAAGAGCAAAACCCGTCCGAGCAATGTACGTCCTACGCCGGTGATCAGTTTCACCGCCTCCGACACCATCATCGCGCCGACCACGCCGCACAGCATGCCGAAGACCCCGCCCTCGCCGCAGCTCCGGACCGATCCAGCCGGCGGAGCCTCCGGGTACAGGTCGCGGTAGCTGGGGCCGTGCTTCGCCCAGAAAACGCTGACCTGCCCATCAAAGCGGGAAACGGATCCCCAGACATACGGTTTGCCCAGAATCGCCGCGGCGTCATTGACCAGATACCTGGTGGCGAAGGTGTCCGAACCGTCCACGATCAGGTCGTAGTCGGCGAACAACGTCAGCGCGTTCGTGCTGTCCAGCCGGGCGTGGTGAAGCCGCACTGCCACCAGCGGGTTGAGCTCGGCAACGGCGTCGCGAGCCGACTCCAGTTTCGACCGCCCGACATCCGCGACGCCGTGGATCACCTGGCGCTGTAGGTTGCTGAGGTCGACGATGTCGTCGTCGATGATGCCGAGAGTGCCGACGCCGGCGGCCGCCAGGTAGAGCAGCACCGGCGAGCCCAGGCCGCCCGCGCCTACCACGAGCACCCGCGAGTTCCTCAGCCGGCGCTGGCCGACGGCGCCGATCTCGGGGATGATGATGTGCCGCGAGTAGCGTTCGGTCTCCGCCACGGTGAGATCGGCGGCCGGTTCGACCAGCGGCGCCACGGCCGACATAGACGCGGCGAGCGCGGATGCTGTGGTGGCAGCGTTCACAGGTCCGGCCGTCCGTCCATCGCCGACGAGGCCAGCGCATGTTTCCGTTTGGGGATGCGCCCGGCCTGCGAGGCCATCCGGCCTGCGATGACGGCGTGCCTGAAGGCGTCGGCCATCCTGACCGGGTCCTGCGCGCGCGTGACGGCTGTGGCCAGCAGCACGGCGTGGCAGCCCAGCTCCATGGCGAGCGCAGCGTCAGAGGCGGTGCCGATTCCGGCGTCGAGCACCACCGGGACTCCGGCGCGGGCAACGATGAGCTCGATGTTGTGCGGGTTGAGAATGCCGAGGCCCGTGCCGATCGGCGCGCCGAGCGGCATCACGGCGACGGCGCCGAGGTGCTCGAGCCTCAACGCCAGCACCGGGTCGTCGTTCGTGTACGCGAACACCTTGAAACCGCGCGCCACCAGCTGTTCGGTCGCATCCACCAACTCGACGGCGTCGGGGAGGAGCGTCTGCTCGTCGGCGATGACCTCGAGTTTCACCCAGTCGGTTTCGAGGGCCTCCCTGGCCAGTTCCGCCGTCAGCACCGCTTCCCTGGCGGTGAAGCAGCCGGCGGTGTTGGGCAGAACGCGGATTCCGTGCTCGACCAGCAGCTCGAACAGAGACCCGGCGGCGCCCGGGCTGTGCCGGCGCATGGCCACCGTGGTGAGCTCCGTGCCGGACGCCAGCAGGGCCGCGCCGAGCCCGTCCAGGCTGGGTGCGCCGCCTGTGCCCATGATCAGGCGGGAGGTCAACGGGATGCCGTCGATCACCAGCGGATCTGGGCCCGGTTGCGTGGTCAGCGTCATGGCTAGCCTCCCTGCGTCGCGGTGACGATCTCGACGTCGTCGCCGGGCATGAGTGTGGTTGTGGCCCACTGGCTTCTCGGCACCACGCCGGCGTTCCGGGCGACGGCGACACCGAGTCGCTTCCCGTCAGTCGCCTGCCCGTTCCCCGCGATCCGGCGGCCGGTGATTTCGCCGACCAGTTCGGTGACGGTCTCGCCCTTCGCCAGGATCCGGGCCGAGCCATTGACGGTGATCTCGGCGGGTTGGGGTTCAGTCATGGGCGGACTCCTTCTGGCTGGGCGGCGGGAACGGGGTGGGCTGAGAAACGGTCGGGGAGGAAACGAGCCCATCTGGCGTCCGCCGTGCCGTCGAGCAGGTGCAGGCAATGCTCGGCCGCGATGGGGGTAAGCAGAACGCCGTGGCGAAAGAATCCGGTGGCGATGACCAGGCCCGGAATGTCGCCGGCTGCCCGCCCGGGGCCGCGGGCGACCCGTCCGAGCAGCGGCGCGTTGTCCGGTGTCCCCGGGCGGGCGCGGGCGGTGACCTCGATGAGTTCCAGTTCGGCCACCGCCGGCACCAGCACCTGGGCATCCCGCAGCAACTGGTGCACACCTCCCGCAGACACCGCGGCTGACCCGTCTTCGCGTTGGGTGGCACCGAGAACGACCGTTCCGTCGGAGCGCGGAACGAGGTAGACGGGAAGGCCGCGAACGAGGCCGCGGATGGTGGCGGTGAGGAGAGGGCGGAGATGCTCCGGGACGCGCAGCCGGAGGATCTCGCCGTAGACCGGGCGCAGCGGCAGCGCCAGCCAATCCGGCAGCCCGCCCAGCCGGGCGGCGGCCAGGCCGTTGGCAACGATGACCTCGCCCGCCGTGACCGTGGAGCCGTCCGCCAGGGTGACCCCGACAACGCGGGAGGAAGCATCAGCCGGATTCTCGTGCACGAGCCCGGCCGCGTTCTGCCTGAGGAACGCCTCCTGGGTCCAGTGGTTCGCCGCCGCGGCCTGGCCAATGGCGGATTCCAGCCGGTGCGCCAGCAGCCGGGGGTCGACCTGGTGGTCCTGCGGGGTGTTGAATGCGCTTGACAGCTGCGGGCTGAGCAGGGGTTCCTGGGCGCGTGCTGCGCGGATGGTCAGCGGTTCCACGGCCAGACCGTGCCTGAGTTGCGCCTCGCGCAGGTCGGCCAGCGACCGCCGGTCTGCCGCGTCGGCGCCAACGGTGATGGTCCTGGTCGTCCGGTAGCCGGCGTCAGCGGCGGCCACACCCAGGGACTCGACAAATGCCGGGTACAACGCCGCGGAAGCCAGCGTGAGCTCGAGCAGGTCTTCCTCCTGATAATGCAGCTCGCTGACGGGAGCCAGCATCCCTGCGGCGGCATACGTAGCCCCGGTGGCGGGCGCGGGGTCGAGGACGGTGACGGTGCGGCCGGATCGCGCGGCCGTCCAGGCTATCCCCAGCCCGATGATGCCGGCGCCAATGACGACGACGTCCACGGCGCGCTCAGCCATGAACCCGGTGCATTTCGGTCTGGGTCCGGAGTGGGGCCGACTCGCGGAAATCGCCTTTATGGTGGGTCACATGGATCATGATCACGCCCGGCTGTACCTGTGCACCGACGCCCGGAAATCGCGCGGCGATTTCGCCGAGTTCCTCGATGCCGCCTTCGCCGGGGGTGTGGACATCATCCAGCTCAGGGACAAAACCATCGAGGCCGCGGAGGAACTGGAGCTCCTCGAGATCCTCCGTGACACCGCAGAGCGTCACGGGAAGCTCTGGGCCGTCAACGACCGGGCCGACATCGCAGTCCTGGTCGAGGCCCCGGTGTTCCACATCGGGCAGAAGGACCTGCCGCTGGCCTCCGCCCGCAAGCTGCTCGGTGAGACGGCCGCGATCGGCCTCTCCAGCCACACGCCGGAGCAGATCGACGCCGCCCTGGCCGCCGAGGCGCTGGACTACTTCTGTGTCGGTCCGGTCTGGGCCACGCCGACGAAACCGGGGCGTGCCGCGGTGGGGACCGCGCTGGCCGGGTACGCGACTGAGAGGATCAGAGCGACGGGAAGCAACCTGCCCTGGTACGCAATTGGCGGCATTGACCTGACCAACATCGAGCAGGTCGTGGTGGCCGGCGCGACTCGCGTCGTCGTGGTTCGCGCGATCACCGAGGCGGATGACCCGACGGATGCCGCGCAGCGGCTGCTCGCTCACCTGCCCCCGCTGCGCTAGCCGCTCGTCCGCTCTCATGACGAGGCGCCCGCATGCAGCCGGGGCGCGTCGAAGAAGTCCAGCTCGCACCGCGAGGACTGGGCAAACGCCGTTCTCATGGCCGCTCGCTCCTGGGCGGAGGCGTTGCCCGCCGCCTCGTCGGTGAAGGCGATGGCCTGCCGGGTGGCCGCGGCGAAGCCCTCGTCGGCGTAGGTCTCGAGCCACGCCGCGTAGGGGTGCACGCTGCCGTCGCCGCGAGCAAGGAACCGGGCATGGAGCCGGTCGCCCACGTCCGCGTAGAGCCAGTAGCACGGCAGGATCGCGGCCACCAGGACCGCATAGCTGCCCTGCACGCTGGCGGCCAACAGGTGGTCCAGGTAGCCCTTGGTGACGGGGCCGAGTTTCCGCGGCGCGGTGTCAGCGCCCAGCCAGGTGCGGTGCAGGTCTGATTCAACTTCCAGGCACACCCGGGCGGAGTTGGCCCAGAACAGCTGGGCGGACTCGGTCGGGGCCAGGGCGCTGGCCCGGGCAAGCACGCGCGAGTAGGTGTTCAGGTAGAGCGCATCCTGCGCCAGGTAGTAGGAGAACTCCGCTTCGTCGAGGGTCCCGTCGCCGAGCGCCTCGATGAACGGCAGGTCGAAGATGGCCGTCCGGGTGGGTTCGATGTCCTGCCAGAGACTCCGGCTGAATTCCTGCCCGACCGGAGCCTTCCCGGCGAAGAGCCGGTGGAAGTGGTGGATCGGCCCGTTGCCTGCGCCGACCTCCAGGTCGTCCGCGTGCACCAGGGCGTCGTGCAGCCAGGCCTTGACCTGCGCCAGCGAGTCGGCCCAGTCCCCGGTCCGCGCCTGCACCGTGGCCATGGCGGAGGACAGCGAACAGCCGGTGCCGTGCGTGTTGCTCGTCTCCACCCGGGGCAAGGCGAACTCCACCACGGTGTCCGCCAACAGCCCGTGGCTGTTGACCAGGGCGTCGGGGCAGCTCTCGCCGGTGAGGTGTCCCCCCTTGACCAGCACAGTGACCCCGGTCGCCGCCGACAGGCGCCGGGCCTGCTCCACCGCCTCCGACCAGTTTTCGGCCGGCGGCTCCCCCAGCAGCACGGCCAGCTCCGGCAGGTTGGGCGTGACCAGGTCGACGAGCGGCACCAGGTTCCGCAGGGCCTGCTCCGCGGAGGGCTCCAGCAGCCGGTCGCCGCTGGTGGCCACCATGACCGGGTCGAGCACGACGAGCGGTGGGCGGTTGGCCTCCAGCCAGGACCGCACCTCCCGGATGACTGCGACGTCTGCCAGCATCCCGATCTTGACCGCATCGATCGTCACGTCCTCGCTCACCGCGTCCAACTGTTGCCGGAGGAACTCCACCGGGGGAGTGTGCACGGCGCGTACCCCGCACGTGTTCTGCGCCACGAGGGCGGTGACCACGGCCATCCCGTAGCCTCCGTTCGCGGCGATGCTCTTCAGGTCGGCCTGGATGCCCGCGCCGCCCGTCGGATCGGTCCCGGCGATGCTCAGCACCCTCGGCGTGACTCTCAACTCGAGGCCTGGGGCGACGTGCGTGTTCATCTGCGACATCCCTTCGCTAGTGCTAACTAGACAGGTTCAACGGGTTTCATCTCAGCTCCCGCATCCGGCGGAGCACCCCGTGTCAATCTGGAAAGCCTACAAGACCGTTCCCCGGGAGCGGCGCGGATTACGGCCACGCGGCCTGGAGCAGGATCGGCGTGCCGGCCACGATGAGCCCCAGGGCGAGCAGAGCGGAGTCAGCCGGCAGCCAGGGTGCGGGCTCGGCCCAGGTCCGGCGGACGCCTGCGCTGCGGCCGGCCGAGAAGCCGCGCGCCTCCATTGCCACGGCCATCCGGCCCGCCTGGCGCAGCGACTGCACCAGCAGGGCGAAGGTCATGGCCGCCGCTTGCCGGCTCCTGGTGCTCGGTCCACGCCCGGCGTCCAGTCCCCGCACCCGCCGGATGCGGCGCAGCTGGTCCCACTGCCGGCCCAGGCCCTCGAAGCGTTGCAGCGCGGCGACGGCCGCGACAACGGGTCGCGCGGGCAGCCGGAGTCGCTGGGCGAGGTGGTCACCGAGCGCGAACGGATCCGCGGAGCCCGCGAGCAGAACTCCGGGCAGCACGAAGAAGGCCACCCGCAGGCCGGCCGTGACGCCCGCCAGCGGGTCCTGTCCCGTGCTGAGCAGCCAATTCGAGAACCCCACGGATGCGACGGCGAGCAACCCGGGGATCAGCCGGACGGACGGACGAGCCCAGCCGAAGACCAGCGGAGCCAGGAGCAACTCGACCGCGACGCACGCCGCGGCCACACGGACATCGGTGATGGCCAGCCCGCCGACGATCAGCAACAGGGATGACCCGAGCAGCGACAACGGCCCACAGCGTCTCGCGAGGCCGGTGGGGCGGGGCCGGCGGCGGGGCACAGGTGCCGGTGTGTCCGCGTCGCCGCTGCCCTCGGCCACGGCGGATGCCCCGACCGGCGTCGCCGCGGCATCCGTCAACGCCCCCCTGCCGTGCTCGAGGTGGATCCTTCGGTCGGCCAGTGCGATGAGCAGAGGATCGTGGGTGGCGACGACGACGGCGACGCCGGCGGCCCGGGCGGACAGGATCAGCCCGGTCACGGCAGCCCAGGTGTCACGGTCCTGCCCGACCGTCGGCTCGTCGAGCACCAGCACCGACGGCCCGTGGGCGAGCGCTCCGGCGAGCGCAAGCCGCCGGAGCTCGCCACCGGAGAGCTCGTGCGGGTCGGCGTCCCGCAGCGCCGACAGGCCGAGCGCCTCGATCAGGCCGTCGGCTCGCTGCGTGGACGCCTTTTCGTCCAGGCCGAGCGCCCGGCTCGTGCTCAGCACATCATTCAGGACCGTGCGGGCGACCACGGCGAGTTCGGCATGTTGCGGCACCCAGCCGACACGACGTGCGAGGTCCGTGGACGACCACCGGGCCGGGTGCGGGCCGACGCCGGCGGCCAGCTCCCGTCCCGCGCTCACCGTCCCGGAGGTGGGCAGCTCGAGGCCGGCCAGCAGCGCAGTGAGCGTCGACTTGCCTGCTCCGCTGACGCCGACGATTGCCAGGACCTCGCCGGAACGAACGCTGGCGTCGACGCGCGAGAGCGCCTGCACCGAGGCAGGCACGGCCTGGCCCCCGGGCGACGCAAGCCCGGCGCGCGGACGGCGGACCACGCCGACGGCATCCGCCCGGATCACAACCGAACCGACCGGCCCGCCCGGCAAAGCCGGAAGGCACAACTCCGGAGGCAACCCGCGGGGAACCGGGGCCGGGAGGCCCGGAGCCCAGACACCCTGCAATGCCGGCGCCGCGCCGCGCTCCAGCAGCGTCTCCGCAACGGTGCCGTCTGCGCTGATTCTTCCGTCGGCGTCCAGGATGATCACCCGGTCGACCTCGTCGAGCCAGGGGTCGAGTTGGTGTTCGACCAGCACCATCGTGGCGCCCGAGGCGCGGCCCGCCACCCAGATCGCCGCGCGCACCGTGTCCGCGGCCGAGCGGTCGAGCATCGAGGTGGGTTCGTCGAGCAGCACGAGCCGGGGGGCCAGTGCGAGCACGCCGGCGAGCGCGAGACGTTGCGCCTCGCCGCCGGACACCGCGTCCACCGGATGGTCCGGGCCATAGGGGAACCCGACCGCGTCCAGCGCCTGCTGCACCGCGGTCCAGATCTGCTCCAGGGGCAGGCCGGCGTTCTCCGGGCCGAAGGCCACCTCGCGTCCCACTCGAGGGGCGACCATCGCGTCCGCCGGGTCCTGCACGAGCAGCCCGGCCGGGGCGCCATGCAGGTGCGGGTCCCGGCCGTCGACGCCGATCGATCCGGCGAGGTCGCCGGCATCCGTCGTGGTGAGCACGCCGGCCAGCGCGCGCAGCAGGGTCGACTTACCGGAGCCGCTCGGTCCGGCCAGCAGGATGCGCTGCCCCTCCTCGATCTGCAGGGTCACGTCGTGCAGGACCGGCGTTGCACGCCCGAACGGGCGCCAGGTCAGCTCGTGCACCTCCACCCGCGCTCCGCGCGCGCGCGGCGGGCGGTGCGGCGGAGCGGCGGGCGCGGGCCGGTCAGCGGGTCGCGCGGGACTCACGGAATTCCTGGCCGGCAGGGAAGGCATTGAGGGCACCGGAGCGGGCGAGCGCCCGCACGAGTGCCAGGCCGCCGAGGCCCGCGATCAGGGCGCCGGACGCGACACCGCAGGCGAGGTAGGCGAGCTTCCATGCCGGGGAGTAATCGGCCGTGTACGCCCACCATTCGTAGCCGACGATTTCCAGGATCGCGGCGGCGACGCCGCCGAGCACGGCCGTTGCGGCGCCAAAGCGCCGCCAGCGAACCAGGGCGAGCACCAGCTCGACGCCGAGGCCCTGCAGCAGTCCGGACAGGAGCACGGCGACTCCCCACCCGTTGCCCAGCAATAGCTCGACATTGGCCGCGACGAGCTCGGTGAAGAGCGCGGCGCCTGGGCGCCGGATGACCAGTCCGCCGACGACGGCAGGGATCAGCCAGACGCCGAGCGAGAGCTCACCCGCCGGGGGAAAGCCGACGGTCACGACGCTGAGCAGCGGGTAGATGAACGTGTCGAATCCCCAGAAGGCGACACCGAACGCCACGGCGAGCATGGCGGCGGTGATCAGGTCGACCCCGCGCCAGGCGGTCAGCCGGCCGGAGGCGAGTATGGTGCTCTTGGGTGCACCGGGCGACGATGCGTCCCGAACCGTCGTGTCTTGCGTAGTCATGTTGTTCCTGTTCCCGTGGATTCCGATGGATACCGCGGGGACGTTCCCTCAGGCCGCGCTCACCCGGGCAAGCCCGGCGGGGCACGGCACGAAGGCACGTGAGATTTCCCGACTCCCTTCGCCGGTGCTAACCGGAGCAGGTTCGAGGGTCTGCGGCTTCCCGCACTCTCAGCGCAGTGAAGCGCTCCCCTGTCGTTCACCGATGATGTTACATGGGCACTCGCGCGACGGGACCGGCCGTGCGGCGCATTTCACTATGTGACGTGCCCGAGTCAGCCGCACCCTCGGTGGTCGATGTACGCAGAAAAACGAGCAACCTCGTGCGGGGAAGTCCACCGGCAAACCGCGAGACGCTGGACAGCCCCGGCTGGGATGATGCCGGACCGGCCTCAGCCGGCTGAGATAGCCCTGGCCGCTGAAGCTATAGCCCGGTTCTGCAAAAGGTGCGGAATTTACGCGGGCCAGCGGACAAGCTTGAAGATCATCCGCTCCCGCTATCCGGAAACGACAAATGGCCTCCGAAATCTCGGAGGCCATTCGTTTTGGGACGAGTTCTTGGAACAGAATCAACCAGTTCTAAGAACAACCCCCGTGGCGGTACCGGTGGGATTTGAACCCACGGTGGAGTCTCCCCCACACAACTTTTCGAGAGTTGCACCTTCGGCCGCTCGGACACGGTACCGGGGTCGATTGTAGTTGAGTCGGACGTCCCGGCGCGAATCCGCGCGAGCACGCGCCCAGCCGCCAATCAGCGGATGCCCAGAGCAGGGTTGTATTCTCGGCGGGTGATATCCCTGAACCAGCGACTCCGCTCCCTCGTCCTGACCGCCGGCACCGTGGCTGCGGCGGCAGGAATCGGTGCTGCCGCCACGTTCAACTACAAGAAGTTCCGCCTCCGGCTGGCCGAGAACGCGGCAGTGCTGAACGAGACCCTGCCGATCCACTCGCAGTGGTGGAGGGATCACGCCAAGGAGAAGGGCGAGCTGCTCTACGTCGCCATCGGTGACAGCGCGGCGCAGGGCATCGGCGCGAGCAAGCCCAACCGGGGGTACGTCGGGATCCTGGCCGATCACATCCGCCTGAGCACCGAGCGCACCGTGCGGGTGATCAACCTCAGCGTGTCCGGCGCCACCGTGCACCTGGCCGTGCGCGACCAGCTGCCGCGCTTCGTGAAACTCGACCCCGACGTTGTCACGATCGCCATCGGTGCAAACGACATCGCGCTGTGGGATGCCACGCTCTTCGAGACCGGGATCCGGCAGATCTTCGCAGCCCTCCCCGCCCATGCGATCGTCGCCGACCTGCCGTGCTTCCACCTGCCCCACAACGAGCGCAAGGTGGCCGAGGCCAACGGCATCCTGCGCGGCGTCGCGGCGGAGTTCGGGCTGAGCGTGGTTCCGCTGCACACGACGACCAAACGGCAGGGCCTGCGGAGCGTCGCCACCCAGTTCGCGAACGACTTCTTCCACCCCAACGACCGCGGCTACCGGGTCTGGGTCGAAGCGTTCCTGCCCGAACTCAGCGCCGACATCGCGCGTCGGATTCCCCAGGCCAGCGCCGACGCGCAACCCGGCGTCGGTGGCCCCGGCTAGGCTCGCTGGCATGGC
Source organism: Cryobacterium psychrotolerans (assembly GCF_900101115.1). Classification (GTDB taxonomy): domain Bacteria; phylum Actinomycetota; class Actinomycetes; order Actinomycetales; family Microbacteriaceae; genus Cryobacterium; species Cryobacterium psychrotolerans. Next base: position 16,743 of record NZ_FNFU01000009.1, read on the forward strand.
CAAGCCCCTCTCGACTTTCCGCTGCACAGAGTGCGGCTGGACCACCCCGAAATGGGCGGGTCGCTGCGGCGAGTGCCAGCAGTGGGGCACCGTTCTCGACGCCGCAGAAAAGGCCGGGATCGGCCGCTCTGTCAAGCCGACGACGGTAACCGGCGACGGCATCGCCCGGCCCATCACGCACGTCGACACGACCTCGGTCGCGCACTGGCCCACCGGCATCAACGAATTCGACCGGGTGCTCGGCGGCGGCATCGTTCCCGGCTCGGTGATCCTGCTGAGCGGTGAGCCCGGCGTCGGCAAGTCCACGCTCCTGCTCGAGGTCGCGTCGAAGGCGGCGGCCGCCAAGTCCCGCGTGCTCTACGTGAGCGCCGAGGAGTCCGTGAGCCAGGTGCGCCTCCGGGCCGAACGCACCGGCGCGCTCCAGCCCGAGCTGTACATCGCCGCCGAGACCGACCTCGCCACCATCCTCGGCCAGATCGACGCGGTGAAGCCCGACCTCGTCATCGTCGACTCGGTGCAGACGGTCGCCAGTTCGCTCTCCGACGGCCTCGCGGGCATGCCCAGCCAGGTGCGGGAGGTGGCATCCACCCTCATTCGCGTGGCCAAGGACCGCAACCTGCCCATCCTGCTCGTGGGCCATGTGACCAAGGACGGCTCGATCGCGGGGCCGCGGCTGCTCGAACACCTGGTCGACGTGGTCTGCCAGTTCGAGGGCGACCGGCAGACGGCGCTGCGGTTCGTGCGCGCGCTCAAGAACCGGTTCGGGCCCACCGACGAGGTGGGCTGCTTCGAGATGACCGGCGACGGCATCGCCGAGGTGCCCGACCCGAGCGGGCTCTTCCTCAGCCGAGGCACCGATCCGGTCTCCGGCACCTGCGTCACGGTCGCCCTCGAGGGTCGGCGGGCGATGCCCGTCGAGGTGCAGGCCCTCGTCGTGGCGAGCCAGGCTCCGAACCCCCGCAGGGTGACGAACGGCGTCGACCCTTCACGGGTGGCCATGCTCCTGGCCGTGCTCGAGAAACGCGCCGGCCTGCAACTGGGCGGAATGGATGTCTACGTGTCGACGGTCGGCGGCATCCGTCTCACCGAGCCTGCCGCCGACCTGGCGATCGCCCTGGCCATCGCGTCGGCGGTGCGGGACCGTCCGATCGCACACACCGTGGCCGCGTTCGGGGAGATCAGCCTGGCCGGCGAGATCCGCGCCGTCTCCGCGGCGACGCAGCGCGCCGGCGAGGGCGTGCGACTGGGCTTCACGACCCGCATCGACGTCGCGAGCGGATCGATCGCCACCGCCGTAAGCCAGGCGCTGGCCACCGGCGTGCCCGACCGCGAGGCCGAGCTCGACCGGGCCTTTTAGGCCGACACCGCCAGCACGGATGCGAGCGGCACCGCCCCGCCTACCCGTGGGGGCGATTATTCCCCGCCCTCGCCCTCCGCGGGGAGCGGTCCGAGCGCCCGCATCAGGTCCGCCGGGGCGGCCTGCATCACATGCGGACCGGCGATGTCGAAGAACACCATTTCCAGCGTTTGCTCGTGCACGGTGAGGAACTCGCGCAGCCACTGCGCGTCGCCGACCATGACCCGAGGGTCGGGGTCGTCCGGCAGCATCCGGGCGTAGTTCTCGGTCGACGAGAAGAGCAGCAGCATCCGCTTGTCCGAGCCTTCGCGGCCGAAGACCCGAACCTGCTCGGCCCGACCGTTGACGACGAGTTGCGGAACGATGATCACGTCGTTGCGCAGGGCGTAGGCCACGGCAACGACGTCCTGCGCGGCGAGGGCCGCGGCGAGGGGCTCGGAACGGGTGGGAGGAGTGGGTTCGGTCACCAATCCATTCAACCAGCCGGCGCCGCTGCAGGTCCAAGCGAAAGCACCTGCCGTGAGCGAACGATCGCTCGGTGCAGCGGCACGGACCTCAGTACAGCAGGAACTGCTTCGGCGTCTCGGATTCGATTCCGTCGACGCTGACCCGCAGGTGGTACGACGCACCACCGGCCGGCGCCGCGTCGCGGGTGTCCGCGTCGCAGGTGTCCTTCGCCGAGCGCACACGCTGCCAGGCGACAGGCGTGGTCGAACTGATCGGGTCGCCGGGCTCGAGCAGGACCGCCTGGTCGGCCGAGTCCTGCTGGCAGTCGGTGGATGTCCAGTAAACGTCCTTGCCGCTCGAGATCGTGAAGACCTGCTTGGAGGTTCCGGCGTTGATGGTGCAGGAGGTGTCGCCGGTGTTGGTGACACTCAGGGAGAGCTGGGGCAACTTGCCCGGCTCATACTTGACCGCATCGGTAATCGCTTCGACCTGCACATGGGCGGCAACGCAGGGGGCGCCCGCGACCGCGGGTTCCGGGGTCGGCTTCGGCGCGGCATCCGTCGCGGGGGCGGAAGCGGACGCGGCCGGCGGCGTGGGGTCGACCGGTTCGCCGCGGCTGGAACCGGGCTTCACGATGATGAGGACGATGATGACGAGCACGGCCAGCAGGCCCAGCCCCACCATGAGGCGGCGGCGCCGGTACACGGTGCTGGACTGGCGACCACCGGAGTTCTTTGTCGTCGACATGCCCCAAGGTTAACGAGCCGTCGCGCCGCTGCCCGGTAATGGCGTGCGTGTCGGCGGAATGGTTCAGGCCAGACGCTTGACCATGCGGGTGTTGCCGAGCGTGTTCGGCTTGACCCGCGCGAGGTCGAGGAATTCCGCGACGCCCTCATCGTGTGATCGCACGAGTTCGGCGTACACGGCGGGATCGACGGTCTCGGAGCCCATGTCGACGAAACTGTGCCGGCTGAAGAACGGCACCTCGAAGGTCAGGCAGAACAGACGGCTCAGGCCGAGTTCGCGGGCATCCGCCTCGAGGCGGTCCAGCAGCGCGTGGCCGACGCCGTGGCCGAGCCAGTCCGCCGACACGGCCAGGGTGCGCACCTCGGCGAGGTCCTCCCACATCACGTGCAGGGCGCCGCAGCCGATCAGGCGCCCCTCGGCGTCCTCGGCCACCCGGAATTCCTGGACGGCTTCGTAGAAGACGACCCGGTCTTTACCGAGCAGGATGCCCTCCTGGATGAGCGGCTCGACGAGCGCCTGGATGCGCGGCACATCACTGGTGCGCGCCCGGCGCACCGAGTAGCCCTGCACTGCGTGGTCCTGCCCTGCGTGGTCCTGCGCTGGCACGCTCGGCCCTCTCTCGTCGTTCTCACCCGGAACGTCCAGTCTACGGATTCCGCTCCGCTCCCCCGCCCTCATGACGAAAGCCGAAGGGGCCCGGCGGATTGCTCCGCCGGGCCCCTTCCCGTGAGTTGCCCCGGGTGCCGGACTACTCGCTGGTCACCGCGAGGTCGGGTGTGCCCGACCCGGTGCCGATGCTGGCGGTCGCGTTGACGCCGATCCCGACGGCCGACTCGCGCACGGTCGTCGTGAAGACGAACTCGCCGGCCTGGAAGTCCACGTGCACGTGGTCGCCCGCATTGAGCTCGCCCTGCAGGATTTTCTCCGACAAGCGGTCCTCGATTTCGTGCTGCACCGCGCGGCGCAGCGGCCGGGCGCCGAGCGCGGGGTCGAAGCCGACCTCGATCAGCCGCTCCTTGGCAGGGAGGGTGAGCTCGACGGTCATGTCGCGGTCGAGCAGGCGGTCGCTCAGGCGCTTGATGAACAGGTCCACGATCTGCAGCAGTTCCGGCTTGGACAGCTGAGGGAAGACGATGATCTCGTCGACGCGGTTGAGGAACTCGGGCTTGAAGTTCTTCTTCAGCTCTTCCTTCACCTTGCCGGCCATCCGGTCGTAGCCCGTCGAGGTGTCGCCCTCGAGCTGGAAACCGACGGGTCCGCCGCTGATGTCCTTCGTGCCGAGGTTGGTCGTCATGATGATCACGGTGTTCTTGAAGTCGACGACGCGACCCTGGCCATCCGTCAGCCGGCCCTCTTCCAGGATCTGGAGGAGCGAGTTGAAGATGTCGGGGTGTGCCTTCTCGATCTCGTCGAACAGCACCACGCTGAACGGCTTGCGGCGCACCTTCTCGGTGAGCTGGCCGCCCTCTTCGAAACCGACGAACCCGGGAGGGGCACCGAACAGCCGGGAGACGGTGTGCTTCTCGCCGTACTCGCTCATGTCGAGCGAGATCATGGCGGCCTCGTCGTCGAACAGGAACTCGGCGAGCGCCTTGGCCAGCTCGGTCTTGCCGACGCCGGTGGGGCCGGCGAAGATGAACGAACCGCTCGGGCGCTTCGGGTCCTTGAGCCCGGCACGGGTGCGACGGATCGTCTTGGCGAGGGCCGAGATGGCTTCCTCCTGGCCGATGACGCGCTGGTGCAGGGCCTTCTCCATGAAGACGAGCCGCGAGGACTCTTCCTCGGTGAGCTTGAAGACCGGGATGCCGGTGGCCTGCGCGAGAACCTCGGCGATCAGGCCCTCGTCGACGACCGCGGTCGTCTTGACGTCGCCCGACTTCCACTTCTTCTCGAGGCGCAGACGCTCGCCGAGGAGGTTTTTCTCCTCGTCGCGCAGGCTTGCGGCCTTCTCGAAGTCCTGTTCCTCGATGGCGGTTTCCTTGGCGGCACGGACCACGGCGATCTTCTCGTCGAATTCGCGCAGCTCGGGCGGGCTCGACAGGATCGAGAGGCGGAGGCGTGCGCCGGCCTCGTCGATCAGGTCGATGGCCTTGTCCGGCAGGAAGCGGTCGGAGACGTAGCGGTCGGCGAGGTTCGCCGCGGCCACGAGGGCTCCGTCGGTGATGGACACCTTGTGGTGCGCCTCGTACCGGTCGCGCAGCCCCTTGAGGATATTGATCGTGTGCGGCAACGACGGCTCGTTGACCTGGATCGGCTGGAAGCGACGCTCGAGGGCGGCATCCTTCTCGAAGTGCTTGCGGTACTCATCGAGCGTGGTCGCGCCGATGGTCTGCAACTCACCGCGGGCGAGCAGCGGCTTGAGGATGGAGGCCGCGTCGATCGCGCCCTCGGCGGCTCCCGCACCGACGAGGGTGTGGATCTCGTCGATGAAGACGATGATGTCGCCGCGGGTGCGGATCTCCTTGGTGACCTTCTTCAGGCGCTCCTCGAAGTCACCGCGGTAGCGGCTGCCGGCGATGAGCGAACCGAGGTCGAGCGAGTAGAGCTGCTTGTCCTTCAGCGTCTCCGGGACATCGCCCTTGACGATGGCCTGGGCGAGGCCCTCGACCACGGCTGTCTTGCCGACGCCGGGTTCACCGATCAGCACGGGGTTGTTCTTGGTGCGACGGGAGAGGATCTGCATGACCCGCTCGATTTCCTTCTCGCGTCCGATGACCGGGTCGAGCTTGTTGTCGCGTGCGGACTGGGTGAGGTTGCGGCCGAACTGGTCGAGGATCTGGCTGCCCGCGGCGCCGGCCGGCTGCTCGTTGGCACCCACCTGCACCTGCTCCTTGCCCTGGTAGCCGGAGAGGAGCTGGATGACCTGCTGGCGCACCCGGTTGAGGTCGGCGCCGAGTTTGACCAGCACCTGGGCGGCAACGCCTTCGCCCTCGCGGATGAGGCCGAGCAGGATGTGCTCGGTGCCGATGTAGTTGTGGCCGAGCTGCAGGGCCTCGCGGAGGCTGAGCTCGAGCACCTTCTTGGCGCGCGGCGTGAACGGGATGTGCCCGGTCGGCTGCTGCTGGCCCTGGCCGATGATGTCCTGCACCTGCTCGCGCACGGCGTCGAGCGAAATGCCCAGGCTCTCGAGGGCCTTCGCGGCGACGCCTTCACCCTCGTGGATCAGCCCGAGCAGGATGTGCTCGGTGCCGATGTAGTTGTGGTTGAGCATCTTGGCCTCTTCCTGGGCCAAAACGACGACGCGACGAGCTCGGTCGGTGAATCTCTCGAACATGATTACTCCCTTGGCGCCAGGGGCAGTTGTGGCGCCGATACATCGAGAGTAACCAGCGAAACTGGGTTGCAGGCGCTTGTTCGCCCTAGGCGTGACGGATGACGCGCGCGGGGAGCCGAGGCCATGCTCGGCCGCAGGCCCCGTCTGCCCTTGCGAGCAGCCGTACCCGCGCAAATAATGGCAGGACGAAGCGTGGGGCAAGCGCGCGAGGGCTGCGATGAATCGCACCGAGAACCCCGAGGATGAGATCGCCCGCCTGACCGCGGAGAACGCCCGTCTGCGGGGCCAGGTGGAGTCCGGGGCGCTCGCGACGCTGCCCCGCACGCGAGCGCGGGGCAGGGTTCGCGGGTTCTTCGCGGTGCTGCTGATCGCGCTGGGGGCCCTGCTCGCGCCCGTCGCCGTGGTCGCGTTCTGGACGAAGGCGGAGGTTACCGACACCACCCGCTTCGTGGAGGGCGTTCGCTCCCTCATCCGAACGGCGGCCGAAAAGGTCGTCATCTCGGAAGCCTTTGCGCAGGTCTGGGAGGAGGCGCTGCGGGTCAGCCACAGCCAGCTCGTAGCGGCACTGCAAGGTGACGAGCCGGCTGCCCTGGTGATCGGGGAGACCGGCGAAGTGGGCATCCAGCTGGCGCCCGTCCTGGGCGCGGTCAAGAAGCAACTCGTCGCGCAAGGTTTCACGCTGGCCGAGAGGATCCCGGAGGTCGACCGCACCATTCCCATCGCCCAGTCGGATGCGCTGGTCCAGGCACGCACGGCCTACCAGCTCCTCGACACCCACGGCGGCGTCGGTCCTGCCCGACACCCGCGGCTGAACCTCCGCCCGCTACTGGACGGCGGAGGTCAGCCGGGCGAGATTGTCGAGCACGGTGGAGCGCAGCGGCTGCCGCATCCACTCCTCAAGGGTGAGTTCGCGGCTGTCGGCCCGGTAGCCGTCTTCCACGGAGCGCATTTCCTGAACGAACGACTTGCCGCGCACCATGAGCGAGATCTCGAAGTTGAGGCTGAACGATCGCATGTCCATGTTGCTGGACCCGATCACCGCGACGTCGTCGTCGATCGTGAAGTGCTTGGCGTGCAGCACGTAGGGCGCCTTGTAGAGGTAGACGTGCACTCCGGCGCGCAGCAACTCCTCGTAGTACGAGCGCTGGGCGTGGTGGACGAGCGCCTGGTCGCCGATCTCGGAGACGAACAGCTCGACATGCAGGCCCCGCTGCGTGGCCGTCGTGATCGCGTACATGATCGACTCGTCCGGCACGAAGTACGGGCTGGTGATGATGATGCGTTCCTGTGCGTAGTAGAGCAGGGCCAGGAACAGCCGGAGGTTGTTCTCGCGCACGAAGCCGGGCCCGCTGGGCACGAGCTGGCAGTCCAGCGCCTGGGACAGCGGTTGCTGCCGCACCGGGTGGATTTCCCGGGTCAGCAGGTCGTTCGTTTCGCTGTACCAGTCGGTGATGAAGATCGCGTTGAGCCCGGCGACGATCGGCCCCTCAAGCCGGGTCATCAGGTCTTTCCATTTGAGCCCGCGTCGGATGTTCCGGGGCGCGTTGTAGGTGCGGTCGATGATGTTCTGCGATCCCATGAACCCGACCGTGCCGTCCACGATCAGCAGCTTGCGGTGGTTGCGCAGGTCGGGCCGCTGCCACTTCCCCTTGAGCGGCTGCAGCGGCAGCATCAGCTCCCATTCGACACCGGCCTCGGTCAGCCAGCGGATGGTTTCCTTGTAGCCGACCTGGCGCTTGGATTGGATGTGGTCCATCAGCACGCGCACGGTGACGCCCCGGTCGACGGCCCGCTTGAGCGAGTCGAAGAACGGCGCGGTGGTGGGATCGAGGGCGAGGATGTAGAACTCGACGTTGACGTACTTGCGGGCCTTGTCGATGTCGCTGACCATCGCGGCGAATGTGGCCTCGTAGTCGCCGAGCAGCCGGGCGGTGTTGTCTCCGACGAGCGGCATGGCGCCCAGGTTGCGGTTCAGCTCGACAACGGATTCCAGCCAGGTCGGCCACACATGGTCGCGCCGCACCAGTTCCATGCCGTCGGTGCTGTCGATGATGAACTGGTTGATTTCCGCCTGCATGGCCAGGCGCCGCCTGGGCAGGGTGCGGTAGCCGATCAGGAGGAAGAGCAGAATGCCGATGTAGGGGAGGAAGAAGATGGCGAGCAGCCAGGCCATGCCCGAGGTGGGCCGGCGATTGCGGGGCACGACGATGATGGCGATGACGCGGATGACGAAGTCCACGAGCACGGCCAGCGCGACGATGATTGTCGTGCCGTTGATGTCGGGCATGCGGGCCTAGTTGGCGGGTTTGTCGTGCGAGGCGAGGCCGAGTTTGGCGCGCTCTTCGGCTTCGATCTGCGCGTAGGCCTTCCGTTCGGTGCGGTCGGCATGGATGATGGCGCGCATCACGAACCAGAAAACGAGTCCGATCAAAACGGTGGGCGCGAGCGACCCCAGTGCGTTGGCCCAGAAATCATCCATAGTCCTCCTAGGGTACCCCGCGAAAACGCAGTTGTGCGCGCTAAAACGTCGCTATAACGCGCACAACTGCGGGTTCGCGGGGTGTCGTCGTTACTTGGTCAGGATCCCGTAGACGCCGGAAACGATCAGGTAGAGGCCGACGCCGCTGACGACCACCCAGACGATGATCCGGTTCGTCGACGGCCCCTTTTTGCCGTCTTCCGGCTTCAGCTCGTCCTTGGGCAGATAGCTCATCAGAATCTCACTTCACTAGCGGGAACAGGATTGTCTCCCGGATGCCGAGGCCGGTCAGGGCCATCAGCAGCCGGTCGATGCCCATCCCCATACCGCCGGTCGGGGGCATGCCGTATTCCAGCGCGCGCAGGAACTCCTCGTCGAGGCGCATCGCTTCGGGGTCGCCGCCGGCGGCCAGCCTGGTCTGCTCGACGAATCGCTCCCGCTGCACGACCGGGTCGACGAGCTCGGAGTAGCCGGTTGCCAGCTCGAAGCCGCGCACGTACAGGTCCCACTTCTCCACGACTCCGGCGATGCTGCGGTGGCCGCGCACCAGCGGGCTCGTGTCGACGGGGAAGTCCATCACGAACGTGGGGCGGGTGAGCCCGCCCTTGACGAAGTGCTCCCACATCTCCTCGACGTACTTGCCGTGGATGGGGTGGTCAATGTCGACACCCTCGCGGTCGGCGAGGGCCTTGAGCTGGGCGATCGACGTCTCCGGGGAGATCGCGACACCCACCGCTGCGGAGAGGCTGTCGTACATGCTGATCCGGTCCCAGTCGCCGCCGAGGTCGAACTCGGTGCCGTCGGCCCAGGTCACGACGTGCGAACCGGAGATCGCGAACGCGGCATCCTGGATCAGGGTCTGCGTCAGGTCCGCGATCGAGTTGTAGTCGCCGTACGCCTCGTACGCCTCGAGCATCGAGAACTCCGGCGAGTGCGTGGAGTCGGCGCCCTCGTTGCGGAAGTTGCGGTTGATTTCGTAGACGCGGTCGATACCGCCGACGACGGCGCGCTTGAGGAAGAGCTCCGGCGCGATGCGCAGGAACAACTCGGTGTCGAACGCGTTGCTGTGGGTGGCGAACGGGCGGGCGGATGCTCCGCCGTGCATGACCTGCAGCATCGGCGTCTCGATCTCGATGAAGTCGCGCGCGGTGAACGTCGCCCGGAGGCTGGCCACGGCCTGCGAGCGCTGCACCACGTTGCGGCGGGCCTGCTCCCTGGCGATGAGGTCGAGGTAGCGGCTGCGCACCCGGGTCTCCTCGCTCAGCTCGCTGTGCAGGTTCGGCAACGGCAGCACGGCCTTGGCCGCGACCTGCCACTCGGTGACCATGATCGACAGCTCGCCGCGGCGGGAGGAGATCACCTCGCCGGAGACGAAGACGTGGTCGCCCAGGTCGACGAGGTCCTTCCAGTCGGCCAGCGAGGCCTCCCCCACCTCGCCGAGCGACACCATGGCCTGGATCCGGCTGCCGTCGCCGGCCTGCAGGCTCGCGAAGCACAGCTTGCCGGTGTTGCGCAGGTGCACGATCCGGCCGGCGAGGCCGACCGTGACGCCGGTTGTGGCATCCGCTTCGAGCTCGCCGTAGCGCGCGCGCACGGCCGGGATGGTGTCGGTCACGGGCACCGAGACCGGGTACGCGCCGCCGCCGGGGCCCGTCGCGGCGGCGTTCAACCGCTCGCGCTTGGCCAGGCGCACGGCCTTCTGCTCGGTGATTTCGTCGGTGATCTCGTCGGTGATCTCGTCGGTGCTGACCGCAGGGGCTGCGTCGTGGTGCTCGCTCATGGTTCTCCGTCGGCCTGCGGCACGGGCGGGGCCCGGCCGGTCGGCAGTGGTTGGTTAGGTGATGTCGAGGGGGACGTTGTCGATGAGCCTGGTGGTGCCGACCAGCGCGGCAACCAGCATCCTGGCCGGCCCGCGGTAGTCGTCGTCGACCGGAAGGAAGGTCTGCGGGTGCACGACAACGAGATAGTCAAGCTTAACGAGTGGTTGGGCGTCGATGACCGCGTGCGCGGCGGCGAGCGCGGCCGGGGCGCCCTGGGAGGCGACGGATGCCGCCGCGGCGAGGCCGGCCGAGAGCGAGCGGGCGCTCTCCCGCTGCACGGGGTCGAGGTACTGATTGCGGCTGGAGAGAGCCAGGCCGCCCTCCTCACGCACCGTCGGCACCACATCGACGGACGCCCGGAAGTTGAGCTCGGCGACCATCCGTTCGATCAGGTGAACCTGCTGCGCGTCCTTCTGCCCGAACACGACGGCGTCGGGATCGACGATGTTGATCAGCTTGGCGACGACCGTGAGCATCCCGTCGAAGTGTCCCGGCCGTGCGGCGCCCTCGTAGAGCGACCCGACGGGCCCGGCGCCCACCCGCGTCTCGGCCGCGCCGTCCGGGTACATCTCCTGCGCGGTCGGAGCGAACACGTAGGGCACCCCCAGCTCGGCCAGGGCTGACACGTCCGCGTCGAGCGTGCGCGGATACTGGTCGAGGTCTTCGCCGGCACCGAACTGCAGCGGGTTTACGAAGACCGATACGACCACAGTGTCGCCCAGTTCGCGGGCCCGACGGGCGAGGGCCAGGTGGCCGGCGTGCAGGGCGCCCATGGTCGGCACCAGCACCACCCGGGTATCGGCTCCGGCCACGGCGAAGTTCTGCGTCGTGAGGCTGAGTCGGTCGCGGAGCTCGGCGATCGTGCCGATCACCTCTGGTATGGGCAGGCTCACTCGTCCTCCGGGTAGTTCGGATCGGGGCTGAAATCGGACAGGTCGAGGGTGTCGGGGCTCGTGCGCGCCAGCGCATTCTCGATGGCGGACCGAACGAGCGGTGCGATGACCGCGCCCGGCCGTTCGATTCCGATCCCCTCCAGTATGCGCGTAGCCTGCTCGACGATCGCGGTCGAGAACGCGGTCGCGGTCTCCACCGCCTCGGCGTAGCTCGGCCGGTCCCCTTCGGAGACGACCACGGGTTCGCCGCCCATCTCCACGACGAGCGCCTGCGCGATCGGCAGCACCGGAGTCGGGGCCGTCACGGCGAAGTAGCTGTCGGCCAGGCGCGCGATGTCGATGCTCGTTCCGGTGAAGGTCATGGCCGGGTGGATCGCCAGCGGGATGGCGCCGCCCGCCCGGGCAGGGGCGAGGACGGCCGTGCCGAATCGCGCCGAGGTGTGCAGCACGAGCTGCCCCGGCTGCCAGGTGTCCGTGGCCGCGAGGCCCGCGATGAGGCTTTCGAGCTGGGCGTCCGGCACGGCGATGATCACGAGCTCGCTGCGCTCGACGATCTGCGGCACGGTCAGGATCGGCACGAGCGGGAGAATCGCTTCCGCCCGGTCGCGGCTCTCCTGCGAGATGGCGGAAATGCCGACGATGGCATGGCCGGCGCCGGCCAGGGCCGCGCCGAGGATGGGGCCGACGCGGCCGGCGCCGATGATGCCGACTCCGAGTCGTCCGGGGCGTTGGGTCATTCGAAGACTCCTGTCGGGTGGTTCCAGCGATGGCTGGTGTCGGAGGTGGCGCAGCTGACCGCGCCCGCCGCGACCGCCTCGAACAGACGCACCGCCTCCTCGGCATCGACGACGGCGAGGGATGCCGACACGGGGCCGGCCACGGTGTGCAGGCGTGCGGACGCGAGGCCGAGCATCCGCCTCACCGGTCCCTGGTCGATGCGCACGCTCTGCAGCCGGGCCAGCGGGACGAGGATGAGTTCGCGGGAGACGATCCCGCGGCGGAGCACCACTGCGCCGGCGGAGAGCGTGTACCCGGTGCGCCGCCAGGAGAACGGCCGCAGCCAGGCGGCGCGCCGCGGGGCATTGATGAAGCCGTCGCTGCCGCCCCTCGAGTGCATCCCGCTCTCGATCACGGCGCCCTGCTCCTCGCCGGTGTACCCGGGAAGGATGAGTTCGAGCACCCTGGCGACGTCGGCTGCGGTGCCGACCGGCAGCACCGTGGTGCCGGCCTCGCCGGCAGCGCCCTGGCTCACGGAACGGCCGGCCTTGTTGATCCGCACCTGCCACCAGCCGAAGGGCCGCCAGAGCAGCGGCTGCGAGATCCCGATCGCGTGGACCCGACCCGGCGGAAGGGTCTCGTTGCTCGTGGAGAGGAGGCCGAAGCCCACCCGCACGCCGTCCGGGGTGCCCGCGATGCTGAAGCGCAGCGACCTGGTCAGCCGGGAGAGGAAGTACCCCGCGCTGCCGATCAGGGCGGGAACGATCGCGATCGGCAGCCACCCGCTGCTGCCGATTGCGCCGCCGACCGCGAGCGCGATGACCCCGACGAGGAGGAAGACGGTGAAGCCGCTGAGCACGATCGATCCGAACAGCCTGGCGGGAGGGATCCGCACGACGGACTCCGGCGGGGCGGCATCCGGGTCGAGCTCCGGCGCCAGGAACTCGACGACGCGGTCGCGGGCGAAGCCGCCCACCGTCACCCCGGGTTCCGAGGGGCCCTCGCCCGGCTCCCGAGCAGGCTCGACGGACTCCGCGGCGGGTCGGCGGGCGCCGGACGCGAGGCGCAGGATGTCGCGGCGGAGCTCGTCCGCCCGGGCCGAGCCGAGGTACGCCAGCGGGACATTGGCGTCCTGCCCGGCGACGCTCACTTCGAGCTTGGCGGCGCCGAACAGCCGCGGGATGAGGGGGCGTTCGATGTTGACGCCCTGGATCCGGTCGAGCCGCGCCTTGCGGTTGCTCCGGAAGACGATCCCGCTGCGCACCTCGACGATCTCGTCGTTCACCCGGAAGGTGTGCGCCCGCCAACTGAGCGAGAACGCGATCAGGATGACGACGAGAGCGCCGGCCACGGCGAGCAGGGCCCAGCCGACCGACCCGCGGCGGTAGATCTCCTCCAGCGGATCGGCGCTGCCGACCGGGATGCCGAAGACGACGTCGAGTACGCGTTCGCGCAGGTTCGCCAGGATGAATCCGATGGCCGCGAAAACGAAGATGCCCCCGCGGAGGAGCGGAGTCGCCGGGTGGAGTCGATGCCACTCGCCGTCGGCCAGCGAGCTCACAGTCCGGCCCGGCGGCTTTCGGCCAGGTCGACGAGCCGATCGCGGAGGCTCTCCGCGTCTTCCTCGGTGAGGCCGGGGATCGCGACGCCGGTTGTCGCCGCCGCGGTCACGAGTTTGAGATCGGCCAGGCCCAGCCAGCGGGCGACCGGGCCGCGCGTGATGTCGACCAGCTGCATCCGACCGTACGGCACGGCCACGAATCGCTGGAACATGATGCCGCGGCGGAACAGGAGGTCGTCCTGACGCAGCTGGTAGCCGATGGATCGGACCCGGCGCGGCTCGAGGATCAGGGTCACCAGGGCGATCACGGCCACGCCGGCACCCGCGTACAACGCCCACTGAAACTCGAACATCAGCCAGAGCGCAGCCGCCGCGGCGCAGGCGAGGAGTCCGCCGACGATCGTGCCGACGATCTCCACCACCACATAGCGGGGGGAGACGCGCTGCCAGCCGGCGCCGGCGGCCAGGTCGAGGCGCCCGGACTGGTCAGGCATGGAGCCCTCCGGCCTCTTCCTGCCGCTCGTCTTCCGGTTTGTCCGGCGGGAGGGTGCAGAAGTGTTCGGCGACGAGACCGCCGGCGAGCAGAATGGCCGCACCGACTGTCGTGCCGATTGCGAGCCACAGCGAGGACAGGTTCGGCACCACCGTGCGGGTAAGGACGTACAAGAGGACTCCGAGGCCGCCGCCGAGGAAGAGCGAGCCGCTGAAGCTGGAGGACTTGGCGAGCACCGCGACCCGCATGGCCCTGAAGGGGTCGACGCGGCGCTTCACGGTACCCTTCGTCGCTTTCGTCGCTTTCGTCGCCTGGCGGATCGGCCAGGCGAGCACGACCACGATGATGCCGATCACCGCGAGGGTGGCGGCCATCGACGGGGGCGGCAGGAGGATGGGCGCCCCGGATGCCGCCGCGGTGACTTCCAGGAGGAAGCCGACGACACTGCCGAGCAGCCAGAGGGCGATCAGCGGGGTGGGACTACTGCGTTTCATGGCCGGCCGTCCAGGCCCGGCGCGCTACCCTGCCGACGCACGCTGCTCGCGGCCGCCGCGAGCAGCTCGTCGACGCGGCCGCGGCCCGGGATGGCGGCGTCAGGGTCGAGCGCAAGCCACGGCGCGAGCACGAAGTCGCGCTGCCAGGCCCGGGGGTGAGGAATCGTGAGCCGGTCGTCGGAGAGTTCCAGCTCGCCGAAGACAATGATGTCGATGTCCAGGGTGCGGTCCCCCCACCGCTCGGTGCGCACCCGGCCATGGGCGTCCTCGATGCCGTTGATCGCGTCAAGCAGCTCGTGCGGGTCGCCGGTGTAGCGTGCGGTGACCACCGCGTTGAGGTACGGCGGCGCGGCGGGGTCCACCCCGTCCGGCTTCACGGCGGCGCTCTCGAAGACCGGTGAGACGCCGGCCACTTCGAGCCTCTCGAGGTCGGCGATGGCCCTCGCCGCGTCGACCAGGATCGCGGCGCGGTCGCCGAGATTGCTGCCGAGGGCGAGCACGACGGATACCGGCGCGTCGGGCGCGGGGGTCATGAGCGCGTTCTCTCGATGCGCACCGCGACGTCCGTGAACGGCACCGAGATCGGCGCGTCGGGCTTGTGCACCGTCACCTGCACCCGCTCGGCCGCCTCGTGGGCGAGCACCACGGCGGCGATCCGCTCGGCGACGGTTTCGATCAAGTCGACCGGGTCGCGTGTGGCGGCTTCGGTGACCTCGACGGCCAGCTCGCCATAGTGGATCGTCTGGCTGACGTCGTCGCCCACCCGGGCGAGGTCCAGCCAGACCGTGACGTCGATGACGAAATCCTGGCCTTTCTCCTTCTCGAACTCGTAGACGCCGTGGTGTGCGTTGACTCGCAGCCCGGTGAGAATGATCGAGTCGGTGCTCATGGGACCATTCTGTCGGAACCGGCGAGGGCGAGCACGTTCAAGGCCGCCCGCGTGCCGGCAACGTCGTGCACGCGAACCCCCCACGCCCCGGCCTGGGCCGCCAGCACGCTGACCACGGCGGTCGGCAGGTCGCGGGCGAGGACGGGCGCGTCGGCCGGGAGCGCCGTGGCGAGGAACCGCTTTCGTGAGGCGCCGATGAGCACCGGAAGGCCGAGCTCGTCGAAAGCGGCGAGGTGGGCGAGGACCTGCCAGTTGTGTTCGGGCCGCTTGGAGAAACCGAGGCCGGGGTCGAGCAGGATGCGCTCCCGGGCCACGCCGGCTCGCACGAGCGCGCCGACCCGCTCTGCGAGTTCGTCCCGCACGTCGGTGACGACGTTCGTGTAGGAGGCCAGCGCCTCCATCTCGTGGGCGTGCCCCCGCCAGTGCATCGCCACGAAGCGCAACCCCGTGCGAGCCGCGACGGACGCCATCTCCGGGTCGGCGAGGCCGCCGGACACGTCGTTGATGATGCTCGCGCCGGCCGTCGCGGCGGCGAGGGCTGTTTCCGAGTTCAGTGTGTCGACGCTCACCGTGATTCCGGCACGGGTGAGCTCGGTGATGACCGGGATCACCCGGGATTGTTCCTCGGCGGGCGACACCCGGGTCGCACCGGGCCGGGTGGACTCACCACCGACGTCAATGATGTCCGCGCCCTGGCCCTGGAGGGTCAGGGCGTGCCGGATGGCGGCGTCCGTGCTCGACCACCTGCCCCCGTCGCTGAAGGAATCCGGTGTGACGTTGAGCACCCCCATGACCAGAGTCACCCTCCGGCTCCGATCAGCGCGATGATTTCGGCACGGGCCACCGGGTCGGTGAGTTCGCCTCGGGATGCCATCGTGACGGTCGAGCTGCTGACCTGCCGCTGGCCCCTGGCGCTCACGCAGCCGTGGACGGCATCGAGGACGACGAGGATTCCCCGGGGCCGCAGGCCGGCCTGCAGCGCCTCCGCGATCTCCTCGGTCAGCCGTTCCTGCACCTGGGGGCGCGCCGCGAGGATCTCGACGACGGCGGGCAGCCGGCCGAGGCCGACCACGCGGTCGCTCGGCAGGTAAGCCAGGTGGGCCGTGCCGATGAACGGAAGCAGGTGGTGCTCGCAGGTGGAACGGAACGAGATATTGCGCAGGAGCACAAGCTCCCCCGTGTCCGGTCCGACCGGGATGGTGTCCCGCAGGGGCGCCAGCGGGTCCTGCTCCAGCCCGGCGAAGAGCTCGGCATAGGCCTCCGCGACCCGCCGCGGGGTCGTTTCCAGGCCCGGCCGGGCCGGATCCTCTCCGATGGCAGCGAGGATCTCGGCGACGGCGGCCTCGATGCGCGCCTTGTCCACTGCCACAGGGCGGCCTAGGCGGTCGCGGGGCGCGGTGCGCGGGTGGGCTCGCGCCTGGGTTTGCCCGAGCCTTCGCCGGCGTCCGTCGACGCCGCGGCGCCCTCGAGGGCAACCTTCGGTGCGGGCATCGCGATCGGCGGCCGATCGGAGACGGGGCGCTTGTCGCTGGAGAGCCACTGCGGGCGCGGCGGCAGCTTGACGACGTTCGCGAAGATCGCGGCGAGGGCGGTCTGGTCGAGCGTTTCGTGCTCGAGCAGCTCGGCGGCCAGCTTGTCGAGAATGTCGCGGTTGGTGACCAGCACCTCGTAGGCCTCGTCGTGCGAGTCCTCGATCAGCTGGCGCACCTCGTCGTCGACGCGCTCGGCCATCCGTTCGGAGTAGTCGCGCCCGTGACCCATGTCACGGCCGAGGAAGACCTCGCCGGAGCCCTGGCCGAGCTTGATCGGGCCGACGGCCGCGCTCATCCCGAACTCGGTGACCATCTTGCGGGCGGTGGCCGTGGCCTTCTCGATGTCGTTGGAGGCGCCGGAGGTGGGGTCGTGGAAGATGATCTCCTCGGCGACGCGACCGCCCATGGCGTAGGCCAGCTGGTCGAGCAGTTCGTTGCGGGTGACGGAATAGCGGTCTTCGGTGGGCATGACCATCGTGTAGCCGAGGGCCCGGCCGCGCGGCAGGATGGTGATCTTGGTGACCGGGTCGGTGTTGCGCATCGCGGTCGCCACGAGCGCGTGGCCGCCCTCGTGGTAGGCCGTGATCAGCTTTTCCTTGTCGCGCATCACGCGACTGCGGCGCTGCGGACCGGCCATCACCCGGTCGACGGCTTCGTCGAGGGCGCGGTTGTCGATCAGCTGGGCGTTGGAGCGCGCGGTGAGCAGCGCGGCCTCGTTGAGCACGTTGGCCAGGTCGGCGCCCGTGAAGCCGGGCGTCTTGCGGGCGAGCACCTCGAGGTCGACGCCGGCAGCCATCGGCTTGCCCTTGGCGTGCACTTCGAGGATGTGCTTGCGGCCGAGCATGTCGGGGGCGTCGACACCGATCTGGCGGTCGAAGCGGCCCGGGCGCAGCAGCGCGGGGTCGAGGATGTCCGGGCGGTTCGTCGCCGCGATCAGGATGACGTTGGCCTTGACGTCGAAGCCGTCCATCTCGACCAGCAACTGGTTGAGAGTCTGTTCGCGTTCGTCGTGTCCGCCGCCCATGCCGGCGCCGCGGTGGCGGCCGACGGCGTCGATCTCGTCGATGAAGATGATCGCGGGGGCGTTCTCCTTGGCCTGCTGGAACAGGTCGCGAACACGGCTCGCGCCGACGCCGACGAACATTTCGACGAAGTCGGAACCCGAGATGGAGTAGAACGGCACGCCGGCCTCGCCGGCGACGGCTCGGGCGAGCAGCGTCTTACCGGTGCCGGGAGGGCCATAGAGCAGCACGCCCTTCGGAATTCGCGCGCCCACGGCCTGGAACTTCGCGGGCTCCTTGAGGAAGTCCTTGATCTCCTCGAGTTCCTCGATTGCCTCGTCGGCTCCCGCGACATCCGCGAAGGTGACCTGCGGGCTCTCCTTGGAGACGAGTTTGGCCTTGGATTTTCCGAACTGCATGATCTTGTTGCCGCCGCCCTGCATTCCGGACAGCATCAGCCAGAAGAACGCGCCGATCAGGAGCAGGGGCAGCAGGAAGCCGAGCATGGAGAGGAACCAGTTCGGCTGCGGCACCTCGTCGGTGAAGCCCTTCTTGGGGTTCGCCTCGGTCACCGCCGCCACGACTTCCTCGCCACGCGGGGCGACGTAGTAGAACTGGACTTCCTTGCCCAGCTCCCCGTCGGCCTCGGTGAGGGTGAGGTCGACCCGCTGCTCGCCGTCGACGATCTTCGCCTCGGCGACCTTCCCGTCCTTCAGGAACTCGAGTCCCTCCTGGGTCGAGACCTCGCGGAATCCGGACATGGTGATCAGGCTCGACCCGACCCAGACGGCGATAACCGCCAGGACGATGTAGAGAATGGGCCCGCGCAGAAGCTTCTTGACGTTCATGATGCTCACAGGCTATCGCGCACGCACTGGGCAAAGGCCGTGTGTTCGCCTAAAGGTGAACTGATCGGTCGCTTCAGGCGGTGGCCGGCTCCACCGGGGCATACACGTGGCTGGCCAGCACGCCGACCGAACGCAGGTTGCGGTACTTCTCCGCGTAGTCGAGGCCATAGCCGACGACAAACTGGTTCGGGATCTCGAAACCCACGTATTTCACGTCGATCTCGACCCGCGCGGCCTCGGGCTTGCGGAGCAGGGCGCAGATTTCAACGGATGCCGGACCGCGGGAATTCAGGTTGGCCAGCAACCAGGACAGGGTGAGCCCCGAGTCAATGATGTCCTCGACGATGAGCACGTGGCGCCCGGTCAGGTCGGTGTCCAGGTCCTTGAGGATGCGCACTACCCCGCTGGACGCGGTGCCGGAGCCGTAGGAGCTGACCGCCATCCAGTCCATCGCGATGGGGTGCTTGAGTTCCCTGGCCAGGTCGGCCATGACCATCACGGCGCCCTTGAGGACTCCGACGAGCAGCAGGTCCTTGCCCGCGTAGTCATCCTCGATCCGCCGGGAGAGCTCGGCGAGTCGATCGCGGATCTGCTCCTCCTCGATCAGGATTTCGGTGAGGTCGCCATCAATGTCGCGAGGTTCCATGGGAGCGAGAAGGTCCTTTGCTGTGAGCGTGTCCGGGTCTGCTGAGAATCAGCCAGCCGTGCTGCCTGACAACTCTAACGCCTGGCAGGTCGAGCGCCCCCTGCCCGTGCCAGTCGGTCACCAGGCGGGCGACGGCCAGCGTGTGGACACGTTCGAGGGAGACGCCGAACTCGCTTTCGGCCACGAAGCGAATGATCCGCTGCCGCAGGGCGGGCGGGTTCGCCGCGAGCGCGGCCACCGAGATCGCGATCCCGGCCTCGGCCGGTTCGCAGATCTCCGGGGCGAGTTCACGCACGAGCGCGTCGAGGGCCTCGGCGTCTTCCCGGAGCTGATCGGCCGTCCGGGCGAGGGCGCCTGCGACCCCGGGACCCAGCTCGCGTTCGAGGATCGGCAGCACCGTGTCGCGCACGCGAACGCGCCCGTAGCGCGGATCGGAATTGTGCGGGTCTTCCCAGGGGACGAGGCCCGCGTCGAGGCAGGCCTGGCGGGTTTGCCGGCGACGGATGCCGAGCAGGGGACGCAGGTACGGGCCGTTCTGCGCGGCCATGCCCGAGAGGCTCGTCGGACCCGATCCCCGGGCGAGCCCGAGCAGCACGGTCTCGGCCTGGTCGTCGAGGGTGTGCCCGAGCAGGATGTGGCGTGCACCGGTCTCCGCGAGCGCCCGGTCGAAGGCGGCGTACCGGGCCGAGCGCGCCGCAGCCTCCGGCCCCTCCCCCGCACCCTCGGCCTGGACCGTCACCGGCAGCACGAGCACCGGGCCGAGGCCGAGTTCCCGGGCCTGGCGCGCCGCGGCCTCCGCCACCTCCGCCGACCCGTGCTGCAAGCCGTGGTCCACGATGACTGCGCCGGCGCCGGGGCCCGCACGGGGCGCCTCGAAGGCCGTGGCCGCGGCGAGGGCGAGGGAATCCGCGCCGCCGCTCAGCCCCACCAGCACCAGCCCGTCCGCTGGAAGCAGGCCGCGTACCGCTCGGCGCACATCGGCGATCGCCGGGGACAACCGCGGGCGCTGTGCAGACTCCATCCAGTAACGTTATCCGCAGACTTAGACCACCGAGGAGATATCAGGCCATGGCCGAATACGACGCAGTCATCGAAATCCCCCGCGGGAGCCGAAACAAGTACGAGGTTGACCACCAGACCGGGCGCGTGTACCTGGACCGGGTGCTCTACACGAGCTTCATGTACCCCACCGACTACGGCTACTTCGAGAACACGCTCGGCCTTGACGGCGACCCCGTCGACGTGCTCGTGCTCCTCGACTACCCGCTGTTCCCCGGCGTCGGAGTGTCGGTTCGGCCCGTCGGTGTGTTCAACATGACCGATGACGGCGGTTCCGACGCCAAGGTCATCGCCGTCCCCGCCGGCGACCCGCGCTGGGCGCACATCCAGGACGTCACCGACATCCCGGAGTACACCCGCAAGGAAATCGAGCACTTCTTCGAGCACTACAAGGACCTCGAACCGAACAAGTGGGTCAAGACCGAGGGCTGGGGCGACGCGGCCGAGGCCGAGCAGATCGTGATCGACGGCATCGCGAAGCTTGCCGCCGAGGGGCACTAACCCCTCTCACCATCGCGCCTCGGGCTGAGTTGCGGAGAAAGTACCTTCGTTCGGAAATTGAAGGGTCTTTGTCCGCAACTCAACCTGCGCGTCAGGTCAGCCGAGCCAGGCGCCGCGGGCGCCCATGAACGGCACGGGGTTGATGCGGCCGCCGTTGACGCGCACCTCGAAGTGCAGGTGGCAGGCGGTGGACGCCCCCGTGCTTCCCGTGCTCGCGATTGCTTGTCCCGTTCCGACCCGCTGGCCGTTGCGGACGAAGATTCCGCCGTCGCGGATGTGCGCGTAGCCGGTCGAGACGCCGCCGCCGTGGTCGATGAGCACGTAGTTCCCGTAGGTGCCGAGCCGGCCGGCGTACATGACCCGGCCCGAGTGCGCGGCGGAAATCGGAGCGTAGCAGCCCGTGCCCAGGTCGGTGCCAGAGTGGTAGCTGGAACTGCACCCTCCGCTGCTGCAGATCCTCGGGCGCGGCCCGTACCCGGCGGTGATCCGACCGTATGCGGGCGAAACCCAGTCTCCGCCGCCTCCGCCGCCACCGCCGGTTGAACCGCCGCCTCCGCCGGCTGCAGCTGCCGCAGCAGCCGCGGCCGCCCGCGCCGCGGCGGCCCTGGCAGCGGCAGCGCGCGCCGCCGCGGCGACCCGCGCGGCCTCGATCGCGGCCAGGCGCTTGCGCTCGGCGACGCCGGCCCGGTAGCCCTCGGCGGTCTTGGCTTCCGTGTCCTGCATGAACGTCAGCTGCGCGGCGAGTTCAACGCCCTTGTCCTCGGATTCTGCCAGCGCACCCGCCGCGGCGTCCGCCGCGGCCTGGGCTGCGATGAGGGCGTCCTCGGCGGCTCGGCGGAGCTTCTCCCGCTCGGTCTTGGCGACCTTCGCCTGGTCCCCCAGCGCCTGGGCCGTGTTCTTGGCGGTCTGGGCCTGATCGTAAATATCCGCACTGCGCTCGACCAGTTTGCTCATGCTGCCCAGCTTCGACAGCAGCTCGTCAGCGCCTTTACCGGATGTCTCGCCGTCGAGGAACAGGTTCACGCTGAGGTCGGTGCCGCCGGTTCGGTAGAGCTGGGCGGCCAGCTGGCCGGCCTGCCGGGTCGCGGCATCCGCAGTCTTCTTGCTCTCGTCGGCCTGCGCCTGGAGGGACTCGGCGCGACGCGTGGCCTCGTCCAGGTCGTCCTGCGCGACTTCGAGTTCGGCCGCACGCGCATCGGATGCCGCCCGGGTCTCCGCGACCTGCGTCTGCAGGCCGGCAATGAGGCTCCTGATCTCGGCCACCTGGGCCCGCGCGGCGGAGGTATTCGATTTCGCGTTCTGCAGGTCCTGCCAGCTCGGGTACTTGGCGGCCTGGGCCGGAGCGACCGGGCTGGCGAGGGTCACGGCCATGACCAGTGCGGCGGTGAATCCGATGACGGTCATGATGCGGCGCCTGGTCACCCCGGCCCACGCTGCGCTTCGGCGGCCGATCAGGCGCGCCGCGGGCCCGGACTCGATCGCAGTTCCCGTGCGCTTCATAATTCCCCGATCAACCGCTCACAAATCACATACGTCACTGTGTTAACTCCGTTCACAGTAACAAAACGGTCCCGCGTCCGGTACCCAGCCCGGCGCCGGACCGGGTGCCGGACCCGAATCTAACCCGCGGAACCGGCGAAACCGCGACCATTCGCGGGCGCGGTGGGAAGCGCGGCGCGCCGTGTGCGACTCGATTTGGGCAAACGAGCATCCGGAACGTATGCTTACTCGTCGGAAGTCATGCGGTTCGTGACGACACGGCCCCATCGTTTAGCGGCCTAGGACGGCGCCCTTTCACGGCGTTAACACGGGTTCGAATCCCGTTGGGGCTACACAATTGAAAATAGAAATACACTATAAAATGGTTCTCATAGCGAGGCCCTGTAGCGCAGTTGGTTAGCGCGCCGCCCTGTCACGGCGGAGGTCGCCGGTTCAAGTCCGGTCAGGGTCGCAAAGCAACAAGCCCTTTCGAAAGGAAGGGCTTTTGCCTTAGAAAGTCACCTCTCGAGGTCTCTTTCTGGCCCTGTAGCTCAGTTGGTAGAGCGTTCGACTGAAAATCGAAAGGTCACCGGATCGACGCCGGTCGGGGCCACGAAGGCCACTCCCAGGCTTCTACTCGGGGGTGGCCTTTTTTGTGCCCGCGGCGGCTCCGGTCCGGGCGAGACTCGCCCCCGAAGTGGCTACAGCACGTCCCCGCGGATTCGGGGTATGTTCGCCACGTGAGTAGCTGAGATTCCGTCATGTTCCCCGGCTGCTTCCGGCGTGAGCCCCCGAAGCTCTCGCCCGATGGACCGCGAGGTCCCGCACACCCGCACCTGAACCTGAACCTGTAACCCGAACTGCAGGGAATGACCGATGACTCCACCCACAATTCGTCGACCCCTCCGTCGACCGTGCGCACCCGACCGCCCCCGGGCGGTGAGTGCGCGATGACGAATCCGACGCCGCGCCTGCCGCTGATCGGCCCTCTGCCCCTCGGGCGTCGCCCGAAGCTGAGGCTCGTCGACCCCGCCACCGAGCTCACGCCCCGGCCGTCCGCGTACGCCCAGGCCTCCGGACTCCGCTGGGCCAGGCAGTACCGGGCCAGGCTTCGTGTGACGGACGTCGGCATCATTGTGGTGGCCGTTTCGGTGGCCCTGGTCGCACGCTTCGGTGTCGAGGGCGCCCAGGCTTCCATCGGAAGCCTCCGCGCGGACTACTGGGCGGTGGCCCTCCTGATCGCGGCCACCTGGGTCGCCACGCTCGCTGCGTTCCACACCCGGGATTCCCGGGTCGTGGGGATCGGGGCCTCGGAATACAAGCAGGTCGCCAACGCGAGCGCGCTCACCTTCGGGATGCTCGCCATCGCCTTTCTCGTGTTCCAGGTCGATATAGCCCGCGGTTTCTTCATCCTGGCCCTGCCCCTGGGCGTCGTCGGACTCCTGCTTGAGCGCTGGCTCTGGCGCAAATGGCTTCTCCACCAGCGGCACTTCGGCCACTATCTGGCCCGGGTGATCGTCGTCGGCAAACGCGATGACGTGGAGTACGTGGCCAATCAGATCGATGAGAAATCCGGCGCCGCGTATCACGTCGTGGGCGCCGCGCTCGAGGAGGGCACCGGGGGAACCGTCAACGCCGGCGACCATGAGGTGCCGGTCGTTGCCGACCTCGATCACGTGGCCGAAGCCGCGGCGGCCATGGGGGTCGACACGGTCATCGTGGCCGGACACCCCCAGGGTGGGAGCCACTACATCCGCAACCTGGGCTGGGAGCTGGAGGGGACATCCGCCGAGCTGGTGCTCTCGAGCCGGCTGACGGATGTTGCCGGCCCCCGCATCCACTTCCGCCCCGTCGAAGGCCTGCCGCTGATCCACGTTGAGATCCCCCAGTTCGAAGGGGGAAAGCACGTCCTCAAGCGCGCCCTCGACGTTGCCGTCTGCGGCGTGGCGATCGTGCTGTTGATGCCCCTTCTGGCCGCGGTGGCGATCGCGATTCGGGCAGAGAGCCCCGGGGCGGTCATCTTCCGCCAGGAAAGGGTCGGGCGTAACGGCCGCACCTTTCCGATGCTCAAATTCCGGTCGATGGTGCCCAATGCCGAAGACCACCTGTCGGTGCTTCGGGATCTCAACCAGGGCTCCGGACTGTTGTTCAAGATCAAGGACGACCCGCGCGTGACCAGGGTGGGCCGGGTGCTGCGCAAGTACTCACTCGACGAGCTTCCCCAGCTGTGGAACGTGCTCGTCGGCGACATGAGCCTGGTCGGCCCGCGCCCGCCGTTGCCCGCCGAGGTACGCGGCTACGAGAACCACGTTCACCGCCGCCTCTACATCAAGCCGGGGCTCACCGGAATGTGGCAGGTCAACGGCCGCTCCGACCTCAGCTGGGAGGAGAGCGTCCGACTCGACCTCTATTACGTCGAGAACTGGTCGCTCGCGGGCGACCTGATGATCATCTGGCGCACCTTCAAGGTCGTCATCCATCCCGTGGGGGCGTACTGATGAGCAATCTGACTGCCGGTCCGGGGATGGCAGCGTCCCCGGCACAGGGCCCCGGCCATCCGCCACGGATCGCGGCGACGGCCGACGTCGACCCCAGCGCGATCATCGAACCCGACACCGTGATCTGGCACCTCGCGCAGGTCCGCGAGTACGCTCGACTCGGCCCGGGCTGCATCCTCGGGCGAGGCGCCTACGTCGGGCCGGGAGTCATCCTCGGCAAGAACTGCAAGGTGCAGAATTACGCGCTCGTCTATGAGCCGGCGCTCATCGAGGACGGGGTCTTCATCGGCCCGGCTGCCGTGTTCACAAACGACCTTTTCCCCCGCGCTGTCAACATCGACGGCACCCAGAAGGCCGCCGTCGATTGGGAAATGGTCGGCGTGACCGTGCGCACGGGTGCCTCCATCGGCGCCCGTGCGGTCTGCGTCGCGCCCCTCACCATCGGGCGGTGGGCGATGGTGGCCGCCGGCGCGGTGGTGACACGGGACGTGCCCGACTACGCGCTCGTTGCCGGGGTTCCCGCCCGGCGCATCGGCTGGGTCGGCCGCAGCGGCGCCCGCTTGCAGGACGCAGGCGACGGGACGTACGTCTGCCCCGCCACCGGAGAACGGTACGTGGAGAACAACGGGGTGCTCAGTCATACCTGAGCACCGGGCGAGGGCGCAATGACGACCACCACCCGGATCTCAATCGGCGGCCAGGCGGCCAGGCGGTCACGACCTGCTGCGCGCACAGGGGCACACCCGTCGCGCCCCCCGAACGGGGTGTGCACCCACGCTCCGGGGGCTCCTCCGCCATGGCCCCCGTAGGGGTTACAGCGCCGGGCCCCCGGATCGGGGTATGTTCGCCGTGTACAGAGGTGAGAATTCATCAGATCTGCACAACAAGACACTGACCTGTAAACCCGAAATGCAGGGAATGCCCGTGAATACGTCGCTTATGCGTCGACTCTTCGTCGACCCCGTGGATCCAGCCCCCGCCCGGGCGGGAGCACCCGCTCCGGCACCCACCGCGCCTCGCTGCGCCTCGCGGCGGGGACGGTGAGGGCGCGATGACCGACCCGAGGCCCCGGCTTCCGTTCATCACCGCGGCGCCGGCCTGGCACATCCCGCGACTGCGGCTCGTGGACACCGAGGCGCCTCCGAATCCGGCCCGCAGCGTCGACACGCACTCCTCCGGACTGGCCTGGGCCAGGCGATACCGGACCACGCTCCTCCTGACCGACGCCGGGGTCATCGCGGCCGCCGTCGCAACGGGGCTGGCTGCGCACCTGGGCTCCGAGGGTGCTTCCGCGGCCGACCTCGGTCAGCACGCCGAGTACTGGGGAGTCTCCCTGCTCATCATCGCCACCTGGATCCTCACCCTCGGCACGTTCCACACCAGGGACTCGCGAGTCGTGGGGGTCGGCGCCACCGAGTACAAGCGGGTGATCAACGCGAGCGCACTGGCCTTCGGGCTGCTCGCGATCGGCTTCCTGCTCTTCCAGGTCCACTCCGCGCGCGATTACTTCCTCGTCGCCCTGCCCCTCGGCCTGGCCGCCCTCACGCTCGAACGCTGGCTGTGGCGAAAATGGCTGCTGCACCAACGGCTCTTCGGACACTATCTCTCGCGGGTCATCGTGGTCGGCAAACGCGAGGACGTTGACTACGTGATCGGCCAGATCGACGCCAAGTCCGGCGCGGCCTACTGCGTGGTGGGTGCGGCGCTGGAGAGCGACGGCGGCCCCGCGGTGATGGCCGGGCAGCACGAGGTGCCCGTCGTCGCCGACTTGAGCCGGGTCGCGAGCGCGGCGGCGAGCATGGGTGTCGACAGCGTGATCGTGGCCGGAGCCCCCGAGGGCGGAAGCCAGTACATCCGCAACCTCGCCTGGGACCTGGAAGGCACCTCGGCCGAGCTGGTGCTGTCGAGCCGGTTGACGGATGTCGCCGGACCCCGCATCCATTTTCGTCCGGTTGAAGGCCTGCCGTTGATCCACGTGGAGATCCCGCACTTCGATGGCGCCAGGCACGCACTCAAGCGAATGCTCGACCTGGTGGCCTCCGGACTGGGGCTCCTCGTGCTGTTGCCCCTGCTCCTGGCGATCGGCATCCTGGTCAGAGTCGAAAGCCCGGGTCCCGCGCTGTTCCTGCAGGAGCGCTGTGGCCGCAACGGGCGCACGTTCACCATGGTCAAGTTCCGCTCGATGGTCCGGACCGCGGAGGATGACCTGGCCGGCCTCCGCGAACTGAACGAAGCATCCGGTGCGCTGTTCAAGATCCGCCATGACCCGAGGATCACCCGGGTGGGGCGCGTGATCCGCAAGTACTCCCTCGACGAATTGCCCCAGCTCTGGAACGTCTTCGTCGGGGACATGAGCCTGGTGGGCCCGCGCCCGCCGCTGCCGACCGAGGTGGAGTGCTACGAGCGACATGTACATCGGCGTCTCTACATCAAACCGGGGCTGACCGGCATGTGGCAGGTCAACGGCCGCTCGGACCTGTCCTGGGACGAGAGCGTACGGCTCGACCTGTTCTACGTCGAAAACTGGTCCCTCCCCGGAGACCTGCTCATCCTGTGGCGCACCGTCAAGGTCGTCCTCCGCCCGACGGGGGCGTACTGATCATGCCCCTCACCCGATCCCAAGGAGCACACATGTCACATCGAATCGGCTACGCCGGCGGCGCCTTCGACCTGTTCCATGTCGGCCACCTGAACATCCTCAAGCATGCAAAGAGCCAGTGCGACTACCTCATCGCGGGAGTCGTGTCCGATGAACTTCTCGAGCTCGTCAAAGGCCGGCGCCCGATTGTCCCCCTCTCGGAGCGGCTGGAAATCGTGCGCCACGTCTCGTTTGTTGATGAGGCCGTGGAGGAAACCTTTCTGGACAAGCTGGACACCTGGCGATCGGTGCACTTCGATATCTACTTCAAGGGAGACGACTGGAAGGGAACCGAACGGGGGCTGCGCCTCGAGCAAGCGTTCGCCGAGGTGGGTGTCGAGGTGGTCTACTTCCCCTACACGATGAGCACCTCGAGCACCGCGCTCCGCCACGCGCTCGACGCGTTGTCGGCGCCCCCGCGCGAGGCCGAGGCGGTGCGCCGGCGCTAGCAGCCGGCGCCCTGGCGCCCGCCGCACCAACCTGAGAGTCCCCCCAGAGGGGGAATACTTGACTAACGCTCAGCTACTGGTCCGTGTGACGATTGTCCTGGGCGTTCCAAATCTTATGTAGCCACCGAGCCATACCCGCTTGTCATGCATACTGCTCTGCCGCTCACCACCTACTCACAACAGCGGCAAGGAGTGACTCATGTCACCATTCGGATTCACGCGCTCCCGGAGGGCGCCCGGCAGGACCCCGGACGGGCGCCGCGGCGTCGCACGAACGATCGGAGTGTCGACAGCGACCCTCACGGTTCTGGCCCTGTCGGCCGTGAGTCTCCCCGCCCAGGCGGCACCGGCGGTCCAGCCGACGGTGAGCCTCGCCTCGGCCGCGACCGCCCCGGCCGGATGGAAGCTGGCCTGGGCCGACGAGTTCTCCGGCACCACGCTCAATCGCGCCGTATGGAACGTCGCGAACAGATCAACCTACGGCGACGGGAACAAGGAGCTCGCCTGCCTGATGGACCGGCCGCAGAACGTCAAGGTATCCAGCGGCCTCCTTACGATCGCGGCGCGCAAAGAGGCGACTCCGATCACGTGCGGCACGCGCGACACGCGTTTCCCCGCCGGGCGCACGTACACCTCGGCCATGCTGCACACGAAGAACAAGCTCGCCTTCCAGTACGGACGGTTCGAGATCCGCGCGAAGATGCCGACCACACAGGGAACCTCGAAGGGACTGTGGCCGGCCTACTGGATGCGCCCGGCCGCCGGCGGGATCGGCGAGCTCGACATCCTCGAGCTGATCGGCACCGGCAAGAGCGACCCGTACAGCGCCGACAAGGTTTCCCAGACCATCCACTACGACTACGTGGGAACCCACCGGAAGCAGTCCCAAGTGCACAAGCTCGCCAGCGGCAACTTCGCCGATGGTTTCCACAACTACGCGGTCGAATGGGCGCCGGGTTCGATCAAGTGGTTCGTCGACGGGACCCTGACCTACACGCGCACCCTCAGCACGACGTCGTGGATTGACAAGGCGTTCGTGGGCAAGTTCTACCTCCGGCTCAACATGGCCGTCGGCGGCACGTGGCCCGGCTCGCCCGAT
Source organism: Cryobacterium psychrotolerans (assembly GCF_900101115.1). Lineage (GTDB taxonomy): Bacteria > Actinomycetota > Actinomycetes > Actinomycetales > Microbacteriaceae > Cryobacterium > Cryobacterium psychrotolerans. Next base: position 45,664 of record NZ_FNFU01000009.1, read on the forward strand.
GCCAACACGGCTTTCCCCGCGAACTACCAGGTCGACTACGTCAGGGTCTTCAGGCGCTGACGTGCGCAAGCGCCGACGTTCAGAAGCGCCGACGCAGTCGCAGCGGCCGCGCCTCAGAGGCCGCGGCCGCGGCGGTTGACGGCGTTGACCAGCGGCCCGGCGGGCACCAGGCGCGCGGCGATGGCCATCGCCACGTAGGCGCGCAGTTGGGAGCGGTCGTGGTGGATGGCGCGACCGGCCCAGCTGCGCGCGCCGGCCAGCTGCCCGAGGGCGGCCAGCGCGAAGGCGATCTGGCCCTCGATCCGGGCTGACCCGGCGGCGCTGCCGGCGAATTCCGGATGCTTGTCGAGCAGGTAGCTGAGTCCGTCCGCGATCCCCTGCCACTTCCCCGAGAAGAACGACGCTCGGTTCCAATGGATGATGACCAGCGGCTCCCGTATTCCCAGGATGTGGCCGACGCGGGTGGCCCGGAGCAGAAGGTCGTAATCCTCCCCATAGGACGTCGGCAGCACCTCGTCGACCAGGCCGATGCGGCCGAGCAGATCGGCACGCCGGAGCAGGAACGAGGACGGGTGGATTTCGGTGATCCGCGACGCCAACAGGGCGGCGAATTCCGTGCGTTCGGGGGGCAGCCGATCGACCGTCCGGCCTGGCGTCACAATGCGGATGCCGGTGGCCACGAGAACCGCAGCCGGGTCCTCTCGCCACGCCTGGACCTGCCTGATCAGTTTGGTGGGGAGCCACTCGTCGTCATCGTCGCAGAATGAGGTGAGCTCTCCGCCGGCGGCGAGGATCCCCGTGTTACGGCCCCCGGCCAGTCCCGGCGTGCGGTCGTTCGACATCGTGCGGAGCGCTCGCGGACCGGCCGGCACGACGACATCCTCGAGGGGATCGACGGCCACCTGGTCGAAGACGACGATCACCTCGATCTCGCCCGCGTACTCCTGTCCGAGTGCGGCCCGCACCGCCGACCGGAGCAGCTCGGGCCGCCCGCGGGTCGCGATGACGACGCTCACGCTGGGTAACGTCGCACTCGACTGCGCCGGCATCAGACGAACCTTCCCAACCGGTGCTTGTGCAGACCGGAGGGCAGGACATCCGGACGCATGGTCAGCGCCGCGGCGATCATGGCGATCGCAAGTCCCGCAGTCATGATCCCGTAGTAGAGCGACTCGACGAGCACGACCAGCAGCACGGTGTTGAGGGCCAGGCCTGCCGGGTCACGTTCGCGGATCGACCTGATGTAGGCCCAGGCCAGCCACCCCATGAACAGAACCACCCCGGGGAACCCGTGCGAGAACATGACCATCCAGATCTGGCCCTGGGTGCCAACGGATGGCGCGTCATCCTTTTCGGAGGGGCGCGGGGCCCCGTAGCCGAGCCAGGGCGAATCGAGGGTACGGTCGAATGCCTCCTGGTAGAGGTTCGCGCGGTCCTCGGTCGACGAGCTGGCCGTGATCCTGTGGGTGAGTCGCTCGGCGATGGGCAGGGTCGCGAACGCGACCGCGACGACGGCCGCGAGCGCGAGCAGGCCGAGGAGCGCTTTGCCGTTGCCGCGGATGACCAGGCGAACGGCCACGTAGACCAGCGCGAGTCCGAGCCCCAGGAACATCCCCCGGTTGAGGGTGAGGAAGGCCGGCACCAGGGACACCGGGATGGCCAGGAGGAGCCACCAGAACCGCCGCTCCCCCCGCACCTCGACGAGGTAGGCGATCACGATGGGCAGGAGCATGGAATAGGCGTTGCCCCAGCCGTTCGTGTAGAGGAACGGGGCGCTGGGCCGGGGATCGAGCTTGGCCCATCCGTCCGGGTTGTACTGGGAGACCCGCCGGACGATCATGTCCTGGACCATCTCGTTGGAACTGATCGGGGCCGGGAGCACGAGGCCCAGCGGCGTGTGGATCGACAACAGGGGGAAGATCACGCCGATATACCCACCCGCGACGATGACAAGCCAGAACACGGTCAACACGCCGAGGACGTACCGCGTTGTGAGCGAGGCCCCGGCGTTGTAGACGTAGAGAAAAATGATCGTGACGCTCAGGTAGAGCAGGGCGCGATAGGCGAACCCGACGAGGCGATCACCGGTGTCAATTCCGATCACCGAGATGCCCATCCAGACCAGGAAGAACAGCCAGATGGCGAGCCCGCGCGGGAAACTGATGCCACCGCGGCGAACGAGAAGGAAGAGCATCACGGTGGCCAGCGCTATCCACACGGCCTCACCGAGGCCGAGCAGCCACCAGGCCGGGAACAGCACGAACATGGCCGCAAACGGCCAGCGCGGGAGGGGCTGCCGCAGAACAACGTCAGAGCCCGGCCTGGCCGGAGCGAGTGCCCGCATACGCTGCTCCTTCTCCGGTCGGCCCGGCCGATGCGCCGGTTCTCATGTCACGCGGGTTCAGTATAGGTAGCAACGCGGCGCATTATTCAACCCCGAACGGGGGTAGGTGCCCCCGCGCTGTTGTGCCAGTGTGTGCAGCATGAGGATAGCTCACCTACCAGCCGACGGGACTCCCGACCGCCCCGTCTCTTCCGGCGGCCCGTCGACCGCACGCCGCGTCGACGTCGTCGGCGTGGCCGTCGACACCCTGACCATGGCGGAGGTCGTCGAGACGATCCTGCGATGGACGGATTCCACCACGGTCCATGTCGCCGTTGGCGTCAATGCCGATGTGTGCAACCAGGCTGCCGCGGATCGGGTCCTGTGCGGTGTACTGGCCTCCGCCGACCTCACCTACGCGGACGGTCAGTCGATCGTCTGGGCGGCGCGATTCCTCGGCCGGATCATCCCGGAGCGCGTCGCCACGACCGATCTCATCCACCCGCTGGCCGCGGCGTGCGCGCAACAGGGAAAGAAACTCTTCCTGTACGGGGGGCAGGCCGGGGTCGCCGAGCGAGCCGCCGCCCGCCTGGCAGCCGGGTCGCCTGGGCTTCTGATCGATACGCACGACGGCTTCGTGCTGGAGCAGCACATGGACCGGCTGGTGCGGGAGATCAACGAGTCGGGGGCCGACATCCTTCTGGTCGGGCTCGGCGATCCCCTCCAGCAGCGCTGGGTTTCCAGCCATCGCAGCGAGCTCACCGTTCCGGTCGTGCTGACCTGCGGCGGCCTGTTCGACTGGACGAGCGGGGCACACCGGCGCGCTCCCGCCTGGATGATCGGCGCGGGCCTCGAATGGCTCTGGCGCCTCATGATCGAACCGCGACGACTCGCGAAGCGATACCTGCTGGGCAATCCCGCCTTCCTGCTCCGACTGGGCCTGGAAATCCTGCGCAATCACCGACGGGCCACGGTGTCGTGAGCAGCAGGACGCAGCTCGTCGCCACCGATTCCACCAACCTTGCCAGGGGCGCGGTCGCGGGCTTCGCCGGCGCCGCCACAAGCGCTGTGATGGGTTTCGTGCTGATGGTCGTCCTGGCCCGCACGCTCGGCGACACCGGCTCGGGCGTGGTCTTGCAGGCCATCGCGGTCTTCTCGATCGTCCTGAGCCTGGCCAGGGCCGGCATGGATTCCGCCGCCGTGTGGATCATGCCCCGCCTGGTCGCGCACGATCCGGCACGGATCCGCAGCGCGCTGACGGTCATGTTCGCGGCGACGGCAGCCGCCGGCGTCCTCTGCGGCGCGGCAACCGTGATCCTCGCGCCAGGCTTCGCGTTGACCGGGGACTCCCACGCCAGTGACGTGGCGGATGCCGTGGCCGTCGCCGGATGGTTCCTTCCGGTCGCGGCGCTCCTGCTGGTGGGGCTTGCGGCCACCCGGGGTCTGGGCGGCGTCCTGCCGTACGTGAGCGTGGGCAGCATCGGCCTTCCCGTCGTGCGTCCCATCGTCGTCTGGCTGGTCGCTGCCGGCGGCGGATCCTTCGTTGCCGTCACCCTGGCCTGGGCCGCCCCGCTCCCGGTCGCCCTGATCGCCGCCGCCCTCGTGCTGCGGGTCCAGGTTCGCCGTCACGAAGGGGCGGCCGGGGTGCGCGGGCTCTGGCGCCCTGATCCCTCCCTGCGGAAGGGCATCGTGTCCTACGCCTTGCCTCGAACGCTGTCGGCCGGCCTGGAACAGTCGGTGATTTGGCTCGACGTTGTGCTCGTGGGCATCCTTGCCGGGTCGGCTTCGGCCGGTGTCTACGGCGGCGCCAGCCGTTTCGTGGCCGCCGGACTCATCATCGACACGGCACTTCGCCTCGTCGTGTCCACTCGATTCAGCACCCTCCTGTTCCAGGAAAAGGTCGCCCAGGTCCAGGCGCTCTACCGGGTGGCGGCCACCTGGCTCGTGCTGTTCGGCACACCGATCTACCTCGTCCTGGCCGTTTTCGCGCCGGTGGTCCTCCAGCTGCTTGGACCAGGCTTCACCGAAGGATCGACGGCGCTCATGATCCTGTGCGCCGGCGGAATCATCAGCTTCACGGCCGGCAACGTGCAGTCGGTGCTCCTGATGAGCGGGCGGAGCGGCTGGGCGGCATTCAACAAGGCAATCGTGCTCGTCGTCAATGTGGCCGGGAACCTCGTGCTCGTGCCGCTCATCGGCATCAATGGCGCCGCGATCTCGTGGGCACTCAGCATGCTCATCGATGCCGCCCTCGCGACCGTGGAGGTCCGACGGTTCATCGGCATCCGGCTGGATGCGCGCGCCGTGGCGTACGCACTCATGGTGCCGGTGATCACGGTCGGCATCCCGGCCCTGGCCCTGCGGCTCACGGTCGGTGACACCCTGGCCGCGTTGCTCATCGCCCTCCCCCTGTGCGCGGCACTGTTCTTCGGCTGGTGCGCCCTGGACCGCCGGAGGTTGCAGCTGCATGACCTGGCGCTCCTCGCACGCCGCCGGGCCCCGGTGAAGTGATGCCAACCGAATGCGGGGGGTTCACTTCAGTGTTCGCTGGGGGTACTGTGCGTCGTAGTCGGAGCTCTCCCACCCCCGGGAGGCACCCGGCTGACGTGGGAACCAACCTGTACACCCGAAATGCAGGAGATGATCCAGTGAACCCGACCCTTGCGCTTGCGTGCGCTCCCGCCCCCGGGAGTCCGTCATGACGAAGTCCACGCACGCCCCCCAGCCCGGCGGCGAGCCGTCGGGCGAGCGGCGGCCGCCCCGCCCCCGGCGCCGAGCCGTGCTTGTCGGGCTGTCGGCCGCGGTGACATTTCCGCTCTGCCTGGCAGCCTGGGCGTCCTTGCCCGCCCCGGCGACGGGCGCGGTCGAGAAAGCGGCGCCTCCCGCGGTGGGCGGCACGATCCGCGCGGCCGCCCCGGCGGCCCCGTCCCCCACCGCGACGCCTCCCGGGGCCTCGACGACGGCCCCGCTGGGAGCCCTCAACAAGGAGCTGGCGACATCGACTGTCAAGGGATTCCTGGAGTCTGTCGCAGCCGTTGATCCGACGTCCAAGAGCCTGGGCGCCAAGCTGTCCGCCGTGGCCAGGGGCGCGATCGTCGACGAGCTCGAGAACGAGCAGCAGGAGTTGGAGTCGAACGGCTGGACGCAACGCGGCAAGGCCACCGTGAAATCCGTCACCATCATCAGCACCAACCTGACCGCAACGCCCCCGGCTGCGGTCGCACAAGCCTGCGTCGACTCCGGCAAGGTCGTGACGCTCGATGCCGACGGCCGGCCGCTGGCCGGCACGGACCCGGCTGCCGCGCACGCCGCCCTGAACATCTACTCACTGCAGCAGGACGGCGGAACGTGGCGCATCACGGCCCGGACGTTCCCGGACGACCCGGCCTGCTGATGCGCCGATCACGGCCGACCCCATCACTCACGAGGAGAACCGACATGCAGCGCTCAGGTACCGGACCCGCCGCCACGCGACGTGCCGCCTGGCTCACCGCCGGCGTCCTGCTGGCATCCGTCCTGACGCCGACCGCCGCGAATGCCGCGAGCCTGCCGGTGCCCAACGGGTTGACGGCAGCGAGCGCCGCGGCATCCTGTTGGGAAATCAAGCAGGTCACTCCCTCCGCTCCGAGCGGCGTTTACTGGCTGGCCACGCCCGCGCTGGGAGCGCCGGACCGCTTCTACTGCGACCAGACGACCGGCGGGGGCGGCTGGGTGCTCGTCGGACGCGGCCGGGAGGACTGGTCGCAGTCCGACGAGGGCAAGGGCAGCCCGGCCACCGTGAGCGGAACCATCACCGGGCAGGCCGCCTTCGCCCCGGCCCAGCTTTCGGCCGCCGTGATCCGCGCGCTCCTGAACGGGGCCGCCGTCAAGTCCCTCTCGGACGGCGTGCGGCTGCGGCGCGCAACGAACGCCACCGGGACCGCGTGGCAGGAATCCACATTCACGTTCTCCTCGCCGCGCGACGACTGGTCCTGGATGTTCAACAACGAGCAGCGCCTCGCCTCCTGGAAGATCGGCGCGGCCTCCGGCACCGGCGGCCAAACGGCCGCCTTCGGATCCGGCACCGGCCTGGAGCGCATCGAGACGATCACGACCGTCAACCAGGGCTGGAAGCCCGGCTTCGGATTCGGCACGGCCGCCCGCGGCACGACCAGTGCGAGCAGCTACCTCTGGGCACCGAGTTCGACCGCCCCCAATCCTCGCCCGTTCACGCAGGTGTACCTGAGGCCGAAGCTGCTGAGCTCCACCATCTTCTCGGCCATCCCCGACTCGGGCACCGCGAAGTCCGAAAACGCGGGGGTGGCGCAGAGCTTCGCCGCGCCGACCGTCTGGGGAGTCACCGGGCTGGGCGCCGGGCCGTCCACAACAGAGGGCAGCAACGAGGTCTCCGCCTTCGCAGAGGGCAACGGCATCGTCTACGTCGGCGGGAACTTCCTCGCGGTACAGCGGAACTCGGCGGGAAGCGGCAAGGTCACGCAGTCCTACCTCGCTGCCTTCGATGTGCGGACCGGGGAATGGATCTCCTCGTTCCGGCCGACCTTCAACAACCAGGTCAAGGCGCTCGCCGTGCTGCCCAATGGACGCCTGGCCGTCGGCGGCTACTTCAGCACGGTGAACGGGGCTTCCCGCGCCGCCTTCGTCGTGCTCGATCCGACCACGGGGGCCACCGACGCGAGCTACACCACGAAGATCTTCAACAACATCGCCGGCGGCGTGCCCGTGGTTCGTTCACTCGACGTGCAGGACAACTGGCTCTATCTCGGCGGGGCCTTCACCCACATGACCGGAGGTACCGCGACATCCCAGAGGTACATGCGGTCCGCGGGCCGGATAGCCGCGACCGACGGCACCCCCGACCGCACCTGGAACCCTGAATTCAATGGGACCGTGATCTCGCTCGACGCTTCGGCCCGGGGAGACCGCGCCTATTACGCCGGGTACTTCACCACGTCGAAGACCACAGCCGCCGTCAAGGGCGCCGCGATCAGAACCGCGGACGCCACGGTGGTCCCGTGGACCATCGACTTCTCGAGTGCGAACAACTACCAGCAGGCCGTCAGGGAGGTCGGCAGCAGGGTGTGGATCGGCGGATCCAACCACATGCTGTACAGCTACGACCGCGCGGCGATGTCCGAGCTGAGCACCAACATCACCAAGTCGGGAGGTGACTTCCAGGCGATCTCGAGTGACGGATCCGTCGTCTACGGCGGCTGCCACTGCTTCTATACGAACTATTCCGGGGCACGGAGGTGGCCGACGATCGGCACGAACTGGACCCAGGCATCGAAGATCAGCAGCGCCGGGGCCTGGGACAACGCGACGGGCAAGTACCTCAACGCCTTCAGTCCCATCGTGAGCCAGCGCGCCGGCGCCGGAGCATGGGCCCTGTTCAACGACTCGACCGGGACCACCTGGTTCGGCGGCGACTACAGCAGTTCGTTCAAGGCCGGGTTCGTGTCCCAGTGGTCGGGCGGTTTCGTGCGGTTCGCACACAACGACACGCAGGCGCCGACCATCCCGTCGCGGCTCACAGCCGCGGTGACCGCCGGGGGTGACGCGCTGGGCTGGAGCGGTTCGACGGACAACCGTGGTTCCGTCACATACCAGGTGCTGCGCCAGGACCGCGTCATCGCGGCGACCACGTCGACATCGCTGACCGTTCCGGCCGCGCCGGCGGGGACGAAATATTTCGTTCGCGCCGTCGATCCCTCCGGCAACCGCTCGGCCAGCACCCCGGCGGTCACGGCCGACACGGCTGCGCCGCCGCCTCCGCCGCCGCCCGCGGACGCAACGCTGATCGGCGCGGGAAGCTCCTGGAGCTACTACTACTCCGCGACCGACCCGGCGCCGGGCTGGCAAGCGCCGACGTATGACGCATCGAGCTGGCCGACCGGCCCCGCGCCTCTCGGCTGGGGCCAGGCGACCCTGGGGACGACCCTGACCGCCGCGACCCCCAAACCGCTCACGTCCTACTACCGCAAGGCCTTCACGGTCGCCGATCCGGCCCAGGTCGGAACGGTCGAGGTGACGACGCGGGCAGACGACGGCATCGTCGTGTACCTGAACGGCGTGGAGATCACCCGGGTGAACATGCCGTCGGGCACCGTGACGAGCGGCACCTATGCCATCTCGGCCATCTCGGCGAGCACCGCCCTGGCCAACCCGGTCGTCGTGCAGGTCCCCGGCTCGACCCTCGTCGCGGGCACCAATGTGATCACCGCGGAGGTCCACTCCAATTACCGTGCCACACCAAGCGCCAGCTTCGAGCTGTCGGCCGTCGTGAAATAGAGGGTCCACGGATGTCCCACGCCCACTCATCCACCTTCGAGGCGGCTCAAACCAGCGCCGGGAGTGACAGACGGTTCAGCGTGGCCCTGGCCCGGCTCGGATCGGCCCAGAAGCCGGCAAGCGGGGTGCCCGCCTATACCCGCTGGGTCAACCGGCGCCTCGCCCGGTTCGCGGCCGCGGCCGCATATTCCGCCGGCTGGTCGGCGAACGCCGTCACGGCGGCATCCGCGGCACTGTCTTTCGTCGCGCTTGCGCTCATGGTCACGGTGCCGACGACCGCCCCGCTCGGAGTCGCGGTCGGGGTGCTGCTCGCCGCCGGCTACGTGCTCGACTCCGCCGACGGGCAGGTCGCCCGGCTCGGCGGCGGCGGGAGCGCTGCCGGCGAATGGCTCGACCATGTTGTCGACGCGATCCGCACCCCTGCGCTGCACCTGGCAACCCTGATCGGGCTGAGCGCCGTGCCGGGGATCGGCACCTGGCCCCTGCTGATCGCGATCGGCTACTGCCTCGTCAGCGTCGGCCAGTTCATGAGCCAGATCCTGGCCGAGCAGCTCTCCGGCGCGGCCGCACCTCGGTCCGATGCCTCCGGGATCAAGCAGTCTCTCCTCTTAGTGCCCACGGATAACGGAACGTTGTGCTGGATCTTCCTGCTCTGGGGGATGCCGTCGATCTTCGTGTGGGTCTACGCGGCCATGTTCCTGGCCAACACCGTCCATGCGGCCGTGTCCATGCGCCGCAAGTACGTGCGGCTGACCGTGCTGCGGAAGCGCTGAACCGCGGCTTCTCAGTTTCTGCGGCGCTCAGAGCGCGGCGTCGCCCGGTGCGAACGTGTCGCAGCCGTCCGCGCCCTGCTCGAAACCGGTCATGAACCAGCGCTGCCGCTGCTCGCTCGAACCGTGCGTCCAGCCCTCCGGATTGACCTGGCCCTGCGTGGCCTGCTGGATCCGGTCGTCACCGACGGCGGATGCGGCGCTCAGCGCGTCCCGGATCTGCGCCGGGGTGATCGGCTCGAGGAACGGGACTCCGCTCGGATCTTCCGTCGTCGATGCGGAGCCGGCCCAGGCGCCGGCGTAGCAGTCGGCCTGCAGCTCGACGCGAACCGCGTTAGAGCCGGCTCCGGTGCGCCCGTCCTGGGACTTCTCGAGGACCCCCGTGATGTTCTGGATGTGGTGGCCCCACTCATGCGAGACGACATACATCTCGGCCAGCGGCCCCCCGGAGGAGCCGAAACGCGTGCGCAGTTCGTCGTAGAACGCCGTGTCGATGTAGATCGTGGCGTCGGGCGGACAGTAGAACGGGCCGGTCGCGCTCGAGGCGCCGCCGCAGCCGGTGCTGACGCTGTCGGTGAACAGCGAGAGGTCCTGCGGCGGCTGGTAGTCCACGCCGAGTGCGGGCAGCTCGTTGGCCCAGTAGGAGTCGAGCGAAGCCGCAGCCCCCTTCATCCGGCAGTCGATGTCGGCATTGGCGTCGGCGCCGGTCTGGCAGTTCTCGAGGGAGGAGCCGGTGGGCTGCGGTCCGGCGCCGCCGACCAGTCCGGTCAGGTCGACGCCGAGGATCTGCGACAGGATGATCAGGGCGACGACGCCCAGGCCACCTCCACCGACGGCGATGCCGGTGTTGCGCCCGCGCTTGCTTGCCCTGCCGCCGCCGATGTTGGCATTGTCGTTGAACGTCATCTGGACAGGCTACGCCGCGAAGCGGTCGGTCGCCGCGATGATGGCGTCGAGGTTGCCGGGCTGGTCGAAGGCGTGGCCGGCATCCGGAATCATGTGAAACTCGGCCTCGGGCCACGCCTTGTGCAGCTCCCAGGCGGTGAACGCCGGGGTGCACATGTCGTAGCGGCCCTGCACGATCACCCCGGGGATGTCCTTCAGCTTGCCCGCGTCCCGGATCAGCTGGTTCGGCTCGAACCAGCCGCCGTTTTGGAAGTAGTGGTTTTCGATCCGGGCGAACGCAACCGCGAAAGCGGGCTCGGTGAAGTGCGCGATCGTCTCCGGCTGCTGCAGCAGCGTGATCGTGGACGACTCCCACGTGGACCAGGCGATGCCGGCGCGTTCGCGAACGGCCTGGTCCGGGTCGTGCAGCAGTCGGCCGTAGGCCTCGATCAGGTGGCCGCGTTCGTCGACCGGCACCGGGGCCAGGAAGCTTTCCCACAGGTCAGGGTAAATCGCCGCGGCGCCGCCCTCGTAAAACCAGTCCAGCTCGACCGGGCGCAGGGTGAAGATGCCGCGAACGACGAGCTCGGTGACGTGCTCGGTGTGGGTCTGTGCGTAGGCCAGGGCGAGGGCGCTGCCCCACGAGCCGCCGCAGACCAGCCAGCTGTCGATGCCGAGGTGCGCGCGGAGCCTCTCCAGGTCGGCCACGAGGTGCCAGGTGGTGTTCGCCTCGAGGTCCGCGGCCGGCTCACTCGCATGCGGCGTGCTCCGGCCGCATCCGCGCTGGTCGAAGAGGATGATCCGGTACTTCTCCGGGTTGAAGACGCGGCGCTGTGTGGCGCTCGACGCGCCTCCGGGGCCGCCGTGGAGGTAGACCGCCGGCTTGCCGTCGGGGTTTCCGGATGCCTCCCAGTACAGGGCCTGGCCGTCCCCCACGTCAAGCATGCCGGTCTCGTACGGTTCGATTTCGGGATAGAACTCTCGCATGGGAAGAGCCTATTACCCGCCGCTAGGCGTCGCGACGCTTCAGCAGCAGGGCCGCACCGGCCAGGCTCGCCAGCAGCCAGCCCAGCACGACGAGCAGCGCCTGCCACGGCTCCAGGATCGCCGGAGCAGGCCCGCCCGAAGCCATCATGCCGGCGCCGGCGTTGGAGATCAGATACGGCATCAGATCGGTCGCCCAGGTGGCCGGGATCATCGACAGCACGATCGGCAGCAGCAGGAGCATCCCGAGGGTCGCCGCGATTCCGCCGGCGCTGCTCCGCAGGATGGCGCCCACGCCGAGGGCGAAGACGGCCACCAGGGCCAGGTAGAGGGCGCCGGCCAGCAGGGGGATGATCACGGCGCCGTCGAACAGGCTCGCGTGGATCCCTTTCCCGGCCAGGATCGGCGCGGCCACCAGGAACGATCCGACGTTGGCGACGGAGCCGACCAGCACGGTGGCCGTGAACAGCACGGCCGCCTTCGCCCAGAGCGCGGGCAGCCGACGAGGCACCGCGGTGAGCGTCGACCTGATCATTCCGGTGGAGTACTCCCCGCTCACGACGAGCACGCCGAGCACGGCGACGACGAGTTGGCCGAAGAAGACACCGAACGTCGAGGCCTGCACGACGAAGCTGGTCTGCAGGGCCGCCGGCAAGTCCGCCCCGCCTGGCAGGTCCAGGGCGAGGGACATGATCGCCGCCATGCCGAGCGAGATGACCACGACGATGGCGTACGACCACGAGGTGGAGCGAACCGTACGCAGCTTGATCCACTCGGAGCGGAGGATGCCGGCGAAGGTCAGGCCGGAAGCGGTCGGCAGCCGTGCGGCGGAGGGCGCTGCCGGGGGTGCGGTCGTGGTGCTCATCGTGCGGCCTCCTGCAGTTCGGGCGCGTTGGAATCCGGGGAGCCGGCTGTGCGGTACTCCACCTCGTTCTGAGTGAGGGTCATGTACGCCTCTTCGAGGGAGGCGGAGAGCGGGGTCAGCTCGTGCAGCACGATGCCCGCGGAGGCCGCCCGGTCGCCGATTTCCGACGCGGCGATGCCGACGATCTCGAGCACGTCCGGCTCCAGGCCGGTGACGGTGACGTCCGGCCGGGTGAGCAGGGTGGAGAGGTGGCCGGCGTGAGGGCTCCGAACCCGCACCGTGCTGCGCGTGGCGGCTCCGATGATGTCGGCCACCGGGGCATCCGCAATCACGCGGCCTCGCCCGAGCACGATGAGGTGGTCGGCGGTGAGCGCCATCTCGCTCATCAGGTGCGAGGACAGCAGCACTGTCCGGCCCTCGGCCGCGAAATGGCGTACGAGACGACGCACCCACTGGACGCCCTCGGGGTCGAGGCCGTTGATCGGCTCGTCGAGGATGAGCGTCGCCGGGTCGCCGAGCAGGGCCGCGGCAATGCCCAGGCGCTGTCCCATGCCGAGGGAGAATCCGCCCACACGCTTGCGCGCCACGGTCTCGAGGCCGGTCAGCTCGATGACCTCCCGAACCCGGCGGGCCGGGATGCCGTGCGTGGCGCCCATGGCAAGCAGGTGATTGTAGGCCGAGCGCCCGGTGTGCACGGCCTTGGCGTCGAGGAGGACCCCCACCTCGCGGAGCGGGGCCGAGTGCTCGTGGTAGTGCTTGCCGTTCACCGTGACCGACCCGGCGGTGGGGCGGCTCAGCCCCACAATCATGCGCATGGTCGTGGACTTGCCCGCGCCGTTCGGCCCCAGGAAACCAGTGACCTTGCCGGATTGCACCGTGAAGTCGACCGCGTCGACCGCCGTCTTGCTCCCGTAGTGCTTGGTCAGGGATTGTGCCTGGATCATCGCTGTCCTCGTTCGTCTATCAGTGGGGGGCGGTGGGCGTGGCGATCGGCGCGCGGCTGACCAGCCTCGACACTACCGCCGCAACCCGAACGCCGGCCGAGGGGAGGCCGGGGCGGGAATGGTAGCCTGCCCCGGCAGGCGGGCGGGCGCGTTCTACTTCGCCTTCACGGCCTTCACGGCCTTCACCGCCTTCTCCTGGACCGGCGCCGTGCCGCTGTCCCGAAGCTTCCGGTAGTACTCGCGCGCCTCGTTCTGGCGCTCGAGCTCGATGCCACTGGCGATCGGGGCGCGCAGGTGCTCCTGGGTGTAGCCGAAGGCGTCGACGAGGTCCTGCGCGTGCGGACGCAGCCGGGCGATGAGGCGGTCGATGTAGGCCGTCACCGATTGCGCACGCTGCGCGGACAACCGGCCGTGGATGAGGTACCAGGCCAGGTTCTTCTCGACCAGGCCAAGCCCGAACAGGTCGCGCAGCCAGGTGAGCACCTGCCGGGTGCCCGCGTCATCCGTCGTCTCGACGGCCCGGGTGAAGGCCTCCCACTGCAAGAGCTGGCCGTGCGCGCGGGCGGCCTCGATCAGCTCGTTCTGGTGGGAATTGAACAGGTCGGCGGCCTGCTTTCGCGGCAGCTTGTTCGCCGAGCGGAGCTTCCCGGCGACGTCGGCGATCATTGTTTCGACCCGGTCGGTGAGCAGCTGCCGCTGCACGTTCGTGTCGCGCAGCTGCCCGACCGAGCGGGCGGTGGAGCCGAAGTCCCGGGCGGCCTGGGCCAGGGTGCGGAGGCCCGTGCCGTGGTAGGCCCGGTCCGCGGCCTGCTGCACGACGTACCGGGCCAGGGCGCCGACATCCGCCGAGGCGAACTTCTTGCTGTAGTCGGTGAGCAGTCGCTTGGCGACCAGCTGCAGGAGCACGTTGTTGTCGCCCTCGAATGTGGCGTAGACGTCGAGGTCGGCACGCAGGCCGACGAGGCGGTTCGCCGCCATGAAGCCCGCGCCGCCGCAGGCCTCGCGAGCCTCCTGGAGCGTGTCGAGGGCGTGCCAGGTGGAGAGGGGCTTGAGCACGGCGGCGAGGGTCTCGAGGTCCTGGCGATCGTCATCGGTATCGGCCTTGCCGCTGAAGACCTTGTCGAAGGTGACCAGGAACTCGTCGTGCGCGAAGGTCTGGGCGTAGGTGGTGGCCAGGCGCGGCAGCAGCCGGCGCTGATGCCGCTGGTAGTCGAGGACGACCTCTTCATCGGTCTCGCTGCCGGCCGTGAACTGCCGGCGCTGGCCGCCGTAGGTGATGGCGATGGTCAGCGCGAGTGCGGATGCCTGGGTCGCCGCGCCGTCGAGGGACACCCGCCCCTGCACGAGCGTGCCGAGCATGGTGAAGAAGCGGCGGCCCGGGCTGTCGATCGAACTCGTGTACGTGCCGTCGGCGTCGACGTTTCCGTACCGGTTGAGAAGGCTCGTGCGCGGGATGCGCACGTTCGTGAAGTGCAGCCGTCCGTTGTCGATGCCGTTCAGGCCGCCCTTGAGGCCGTCGTCCTCACCGCCGACGCCCGGCAGGAAGGCGCCGTCCTCGCCGCGGATCGGCACGTAGAAGGCGTGGACCCCATGGTTCACCCCCCGGGTGATCAGCTGGGCGAAGACGACGGCGGCGACGCCGTCCTTCGCGGCATTGCCGAGGTAGTCCTTCCACGCGGCCCGGAACGGGGTGTGGATGGCGAACTCGTCGGTTTCGGAATCGAAGGTCGCCGTCGTACCGATGCTCGCGACATCCGAGCCGTGCCCGATCTCGGTCATGGCGAAGGCGCCGGGGATCTTCAGGCTCATGATGTCCGGCAGCCAGGCGTCGTGGTGCGGCTTCGTTCCGAGGTGGAGGACGGCGGCACCGAAAAGGCCCCACTGCACGCCGCCCTTGATCTGCAGGCTGGGGTCGGCGGTGACGAGCTCTTCGAAGGCGGCGATATTGCCGCCCTGGTCGTCCTGGCCGCCGAGGTGTTTCGGGTAGGCGCGGTGCACGTGGCCGAGGTCGGCGAGCACCTTCAACTGGCCGAAGACGCGACTGCGGTGTTCGTCCATGGAGAGTCCCTCGATGCGCTGCATCTCCGGCCGTGCGGTGAGCTCGCGCGCCGCGAGGCGCACGTCGGCCCAGGTGCCGAGGAGCTGCCGGTTGAGGGTCGGCAGGTCGACTGCCGGGGCACTCGGGTCGCCGGCGATCTTGATCGGTCCGGTGTCGACGCTGGCGTCGGTCGAGGTGGTGGGGGTGGTGGGGCGCTGGGCGGTGTCAACCATCGTCGGTCCTTCGTCTTTCGCGCGGAACAGGAATTTTCTCCACGTTAGGGCGGGCTCGGAGTCGGCGGAAATGGTGCGTGACGGGGCTACAAAGAAGCCCGCTGCGCCCGGCATCCGTTTTGTAGGTTCCCACAGCTCATGGCCGTTTGCACCTGCGACCGTCCACAATCGTGGTTCGATCAGGCGGGGTTGTGGGCGATGATGTGGAAGACGTGCCAGTGCCGGGGGCCGAAGGCGGACTGGCCCGTCCGGTCGTCTTCATCGAGGGTATGCACGGTCAGTCCGGCGAGCAGCGCCTGCACGTCGGCGCGGTCGTGGAAGTTCATGTCGGCGCGGCCGGACCAGGAGTCGTGCGGGCCGAACAGTTCGCCGGCGAACCAGGCGCCGGGCTTCAGCGCGGCACGGATGCCCGACCACACTGTCGGGAACGCCACCGATTCGCAGAACGGCAGCGCGAAGGTCGAGTAGACGAGGTCGGCGGCGGGGAGCACGCCGACGTCTTCGAATCGGGCGCGGCGGAAGGTCAGGCGGGCGAGCTGTTCGGGCGTAAGGCCCGCGCGCACGCGCGCCTCGGAGGTGGGGTCCGCGTCGATCGCGAGCACGCGCCATCCGTTCGCGAGCAGGTGACGGGTCTCGGTTCCCTCGCCGCAGCCGATGTCGATCGCCACGCCGGGTGGGGCGTCGTCCCGACTGGCGAGGGCCTGAAGCACGACCGACCGCACGGCGCGACCGGCCTGCGCGTCGTAGTAGCCGGTCCAGTCCATGCGCTACGCCGCGCCCACGCCCGTCGCGACCACGCCCAGCAGCGCCTCACCGTAGGCCTCGAGCTTCTTCGCGCCGATCCCGCTGATGCCGTCGAGCTCGCCGAGTGTCGCCGGGCCGGCGGCCGCGACGGCGATCAGGGTGGCGTCGCCGAAGACGATGTAGGCGGGGACGCCCTGCTCCTTCGCCGCGGCCGAGCGCCAGGCACGCAGCGCCTCGAACAGCGTCTCCTGCCCGGGGGTGAGGTCGGCGACGCCGGCCCTGGCCACGCTCTTCGCGGCCGCGGACCGGCGAGCGGGGCGGTCGGGACGGTCGGGCTCGGTGCGGAGTTGCACGGGGCGGGTGCCGGCGAGCACGTCGGCCGCGGCATCCGTGAGGGCCAGCGTGCCGTATTCGCCCTCGGGGGCGAGGAACCCCTGGGCCAGCAGCTGGCGCACGATGCCGCGCCACTGCTGGTCGCTCAGGTCGGCGCCGATGCCCCAGGTGGCGAGCTGCTCGTGCTTGTGCTGGGTGCTGCGCGGGGTCGTCTTGCCGCGGAGGATGTCGATGAGGTGCCCGGCGCCGAAGCGCTGATTGCGCTCCCGCAGCAGGCGCACGACGGTGGAAAGCAGTTTCTGGGCGGGGACGGTGCCGTCCCAGCCGACGGGCGGCTCGAGGCAGGTGTCGCAGTTGCCGCAGGGCTCGCTCGGCTGGCCGAAGTAGCGCAGCAGGTTGACCCGTCGGCAGTGCACGGTTTCGCAGAGCGCGAGCATGGCGTCGAGGTGCGCGGAGAGCTTGCGGCGGTGCGCCATGTCGCCGGGCGACTGGTCGATCATGCGTCGCAACTGCACGACGTCCTGCAGGCCGTAGGCGAGCCAGGCCGTCGCGGGGGCACCGTCGCGGCCGGCGCGGCCGGTCTCCTGGTAGTAGCCCTCGACCGACTTGGGCAGGTCGATGTGGGCGACGAAACGCACGTCGGGCTTGTCAATTCCCATGCCGAACGCGATCGTGGCGACGATGACGACGCCCTCCTCGCGCAGGAACCGCGACTGGGTGCGGGCGCGCAGGCCGGCGTCGAGTCCCGCGTGGTACGGCATCGCATTGACGCCGTTGGCCCGCAGGAACTCGGCGGTCTGTTCGACGGTCTTGCGGCTGAGGGCGTAGACGATGCCCGCGTCGTCCGCGTGCTCCGAACGGATGAATGCGAGGAGCTGCTTGCGCACCTCGAGCTTGCTCACGATGCGGTACTGGATGTTCGGCCGGTCGAAGCTCGCGACGAAGTGCTTCGCGTCGCCCAGCTGCAGGCGGGTGGTGATCTCCTTGTGCGTGGCATCCGTGGCCGTGGCCGTGAGCGCGATGCGCGGCACGTCGGGCCACCGGTCGGCCAGCTCGGACAGGGCGAGGTAGTCGGGGCGGAAGTCGTGCCCCCACTGCGACACGCAGTGGGCTTCGTCGATGGCGAAGAGGGAGATGGCGCCCCGGTCGAGGAACCGTTTGGTGGCCTCGGAGGAGAGCCGCTCCGGGGCGACGTAGAGCAGGTCGAGGTTGCCGGCGAGGTAGTCGCGTTCGACCTGGCCGCGGGAGGCGGCATCCTGGCTGGAATTGAGGAACGCCGCCCGCACGCCGACGGCGGTGAGGGCGTCGACCTGGTCCTGCATCAGGGCGATCAGCGGGGAGACGACGATGCCGGTGCCAGCCCGCACGAGCGACGGGATCTGGTAGCAGAGGCTCTTGCCGCCGCCGGTGGGCATGAGCACGACCGCGTCGCCGCCGCCGATGAGCTGGTCGATGATGGCGGCCTGCTCGCCGCGGAACGAGTCGTAGCCGAAGACGGTGTGCAGCGCCTCGGCCGCGGTCGCGAACTTCACGGTCGCCGCGATCGGCGCGGGCGGGGCCATTCGCGCGGCGCCGGGGCCGCCGGCGCCGGCGCCGGGAGCATCCATCGGCCCGGATGCCTGGTCGGAGTAGGTGTCCGGCGGGGGCGGCGCGTCGAAGTCCTCGGGTGGTTCGAACTCGTCAGGATCCCACGGTGTTTCGGCGTTCCAGCTCACCCGGCCACTCTACCCGGGACCCCCGGCGCCATCCCCCGGCGCCTGTCGGAGGGTGTTCGGAGGAGACCGGTTGTGAGATTGCCTTCCACATTCCCCCAAACCGGATCGGCAGGGGCTCCGAATGAAGCTGTGAAGGCCGCACACCAGGTGGGCCACCTCATCCAAGGAGAATCTCCAATGCGACTCATTACACGTAAGACGCTGACGGCAGTGTCCATTGCTTCGATCGCAGTGCTCGGCTTGTCCGCATGTTCCATGGGCGCCACCAGCGCCGACACGGCGAAGGAGCCCAAGTCCACTACGAGCGAAGCCCCCGCCATGGAGAACGACCCGGCAGCCAACCTCGTCGGAACCGGCTGCGCCGCCTACGGCGAGGCCGTTCCGGATGGTGCCGGCTCGATCGACGGCATGTCGGCCGACCCCGTCGCGGTCGCCGCATCCAACAACCCGCTCCTGAAGACGCTGGCTGCCGCGGTCTCCGGTCAGATCAACAAGGACGTCAACCTGGTCGACACCCTCAACGGTGACGAGTTCACCGTCTTCGCTCCGGTTGATGAGGCATTCGCCAAGATCGACGCCGCGACCCTCGAGACCCTGAAGACCCCCGAGGGCGCAGCGACGCTCAGCAGCATCCTGACCTACCACGTGGTTCCCGGCCAGATCGCCCCTGACGCCATCGCCGGCATGCAGACGACCGTCCAGGGCGGCACCGTCGAGGTCACCGGAAGCGGCGACAACCTCAAGGTCAACGACGCGAACGTGATCTGCGGTGGCGTTCAGACCGCCAACGCGACCGTGTACCTCATCGACTCGGTGCTGATGCCGACCAAGTAGTCCCCATGCGAGAGGCCCGCCACCCCCAGGGGGTGGCGGGCCTCTCGCGTTATCCCGTCGCCCCTCCTGGCTGAGTTGCGGAGAAAGTACCCTCGCTGCGAAAGTGAAGGTGCTTTGTCCGCAACTCAACCAGAGGTGTTGCGGCGGGGCAGGCTCACACCTACGGCGCGGTGATGGTGATCGGGACGACTGCCCTGGTACCGGCGCCCGGGACGGTCACCAGGAGCTGCTGGGCTCCGGTGACGCCGCCCGGGATGGTGATCGACACGGTTGCCCGGCCCACCTCATCCGTCCCGGTCACGATCGCCGGATCGATCGGTGCGGTGCCCAGCGAGTTTCCGGCGAGCGCAACGCCCACGAGGCCCAGAACCGGCTCGCCCGCGCTGAACAACAGCGAGGACAACGTGACCGTCACGATGTCCCCGGCGCTGTACCCGTTGGCATCGGCGGCGGAGAGCTTCACACCGACCGCGCGCTGCGCGTAGTCCGGTGAAGCCGTTCCGGATGCGGCGAAGTAGTCGACCATCGACTGGAGGTCGACTTTGCCGGAGTCGGCCCGTACCGTTCCGGATGCGAGCGTGGTGAAGTTGTCTCCGCCGGAGGCGAGGAACGAGTTCACGACGACCCGGTGAGTGTCGGCCGGCTGCACTTGGGTCCCGTTGAGGAAGACGTGCGTGATTCTGCCGCCCGCCGCCGCCGTGGGATCGTACGTGTAGGTCAGTTCCTTCGACACACCGAGCTTGAGGAACGGCCGGCTGGAGCCCGCGGGCTGCCACTGCTGTTCCAGGACCTGCCGGATTTGCGCACCGGTGAGGTCCATGGTGACCAGCGTGTTGGCGAACGGCTGGACGGCCGCGGCCTCCTTGTAGGTGACGTTGCCGTCGGGGTCGCCGGCTCCCGAGCTCAGGAACTTCAGGTCGGCCCGGAGCCCACCGGGGTTCATGAACGCGATCTCGGCTCCCGCCGGCGCCGTCGCCCAGAGCTGCACGTCGGCGACGAAGTTGCCGAGTGTGGACTCCCCGCCGCGGTTCTCGCTGCCGCTGGACTGCTTGGCCCGGTTGAAATCGGCCGTGACCTGGCCGACCTTGACCGCGCCGAGCGGTGCCGCCTGGGCCACGGCGGCTGCGACCACCTGGGCGACCGCGGCGTCTGCCGGGTAGAGGGCTACCGGCGGGTTCTTCGTCGAATCCATCAGCGGCAGGATGGAGTTGTTGATCGAGACCAGCTTCTTGACCACCGGGTCCCAGGAGATGTTCATCTGACCGAAGAACTCACCGTACTGCCCGGACGAGACGACCGGCCGACCGTTGATGACGTGGTTGTACGCAAGGTGAGTGTGCCCGGAGACGATGGCGTTGACGTCGGCATCGACGCCCGTCACGATCCGACCGAACGACGAATCGTCGGTGGCCGTGGTCACATTCGTCGTCGCGGCACCCTCGTGCACGAGCAGGATGACGACGTCGGCCTCGCCGTTGTCGGGGTTCTTGTCGCGGAGATTGTCGGCGACGCGGTTGGTTTCCACGGTGACGTCTCGGATCTCGAGGTCAGCGATGCCGGACGGGCTCACCAGCGAGGGCAGCTCGTTCGTGACCGCCCCGATAAAGCCGACGGAGACGCCGTTGAAGTCCTCCACGTAGTACTCGGGGAGGGCCGGCTTTCCGGTGTTCTTGTCATAGACGTTGGCACCCAGGTACTCCCATTGGGCCCGCGGCATGACCCGGTTCTTCAGGTCGGCGAAGCCCTGGTCGAACTCGTGGTTGCCGACCGCGGAGACGTCGAGCCCGGCCAGGTTGAGCGCGTCGATGGTCGGGTTGTCCTGCTGGATGAAGGAGGTGAACGTCGACGCCCCGATCAGGTCGCCGGCGGCGGCGAAGACCGTGTTGGGGTTCTTGGCGCGCACCTGCTTCACCGCTCCGGCGAGCGTCGCGGCGCCGCCGGAGGCTCCGCTCTGCTCGAGTCGACCGTGGAAGTCGTTGACGGTGACGACGCTGACCTCCACCGGGAGCACCTTCTTGGAGATGCCCACCTTGATCGGGTCGTGGTCGCTGGAGCGGAACGGGGTGCCGGCCTCGGCCGCCGGGTATGCGTAGCCGCGGTCACCCCACTCGGCCGCGTTGATCCCCCACACGCCGGCGCCCGTGACCGAGGCGGCCAGGCTGGGCGTCGCGACCGCGTGGTCGAGCGAGCCGAGCTCGCCGTCGAAGGTGTAGGTGTACTGGCCGGTGGTCTTCGCCCTCACCAGGTCGACGTAGCCCGCCTGGGTGAACACGTTCATCGGGTCTTCCTGCGAGTAGGCGTTGAAGTCGCCGAGCAGCAGAACATCGTCGCTTTCCGAGGAGTCCTGCAGGTCGCCGACGAACGTCACGAGGGCCTGGGCCTGCTCGACGCGCTCGGCGTTGAATTTCCCCTGGCCGTCGGCCGGCTCGGCGCCGGATCCGCTCTTCGACTTGAAGTGATTGGCCACGACGGTGACGACCTTCGGGCCGAAGGTGAACGTCTGGGCGATGGGTTCGCGCGCGATGTCCCAGATGGATTCGTCGATCTGGGTGCGGCTGGCACCGCGCGGCGTGAGCTCCGACTTCTTGTAGATGATCGCGTTGGTGATCGCGTCGGTGATCGCCGGGTCGCCCAACGCGGCCGGCGTGCGAACGTAATCCCAGACGTTCTTCTTCCCGAGCGCGGCGTTCAGCCCTGCGACCAGGTCGGCCAGGGCACTGTCGATCGGCTTGCCGAGCTTGACCGAGTTCTCGATCTCCATCAGGCTGACCACGTCAGCGTCGAGGCCGTTGATGGCCGCAACGATCTTGGACTTCTGGATGTCGAACTGTGCCTGGGTGGCGGCGCCGCGGGCGGCCGGGTTCTCGCTGCTCAGGGTCGTGAAGTAGTTGAAGACGTTGAAGGCTGCGGCCTGGATGTCTCCGCCCACCTCGGGGGCGGCGGCCGGGCGCGGGTTCGACGCGGCGAAGACCGGCTTGTCCTCGGCGTCGCTGGCATCGGTGATCGGCATGATCGGCTGCAGCCGCCAGTCGTTGAAACCATAGGACAGCACGGCGGGCCCGCCGGGGAAGGTGACCGTGTCACCGACGCGCACGACCTGGCCGGCCGTGAAGAACGGCTGGTCGCCGATGTGGTCGGCATTGGTGATCTGGATGTTGTAACCGTCGTCGAGGAGGATCCGGTTGGCCCGGTTCGCGGCCGCGATCGCGGTCGCGTCGGGTCCGGGCGGCGCCTGCTCGGTGCTCTTGACGAGCGGCCTGGTGCCGGCCGACAGCCAGAGCGTGCCGAAGTTGTAGAGTTGGTGGCTCGAGCTGACCCGGTAGGTGCCGGCCGGCGCGACGAGCATGCCTTCCAGCTGCTCCCGCCCGGTGCCGACGAGGGTGTCGGGCAGGGCGGTTGCCGCCGGAACGCCGACCGCGGCGGTGACGAGCTCCACCGCGCCCGCCGCAGAGCCGGTGACCTGGGTGAGGCCGAAGTATTCGCTCACCGGACCGGTCACCCGCACGAGGTCGCCGAGGGCGACGCCCGGGTTGGCCGATCCGAGGAAGATGAAGACGCCGTCCGAGGCGCCCGGCGTCGCGTCCGTTGGTCCGCCGGAACCGGCGGTCTGCAGGTAGACGCCCCGGTAGCCGCCGACGCGGTGGTCGGCCGTGATGATGCCCTCGACGGTGACGGTCGCTCCGACGAGCGGGCTCGCCGCTCCGGTGCCCTGGACCGCGGCAATCGTGTGGGTGACCGTGGCCGCGTGCGCGGGAGTGGCCGCGAGCATGGACAGGCCGAGCGCCGCGGCCGTCGCCAGGGCGACGGCCCGGCCCCGGCGGGCGCGCCGTGCGGCGCCCTGCGGGAGCAGTTCGATGGGGGTACGTGGGACGACGTGACTCATAACCTTGAGCTCCTTGGGTGGGTGACCATGGGTGTCGGGCGCCCACGGACCGTCGCCCCTTGTAGGGCCACCCGGCTGGGGGTAGCCAGAGTCTAGGGACGAGCGCCCAGCGGGTCTACGGATGCGCAACGTTCGTCGTCTGCTCTTAAGTTGCCGGACGCCGTACGGTGCGCAAATGCGGGTGCCCGCCGACGCTCTAGGCTGAACCTCTATGCTCACCGCTTTCTACGGCCTCACCGGGGCACTCATCTTCGGTGCCGCCGACTTCCTGGGCGGCCTCGCCGCGAAGCGCATCAGCGCCATGCTGGCGACGGCCGTCGCCGCGCTCACCGGCCTGGTGGTGCTCCTCCTGGCATTCCCCATCGTCGGCGGAACCTGGTCGGCCGAGGCCGTTGCCTGGGGCGCGCTCTCCGGCGTCAGCGGCGCGATCGCGATTTCGCTGCTGTACGCCTGCCTCGCGGTCGGACCGATGAGCATCCTCTCCCCGCTGACCGCCGTCGTGTCGGCGGTCGTGCCGGCGACCGTCGGCCTGGTCGGGGGCGACCTGCTCGCCCCGATCGGCTACTGGGCGCTGGGGCTCGCCCTGGTCGCGGTGGTGCTGGTCGGCTTCGTGCCGGAGCGGGGCGCCGTGCGGCCGAGCCTTACCGGCGTGCTGATGGCGATCGGCTCGGGGATCATGATTGGCGCCTTCATCATCATGATCGACCTCACCCCAAATGACAGCGGGCTGGTGCCGCTCGTGCTCAACCGGGCGGTGAATGGCGGGATCATGCTCTGCGTGCTCGGAGTCATCGCCTTCGTGGCGTGGAACCGGCGCCGATCCCTGCGGGTTGCGCCTCTGCCCCGCTCCCCCGAGGCTACGGCCACCCTCCGGGCGGGACTCGCGCTGGCGGTGGCATGCGGCGTGGTCGACGTGGTCGCCAACTTCCTGCTGCTCCTCGGGATCCGGGCCGGCGAACTGAGCGTGATGAGCGTGCTCACCGCGATGTATCCGGCCGGAACGATCCTGCTCGCCGCGCTCGTGCTCCGGGAGCGCATCGCCCCCGTGCAGTGGGCGGGACTGGCCCTGGCGCTGGCCGCTGCCGCGATGCTCTCCGTCGCCTAAGACGAAGGTCCACGGGAGCGCTCAGCTGGGGCGGGATTGCACCTGTGGGGCGCTCGGCGCCCCACAGGTGTTGATCGTTTGCTCTTTCGACCACAAACCCGAATTGTGGCGGAGAGGCGAACGGGTGTCCCCGTCCCGCATGCGGACCGGTGATACATGGATGTTATTGCGCGCGTCCGGGCGAAACGCGCAGCAACACGCCGGAACAATGCCGGGCCTTCCGTCACCAACTCGTTACCCGCCGGGGGTGCTCAACGCTTGCACCCGGCGATTGGCCACGGCTACTGTGAAAGCACGCCAATTAGTGACCGACTGTTCGGTCACTAATTGCCCGTCCCCACCGAAGGAGATTCAATGAAGAAGTCTCGCCTGCGCGTTATCGCGCCGCTTGCGCTCGTCACGGCCCTCGCCCTGTCCGGATGCAGCACCGCCAACCTCGGCGGCGACAGCGCCCCCGACGGCGACGCGGAGAAGGGGCCGATCAAGATCGGCGCGGTGCTCGACGTCACGGGAGTGGGTGCCAGCCTGGGCGTCCCCGAGCAGAACACACTCAACATGCTGGCCGAACAGCTCAACGACGACGGCGGCATTGACGGCCGCGAGGTCGAGCTCACCATCGTGGACAACCAGTCGACCGAGGATGGCGCCGCCAAGGCCACGAGCAAGCTGATCGAGAGCGACAAGGTCGACATCATCATCGGCGCGTCACGCACCGGCCCCAGCCTGGCCATGCGCCCCATTGCCGAAGCCGCGAAGATCCCGATGATCTCCGTCGCCGCCAATGTGGCCATCGTCGAGGGTTCCGAGTGGGTCTTCAAGACCGCGCAGAACGATGTCGTCGTGCTCGAGACCATCCTCAATGACGCCAAGGAAAAGGGCTACACGAAGCTGGCCCTCGTCCGCGACGCCACCGGATTCGGCGAAGGGATCGCGGACTACATCACCGCACTCGGCTCCGAGCGCGGCATCACCCTCGTCACGACCGAGTCCTTCGAGCCGAGCGCGACTGACTTCACCCCGCAGATGACCGGCGTTCGCTCCTCCGACGCCGACGCCGTCATCATCTGGGGCATCAACCCCTCGGCCGGACTGGCCCAGAAGGCATACGTGCAGCTCGGCGTGAACAAGCCGGTCTACCACTCGCACGGCATCTCCAACCAGGCGTTCTTCGACGCGGCCGGTGACGCGGCCAACGGCGTCATCGCGCCGATGGGCCGTCTGCTCGTCGCCGACCAGCTGGATGCCGACAACCCCCAGCGCGAGGTCATCGAAAAGTTCAAAGCCGACTACAGCGAGGCGTACGGTGAGCAGCCCTCCGGCTTCGCCGGCCACGCGTTCGACGCCTGGCACATCGCGGTCAACGCGATCAAGGAAGCCGGCACCGACGCCGACGCCCTGCGCGACGAGCTCGAGAAGGCCGAGTTCACCGGAATTTCCGGCGTCTTCACGATGAGCCCGGAGAACCACTCGGGCCTCGACGCATCCGCACTGATCCTCGCTGAGGCGCAGGACGGCCGCTGGAACCTCGTCAAGGACTGACCGTGCTCACTGATTTCCTGCAACTGACGGTGGCAGGGCTGTCACAGGGATCTGTGTACGCCCTGCTCGCCGTCGGCCTGATCGCCGTCTACACCGTGCGCCATGTGATCAACATTGCCCAGGGTGAGTTCGCGATGCTCGCCGGCCTGGGCTCCATCTGGCTGGTGTCGGCGGGCATGCCGCTCATCGTTGCTATCCTGGTCGCCATCCTCTCGGTCACCCTCGTGGCGATCGCGATGGAACGGCTGGTCATATCGCGGGTGAAGAACCTGACTCCGCTCCTGTCCATCATCCTGACCCTCGGAATCTCCACGCTCCTGCAGGCGATCATGCTGCTGGCGTGGGGCCCGGAGGCCCGGGGGGTACCCCTGTTCCCGGGGACGAACCTCCTCATCGGCGGGGTGAGCATCCGTTCGCAGGAGTTCTGGATGATGGGCGCGCTCATCGTGGTCGGTGGCGGCATCGTGCTCTTCTACGAGAAATCGCGCTGGGGCAAGGCGCTGCGGGCGTGCGCGGAGCAGCCGGTTGCGGCGCGCATCGTGGGGATCTCCCCCGTTGCCGCGTCCGTGCTGGCCTTCGCGATTGCGGGTTTCGTCGGGGGTGTCGCCGGCGTGGTGGCCTCCCCGATCTACCTCTCGCTCTGGTCGGGCGGCGTGCTGCTCGGCCTCAAGGGCTTCGTCGCCGCCGTCCTCGGCGGCTTCGTCTCCTTCCGCGCGGCGATCATCGGAGCCCTCCTGCTCGGCGTGATCGAGGCCTACGTGGCCGGCTATGTCGGCTCGGGCCTGAGGGACGGCGCGGCCTTCCTCATCCTCATCCTTGTGCTGGTCGTCCGGCCACAGGGTCTCGTTCTCAAGCCCACAGCGGTCAGGGTGTAGCGACATGACAGATTCCACCAAACCAACCTTCGTGGGCAAACTCGCCCCCCGGGCCAGCTTCTGGACGAACAACAAGGGCACGCTCATCGGTGGCGGCATCCTCGTCGCCCTGATGCTCGTGATCCCCTTCACGGCCAGCTCCTCGATGATGAACATCGTCGTCTTCGCGATGATCTTCGCGCTGCCCGCCATCGGGCTCAATCTGCTGATGGGACTGGCCGGACAGGTCAGCCTCGGGCAGGCGGCGTTCTTCGCGATCGGCGCGTACACGCACGCGATCATGCTGACCAAACTCGACCTCCCCGGCCCGGTCGCGGCAGCCATCGGCGTGGCAGCCGCCATGCTGGTCGCCCTGCTCGTCGGGCTTCCGCTGATGCGCCTCCGCGGCCACTACCTCGCCCTGGCCACGCTCGGGCTCGGCTTCATCGTGATGATCGCGGTGCGCGAATGGGACGTCACCGGTCGAACGACAGGCATCTACGGCATCCCCCGGCCGACGGTGTTCGGCATCCCCATCGACAACAGCGGCTTCTTCCTCTGGTTCATCACGCCGTTCGTCGTGATCGGGCTGGTCCTGGCCCTCAACCTGACCCGCAGCCGCGCCGGACGTGCGCTCTCGGCGGTCAACGACTCCGAACTCGCGGCGGAGAGCCTCGGCGTCAACACGTATGCGCTGCGGCTCAAGGTGTTCGTGTTGTCCGCCGGATTCGCCGCACTCGGCGGCGTCTTCTACGCCTACCAGGTCGCGATTGTGAGCCCGACAACGGCCGAGTTCCACCTGTCGGTCTCGATCCTGCTGATGGTGGTCATCGGCGGTCTCGGGTCGGTCTGGGGCGCGGTCGCGGGCGCGTTCCTCGTGCAGTTCCTCGGAGAGGGCATGCGCGAGGTCATCCCGGCCATCTTCCCCGGCGCGACCGGCGAGGTGCAGCTGCTCGGCTACGGCATCGTGCTCATCCTGGTGATCCTGCTCCTGCCCGGCGGCCTCTACCAGGCGACAATCACGCTCTGGCGGAAGCTGCCCTTCGCCCGCAACCGCCGGGCCGCTGACGCACATGCCACCGCCGCCGAGGACGACACGACGATCCCGCAGCTCCCGGCGGTGAGCACGCCGGTCGCAGCCGGCGAACCGATCCTCGTGATCTCCGGCCTGACCAAGCGGTACGGGGGCGTCGTCGCCGTCAACGACGTGAGCCTCACCGTGCCGGCCGGTACCATCCTGGGCCTGATCGGCCCGAACGGCGCCGGGAAGACGACCTGCTTCAACATGATCTCCGGGGCGCTGACGCCGACTGCGGGCACGGTCACGTTCCTCGGCCAGGTCATCTCGGGCAAAAAGCCGCACGTGGCGGCCTCGCACGGCCTGACCCGCACCTTCCAGAACCTGCAGGTGTTCACCTCGACGGATGTCGTCGGCAACGTGTACATGGGCCGGTACCGCAAGGGACGCGCCGGCGTGCTCCGCGGAATGCTGGGGTTGCAGGCGCACGAGCAGGGCGCCCACCGGGCCGCATCCTACGAAATCCTGAAGTCGATGAGGCTGACGGATGCCGCGGACGACTCGGCCTCCGCGCTGCCGTTCGGCAAGCAGCGCATGATGGAAGTCTGCCGGGCCCTGGCCGCGGAGCCGGCGCTGCTGCTGCTCGACGAGCCCATGGCCGGACTGTCCGGCCACGAGCGCGACGTGATGGCCGAGCTCCTGCGCCGGCTGCGGACTGCCGGGCTCACGATCGTGCTCGTCGAGCACGATGTGGCCCAGGTGATGTCACTCGCCGACCATGTCGCGGTGCTCGACGACGGAGTGCTCATCGCGCACGGGGATCCGGAGACGGTGCGTAATGATCCGGCCGTTGTCGTCGCCTATCTCGGCACTGACCTCGACGAGGCCGAAGCCGAACTGAACGAGTTGGAGGAGCACGCATGACGCTCATCGTTTCCGGTCTCAACGCCGGCTATGGGCAGCTCGCGGTGCTGCACGAGGTCGGGTTCGAGGTGAGCCGAGGGGAAATCCTCGCCGTCGTGGGTTCGAACGGGGCCGGAAAAACGACCCTGCTTCGCGCCGTGAGCGGCCTCATCCGACCCACCGCGGGCACCGTGACCCTCGAGGGACGCACCATCACGGGCAAGCCTACGGAGAAGATGGCGGGCTTCGGCCTGACGCACGTCCCCGAGAACCGGCTGGTCTTCCCGACCCTGTCGGTGCGCGACAACCTGATGCTGGGCGCCTGGACGAAGAAGGGCCACGGCGACGTCGACTCGGTGCTCGAGTTGTTCCCCCGGCTCAAGGCCCGCATGGGACAGGCCGCCGGCACCCTCTCGGGCGGCGAACAGCAGATGGTCGCCATCGGGCGCGGCCTGATGGCGGATCCGACGGCGATCATGCTCGACGAACCGTCCATCGGCCTCGCGCCGAAGGTCGTCTCCGAGATCATGGAGGTGCTCTCCCGGCTCTGTGTCGAGAAGCAGCTCGCCGTGCTGCTCGTGGAACAGAACGTGCGCGCCTCGTTCAAGATCGCGCACCGCGCCGTGGTCATGCACCGCGGACGGGTCGCGCTCACGGGCACGCCGGCCGAACTCGTCGAACTGCCCGAGGTGCACAACGCCTACCTCGGCGGCGCGTCGGTGTAGCCGGCCGCGCGGCGCACGCGAACGAGAAGGAGGGGCGCGCACCCGCGGGTGCGCGCCCCTCCTTCTGCGGGTGGGAGCCGGTCAGGCGCGGCCGGTGAACGCGGGTGTGCGTTTCTGCTGGAAGGCGGCGAAGCCCTCCCGGTAATCCGCGGTCGCGCAGAGGGCCGCCTGGGCCGCGTTCTCGGCGGACATGCTCTGCCAGAGGCCCAGGCGCTCGTCGCGGAGCGCCCGCACAAGCTCCTTGCTGGCGAGGAACGCCTGCGTGGCCCCTGAGGCCGCCCGGGTGGCCGCCCGGACCGTCGCCGCCAGGACCTCATCTGCCGGAAAGACCTGGCTGAACAGGCCGGAGGCGACGGCCTCCGTTCCGGACATGAGCCGTCCGGTGTAGATCAGGTCGAGCGTCTTGTGCGCGCCGAGCCGTTCGACGAAGAGGGCATGGCCGCCCGAATCGAGCGTGGCCCCCAGATTCGCGAACGGGGAACCGATCTTCGCGGTGTCGGCGACGTAGACGACGTCCGTCGCGATCAGGAGGCCGAGGCCGACGCCCAGGCAGGCCCCGTGGGCGATCGCGAAGGTGGGCGCGGGGAACGCGCTCATCCGCTCGAGCAACGGGGTCACGAGTCCGCCGAGGTAGCCCATCACGTCGTCGGTCGCGGGGTCGACGCCGGAGATGTCCCGGCCGGCGCAGAAGGCGCGGCCCTCGCCGCGCAGCACCAGGGCGCGCACTCCGGCGGCCTCTGCGCTCGCGTAGGCGGCCTCGAGCTCGGCGAGGGCCGCCGGATCGAGCGAGTTCATCTTCTCGGGCGCGTTCAGCACCACGTGGGCAACGTCGTCCTGGATGGTCAGGTCGATCACGGCATCCGCCTTACTGCGCCTTCGCGCTATCCGTCGTAGTCGACGACGACCTTGTCGGTGGTCGGGTGTGACTGGCAGGTGAGCACGTAGCCGCGGGCCAGCTCCTCGGGTTCGAGGGCGTAGTTCTCGGTCATCGTCACGTCACCGCTGACGAGTTTGGCACGGCAGGTGCCGCAGACCCCGCCGGCGCAGGCGAACGGCACGTCGGGGCGAACGCGGAGGGCGGCGTTCAGGATGCTCTCGTTCGCGTTGACCGGCGTGGTGACGGTGGCGCTCTCCCCGTCGAGGGTGAACTCGATCTCGTACGTCTTGTCGCCGGGGGCGACGATGACCGGTCGCCCGGTGTCACCGCCGGCGGCCGAGGGCTCGCCGGTGGTGAACAGTTCGAACCGCACGTGCTCGGGCTCTACCTCGGCGCTCTCGAGCGTGTCGCGGCACAGCTGCACCAGCTCGAAGGGTCCGCAGAGGAACCACTCGTCGACCGAGGCGGGGCGGATGATCGTGTCGAGCATCAGCCGGAGCTTCTCCTCGTCGATCCGCCCGGACAGCAGGGTGGAGGAACGCTGCTGGCGGGAGAGCACGTGGTGCAGCGCCAGCCGCGCGGGGTACCTGTCCTTGAGGTCGGCCAGTTCGTCGAGGAACATGACGTCGAGGGCGGTGCGGTTCGTGTAGACGAGGGTGAACCGGGAGCTGTCGGAGTGCGCGAGCACCGTGTGGGCGAGCGACATCAGCGGGGTGATGCCGGACCCGGCGGCGATGCCGACGATGTGCTTGCCGTCGAGCTCGTGCAGCGCGGTCGTGAAGGTGCCCTGCGGGCTCATCACGTCGAGGCGCTGCCCCACGGCCAGTTCGCTGTTGGCCCAGGTGGAGAAGGCTCCGCCGAGGTCGCGCTTGATGGCCACGCTGACCGAGCCGGAGGTCGGCGGCCGGCAGATCGAGTAGCTGCGCCGCAGCTCGTGGCCGTCGACCGTGGCCCGGAGCGCGAGGTGCTGCCCCGGCACATAGTCGAACTCGCCCTGCAGGTCCTCCGGCACCGCGAAGGTCACCTCGACGCTGTCGGCCGTCAACGGACGGATCTCGGCGACGGACAGGGTGTGGAACTTCGCGCGGTGCTTCGTTGCACCGGAGCGCGGGGCGCCGAGATTTGTTGCTGCCATGGTTAGAGCACCTTGAAGTAGTCGAACGGTTCGAGGCAGTCGCGGCACTCATAGAGGGCCTTGCACGACGTCGAGCCGAAGCGGGCGAGTTCCCGCGTGTTCAGGGACGAGCACCGGGGGCACTTGACGGCCAGCTGCAGCCGAACGGCGCCGGAAGGGCGAACGGACGAGTGCCCGGTCGGGGCCGCGATTCCGTACTCCTGCAATTTCGCCTTCCCCTCCTCGCTCATCCAATCGGTGGTCCAGGCCGGGGCGAGCACCAGGTCGACGGACACGTCGGCGTACCCGGCGGCGCGGAGGGCGGAGGTGACGTCGTCGCGCATGGCCTCGAGGGCCGGACATCCGCTGTAGGTAGGCGTCAGGGAAACCGTGACCGCGCCGCCCTCGCCGACGGCCACAGAGCGGAGCACGCCGAGGTCCTCGATGGTCAGCACGGGGATCTCCGGGTCCACGACCTGCGCCGCGATGTCCCAGGCACGGCGCGAGGCCTCGTCGACGGGGCGAGGTCGGGCAACCGAGGGCAGGGTCACCAGGACGCTCCGGGGTGCGCCCGGGCGAGCACCTGCATCTCGGCGAGGATGAAACCGAGGTTCTCGGAGTGCTTGCCGCCCCGGCCGCCGCCGGAGGAGATGAAGCCGCGGGGTACCTCGAGTTCCGCCTCGGCCAGCACCGGGACGATCGCGTCGTCGAAGGCCTGGCGGAGCGAGGACGGCCTGACGGCGACGCCCTCGAGCCGGTCGATGAGCGGCTCGTCGGCGAACAGCTCCTCGACGTAGGGCCACAGGTCGGACAGAGCCGTGATCATGCGCCGGCGGGATTCCTCGGTGCCGAGGGAGAGCCGGAGGATCCACTGCACGGAGTGGTCGCGGTGGTAATCGACCTCCTTGACCGACTTGGCGGCGATCGCGGCCAGGGTGGCGTCGCCGGATGCCTGCAGCCGCGTGTACAGCTCGAACAGGTAGTGCGCGGCGATGAACTGGCGCGCGATCGTGTGCGCGAAGTCGCCGTTGGGCTGCTCGAACAGGTGCGCGGAGCGGAACTGGGGTTCGTCGCGCCAGTAGGCCAGGTCGTCTTCGCTGCGGCCCGATTCGGCGCCGGCGTAATGCAGAAGGGAGCGAGCGTGCCCGAGCAGGTCGAGGCCGATGTTGCCGAGCGCGACGTCTTCCTCGAGTTCGGGGGCGCGGGAGATCCACCAGCCGAGCTGCTGGGCGATGATCAGGGCGTCGTCACCGAGCCACAGGGCGTACTCGGCCACGTCGTGCGAGGCGACGGATGCGCCCTCTACCAGTTCGGCGGAGAGGGTGACGGAATCGACCTCGACGTGTCCGTGTCCGTGGTCGTGGTCGGCGTTGGTGGCGGCATCCGCCGTGTTCGTCCCGGTCACAGGTGCTTCACCCCTTCGCTCTTGGAGTAGTAGCTGGCGTGACGGTAGTTCTTGCCGGCGGGCGATTCGAAGAAGGCGCCCTTCGCGTCGGGGTCGCTGGTGGTGATCGCGTCGGCGGGCACGACCCACACCGAAACACCCTCGCCGCGGCGGGTATACAGGTCACGCGCATTGCGCACGGCCAGGCTGGCGTCGGGAGCATGCAGGGAGCCAACGTGGGTGTGGCTGATTCCGCGGCTGGCGCGCACGAAGACCTCCCAGAGGGGCCAGATCTCCTTCTCGGACGTTCCGGGGGCGCTCATCATGCCACCGCCTTCGACCGGACGGCCTGTTTGCGGGCGTACGCGGCGGCGGCTTCCCGCACCCACGCACCGTCCTCGTGGGCCTCACGGCGCCGCTGCAGGCGGCGGGCGTTGGCCGGGCCGCGGCCGGCGAGCACCTCGTGGAATTCGGTCCAGTCGATTTCGCCCATGTCGTATTCTTTCGTTTCCTCGTTGTAGCGCAGGTCGGGATCGGGCAGGGTCACGCCGAGCACCTCGGCCTGCGGGACGCACATTCCGACGAAGCGCTGGCGCAGTTCGTCATTGGAGAATCGCTTGATATTCCAGGCCATGGACTGCGCCGAGTTGGGCGAGTCGTTGTCGGGCGGGCCGAACATCTGCAGCGCCGGCCAGTACCAGCGGTTGACGGCGTCCTGGGCCATCTCCCGCTGCGCGGGCGTGCCGTTCATCAGTTCGAGCAGGATCTCGAAGCCCTGCCGCTGGTGGAAGGACTCTTCCTTGCAGATGCGCACCATGGCGCGACCGTACGGTCCGTAGGAGGCCCGGCAGAGGGGCACCTGGTTGCAGATGGCGGCGCCGTCGACGAGCCAGCCGATCGCGCCCATGTCGGCCCAGGTGGGGCTCGGGTAATTGAAGATCGAGGAGTAGCGGGCCTTGCCGGCGATGAGGGCATCCGTCATCTCATCCCGGGTGGTGCCGAGGGTCTGCGCCGCGGAGTAGAGGTACAAACCGTGGCCGGCCTCGTCCTGCACCTTGGCCATCAGGATGGCCTTGCGCTTGAGGCTGGGCGCGCGGGTGATCCAGTTCGCCTCCGGCTGCATGCCGATGATCTCGGAGTGGGCGTGCTGGGAGATCTGGCGCACCAGCGTCTTCCGGTAGCCCTCCGGCATCCAGTCGCGAGGTTCGATCCGCGAGTCGGCCGCGATCAGTTCGTTGAACTGGTGCTCCTCGGCGGAAACCTCGACGGAGGCTTCCGTGGGCAGTGCGTAAGGCTCTGCTGGGGTGGTCATCATCGACTCCTGGTCTCTCCCGGTCCGGCTATCATTACCAACCGATCGTTCAGTTAGTATATGGTGTCACCAACGGCACGGCAACCGTCTGTTGCCGCGCGTACGGTCACTCAACGAGGAGAACCAGATACATGGATGCTTCACCCACCGGCAACCTCGCCATGATGGAGCGGGACCGGGCATCCGCCGGCCTCGGCATGATTGTCCAGCGCACTGAACCCGGGCTCGCGGTCGTTTCCATGATCATCAGGGACGACATGCTCAACGGCTTCGACGTCACCCACGGCGGGATCGTCTTCGCGCTCGCGGACACCGCCTTCGCCATCTGCTGCAATGACAGCCACCACGTCACCCTCGCGGCCGGGGCCGACATCGCGTTCCTCAAGCCCACGACCAGCGGCCAGACCCTCACCGCCACCGCCATGCTCCGCACGAAGAGCGGGCGATCGGGCATCTACGACGTGAGCGTCACCGACGACGACAACGCGCCGGTGGCAGAATTCCGCGGCCGCAGCCGCACCACCAACCTTCCCGTGCCCGAACGGGCACGCGACTAAATCCCCACGACGCCCGGAGGCACCATGTCAACGCTGACCAAGACCCGCCTGCACGCGCCCGCCACGGACGAGCTCGATCCGGAAGAGCGCATGTCCCGCGACGAGATCCAGTCGCTGCAGCTCACTCGCCTGCAGCACACCGTGCGGCACGCCTACGCCAACGTTCCCCTGTACACCCGCAAGTTCGACGAGGTCGGCGTGCACCCGGACGACATCCGCACGCTCGACGATGTGAACAAGCTGCCGTTCACCACGAAGGAAGACCTGCGCGTGTCCTACCCGTTCGGGATGTTCGCTGTGCCGATGGACCAGGTCGCGCGCATCCACACCTCGTCGGGGACCACGGGCCTCCCCACGGTGGTCGGCTATACGAAGAACGACCTGCGGATGTGGTCCGGCCTCGTCGCACGGAGCCTGCGCGCCTCGGGGGTACGGCCGGGCATGAAGGTGCACAACGCCTACGGTTACGGCCTGTTCACCGGCGGGCTGGGCGCCCACGCCGGCATCGAGGCGCTCGGCGCCATCGCCATCCCGATGTCGGGCGGCCAGACGAACAAGCAGGTGCAGATGATCCGGGACTTCGAGCCCGACGTCATCATGAGCACCCCCAGCTACCTGCTGACCATCACGGATGCGATGGTCGCGGCCGGCATGGACCCCCGTCTCTCCAGCCTCAAGGCCGGCGTGCTCGGCGCGGAGCCGTGGACGAACCAGATGCGCCGCGAGCTCGAGGAACGACTCGACTTCGACGCCCTCGACATCTACGGCCTGAGCGAGGTCATGGGCCCGGGCGTCGGCAACGAGTGCATCGAGTCGAAGGACGGCCCGCACCTCTGGGAGGACAATTTCCTGCCCGAGATCATCGACGGCGACACGGGGCACGTGCTGGACGACGGTGAAACGGGCGAACTCGTGTTCACCTCGCTGACCAAGGAAGCGTTCCCGGTGATCCGCTACCGCACTCGCGACCTGACCCGGCTCCTGCCCGGCACCGCCCGGCCCGGCATGCGCCGGATGGAGAAGGTCACCGGACGCAACGACGACATGATCATCCTGCGCGGGGTCAACCTGTTCCCGACCCAGATCGAGGAGATCGTGCTCGGGATCGAGCACCTCTCCCCCCACTTCATCCTGGAGCTCACGAGGCCGGGCCGGATGGACGAGCTGACCGTGCGCATCGAACGGCACGAGAACTCGGATGCCTCCACCTCCGACCGGGCCTGCGCGATCCTGATCGAGCGGGTGAAGGACCAGATCGGCTCGAGCGTGAACGTGCTGATCGTCGAACCCGGCTCGCTCGAGCGCAGCACGGGCAAGCACAAGCGTGTCTACGACCTGCGGTAATCGGCCACAGGCTCGTGAGAGACTGATCGGCGATGTCTGAGCAACCAGCAAGCAAGCGCGGGCGCCCCGGTTACGACCAGCGCGCCATCCTCGAGATCGCCGTCGACGCCTTCAACGAATTCGGCTACGACGCCACGTCGATGGGGGTTCTGGCGTCCCGACTCGCCCTGTCGAAGTCCGCGATCTACCACCACTTCGCGTCGAAGGAGGAGCTGCTCGAGCTCGCCCTGGACGAGGCGCTCGACGCGCTGGAGGGCGTGCTGCAAGACCCGGAATCCCGGACCGGCCGGGCGATCGACCGGCTCGCGCACGTGCTCCGCGGCGCGGTCGAGGTGCTGGCCGCCAATCTTTCGTTTGTGACTCTCCTGCTGCGGGTGCGGGGCAACACGGTCGTCGAGCGCGCCGCCCTCGAGCGTCGCCGAGCCTTCGACCGGGCGGTATCCGGCCTCGTCGTCGAGGCCCGCAATGAGGGCTCGCTGCGCAGCGACATCGATCCGCGGATCGTGACCCGGCTGCTGTTCGGCATGGTCAACTCGATCGTGGAGTGGTACCGGCCGGAGGGCGCGGAGGACCCGGCTCACCTGGCCGACGACGTGCTTGCCGTGGCGCTCGACGGCCTGCGGATGCCGACCATGAACCGCGTCGAAGACCTGACCTGACCTGACCTGGCCTGACCTGACTGATGGCATTTCTCGCCCGGTGAGGGGTCGCAAATCGACCTTCCCGTACGCCGGGAAGGTCGATTTGCGACCCCTCAGGGTGGGAAGCGGGCGTTAAAGAGATCAGGGGCATCCCCCCAATGGTGGATGCCCCTGATCGGTGAGCGGGTGCTAGATGTTCGCGAGCTCCCTGACGGCCGAGTCACCAGGCGTGGCGGAGTCGAAGCTGGCTTCGATCTCGGCGCGGCCCAGCAGCTCGTCCATGCGGCGGCGACGCTGCTTCGGGATGAGCGTGACAACCGTGCCGTTCTTGCCGGCGCGGCCGGTGCGGCCGGCGCGGTGCAGGTACGTCTTGTACTCGTCGGGAGCGTCGGCCTGGATGACCAGGTCGATGTCGTCCACGTGGATGCCGCGGGCTGCGACATCCGTTGCCACCAGCACGTTGACGCGACCGCTGGTCAGCATGGCCAGGTTGCGGGTACGGCGGGCCTGGTTCAGGTCGCCGTGCAGGCTGGTCGCCTTCACGCCGGCGTCTTCGAGCTGGTCGGCGAGCTGCTCGGCGTACGCACGGGTGCGGCTGAAGATCAGCGTC
This sequence comes from Cryobacterium psychrotolerans, assembly GCF_900101115.1. GTDB lineage: Bacteria > Actinomycetota > Actinomycetes > Actinomycetales > Microbacteriaceae > Cryobacterium > Cryobacterium psychrotolerans. The sequence goes on from NZ_FNFU01000009.1 coordinate 82,486, forward strand.
TTGCCCTGGCGGTCGACGAGCTGGCCGATGATGGCGCTCTTGTCTCGGTGCTCGATCATGAGCACACGGTGGTCGATCGTGGAGGAGGCCTGGTCTTCACCGGCAACCTCGTGCACGGCCGGGTTGGTCAGGAATTCCTTGACCAGCTGGGCGACGCCCTTGTCGAGCGTGGCCGAGAAGAGCAGCTTCTGGCCGCCCTTCTTGGTCTGGCGCAGGATGCGCTGCACCGGCTCGAGGAAGCCCAGGTCGCACATGTAGTCGGCCTCGTCGAGGACGGTGACGATGACCTCGCTGAGGTCGAGACGACCCTGTTCGATCAGGTCCTCGATGCGGCCCGCGGTGCCGATGATGATGTCCACGCCGCGCTGCAGGGCGCTGACCTGGCGGTACTGCGGGACGCCGCCGTAGATCTGGGTGGTGAAGAGGCCGACGCTGCGGGCGATGGGCTGGATGGTGCGGTCGATCTGCAGGGCCAGCTCGCGGGTCGGGGCCAGGATGAGCGCGCGGGGCTTGCGGGCCATCTTGCGGTCCTTGGCTCCGTTGTTCTCCAGCAGCTTCTCGACGAGGGGAGCGCCGAAGGCGATGGTCTTGCCGGAGCCGGTCTTGCCGCGGCCCAGCACGTCGCGGCCGGCGAGCACATCCGGGATGGTCGCGGCCTGGATCGGGAACGGCGCCGATGCGCCGAGCAGTCCGAGCTCACGCACGATGTTCTCGCCGAGGCCGAGGTCGGCGAAGGTCACGCCGACGACATCGGATGCCGTCGTCGCGATGGCTTCGAGACGCTCGAGTACGACGTCGTCGCCGGCAGCGAATTTGGGCTTGGAGTCGCGGTCCGGGTAGAAGTTGCTGGAGTGGCCGCCGTCGCGCTCCGAGCGGGCCGGACGGTCGGTGCGGTTCGGACGGTCGCCGTAGGAGGGGCGCTCGGTGCGGGGCGGACGGTCGCCGTAGGAGGGACGGTCGTTGTTGTACGCCGGACGGTCGGTGCGGGCCGGACGGTC
>NZ_FNFU01000009.1:83833-118274 GCF_900101115.1 Cryobacterium psychrotolerans
GGACGGTCGTTGTTGTACGCGGGACGGTCGGCGCGCGGGGCGCGGTCGCCGTACGCGGGACGGTCCTTGTTGTAGGCGGGGCGGTCCGTGCGCGGGGCGCGGTCGCCGTAGGCCGGACGCTCGGTGCGGTTCGGGCGGTCGCCGTAGGCAGGACGCTCGTTACGCTGGCCGGTGGCCGGACGCTCGTTGCGGGTGCCGTAGGCCGGACGATCGCCGGACGGACGCTCCGAGGCGCGGGCTGCGCGCTCGTCCGCGTTCCAACGCTGCTTCTTGGGCGCACCCTCGTCAGCACGGTAGCCGCGATGACCGGGGCTCTTGCTGCCCGAGTTGGACCCGCCCCTGCTGGGGCCGCCCTTCGAGGCGTACTTCGGGTCGAAATTCTTTGCTGGCTTCTTGTCAAAAGGCATAACGGTATTTCTGGGTTGTGTTGAGTACATGGCAGAACGACGACGCACATACGCGACGCAACCTGAGCACCCGGGCAGTCGATGGCCGGGCCGTTCACATACAGTGATTTTTCACCAGCGGATTACTGGGAAACCGGCCCATCCTGACTTACAAACCCATCCGCGCACACGTGAAAATAGCGCGGTGTCAAGAGCCGACTTGTCTACGTTACCCGATTGTTGCCCGAAAGTCACGGACAATCGTGGTTTACCCTGTATCAATGCGTACGACGATCGCCATTGAATCACCCCGGCATCACGATATCGAGGCCCTCCTGGGTCTGAGCGCGGAGTACGCCGAGTCGCTCTATCCGCCGGAGAGCAACTTCCTGCTCGGAGTCGACGAGCTCGAGCAGCCGGGCGTGACCTTCTATGCGGCACGGGACGAGACCGGCCGGGCGCTCGGCATCGCCGCCCTCGTTCCGAGCCCCGGCGACACGGCCGAGCTCAAGCGCATGTTCGTGCATCCGGAGGGCCGCGGGCGCGGTCTCGGCGCCGCCCTGCTCGTCCGGATCGAAGCGGATGCCGCCGCCCGCGGCATCCGCGAAGTCGTGCTCGAAACCGGGCCGCTGCACGCCGCCGCCCTCGCGCTCTACCGCCGGCAGGGCTACCGGGAGATCGCCCAGTTCGGCCCGTACATCGGGGAGGAATTCAGTGTCTGTTTCGCAAAAAGCCTCTGACCGGGAGGAGAACGGCCGCCGCAAGCGGGCCGCCGCACGGCTGAAAGCCGGGGTGCAGCATCCGGAGCTTCTCCTGGCGGCAAAGGCCGCCCTCGCCGTCGGGATCGCGTGGTCGATCGCGCCGTATCTGCCGGGCGTCGCCAACGACTACCCGTACTACGCCCCGCTCGGGGCGCTGGTGAGCATGGCTCCCACGTTGATGGGTTCGGTGAAGAACGGCCTGCAGACCGTGGCCGGGCTGGCCATCGGCGTGCTCCTGGCGGGCACGGTCATCCTGCTGAGCGAGCCGAATGTTTTCACGATTTCGCTCGTGGTCGGCATTGGATTCCTGATCTCGGGAAGCCGCCGGATCACCACGGCCCGGGAGTTCGTGCCCGTCACCGCGTTGTTCGTGCTGATCGTGGGAGGGCCGAACGCGGACTCGTACTCGATCGGGTACCTGGTGCAGGTGTGCCTCGGCATTTCCGTCGGCCTGGCCGTCAACCTGCTGATCCTGCCGCCGCTCAGGCAGGACGCCGCCGCGGCAGAGCTCTCGCGCTTCCGCACCACCCTGGCCCGACACCTCCGCGAGATCAGTGAAGCCCTGACCGAGAGCTGGCCGCCGGAGCACGAAGTCTGGGCGACACGCGGCGACATGCTCAGCCGGACGGCGAGCGAGGTGCGTGCGGCGGTCATGCACGCGGACGAAAGCCGCAAGGGCAACCCGCGCGCACTCATCCACCGCCGGGACCTGCTGGCCGCTTATGACGACGTGGCAGCGCTGGAGACGGTGTCTTTCCATGTGCGGAACCTGACCGACGTGCTCGCCGGGGCGGTCTGGGGCGACCCGCTCCCGGTCGAGGTGCCCGCCGAACTGCGGCCTTCCCTCGGCGCCGCCATCCGCTCGGTGGCCCGGATCCTGGACGAGTGGGACTCCGGCACCGGGGTGCTGGCGCCGCCCCGCGACGAGGCCGAGGCGGGACTGAAATCGCTCAGGGCCGAGCTGGAGCGGCAACGGCACTCCGGAGCCGAGACGATCAGCGCCGCGTCCGCGATCGACATGGACCTGCGGCGCATCCTCGTCGCCCTGCGCCCCAGCGTCGAGCGCGACGCCGAGGACATCCCCACCCCTGCCCCCTGAAGGGGATTCGCGGTTGGGGCAGGAGGGGAACTATCCTCATCTCACCCGCCCCCACCATTCACCCCGGAGCAGCCGTGACACCTGGTCGTCGCCCGTCCCGCCGCATCCGGCTTCTCGCCATCGCCTGCGCGGGCGGAATCGCCGTGGCGGCCACGGCCCTCCTCGGCGGGTTCCACACCGAACTGCACCCGGTCACGCCCGACGAGCCCGGCGCCACCCGGAGCGAACTCGTCACGACCGAGGTCGTCGGCATCCGCACCTTCAGCCGGCCAGACGGCATCAGCGTGGCCACGGATGTCGTGTACGGCACCCAGTCGGACGGCGCGCTGCTCACCCTCGACGTCTGCTCGCCCACCGGCGACGCCGAGGCGGGTGGGTTGCGCCCGGCCGTCGTCTCCATCCACGGCGGCAGCTGGGCTCGCGGCGACAAGGGCAACTCCGACTGGCGGGCCGTGTGCACCTGGCTCGCCAGCGAGGGATTCGTCGCCTACTCGGTGAACTACCGCCTCGTGCCGGATGCCCTGTTCCCGGCCGCCATCGACGACCTGGGCCTCGCGGTCGAGTGGATCCGCCAGGCGGAGAACGCCGCGCAGTACGGCATCGACCCCGACCGCATCGGCGCGTTCGGCGGCTCGGCCGGCGGCAACCTGGCCGCCCTCCTCGGCGCGCGCGGATCGGGGTCCCTGACCGAGGGCGCGCGCGTCGCCGCGGTCGCAGAGCTCTCCGGTCCGACCGACCTGGGCCACGAGGCGCTCGTGGTCGGCAACGCGCCCGCCGGGCTGCAGCGGATCGTGCAGAGCTACCTCGGCTGCGACTCGCTGGCCGACTGCCCGCAGGCCGGCGCCGCATCGCCGCATCGCGAACTCGACCCGAGCGACCCACCCGTCTTCATCGGCGCGGCCGCAGAGGAGTTCATCCCGCTCGCCCAGTCCATCGGGTACGCCTCCAGGCTCGACCGGCTCGGCATCCCGAACGAGCTGGTGACCGTGCCCGGCACCCTGCACTCGATCGGCATCCTCGACGCGGCCATGCGCGTGAAGGTCGCCGCGTTCCTGCACCGGCACCTCGGCACCTAATACGGGTTGAGTCGCGGAGAAAGTACCTCCGTTGTGAAATTGAAGGTACTTGGTCCGCAACTGAGCGGGGAGACTCCCGGGGGCGTTCCCCTCAGACCGCCTGCCGGCCACGGATGCGCCGGGAGAGCTCGGCCGCCGTGCCCGAGATCCTCTCGGCCAGGGCCGGCCACTCCGACTCCGCGATCGCGTCGCGGGGAAAGGTCACCGCGATGCTCGCGGCCGGCCAGCCGGCGTGGTCGCGCACGGCCACCGCGACCGAGGCCATGCCGGCGGTGATCTCGCCGTCCTCCTGCGCGTACCCCTGGCGGCGCACCTGGTCGAGCAGGCGGCGCAGCTCGGTCGAGGTGCGCGGCCCCCGGCCGTCCCGCTCCTGGAAGGCGGCCGCATTGGGGTACAGCGCCCGCAGCTGGGCCGCCGGCAGCGCGGCCAGGAGCGCGCGGCCGCTCGCGGTGAGGTGTCCGGGCAGGCGCACCCCGACATCCGTCACCAGCGACGGCCTGCGGGGCGCGCGTTCCTCGACCAGGTAGATGACGTCGCGGCCGTGCAGCACGACGAGGTGCGCGCTCTCGCCGAGCCGGTCAACGAGCTGCGCGACCAGCGGGCGGCCGAGGTGCGAGAGCGGCTCCTGGCGGGAGAACCCCGTGCTCAGCTCGAAGGCGGCCAGGCCCAGCCCGTAGCGCCGTTCCTCGGGCAGGTGCACGACGAAGCCGCGCTCGGCGAGCACGGCGAGCAGCTGGTAGACGGTCGACCGGGGCAGGCCGAGCGCGGTCGCAATGGCGGAGGCGGGCACCGGCCCGCGCTGGGTCGCGAGGTGGGACAGGATGCGCAGCGTGCCCTCCGCCGCGGGAACCTTGGACCGCGCCGACCCCTGGGGCGGTGTCGATTCCTCCGCCTGCGCCATCCGTTCGCCCTGCCCGGTCCGTGAAGTGTCCGGGATACCGGACGGTTCCGAGTCTAGACACGTTTTGACGGGGCCGTCGGTGGTGTGCAATCGGAGTATGACCTTCTCCGCAGCATCCGTCACCGTGGGCACAGGCCCGGTGTCCTTCGCCGACGTCGTCGCCGTGGCCCGTCAGGGCGCCCCGATCACGCTCGACCCGACCGCGCTCGAGGGGGTCGCCGCCACCCGGCGCATCATCGACGCGCTGGCCGAGGACGTCGACCCGCACTACGGCATCTCGACCGGCTTCGGCGCCCTCGCCACGACCTTCATCACCGCGGATCGCCGCGCCCAGCTGCAGGCGAGCCTCGTGCGGTCGCACGCGGCCGGCAGCGGGCCGGAGGTCGAACGCGAGGTCGTGCGCGCGCTCATGCTGCTGCGGCTCTCGACGCTGATGACCGGGCGCACGGGCGTGCGCCCCGCCACGGCGCAGACCTACGCCGCCCTGCTCAATGCCGGAATCACCCCGATCGTGCGCGAATACGGCTCGCTCGGCTGCTCGGGCGACCTCGCCCCCCTGGCTCACTGCGCGCTGGCGATCATGGGCGAGGGCGAGGTGCGGGATGCCGCCGGCACCTGGCTGCACGCCGGCGACGCCCTGCGGGCGGCCGGCATCGAAGCGGTCGTGCTCGCCGAAAAGGAAGGGCTGGCCCTGATCAATGGCACCGACGGCATGCTCGGCATGCTGGTGCTCGCTCTCGACGACCTCGCCCTGCTGCTGACGACCGCCGACATCGCCGCGGCGATGAGCGTCGAGGCACTCCTCGGCACGGATGCCACGTTCGCCGCCGACCTGCAGGCCCTCCGCCCCCAAATGGGCCAGGCCCTGAGCGCGGCGAACCTGCGCGCCCTGCTTGCCGGCTCCCCCCTGCTCGCCAGCCACGCCGGGCCCGAGGACCCGACCGTGCAGGATGCGTACTCGCTGCGCTGCTCGCCGCAGGTGCACGGCGCGGCCAGGGACACTGCCGGCCACGCCGCGATGATCGCCGGCCGGGAGCTCGAGAGCGCGGTGGACAATCCGGTCGTGACGCTCGACGGCCGCGTCGAGTCCAACGGCAACTTCCACGGCGCCCCGGTCGGCTACGTGCTCGACTTCCTCGCCATCGCCGCGGCGGATGTCGCCAGCATGAGCGAGCGCCGCACCGACCGCCACCTCGACGCGTCCAGGAACAAGGGCCTCCCCCCGTTCCTCGCCCACGAGGTCGGCGTCGACTCCGGCCTGATGATCGCGCAGTACACGGCGGCCGGGATCGTGTCAGAGCTGAAGCGGCTGGCGGCGCCGGCATCCGTCGACTCGATCCCCTCGTCGGCCATGCAGGAGGACCACGTGTCGATGGGCTGGGCGGCCGCACGCAAGCTCCGCAAGTCGATCGACGGCCTGGGCCGCGTGCTGGCGATCGAGATCATGACCGCCGCCCGGTCGCTCGACCTGCGGGCGCCCCTGCTGCCCGGCCCGGCAACCGCGGCCGTGCGCGACCTGGTGCGCACGGTCGCCGACGGGCCGGGTCACGACCGGTTCCTGTCGCCGGAAATCGAGGCGATCGTCGGGCTGGTCCAGACCGGTGCGGTGCGGGATGCCGCCGGGCAGGTTGCCCCCGCCCTGCACTGACGGACGTCGCCGGGGGGACCGCCAGACGGGTGGTTGTGCCCCCCATGCCCCCATGCGATACTGGCGCCACGCCGGCCTGTCCTGCTCCGGCGCACCGAACCATCCATACCCCGAAGATGGATTGACGATCGTGATGTTGCAGCAGCCGAACGGTATCCCCCAGCGCCTCCCGGGCGTCGGGATGTCGCGCCGCATGGGCTTTCCGATCGCAGTCGTTCTCGCGGTATCGCTCGTGGTCTTCGGGGCCCCCGCGATGGCGAGCGCAGCGGATTCCGCGCCCGACCCTGCGCCGACGGCAGCCTCGGACCCGACGATTTCCGACCCGGCGATTTCGGACCCGGCGATTTCCGACCCGGCTGTCGTACCGACGACCCCGGACCTGTCGGGCGCCGACCCGACGGCGCCTCTCGTCGACGCGGCCCCCGTGCCGGCGCCCGTCACCGACACCCCACCCGTCGTGGAGCCGGATCCCAGTGGCGATCCCGGCCCCGGCGGAGAGCCTGACCCCGGGACGGACCCCGAACCCGTCGCAGACCCGGACCCCAGCGGCAATCCGACACCGACTGTCGATCCCGAACCCACTGTCGAACCCGCGGTGGATCCCGAACCCACGGTCGATCCCGGCGCAGACCCCGATCCCGCGGGGGAGCCGGATCCCGACCCCGCGCCCGGCACGCCCAATGCGCCGGCCCCGCCGGCACCACCTTCCCCGCCAACTCCGGCGGCCGAAGTAGACCCCATCCCTCAGCAAGTCAACCGGCCGTCAGCGTCCCTGCTCGCGGAGCGCGCCGCCGCCGCAGCCGCCGCCCGCGCCGAGGCCGAACGCGCAGCGCAGGAACAGGCAGCAGCAGCACGGACTGCGGCGGAGCGGGCGGCAGCGTATGCCGAAGCGCTGGCCGAGGTGGCGAGCGCCCAGGCCGCCTACGACGCAGCGAAGCTCGGCTACGCGTCGGCCAAGGCCGAGTTCGACGCCGCCCTGGCCCGGGTCGACCTGGTCCACGCGCTGGCCGAGGAGGCCGCTGCCACCGCTGATGCGTCCAAGCGTGTCCTGGCCGCGTTGATTCGATCCCTGGCGCAGCACCAGTCCGGCACAGCGACCGCCGACGTCCTGCTCGGCGCGCAGAACGGCGCCGACCTGCTGTACCAGTTGGGCACACTCGACAAACTGGCGCAGCTGACCGGCAGCATCGACGCCATCCGCGCTCGCTCTGAGGCCGACACCCTGCGGGCGCTTTCCCTGTCCGAGCAGGAGGCCACGGCCCAGCAGACCGTGCAGAACGTCCCGATCGCAGAAACCCTCACCGCCATGCAGGCGGCCGAGGCCGCCCTGCAGGCCGCCACCGCGCGGCTGGCCCTCCTGTCCGTCAGCGCTCCGGTCGGGATGTCCGGGCTGACCCCGATCGCCAACACGCTCGCGGCGATGCCGGCCGGACGACCGACCGCGCAGGGCTGGGTGACGCCCGCCGTCGGCAGCATCAACGACGTCTTCGGCCCCAGGCCCACGCGACCCGCTCCCGGTGTGGGCGCCGTTCACTACGGCACCGACATCGGGGCATCCTGCGGAGCGGCGATCTACGCGGCGAACTCCGGGGTGGTCGTGGCCGTCGGTTCCGTGGGCACCTACGGCAACTGGATCCTCATCGACCACGGCAACGGGGTGGAGACCGGGTACGCGCACGTGGCCCCCGGCCAGACCCTCGTGGCGGTCGGCGACGCCGTCATCGCCGGAGAGGTCATTGCCGGCGTCGGCAGCACCGGCGCATCCACCGGATGCCACCTGCACTTCGAAGTGAGGGTGAACGGCTCGCGGGTCGATGGCCAGGCGTATCTGGCCGAGCGCGGAGTCGTTCTCGGCCGCTGACCCGACGCGACCGGTTTCGGCGGTCGGCGTTCGGCGTCGGTAGGGCGCGTTCGGCGTCGGCGTGGCGCCTCATCCGCGGAGCGGGGCATGGTGCGCGGCCCACGTCTTGCCATTGCATGACATTTGTATTTTACTAGGTGACAGACCAAGCATCGAAGGAGCAGCACCGTGGCCGAGTCATCCACCCGCACCGTGGAACGCGCCCTCAGCCTGCTCGCCGTGATCTGCGATGGGGACGGCCTCACCCTGTCCGCGAGTTCCCGCGCCGTCGACCTCTCGCCGAGCACCGCGCTTCGCCTGTTGCGCACCCTCGAGACGAGCGGGTTTGTTCGGAAGGACGATGACGGCGGCTACCGGCCGGGCAGCCGTTTGATCCAACTCGGCGCACAGTCCCTGAGCAACGAGTCCCTCGCCCCGCTCTGTCGCCCGGTGATGGAAGACCTCGTCGCCGCGACCGGCGAATCCGTCTACCTGAGTGTAGAAGGCCACGCCCACACCGCGTTGTACCTCGCCATCGTCGAGGGCACGCACTCGGTCCGGCACGCCAGCTGGGTCGGCCGAACGGTTCCGCTCGACCAGTCGGCCTCCGGCCAGGTGCTGGCCGGCCGGACGCCCGCCGAGGGCTATGTCGTCGTTGAACGCGGCGTCGAAACCGATGTCACCGCAATCGCCGCCCCGATCCGCTCCGCCGATCGCGTCGTGGCCGCCCTCAGCCTGGTCATCCCGAGCTACCGGGTCGCCCCCGCCGATATCGAACGCTACGGCCCCCTGCTCGTCACCGCGGCCGCCCGCGTATCCGCCGGCCTCGGCGCATCCACCCAAGGAGACACCGATGTCTGAATCCCGCCCCGTACGCGCCGCCCGCGGAACCGAGCTGACCGCGAAGAGCTGGCAGACCGAGGGTGCGCTGCGGATGCTGATGAACAACCTCGACCCCGAGGTCGCCGAGCACCCGGAGAACCTCGTCGTCTATGGCGGAACGGGCAAGGCCGCCCGTAACTGGGAGGCCTACGACGCCATCGTGCGCACCCTCACCACGCTGGAGAAGGACGAGACCCTGCTCGTGCAGTCCGGCAAGCCGGTGGGCGTGTTCCGTACCAACGAGTGGGCGCCTCGGGTGCTCATCGCCAATTCCAACCTCGTGGGCGACTGGGCCACCTGGCCGGAGTTCCGCCGGCTCGAGGCCCTCGGCCTGACGATGTACGGCCAGATGACGGCCGGCTCGTGGATCTACATCGGCACCCAGGGCATCCTGCAGGGCACCTACGAGACCTTCGCCGCCGTCGCCGCGAAGAGGTTCGGTGGGACACTGGCCGGCACCCTCACCCTCACCGGCGGCGCCGGCGGCATGGGCGGCGCGCAGCCGCTCGCCGTCACGATGAACGAGGGCGCCGTGCTCATCGTCGACGTCGACGAGTCCCGGCTGCAGCGCCGCGTCGATCACGGCTACCTCGACGAACTGGCGACCGACCAGGACGACGCCATCGCCCGGGTGCTCGCCGCCAAGTCCGAGAAGCGCGCCCTCTCGGTCGGCCTGGTCGGCAACGCCGCGACCGTGTTCCCCGAGCTGCTCGCCCGCAAGGTTCCGATCGACATCGTCACCGACCAGACCAGCGCGCACGACCCGCTGTCCTACCTGCCGGAGGGCGTCAGCGTGGAGGAATGGCACAGCTACGCGGCCGCCCAGCCCGAGGAGTTCACCGAGCGGGCAAGGGCATCCATGGCGAAGCAGGTGAAGGCCATGGTCGAGTTCCAGGATGCCGGTGCCGAGGTCTTCGACTACGGCAACTCGATCCGCGCCGAGGCCGAACTCGGCGGCTACGACCGCGCGTTCGCGTTCCCCGGGTTCGTGCCCGCGTACATCCGCCCGCTCTTCGCCGAGGGCAAGGGGCCGTTCCGCTGGGTGGCGCTGTCGGGCGACCCGGCCGACATCGCGGCCACCGACAAGGCCATCGTCGAACTGTTCCCGGAGGACGAGCACCTGCGCCGGTGGATCACGAAGGCGCGGGAGTTGGTGCACTTCGAGGGCCTGCCGGCCCGGATCTGCTGGCTCGGCTACAAGGAACGCCACCTCGCCGGGCTCAAGTTCAACGAGATGGTCGCCTCGGGCGAGCTCAGCGCACCGATCGTGATCGGCCGCGACCACCTCGACTCCGGCTCGGTCGCCTCGCCGTACCGGGAGACCGAGGGCATGAAGGACGGCTCCGACGCGATCGCCGACTGGCCGCTGCTGAACGCCCTGCTGAACACCGCGTCGGGCGCCACCTGGGTCTCGATCCACCACGGCGGCGGCGTCGGCATCGGCCGCAGCATCCACGCCGGCCAGGTCATCGTCGCCGACGGCACCGCGCTGGCCGCCGAGAAGATCGAGCGCGTGCTCACCAACGACCCCGGCACCGGAGTGATGCGCCACGTCGACGCCGGCTACGGGCGAGCCGAAGAGGTCGCCAGGGAACGGGGCCTCCGCGTGCCGATGATGGAGTCCTGATGACCACGCCGGCTCGTTTCCCTCGTGAGGGGTCGCATATCGACGTTCCCGGGGCCAACGAAGGTCGATATGCGACCCCTCACGGGATTAAGGCGGTCCACCGATGAGCGAGCTCCTCGCGGACGGCATGCTGGCCGGCCTCGACGAGATCGCCGGGACCGGCCGGGATGCCCGCCGCGGGGGCTACTCCCGGCACGTCTGGCAGGCCGCCGAGCTCGAACTGCGCGCCTGGTTCGTCGAACGCGCCGGGCGCATCGGGCTCGATATCGAGACTGACCGCAACGGCAACATCTGGGCCTGGTGGGGAACTCCCGGCCCGGATGCCGTCGTCACCGGCAGCCACCTCGACTCCGTCCCCGGCGGCGGCGCCTACGACGGCCCGCTCGGCGTCGTGTCGGCGCTCGACGCCATCGCCCGGCTGCAGGCGGCCGGCTTCACGCCGTCGCGCCCCTGCGCCATCCTCGTCTTCGCGGAGGAGGAGGGCTCCCGGTTCGGCATCGCCTGCCTCGGCTCGAGGCTCATGACCGGGGCGCTGGGCGCAGACCGCGCCCGGGCCCTCGTCGACGCCGACGGGGTGACGTTAGCCGAGGCAGCCGTTCGCGCCGGACTCGACCCCGCGCACCTCGGAACCGACCGGGAGGCACTGGAGCGGATCGGCCTGTTCGTCGAACTGCACGTCGAGCAGGGCCGCGGCCTGATCGAGCTCGGGCAGCCGGTGGCCGTGGCCTCGTCGATCCTCGCCCACGGCCGCTGGCGCCTCACCGTGACCGGCCGGGGCAACCACGCCGGCGCCACCCTGATGGCCGACCGGCGCGACCCGATGGTGGCGGCCGCCCGCGCCGTGCTCGCGGTGCAGGACGCGGCCTCGGCTCGCCCGGGCACGCGCGCCACCGTCGGCCGGATGAACATCGTCCCCGGCGGCACGAACGTGATCGCGTCGAGCGTGCAGGCCTGGCTTGACGCCCGGGCCGAGACCGACGAGGAGACCCGCGCGCTGCTGGGCGAGATCACCGCCTTGGTCGACGAGGCCGTGGCGGAAAACGGATGCTCCGTCGCCGTTGTCGAGGAATCCTGGGCCGGCTCGGTGCACTTCGACCCCGAGCTGCGCGACCGGTTCAGTGCGGCGCTCGGCGGCGTGCCCGCCCTGCCGACCGGGGCCGGCCACGACGCCGGGGTGCTCGCGGCGAGCGTGCCGAGCGCGATGCTCTTCGTGCGGAACCCCACCGGCATCTCGCACTCGCCGGAGGAGTTCGCCACGGCCGACGACTGCGTCGCCGGCGTCGAGGCGCTCGAGAAGCTGCTGCGGACGCTGCTGTGAGCGGGGCGGGCGCGAGCGGCGCAGGTGCGAGCGGCGCGGCTGGAAGCGGCGCGGCGAGCTATTCGCCGCGTGACGCGACCGGCGCGCCGGAGCCGGTCGCCTATTGGTGCGAGACCCTGCTCGTCGACGGCGTGCCGACGCCCGGTGTCCGCCTCGAGGTCGGCGCCGACGGACGCTTGTCCGGCGTCACGGGCGGCGCCGAGCCGCTGCCGGGTGACGTGCGCCTCGGCACCGTGCTGCCGGGCATGGCCAACGCGCATTCGCATGCGTTCCACCGCGCGCTCCGCGGCCGCACCCACGCGGACGTGGGCGACTTCTGGCAGTGGCGGGAGGCGATGTACCTCGCCGCCGGCCGGCTCGACCCCGACCGGTACTACGCGCTCGCCCGAGCCGTGTTCGCCGAGATGCTGGTCAGCGGCTGGACCGCGGTCGGCGAGTTCCACTACGTGCACCACCGCCCGGATGGCTCCCGGTACCCGCGCGAGCACGCCATGGAGCTCGCGCTGGCGGCGGCGGCGCGCGATGTGGGCATCCGTCTCGTGCTGCTCGACACCGTCTACCTGGCCGGCGGCATCGGGCGCCCGCTCGCGCCGGAGCAGCGCGCCTTCGACGATGGTTCGGCGGCGGGCTGGCTGGAACGCTGGAACGCCCTGGGCGAGGCCCTCGGCGCGGATCCGGACGCCCGGGTCAGCCTCGGCGCGGCAATCCACTCCGTGAGGGCCGTACCGCCGGACGCGATTCGGCAGGTGCTGGCCGGTCTGCCTCCGGCGGTGCCGCTGCACATCCACCTCTCCGAGCAGCCGCAGGAAAACGCGGACTGCCTGACCGAATACGGCCGGACCCCGGCCGGCGTGCTCGCCGGCCTCGGCGCGCTCACGCCGCGGCTGAGTGTCGTGCACGCCACCCACCTCAGCGACGAGGACGTGACGCTGATCGGGGCCGCCGGCGCGACTGTCGTGATGTGCCCGACCACGGAGGCCGACCTCGGCGACGGGATCGGCCCGGCGCGCCGTCTCAGCGATGCCGGCGCGCCGATCGCCCTCGGTTCCGACCAGAACGCCGTCGTCGACCCGATGCTCGAGATGCGCGGCCTCGAGGCCGGCGAACGGCTGGCCTCCGGCGAGCGCGGACGGTTCGACCCGGCCTCCCTCCTGGCCGCCGCGTCGACCAACGGCTACGCCTCCCTCGGGCTCGGCGAGAACCGGCTGCGCCCGGGCGACCTGTGCGACCTCGTCGAGCTGTCGACGCGGAGCGTCCGCACCGTCGGGTCGGCGCCGGCCCAGCTTCCGCTCACCGCGACGGCATCCGACGTGCTGCGGGTGATCGTGCACGGCGTGATCGTCGCCGACTCCGGGCGGCTCGTGCCCGCCGATCTCGTCTCCGCCGACGGCGCGGCCGACCGGTTGCCGGAGACACTGCTGCGGGAGGCCCTCGCCGCCCTCGAAACAGCCCTGCCCACCCGTGACCCAGCACCGCCCACGCATGACGCCACCTCGGGAGACACCGCATGACCACCGAATTGATCACCGGCATCCGCGAGTTGACCACCCAGGCCGGCGACGGAGCGCGCCTGCGGGGTGCCGCGCTGGTCATCGAGGGTGGACGGATCGCCTGGATGGGCCCGGCGGCCGAGGCGCCGGCGGCCGATCGACGCACGGATGTCGGCGGTCGCGCCGCGCTCCCCGGCTGGGTGGACACGCACACCCACCTCGTCTTCGCGGGCGACCGGGCGGCGGAGTTCGAGGCCCGGATGGCCGGGCAGCGCTACGAGGCCGGCGGGATCAACACCACGGTGCAGGCGACGCGCGCGGCGACCGAGGAACAGCTGATCGGCAACGCGGCGCGGCTGCGCCGGGAGGCCGAAGCGCAGGGCACCACGTTCCTCGAGACCAAGACCGGCTACGGCCTCGACCTCGAGAGCGAAACCCGCTCGGCGAGCGCCGCGGCGGCCGTGGCCGACGTCGTCAGCTACCTCGGCGCGCACGTCGTGCCGCAGGGCGTCGACCGGCGCGACTACCTCGACCTCGTGATCGGCCCGATGCTCGCGGCGGTCGCCCCCTTCGTGCAGTACATCGACGCGTTCTGCGAGGCGGGCGCCTTCGACGTGGAGGAGACCCGCGAGGTGCTGCTCGCCGGCCGCGCCGCCGGCCTCGGCCTGCGCGTGCACGGCAACCAGCTCGGTTTCAGCGGCGGGGTGCGGCTCGCGGTCGAGCTGGGCGCTGCGAGCGTCGACCACTGCAACCACCTGGAGGCCGCGGACATCGACGCGCTGGCGTCGTCGTCGACGGTGGCGACGCTGCTCCCCGCCTGCGACCTGTCCACGCGCGAACCGTTCCCGCCGGCCCGGCGGCTGCTCGACGCCGGCGCGAGCATCGCCCTGGCCACCAACTGCAACCCCGGCACGTCGTACACGACATCGATGCCCTACTGCGTGGCGACGGCGGTGCTGCAGATGGGGCTGACGATCGAGGAGGCCGTCTGTGCCGCGACCCGCGGGGCCGCCCGGGCAGTGGGCCGCGAGCACGGGACGGATGCGGTGGGGTCGCTCCGCGTGGGCGGCCTGGCCGACCTGCAGGTGCTCGACGCGCCATCCGTTGCCCACCTCGCTTACCGCCCGGGGGTGCCCCTGACGGCTGCGGTGTGGCGGCGGGGAGTGCGACTCGAGTTCGGGCACCGGGGTGTCTGAGCCGTCCGCGGTGTCCGAGCCGTGCGCGGTGCGGGTGCTGACCGCGGCCAGCCGAGTCGCCGAGCCGTGGCGGAACGGCGGAGGCGTGACCAGCGAGGTGGCGGCGCGTCCGATCGGGGGCGGCCCGGCCGGGTTCGACTGGCGGCTGAGCATCGCGACCGTCGCCGGGGACAACCCGTTCTCCGGCTACCCGGGCGTCGACCGGATGTTGATGGCCATCTCGCCGCAGGGGCTCGACCTGGTCGACGGGGGCGTCCCTGTGCACCTCGGGCAATTCGACGTGCACCGGTTCCCGGGCGAGAACGAGGTGGCTGCCGTTGCGGTGACCTCGCCGACGCTCGACCTCAACCTCAACCTCATGACCAGGCGTGGCCGGTGCGCCGGGTCGCTGCGTTCGGTGCACTTCTCCGGGCTCTGGACGGTGGAGGCCGGAGACGGGGAAGACCTCGCGCTCGTGGTTTTGGACGGGTCCCTCCGCCTGGGCGAGCGCACGCTGACCGCGCTGGATGCCGTGCTGCTCGAGCACGCCGGGCGGGCCCAGCTCGAGGGAACCGCGCGCGTTGCCCTGGCCCGGGTGGCGCGCATCCGTCACTGACGTCCTCCGCCGAGATTGACGGTTCCGG
Organism: Cryobacterium psychrotolerans; assembly: GCF_900101115.1. Taxonomy (GTDB): domain Bacteria; phylum Actinomycetota; class Actinomycetes; order Actinomycetales; family Microbacteriaceae; genus Cryobacterium; species Cryobacterium psychrotolerans. Next base: position 98,681 of record NZ_FNFU01000009.1, read on the forward strand.
TCGAGTTGCCCCGGCAGACCAGTCAAACTCGACCGGAACAGGCAAAGTCGGCGCCCAACCCGACCCGGTCAGACCAGTGACTCCGCCCCACCGGCGAGACCGTCCGCCTGCCCGCGCAGGTAGCCGGCGAACCCGTCCGGCGCGCGCCCGTCGAGCCGCCCCGAGGTCAGCACCGGGATGAGCGCGGTGCGGATCTCGCTCACCCGGCGTGCACGCAGGGCCGAGACCAGCGACACGTCCTCGTGCCGCTGGATGCAGGCGAACTCGCCGGCCTGGCGGTATCGATCGGCGCGCACGCCGAGGTTGGCACCGTGAATGTGCGGATGCCCCTCCGAAAGCCGGTGCTGCGCGGCCCACCGGTCCCGGGCCGCCTCCGGCAGGCAGTCGTCGGGCTCCACCGTTCCGAGCACGAGGTCCACGTCGTTGCGGGCGAACGCCAGCTGGGCCGTCAGCCAGTTGGGCGGCACCGCTGAGTCGGCATCCGTCGTCGCTATCCAGGTGTTGCCGGTGAAGTGAGCGGGCGTCGGCAGAAGATGCCGCACCCCGGCCCGGCGGGCGGCGCCGACGATCCCGCGGTCGGTGTGGAGGCGGGCGAAGTCGGGCCAGCCCGCGGCGACCCTGGCGGTCTGGTCAGTGCAGCGATCCAGCACGATGACGACGGACACCATCGGTGGGGTCAGATCACGCACGGCGTGCACCTCGGCGATCGCCGCGGTCATCGCGTCGAGGCAGCGCGGCAGGAGCTCCTCCTCGTTCCGGGCGGGAATCACGACGACCAGCTCGTCGATCAGGCCCCGGCCGGTCATGGCGCCAGTCCTTCCCGCTGGGCGACGGAGCGCGCCGGCGCAGGTTCGAACACCTCGAGCAGGAAGTCCCGTTCCCGGTGCGCCACGGTGCGTTCCAGCCCCTCCAGCCGGCCCAGTTCCTCGTGCACCCGGTCGCCGGTCAGCGGATATTCCCCCACCGGATGCCGCCAGTGGCAGGCGAGGAGCACGCCGTCGGGCGCGAGTCCGGCGCGGCACCGCTCGAGCAGGTCCCGCAGCTCGGCCGGTGAGAAGTAGTAACCGACCTCGGACAGCACGATCAGGTCGAAGCTCCCCTCCGGCCACTCGCCCGGGAGCGTGCGCCTCGTGAACGTGACGCCGGGGCGACCGGCAAGCCGGGCGCGGGCGGTCCGGAGCGGTTGTTCGGCGATGTCCACGGCGTCCACGGTGGTGCAGCGGTCGGCGAGCTCGGCGGTGAGAACTCCGATCGAGCAGCCCAGTTCGAGCGCCGCGGTGAAGCGTTCGCGGGGCAGCGCCGCCAGGGTGAGTGCCCGCTTGCGCTTCTCGTACCACCGCGTTTCGAAGCCCCACGGGTCGGTTTCGCCGGCATAGAACTCGTCGAAGAACGGTTCGGCCAGGCTCTCGGCCGGCCGCGCCTCGGGCTCCGTGGACTCGGGCTCCGTGGACTCGGGCTCCGTGGACTCGATGAACGTCTCGTAGCCCCTGCTGAAGTGCTGGCCGAAGGCCGGCTGGATGATCGCCTCGTCGCCGGCCCGCTCCGACAGGGGTTCCACCTGGCTGCGGTGCAGCTGCATGGCCCGGGACTTCCGCTCCCGATCTTGCGGCTCCAGCTCGAGGGTGCGGAGCGCCGTCACCGGCCACACCGGGTCGCCGGGCGTGGACCAGTGCCACGCCCAGATCGGGTACTCGAACACTCGTGCGGGAGCACCCAGGGCGGCAGCGAGGCGGTTTGCGGCATGGGCGGCCGCGCCGGCGGCGGCGTGATCCGGATGCCCGTCCGCCTGCCACGGGGCCACGATCCAGGCGCCGGGTCCTCCCGGTCCGAGTTCCGCCGCCACCGCGCGCGCCGCCTCCTCGCCGTGCTCGGCGAGAGCGCCGTCGGGCAGGTCGAGCAGGCACAGGCGGGCCCCGGGGGCGAGCGCCGCCACCGCGGACGCGACCTCGCGTCGGCGCAGGGCGGAGAGGCGTTTCCTGGAGTGGGTCGTCGAGCCGGGATGGGAGGCCTCCCCGTTGCTGAGCACGACCACGGTGACCGGCACTCCGGCCCGTGCGGCCCGCGCGATCAGGCCGCCCGCACCGAGGGTCTCGTCATCGGGGTGCGCGGCCACGACCACGAGCCTCTGGAGGTCGTCTATCGGGAGGTCCTCGGCCGAAGCACCGCGGCCCGCAGCCCAGACGGCCTCGGCGGTGCCGACATCCTGATGGCCAAAGGTCACCATGGCGCAGGGGCGTTCGTCAGGAGCATCCGTCCGAGCGCAGCGTCGTCACGTTCGGCGTGGTGCTGGCGAACGTACAGCTGCAGGTCGGCGACGCGCTGCGCGTGCCGGGCGTCGAGGGCGAGGGGCGCCGGCCCGAGCGCGTGGCCCGTGCGGGCGATCACCTCGTCGACCGTGCGGGCCACGAGGCCGCGCACCCGGGCGGCGAGGATGGCGCCGTCCACGCCGGCGGCCGTTCCGGCGTCGATCGCTGTCGCCGCGGCGGCCAGCGAGCCGCCGGCGGCACTCAGGAGCACATCGAGCGCGCCCAGGTGCGCAAGCGCGATCTGGTCGGGTTCGCGTTCGCGGGCCGCCGCGAAGACACGGCGCGCGACCCCGACCGCGCCGCCCCACCAGCAGGCCGCGACCCCGATTCCGCCCCAGGCGAATCCGGGCCGGCGCAGGTACCACTCGTCGTCCCCGACCGGGACGGCCGGCAGATCCCGGAAATCGACCGGGCCGCTCGGCACGGCCGGGAGCCCGCGGGCCACCCAGGTGCCCTCGTGCACGACGACCCCAGGGTGGGCGAGGTCGACCGCGAACAGCCGCCGGCTCGTCTCGGAGGTGTGAGCCGTCACCAGCGCGTGGCTGAGCGACCCGGCGAGGGAGCACCACGGTTTCGTGCCGTCGATCAGCCAGCGGCCGCCGTCGGCCTGGCGAGCCGTGAGCCGGGCTCCGCGGGCCTCGGCGGCGAAGACTCCCCAGGTGCCCCCTCCCGCCGGCGCCCCCGGGAGGCCGGCGGGGTCGACGCCCGCCTGGCCCAGGATGGACAGCGCGTCCAGGTGCGCCTCGGCCACCCGAGCCGCCGTGAGGTCCGCGGCCGCGAGGGTGGCGAGGGCTTCGAAGAGCTGCCGCGTGTTGCCGTCACCCGGGCCGGCAACGGATGCGCCCAGGCGCCGAGCGAGGGCCAGCGCCCGCCCGGCGTCACCCTCTACGGAGGAGGCGGCCGCGGCCAGCTCTCCCAGGCGTGCGTGCTCCGTGCTGTCTCGGCGCTTCGTGCGGTCTCCCGACCCGGATCGGTCTCCCGTCCCGGTCAGCCACACCGGCGCGCGGTCCTGCTCGTCAGTCATCCCTGCCCTCTGTCAGTTTCGGCCTCGGGCTTCCGGTGTGCGCCCGCTCAGGCCTTGCCGGCCGGCCGGGTTGGGGCCTTCGCGGTGGACTTCCGCGGCGAACGGTTCTCGGCGCTGACCATCCAGGCGTACTGCTCGAGCTTCTCGATGATGCCGTGCAGGATGTCGGCGCTGGTGGGGTCTTCCTCGTCGATCGCGTCGTGCACGGCACGGATGTTACCAACCGTCGCGTCCAGGCGCTCGGTGATCAGGCCGACGGCGTCGGCCGTGTCGACTTCGCCGGCGGGGAACTTCGGCAGGTGTGTGTCTTTTGTGACCGTCTCGCTGCGTCCGTCGGGCAGGGCGTCGAGGGCGCGCATCCGCTCGGCCAGCTCGTCGGAGAAGATCCGCGCGTCGGCGATGATCTCATCGAGCTGCAGGTGCAGGTCACGGAAGTTCTTTCCCACGATGCTCCAGTGGGCCTGCTTGCCCTGGACGTGCAGTTCGATCAGATCGACCAGGACGGATTGCATGTTGGAACCGAGTTCTGCGGATGCCTTCATTGGTGGTGCCCCTCTCGCTCGTTGGAACGGGGTAGACCGTACGCCGGCCATTGCCCCCGCCTGCTGTTCTGAGAAAAACCATAGCAGGGGGCAATGCTCGCTCGCCTAGACGGTTGGCACGGCCGGGGCGCCGGCAACGCGGCGGGCCAGGCGCTCGGCCCGGCGCTCGCGTCGACCCTCGACGACGTAGTACAACACCGGCAGAACCACGAGGGTGAGCAGCGTCGACGAGACGAGTCCGCCGATCACGACGACCGCGAGAGGCTGCGAAATGAAGCCGCCTTGCCCCGTGAGTCCGGCCGCCATCGGCAGCAGCGCGAAGATCGTGGCGAGCGCCGTCATCAGGATCGGGCGAAGACGCCGTGAGGCGCCGTAGATGAGCGCCTCGCGCACCGAGAGCCCCCTCCGGCGGTACTGGTTCACGAGGTCGATCAGCACGATCGCGTTCGTCACCACGATTCCGATCAACATCAGCACGCCGATCAGCGACGGAACGCCGAGCGGGATGCCGGTGATGACCTGCAGGGCGATCGCCCCGGTCGCCGCGAACGGCACCGAGACGAGCAGCAGCAGCGGCTGCAACAGCGACCGGAAGGTGGCCACCATGACGACGTAGACGATCAGGATGGCCGCGAGCATGGCCAGGCCCAGCTGCTGGAAGGCCTCGGTCTGGTCGGCGGTCACGCCGCCGAGCGTCGCGGTGGCGCCGGTCGGCAGCTCGGTATCCTCGAGCACGGTGGCCATCCGGGCGTTGGCCGTGCCGAGGTCGTCGCTGTCCGGCGTGGCCGAAACCGTCGCCGTGCGGAGGCCCTTCGTGGTTGTGATCGTCGACGGCCCGTCGACCTGTTCGACGGTCGCAAGCGTGTCGAGCGCCACCGGGCCGAACGCCGTGGGGACTGGCAGGGCGGCGAGCTCGGCCGTAGTCGCGGGCGAGTCCGCCGCCTGGAGGTAGACCGACAGGTTCGATTCGTCGATCACCATCGACCCGATCACGCTCGGCTGCATCGCCTGCGAGACGAGGGTGCCGAGGGCGAGCTCGCTCAGCCCCGCGCGGACGGCGGCATCCCGGTCCACCGTGACGGCGATGTACGGGCGCGAGGCGGCAAGGTTGCTGGTGCTCTGCTTGATCGCGTCGAGGTCCTGCACTCCGGCCAGGATCGCATCCGTCGCCGTCTGCAGGTCCGCGCCGGTGGCGGCCGTGACCTGCACCTCGATGTCGGATGATCCGCCGAAGCCGCCCGCGGACGCCACCGAGATCTCGCCGATGTCGTCGAGCTTCGCCAGCTCCTGCCGGACCTCGTCCTGCACCTCGTCGGGGTCGGCCGTGTCATCGGTCGTGATCGAGTAGGTCACCGCGTTCGAGGTGGAGCCGCCGCGGAAGGCCGCCTCGGCACTGCTGCCGCCGATCGAGAGCTGCACGATCTCAATGCCCTCGACCTCCTGGAGCGTGCCTTCGACGACGGCGGCGGCCTCGTCCTGCGCGGCAAGGCTCGTGCCGACGGGCAGGGTCTGGATGACCCGGAAGGTGGTCTGCCCGGTCGCGCCGAGGAAGTTCACCTTCATCAGCGGGAGCAGGGCGACCGTGCCGCCGAGCACGAGCACCGCGAGGAGGAGGGTGGCGACGGCATGCTTGAGGGTCCAGCGGATGACCGGCAGGTAGCTCTTCTGCAGTCGGCTCGGGTGCTCGAGCGACTCGATGGCCGTGGCTGCGGCCTCGGCCCTGGTCGCCGTCGCTGTCGCGGTGATCGAGCTTGGAGCGGTGATCGAGCTTGGCGCGATCCCGGTCTCGACGGGCTCTACCACCGTCTGCTCGACCTCCGGCGCCGCCGCGGCCGCCGGCTTGGGCGGCTTGAGGAACCAGAACGCAAGCACCGGCACGATCGTCAGTGACACGAGCAGCGAGGCGAGCAGGGCGAGGGACACCGTGAGGGCGAACGGCCGGAACAGCTCCCCGGTCGAGCCGCCGACGAACGCGATCGGCAGGAAAACCGTGACCGTAGTTACGGTCGACGCGGTGATGGCGCCCGCGACCTCCTTCACCGCCCGCACGATTGTCGCCGCGCGATCCGGGCCCGCGACGAGGTTGCGCATGATGTTCTCGATCACGACGATCGAGTCGTCGACCACGCGACCGATGGCGATCGTGAGCGCGCCGAGCGTGAGGATGTTGAGCGAGTAGCCCACCGCCTGCAGCCCGATGAAGGTGATGAGCACCGAGGTCGGGATGGAGATCGCCGTGACCAGGGTGGCCCGCACCGAGAGCAGGAAGACCAGGATCACGAGCACGGCGAAGAGGAGGCCGAGCATTCCCTCCTGGGTCAGCGAGTCGATCGACTCCTGGATGAACGGGGCCTGGTCGAACACGACCGTGAAGGTTGTGCCGGCGACGGCCGCCTCCAGGGTGGGGAGCAGGGCGCGCACGGCCTCCGAAACTTCGACGGTGTTCGCGGCCGGCACCTTGGTCACCGAGATCGTCAGCGCCGGTTCGCCGTTCACCCGGGAGATGCTCGTCTCCGGGTTCGCGGCCAGCTCGACCGTGGCCACGTCGCCGATCGTCCTGCGTAAGGCGTCGCCCTTCAGGCCGGACAGGATCGGCAGCGCCGCAATGTCTTCGGCGGAGCCGAGTTTCGTGCCGGTCTGCACGGAGAGGGTCTTGTCGCCCTCGGTGATCGCTCCGGCAGGCAGGAGCGATCCGTTCTGGGCGAGTGCCTGCGTGATCGCCTGGCTGGTGAGTCCCCGGGCGGCGAGGGCCGCGTCATCCGGCGTGATGTTCACGCGCTGGCCGACGTCGCCCACCAGCGCCGCGTCGCGCACGCCCTCCACGTCGCGGATGTCGCCCAGCACGCTGCGCCGGAGATCGTCGGCCAGCGTCTCGGCATCGCCGCCCGAAACGGCCACGGACAGGACCGGGAAGTCGTCGATGCTGCCGCTGAGCACCTGCGGGTCGATGTTCTCCGGGAGGGTGGACTTGATCCGGTTGATGGCCTGGCTGATCTTCGATTCGGCCTTGACCAGGTCGGTGCCGTAGGTGAAGGTCGCGCTGATCAGGGACGAGTTCGTGCTGCTCGTCGTCGAGGTGGATTCGAGACCGGCAATGCCCTGGATGGCGGTCTCGATCGGTGTCGACACGTCGTCGTTGACGACCTCGGGCGAGGCGCCGGGGTAGCTCGTCGTGATGAGCAGCTGCGGAAGCTGCAGGGACGGGATCAGCTCCTGCTTGAGGCTGGTCAGGGCGAGGCTGCCGAAAACAGCAGCGACGATCGTGATCAGCGCAATGAGCGCCCGATTTTTCATACTCAATACGGCGAGAATGTGCACCCGCCCAGTATCTCATTGCAGTCCGTGCAGAATCTCGAATCCCGCGTCCTCTCCCGCGCCGGCGGGCTGTTGCGGCCGGTCGCGCGGGCGTAGTGTCGACCGAACAAGCCCGCATCTACGAGGAGGAACCATGACTGTCGCCCGCGTGACCACCCTGAGTGTCCGGTCTGACACGTCGTTCGAGGACGCCGTTTCGGAGGGGATCTCCCGCGCCCACAAGACCCTGCGCGGCATCTCCGGCGCCTGGGTCAAGGAGCAGAAGGTCGTCGTCGAGGGCGGCGCGATCACGGCGTGGGACGTCGTGATCGAAGTGACGTTCGTGCTGGACGACTAGCCGGGCCGGCCCCTGAGGGGTCGCAAATCGACCTTCAACCGGCCAGGGAAGGTCGATTTGCGACCCCTCAGGGCGGGCGCGGCCGAAACGCTAGACGACGTCGGCGAGGTAGCCGGTGTCGGCCATCGGATGCCGCAGCAGCGAATCCCAGGCGAGCCCGAGCGCGTCGATGGCGCGGTCCATCTCCTCGGGGCTGTAGCAGAACGGGAGCCGCAGGAACCGCTCGAAGGCTCCGTCGATGCCGAACTGCGGACCGGCGGGCACGAGGAGGCCGTAGGTGCGCGCGGCGAGCGCGAGCCGGGAGCTGACCGGGATGCCGAGGTTCACCCACGCGGTGATCCCGCCGTCGACGTGCGGTACGTGCCAGTCCGGGAACCGGTCGGCCACCAGCCCCTCCAGGTGGTCCCTGCCGCTCTGGAGTTCGTCGGACCGCAAGGCGAGGATGGCGGGCAGGTCGGACAGGATGCGCGCCACGATGAGCTGCTCGAGAATCGGGGTGCCGAGGTCGTTCGCGGCCCGGGCCGAGACGAGTTTGCGGATGAGAGAGCGGTCCGCGCGGATCCAGCCGATCCGCAGGCCACCCCAGACGGTCTTGCCGACCGAGCCGATCGACACGGCGGTCCCCGACCGCACGGACTCGGCGTAGGCGGCGAACGGCAGGAAATCGCCCACCCGGTCGATGTCGAGTTCGGCGATCGTCTCGTCGGCGATGAGCACGGTACCCGCCCGAGCAGCGGCGGCGAGCACCCGCTCCCGCTGGTCGACGGGCATGCTCCGCCCGGTCGGGTTGTGGAAGTCGGGCATCAGGTAGCCGAGCACGGGGTTGCTGCGCTGCAGGGTCTGCAGGAGCGCCGTTTCGTCCCAGCCGCCGGCCGCGGCATCCTCGCCCGGCCCGGCTGCCGAGACGCCGACCGGCACCAGGCGCGCCCCCGCCCCTCGCAGCGCCTCGTAGGCGTGCGGGTAGCTCGGCATCTCGATCAGCGCGCGATCGCCCCGGCCGATCAACACGCGGGCGAGCAGGGCGATCGCGTGCTGCGCGCCCAGGGTGACCATGATCTGCTCGGGGTCGGTCGGCAGCCCGCGGGCCGCATAGCGGTCGGCGATCGCGGCGCGCAGCTCGGGGATCCCCACCGGGTCGAAGCCCGAGTCACCGAGGTGGCCCGCCAGCTCGGGGGCGGCGAGCGCGGCGATGTCCGCGAGGCCGGGCAGGGCCGGCATCGTGGCCTTGCTGAAGTCGAGGATGCCGCCCAGGGGGTCGTCCGCCCGCGCCCGCGCCGCGCCGGGCAGCCGCACCCTGCTGCCCGAGCCGCGCACGCTGACCAGGGCGCCGGCGTCGCGCAGCTCCCGGTATGCGGCGGTCACGGTCGTACGGCTGAGCCCGAGTCGTGCGCTGAGGTCGCGCTCGGCGGGCAGGCGGGTGTCGGTCGGGATGCGCCCGTCGAGGGTGAGCAGGCGGATGCGGTCGGCCAGGGCGAGATAGGCGCTCGCCCCGCTGCGCCACTCGCCGAGGAGCGCCTCGAGCGACCGGGCACTCACCTGGTTCACCGCCATGGGGCCACTGTAGTGAGATTGGCTACTTGATAACAGACCAATAGTGCAATTGGATTGGTTTTCATGACCCGGCGCATCGCTCAACTCCTTATTGGCCTTTTCCTCTACGGAATCGGTATTGCGCTCATCGTGCGCGGGGCGATCGGCGTCGCCCCGTGGGACGTGCTCACCCAGGGCATCGACCGGCACACCCACCTCGGCTTTGGTCTGATCACGATCCTCACCAGCGGCATCGTGCTGCTGTTCTGGATCCCGCTTCGGCAGAAGCCGGGCATCGGCACCGTGCTGAACGCTCTCCTGGTCGGCCCCGCCGCGGATCTCGGCCTCCGGCTGATCCCCGAGGGCCTGGACCTCTGGGCCCGGATCCTGCTCTTCGCGGCCGGCCTGCTCGTGCTCGCCGCGGCGACCGGGCTCTACATCGGCGCGCACTTCGGCCCCGGCCCGCGCGACGGCCTGATGACCGGCCTGCACAAGCGCACCGGCTGGAAGATCTGGATCGGGCGCACCGGGGTCGAGGTGGTCGTGCTCGGGATCGGCTGGGCGCTCGGCGGGAACGTGGGCATCGGCACCGTGCTCTTCGCCGTGCTGATCGGGCCGCTCTGCCACTGGACGATCCCGTTCTTCGCGATCAGGCGCCCGGCGGAGGCCGCCCTGCCGACCTCGCCGGTTCCGGTGGCCGTGCCCGCCCGGTGATCGAGCCCGCCGGCGATTTGCCCCAGATTGTTGAACAATCACCGGAAATGGTGCATCCTTAGGAAGACTTCTTGAGGAAGGCGGATGACGGTGTCCACCATTGATTTGAACAGCGACGTCGGAGAATCCTTCGGCAACTGGACCTTCGGCGATGACGAGGCGATCATCGCCTCGGTGTCCAGCGTCAACGTCGCCTGCGCCTTCCACGCCGGGGATCCGAGCACAATCCGCGCCACCTGCGCGGCCGCCGCCCTGGCCGGCGTCACGGTCGGCGCGCATCCGGGCTACCGCGACCTGGCCGGTTTCGGCCGCCGGTTCATCGACATGGCCCCCGACCACCTCACCGACGAAATCATCTACCAGATCGGCGCCCTCGAATCGCTGGCCCGGGTCGCCGGAACCACGGTCAGCTACGTCAAGCCGCACGGCGCCCTCTACAACACGATCGTGCACCACCCCGAGCAGGCCAGGGCCGTCGTGGATGCCATCGTGTCGGTCGATCCGAGCCTGCCGGTGATGGTGCTCCCGAACTCCGAGATCGAGCGTGCGGCCCGGGCCGCCGGGCTCCGCACCGTCTCCGAGGCGTTCGCCGACCGCGCCTACAACGCCGACGGGACCCTCGTCGCCCGGACCCGGCCGGGGGCGGTGCTGCGCGACATCGGCGAGGTCACCGACCACGTGCTCCGCCTGGCCGTCGACCGCCAGATCCGCGCCATCGACGGCACGATCATCGACGTCCGGGCCGAGAGCATCTGCCTGCACGGCGACACCCCCGGCGCCGTCGCGATGGCCGCCGCCGTCCGCGCCGCCCTGCTGGGCTCCGGCATCGAAATCCAAAGTTTCGTCTGACATGGCCGGGCAGATCCGCGGTATCGGCCCCGTCGGCGACCGCGCGGTGTTGGTCGAACTGGACAGCCTCGCCCAGGTCCTCAGCCTGCAGGCCCAGCTGCAGGAGCACCCGCTCGACGGGCAGCTGGACGTGATCGCCGCCGCCGAGACCGTACTCGTCTCGGCCGTCTCCCCTGCCGCGGCCCGCGGTTTCGCCGCCCGGCTGCGCCTGCTGGACGTCGACACGGTCACGGCTGCCGACGCCACGCTCGTGATCATCGACACCGTCTACGACGGTGAGGACCTCGCCCGAGTTGCCGAGCTCACCGGGCTCGGCGTCGACGGCGTGATCGCCGCCCATTCGGAGCAAACCTGGACCGCTGCCTTCGGCGGATTCGCTCCAGGCTTCGCCTACCTCGCCGGCGAAACGACGTCGCTCACGGTTCCCCGGCGAGCCACGCCCCGAAGCGCGGTTCCCGCCGGATCCGTGGCCCTTGCCGACACCTACTCCGCCGTCTACCCGCGGGCATCCCCGGGCGGGTGGCAGCTGATCGGCCGCACGACCGCGCCGATGTGGGACCTGGGCCGCGAACAGCCCGCCCTGGTGCGGCCGGGAAACCGGGTGCAATTCCGGCCCGTGCGTGAGCTCGTGCTGGCGGCGGGCGGCCTCGCCTCAGACCTCGCCTCCGGCCTCGCAGCGGCGCGCGTGATCGACGGCGCCGAGCCGCCGGCGGACGGCGTCATCGTGCGTTCCCCCGGCCTGCAGACCACCGTGCAGGACCTCGGCCGCGAGGGCCAGGCCGCGCTCGGCGTAGCCGGCAGCGGCGCCCTCGACCGAGGTGCGCTGCGGAGGGCCAACCGGCTCGCGGGCAATCCCGTCGACGCCGCCGGGCTCGAGAACGCCCTCGGCGGGCTCGCGCTCGAGGCCGTCACCGACCAGGTCCTGGCCGTGACCGGCGCGCGCGTCCCGCTCGCCATCGACGGTCCGACGGGCGCACGGGCGGTCCCCACCGGGACCCCGTTCGCGCTGCTGGCCGGCGAAACCCTCACAGTCGGGCCCCCCGTGGCCGGGGTGCGAAGCTACCTCGCCTTCCGCGGTGGGCTCGACGTTCTCCCCGTGCTCGGCAGCCGCTCCACCGACACCCTCTCCGGGATCGGACCGCAGCCGCTCGGTTCCGGCACCCGGCTCCGCGTGCTGGCCGCACCGCCCTCGAGCGTCGTCGGCGCCCCAGGCATCGAATCCGAACCGCCGGCCGAGCTGACGGAGCTGCGTTTCGTGCCTGGACCGCGTTCCGACTGGTTCGATCCGGAAACGATCGAACGCTTCGCCGGAGCCACCTGGACCGTCACGGCCCGATCCAACCGGATCGGACTGCGGCTGGACGGCGAACCGCTGGAGAGGTCGCGGCCGGGCGAGTTGCCCAGCGAGGGCACCGTCACCGGCGCCATCCAGCTGCCGTCGTCCGGACTGCCCGTGCTGTTCCTCGCCGACCACCCGGCCACCGGCGGCTACCCCGTGATCGGCGTCGTGCTTCCGGCCGACCTCGACCGGGCCGCCCAGCTCCCCACCGGCGCACGGATCCGGTTCACGCCGGCTCCCGGGGCCGACCCGCTCCTTCCCGTTCCCGCGGAGACGCCCGCGCGCCAGACCACAACCGACAGGTGACACCCATGCAGAAAGTCCTGATCGCCAACCGCGGCGAAATCGCCGTCCGCGTCATCCGCGGCTGCGACGACGCCGGCCTCGAGTCCGTCGCCGTCTACGCGGATGCGGACGCCGACGCACTGCACGTGGGCCTCGCCACCGAGGCGTACTCCCTGGACGGGAATAGCCCGGCCGAGACCTACCTCGACCAGGCCAGGCTGCTCGAGATCGCCCGCCGTTCCGGCGCGGACGCCGTGCACCCCGGCTACGGCTTCCTCTCCGAGAACGCCGACTTCGCGCAGGCCGTGCTGGACGCCGGGCTGACCTGGATCGGGCCCAGCCCCGAGGCGATCCGCACCCTGGGCAACAAGGTGTCCGCCCGCGAGATCGCCATCCGGGTCGGCGCGCCCCTCGTCGCCGGGTCGGAAGGCACGGTCGAAACCGGCGCCGAGGTGCGGGCCTTCGCGGTGGAGCACGGCCTCCCGGTGGCCATCAAGGCGGCCTTCGGCGGAGGCGGGCGCGGGCTCAAGGTGGTCTGGGAGCTGGATGCCATCGAGGAGGCCTTCGACTCGGCCGTGCGGGAGTCCCAGGCCGCGTTCGGCCGCGGCGAGTGCTTCGTGGAGCGCTTCCTCAGCCGGCCCCGGCACGTCGAGGCGCAGATCCTCGCGGACGGACGCGGCAACGTGATCGTCGTCGGCACCCGCGACTGCTCGCTGCAGCGCCGCAACCAGAAGCTGGTCGAGGAGGCGCCCGCGCCGTTCCTCACCGCGGCCCAGCGCGAGCAGATCCACTCCTCGGCCAAGGCGATCTGCCGCGAGGCCGGCTACGCGGGCGCCGGCACGGTCGAGTATCTGCTCGCCGAAGACGGGACGGTCTCGTTCCTGGAGGTGAACACCCGGCTCCAGGTGGAGCATCCGGTCACCGAGGAGACCTCGGGGATCGACCTCGTGCTGGCGCAGCTGGCCATCGCCGCCGGCGGGGACCTGCCCGTCGATGACGACCCCGAGCCGCGCGGGCACTCGATCGAGTTCCGGATCAATGCGGAGGACGTCGGGCGCGGATTCCTGCCCTCCCCCGGCACCGTCACGGGGTTCACCCCGCCGACCGGGCCCGGCATCCGGGTCGATACCGGCGTGCGCGCGGGCGACGCCGTTTCCCCCCAGTTCGACTCGCTGCTCGCCAAGCTCATCGTCACCGGCGCCGACCGGCAGCAGGCCCTGCGCCGGGCCCGCCGGGCGCTGGCCGAGTTCGAGATCGCCGGGCTGCCCACCGTGCTGCCCTTCCACCGCGCGGTGGTGCAGACGCCCGCGTTCTCCTCGCCCGACCGCCTCGGCGTGCACACGGGCTGGATCGAATCCGAATTCGCCGAGCAGCTCGCGGGCGACCCCCGGTTCGCCCCGGCGGAGCCCGAGGCCGTCCGCCGCACGATCACGATCGAACTCGACGGGCGACGGATGGCGCTCGGCCTGCCGGCCGGGCTCCTCGGTTCCCTGGAAAGCGGCGGCCTGGCCCGCTCCGGGGCTGCCGGCGGCGGACCTGGCACCGGCGCCGCGGCATCCGACGGCGTCGGCAACCTCGTCGACTCGGCCACCCTGCGCTCCGCGATGGGCGGTTCGGTCGTGAAGTGGCTGGTCGCTGCCGGAACCGAGGTCGCGGAGGGAGATCCGGTGCTCGTCGTGGAGGCCATGAAGATGGAGACCACCGTCGCCGCCCACCGGAGCGGGACCCTTGCCGCGCACCTCGTCGGACCGGGCGACATCGTGACGCTCGACACCGCCGTCGCGTCCATCCGCGCGTGAGCCGCCGGGCAGCCGACGCCCGATAGCGTGGGCACATGACTCTCGAGGACATCCTGGCCGACCTGCGCCTGCACCGCGAAGGGGCCAGGCACGCCGAGACCGGGATGTGGGTGGCGTCCGTGCTGCGGGAGCGGATCGCCGCCGGGCAGCTCGCCCCCGGATCGAAGCTCTCCGAGGAGGCGCTGGGCGAGGCGCTCGGCGTCTCCCGCAATACCCTGCGCGAGGCCTTCTCCGCCCTCGCCGCCGAACACGTCGTCACCAGGATCCCGAACCGGGGCGTCTCCGTGGCCCGCCCCTCCGCGGACGACATCCGCGAGATCTATCGGGTGCGCCGGTACCTGGAACCGGCGGCGCTGGCCTGGTCGCCGGCGACCGACAACACGCCCCTGCGGCACGCGGTCGAGCGCGCGCGGGAGGCGCGCGACGCCGGCTCGGTGTCGGGCATGGCGGATGCGAACCAGGCTTTCCACGCCGCGGTCGTTGCCCTGGCCGGCAGCGACCGGCTCGACCTCCTGATGACGCAGGTTCTCGCCGAGATGCGGCTCGTTTTCCACTCCATGGTCGCCGATACCGCCTTCCACGCGCCGTACGTGGAGGACAACGCACGGATCGTGGAGCTGCTCGAGGCCGGTGAGCGCGCGGAGGCCGCCGCGCTTCTCACCGGCTACCTGGGCCGCGCCCAGGATCAGCTGCTGGCCGCGATCGCCGAGGAATCGAGCGTCCGGCGGAGCTGACTGCCGCGCCGAGCCGGCGGCTGTTGATTACCGGTGCGCGCCGGATCCGCATAGTAGCGTGGCATCCATGATGAACCTGATCGTGTTCCTGCTCGTTGTCTGGCTTGTGTTATCGGTGCTCGGTTTCGTGATCGAGGGCCTGTTCTGGCTCGCCGTCATCGGAATCGTCCTGTTCCTGGCGACCGCCGCGTACGGCTGGGTGAAGCGCAAGACGGCGAAATAGCGGCGCGCGGCGCCGTACATCCGACTACGGGACGAGGTAGTCCGAGTCTCGGGCATCGGTGATCAGCATGAAGCCGGGCGCGTGGCCGATCGCCAGCGACGGCCTGGACTCCATCACGGCGGCCTGCGGGGTGACCCCGCAGGCCCAGAAGACCGGGACCTCGCCGCGCTGGATCTCGACGGCGTCACCGAAGTCCGGCGCTGCCAGGTCGGCGATACCGAGCACCGTCGGGTCCCCCGCGTGCACGGGCGCCCCGTGCACGGCCGGGTAGCGGGCGGTGATCCGCACGGCGTCCTCCACCTGCGCGGCCGGGATCGGCCGCATCGAGACGACCATCGGCCCGGACAGGGCGCCGGCGGATGCCGAGCGCACGGTGGTGCGGTACATCGGCACGTTGACGCCCTGCTCGATGTGGGCGATCGGGATGCCGGCATCCTGCAGCGCCGCCTCGAAGGTGAAGCTGCAGCCGATGATGAAGGTCACGAGGTCGTCCTGCCACCAGTCGGTGATGTCTCCGGGTTCGGCCACGAGCACGCCGTCCTCGTAGACGGTGTACCGGGGCAGGTCGGTGCGGATGTCGCCGCCGGGCAGCAGCGGACCGCTCGTCTCACCGGCGCCCTGCACACCGAGGATGGGGCAGGACTTCGGGTTGCGCTGCGCGAACAGCAGCACGTCGAAGGCCTGGGCCCGCGGGACGATGATCAGGTTCGCCTGGGTGAACCCCCGCGACCAGCCGGCCGTGGGCGAGGCGAGGCCGCCCCGGAACAGGGCGCGGGCCTCCGCCGGGGTGAGCGAGGCCGGGTCGCCCGGGAGTGAGGCCGTGCCGCCCGGGACCGCGGCCGTGCCGGGCCGCCTGCGCGGAGGCATCCGGTGTCGCCTAGACCCACAGCAGCGCGAGGCCGCTGAGTGACTTGTAGCCGAGGAAGAGCGTGAGCAACCAGGCTGCGAGGCCGATGAAGAGCAACACCTTGGGGTAGACGTACCCGCCGAGCAGGTCGCGGCGGCGCCAGGCCACCCAGAGGATGACGGCGAAGCCGACCGGGAGGATCAGCCCGTTGATCGCGCCGGCCATGATCAGCAGGGTGGCCGGGGCCTGGCCGAGCAGGGTGAACACGACTGTCGAGACCGCGATGAAGACGACCGTGGCGATGCTGCGGGTGCGCGGCCTGGTTTTCGCGGTCGTCACGAAGGAAATCGAGGTGTACGCGGCCCCGATGACGGAGGTGATCGATGCCGCCCAGAGCACGATTCCGAACAGCTTGAGGCCGACCTCGCCGGCGGCCGCCTGGAAGGCCTCGGCCGGCATGTTGTCGCCGGTCAGGGCGACTCCGCCGGCAACCACGCCGAGGATGGCCAGGAACAGAAGCACGCGGATCACGCCGGTGATGATGATGCCGAGCACCGAGCTGCGGGTGATCTCCCGAACGTTCTCACGTCCGGAGACGCCGGCGTCGATCATCCGGTGCGCGCCGGCGTAGGTGATGTAGCCGCCGATGGTGCCGCCGATCAGGGTGGTGATGATCAGGAAGTCGACGTTGTCGGGGATGACGGCGTTCTTGAGCGCGAGTCCGAGCGGCGGCTGCGAGACGATCGCGACGTAGGCGATCAGCAGGATCATCACGGCGCCGAGGATGACGACGATCTTGTCGAGCGCGAGCCCGGCCCGCTTGCTCAGGAAGATGGCGATGGCGATGACGGCGGAGATGATGCCGCCGATCTTCGCGTCGACGCCGAAGAGCACGTTGGTGGCCAGGCCGGTGCCGGCGATGTTGCCGATGTTGAAGACGAGTCCGCCGAGGAAGATCAGTGCGGCGAGGAACCAGCCGGCGCCGGGGAGCACGGTGTTGGCGAGCTCCTGGGCGCGCTTGCCGCTCACGCCGATGACTCGCCAGACGTTCAGCTGCACGGCGATGTCGACGAGGATCGAGACCAGGATCGCGAAGGCGAAGGCCGCACCGAGTTGCACCGTGAAGGTGGTGGTCTGGATGATGAAGCCGGGGCCGACGGCGCTCGTGGCCATCAGGAACATCGCGCCGAGCAGGGCGCTCCTGTGCTTGTTCTTCGGACGCGTCTTCTTCGGACGCTGAAGCTTTGGTACGGCGGTCGTGGCCATGGGTGCGCTCACTTCATTGTGGGGAAATGCGTCAGCACCGGAGGTCACTGATTTCGTGAAAGCCTACGATTGTTCAACAATCACCGCAACCTCAGCGCCAAAGTCGCTGATCAGCCGGGGCGGAACGTGGCGGACTGGAGGTGCCTGCCGGCACAGGCCGTCCTCGGGATTGACCAGTCCACGTCCCCGGCTCAGCCGCAGAAGTCGGCGATCGTGCCGGTGAGGATCTCGGTGAGCCGATGCACCGACGCCACCTCCGCCCATTCCTTGTCGGCGTGCGCGCCGCCGCCGCGAACCCCGAGCAGCAGGCACGGGATGCCCGCCTCGTGGATGAGGCCAGCGTCGGTCCAGAAGGGCTCGCCACGGCGGGCGGGCGGGACGCCCAGCACGCGCTCGGCCTGGCCGCTGAGCGCACGTACGATCGGCCAGTCCGGGTCGGCCTCGAATGCACCGCGCGCCACGAGCCGGGTGAGGCGGAAGGAGAATTCGGGCGTGGCTGCGGCCAACCGCTCGAGCAGCAGGGCCAGCTCGGCCTCCACAGCATCCGGAGCCTCTCCGGGCAGGGTGCGCCGCTCGACCGTGAGCGTGCAGGATGGCGCGACCGTCGCGGCGTCCTCCCCGCCCCTGATCATCGACACGCGCACGGTGCCCTGGCCGAGCAGCGGGTGTGCCGGGGCCGATTCGAGGCGGTCCCGCAGTCCGTCGAGGGCCCGGAGCACGAGCCCGGCGTGGGCGATAGCGTCGACGCCCTGCTCCGGCATCGACCCGTGCGCCGCCCGGCCGGTCAGCTCGACCTCGAACCAGGCGAAGCCGCGGTGGGCGACGGTGAGGCAGAGCTCGCTGGGTTCGGTCACGATGGCGGCATCCGCCCGGAAGTGGCGCAGCACCTCCTCGGTGCCGAGGCTGCCGAACTCCTCGTCGGCGACAAGGGTGACGATCACGTCGCCGGCCAGGCCCGCGGCGGATGCGCGCGCCGCGGCCACCAGGATGGCCGCCAGCCCGCCCTTCATGTCGAAGGCGCCGCGGCCGAAGAGCATCCCGCCCTGCACCTCGCCGTAGAGCGGGTCGCCGTCGTAGCCGGCGACACCGACGGTGTCGAGGTGGCCGTTCAGCATGAGCGAGCGCCCACCCCCGCTTCCGCGCGCGATGCCGACGACGGACGGACGGCCGGGACGGTCCTCGAGCCGGTGCACCTCGAACCCCTGCCGGGCGAACCAGTCGGAGCACCAGGCCGCGATCGCGTGCTCGCCCGCGGCGCCGGGCACGAGGTCGGGGTTGACCGAATCGATCGCGATGAGCTGCTGGGCGACCGCTATGGGGTCAAGGTCACGGGGAAGTTCTCGCTGGGGCACGCGTCGAATCTACCTGCCCGATGGGAGTGAACCGGGCGCACTCGGTAGGGTTTTACCATGGGTGTCGACAAGAGTCCGATTGGCAGCGGGACGGCCACGCGGATGCCGCCGCGCGCGTCGTGGGGGCTGGTGCCGGCCGGCCTGGTGTCGGCATCCGCCGTGCTGCTGTTCGGCCTGCAGTTCCAGCTCGCCGGCTACGTCGTGCTGGGCGCCGCCCTGCTGCTCGCGTTCGTGATCAATCGCGCCCTGTTCAGGGACCTGTTGTTGATCGCGCTCGGCCTGGCCATCGTCAGCACGATCTCGGTCGAGGCTGACATCAGCTACCCGAACATGGCGCTGATGGGCATCGTGCTCGGCCTGGCCGTGCTCGGGCCGTACCTGATCGCGCGTTACGTCTACCGCACGCACGCGATCCGGTTTCCGATCCGGACCGGACAGCGGTGGAGCGTGCTCGAGCGCTGGTACCTGGTGATCGTGGTCATCCTGGGCTGGCTCATCCTGCCGACGTACTTCATCCGCTCGGGCTCCTACGAGAACTGGCCGGCCGTGACCGCGCCCGACGAGATCGGCCGCCTCTTCGTCGGAGTGGGCTTCGTGGGCATCTGGGACGAGTTGTTCTTCATCTGCACGGTGTTCGCTCTGCTCCGGCGGCACTTCCCGGACTGGCAGGCGAACCTGCTGCAGGCGGTAATCTTCACCTCGTTCCTCTGGGAGCTCGGCTACCAAAGCTGGGGACCCCTGATGACGTTCCCGTTCGCCCTGCTGCAGGGCTACATCTTCAAGGTCACCAAGTCCCTGACCTATGTCGTCTGCGTGCATCTCCTCTTCGACCTGGTGGTCTTCCTGGTGATCGTGCACGCCCACACCCGCGAGTGGCTGCCCATTTTCCTCTACTGAACCGCCAGGCCTGCGCCCGGAAATCACCCGTTCTTGCCCGGCGTCCCCTTCACCTCTCGCGGGCCGGGCCAGCTGATGCGTCGGTTCGCGTGGCCTTCTGTCGGAGTTCGGCGCTGATGGCGGTGCCGATTATGGTCTCCGATTCGGTCACGTAGGTGTGGCCGGTCGGGGTTGTCCAGGTGAGGGTGCCGGTTCCGTCCTTGGCCTGGCTGACTTTCCAGCCGGCCTCGTGTTT
>NZ_FNFU01000008.1 GCF_900101115.1 Cryobacterium psychrotolerans
CGACCGCGAGCCGGGAGACGCTCGACCACTCGATCCCGTATATCTTCACGGTCGCCCTGCAGGACGGCAGCTGGCACCACGTCGACTCCTACTCGCCCGAGCGCGCCGGCCGGGCCGACACCGTCGCCCTCTGGCACAGCGTGACCACGGTCGAAGACCCCGAGTGGACCCGCCGGTACCACTCGCTCGATGTCAGCGAGAAGGCCTTCGGCGGCCGCGTCGTCATCACGCTCAGCACCGGCGAGACCATCACCGACGAGATCGCGGTCGCGGATGCGCATCCGCTGGGCGCCCGTCCGTTCGGTCGTGCGGAGTACGTGAACAAGTTCCGCACCCTGGCCGCGGACGTGCTCGAGGCGGACGAGATCGAGCGCTTCCTCGACCTTGCGCAGCGCCTGCCCGAGCTGAGCGCCCACGACATCGGCCAGCTGACGATCGTCGCCAGGCCCGGTCTGCTCGCCGCCGCGCCCATGCCGAAGGGGCTCTTCTAATGCTCTACGCCGCCGCCACCGCCGCCGAGAAGCGCCTGAACCTGCGGGCCGGGCTCGCCAGCGGCACGATCCAGCGCTTCCCCGGCGCCTTCAACCCGCTCTCGGCGAAGCTGATCCAGGCGAAGGGCTTCGAGGGCGTCTACATTTCCGGGGCGGTGCTCTCGGCCGACCTGGGCCTGCCCGACATCGGTCTGACCACGCTCACCGAGGTCGCCGGGCGGGCGCAGCAGATCGCCCGGATGACCGACCTGCCGGCGATCGTCGACGCCGACACGGGCTTCGGCGAGCCGATGAACGTGGCGCGCACGATCCAGACCCTCGAGGATGCCGGCCTGGCCGGCATGCACATCGAGGACCAGGTGAACCCGAAGCGCTGCGGGCACCTCGACGGCAAGCAGGTCGTCGACGAGGAGACCGCGCTGAAGCGTATCCGCGCGGCGGTCGATGCGCGCCGGGACCCGAACTTCCTGGTCATGGCGCGCACCGACATCCGTGCCACGGTGCCGGGTGATGGCGGCCTCGACGCGGCGGTCGACCGGGCGAAGAAGCTCGTCGACGCCGGCGCCGACGCGATCTTCCCCGAGGCGATGGCGACGCTGGCCGAGTTCGAGGCGATCCGCGCGGCCGTCGACGTGCCGCTGCTGGCGAACATGACCGAGTTCGGCAAGAGCGAGCTGTTCACGGTGGACCAGCTGGCGGGCATCGGTATTAACATGGTGATCTGGCCGGTCTCGCTGCTGCGCCTGGCAATGGGTTCCGCCGCCCGCGGGCTCGATACGCTTATCGGCCACGGCACCCTGGAACCGGTGCTGGCTGAAATGCAGCACCGGGCCGATCTCTACGAACTCCTCGACTACGAGTCCTACAACCAGTTCGACACCAATGTCTTCAACTTCCAGATCAAGCGCTAGGGGAGCAACATGACCGAAACACAGCAGGCCGTGGCCCCGACGCTTGTCGGTGCCGAGCCACCGACACCCGTCATCTACAAGGGGCTGGCCGGGGTGCCGGTCGACTATACGGCGATCTCGCAGGTCAACTCCGACACGAACTCGCTGCTCTACCGCGGCTATCCGGTGCAGGAACTGGCCGATCGCCGCAGCTTCGAAGAGGTCGCCTACCTGCTCTGGCACGGCGAGCTGCCGACCGAGTCGCAGCTGGCGACGTTCGAGGACCTCGAACGGTCGCTGCGCCACCTCGACCCGGCCGTGCACCGCGTGATCGACGAACTGCCGATGACCGCTCACCCGATGGATGTCGTGCGCACGGCCATCAGCGTCATCGGCGCGAGGGACCCCGAGGCGAACGATTCCTCGCCGGAGGCCGATCTCGCCAAGGCGATCCGCCTCTTCGCTCAGCTGCCCGCCATCGTCGCCTATGACCAGCGCCGCCGCCATGGACTCGACCTCGTCGAACCCCGGGACGACCTCGGCTACTCGGCGAACTTCCTGTTCATGACCCACGGCGAGGTGCAGGAGCTCGTCGTCGTCGAGGCCTTCGACGTGTCGATGATCCTCTACGCCGAGCACTCCTTCAACGCCTCGACCTTCACCGCGCGGGTCATCACCTCCACCCTGGCCGACCTGTATTCCGCGGTCACCGGAGCGGTCGGCGCCCTCAAGGGCGCGCTGCACGGCGGCGCGAACGAAGCAGTCATGCACACCTTCGGCGACATCGGCACGGCCGACAAGGTCGACGCCTGGCTCGAGAACGCGCTCGCGAGCAAGAGCAAGATCATGGGCTTCGGGCACCGGGTCTACAAGAACGGCGACTCCCGCGTTCCCACCATGCGCCACGCCATGGAGGCGATGCTGGAGCACTACGACCGGCAGGACCTGCTCGAGCTGTACACGGCGCTCGAGGAAGCCATGGCCGCACGCAAGGACATCAAGCCCAACCTCGACTACCCGACCGGCCCGGCGTACCACGTGATGGGCTTCGACACCGAGACCTTCACGCCGCTCTTCGTCGCCAGCCGCATCGTGGGCTGGACCGCGCACATCATGGAGCAGCGCGCCGCGAACGCGCTCATCCGTCCGCTGTCGGTCTACAACGGCGTCGAGCAGCGCGAGGTTCCCGCCTGACCAACACGCCGGCGTCGGCGGCCGCGGGGCCGTCGGCTGTCGGCGTCGTGCACGCGGAGGCTCGAGCCGGGCGTGACGCTTGTGGGGCTCGCACAACCGAGGCGGGAGCATCCGGCGCGTCCCGCTAGCCTGCGAGGATGCATATGCTGCTCCGCACCCTCCTGCACTCCGTCCGCTCACGCTTCGGCCCTCGCCTCGGCCACTACGAGGTCGCCCGCACGCGGTTCATCACACTGCCGACCGACCAGGACATCCTGCGGCACATGAACAACGGCGTGTACCTGTCGATCATGGACATCGCGCGCTTCGACATGCTGCACCGCACCGGCATCTGGGCGATCTTCGTCGCCCGCGGCTGGTATCCGGTCGTGGTGTCGGAGACGATCAGCTTCCGGAAGTCACTGACCGTCGGCCAGAAGTTCACGGTCGAATCGCGCATCCTCGGCTACGACGCGAAGGCCGTCTACGTCGAGCAGCGCTTCGTGCGCCCGGATGCCGACGGGAACCCCGAAATCTATGCCCAGGGCTACATCCGCGGCCGGTTCCTCAAGCGCACCGGCGGCGTCGTGGGGATCGACGAGCTGGTCGCGGCGGTCGGCGCCCCTCCCGCGGACGCGGTCCCGCAGTGGCTGCTGGACTGGAGCGCGGACGTCGCGATGCCGCCCACCCGCGCGGCCGCGCCCAGCGTCTGGCCCTAGCGCGTTCCCCGATCGCTCAGTTGCGGACAAAGTACCTTCGCGGGCGCCGTGAAGGTACTTTCTCCGCAACTCAACCGCGGTGCGCGAGGAAGTCAGGCCGACTTGCTCGGAACCACGAGCTCCTTGTAGTAACGCGCGTGGGCCGGGATGTAGTGCTCGCGCTCGGGCAGCGGCTTGCCGGTGCGGGCCGCCACCAGGCGGTCGAGGTAGTAGTCCCAGCCGGGGCCGACCGTGGCCGCCTCGGCGGCGCTGTTCAGGCGCTGGCCGAAGGTCAGGGTCGTCATCCCGTCGGCTTCGCTCAGGTGCACCAGGGCGCGCCATTCGTTCTCGCCCTCGCCGAAGTCGCCCGCGAAGCGGTACGGGGGAGTGCACTCGAGGATGCTCACGTACTCCCACTCGGCGTCGTCCTCGGCGTTCATCCGGAACTTGACGGCGCCCGTGCGCGGCGAGCCGGTGTACGTGCCGATCCAGGTCTCGAGCTCGTCGGTCCGGGTGAGGCTCGCCCAGACGTCGACGGCCGGCGCGGAGAACAGCCGGTCGAGCATCAGGTAGAGCCCGTCCTGGCGATGGGCGAGGCGACCGGTGGGTTTTGCTGACATGGCGACCTCCGCGGTGAGTGATCGAGTACCTGCTATGAGGCTATGCCTTCCGCCCTCCGGATGCCAGAGCCCCGGCCGGCCTCAGTCCTCCAGCACCGCCATCGCCGCGTTGTGCCCGCCGATCCCGCTGACGCCGCCGCCGCGACGCGCGCCGGCCCCGCAGACCAGGATGCGCGGATGTTCCGTCGCCACGCCCCAGCGCTCGGCCGGGGTGTCCCGACGGGCGTCGTCCTCGAGGAAGGGCCAGTCGAGCGGGCCGTGGAAGATGTTGCCGCCGGGCATGTTCAGGGCGTGCTCGAGGTCGAGCGCGGTCTTGGTCTCCACGCAGGGGTTGCCCGCGGCATCCGTGAGCAGCAGCGCCTCGATCGGCTCGGCGAGCACCGAGTTGAGCGAGGCCAGCACGGCGGCCTGGAGCCGCTCGCGCAGGGCGTCGTTGTTCTCCTCGGTCAGCCAGCGGCTGGGGGCGTGCAGGCCGAACACGGTGAGCGTCTGCACTCCGGCGGCGACGAGCTCGGGCGCCAGGATGCTCGGGTCGGTGAGCGAGTGGCAGTAGATCTCGCACGGCAGCACGCCGGGGATGTCACCGCCTGCCGCCTGCAGGTACGCCGTTTCGAGCTGGTCGTAGGTCTCGTTGATGTGGAACGTTCCGCCGAACGCGGCCTCGGGCGAGACGGACTCGTCGCGGAGCTTCGGCAGCCGCGTGAGCAGCAGGTTCACCTTGACCTGGGCGCCCTCGGGCTTGGCGACGGGCCGGCCGGAAGCGGCGCCGGAAGCGGTGCCGGAAGCCGCGCCGGTCGCATCCGCGAGCAGCCCCTGCAGCACCCAGGGCGCGACATTCGCCAGCACGTACCGGCCGGCGACGACGATGTCCCGGCCGTCCTGCTCGTAGCGCACCTCACCGTCCGGCGTGACCGAGGTCGCCCGCGCCCCGGTTTCGATCCGGGCCCCGGCCGCGCGGGCGGCTTTCTCGAGTTCGCCGGACACGGCTCCCATGCCGCCGATCGGCACGTCCCAATCGCCGGTTTCGTTGCCAATCACGTGGTACAAGAAGCAGCGGTTGGCGTCGAGGGAGGCGTCATCCAGCGCCGTGAAAGTGCCGATCAGCCCGTCGGTGGCGACGACCCCGCGCACGAGGCCGCTGCCGAATCGGTCGGTGATCACCCGGCCGAGGGGCTGCTCGATGAGCGCGTCCCAGAGCGCGTCGTCGCCGACCAGGCGCCGCGCCTCCGAGCGTGTCGGCAGCGGCTCGCACACGGTGGGGAAGAGGGCCCGGGCGACGTGCTCGGTGGCCTGGTAGAAGGCGTTCCAGGGCTCGAAGTCGCCGGCCGCGCCGACCCGGGTGAAGGAGGCGCGGGTGGCGGCGTCGTCGCCGCGGTCCACGAGCAGGCCGCCGGTCGTGTCGGACGGGTCCGGCGTGTACGACGAGTACCGGCGCCGGGCGAGCCCGATCGAGAGGCCGAGCTCGCTGATGATCCGCTCGGGCAGCAGGCTGACCAGGTAGGAGTAGCGCGAGAGGCGGGCGTCGATGCCCGCAAAGGCCGCGGCCGAGATGGCCGCGCCGCCCACCTGATCGCCCTGCTCGAGCAGAAGCACGGACTTGCCGGCCAGGGCGAGGTAGGCGGCGGCGGTCAGGCCGTTGTGCCCGCCTCCGACAATCACGACATCGTGTGTGGGTTCGGTCATGGCACGAGCCTAAGCCGTGTCCCCCATCCCCGCGAAACCGCAGTTGTGCGGGCTAAAACGTCGTTATATCGCGCACAACTGCGGTTTCGCGGGAGGAAGGCCAGGCGACGGCGCGGGCCAGCGCGTCGCGCACCGCGAGCACGCCGGGCCGGCCGGCGCTCGAGCGCCGGGCGGCGGTGAAGACCGTGCGGTGGGGACGTCCGGGGAGCTCGCGCAGGCGCACCGACGGTTTGTCGCCGGCCCAGACGAGGTCGGGCAGGATGCCTACGGCGTTGCCGGATTCGATCAGGCGGATGTGCGCGACCAGGTCGGCGGTCTCGAACCGCACGTCGGGCTCGAATCCGGCCGAGCGGCACAACTGCGTCGCCCATTGGCGGGAAGCCGTGCCTGCGGGTTCCATCACCCACGGCAGCGAGGCCGCTTCTTCGAGCGTCGGCGCCGACACCCGCCCGGTGCGGCGGCGGGGAACGGCCAGCCGCAGCGCATCCGAGGCCAGATCCACCCGGTCGAGGTCCGGCCAGTGCGCCCTGGTGTGGCCGGGGTACTGCTCGGCCATGACGAGGTCGAAGTCGCGGGCGGATACCTCGAACAGTCCCAGCTCCGGCTCGCGTTCGGTGATCTCCACCCGCAGCTCGGGGAACTGGGCCGAGAGGAGCGTGAGCGCACGCGGGATCACGGCGTGCGCGGCCGACTGGAACACGGCCACCCGCACGGTGCCCGACACCGTCGTCAGCGACGCGGTCATCTCCGCCTCGGCCCGCTCGAGGCGCTCGAGCAGATGCGTCGTGTGCTCGACCAGGATCTCGGCCTGCGGCGTGAGCTGCACCCGCCGGCCGACCCTTTGCAGGAGCTTGGCGCCGGCCTCCTTCTCGAGCAGCGCGAGCTGCTGCGACACCGCTGACGGGCTGTAAGCGAGGGCCTCGGCCACCCCGGCCAGGGTGCCGCGAATCTTCAGTTCACGCAGCAACCGGAGCCTCCGGACATCCAGCATCAGACCGCCTCACTATTCATCAGTAATACTAATGAATATCGTGCACAAAGATTCGCTTTTGCCTATTGACATTGGGCCGCACACTGAGACTAGATACCTCTTCTGTGCGGCATAACGAAACGAAAGACTAACGTCGTGACCATGACCAACCCCCTCATCCCCAATGTCGAGAAGGACCTCAGCGTCGAGGTTGTCGCGCTCGTGCAGAAGTGGCTCGCCGAGAGCGCCACGATCCCCGCGGACGTGTCCGCCGAGCGCCTCGCCGGGGTACTGAAAGACCCCAACGGGCTGGACTTCACCGTCGGATTCGTCGACGGAGTGATGCGCCCCGAAGACAAGATGGTCGCCGGTTACAGCCTGCAGAAGGTCGCGAAAAAGGCACCGGCCTTCCTGCCCTGGTATATGCGCGGCGCGATCGGCGTCGGCGGAGTGCTCGGCCCCGTGCTGCCCTGGGTCGTCGTCCCCGCGGCCCGTAAGGTGCTGCGCGAGATGGTGGGCCACCTCGTCATCGATGCGACCCCCGCGAAGCTCGGCCCGGCAATCGCACACCTCACCGAGTCGGGCAATCGCCTCAACATCAACCTGCTCGGCGAGTCCGTGCTCGGCGAGAAGGAAGCCCTGCGTCGCCTCGAGGGGACCCGCACGCTGCTCCAGCGCCCCGACGTCGACTACGTCTCGATCAAGGTGTCCTCCATCGCCAGCCAGCTGTCGATGTGGTCCTTCGACGAGGCCGTCACCCGCGTCGTCGAACGCCTCACCCCGCTCTACGAACTGGCCGCGGCGTCGCCCACGCCCAAGTTCATCAACCTCGACATGGAGGAGTACCGCGACCTCGACCTCACCATCGCGGTGTTCGAACGCATCCTCGACCAGCCGCAGGTGCGCACCCTGGAAGCGGGCATCGTGCTCCAGGCCTACCTGCCCGACGCGCTCGGTGCGCTCCAGGGGCTCACGGAGTGGGCGAAGGCCCGGCGCGCGGCCGGCGGAGCGCCGATCAAGGTGCGCGTCGTCAAGGGCGCCAACCTGGCGATGGAGCAGGTCGACGCGGTCGTGCACGACTGGCCGGTTGCCACCTACGGAACCAAGCAGGACACCGACACGAACTACAAGCGCTTGCTCGACTGGGCGCTCACCCCCGAGAACACGGATGCCGTCCGCATCGGCGTCGCCGGCCACAACCTGTTCGACCTCGCCTACGCCCACATCCTCTCCACCCGCCGCGGCGTGCAGGACCAGGTCGAATTCGAGATGCTGCTCGGCATGGCGACGAGCCAGGCCGACGCGGTCAAGAAGGACGTCGGCCGCCTGCTGCTCTACACGCCGGTCGTCAACCCGGCCGAGTTCGACGTGGCCATCAGCTACCTGATCCGCCGCCTCGAAGAGAACGCGAGCCAGGAGAACTTCATGTCGGCCGTGTTCGAGCTGACCAGCACGCCGGCACTGTTCGCTCGCGAGAAGGAGCGCTTCCTCGCCTCCCTCCGGGCGCAGGACGCCGTCGTCCCCGAGCCGAACCGCAGCCAGGACCGGTCGCAGGCCACGCCGCTCGAGTCCGCAGCCCCGGCGGCGCTCGCCGCGGATGCCGCCGACGAGACCGACGCGCACCTGACCGCGGCCGTGCTCGGCCTCACCCGCGGCTCGGCCGGCGTGCCGTCCGGCTTCCACAACGCGGCAGACACCGACCCGTCCCTGCCGGCCAACCGCGCCTGGGGGCGCAGCATCCTGGCCCGCGTCGAGGGCTCGACACTCGGCGTCGACACGATCGCGGCCGCGAGGGTCGATGACGCCGGCGTCCTCGACGGCATCATCGAGTCCGTTGCCAGGGCCGGCGCCGCGTGGGGGCAGAAGACCGGCGCCGAACGGGCCGAAGTGCTGCACCGCGCCGGCGTCGCGCTCGAAGCGAGGCGCGACCGACTGATCGAGGTGATGGCCGCCGAAACCGGCAAGACCATCGCCGAGGGTGACCCCGAGATCAGCGAAGCGATCGACTTCGCCCACTACTACGCCGAGCGGGCCAAGGACCTCGACCGGGTCCAGGGCGCCATTTTCGTGCCCTCGAAGCTCACCGTCGTCACCCCGCCGTGGAACTTCCCGGTGGCCATCTCGGCCGGCGGCGTGCTGTCCGCGCTCGCCGCGGGATCCGGTGTCATCATCAAACCGGCCAGGCTCGCCCAGCGCAGCGGCGCCGTCATGGTGGAGGCGCTCTGGGAGGCCGGCGTCCCGCGCGAGCTCCTCGCGCTCGTCGACCTCGCCGACCGCACGCTCGGCACCCAGCTCATCGCGCACCCGTCGGTCGACCGGGTCATCCTGACCGGCGGGTACGAGACCGCGCAGCTGTTCCGGACGTTCCGCAGCGACCTGCCGATGCTCGCCGAGACCAGCGGCAAGAACGCCATCATCGTCACCCCGTCGGCCGACCTCGACCTCGCCGCCGCCGACGTGATCAAGAGCGCGTTCGGCCACGCGGGCCAGAAGTGCTCCGCCGCCAGCCTGGTGATCCTCGTCGGCTCGGTTGCCCGGTCCGAGCGCTTCATCAGCCAGCTGGTGGATGCCGCGACCTCACTGCGCGTCGGACTGCCCGCCGACCCGGTGACCCAGATGGGCCCGATCATCGAGCCGGCCGAAGGCAAGCTCCTGCACGCCCTCACCACGCTCGGCGCGGAGGAGAAGTGGCTTGTCGAGCCCCGGCAGCTGGATGACTCCGGCCGGCTGTGGACGCCGGGAATCCGCACCGGTGTGGCCCCCGGCTCCTACTTCCACCTCACCGAGTTCTTCGGCCCGGTGCTCGGCGTCATGCACGCCCGGAACCTGGCGGAGGCCATCCGGTTCCAGAACGCCGTGGACTACGGGCTCACGTCCGGGCTGCACTCGCTCGACGCCGACGAACTGGCGGAGTGGCTCGACACCATCGAGGCCGGAAACCTCTACGTGAACCGCGGCATTACCGGCGCGATCGTGCAGCGCCAGCCGTTCGGCGGCTGGAAGCGCTCCGCCGTGGGCGCCGGCACCAAGGCCGGCGGACCGAACTACCTGTTCGGCCTGGGCGGCTGGGTCACCGACCCCGGCAAGAACAGCTCGACGCTGCACCTGCGCGGCCTCGAGGAGCGCGTGACCGACGTGATCGAGGCGTCGCAGTCGGTGCTCGACTACGCCGACTTCGACGTGCTGCGCCGGTCTGCGCTCAGCGACGCGCTGGCCTGGCGGGAAGAGTTCGGAGCCGTGAAGGATGCCTCCGGCCTGGTCCTGGAACGCAACGTCTTCCGCTACCTGCCGCTGCCCGTCACGGTGCGCCTCACCGACAGCGGCACCCTCTCCGACCTGCTGCGCGTGATCAGCGCCGCGGTGCTGTCGAACTCGCGGTTCGTCGTGTCCACGGCCGTCCCGGTGCCGGCCGGCGTGCGCGGCGTTCTCGACGCCCGCGAGGTGCCGGTGACCGTCGAAAGCGACGCCGAGTGGCTGGAACGCGCGGCCGCCGGCGGCATCAGCACGAGCCGGGTTCGCCTGATCGGCGGAGACCCGCGAACGGGCGCCGCCGCCGAGGCATCCGCCCTCGCGCTGGCGCTCGCCGGCAGCCCCGACGCGGCCGTCTACGCGCACCAGGTCACCCAGGCCGGCCGCGTGGAACTGCTGCCGTTCCTCCGCGAGCAGGCGATTTCAATCACCGCGCACCGCTTCGGCAACCCGAGCACGCTCTCCGACGGCGTGATCTAGCCGGCGCGCCACGCTGCGGGGCGCTGCGGGGTTACCGAGCGAGGGCGGCCGCCACGAGCGCCAGCGCCTCCGCCGGGTCGACGCCGAGCCCGGTGACCCGGTCGGCGTAGGCGATGGCGGCGAGCTGCGCCTGGCGGTGGGTGGCGTCCCCGGTCGCTGCGACGAACGATCCGTTCCGGCCGCGCGTTTCGATGACCTCGTCGCGCTCGAGCGCGCGGTAGGCGCGGGCGACCGTGTTCGTGGCCAGGCCGAGGTCCGCGGCCAGGGCGCGAACCGGCGGCAGCCGGGTGCCGGCGGCGAGTTCACCGGAGCGTACGGCCTCAATGAGCTGCACGCGGAGCTGCTCGAACGGCGGCGTGGCCGACGTCGAGTCGATTGTGAGGAATGACAGTGGCACGGCTTGCTCTCCCTGGGGGCTGCGTCTGGCCAGTGTGGCAACTCGGAGTGCCGGGCGCAACCGCGGCCGACCCCAGCGAGCCTCGCTACTCGGCGGCGCGGTGGATCAGGCGGGAGAGCACGATCGAGCTGCGGGTGTGGTCGACGTTGGGGGCCAGCCGCACCTTCTCCAGGGCCGCTTCGAGTCCTGAAATGTCGCGGGCCCGGATGTGCACCATCGCGTCGGCGCTGCCGGTGACGGTTCCGGCATCCACGACCTCGGGCACACCGGAGAGGATCCGCAGCAGTTCGTCGGGTGCCACGGTCCCGCGGCAGAACAGCTCGACGTAGGCCTCCGTGCTCATGCCGTCGATGGCGGGATCGACCTGGATCGTGAAGCCGCGGATGACCCCGTCGGCCACGAGCCGGTCCACCCGGCGCTTCACCGCGGAGGCGGACAACCCGACGACGGAACCGATGTCCCCGTAGCCGGTGCGCGCATTCTGGCGCAGGAGATCGAGGATGCTGCGGTCGAGGTTGTCCATCCCGCGAGTCTAGGCGAAATCGTTGCGCGGACCGCGCAGATTACGCAGTAATCCCGCGCTCGATTGCGGGAATCACCGGATAGCTGCGTGGAAAACTGAACCCACCACGACAAAGGAGATCCGTTGGCGAGAATGCTGCTGGACACCGCTCTGCCCACGATCGCTCCGACGCCCACGATCGCTCCCGCGCCCACGCCCGAGGCGGCGCCCACGCGCACGGCGAGCCCGCGCAGCTACCTGATGTGCCGCCCGGAATACTTCACGGTCAGCTACGCCATCAACCCGTTCATGAACCCCGACGCCCCGACGGACACGGCCCGCGCCCTTCGTCAGTGGGACGCACTCGTGGGCGTCTACCGCGGCCTCGGCCACGAGGTAGCGTTCCTCGGCCCGGTCCCCGGGCTCGTCGACATGGTCTTCGCCGCCAACGGAGGCTTCACCGTCGACGGCCGGGCCTACGTGGCGAGCTTCGCCCACCCGGAGCGGCGGGCGGAGGCGGACTCCTTCCGCGCCTGGTTCGCCGCGCACGGTTTCGAGACGCACGAGCCGGCATCCGTCAATGAGGGCGAAGGCGACTTCGCGTTCGCCGGCGGCGTGATCCTGGCCGGCCACGGCTTCCGTTCGAGCGCGGAGAGCCACACCGAACTCGCGCGCGTCTTCGGCCGTGAGGTGCTCAGCCTGCGCCTCGTCGACGAGCGCTTCTACCACCTCGACGTCGCCCTCACGGTCCTGGATTCCGAGGCGATCGACGGCCCGGCACGGATCGCCTACCTGCCGAGCGCGTTCGACGAGGCCGGCCGGGCGCTGCTCGCCGACCGCTTCCCCGACTCGATCCTCGTCTCCGAGGAGGAGGCCGCGATCCTCGCGCTCAATTCGGTGTCCGACGGGCGCAACGTGGTCGTCGCCCAGGACGCGCACGACTACATCGCGGCCCTCGCCGCCGCCGGGTACACCCCGGTTCCGGTCGACCTGTCCGAGCTCCTCAAGAGCGGCGGCGGAGTGAAGTGCGTGTCCCAGGAACTGCGCCGCTGACCTGCTGCGCGCCGTGAATCGTGCGCAGGGGGCGGGAAGCACGCTGATTTCGTGCGCGAATTAGCGTGCACCATTGATTCCGGCTGTGTGAGACTTGAGGCGGCGTCCCGCGCGGGATCGTGAACCGATCGCGCCGGGCTCTCGTGAGCGACTTGGTCCGCCATCCACCCCACGCACCGACCCCCGGGTACCGGGCCGGAGCGCAGAGCAAGGAGATCCCATGTCGACCAATCTCGAGGAACTCGTGACGCCGGACGTTCCAGTGCGCACGGCCGTCAAGCGCACCGTCCTCATGTGCAAGCCCGACTACTTCACCGTGGTCTACCGGATCAACCCGTGGATGGACCCGGCGCTGCCGACCGACACGTCCCTCGCGGTGGCCCAGTGGCAGACCCTGTACGACACCTACCTCGGCCTCGGCTACGACGTGCACCTGATCGACCCGATCGACGGCCTGCCCGACATGGTCTACGCGGCCAACGGCGGTTTCGTCATCGACAACATCGCCTACGGCGCCCGGTTCACCTACCCGCAGCGCCAGCCGGAGGGTCCGGCGTACATGGACTGGTTCCGCGCCAACGGATTCGACGTGCGCGATCCCGCCGAGGTCAACGAGGGCGAGGGCGACTTCCTGCTCGTCGGCGACGTCATGCTGGCCGGCACGGGCTTCCGCAGCGCGTCGAACAGCCACGAGGAGATCGCCGGCATCTACGGCCGCACGGTGATCACGCTCACGCTGGTCAACCCGAACTTCTACCACCTCGACACCGCGATCGCCGTGCTCGACGACACCAACATCGCCTACCTGCCGAGCGCCTTCGACGAGGCCAGCCTGGCGATCCTGCGCGAGCGCTTTCCGGATGCCATCATCGCGACCGAAGCGGACGCCGCCATCCTCGGCCTCAACTCCTACTCCGACGGCTACAACGTGGTCATCGCCTCGCGCGCGAAGGATTTCGAACGCGAGCTGCGCGCCCGCGGCTACAACCCGATCGGCGTCGACCTGTCCGAGCTGCTGCTCGGCGGCGGCGGCGTCAAGTGCTGCACCCTGGAACTCCGACGATGAGCGAGGAAACAATGACCCACACCACCCACGCCGCGCCGAGCCTGACCACCACGCCCCGCCAGGCCCAGGCCATCGCGCTCGAGAACGAGCACGCCGCCCACAACTACCACCCGCTGCCCGTTGTCGTGGCATCCGGTGAGGGTGCCTGGGTGACCGACATCGACGGCCGACGCTACCTCGACTGCCTCGCCGCCTACTCGGCCGTGAACTTCGGCCACTCCAACCCGGTGCTGCTGGATGCCGCGCGCGCGCAGCTCGGACGGATCACGCTCACCAGCCGCGCCTTCCACAACGACCAGTTCGGCCCGTTCGTCACCGCCCTGGCGAAGCTCTCGGGCAAGGACATGGTCCTGCCGATGAACACGGGCGCCGAGGCGGTCGAATCCGCCGTCAAGGTCGCCCGCGCCTGGGGCTACCGGGTGAAGGGCGTCGCGCCCCTGCAGGCGAACATCATCGTCGCCGGCGGCAACTTCCACGGCCGCACGACCACGATCATCAGCTTCTCGGATGACGAGTCGGCTAGGGCGGACTTCGGGCCGTTCACGCCCGGGTTCCGCACGGTTCCCTACGGTGACGTGGAGGCGCTCGAGGCCATGATCGACGCGAACACCGTCGCCGTGCTGATCGAGCCGATCCAGGGCGAGGCCGGCATCGTCGTGCCGCCGGCCGGCTACCTGCCCACCGTGCGCGAGATCACGAGCCGCCAGAACGTGCTGTTCATCGCCGACGAGATCCAGTCCGGCCTCGGCCGCACCGGTTCGACGTTCGCCTGCGACCTGGTCGGGGTCGTGCCTGACCTCTACCTGCTCGGCAAGGCCCTCGGCGGCGGCATCGTGCCGGTGTCCGCGGTGGTCGGAAACAGCGACATCCTCGGCGTGCTGAAGCCCGGCGAGCACGGCTCGACCTTCGGCGGCAACCCGCTGGCGGCGGCCGTCGGCCTCGCCGTGGTGACGATGCTGGAGACCGGCGAATTCCAGCAGCGCGCCCGCGAACTCGGCGAGCACCTGCACGCCGGGCTGACGAGGCTGATCGGACACGGCGTCCTCGCGGTGCGCGGCGCGGGCCTCTGGGCCGGCATCGACATCGACCCGGAGCTCGCGTCCGGGCGTGCGGTGAGCGAGGCGCTCCTGGCCCGCGGCGTGCTCGCGAAGGACACGCACGGCTCGACCATCCGTCTGGCGCCGCCCCTCGTCGTGTCGGCCGAAGACATCGACTGGCTCGTCGAGCAGCTGGCCGGCGTGCTCGAGGAACTCGCGAGCCCCGCCGCCTGATCGCACCTCGCCGCGTTTCGGCGCGGTCGTTCAACGCCGACCGTGACCGTTGCGGTCGAGTTTGCCCGGCACGACCGGGCAACTCGACCGCACGGCCCTGAATGCGCGGATCGATGACGGCGCGGCCGAGGCGGGGCGGGATCCCCGGTCGATCAGGCGGCTGCTCAACGTGGGCGGGGCGTTCACCCCGAGCGCCGAGGGACTGCTGCGCGGGCCGCCCGGCCGGTGGGCCGAGGATCTCGCGTCGATGACGCTCGAGCACGGGATGAGCGAGTACATCCTGGCCACGGATGACGCCGCGACCATCCAGCGCTTCGCGGCCGAGGTGGCCCCCCGCGGCCAATCAACGGCGCCGAGTGTCGCCGAATCTACCGAGTCGACCCGTTGTATCGGCGACACTCGGCAGATTCGGCGATTCTGGGCGCAGCCAACGGCGCCGTCTAGAGAACCACGGATGCCGGGGCGGGCGCCTCGGCCGCGATCCGGCTGAGCCGGGTCAGCTGCGTCACGTGCCCGGGCTCGAGCTCCTCGAGCGAGTTCACGCCGAGCAGGCGCATCGTGCGCGACACCTGCTCGGAGAGGATCGCGATCGCCCGGTCGACGCCGGCCTCCCCGCCGGCCATCAGGCCGTACAGGTACGCGCGCCCGACCAGCGTGAAACGCGCGCCGAGGGCGACGGATGCGACGACATCCGCTCCGCTCATGATCCCGGTGTCGAGGTGCACCTCCATCTCGGAGCCGACCTCGCGCACGACCTGCGGCAGGAGGTGGAACGGGATCGGGGCGCGGTCGAGCTGGCGTCCGCCGTGGTTGGAGAGGATGATGCCGTCCACGCCGAGGTCGACCAGCCGCTTCGCGTCGGCCACGGTCTGCACGCCCTTGACGACGATCTTGCCGGGCCATTGCGCCTTGATCCAGGCGAGGTCCTCAAACGTCACGGTCGGGTCGAACATGGTGTCGAGCAGGTCGGCGACGGTGCCGCTCCAGCGGTCCAGGCTGGCGAAGGCGAGCGGTTCGGTCGTGAGGAAGTTGATCCACCACTCCGGGCGGGGCAGCGCGTTCAGCACCGTGCCCGCGGTCAGCGCCGGCGGGATCGAGAAGCCGTTGCGCTTGTCGCGCAGGCGCGCGCCGGCGACCGGCACGTCCACGGTCACGAGGAGGGTGTCGAAGCCGGCCTTCGCGGCCCGGTCGACGAGGGCCATCGAGCGGTCGCGGTCCTTCCACATGTACAGCTGGAACCAGTTGCGCCCGTCGGGGTTCGCGGCCTTGACGTCTTCGATCGAGGTCGTCCCCATCGTCGACAGCGAGAACGGGATGCCGGCCCTGGCCGCCGCGTGGGCGCCCGCGGTCTCACCCTCGGTCTGCATCATCCGGGTAAAGCCGGTCGGGGCGATGCCGAACGGCTGGGCGACGGGCGCGCCGAGCACGTCCCAGCCGGTGTTCACCGTCGACACGTCGCGCAGGATCGACGGGTTGAACTCGATGTCCTCGAAGGCCTGGCGCGCCCGGCCGAGCGAGAGTTCCGCCTCGGCGGCGCCATCCGTGTAGTCGAACGCGGCCCGGGGGGTGCGCTTCTTGGCGATGTCGCGCAGGTCGTAGATGGTGAGCGCGGCGTCGAGGCGGCGCTTCTTCGCGTTCAGCTCCGGCGTCTTGAACTGCATCAGCGGGGCGAGATCCTGAATCTTCGGGATGCGTCGTTGAACCATCGAGTGCCTTCTTCCTGTTGGGCCTGGGTTAGGTGAGGTGGGTTTCGGCGTAGTAGCCGGAGATGTGGGATTGCACGGCCAGGCGTGCGGCCTCCGCGTCGGTGGAGGCGACGGCCGCGAGGATGGCGCGGTGCTCGAGCATGAGGCGGGCGGATGTTGCGGGCCAGGAGACGAGGCCGGGAACGCCGGCGCGCGCGTAGCCTTCGATGGCGCTCCGCAGGCCGGCCATCATCGCCGTGACGACCTGGTTGCCGGACGCCTCGGCCAGCGACACGTGGAACTGTGCGTCGAGGGCCAGGAACTCGGCCTCGGTCAACTCCCGGGACTCCATCGCGCGAAGCAGCGCCTCCGACCCGGCGAGGTCGGGCCGATTCGGCGCCCCGGCCAGCTCGGTCACGACCGAGGCCTCGAGCACGAGACGGGTCTTCACGACGTCGGCGACCGGGAATCCCCGGGCGGCCATCTGCAACCGCATCAGGGCCGACATGCCGCCGCCGGGGAGGGCGACGATGATCGCGCCGGCGGAGGGGCCGGAGCCGGTCGCCGTGCGGATCAGCCCGAGAACCTCGAGCACGCGGATCGCCTCGCGCACGCTGGACCGGCCCACGCCCAGCTCCACGGCCAGGGCGCGCTCGCCGGGCAGGCGGTCGCCCGGGCGGAGGCGGCCTTCGAGCAGGTCAGTCTCGATGTGGGCGAGCACGGTCTCCCAGGCGCGGCGGTCGTCGTCGGGCACGATGGTCCTCCTCGACCTGGGGTGATGCTCACTGGTGTGGTCTGACCACAGTACATGACTCACTCCGCGCTCGCACCGTCTGGCTCAGTTGCGGAGAAGGTACCTTCGTTGGGGGATTGAAGGCACTTTCTCCGCAACTCAATCTGAAAATCAGTCCGTGCGCAGCACCACGTTGGCGGGGGCCTCGCCGCGCAGCATCCGGTTGATCTGGCCGCGCAGCAGGCGGGCCATCCGCGGCAGCATGGCCGTCGAGGCTCCACCGACGTGCGGGGAGATCAGCACATTGGGCAGGGCGAAGAGCGGATGCCCCTGGGGCAGCGGCTCCGGATCGGTCACGTCGAGGGCGAGCCGCAGGCGCCCGCTGCCGGCGTGGGCGAGCAGCGCGTCGGTGTCCGCCACCGGGCCGCGGGCGATGTTCACGAGCAGGCTGCCGTCGCGCATCCGGCCGAGGAAGGCGTCGTCGACCAGGTGCGTCGTCGACGCGGTGAGCGGCACGCCGACGACGACGATGTCGGCCTGGGGGAGCAGTCCGGGCAGTGACTCGAACCCGTGGATCACGCCGCGGTCGTCGGAGCGGGCGGTGCGGGCCACGCGCACGACAGTGGTCTCGAACGGGAGCAGCCGGGCCTCGATCGCCTGGCCCACGCCGCCGAAGCCCACCAGCAGCACGGTGCGGTCGGCGAGGCTCGCGTGCTGGGCAGGGGCCCAACGGCCCTCGGTTGCCGCCCGCACGAAGTCCGGGATGCCGCGCTGTGAGGCCAGGATCAGCGCCAGGGTGAGTTCGGCGGTCGACGTCTCGTGCACGGTGGCCGCGTTGGCAAACACGTGCCCGGCCGGCAGCGCCGCCTTGACCTGGTCGTAGCCGATCGACTGGCTCTGCACCAGGCGCGTCGTCACGCCGGCGAGGTGCGCGAGGCCGGCCGGTTTGCCCATATACGGCGTCACCACGATGTCGATGACGGGCACCGGCGCCGGACCGGTCAGCTCCCAGTCGAGAAGCTCGACCCCGTCGGGCAGGTCGCCGAGGGCCTCCCGCAGTTTCGTTTCCGGCACACTGACACGCAATCGCGGAGAAGTCATCTTCCGAGCCTAGAGGCGCCCGTTAGCCCCGCGAAACTGCATTTGTGCGCGTTATGAACGCGCTTTAGCGCGCACAACTGCGGTTTCGCGGGATGTTTGCGGGGGGCTCGCGGGAGATTAGGGGATTAGGGGGTTAAGGGCGGCTCAGCGGGGGGTGGTTGCCTCGACGATGGCGATCTCCCGGGTCGCGGTTTCGCGGTCGCGGCCGGACCCGTCGTGCCGCACGAGCAGCCGCGGCGTGCCGCGCGGGCGGAAGCGCACGCGCAGCCGGCGGTACTTGATCATCCAGAACAGCACGGCGGCGGCGGCCAGGATCCCGGACAGGGCGGCGACCCCGAGCCCCCAGCGTGGGCCGTACTGGTCGGTGACCCAGCCCACCAGCGGAGCGCCGAGCGGGGTGCCGCCGGCGAAGATCGCCATGTACAGGGCCATGACGCGGCCGCGCATGGCAGGGGTGGTCGTCGTCTGCACGTAGGCGTTCGCGGTCGTCATCAGGGTGATGGCGGAGAACCCTACGAGCGCCAGGGCGATCGCGAAGGCGGCGTAGGTGGGCATCAGGGCCGCAACCCCGCAGGCGATACCGAATGTCGCGGCGCCGACGACCACGAGCCGGAGCCGCGGCCGGCTGCGGTGCGCCGAGAGCAGGGCCCCGGCCACCGACCCGATGGCCATGATCGAGCTGAGCAGGCCGAATTCCCCGGCGCCCATCCCGAACTCGACGGTCGCCATCGTCGCCGTGAAGATCGCGAAGTTGAAGCCGAACGTGCCGACCAGGAACACGGTGATCAGCACGACCACGATGTCCGGCCGGCGCCAGACATAGCGGAACCCGGCCACCAGCTGGCCTCGCTCCCGGGATGCCTTCGGCTGCGCCCGGAGTTTCTCCCGGCGCAGCAGCAGCATCGCGAGCACGGTCACGGCGAAG
The DNA here is from genome assembly GCF_900101115.1 of Cryobacterium psychrotolerans. Lineage (GTDB taxonomy): Bacteria > Actinomycetota > Actinomycetes > Actinomycetales > Microbacteriaceae > Cryobacterium > Cryobacterium psychrotolerans. Next base: position 18,988 of record NZ_FNFU01000008.1, read on the forward strand.
GTGGCCGCGTTGATCAGGAAGACCCAGCCCGCACCGACGGCGACGGTGAGGATGCCCGCGGCGGCCGGTCCGATCAGCCGGGCCCCGTTGAATGACGCCGAGTTCAACGCGACGGCGTTCGACAGGTTGTCATCGGCGACGAGCTCGGAGACGAACGTCTGCCGGGCCGGCGCGTCGATCGCCGCGACGACCCCGAGGGCGAGGGCGAAGAGGTAGACGTGCCAGAGCTCCACCACCCCGGTCACCGTGATGATGCCGAGCCCGAGGGCGAGAATCGCCATCAGGGTCTGGGTGAGGATGAGCAGCCGGCGCCGGTTGAAGCGGTCGGCGATCAGGCCCGACCAGGGCATCAGGAGCAGCTGCGGCCCGAACTGGAGCGCCATGACGATGCCGACCGCGGTGGCATTGTGATCGGTCAGCTCGGTGAGCACGATCCAGTCCTGCGCGGTGCGCTGCATCCAGGTGCCGATGTTCGACACGAGGGCGCCGGCGAACCAGATCCGGTAATTCACGCCGCCCAGGGAGCGGAACATCGCACTCAACTGTCGGCCAGTCCCCTCATGATGAGCGTCGCCTCGGCGAGCACGCGGCGACGCTCGGGGGTGAGGGCACTGACGCGCGTGGCCAGCCAGGCGTCCCGGCGCATCCGGGTCTCGCGCATCAGCGCCTGGCCCTGCTCGGATGCGCTGAGCACGACCTTGCGGCCGTCGTCTTCGGCTCCGGCCCGCTGCACGAGGCCCGCCTCAACGAGGCAGTTGACGGTGCGGTTCATCGAGGGCGGTGTGACGTGTTCGAGTTCGCTCAACTCGCCGAGGGTCAGCGGTCCGTCGACGAAGAGGGTGCCGAGGGCAGAGAACTGGCCACCGCTGAGCTCGTTCTCCGCCTTCTCCTGGCGGAGGCGCCGGGCCAGCCGGCCGTTGGCGATCCGGAAGTCGTGGCTGAGTTCTGCAACGCTGCTGCGCCGGGCCGGTGTCGAGGCGGGGGCAGGGGTCGCGGATTCCATAAGCATTGAGCATAACCAATTAGCGTTGCTAAGTATTCCTCTGCGCTGCCGTCTGCTGCCAGAATGACACCGTGCCCACCTTCACGGATGATTACGGCGTCGAGATCACCTACTACGCCTGGCCGGTCCCGAACGCGCGGGCCGTGGTTCAGCTCGCTCACGGGGTGGGGGAGCACGCCGGCCGCTACGCGGAACTCGCGCGGGCGCTCAACGCCGCCGGCTACACGGTCTACGCGGACGACCACCGCGGCCACGGCCAGACCGGACTCGATCAGCACGGAGGCGACCTGTCGAAGATCGGCCGGCTCGGGCCGGGCGGGATGCGCGCGGCCGTCGCCGGCGTGCACCAGCTGAGCGGGATCATCCGCTCCCAGCAGCCGGGGCTGCCCCTCGTGCTGCTCGGGCACAGCTGGGGGTCGTTCATGGTGCAGATGATCATGAACCAGTACCCGGCCGACTACGACGCCATCGTGCTCAGCGGCACCGCGTATCGCTGGCCCGGCTACCTCGACAGCGGTGACCTCAACCGCAAACACAAGCACCTCGGCACGACGGGCGTCGAGTGGCTGAGCCGCGACCCCGCGGTGGCCGACGCGTTCATCGCGGATCCGCTCACCACGACGACCCCCCTGGCCCGGCTTTTCGGGCTGCGCGAGGCGGCCCGGATCTTCGGTCGACCGGCCCAGGGGCTGCCGCCCGCCCTCCCGCTGCTGATCCAGGTGGGCGGCGACGACACCGTCGGCGGAGAGCGCAGCGCACGCATGCTCGTCAAGGCATATACGCGGCGATCCGGCCTGCGCGACGTGAGGCTGGTCGTGTACCCCGGCGCCCGCCACGAGGTCTTCAACGAAACCAACCGGGCGGACGTCGTCGCCGACCTCGTCGCCTGGCTCGATGAGCGCTTCCGCGCGCACACGGATGTCGGGGGCCCGGGCGATTAGGCTTGCCCCATGCACGGTGAATACAAGGTTCCAGGTGGCAAGCTCGTGGTTGTCGATCTCGACGTGGTCGACGACAAGATCGTCAACTTCCGGCTGGCCGGAGACTTCTTCCTCGACCCGGACGACGCCCTCGAGGACATCAACGCCGCGGTGAACGGCCTGCCGGTCGGCAGCGACGCCGCGACCATCGCCGCCGCGGTGCGGGGGGCGCTGCCCGCGCACGCGACCCTGCTCGGCTTCTCGCCGGAGTCCGTGGCGGTCGCGATCCGCCGGTCCCTGGCCCAGGCCAGCGGCTGGCGCGACTACGACTGGCAGCTCATCCACTCCAAGCCGGTTGCGCCGATGATGCAGATGGCGCTGGACGAGGTGCTCGCGATCGAGGTCGGCGAAGGACGCCGCAAGCCCACGCTCCGCATCTGGGAGTGGAACGAGCCGGCCGTGGTGATCGGCAGTTTCCAGTCACTGAAGAACGAGGTGGACCCCGCCAACGCCGCCCTGCACGGCTTCACCGTCGTGCGCCGGATCACCGGCGGCGGCGCCATGTTCATGGAGGCCGGATCGGTCATCACGTATTCGATCTACGCGCCGGTCGAACTGGTCCAGGGGATGACCTTCGCCGACTCGTACGCCTTCCTCGACGACTGGGTGCTCACCGCGCTCAAGTCACTCGGCATCGACGCGTACTACCAGCCGCTCAACGACATCACGAGCCCGAAGGGCAAGATCGGCGGAGCCGCGCAGAAGCGGCTCGGCAGCGGCGCCGTGCTGCACCACGTCACCATGAGCTACGACATGGACGGCGACAAGATGGTCCAGGTGCTGCGCATCGGCCGCGAGAAGCTGAGCGACAAGGGCATCACCAGCGCGGCCAAGCGGGTCGACCCGCTGCGCAGCCAGACCGGCCTGGGCCGCGACGAAATCATCGAACGGATGAAGGACACCTTCATCGAGCTCTATGGTGCGCGTTCCGGCGACATCACCGACGAGGAGTACGCGAAGGCGGCCGAGCTTGTCGTCACCAAGTTCGGCACGGACGAATGGATCACCCGCGTTCCCTGACCGGATGCCGCCCGGCGGACTGCGCGCCCCTCGGTAGACTGGCGGAATGGAGTGGTGGTTTCCGATCGGCCTGGCCGGCTTTGTGCTGCTCGGATACCTGGCCAACCGGCTCGGCTGGATCGACCTTTCGAACAAGAACCATCGCCCTGGCGGCGGCGGAAGCATCGTGAGCATCGGCGACGAGGTCTTCGCGCCCGCTCGGCATGAGGCCGCCATCGAGCTGGACCGCCAGAGCGTGCTCCCGGCGCCCGCGCCCCTCGCCGGGGATCCGGCCGCAGACAAGGTCTACGACGGCCGCATCACCATCCAGCTGCGAGACGACCACCAGCTGCGAGACGACGAGCCGCGAATCGACCGGCGACCGGGGCCGGATCCCAGCTAGCTCCCGCGGGCTATGTCGACTGGCAGAATGAGGGAATGCCTATTGCGTGGTCACAGACGTCTCCCAGCCGCGTCATCCACGCCGACAACCTCGAGGTGCTCCCCGCACTGCCGGACGCGTCCTTCACTCTGATCTACCTCGACCCCCCGTTCAACACGGGCCGCGTGCAGAATCGCCGCACAACGACGTCGGTGCGCCTGCCGACGCCGCCGGCAAGCCCGGGAAAGGGCGCGCGCGCGGCCGGCACCATCACCGGTTTCAAGGGTCAGTTGTACGAGCGGATCAAGGGCGACCTGCTCGGCTACGACGACCAGTTCGAGGATTACTGGGCCTTTCTTGAACCGCGCCTGATCGAAGCCTGGCGCCTGCTCGCCGACGACGGCACCCTGTACCTGCACCTCGACTACCGGGAGGCGCACTACGCCAAGGTGCTGCTCGACGCGCTCTTCGGCCGGGACTGCTTCCTCAACGAACTGATCTGGGCCTACGACTATGGGGCGAAGTCGAAGAACCGCTGGCCGACCAAGCACGACACGATCCTCGTCTACGTGAAGAACCCGGCCCGGTACTACTTCGACTCGAGCACCGTCGACCGCGAGCCGTACATGGCGCCCGGGCTGGTCACGCCCGAGAAGGTCGCGCGCGGCAAGCTGCCGACGGATGTCTGGTGGCACACGATCGTGTCGCCCACGGGCAAGGAGAAGACCGGGTACCCCACCCAGAAGCCGATCGGCATCCTGCGCCGGATGATCCAGGCCTCCAGTCGCGAAGGCGACTGGGTGCTCGACTTCTTCGCCGGCAGCGGCACCACCGGCGCGGTCGCCGCCGCCCTCGGACGCCGCTTCGTGCTCGTCGACCAGAACCCGGAATCGATCGCGGTGATGCGCACGCGGTTCGCGCCCCTGCCCGACGTCGAGTTCCTCGGCCCGCCCGCCCCGGAGGTCGAGCCTGTCGAGACCTGAAACACTGAACCCATGAGACTTCGCATCTTCACCGAACCGCAGCAGGGCGGCACCTACGACGACATCCTCGCCGTCGCCCAGGCCACGGAGTCGCTCGGCTTCGACGCGTTCTTCCGCTCCGACCACTACCTCGCGATGGGCGACGCCTCCGGTCTGCCGGGCCCGACGGATGCCTGGACCACCCTGGCCGGGCTCGCCCGCGAGACGCGGCGCATCCGCCTCGGCACCCTCGTCTCGTCGGTGACCTTCCGTCCGCCGGGGATCCTCGCGATCCAGGCGGCCCAGGTCGACCAGATGTCGGGCGGCCGGGTCGAACTCGGCCTCGGCACCGGCTGGTTCGAGAGGGAACACCTCGCCTACGGCATCCCGTTCCCGCGGAAGCGCTTCGGCATGCTCGAGGAACAACTCGAGATCGTCACCGGACTGTGGGCGACCCCGGTCGGACAGAGCTACAGCTTCGCCGGCGAGCACTACAGGCTCGTCGACTCCCCGGCGCTGCCGAAGCCCGTGCAGGCGCGCGTTCCGGTCATCGTCGGCGGCGGCGGGCCTCAACGCACCCCGGCCCTGGCCGCCCGCTTCGGCACCGAGTTCAACCTGCCGTTCCCCGAGTTCGCGGACATTCCGGGCAAGTTCGCCGGCGTCCGCGCGGCCTGCACGGCCATCGGCCGCGACCCGCACGAGCTCGTCTACTCGGCCGCCCTGATCGCCGTTGCGGGGCGGGACGAGGCAGAGTTCGCCCGCCGGGCCGCCGCGGTCGGCCGCGAGCCGGCCGAGCTGCGCCAGCACGGCGTGGCCGGCACCGCATCCGAGATCGTGGACCGGCTGGGCGCCCTCGCCGCCGACGGCGTGGAGTGCGTCTACTTGCAGATCATGGATCTGTCCGACCTCGACCACCTGGACTTCATCGCCCGCGAGGTCGTGCCGCAGCTGGACTGATCCCGACTGGCCTCGACCATCGGTGGTCGAGCTTGTCGAGACCCCGGCCCGATCACCGGTGGCCGGGCCCGTCGAAGCCCGGTGCCGATGGACGCCGCCGAATGCTGATCCTGTCGTAGGACCGCTCGAGGATCGCATCCGTGGGCCATCCCGCGATGAGGGCCAGTTGATCCCGCGCGAGCCCCTCGGCGTCTGCGGGATCCCAACCCTGTGCGGAGAGCCCGGATGCGAGTGCAGCGACGTAGTCGCCGACCGTGAAGCCGGGAATCTCAGCGATCCGCGCAGTTGTCGTCGCGCGCTGGGAGCTCAGGCCGGCGAATCCACGGGAGCAGCCGCAACCGGACTCCGGGTGGACGCTGTCGCACGCGCACGGTTCCTGGATCGTCACTAATTCGCCTTCGACGCACCAGTGGTAGTCGTCGTCTCGAGTGCCCTGGGACAGGGATGTCGCCACGAGAACGTTCATGTCGCTTCCTCCTTTGTTGGGAATCATTGCGACCGTTCTATCGGCACCGTCCGACATTCGACGTCGTCGGTGCTAGCCCAGCGCCGCCACGGCGTCGGCGACGGGAACCGTGCCCGAGAGCAGGTGCAGCACCTGCCGCGTGCCGGCGCCGGTTCGCACCAGCTCGGCGAGCACGGCTGCGACGTCGGCGCGAGGCACGGTCCCTCGCGGCTCGGACCGGCCGGGCTCGAGGTGTCCCGGGCCGGTGAGGTCGAGCCGCACGGCCCCGGTGCCCGGGTCGTCGATGAGCCCGCCGGGGCGAACGATGGTCCAGGCCAGCGGGCGCGCGGCGAGATCCTCCTCGGCGGCCAGCTTGGCCCGGAGGTACGCAACGAAATCGGCGGGCACCGAGTCGGGCACCGCACTGTCCCGCACCGATTCGACCCCGGTCGAGGAGATCTGGATGAAACGCGGCACGCCCGCGGCCTCCGCCGCGTCGGCCAGCAGCACGGATGCGCCGAGGTCGACCGACTCTTTCCGGGCGTCTCCGCTGCCGGCTCCCGCCCCGGCGGCGAACACCGCAACATCCGCGCCGGACAGGACCCGGGCCAGATCAGCGACCGAGGCGCTCTCGAGGTCGAGCACCACCGGAGCCGCGCCGTCGACCATGAGGTCGGCGCCCTGCGCCTCGCTCCGGATCAGCCCGGTCACCTCGTGCCCGTCCCGAACCAGCGCCCGGGTCAGGTGTCGGGCGATCTTTCCGTGTGCACCAGCAATGACAATACGCATCTCACCGACAACCCGGTGCGGCCACCGTTCATTCCCCTCGGCGGTGCAGCTCACCGGAGCGGGCCGTTCCGCCTTCGCCGACGCGGGCGGCGCCGGTTGCCGCCGCGCGGCCGAGGGTAGGCTCGACCTCGTGCCTGACCAACGTCTGCCCGGTTCCAGCCCGGGAGGGCGGTGGCGCGTCCGCCGCGCCGCCGTGCTCGTGCCGGTGGCGGTCGTCCTGGCTGCCGGCGCCCTGATCGCCGGCGTGCTCTCCGCGTCCGCCCCCGCGTCCCGCAACTCCCCGGCGCCCAGCCCCGCGGCGGCCGAGCCGGCGCGGCCGGCGCCCTCCGCCGCGCCGACCGCGGTGCCGACGTTCGACCGGGGCGCCCGGTCGACCGACGACCCGGCCAGCCTGTGGGTCGTCGTGAACAAGAAACGTCCGCTGACTCCGCCGGACTTCGCCCCGACCGACCTCGCGGATGTCCCGGTGCCTCACGTGTACGAGCCGAAGCTGCGGCAGGAGGCATCCGTCGCAGCCGTGGCGATGTTCGCGGGCATCACCGAGGCGACCGGACTCAGCCTGCAGTCGCAGAGCGCCTACCGCGGCTTCGAGGCGCAGACCCGGGTGTACGACCGGGCGGTGCGAGCGAACGGACAGGCGTCTGCGGACGCCGCCATCGCCCGCCCCGGCTCGAGCGAACACCAGACCGGCCTGGCCCTGGACATCAGTTCGGTTCCGTCACGGTGTGCCCTGAGTGCCTGCTTCGCCGACACCCCGCACGGACGGTGGCTCGCGGCGAATGCGTGGCGCTACGGGTTCCTGCTGCGCTACCCGGCCGACAAGGTCGCCATCACCGGGTACGAGTTCGAGCCCTGGCACTTCCGCTACATCGGGGTGCAGCTGGCGGGCGAAATGCACCGCACCCGCGTGAGCACACTGGAGGAATTCTTCGGACTCCCCGCGGCGCCTGACTACGACTAGCGACGGGTCCGCCGCACCGGCACCCATGGGTTTCGGATGCTTCGCACAGGGGTTTGCCATGGGGCGATGTTTAACTTTTGGGTCCCCTCCCCCCCAAACAGAGACGATTTTGTGCGCCTGAATTCACCCCGAGACACCCGCAACCGGCCCCGCCACTCCGCCGAGAGGCCCCGCGAGAAGCGGCACATCCTCCTCCCCGGAAGCATCATCGCAGCCAGCAGTGCCGTCGCCTTGTCGGTCGGCCTGGCCACCGGCGGAGGCGCGATCGGTGCGGTTTCCGAGCCGGGACCCTCGGCCGCCGCGGGCAGCGCCCCGGCCTGGCAGCCGGAGCCGATCGTGCGCAGCAGCATCATCGCGGCCAATGGCACCTCTGCCGGCTCCGTCGCCGGAGGCACCGTCGTGACCGTGACCGGCGCGGACCTGAACAAGGTGGCCAGCGTGAACTTCGGCGCCAACCCCGGCACGGTCGTCTCGGTCACGAGCGACACGGCCACCCTCAGCACCCCGGCCTCGACGCGCCTCGGAGCCGTCCCGGTGGAGCTCTTCGACGCCGACGGCGTCGCCGTACCCGTCCACTCGGCCGCGACCCCGTCCCTGGCCACCGCGCCGCTGAGCTTCCGCTACATCCCCGACCCGAAGGTCGCCGCGCAAACCGCCTATGTGCTGGCCCACTGGAAGGACTACAACTCCGCCGAGTACGGCCGGCTCCCCGGTAACGACTGCGTCAACTTCACCAGCCAGTCGCTGATCGCACGCGGCTGGACCATGGATGCCGAGTGGTCGTTCAACGCCGGAACCAGCCAGTACAGCGCGGCCTGGGCCAGTTCCACGGCCTTTGCCGCCTACCTGGCCGCACATCCGAACCGCGCCACCGCGCTCGGCGACGACCGGCGCGCGCAGGTCAAGGTCGGGGACGTCGTGCAGTTCGACTGGTACAGCTCGGGCGACCGCGACCACACCGGGATCGTCACCCGCGTCGAGAAGACGGGCGGCAGCGCGCGGATCTACTACGCCAGCCACACGATGGACAACGACTTCAAGTCTGTCGACGAGTCGCTCGCGAACGCCGGAGGAACGGTCTCATACTGGAGTATCACCTAAAGGCGGACCCGCATCCGCAGCCGACCAGGTGAACTCACCCCCAACGAATCGAGGATATCGTGGCGCTCTCCCGGCCCATCCGGATCGGCCTCGTGGCGCTCGCCGTCGGCGGCCTCATCGCGGGAGCGGCAGCGCTGACCTCGGTTGTGGTTGCACAGGATTCACCCTCCGCCGGCCGGGCGGCCACATCGGTGCCGACGGATACCGCGACCCCCCGAGCCATGCCCGACGCCCCGAACGCGCCGGTCCCGGTCGACCTCGCCGTTCAGAAGCAGCTGGCCTACGCGCTGGCGCACTGGAAGAACTACAACGTCGCCGACTATGGGGTCGTCACCGGAAACGACTGCGTCAACTTCACCAACCAGTCGCTGATCGCGCGCGGCTGGAAAATGGATGCCGAGTGGCGCACCGCGGGCACCGGCTCCAGCTTTTCCTTCTCCAAGCCCTGGGTGAGTTCGACCGCGCTGATGCGCTACCTCGCCGACTCCGGCCGGGCCACGGCCCTGACCGACGCCCAGCGTGACCAGGTGAAACTCGGCGACGTCGTGCAATTCGACTGGGACAAGTCGGGTGACCGCGACCACACCGGAATCGTCACCCGCGTGGAGAAGACCGCGGCGGGCGTGCAGATCTACTACGCCGGGCACACCGACGACAGCGACTACCTCTCGGTCGACTACGCGATCACGACGAAGCACCCGGGCGGCCGGGCGTACTACTGGAGCATCCCCTAGCCCGGGTCTCGACGAGATCAGGCGATCGCCGCGTCGACGATCGCCTTCGCCTCGACCTGCACCTGCTTCAGGTGCTCCGGGCCGAGGAACGACTCCGCGTAGATCTTGTAGACGTCTTCCGTGCCGCTCGGCCGGGCCGCGAACCAGGCGTTCTCGGTGACGACCTTGACCCCGCCGATGGCCGCGCCGTTGCCGGGCGCGTGGCTGAGCTTGGCGATGATCTTCTCGCCGGCCAGCTCGGTGGCCGTGATGGCGTCGCCGTCGAGCTTGCCGAGCTGGGCCTTCTGCGCCGGCGTCGCCGCGGCATCCACCCGCGCGTAGGCGGGCGCACCGAAGTGCTCGGCGAGTTCGGCATAGCGCTGGCTCGGCGTCTTCCCGGTTACCGCGAGAATCTCCGAGGCGAGCAGGGCGAGCAGGATGCCGTCCTTGTCGGTGGTCCAGACCGTGCCGTCGAAGCGCACGAAGCTGGCTCCCGCGCTCTCCTCGCCGCCGAACGCGACCGACCCGTCGATCAGGCCGGGGACGAACCACTTGAAGCCGACCGGAACCTCCCAGAGTTCGCGGCCGAGGAAGCCGGCGACGCGGTCGATCATGGTGGACGAGACGAGGGTCTTGCCGACCCGGGCGTCCGCCCGCCAGCCGTCGCGGTGGCTGTACAGGTAGTCGATGGCGACGGCCAGGAAGTGGTTGGGGTTCATCAGCCCGTCATCCGGGGTGATGATCCCGTGCCGGTCGGCGTCGGCGTCGTTGCCGGTGAGGATGTCGTAATCATCCTTGTGCGCCAGCACGGAGGCCATCGCCGAGGGGCTCGACGGGTCCATCCGGATCTTGCCGTCCCAATCCAGGGTCATGAACCGCCAGGTCGGGTCGACCTTCGGGTTCACGACGGTCAGGTTGAGCTCGTACCGGTCGCGGATGGCGCCCCAGTAGCCCACGCTCGCGCCGCCGAGCGGGTCGGCGCCGATCCGGATGCCGCTGTCCTTGATGGCCTTCATGTCGATGATGTTCTCGAGGTCATTGACATAGTTGCCGCGGAAGTCGTAGGTCTCCACCGCGCTCGGCTCGCTCATCCTGACGTCTTTCAGGCCGCCCGCGATGAGCTCGTTCGCGCGGTTCGCGATCCAGGAGGTGGCGTCGCTGCCGGCCGGGCCGCCGTGCGGCGGGTTGTACTTGAAGCCGCCGTCGGAGGGCGGGTTGTGGCTGGGGGTCACGACGATCCCGTCGGCCTCGTCGCCGTTCCCGGCCCGGTTGTAGGCGAGGATGGCGTGCGAGAGGGCCGGCGTCGGCACATAGTCGTCGAATTCGTCGACCAGGGCGCGAACGCCGTTGGCGACGAGCACCTCGAGGGCGGTCGTGTACGCGGGGGCGCTGAGCGTGTGCGGGTCGGTGCCGATGAACAGCGGCCCGGTGATGCCCTGGGCGGCTCGGTACTCGACGATCGCCTGCGTCGTGGCGATGATGTGGTCCTCGTTGAACGCGAGGCTGAGCGAACTGCCGCGATGGCCCGATGTGCCGAAGACGACCCTCTGCGCCGGGATGGAGACATCCGGTTTCAGCGCGTAATACGCGTTGACGAGCGCCTCCGCGTCGATGAGGTCTGAGTCCTGGGCCGGGGTTCCCGCACGTTCATTCATGCCCCCATCTTGGCACTGCAACTAGGCTGTGAGCCATGGCCGAGTCCCCTAATGTCACCTACAGCTTCCTGGGGCCGGTCGGCACCTTCACGGAAGCCGCGCTGGCCCAGGTGCCCGAGGCGCAGGGAAAGCCGTGGCGTGCCGTCAACAACGTGGGCGAGGCCCTCGCGGATGTCCTCACCGGGCGCAGCGTCGCCGCGATGATCGCGATCGAGAACTCGGTCGACGGCGGTGTCTCGGCCACCCAGGACGCCCTCGCCGGCGCCCCTAACCTGCGGATCATCGGCGAATACCTGGTCCCGGTGAACTTCGTGCTCGTCGCCCGCCCCGGCACCGCGCTCGCGGACGTGCGGGTCATCAACGCGCATCCGGTCGCCTACGCCCAGTGCCGCACCTGGCTCGAGTCCACTCTGCCGCGCCACGGCCACATCCCGGCGTCGAGCAACGTCGCCGCCGCGGCATCCCTGTTCGACAACAGCCAGGCGGATGCCGCCATCGCCCCGCCCGGCATCGAGAAGCACCACGACCTCGACGTGCTGGCCACGGACATCGGCGACAATCCCAACGCGGTCACCCGATTCGTGCTGGTGAGCCGCACGACCGAGCTCCCGGCCAGGACGGGCGCCGACAAGACGAGCGTGATCGTCGAATTGCCCGAGGACAGGTCGGGCGCCCTGCTCGAAATGCTCGAACAGTTCGCCACCCGCGGGGTCAACCTCAGCCTGATCCAGTCGCGGCCGATCGGCGACGCCCTGGGGCGCTACCGCTTCGTGATCGACGCCGACGGCCACATCCTCGACGAGCGCGTCGCCGACGCCCTGCTGGGCCTGCGCCGCTCGAGCCCCAACGTGATCTTCCTCGGCTCGTACCCGCGCGCCGACAAGCGGCCGATCGAGTTCACGTCCCGCTACGACGACGAGATCTTCATCGAGGCCCGCGCCTGGCTCAGCACCCTCCTCCCCTAAACCCCCTTCCCCTCCCCCTAAAGAACCCCCCTTTTCCTTCCGCGAAACCGCAGTTGTGCGCGTTATTCGGGCGTTTTAGCGCGCACAACTGCGGTTTCGCGGGGAGGAAAGTCAGACGGGAGGGGACCAGGCGGGCACCCGCACGGCCAGCGCCTGCGGGTCCGACCGGAGGAACACCGACCGCACCATCCCGAATCCGTCGCCGTCGAGTTCGAGCGGCTGCGGGCTGTCCAGCCTGATCCGGATGTCGGTGCCGGAGAGCGTTTTCATCATGCGCTGGTTCCCCTTCTCGCGCAGGCGGATCACCTCGCGGCCCGCCGCCGAGCGGCGCAGCACGCCGTTTTCCCACATCACGCGCAGCCAGATCCTGAACCAGCCGCGCACGCCCTTGACCTGCATGATCGCCGTGTCGAGGATGCCGTCGTCGAGCCGGGCGTCGGGCAGGAACAGCATGTTCCCGGTCAGGGTGCCGCAGTTCGCGACGAGGATCGTGCTGATGTGCGCATGCCGCTCGGGACGGCCGTCGAGGCTGTAGCCGATGCGGAAGGGTTCGGCCCGGGGGATGACCCGTGCCCCCGCGTCGACGTACGCGAGCCAGCCGACCTGCTTCTTCAGCGACGGCCGGGTCTTCGCGATCATCTCCGCGTCCAGGCCCACCCCGGCCAGCACGACGAAGGCGTGCTCGATGGTCCGCCCGTCAAAGGTGGTCATCTCGGCGACGCCGACGTCCACCGGTTTGTCGATCCCCCCGAACGCGATCGCGGCCGACTCGTCGATGCTGCCCAGGGGCAGCTGCAGGTTTCGCGCGAGCAGGTTGCCGGTGCCGAGCGGCACGATGGCCAGGCTCACCTCGGAGCCGCGCAGGGCTTCGGCCACGGCCCGCACGGTGCCGTCGCCCCCGGCTGCGATCACGAGGGATGCCCCGCGGCGCACGGCTCGACGGGCGGCCTCGTTTCCGAAATCCTCGGCGCTCGTTTCGAACCAAAGTGTCGGGGCCCAGCCCGCGGCGGACTGCGCAGCGTGCACGCTCCTCCGAAGCCTGGCCAGGTCGACCTTGATCGGGTTGTAGACGACGGCGGCATACCGGTCGATGCGGGGCGGACCGGAGGCTGTCACGGGGCAAGGCTAGCAAGCCGCCCCGGTTCGCGCTTGTAGACTCGATGCTGTGATTGATCCGGTGCTGTTACGCGAGAATCCTGAGCTCATCAAGCGTTCGCAGGAGGCGCGCGGCGACTCCGTCGCGGCGGTCGATTCTGCGCTGTCCGCGGACGCCGCCCGCCGGGCGGCGATCACCTCCTTCGAGGCGCTGCGGGCCACGCAGAACCAGTTCGGCAAGCGCGTCGCCTCCGCCCCGCCCGAAGAGAAGAAGGCGCTCGTCGCGGAAGCGCAGAGCCTGGCCGCCGAGGTGAAGGCGGCCGGTGCCGCCGCGGCGGATGCCGAGGCGCGCTTCACCACGATCGTGCGCAGCATTGCCAACCCGGTCATCGACGGCGTGCCGTCGGGCGGCGAGGAGAACTTCACCACCCTCCGCACCCACGGCGAGACCCCCACCTTCGACTTCGAACCGCGCGACCACCTGGAGCTGGGCGAGCTGCTCGGCGCCATCGATATGGCCCGCGGCGCGAAGGTGTCCGGATCGCGCTTCTACTTCCTGCGCGGGATCGGCGCTCGCCTCGAAATCGCCCTGATGAACATGGCGCTCGACCACGCGCTCGCGGCCGGTTTCGTCCCCCTGATCACGCCGACGCTGGTGCGGCCGGAGATCATGGACGGCACCGGATTCCTCGGCGAGCACAACGACGAGGTCTACTACCTGCCCGGCGACGACCTCTACCTCACCGGCACCAGCGAGGTCGCGCTCGCCGGCTACCACAAGGACGAAATCCTCGACCTCTCGGCCGAGCCGCTCCGCTACGCCGGCTGGTCGACCTGCTACCGCCGTGAGGCCGGCTCCGGCGGCAAGGACACCCGCGGCATCATCCGGGTGCACCAGTTCAACAAGCTGGAGATGTTCACCTACGTGCTCCCGGAGAACGCCGAGGGCGAGCACGATCGCCTCGTCGCGCTGCAGGAGGACATGCTTCAGGCCCTCGGACTGAGCTACCGGGTCATCGACGTCGCAGCCGGGGACCTCGGCTCGAGCGCCGCCCGCAAGTTCGACATCGAGGCGTGGGTGCCCACCCAGGGCGCCTACCGAGAACTGACCAGCACGAGCAACTGCACCACCTACCAGGCCCGCCGCCTCGACATCCGCTACCGCACGGAATCCGGCAAGACCGCGCCGGTCGCGACCCTCAACGGCACCCTGGCCACGACCAGGTGGATCGTCGCGCTGCTCGAGACCCACCAGCAGGCCGACGGATCCGTGCGGGTGCCCGAAGCGCTCCGGCCCTTCCTCGGCGGCCTCGAGCTGCTCGAACCGGTGAGCCGACCGTGACCGACGGGCGCTGGCTCGTCGCCCTCGACATCGACGGCACGACCATGCACGAGGACGGCACGATCAGCGACGCCGTGCTCGAGCAGATCCAGCGGCTCACCTCGGCCGGCCACGAGGTGATGCTGGCCACGGGTCGGTCCGCCTCCGCCACCCTGCCCGTGCTCGAGCGCCTCGACATCGCACCCCGCTTCGTCGTCTGCTCGAACGGGGCGATCACCCTGCACCGCGACCCGGACGCGCCGACCGGTTACCGCCGGGAATGGGTCGAGACCTTCGACCCGACCGACGTTCTCACCTCGATCCGCTCGCACCTGACCGGCGCGCGCTATGCGGTCGAGGACGAGCACGGTTATTACCGCTACACCGAACCCTTCCCGGATGCCACGATCGGCCTGGACAGCGAACACGTCGACTTCGACCAGCTACTCCTGCACGCCGCCACCCGGGTGGTTGTCATCTCGCCCGATCACGACATGGAGGAGTTCCTCCAGGTGGTCGAGAAGATGGGCCTCAACCGGGTCAGCTACGCGATTGGCTGGACGGCCTGGCTGGACATCGCGCCCGACGGCGTGAACAAGGCCACGGCGATGGAACGGGTGCGCGAGGAATTCGGGATTCCGCGCAGCCGGGTGATGGCCGTCGGCGACGGACGCAACGATATCGACCTGCTGCTCTGGGCATCCGTTTCGGGGCGGGGCGTGGCCATGGGCCAGGCCCCCGCAGACGTGATCGAGGCGGCCGGCGAGATCACGGCCTCGGTTCTCGACGACGGACTCGCGCTCGTGCTCGGCACGCTCTAGACCCGCATGCAGCCGGTTTTCAGGTAATCCTGTCATTCTGGAGAGTCCGCCATCGGCTAGAATCGGGCCTTGTTCGTTCGCGAACCGGGAGGGCTGTCCGAGCGGCCGATGGAGCCAGTCTTGAAAACTGGTGGGCAGAAATGTCTCGTGGGTTCGAATCCCACGCCCTCCGCATTGCGAGGTGTCACCGCCAGCCAGGAACGAAGGGATCAGAGTGAGCGACCAGATGCGTCCACGCTCTTCGCGATCGAAGCTGAGCACCATCGCCCGGCACGGCCGGCTGAAGAAATCCAACCCGGTTACGACCGTGTTCAAGTTCATCGCCGCGGCCCTGGCCGTTCTCATGGTCAGTGGCGTGTCTGTCGCCGCGATCGCGGCCTACGACGTTGTGGCCAGCGTCAAGCCCGGTGTCCACCTCGAGAACGAGGTCGAGGGCGAGCCCGGTCCGAAGTTCAGCGCGATCAAGGGTGGCGTGAACCTGCTGCTCGTCGGCAGTGACAGCCGCAAGGGCCAGGCCGCCGTGTTCGGCGGCGAGGACGAAACCGGCGACCTCAACGACGTGACGATGCTGCTGCACATTTCGGAGGACCACAGCAACGCCTCCGTGATCAGCTTTCCCCGCGACATGTACGTGCCCATCCCCGGCTGCCCCGACGGCAAGGGCGGCACCTACGACGCGATGAGCAGCCAGAAGATCAACACGACCCTCACCTACGGCGGGCTCGCCTGCACCGTGCTCACGGTGGAGGAGCTCACCGGGCTCAAGATTCCCTATGCGGCCGAGGTGCAGTTCGGCGGGGTCATGGCCATGTCGACCGCGGTCGGCGGCGTCGAGGTCTGTGTCGCCGAGGACATCGAGGACAAGCACACCGACACCTACCTCAAGGCCGGCAAGCACACCTTGCAGGGCCTGGCCGCCCTCCAGTTCCTGCGCACCCGCCACGGCATCGGCGACGGCAGCGACCTGACCCGCATCAACAACCAGCAGGTCTTCATGTCCGCGTTGCTCCGCACGATCAAGAGCTCCGAGACGCTCTCCGACCCCACCAAGGTGTACTCGCTCGCCAAGGCGGCGACCGCCAACATGCAGCTGTCGACGAGCCTCAACAACGTCGACACCCTGATCTCGATCGCGCTGGCGCTCAAGGACATCGACCTGGACAAGGTGGTCTTCGTGCAGGTGCCCACGGGCGAGGTCGACAGCGGCGTCAAGCCCCTGCAGCCGGACTTCGAGGACATGTTCACGACCATCGCCGCCGACCAGCCGATCCAGCTGGGAGGCTCGACCGGCCGGGGAGCAACTGCTGACCCGGATGCCCCGGCGACGCCCGAGCCCACCGCGTCGGCCACACCGAAGCCCGGCACGTCGGCAACGCCGGCACCGAAGCCCAGCGTCCCGGCGACGGTGCTCCCCGACTCGGCCACCGGCCAGACTGCGGACGAGTTCACCTGCTCGGTCGGCCGCACGCTCAACAACCAGTAGTGACCGCCGGCGGCATCCGGGCCTGGTTCCTCCGGAGGCCCCCGGTGCGGTTATGATTGAACTCGTGTGTTTGCAGCGCAAGCACCAAGGAGACGTCGCATAGTTCGGCTTAGTGCACCACCCTGCTAAGGTGGAGTGCCCTTTACGGGGCACCGTGGGTTCAAATCCCACCGTCTCCGCACTGGGGAATTCAGCCTGTGCAACGGCCGAGTTCGTTAAATTGCGAACTGCGCGTCGAGGGTCGCTAGGACAGCTTCTCGGTTTCGACGAACACGATCGTGGCCGTGCCTCGGTTCGCCACGGTGTGCTCCGCGCCCGCCGGGCGAGTGTAGCTCTGGCCGATGCGCAGTTCCGCGGCAATCTCCGACCCGTCGGCGTTTGTGACATACATCGTGTCGTTGACGAGAGGCACCACGACGTACTCGAATTCGTGCCGGTGCATGGGGATCGCTCCACCGGGCTCGATCACCCACTTCGTCACCCGAAAGATGCCGTTGTCGATCTGGGTCTCGCTGATGGCCATAGCGGTTCCTTCGATTGTGTTGTCGTTGAGCCGAGCATACTTGCCCCGCTTGCCCGAGTCGCGCCGGCTTACCCGCCGGCCGCGACGTCGTGTTGGTGGCCCAGCGCACGTTGACGCCCCAGCACAGGACTCTGGAGGCACAGGTACAGGTTCGTCACGAATGCCGCAGACGTGACCGGCTCGCCGAACAGCTCCTCGATCTTCCCGAGTCGATACCTGATCGTGTTGGCATGCACGAACATGGCCTGCGCGGTGGCTGTGATGTTCTGATCCAACGCCAGATAAGTCACCAGCGTTGCGTGCAACGTGTCGGCACCGCGCAGTTCGTGCAGAATCGGGCGCATGCGTGCCAGCAACTGCTGTCCATCCACCTGGGAGAGCAGCCAGGTCGCGAGGTCGACTTCGTCCAGGCGCACGATCTCGGTCGCCGTCGCAGGGCCGGCGTCGGCTGCAAAGGAGCGTGCCCGTGACCGGGCGATCTCCAACGCCATTTCGGCCTCGCGGAATGCCGCCGGGGTTTCCGCTAACGCCCCGAAGGGCGCCGACGTGCCCACGGTGAGCGTCTGCGCGACCTGATTGAGCCACGCCTCGGCACGTCCGGCCGCGGGAATGACCGCGCTGATGGTCGCCGGTGTCTCTTGATCAAGCCTGCGGATCGAAACGAGCAGTGCCACTCCGAAGCTCTTGGCCGAATCGATCAGCCGTTGCACGTGCGCCTCGGTCGCCGATTCGCCCCCGGGCGCCGCCGCCTCCAGCGCGCGCAGCGGAACATAACTCGGGAACTTGTACTGCGCCAGTCGTCCCCAGTGCCGGTGCTCGCGCGAGGGCAGGACCCCATCCTGCAGCGTGGCCAGGACGTGCGCGTTGTCTCGGCGATCGCGCAGGCTCGCCCCGTGCTGGATGCCATTCACCGCTGCCAGCATGCGCTCGGCGGTGTCGAGCAGCACGTCACCGAGCCGGGGCAGCAGGTCCTCGCTGCGGGTGCCGATGGCCAGCACGTGCACGCCGTCGTGCAGGGCCACCGTGCGGGTGCGCAGGTGCCATCGGCCAATGGAAAACTCCTGATCGGTCGCGTGCGAGGCCGCCACCTCGTTCCAGATCAGCCGGGTGGGGGCCTCGCCTGAGCTTTCGACAATTGCCCCGTCGGCGTCATACACCACGGCCGCGCCATGACACAGGTCGGCGACCCGTCCGACGAGCGCCTTCACCGGCTCCTCCATAGACACAGCGTTCAGGAGCAGGGTCGTGACTTTGAGGGTGAGGGTTAGCTCCGCGGCCTGGTCCGCTAGCGACGGGTTTGAACCGGTTCCCTGCTCCATGCCTCTCCTCCGCGCCCGAATTTCGCCCGCGCGGAGGAAAAAATCTGAGAAAGTTCAGATCCGGTCCTGCGTTGTCCGGGGGGTTTTGGAGATTCTACAGGCGTGCCCCGGTCGAGGTTTGGATTTTTCTAATGACGAACGGGAACCGTGCCCCCACAGTTGTCATCAATCCATTCATTGACCAGTCCCAGAAATCCCAGGAGGAACACCGATGACACAACTCCGCGTAGCCGTGGATGTTGGCGGAACCTTCACCGACGTGTGCATCTTCGACGAAGATACGAAGACCATGCGGGTGACAAAGGTTCCCTCAACGCCGCATGACCCAATGATCGCCGTCATGAACGGCGTTGAACGGGGTGAGATCAACCTGTCCGACGTCAGCCTGTTCTCGCACGGCACCACCGTGGCGACCAACGCTCTGATCACAAGAAAGTTTCCGGCCGCCGCCCTCGTCACCACCAAAGGGTTTCGTGACGTCATCGAGATTCGCGACGGTACCAAGGACGACCTCTGGGATGCCTACAACGACGTTTCTGGTCCCTACATTCGTCGCCGTGACAGATTCGAGGTGAGCGAGCGTATCGACTTCTCGGGACGCACGGTCACCCCGCTCGACGAGGAGGAGGCCCGCCGGGTGGCGGCCCTGCTGAAACGGCGCGGCGCCAAAACCATCGCCGTCTGCTTCCTCAACTCCTACGCGAATCCGGCCCATGAGACCCGTATGCGCGAGATCCTCGAAGAGGAGATCCCGGATGCCACTGTCTCGACCTCGGCCGAGATTCTGCCCGAGATCTTCGAATACGACCGGTTCAATACCGCGGTCGCGAACGCGGTGCTCGCTCCGCTCGTGTCGGGCTACGTGAACCGCCTCGCCACCCATCTGAAGGAGGGCGGCTACGCCGGCGACTTGCTGCTGTTGCACTCGGGTGGCGGCTCCATGACCCCTCGCATGGTCGAGAAGTACCCGGTGCGCCTGGCCGCCTCGGGCATCGCCGCGGGGGCGATCTCCGCAAAGCACATCGCCCAGCAGTGCGGCTACGAGAACGCGGTCAGCCTCGACATGGGCGGCACGTCAACGGACATCGCCCTCATCGCTGACGGCGAGCTGCGCATCACCAAGGAGTGGCAGGTGGAGTACGGCCACCCGATCATCTTTCCCTCGATCGAAGTGCTCACCATCGGCGCGGGCGGCGGATCGCTCGCCCACATCGACATTGCCGGGTCACTACGTAACGGCCCCCAGTCGGCCGGGGCGGACCCCGGGCCCGCCTGCTACAGCATGGGCGGCGACCAGCCGACAAACACCGACGCCAACGTGGTGCTCGGCCGGCTCGGCACCTCGCTCGCCGGCGGCGCCAAGAGCCTCGACAAGCGCCTGTCCGCAGAGGCCATCACCCGATTCATTGCGGAGCCACTCAACCTGGAACTGGCCGAGGCAGCCCACGCGATCGTCGCGGTCGCCAATGCGAACATGGCAGACGCGGTGCGTCTCATCTCGATTCGTCGAGGCTACGACCCGCGCGACTTTGCGCTGCTCGCCTTCGGCGGCGCGGGTGCGCTGCACGGTGCTGACGTTGCCCGCGAATTGAACATCCCTGTCGTCATCGTGCCGCCGAACCCCGGCGTCACTTCGGCGATGGGATGCCTGCTCGTTGACATTCGTCACGACCTGTCACAGATGTACACCGGGCTGGCCGCAAACGCGGACGCCGATGACCTCGAGGCAAGCTTCACCGCCCTCGAGTCTGAGGCATCCGCCCGCTTGCGGCATGAGGGTGTCGCCGACGAAAACGCGCTGTTGCAGCGGCAAGTGTCGATGCGCTACCTGGGCCAGTGGCGTTCTCTCTCGGTGCCGATGGGGTCGGGCGAGGGAGCGCTCAAGCAGGCGATCACGGCGTTTCACGAGCAGTACGAGCGCGAGTTCGCCTTTCGACAGGATGGCACGCCGGTGGAAATCTACCAGTTGCACCTCGCCGCCATCGGCAAGACACCCAAGCCCTCGTTTCGACCGCATGCGCGCACGTCGACCCACCCCGGGACGCCGATCGATACCCATCCCGTGTACTTCGGCGCCGACGGCTGGCTGGACACGCCGGTGTACGACCGCGACACCATCCCGGCCGGGGCCAGGTTCCGGGGCCCGGCCATCATCAACCAACTCGACTCGACCACGGTGGTGCCGCCATACACACACGCCGAGATCGACGAATGGCTCAACATCCGTATTCACCTCGAGGAGATACTCCATGGGTAACACCGCAACGGCAACCGCAACCGCCCCCCTGACCACGCTGGATCCGGTCACTTTCGAGGTGCTCAAGAACGCCTTCGCAACCAGCGTTGACCTCATGAGCGAACAGATCCTGCGCACCTGCTACTCCTTCGTCATCTATTCGCGCGACTTCTCCTCGGCATTGTGTGATGCCGAGGGCAACACCGTGATGCAGGGTTCAGGGGACATCGCCGTCCACGTCGGCACGCTGCACTTCCAGTGCAAGGCCGTGATTGAGGAATTCGGGACGGACATTCACCCCGGCGACGTCTTCGCCATCAACGACCCATATCGGGGGGGCACTCACTTCAACGACGTGTCATTTATTCGTCCGATCTTTGCTGATGGCGAAGTGATCGCTTATGCGCAGAACAAGGGGCACTGGGCCGACATCGGTGGCAACGTGCCCGGTTCCTTCGATGTGAACGCCAAGGAGCACTTCGGGGAAGGCCTGCGCATAACTCCGGTGCGGGTCTGGTCCAAGGGCGTGTTTCTCCACGATGTGGCGCAATTGCTCGTCTCCAACACGCGTGCGCCTGCACAGGCTATGGGCGACCTGCACGCCCAGTCCGAGGCGACCGCTGTGTGCGAGCGACAAATGCAACGCCTCATTGGCCGATACAGCACCGCAACGGTGAAGACCGCGCTCAAGGAGACACAGGACTACGTGGAGCGAACCGTGCGCCGCCGCCTGGAGACGCTGCCGCGTGGCACCTGGGAAACAGTCGACTACATGGATGCCGATCCCGGAAAGGGTGAGGGGCTCGTACCCATCAAGATCAAGCTCACCCTGGACGGCGAGGGCATTCACTATGACCTCACCGGCTCGGCACCGGTTGTTGAAACATTCCTCAACTCGGGCTATGGCACAACGTTCTCAGCCATCTACGCCGGCACCAAGACGTTCTTTCCTGACGTGCCACTCAACTCGGGATTCTATGCGGCCGTCACCGCGGACATCGGGCCCGAGGGCACCGTCGTGAACGCTGGATGGCCCTACGCGGTCACCGGCTTCTGCTCCGGCCCCTACGAGAAGCTGATGAACGGCATTTTCGAAATTTGGTCCCAGGTCATGCCCGAGCGGGCCATGGCGTGTGCGTTCAATCTCGAATACCTGCTCGTGGGCGGCCGCGATGCGCGCAGCGAGAAGAAGCCCTACTTCATGTGGTACGACTGGATGGCCGGCGGCTGGGGTGGCCGCGCGTCCAAAGACGGCTCGACGGCGACCGCACCCGTGTTCGGCCCCGGCCTCGCCGTGCAGCCGCTCGAAGGTCAGGAGCGTCTCTCGCCCGTGCTCACCTCGGTGCATCAGATTGCCGTCGACTCGGGTGGCCCCGGTCGCTTTCGCGGTGGCTGCGGCATCGAAAAGGGCGGGACGTTGACCGACGCTGAGTCCACAGTGATGAGCTACTCCTGCGACCGGGCTCGTTCCATCACCTGGGGCATTGAAGGCGGGTTGCCCTCGATCCCGCACGGCGTGTGGCTCAACCGCGGATCTGACAACGAGAGGTTCCTCGGCTCAAACTTCTCGTCGGTGCCCCTGCAGCCCGGGGACTCCTTCATCCGCCCCTCCGCCGGTGGCGGCGGGTACGGCGACCCGCTTGAACGCCCGGCGGAAGAAGTGCTGGACGACGTCATCGACGGCTACGTCTCGCTGCGTCGCGCTGCCGAGGACTACGGTGTGGTGATCGATGAGATCGATGCCGAGCTCGATGACTTCCGAATCGATTTTGCCTCCACCGCTGCCAAGCGCGAGTCAATTTCCGCGCAGCGGCAGGGGTGGCTCGAAGTCGACCCCACGGTGATCGCAGAAGGCTACAAGTCGGGCGAGATCGACATGCTCGATGTGATCCGCCGCCATGGCGTCATCCTCGACTGGGGCACGGGCGAGCTCTTTCCCACGACCACCGATCAGTTCCGTGCGCTGATGGAACGGCGGTCGGCGCAACACTGGGGCTGACCGCAGCAGACGCCCTGGAAGTCTGGGGCGGGCATCCGACCGGGCATGCGCAAGCCAGCGCGAGGTGCAGGATGCCCGCCCAGATATTGTGCAACAGCACAATATTTCGAGTATTCCTCGGGCGCATGCCCACTTGTTAGCACCTGCAGTATTTACCCATGATTGCTGAATGTGAAAGCCTCGCGGCGCTCACACTCTCCCTCACCACGAATGACTTGGGCCGCGCACCGCTCGGCTCCAAGGCACGGCATCACCACACGACAGTCGCATGCGAGCGCCACCCACAACGACGTTCCGGCCGTTCGCGCCTGTCACTATCGGAGGTAACAGTGAACTTGAATTTGACTGGCAGCAACGACACCGTTGAGGCCACGGATGCGCTCTACAGAGAGGGCAACGATGAAGATCAGATGACTCGCGGCTCGCTCTCGATGGCGTGGTACGGCGTCGCCAGCGCGATGTTCTTCGTCTATATCGGGGCCGCCATGGCGATGGCCTACGGCACCCTCAACGCTGTTATCGGCCTCGTACTCACGATCTTCGTCTACGGTCTGATCAACCGGGTGCTCGCCAAGTACGCGATCAACAACCGCACCACCGTGGCGTTGTTCTCGCGCACCATCCTCGGGACTGCCGGCTCGTCCATCGCCACGATCATCTTCGCCCTCGTCGCCATCTACTACGCGGTTTTCGAAGGATCCATCGTCGCCTACGCTTTCCAGACGGCATTCGGCGGTCCGACGTGGATGTGGTACCTGATTGTTGTGGTCTACTCCACGCCGCTGATCCTCGGCGGCGCACGCAAGTTCATCGACAAGCTCAACGGATGGCTCCTGCCCATCTACCTGGGCGGGCTCATTGCCGCCGTGATCTGGGCAGGCGTGCAGTACGGATTCACCGACACCTGGCTCACGCAGCAGGCTGACCTCGCCGTGCCGCTCGCCGTCGGCGGACCCGGCTGGCTGGCCACCTTCGCCGGCTACATGGGCGTGTGGATCATGATGATGTTCACTATGGACTACGCGGCCCTCGGCAAGCGCAAAGACATCAAGTTCCACCAGCGCTGGAGCTTCGGCTGGCTGTTCTACATCGTCGCTTACGGATTCAGCGCAATCGTGGGCATCTTCCTCACCTTCACCATTCCCGGCATGGAGGTCTCGGAGACCGGCGTGGCAGGCGGTCTCGTCTCCATGATGGGCATTCTCGGCCTGATCGTCGTCTTCGTCTCGCAGACCCGGATCAACACCGCCAACTATTACCTCGGTGCAGCAAACCTCAAGTCATTCGGGGAGCGCGTTTTCCGCGTCAAGCTGCCCAACCTGGTCTGGGTGCTCATCTCGTCGCTGATCATCTTCCTGCTCATGTTGCTGCCCATCGTGCAGTACATCCTGCTCGCGCTGGCGTGGCAGGGCGTCCTGGTCACGGCGTGGGTGGCGATCGCGCTGACGCACATTCTGCTGAACCGTGGCAAGAATGAAGAACATGGCATGCTCGGCGACGCGCACTACCGCTCGTTCAACAACTCGGGCCTCATCGCCTGGATCGCGGCCACAGCCATCGGCATCCTCATGCTCCAGCTTGGGGCGATCAACCCGGACCTGGCCGGTGTGGGTGCGACCTGGGGCCCGATCACCACTGCGGTTGTTGCTGCGGTTGTCTACGCGCTCCTCTGGAACGGCACTTCCTCCAGAACCGCGCTCCGCGTCAAGCGGTAACCGCCGCCGCGGCTCACACAGGTGGGGCGCCCTTCGGGGTGCCCCACCTTTTTCATGCGCCCGCCCGTGCCGCGTCGGCCGCGTCGGCGGAGTTCCTGACTAGTGCGTCTCCAGGCCCGCGAGGCGCAACGCAAACAGGCTGGTGGCCTGGCCGTCGACGGTGTCAAGCTGCACTCGGAGCAGGTTCTCGATCTGGCGAAGCCGGTAATTGAGCGTGTTGCGGTGGATGAACAGCGCGTCGCACGTTCGGGACGGTTGGGCGTTATGGCGCAGATACGTGCTCAGTGTGTCGAGGAGTTGGCTTGAGCGTTTGCTGTCATGTTCGACCAGCGGGGCGAGGAACCTGTGCGCGGCTTCACGCGCCCCACGGCCCGCGGTCGCGGTGACGACGGCGCTCAGCCCGAGGTCTGGCGCGAGCTGAGGCCGCTCGATGTGTCGCACAAGGTCGAGCGCGTGAACGACCGAGAGCCGCAACTCGAAGAGGCTTGTGGTGGGTGCTTTAAGTACGAGCGGCTGTCTTGCGTGGATCCGAAGGAGTCGCTGGGCGACCGTGTCGAAGTCTTCCCGCGGCAGCTGCGCAAAGGCGACCAGTCGGCCGTCGAACTCGGTAACGCGCACCGTGTGGAAGGTGTCATGCAATGCGACTCGGAGCTGCCATGACGTGGACGCGAATTCGCCGCTCATGTCGGCGACGAGGAGGGTGGTCTCGGAGCGCCGGTCGAGCCCGAGCGTGTTGAATGCTTTGGTGACGTCGGTGTGGGTCGCTTCTTCCCAGGCCTCGCAAACGGTCACGAGGAGCTTGATTTCCTGATGTCGGCTCGCATCGACGACGACGGAGCGATTGAGCTGCAGCGCGATGATAGACGCGACCGGCCCGAGAAGTGATGCCAGCGGGGTGTCATTATCGGGTTGCCGTACGGCGAGGTGGCACGGGTTGTTGAGCCCCATGGGGAGGGGGATGTTGAGTACTCCTGCCCTGGGCTTCTTGCTGATTCCGGGTGCCCAGGACACGATCTCCGGGTACTGGGCGATCACCGTCCCGTAGGCGTCGTAAACCGCGAGCGGAGTTTGAACCGTGTCGAAGACTGCGGCGAGCAGGGTGACGACTTCGGCGCCCTTGTTCGCGAGCCGCGCGCACTCGTCCGCGAGGGTCCAGCCGCGGTTCACGACAACGAGGCGTTCTGCCTGCATGACACTTTCGACATGCCGGTCCACCTGGAGCGGCGGCACGACGGAGGGGACTTCGAGCAGCGGCACGTCGTACGTGGCGCAGGCGGTGACGAGCCCTGGCGGAAGCACCCGGTGGGCCATCCCCGTCGCGAAAACGATCGCCGAAACGGGCACGTCGGCCAGGCGCTCGACGAAGGCATCCCAGGTTCGTTCTTCGCTGAAGTTCATTCCGATGCCGCTGGTGAGCAGGAGCGAGTCGGGATCGAGGTAAGGGGTTGGATCCATGAGTTCGGTAGGTGAGCAGCCGCTCACTTCGCACTCAAGCCGAGCCTTCGTTGATGGCGTCTGGAGCCGGAGTTGAAGGGAAGGCTCAAGGAGAAGGTCAACAACGCGCATCAAAACCTCATTTTTTGTAAGCCTGCACAAATTTAGCTCAAAGCTTAGGGCAATTGCCTACTGGGAGCGACTCGGGGTGCGGGCGTAGCGTGAGTTTATGCTTCCTGCACAACGACGTTCAGAAATTCTGATTAATTCCGACATGGGTGAAGCGTTCGGTCTCCACAGCTTCGGCAACGACGAGGCCCTCATGGCGTTAATCGACGTGGCCAACGTCGCCTGCGGATTCCACTCCGGTGATCCGGACACGATGGATGCCACAGTGGCCCTGGCCAGGAAGCACGGCGTTCGCGTCGGTGCACACCCTGGCTTGCCCGACCTGGTCGGCTTCGGCCGCCGCGAAATGAAGCTCAACCCCGAAGAGGTTGAGTCCATCATCCGCTACCAGGTCGGCGCTCTCACTGGGTTTCTCGACAAGTACGACATGCCCCTCAACCACATCAAGCCCCACGGCTCGCTCTACGGCATGCTCGCCCGTGACGAAGCCCTCATGCAGGGCGCCGTGAACGTTGCAAAAACCTACGGGGTGCCCGTGTTCGGGATCGCCGGCAGCGCGCACCAGCGCGTGGCCGAGCGTGAAGGCGTCGAATTTGTTGGCGAGCTGTATGTGGACCTGGACTACAACCCGGAGGGTGGACTCATCATCCTTCGCCGCCCCGAGCACACCGACCCCGGAGCAGCCTCAGCACGTGTGCGTCGCGTGCTCGAAAACGGCACGGTTGCCGCGGTCGACGGTACGCTGCTCGAAATTCCCTTCGGCAGCGTCTGTGTCCACTCGGACACTCCCAACTCGCCGGAGGTCGCGGAGGCAGTCCGCGCGGCGCTGCGCGACTGACTGCCTGAACCCACCTGGACCCACCTGGACCCACCGCACGCGAAGCGCCGACAGCGCCTGTGCCACCCAAGATCTCCCAATGAAAGAGAGCACATGAGCGAGAACATCATCTCCCCGCTGCCCGGTATTTTCTACCGCAAGCCCGGCCCCGGCAAAGACCCCTACGTGAACGAAGGTGACACCGTCGAGGCGGGCCAGACCATTGGCCTCATCGAGATCATGAAGCAGTTCAGCGAGGTGCGCGCCGAGACCGCCGGCGTCCTCACAAGGTTTGAAATTGAAGACTTCGGCATGGTCAACCCCGGTGACGTCATCGCCGTGACCAACTAGTGCCAACGATGCACCCTAATCACGGGATTACTTCATGAAGAAACTGCTCGTAGCCAACCGCGGCGAGATCGCGGTCCGCATCATCCGCACCGCCCATGAAATGGGCATCGTCGTCGTCGCCGTCGTCAGCGAGGCCGACAAGACGTCATACGCCGCCGAACTCGCCGACGAAGTTATCGTCATTGGACCGGCGCCCGCCAGCCTCAGCTATCTCAACCAGGACGCCGTCCTCAAAGCCGCCATTGAGAGTGGCGCCGACGCGGTGCATCCCGGCTACGGCTTCCTCTCGGAGAATGCGGCATTCGCCCGCAAGGTCATCGCAGCCGGAATCACCTGGGTCGGCCCGTCACCGGAATCCATCGAACTCATGGGCGATAAGTCCCGGGCCCGTCAAGCCGCAATCGACGCCGGCGTTCCCACGCTTCGCGGCACGGAGGGGGCGCTCCGCGACGGCGACGACATTGTCAGCATCGCTGCCGGAATTGGGTACCCGCTGGTCGTGAAGGCGTCCGCCGGTGGTGGTGGCCGGGGGATCCGCCTGGTCGCAAGCCCCGCCGACCTCGTTTCCACGGTCGGAATCGCGCAGGCGGAGGCGCTCGCCGCATTCAACTCGTCAGACGTCTATTTCGAACTCTTTGTCACGAGAGCCCGCCACGTTGAGGTGCAGATTTTTGGTGACGGGGAAAACTATGTGCACCTGGGCGACCGCGACTGCTCCATGCAGCGCCGCCAGCAGAAAGTGCTCGAAGAGGCTCCGGCGCCCGGGCTGCCGGACCATGTGCGTCAGCTGATGCGGGACTCGTCTGTTGACCTTGCGCGTCAGGCCTCGTACGTCGGCGCCGGGACCGTCGAGTTCCTCTACGATCCCGAGACCGAGGAAGTGGCGTTCATTGAGATGAACACACGGCTTCAGGTCGAGCACCCCATCACCGAGGCGATCACGGGCATCGACCTCGTGCGCGAACAGTTGCGCATCGCCTCCGGCGAGAAGCTCGGTTACTCGCAGGAGGACGTCGCCTTCACCGGGCACGCGCTGGAGTTCCGAATCAACGCCGAAGACCCCAGCAACAACTTCATGCCCAGCCCGGGAGTGATCTCCTCCCTCCACCTGCCAGGTGGTCCAGGGGTGCGAGTCGACTTCGGCTTCATCGCAGGCAACGCCGTGGCACCCTTCTACGACTCGCTCCTGGGCAAAATCATCGTGTGGGCGCCCACCCGCGACCTGGCGATTTCGCGCGCCGAACGCGTTCTCGGCGAGGCGCGCATCGAGGGTGTCAAAACCACCGCAGGACTGTTGCGCACGCTCGTCGCACTCGACGACTTCCGTCAGGTCACCCACCACACCGCTTACATCGAATCCGTACCCGACTTGTTGGGAGTACCCGCATGACGCAACAATCCCAGGCGCGCTACACGTGGGGCGGCGACGAGTTCCTCTTCATTGAAATCGCGGAAGGGATGTCTCTCGAGGCCAACTTCATCTCGAACAGCATCGCGAACGCACTCGAAGCGAAGGCACTGGACGGGGTCATCGACATCTGCCCCGCAAATGCGTCACTCCTGATCCGCTTCAACCCGGATACGCTCCCACCCGCCGAGCTCGAACAGGTGGCGCGTTCCCTCGAGGCAGAGGTGCGTGCATCCACCAGGCAAGTGCTGGAAACCCGCATCGTTGAAATTCCCGTTTGGTACAACGACCCGTACACGAACGAGACCGGTGCGCGCTTTCGTGCCGGCTACCACCAGCGACCCGAGGGCAACGACCTCGACTATGCCGCCGAAGTGAACAATCTTGCCGACGCCGCCGAATTCATCAAGCGGCACCACGAATCGCCCTGGCTCGTTTCCATGGTTGGTTTCGTGGCCGGTCTGCCGTTCCTCTATCAGCTCGTCGACCGCGAGCACCAGCTCGAGGTGCCAAAATACCTCAGCCCCCGCACCGATACCCCCGCCCTGACGATCGGTCACGGCGGATGCTTCAGCTGCATCTACTCGGTGCGCGGCGCGGGCGGCTACCAGATGTTCGGTGTTGCCGCCGCTCCCATCTTCGACCCGGGTCAGGAGCTGGCAGACTTCGCGGACTTCATGGTCTTCTTCAAGCCCGGCGACATCGTCAAGTTCAAGCCAGTCGACGAGGCCGAATACAAGCGCATTCAAGCCGAGGTCGAGGCGGGCACATTCACCTATCGGCAGGCGCCGGTTTCGTTTGATCTGGCAGCGGCACTCGCTGACCCCGAAGGCTACAAGGCGACGCTTCTGGAGGCGCTCAATGGCATTTGAAATTCGAGAGCCAGGCCTCTCCACCACAGTGCAGGACCAGGGCCGGATCGGCTATTACCGTTACGGGATCCCCCAGGGCGGGGCCATGGATCAGTACTCCGCCTCTCTCGGTAACCGCCTTGTTGGCAATACCCCTGCAGAGGCCGTGCTCGAGTGCACCTACATCGGCCCCAGGGTTGTGACGACGACGGATGCCATAGTTGCCGTCACGGGCGCGCCCGTCGACGTGTTCATCAACGGCATGCCTGCCCCCCAGTACGCACGCCTGGCGCTCGCGGCAGGAGACGAGCTGCGGTTCGGCGTGATTCAAGGCGGCACGAAATACTTCATTGCGGTGCACGGCGGCATAGACGTGCCATCGGTACTCGGGTCGCGCTCCACCTACCCGATTGGGGCAATCGGCGGATTTGAGGGCAGGGCGCTCGCCGCCAATGACGTGCTGCCTGTGGGTGCGCCGATTGACAATGGGTTGCCCGTTTTGGCAACGATTGCAGAGGAAGACCGGCCGGTCTTCTCGCGCGATGTGAGCGTGCGCGTCATGCTCGGTCTCTATGACCACCACCTCTCCCAGGAGGGGATCGACAACCTCTTGAACGCCGAGTGGACACTGACCCCGGTTGCCGACCGGATGGGTCTGCGCTACAGCGGCCCGGGTGTCCAGTGGCGGGAGCGCGAACAGCCGTTCGGCGCCGGCCAGGACCCGTCGAACATTGTGGATGCCGGGTATGCCGTGGGTTCGATCCAGATTCCGGGCGGCACCCAGCCGATCATCCTGCACCGCGACGCGGTGTCGGGCGGAGGCTACGCGATGGTCGCCACCGTGATTTCAACCGACATGGACCTTGTGGCGCGGTGTGCGCCGGGCACAAAGACGCGCTTCGTGGCCGTCACGATGGATCAGGCGCTCGAGGCCCGGCACGAACACGCTGCGCAGGTCGCGAAGATCTGGTCGTAGGTCGGCTGCCCCCGATTCTGCACGATGAGCCTGAATTGCCCCAATGCTGAAGGAGATAGACAATGCCGTTCGTGACTGTGAAGGTCTTCGAAGACCGCTTGTCGGATGATGAGTTTGCGGGCCGGCTGACATCGGCGGTGACCGAAGCTGTGGTGTCCGTGTGCGGCGAAAGCTCACGAGAGAACACCTGGGTAGTAGTCGAGGGCGTGCCTCGAAGTCACTGGTCGTTCGGTGGGGAGCGAAAGCTCTAGCTGTCAATCGGAAACCGGCGAGCTACGGACGGCGTCGCGGCCCCTTTTGGGGTGAGCGCGGGCCGTGCGCCTGCTGGCATAGTGGTCAGGGCGAAGGGGGCCACGATGAGCGAACGCGACAGCATGGTCTCCGTCCATGGCGGCCTGTCCCGCCGATCCGTCGTCGCCGGCGGCCTGTCGATGGCCGCGTTCGGCGCCGTCGCCTCGAACCTCTTCGACGGCGACCCGGCCTGGGCGGCGACCTGGCCCACGGTCGCCCCAACGCAGTCCCTCGCGACGGTGGTCGCGACGGCGCGGCTCCAGACCGGCAAGGCGTCCCTGGCCTGCCCGGCGACGGAGGGCTGGTCCAGCCGCTCCACCGCCGTGGGGTGGTGCGATCGATTCGTCAACTGGTTTCTTCGGGCCAACGGGGCGCCGCAGGCCCTCGGCTGCACGGCGCTCTACAAGGCCTATGCCGCCCTCGGGCGCACGGGCACGGTCGCCAATCCGGGCGCCCTGATGTTCATGGACTGGAGCGGCACCGGCACCATGCAGCACGTCGGCCTGGTCACCGACATCGGCGGGGGACGCATCCGCACGATCGAGGGCAATACCACCCCGACCGTTCTGCCGGTCGGTGCGTACGGCAACGGCACCGTGCAGAACAAGGACCGCACGCTCAATCGCCCCAGGAACCAGTGGTTCGCCTACCCGGTCTACCTCGGCTACGACTCGATGACCGGGGTCAGTTCCCCCGGTCAGTCCATTCAAACCCCCATCGCGCAAAGGAACAACGGCATGTCATCTCTCTACTCCACGAAGGACGCAATCGGCACGATCTATGCGCTCGCGGGAGACGGCCGCGGCCGCGCCGCCTGGCTCGAGACCCGCGACACGGCCCTCGCGACGGCGTGGGCCGGGCAGCACGGCGTTGCCGCCTACCTGAGCCCGGGCACGTTCACGGCCTGGAAGGCCAGCTACCTGTCGGCCGAACCCACCGTCGCCGGCTAGACGCGCGGGGATTGCCGGGCTTTTTGGGGGTACTCCGACGCTGGCTCCAGCCCCTCGGGCGTTGTTAGGCTCCGACTCGGGAGTGGGGCCGTGCTCGCGTGATTTCGGCAGCCATGAGCGAATCGGACTTCTGGAATGTCCGAACAACCTGGGGGAATCAATGCTGTCTACTGAACGCTCGACACATGCCACCCGGGGTTCAGCTCGACGGCGCTTTGCCGCCATTCTCGCTGCCGGAGCGCTCGTTGCGGCATCCATCACCGTGCCTGCGGCCGCGTACGCCGAGGTCGGCGCCTCGACCGATCCCGTCGCCTTCGGGGATGTCGGGCTGGAGGCCTGCGTCGCCAACCAACTTGGCATCGGCGCCGGAACCGCCGTCACGCAGGGCGACCTGGGCCTGCTCACAGCGCTCGATTGCCCTGGCGCGGACATCTCCGACCTGGGTCCGCTGCAGTTCGCCACGAACCTGATGACCCTGAACGTCGCCGGCAACGCCATCACCGACCTGACGGCCCTCGCCGGCCTGAGCCACCTCACTGACGTGACCCTGACCGATCAGGTTGTGCCGCTGGCGGATGCGCTCGCCGGCCTCGCTGTTGACCTTCCTGTCCTGGCGGGCGCGCACGGCGAGGCGATTGTCCTTGATGTCTCCAGCTCGTCTGGAACGGTGGGAACCGTCGCCGGCAATGCTGTGACCTGGGCGTGCGCGGGTGCCGGCCGACTGGACTGGCTTGCCACGGTCCCCCTCGGCGACCTGGGAGCGACGACGACCTTCACCGGCAGCATGCTCCAACAGGTCGCTCAGGGAACTGCTCCGGCCTGCGCCCTGACCGCT
This sequence comes from Cryobacterium psychrotolerans, assembly GCF_900101115.1. Taxonomy (GTDB): domain Bacteria; phylum Actinomycetota; class Actinomycetes; order Actinomycetales; family Microbacteriaceae; genus Cryobacterium; species Cryobacterium psychrotolerans. Next base: position 51,454 of record NZ_FNFU01000008.1, read on the forward strand.
TCGCCGTCGCCCATCATCAAGGGAACCCCGCGAAGTGGCCAGACGCTGACGGTTAGCCCGGGGTCCTGGGCGCCGGAGCCGATTGCACTGGCCACGCAGTGGAAGAGCGCCGGGGTCGCGATACCAGGGGCCACGGCATCGACCTACGTGGTTCTGGCCACGGATGCCGGAAAAGCAATCACCGTCACCGTGACGGGGTCGAAGCTCGGCTACACCAGCATGGCCCGGACGAGTGCCGCGTTGACAATGGAAAGCACACTCACCGCTTCGCCGACGCCGACGGTTTCCGGCACGCGCCGGGTCGGTCAGGTGCTCACCGCGACCGCCGGGTCGTGGACTCCGACGGTCGTGACCCTTGCCTACCAATGGAAGCGGAATGGTGTTGCGATCCCGGGGGCGACAACGAGCACCTACAAGCTGGTCACAGTCGATGCCGGAACCCAGGTCACGGCCGTTGTGACGGGCTACAAGAGCGGCTACACCACCGTCTCGCGGACCAGCGCCGCCGCCTCGATTGAGAAGCTGCTCACGGCGAGTCCGGTTCCCTCGATCTCGGGCACCGGCCGCGTTGGAAGGACGCTGACCGCCAACCCGGGATCCTGGACGCCGGCCACGGTGACCCTCGCGTACCGGTGGAAGCGCGACGGCGCCGGCATAACAGGAGCCACGGCATCGACCTACGTGGTCGTCGCTGCGGACGCCGGCCGATCGATCACGGTCACCGTGGCGGGCAGCAAATCCGGCTACACCTCCGTTAGCCGGACGAGCGCGGCGCTGCGGATCGAGAAGCCGCTCACGGCTACGCCGACGCCGACCGTTTCCGGCACCCGCCGGGTCGGCCAGGTGCTCACCGCGACCGCGGGGTCCTGGACTCCGACGGTCGTGACCCTTGCCTACCAATGGAAGCGGAATGGTGTTGCGATCCCGGGGGCGACAACGAGCACCTACAAGCTGGTCACAGCGGATGCCGGAACCCAGGTCACGGCCGTTGTGACGGGCTCCAAGAGCGGCTACACCCCCGTCTCACGGACCAGCGCCGCCGCCTCGATTGAGAAGCTGCTCACCGCGACTCCGGTTCCCTCGATCTCGGGCACCGGCCGCGTTGGAAGGACGCTGACCGCCAAGCCCGGATCCTGGACGCCGGCCACGGTGACCCTTGCGTACCGGTGGAAGCGCGACGGCGCCAGTATTTCCGGCGCGACGGCGTCCACGTACACGCTCGTCACGGCGGACGCCGGCCGGTTGATCACGGTCACCGTCTCGGGCAGCAAGTCCGGCTACACCACAGCCTCCCGGACCAGCCCCGCGTTGAAGGTCGAGAAGCTGCTGACGGCCGCCCCGACTCCCACCATCTCCGGCGTGGCTGCAACCGCCAGGAAGCTCACGGCGAACCCGGGGATCTGGAGTCCGTCTCCTGTCGTGCTCACCTATCAGTGGATGCGCAACGGCATCGTCATCTCGGGCGCAACAGCCTCGACGTATGTTCCCTCTGGCCCCGATGTCGGCAAGCGGATTTCGGTTGTCGTTCGCGGTTCGAAGCTGGGCTACACATCGAAGTCGAGGGTGTCAGCGGCGACGGCAGCCATCGTGATTTCCACTGCAATTCCGAGTGACGGCACCTACCGCATGGGCTATGGCCTGTCTGCGGGAACGTATGTCACCCGTGCGGCCACTGCCGGCTGCTACTGGGAACGCCTCTCCGGCTTCGACGGCTTGTTCGACAGCATCATCACGAACGACTACGGCTCCGGTCAGCGCATCGTGACGATTTCCGCGAGTGATGCGGGCTTCAGCACGTCGGACTGCGGCTCCTGGATTCGTTTGAAGGACGCGACCTTTACCCCCAGGACCACGGTGCCGAGTGTGGGGCTGTTCTCGGTCGCGCGCCAGATCATGCCGGGACTTTACTCGGCTCCCGGGGGCGACGGCTGCTACTGGGAGACCCTGTCCGGCTTCGAGGGCGGCTTCGACCCGATCATCGCGAACGACTTCTCCTTCTACGAGCGGCAGATCGTGCGCATTGACTCCTGGGCCGTCGGATTCCAAACTGAGGACTGCGGCGCGTGGACGCGCATCGGTGACTGAGCCACCGTCGCCGGCTAGATCTCGGGCATGAACTCCCGCCAGCCGGCTCGGCGTTCCCCGCGCGGGTCTGATTCGACGCGATCGACCGTGTCGATGATCAACGTCAGCCGTTCGATCTCGGAGTAAGCGGGCCACGCGTCGTTGACCCGGCCGGTGCACGCGAACTGCAGCCAGTGGCGGCGCATCCGCTCGCCCGCGCTCGTGTACGGCGCGAGGCCGCCGAGAGCGGTCATGGTGCGCACGTACCGCCCGTTGAGGCTGTCGAACAGGGCGAACATCTCGATGCCGTGCGTGGCGTCGAGCCCCAGCACGCGCATGAGCCGGGGTGCCACGTCGAACCGGTACACGTGCACGCGTGCGACCCGCGAATGGTGTTCGCCCACCAGCATGCTCGGGTACCAGAATGCGTAGTCCCCACCGAAATCGGAGGCGGGTCGCTTCAACGGGAGCCCCGGGTAGGCGTTCCTCATCGCGTCGTGGGAGCTCGCCGGCGCCTGCTCGAAGATCGCCTGGATGCGACCCGGCGACTTCGGCAGGATGTCCAGCCGGCCCCGAAACACGGAGCCCTCCCGGTCGTTGGTGCCGATGATCAGCGGCACCCGGTGCGCGCGGCCGTGCCGGAACGCGTCGAGGGGCCGTTCGGGCAGGAAGTCGCCGTCCACCACCGGGGCCATGCAGAACGTGCCGGGGGTCGTGACCGGCGTGCGCATCTGCAGCACCAGGCCGGCCCGGACGAGGTCGACCGCGTCGGCCGTGGTGAGCAGGTCAGCCGGCGAGGCCAGGGAATCGTCCCCGGGGTGCAGGGCACGCAGCTCCTCGACGAATTCCGCCGCCCATGCGGCGGTGACCTCGCGTGAGTAGGCGGCGTTGGATGGCGCGCTCTGGGCGATGCCGCGGGCGAACAGGCCGCGGGCGGCCGGTGTCGTCATCAGGGTGATCACGGCGTTCCCGCCGGCCGATTCGCCGATCAGTGTGACGTTGTTCGGGTCCCCGCCGAAGCCGCGGATGTTGGCGCGCACCCATTCGAGCGCGGCCACCTGGTCACGCAGCCCGAGGCTGCTCTCGATCGGGCGTTCCAGCGTCGAGTAGCGGGTGAAGTCGAGGTAGCCGAGCGCGCCCAGCCGGTAGTTGAAGCTGCCGTAGACGACCCTGCCGGTCCGCACGAAGCCCTCACCCTGGCCGGTGAAGTCCTGTGAGGAGCCCACCGTGTAGCCGCCGCCATGGATGAACACCATCACCGGCATGCCCAGACGCTTCCGGGGGATCACCGCGGCGGTCAGCACGTTGATCGTCAGGCAGTCTTCCCCGGACGGCACCTTCGGCGAGGCGCCCCGGAACTGGCCCTTGTAGGCCTGCGGCGCGACGTTTCCGAACCGGGAGGCGTCGCGGATGCCGGGCCACGGAACGACCGGCTGCGGCGCGCGAAACCTCCGTTCACCTACCGGCGGCGCGGCGTAGGGGATTCCCCGCCAGGCGAGTACGCCGCCTGCGCGTGTCCCGCGCACGACCCCGCCGCTGACCCGCACGTCGAGGCGGCTTCGGGGCGGTGACGGGGCATCGACTCTGACCAGCATGGCCGTTACCGATGCTCCGGGTTCGGCTCGAAGCCGAAGCGTTCACCGCTGGCCCAGTCCTGCGGCAGGTTGCCGTAGGCGGGGACGCCGCCGTTGGCCTTGAGGATCGCGGCGAGGTGCATGAGGTTCCAGGTCATGAAGGTCGTGTTGCGGTTGGTGAAGTCGTTGTCCGGCCCGCCCGAACCGGGGTCGAGGTAGTTCGGGCCGGGGCCGATCTCGCCGATCCAGCCGACATCCGCGGCCGGCGGGATCGTGTAGCCGATGTGCTGCAGGCTGTAGAGAACGTTTGCCGCGCAGTGCTTGACGCCGTCCTCGTTGCCGGTGATGATGGCCCCGCCGACCTTGCCGTAGTAGATGTATTGCCCGTCGTCGTTCACCTCGCCTGACATCGCATAGAGGCGCTCGATGATCCGCTTCGTGACCGAGCCGTTGTCGCCGAGCCAGATCGGGCCGCCGATCACCAGGATGTCGGAGGTGAGCACCTTGTCGAAGAGCGCCGGCCAGGCATCCGTCGCCCAGCCGTGCTCGGTCATGTCGGGATGAACGCCCGTCGCGATCTCATGGTCGATGGCGCGGATCGTCTCGACATAGACGCCCTGCCCCCGCATCAGGTTCGCACTCAGGCCGATGAGACCCTGCGTGTTGCTGATTTCCGGGCTCTTCTTGAGTGTGCAGTTGATGAAGAGCGCGCGGAGCCCCGTGTAGTCGAAGGATGCCTGGGTGTTGCGCTTCTCCATCATGTCGTCAGTTTTGCACCGGCCGTTGGAGCCGGATAGGGGTCCGGGAGCGCCTCGGAAGCACGCCGCCAGCGGTCGCCCGGCCCGGCGCCCGCCACCGGTGGACGTGGGAGGGTCCCGTTTCCTGTTATAGTTTCTAAGTTGTCTTCGAGCGTTTCAGCTGGAAAACACGCCAACGCGCCCGTAGCTCAACGGATAGAGCATCTGACTACGGATTAGAAGGTTGGGGGTTCGAATCCCTCCGGGCGCACCACGCGGAAAGCCCCTCCCGCCAGTGTTTCTGCTGGAGAGTGGGGCTTTTTTCCTGCCCGGGCACGTCTGGCGCGAACGCGACAGCGTCAGCCGACCAGCGCCCCGCGTCTCAGCTCGCCCTGCACGGCGAGGGCCAGCTCACGCAGCAGCACCAGGTCGATCTCGCCGGACGGCCGAGGCATCGGATCGAACACGCACAGCGCGCCGATCCGCTCACCGGATGCCGATTCCACCGGGAATCCGGCGTAGAAGCGGATGTAAGGTTCCCCGATCACAAGCGGATTGGCGCGGAACAGCGGGTCCGTCCGGGCGTCGGCCACGACCAGCGGCCCCGGGTCTCGAATCGTCACATCCGAGAAGGAACAACTGCGGGGGATTTCCTGGGGAAGCGTACCGACGTTGGCCTTGTCCCACTGCCGGTCATGGTCGGTCACGGTGAACGCCGCCCAGCGAGTGCCGAACGAGCGCTGCGCCAGTGCGACGATTCGGGTGAAGCGCTCTTCGGGATCCGTGTCCAGGATGCCCAGCCCGTCAACGGCGCGCTGGCGCGCCTCCTCGAGCCCACGGACGTCCTGGGGCGCAGCTTCCGGGGCGGGGGAGGCATCGCCAGGGGCGAGGTGCCCGGCGTCGAGGGGCGCGGCCATCGAGTCGGCCAGGAGCTCGGCCCAATTGCGATAATCCGTGGCCGATCGGAAGCGGCCGGGCTCACCTCGGGCCGCGGCCGTCATGGCGATGAACGTCGTCCGCGGGAGGGTCTGGCAGACCTCCGCTGTCACCCGGTCCAGTGCCGCGGCGTGCCGTGCGCCCACCGAGCCGAGCAGGGAGTCGAAAACGGGGATCGAGCGGATGGGCTGGTTGCCCAACATGAAGATGTGCGTGGTCCGCGAGGTCTCCTGTTCGAGAAGTCGCAGCAACGCCGTCAACTCGCGGCGCCAGACCCGCACCGATGTCAGGTTGAGGGCGTCCCGAGCGCCGAGCGTGATGACGATGGCGTCGAAACGACAGAGCCGGAGCGCCGTCAGCTCGCGGGGAGCCGTGCCGAGGGATGTTGCCGGGCCGGCCGCCAGGTCGACGTCGACGCCCCGCCCGGAACGGGCCGAGAGCGCCCTGGCCAGGGCGCCGGGCAGGGCGAGGTCGTGGCTGAGCACGCCCCAGCCGAGCGCCGGGCCGCTGCCGAAGATGAGGATCCGATCGCTGTCGGTGCCGGGGGAGTGGGCCTGGGGCGCATCCATGGGCCGCGGAATGTCACGGTAGGCCCGTGATCGCGCGGCAACGAAGGTCTTCATGATCGGAAGGCAGACCCACCGCGCCAGTCCTCGCACGATACCCCCTGGAGCCATGCGAACCGGGCGGTTCGACCGAGGCATCGCCGGTGAGACCGTCGTCAGCGAGGGCGCCTCTTCGCTCACTCTACTGGGCGACGAACTATTCGGAGTCTTTGTGCTCGATCAGGAAGTCCGAGCCGGGAAAGACGACGCTTTCGTGCCCCTCGCTGAAGCGAACGAGATAAGGGGGCGCCCCCTCCGCCCCGCGCACCTCAATGATTTCGCCGTGGCGATCCGGCGTTTCCACATTCTTACCGCGGATGATGATCCGGTCCCCTTGTGCTGCGTGCATCGCACCCACCTCCTGGGCGTAAGGGTACGCCCGGACGCCGGATCGGCACAGGGCACATTCTGGTCACCTCTTCCCAGGACATCCGCCGGGTATATTCTTGCGGGATGACTTACGCCAACACGATCGCACTCAACCGTCCCTTCGTCGAAACGGTGGGGATGGTGCGCGAGGCCCTGGGCGCGCAGGGCTTCGGGATCCTGACCGAGATCGACGTCACGGCCACCTTCACCGCCAAGCTGGGAGCGGATGCGGCGGAGTCGGTCGGCGATTACCTCATCCTCGGTGCGTGCAATCCCCCGCTCGCGCACCGGGCCATCACAGCGGACCCCGACATGGGTGTCCTGCTTCCCTGCAATGTGGTCGTGCGCCGCGGTCGGGGCGCGTCCGAAACCATCGTTCAGGCCATTGACCCCGCCACGATGGTGCAGCTGAGCGGCCGGCCGGGGATGCAGGAGATTGCCGACGAGGTCGACGGCAAGCTGCGCGCCGCGCTGGCATCCCTGGCGGCCGCCGAGGGGCGGTAGGCCCGGCTCGCGAGGGCCGTGGCTACTCCCCGGGCCTCGGGTCGCCGGGTAGAGAGAGGCGTTCCTGGGGGCTCCCGGTTCTCAGGCGATCGCACAGGTCGGTGAGTTGCATCAGCTCGTCTTCGCTGAGCGCGTCGCCGATGCGATGGGCGATTGAGGCCATGTGCAGGGCGGCCACCCGGCGGAACAGTGCGAACCCCTCCGTCGTCAGCTCCACGATCGCCCCCCGACGGTCATCCGGGTCACCCCGCTTGCGCAGGTAGCCGCGGGACACGAGGCGGTCAACGAGTCGGCTCACGCTCGGCTGGGTCAGGAGCACGTTCTTGTTGAGCTCACGCAGGCGGAGGCGCCAGTCGGGGCGCCTCGAGAGGGTGAACAGCACGTCGTACTCGTTGAAGGAGATCTCCCGGGACGGGAAGTCCTCGGCAAGCCCCCGCATGATGGCCACCTGGGCGCGGAAAAGTGCCTCCCATGCGCTGACTGCCACGGCTCGATCGGCCACGCGGACTCCCATCCCTGACCTCTAAGGATAGGGACTGAGCCGGGAATCTCGGCGCAGGCTGCGCGCGAAAACTCCTCGGAGAATATCGGGACGATGTCTGGCGCTCGTTACTCATTCGTTATATATTCGGAGTGCGTCAAACGTTTGCTGTGGCGGATGGCGTGAAATGTGATTGCAGGACACTCTTGGTGCAAGGGAAGAGGGTCGGTCGCTTACCTCTGCGACCGGCCCTCAATCACGTTAAGCAGGCCGCGGGCCCAGCGTCAGCAGGTGTCAGCGTCAGAAGATGTCAGGGCTGGGCGTGCTGGCCTGGCGGATGGATACATCCGCGTGGCGGTCGAAGCGGTAGCCGGCGCCACGGACGGTGCGCACGATGTCCTCGTAACGCCCGAGCTTGGCGCGCAGACGTCGCACGTGCACGTCGATCGTGCGCTCGTTCGGGGCGTCCTCTTCGTCCGCGGCCGACCAGAGCGAGGAGATCAACTCCGCACGCTCGATCGTGCGTCCCTCGCGCAGCACCAGGTACTGGAGCAGCTCGAATTCCTTGTAGGTGAGTGACGCGGTCTCGTTGTCGAGGATCACACGCTTGCGGGAGATGTCCACGACGACCCCGCCCGGCGCGCGGTCCGGGTCATCCGCGGGGGCTCGGTGCTGTGCCAGCGCCGCCGGATCCTGCAGGGCGAGGCGCACGACGTCCACGTCCCGGCCGCCGGCGCCCTCGGGGGCGATGGCGACGGCTGCGTAGGTTTCGGCGGTGGGGGCCAGGCCGGCCGTCAGAGCCTTGAGCGCCTCGACGATGCGGTGGAGGCTGGTGCCGGCGGCCGCGGCCTTTGCTTCGTCGATGCCGACGTAGAGCACGAACCCGCGAGCCTGGGTGCCGTCGGGAACTGCTCGGATGCGGGGTGCAGCGGGGGCGACGTCCTGGCGGGCGACGTGGGCCGAACGGGCGGTGTCGATGTGTGCAAGTGACATGGAACAGGTCCTTTGTGATGATGATGCGGGGAACCCGACGCGTCCGTTGCGTGAAATGGGTTCGTAAAATGTGCGGCCGATGGCCGGGATGCGGAAGCCTTAAGGGCTCCGGGGGAGTTCGCTCGGCCGGTGGGATTCAGCTCGGCAGGAACTCGGCGAGGGGGTCGCGTGTCAGCGGGACATTCGGCAACAGAGAACGACGTCGCTGCCGGGCATCATCATGCCGGCAGTCCCAGGGGCCTCGGAGGAGGTCAGGGGGAACGCGTTGGTTGTCATGAAGGTGAGTCAAGCCGACTGTGACGCCGTGTGTCAACTCGGTGACGCGGGATGACCCGATGTGACGCGCATCACGTCCATTGGGCTCCGCGGACGTTCGGAGGATCCAGCACGAATTGCCCATTCGTCAAAGAATCCTCGACGAAAACGAATCTGATCAAAGATTCTCGAAGTTCGTCCCGCAGGGCGTGTCGACCGTCGCAGGTTCTGCAGGATGCCGCGCGGTTAGACCAGGCCGTACAGGCGATCTCCGGCGTCGCCGAGGCCCGGCACGATGTAGCCGAGCTCGTTGAGGTGGTCATCGACGGCGCCGAGCACGATGGTCACCTCGCGGCCGGCGAGGGCCTTCTCCACCGCCGCCAGGCCTTCGGGTGCGGCCAGGATGCAGATGGCCGTGACATCCACGGCTCCGCGGTCGAAGAGAAAGTCGATCGCGGCGATCAACGATCCGCCGGTGGCGAGCATCGGATCGAGAACGAAGCACTGGCGGTCGGAGAGGTCGTCCGGCAGGCGCTCGGCGTAGGTCGTCGGCTGGAGGGTCTCCTCGTTGCGGGCCATCCCGAGGAAGCCAACCTCGGCGGTCGGAAGCAGCTTCACCATTCCTTCGAGCATGCCGAGCCCGGCGCGGAGGATCGGCACGACGAGCGGCTTGGGATCGCTGATCCGCACTCCACGCGCCTCGGAGACCGGAGTCTGCACGGTCACGCCTTCGACGCGCACGCCTCGGGTTCCCTCGTAGGCGAGCAGGGTCATGAGTTCCTCGACGAGAGCCCGGAACAGGGGCGATGGGGTGGTCTTGTCGCGGAGCACCGTGAGCTTGTGGGTGATGAGAGGGTGGTCGGCAACGTGGACTCGCATAGGCTCAATCTACTAGTTGAGAGGAGTTCCGCATGGGTCAGCAGAGCGGCCGGTACGTTGAATGGATGCGGCTGGCCCTCGCCGAGGCCCGGGCGGCACTGGCGACGGGCGATGTTCCGGTCGGGGCGATCGTCGTGGATGCCGACGGACGGGTCATCGGGACCGGCCGCAACGAGCGCGAACTGCTCCAGGACCCGACGGCGCACGCCGAGATCGTGGCCATCCGTCAGGCGGCGGCCGCGACAGGGGACTGGCGCCTCACCGGATGCACCCTCGTGGTGACGCTGGAGCCCTGTGTGATGTGTGCGGGTGCGATCGTCGCGGCACGGGTTCCCGTGGTGGTTTTCGGCGCCTGGGACGAGAAGGCGGGCGCATCCGGGTCGGTGTACGACGTGCTGCGGGACCGGCGACTCAATCACCGGGTCGAGGTCTATCCCGACGTGGACGCGGAGGAGTGCGGGGACCTGCTCAGGGAGTTCTTCGAGGACCCAGCCCGTCGAGCCACTCGCTGAACATGGCGCGGGACGCGTCCTGCATGGCCGCCGAGTAGCGGGCGCGCTCGCGGCGGAGGTCGTCGGCGTCGACGCCCTCGGCGAGCAGTTCGGCAGCGGATGCCGCGAGCCATTGCTCGTGCATCTCGTCGGTGACCTCCGGGTGGAACTGCACGGCCAGGGCCCAGTTGCCGATCCCGAACGCCTCATTGCCGTACTGGGGCGACCCGGCCAGCCGGGTCACGCCGTCGGGCAGGTCGAAGGTGTCGCTGTGCCACTGCATCACGGGCACGCCGGCAATGTGCCGGAGCGGCGAGAGAGCGCCGGCCTCCGTCGGCTCCACCGTGCGGTAGCCGATCTCGTTCGTCGGGCCGGAATAGACCGCAGAGCCGAGGGCGCTGGCCATGAGCTGGGCGCCGAGGCACACTCCGAAGACGGGCCGCCCGACCTCGAGCCTGTCGGCGAGCAGCCTGACCTCGTCGCGGAGAGCCGGGAACCGATCGGCGTCGCCGAGGCCCATGTCCCCGCCCAGGACGACGACGAGGTCCGCGGCCAGCGCGTCGATCCCGCGCACATCGTCCCGGAGCGTGTCGATGTGGAGCACCTCATAGCCATGCTCGCGCAGCACCGGCTCCAGGTTGCCGAGATGGATCGCCTCGTCGTGCCTGAGCACCAGGGCGGTGGGGCTCACTCGAGTCCTTTGATCACGATCGCGTCGGTGGGAGGGTTGGCGAGGTTCGGGTCGACGTAGACATCCGGCTCCAGGTAGATCGCCCGCGCGACCGGGACGGCCTGGCGGATCCGGGCTTCGACCGTATTGATCGCACCGGCGACCTCGGAGAATCGGCTGCCGGCATCGAAGGACAGCTTGGCGGCGACCAGGAGCTCGTCCGGGCCGAGGTAGAGCGTCTTCATGTGGATGATACGCCGGGTCTCCGGGCCGGCCAGGATCGCACTCTCGATGGCGGCGGCATCCTTCGTGCCGGCGCCCTCGCCCACCAGCAGGCTCTTGGTTTCGACGCCCAGGATGATGGCCACCAGCACGAGCAGCACGCCGATGGCGAGGGTGCCGACGGCATCCCAGATCGGGTTGCCGGTGAGGATCGTGAGGCTCACCCCGAGGAAGGCCAGGACGAGGCCGAGGAGGGCGGCGATGTCCTCGAGCAGCACCACCGGGAGCTCAGGGGCCTTCGCGCGACGCACGAACTGCACCCAGGTCTGGGTCCCTCGCACGTGATTCGATTCGATGATCGCGGTGCGCAGGGAGAACGATTCGAGGATCATGGCGACGATGAGAACGACGATCGGCAGCCACGGCACCTCGAGCGGATGCGGGTCCTGCAGCTTGTTGACGCCCTCGTACAGGGAGAAGACGCCGCCGATGGAGAAGAGCACGATCGACACCACGAAGGCGTACACGTACCGTTCCCGGCCGTAGCCGAACGGATGCTCCTCCGTGGCATCCTTCTTCGCCTTGCGTCCGCCGAGCAGCAGCAGGCCCTGGTTCCCGGAGTCGGCGAGGGAGTGCACGCCCTCGGCAAGCATCGAGGATGAGCCGGAGAACGCCCAGGCCACGAACTTGGTGACCGCGATTCCCAGATTGGCCAGGAGTGCGGCCACGATTGCCTTGTTTCCGCCGGATGCGCTCATGTAAACATCCTAGGTCGCCAGCCGTTCCAGCGGCCGACGCGTGACGGGGCCCGGAAAGTAGACTCGGAAGATGACTTCAGCAGACTCGACCACGCTCCCCGCAATCGCCTTCCTCGGCGCCGGTTCGATGGCCAGGGCGGTCCTGGCGGGGCTCCTCAAGCCGAGCGTGAACGTGGAGGGCGGCATCCGCGCCACCAACCGCAGCACCGCGAAGGCCGACGAACTGGCCGGCACCGAGGGCGTCACGGCCTGGGCCACCGAGGTCGACCCGGAAGCCAACCTCAAGGCGGTCGCCGGGGCCCGCATCGTCGTCGTCGCGGTCAAACCCGCCATGGTGCCCGGCCTGCTCACCGAGATCGCCGGCAGCCTCGAGCCGGGAACCCTCGTCATCAGCGTCGCGGCCGGTGTGACGATCGCCACCTTCGAGTCGCTGCTGCCCGAATCGGTGCACGTCATCCGGTCGATGCCCAATACTCCGGCCATCGTCGGCCAGGCGGTGACCGGGCTGAGCGCCGGCACGCGTTCGACCGCCGAGGACCTCGCGCTCGCCACGGCGCTCTTCGACACCGTCGGCGACGTGCTCGTGGTGCCGGAAGGCAAGCTCGACGCACTCAGCACCATCTCCGGATCCGGACCCGCCTACGTGTTCTACCTGATCGAACAGCTCACTGCCACGGCGATCGACAAGGGATTCACGCCGGAGGAAGCGGCGACGATGGTCAACGGAACGTTCCTCGGCGCCAGCTCCCTGCTGGCGGTCTCGGACAAGACCCCCGGAGAGCTGCGCCGCCAGGTGACCAGCCCCAACGGCACCACCGAGCGGGCGGTCTGGGAGCTCGAAAAGGGCGGCCTCAAGTCACTGTTCGACACGGCAACGGATGCCGCGCTCGCCCGGGCCCGCGAGCTGGCGGCCTCGTAGCGGCCGGCCGGCCGTTACGAGCCGAGGGCGGCGAACCGTTCGATGTCCGGCTCGGTGCCGGCCACGATGATGAGGTCCTCGTCGGTCACAACGGTCTCCGCCGTCGCGTACGTGAACGGACGGCCGGGGCTCTTCACCCCGACGACGGTCACCTTGTGCTTGCTGCGCACACCGGAGTCGGTGAGGTTGCGCCCGCGGATGGCCTTGGGCGGATACATCTTGACCAGCGCGAAGTTGTCGTCGAACTCGATGAAGTCGAGCATCCGGCCCGAGACGAGGTGGGCGACCCGCTCGCCGGCCTCCGCTTCCGGATAGATCACGTGGTTGGCGCCGATGCGCTCGAGGATCTTGCCGTGCGACTTCGAAATCGCCTTGGCCCAGATCTGCGGGATCTTCAGGTCGACCAGGTTGGCCACAATGAGCACGCTGGCCTCGACGGATGACCCGACCGCGCAGACCGCGACCGAGAAGTCCTGGGCGCCGATCTGCCGGAGGGCGTCGATGGACTTCGCATCCGCCTGAACCGCGTGGGTGACTCTCTCCGACCACTTCTGCACGAGTGCCTCGTTGTCGTCGACGGCGAGTACTTCCCGCCCGAGGCGGTCGAGCTGGCCGGCCGTGGCCGCCCCGAACCGGCCGAGGCCGATGACGAGCACAGGGGCGTCGTGCTTAATGCGATCAACCAACGATGGGCCTCTCCTCGGGGCGCCTGAAAAGCTGCCTGCTGTGGCTGGCGGCCAACGCCGCCGCGAGTGTCACTGTACCAACCCGGCCCATGAACATGGTCGCCGCCAGCACGTAGACGCCCGCGGGCGGCAGATCCTGGGTGAGGCCGGTCGAGAGGCCGCAGGTCGCGAACGCCGAGATGACGTCGAAGAGCACCAGGTCGAAGGGCTGCTTCGAGATCTGCAGGATGAGGATGCTGGACACCGCCACGGTGGTCGCCCCCCAGAGCACGACGCTCACGGCCAGGCGCAGGATGTCAGCGGGGATCCGGCGGCCGAAGGCCTCCATCTGCGCACGCCCGCGTGCCTCGGCGAAAGCGGCGAGGAAGAGGATGGCCAGGGTGGTGACCTTGATGCCGCCCGCGGTGGAGGCCGAGCCGCCGCCGATGAACATGAGCATGTCGCTGACCAGCAGGCTCGATCCGTGCAGGTCGCTCACGGTGATGGTGGCGAACCCTCCCGACCTCGTCATCACGGACATGAACAGCGACTGGAAGATCGTGTCTCCGGCATTCAACGATCCGAACGTCTTCGGGTTGTCGAATTCGAGCAGGATGTAGATGAGCATGCCGGCGAACATGAGGGCGAATGTGGTCACCAGCGTCAGCTTCACGTGCAGGGACCAGCGGCGGGGGCTCAGCCATCCGTTTGCGAAGGCGTAGATCACGGGGAAGCCGAGACTTCCGAGGAACACGCCGAGCATGAGTCCGCCGAGAAACCAGTAGTCGTTCGCGAACTGGTCGAGGCCCCCGACGTTCGGGCTGAAGCCGGTGTTCGTGAAGGCCATCGCGGAGTAGTAGATGCTGTGCCAGGCGGCCTCGCCCAGGGGGACTCCGTCGAGCAGCATCCGCGGGAAGAGGATCGCGGTGACCACGGCCTCGATCACCAGGGTGCTGATGGCCACCGTCGCCAGCAGGCTTCCGACCTCGCCCAGGCGCACAGCCTGGCTCTCGTTGATCGGCCCGGCGTGGATGCGCGAGGGGTTGGTGTCGCTCGCGGCCATGAGTTTCGCGCGCAGGCCGAGCCGGCGGGAGATGACCATCCCCATGATCGACGCCAGGGTGAGCACGCCGATGCCGCCGATGTTGACGCCGACGACGACGAGGATGTTTCCGAACGGCGACCAATGCGTCGCCATGTCAACCGTCGAGAGGCCGGTGACGCAGATCACCGAGACGGCGGTGAAGAGAGCATCGTGCAGCGGCGTTATCGCCCCGTTCGCCGAGGCGATCGGGAGGGAGAACAGCAGGGTGAAGAGCAGCACCAGGGAGGTGAAGACGAGCAGCGCGAATCGCGACGGTGATTTGCGCACCAGGTCGTCGACGAGGTCCCGAGCACGTCCGTACCACGACGAGTTCAGTGCTGGGAAACGAGTCTCAGACGAGACGAATGGCACCTGTCGCTCCCGCTTCCGTTGTGGCCGTCGACGATATGTCATCGTACCCGTAGGGCGAGTGACTAATCTTGGCTCATGGCAAACATCTTCGACGTGGTGGCGGACTCAACTCGGCGCGACATCCTGCACATTCTCCTGGAGCGCTACAACCAGGCGGCCGACAGCGTGGGGGAGCTGAGCGTCTCCGACATCGTGAGCCAGCTTGGTCTGAGCCAGCCGACGATCTCGAAGCACCTCAAGGTCCTGCGCGAAGCCGGCCTCGTGGGCGTGCGCGAAGAAGGGCAGCACCGCTACTACCACCTCGACTACGCGCCGCTGGAAGAGATTGAGGACTGGCTGATCCCGTTCCTCAGCGTCGACTTCGATGCGACCGCCGAGGAAATCGACGCCGAGGCCGGTCTGAAGTCCGAGCAGCGCGCCTTTGCCGCGGCCATCGGCAAGGCCTTCGCCGACACGTCGTTCCAGATGAGCCACGCCGTGAAGGATGCCACCTCGAAGAAGTGGCGCAAGAGCGACTAGACGACCGCTCGGCTTACCCCTAGAGTGTCCAAATAGCACTCGGGTAACACCCGTAACACCCGGTGCTGGCAGGGTCGACTCGCCGGGATGACGAGGGGTTCACGCGAATGGCACAGGACTTGTCCGAGGTGCGCTTCCTTACGGTGGCCGAGGTCGCCGAGATGATGCGCGTGTCGAAGATGACGGTTTACCGCCTCGTTCACTCCGGGGAACTGCCCGCGATCCGCTTCGGGCGCTCCTTTCGCGTGCCCGAGTCCGCCGCCCGGGCGGCCATCGAACGGCCGGTCGCGGACTCTGCGTAGGAGGCCCTGTTTTTTTCGGTTAGAATGGTGTTTTCGTGTCGGTCGCAGATCCGCGGCTCAACCAAAACTTTGTGAGGTCCGTGTGGGTTCTGTAATCAAGAAGCGACGCAAGCGCATGGCGAAGAAGAAGCACCGCAAGCTGCTTCGTAAGACTCGCCACCAGCGTCGCAACAAGAAGTAGGACGGTCTCTGACCGTACTGGCGTGAGCGTCAGGCCCTTCGGGTCTGACGCTTTTTGCTTGCTCGGATCGCGGCCCTGATGCTCGCCGGCTTCATCCGAATCATCGGCCAGCGGTGCGCCACGGCGTACCGGTGCAGGACGGCATCCGGATTCACCACCACCGGGTGACCGACCAGCTCGAGCAGCGGAATGTCGTTGTGGGAATCGGAGTAGGCCCAGCAGTCGGCGAGGTCGACGCCGCTCGCCGCGGCGCGGGCCTCGGCCGCGCGCGCTTTGCCCTGCCCGTGGCAGATGCCGTCGACCAGGCGCCCGGTGAACGCGCCGTCAACGGTTTCCAGCACGGTGCCGAACGCGCCGGTGAAACCCAGCCGTGTCGCGATCACGTCGGCCAGCTCCTGTGCCGTCGCACTGATCAGCCACACCTCTCGGCCGGCCGCCAGGTGCCGCCGGGCGACGTCAACCGTCTCGGGCCAGAGGCGCTGCACGAGCCGCGTGTCGAAGATCTCGTTGCTGAACCGGATGAGCGCGGCCTGGTTGTGACCGATGACAAGCTCGAGTCCGCGCTCGCTGACCCGGCTGACGTGGGCGGGGTTTTCGCCCACGGCCAGGAACCGGGCCTGCTTCCAGCCGAATGACAGGATGTCCCGCAGGGAGATCAAGCCCCGCCGCCAGGCGCCGACGCCGAGGTAGTAGAGGCTTGCGCCGCGCAGCAGCGTGTTGTCCACGTCGAAGAACGCGATCGCGCGGGGAGGAGGTCCGGTCACCATGTGCGGACGAGTCTAGTTCGTCCGCGGGGGGCGGTCGGGTCTGCACTCTCCCAGCTTCGCGCGCCTAGGCTGGAGGCATGGCTACCGCACTCCTCACCCTGATCGGCAAGCCCGGCTGTCACCTCTGCGATGACGCTCGGGACCTCATCGACAGCGTCGTGGAGAAGATCGCCGGCCACCCGTCCGCTCCCGAAATCGTGTTCGAGGAGCGTTCGATCCTCGACGACGCCGCGTTGCACGAGCAGTACGTCGAGGAGATTCCCGTGCTCCTCATCAACGGCAAGATGCACAACTACTGGCGGATTGACCCCCTGCGCCTGCGCACGGCCCTGCTGGAGGTGCGATGAGCATCCGGCACGTCGTCTCCTGGCGGCTCGCAGCGACGGACCCGGCCGAGAAGGCCGAGCACGCGGCCCGGATCATCGCCGGGCTGGAGTCCCTGGTCGGCGTGGTCGACGAGATCCGTTCGCTCACCGTCGGCGCTGATGTCGCCGGTGGCGACAACTGGGACGTCGTTCTGATCGCCGACTTCGACGACATGGAGGCGGTCGCCCGCTACCAGGCGCACCCCGAACACCAGAAGGTGGGCGCGTACATCCGGTCCGTCGTCGCCGCCCGCATGGCCGTCGACCTGGCCTTCTAGCCCCGCCCCATCCCCCCCGCGAAACCGCACTTGTGCGCGTTATTCGCGTCGTTTAGCGCGCACTACTGCGGTTTCGCGGAGGTTTGCTGGGCGATGACTCGCCGCACGCGGTTGAGGAACGCCCGTTGGCGCGTGAACACATCGTCGGGTACCACCCGGATGACGCGCCACTGGTCGGTTTCGAAGATCTCGCGCCGAGTGATGTCCCTGCGAAAACGCTCTTTGTCTATCCGGTGCCCGTCGCCTTCGTACTCGAACAGGAGGCGGGCCCACGGGTAGGCGAGGTCGGGTTTCCCGAGGCGCCGCCCGTTGACGTCGAAAATCACCTCGTTGACGACAGGTTCGGGCAGGCCGTCATCGACGAGGATCAGCCGCAACCACGTCTCCGGGCGCGAATCCACGCCGGTGCGCACCCGGGCGATTGCCTCCCTGAGGTTCTTCGCGCCCCGGCGGCGGGCGCAGCGCAGCACGCCGGCTCTCAGCTCGGCGATGGTGGCCAGCGGGGGCTCGCGGCCCGCGTCGGTGACCCGGCCGGAGACGAGGTAGTCGCCGGCGGCAATGAGGTCGTAGAGCGTGAGGTGCGTAGCCAGCTGGCACCACGTCGATACCGGGTCGGTCACCACGAAGCCGTCGAGTTCCCGGAACCGGGACTCGATGCCGCCGAGCGCGTGTCCGACCACGCCGACGACGCGAGGCGGTTGGCCGCGCTCGTTCACGGCAACGTGGAGGGTCTGATCGTAGGCGAGGGACGGGGGCAGCGGGATCAGGTAGAGCTGCGCCGCCGTGATGTGGCTGAAGGCCTGGCCGGCGGGCATCCGCGGCAGGTAGCCCTCGCACCGGCCGTGCACGGCCGTGAAGTCGAGGTCGATCGCGCGCACGCCACGGGACGGTCGCTGCACGTCGGGGGCGAGCAGCCGGCCTCGTCCCAGGGTTTCCGGGGGAACATCCGTGGTGAGGAACGCACGTCCGCGGAGCGGCTCTGGGAGGATCGTTCGGTTTCGCACCCGGTCATGATGCCTTCTTCCGCCCGTGCGCGCCGAACCTGTCCACAGCCCACCGCGAGACTGCAGTTGTGCGCGCTAAAACGCCCGAATAACGCGCACAACTGCGGTTTCGCGGGGAGGAGAAGGGGGAGGAGAAGGGGGAGGGGGAGGGAACGGGGGTTAGGGCTCGAGGCGGGTGGGGCCGCGGAACAGGTAGGTGACCTCGCGGATGCTGGTCTGGTGCAGCATGAGCATCAGCACCCGGGCGAGGCCCATGCCGAAACCGCCGTGGGCCGGCACGCCGTAACGGAAGAAGTCGAGGTAGGTCTCGAGCTCCTCCGGGTCGAGGCCCTTCTCCTTCGCCTGCTCGACGAGCACGTCGATGCGGTGCTCGCGCTGGGCTCCGGTGGAGATTTCGGTGCCGTTGAAGATCAGGTCGTAGCTGTTGGTGAGGCCCGCGTCGCCCTCGTGGCGCATGTGGTAGAACGGGCGGATGCTCGACGCGTAGTCGGTGAGGAAGACGAACTCGTGGCCGTAGGTCTCCTTGACGTACGCGGCGATCCGGCGCTCGCCCTCTGGGTCCATGTCGTCGTCGTCGCGCGGAACCTCGTAGCCGTGCTGCTTGACGATCTCCTTCGCCTCGGCGAGGGGGATGCGCGGGAACGGCTTGCTTGGAACGGTCACCTCGACGTCGAAGAGGGTCTTGACCTCGTCGCCGTGCTTCGCCTTGACGGCCGTGAATGCGGCGACGAGCAGGTCCTCGTGCAGCGCCATGACGTCTTCGTGGCTGTCGATCCAGCTGATCTCCGAGTCGATGCTGGTGAACTCGGTGGCGTGGCGGCTGGTGAACGACGGGTCGGCGCGGAACGCGGGCCCCACCTCGAACATCTTGCCGAAGCCGGCGGACTGCGCCATCTGCTTGAAGAACTGCGGGCTCTGCGCGAGGTAGGCCTTGGTGTCGAAGTACTCAACCTCGAACAGCTCCGCACTGGACTCGCTGGCGCTGGCCATCAGCTTCGGGGTGTGCAGTTCGATGAAGTCGTTGTCGACCCAGTAGGTGCGGAGCGCGTGCTCGAAGGTGGTCTGGATGCGGAAGATGAGGTTCTGCTTCGGGTTGCGCAGGTCGAGGAAGCGCCAGTCCATGCGCTTGTCCAGGCTGGAATCGGCCGCGATCGGCGTTTCCGGGATCGCGAGGGTGACGATCTCCAGCGTGGCCAGCTTGATCTCGATGCCGCCGAGCTTGACCCGCTCGTCGTGCTTGAGCTGGCCGGTCACGGTGACGAAGCTGCCCTGCGAGAGCGACGAGATGCTCGTGGCCGGCTCGTCGGCGATGACCACGCCGTCGGCATCCGAGTTGCGCGGATTGACCAGCTGCACGGCGCCGGACTCGTCGCGGAGCACGACGAACTGCACCTTCTTCTGGTCTCGCACCGTCTCGACCCACCCGGACACCGAAACGGGGCCGTCGTCGAGGGCGGACAGGTTCTTGATCAATACGCGCGCATTCACGTGGCAAGTTTAGCCGAACGGCTCTCGGCGAATTCGCGGCCGGGCCCTCCGTAGACTGGAACACGTGGTAGCTAGCCAGATACATCTCGTGCGGCACGGTGAGGTTTTGAACCCCGAGCGCGTCCTTTATGGAAGGCTGCCGGGATTCGGCCTCTCCCCCCTGGGGCAGAAGATGGCCGAGGCAGCCGCGGCAGACCTGGTCGACCGGGGTCGCCCGGTCGCACGCGTCGTCTCCTCACCGCTGCAGCGCACGCGGGAATCGGCAGAGCCGATTGCCGCCCTGTTCAACCTGCCGGTCTCCACCGACGACCGCCTGATCGAGCCGAAGAACCGCTTCGAGGGAACCAGGCTGACCGGCCCGGGCGGCGCGCTCCGCGACCCGCGAAACTGGCCCTCGCTGACGAATCCGCTCCGCCCGAGCTGGGGTGAGCCCTTCCGGTCGATCGCAGGGCGGATGCTCGCCGCCGTCGACGAGGCCTGGCGCTCGGTCGAAGACGGAGACGTCGTGCTCGTCAGCCACCAGCTGCCGATCTGGATGGTGCATCGCGCGCTCACCGGCGACCGCCTGCCCCACGACCCGCGCAAGCGCCGCTGCGAGCTCTCGAGCATCACGACCCTCTCCCGACGAGGCGAGGCCTTCGTCGAGGTCGGCTACGCGAACCCGGCCGGGCACCTCCAGGTGCTGGCCACGGATGTCGGGGCGGTATGAGGCGCCCCCGTTTCCTGACCGTCCTCGCTGCGGCTGCGACACTGTCCATCCTGCTCGCCGGATGCGCCGCCGACCCGCTCGCCGAGCAATACCGCGAGGGCAGCAGCAAGGGCTTCATCGCCGGGGACGGCAGCTGGACCGAGATCCCCGCGGCCAAGCGCGGCGACGCCGTGGCCTGGAGCGGGACCACCGAAAACGGCAAGGCCGTGTCCTCGGCCGATTACGCCGGCCAGGTCGTCGTCCTCAACTTCTGGTACGCCAGCTGCGCTCCGTGCCGTGCCGAAGCCCCCGACCTGCAAAAACTGAACCAGGAGTTCGAGGGGAAGGGCGCCTCGTTCCTCGGCGTCAACGTGCGCGACCGGGCCGCCAACGCGATCGCGTTCAACGACACCTACGGCATCACCTTTCCCTCGGTGATGGACGTCGAGGACGGCAGCATGCAGCTGGCGTTCAGCGGGAGCATCCCGCCCAACGCCGTGCCCACGACCCTGGTCCTGGACGGCTCCGGCCGCGTGGCCGCGCGGATTCTCGGCCGGGTGTCGTCGCCGTCAATCCTGAAGACCTTCATTCGCGACACGATCGCCGAGGACTCGTAGGCGTGGGTGATCCGTTCGGGGAACTCGTCTTCAGCGGCCAGCTTCTCATCGCGATCCCGATTGCCGTGCTGGCCGGACTCGTCTCCTTCGCGTCTCCGTGCATCCTCCCGCTCGTGCCCGGCTACCTCGCCTACATCGGCGGCTTCACCGACGGGCGCACGCCGGCCCGGGGTGATCGCAGCGGCCGGAACCGGCTCCTCGCCGGCGTCGGCCTCTTCATCCTCGGATTCACGCTCGTTTTCGTGCTCACCGGCGTCATGTTCGGCGCGGCGGGATTCTGGCTCAACCAGTACCGCGACCTGATCACCCGCGTCGCCGGCGGCATCGTCGTGCTGCTCGGGCTCGTTTTCATCGGCCAGTTCGGCGTCATGCAGCGCACGGTCAAGTCCTCGTGGCGTCCGCGGATGGGGCTCGCCGGTGCGCCGGTGCTCGGCGCCGTGTTCGCGATCGGCTGGACACCGTGCACGGGGCCGACGCTGACCGCGATCAATTCGCTCAGCCTGAGCTCGGGGTCACCCTGGCAGGGCGGCCTGCTGGCCCTCTTCTACGCCCTCGGCCTCGGCATCCCGTTCCTGCTGATCGCCCTCGGCCTCAACTGGGCGACCGGAGCGGTCGCATTCCTGAAGCGGCATATTCGGGTGATCAACCTGATGGGCGGCGCTCTGCTCATTCTCATCGGCCTGCTCATGGTCAGCGGCGTCTGGAACGCCTGGCTCCTCGATCTCCAGGGGGTGATTGGCAACTTTGTCCCGGCCATCTGACCACTACGATTCCCGCCCGGCCCGCCCCGGCGCCGACGTCACCCAGCCACGGCTCGGCACTTCGGGCTGGCTGCGCTGGTTCTGGCGCCAGCTCACCAGCATGCGCACGGCGCTGTTCCTGCTCCTGCTGCTCGCGATCGCGGCCGTTCCGGGCTCGCTCGTGCCGCAGCGCAGCTCCGACCCGAACGGCGTCACCCAGTACTTCGCGAACAACCCGGACCTCGCGCCCGCCCTCGACACCATCCAGGCCTTCGATGTGTACTCCTCGGCCTGGTTCTCCGCGATCTACCTGCTGCTCTTCGTCTCCCTGATCGGATGCGTGATCCCGCGCACGAAGCACCACCTGCAGGCGCTCCGAGCCACACCCCCGAAGACCCCGGCCCGCCTGGCCCGGCTGGCCGGGTTCACCACCCGCGACGCCCCCGCCGGCACGGATCCCGCTGCCGCGATCGATTCCGCGCGCGGGCTCCTCAAGGAGAGCGGCTACCGCGTTGCCCGGTTCGACACCGAGCGGGAGGCCTCCGTCTCGGCCGAGCGCGGCTACCTCCGCGAGACCGGCAACCTCGTCTTCCACTCGGCCCTGGTCGGCATCCTGATCACCGTCGGATTCGGCAGCGGATTCGGTTTCAGTGGTCAGCGCGTGCTCGTCGAAGGCCAGACCTTCGTGAACTCGCTGCTGGCCTATGACTCCTTCAACCCCGGACGTTTCTTCGACGACGCCGGCCTCGACCCCTACAAGTTGAAGCTCGACGACTTCACCGTCGACTACGAGACCGAGAACCTCAAGGCCTTCGGTCAGCCGCTCGACTTCACCGCCGATGTCACGGTCACCCCGCGGGGCGAGGACCCCGAGCCCGCCGCGGTCAAGGTCAACGCTCCGCTCCGGACCGGCGGCACGGATGTCTACCTGCTGGGCAACGGCTACGCCCCGACCATCACCGTGAAGGACCCCGCTGGCAAGGTCGTGTTCACCGACTCGATCCCGTTCCTGCCCCAGGACGCGAACCTAACCTCCCTCGGGGTGGTGAAGGTTCCGGACGGGCTGAAGAAGCAGGTCGGCATGATCGGGTTCTTCTACCCGACCCAGGCGGAGGCGCAGTCCGGCGCCTACTTCTCCTCCTTCCCGGATCTCGAATACCCGCTGCTGACCCTGAACGTCTACGCCGGCGACCTCGGCCTCGACGAAGGCGTCCCGACATCCGTCTATTCGCTCGACACCGACAAGATGGATGCCCTGGCCACGCGCACGACCACGGTCAAGCCGCTCGAGCTCAAGCCAGGCGAGACCCAGCAGCTTCCGGGCGGACTCGGCTCGGTCACCTTCGAGGAAGCCAACCCGGGCGCGAAGAAGGGCGACTTCTCCGGCTCCGTCCTGCGGTTCGCCTCCTTCGACATCCACCACGACCCCACCCAGGGCTGGGTGCTCCTGTTCGCGGTGCTCGTGCTGCTCGGCCTGCTCACCTCCCTGTTCGTGCCGCGCCGCCGCGTCTGGGTGAAGGCGGTCCGGCAGGACGACGGCTCGGTGCGCCTCGAGTACGCCGGACTCGCCCGCGGCGACGATCCGGCCCTCGAAGCCGCGGTGGCCGCACTGGCCGACCGCCACAGCGCCCGGCTGACCTCGCCCGCGTCCGCGCCGCTCGCCCCCGCCCCTGAACAGACTTAGGCTGGCCTAGTGAATCTCAATGAGCTCTCGATCCTGAGCCTGTACTCCGCCATGGGCGTCTACGCGCTCGCATTCATCGCTTTCTCGATCGACCTGGCCCGGCGCTCCTCCGCCGTCGGCGCGGTCCAGGCTGACGAGCTTTCGTCGCCCGAAGCCCGAGGCGCCGCCGAGGCCGCATCCGGGGGCACAACCACCCTGACCCGGATCAGCACGCGCATCGCCAATGACGCGGCCACCCCCTACGGCCGCTCGGCCAGCCTCCGCGTCGGCGTCTCGCTGACCGTGCTCGCCTGGGCGCTGCACCTGGCCGCCGACGTGCTGCGCGGCCTGGCCGCCGGCCGGGTCCCGTGGGCGAACATGTACGAATTCGCGATGACCGGAACCCTCCTCATCGTCACGGTCTTCCTGATCGTGCTGACCCGGGCCGACCTGCGCTTCCTCGGCACCTTCGTCACCGGCCTCGTGCTCATCCTGCTGGGGATCGCCGCCCTCCGGTTCTACGTCGAGGTCGCCCCGCTGCCGCCGGCGCTCCAGTCGGTCTGGCTCGTCATCCACGTCTTCGTCGCCTCGCTCGGCACCGGGTTCTTCGCGCTCGGCTTCGCCCTGTCGGCCGTGCAGCTGCTCCAGTTCCGGCGAGAGAGCCTCGTGGCCGAGGCCCGGGCGACGCGGCTGCGGTTCGTGGCCACGCTGCCGTCCTCGGCGACCCTGGAGAACCTCGCCTACCGGGTCAACATCATCGGGTTCATCCTCTGGACCTTCACCCTGATGGCCGGCTCGATCTGGGCCGAGAAGGCCTGGGGCCGGTACTGGGGCTGGGACACCAAGGAGGTCTGGACCTTCATCATCTGGACCATCTACGCCGGGTATATCCACGCCAGGGCGACCCGCGGATGGCGCGGTTCCCGGTCGGCGTGGCTGGCGATCATCGGTTTCAGCGCCGTCTTGTTCAACTTCGGCATCGTGAACGTCTTCTTCAAGGGCCTGCACGCCTACTCCGGCCTGTAGACGATCTCACAAGCCCAATCAGGATGCCGCTGAGTTGCGGAGAAAGTACCTTCATTTCGCTCGGGAAGGTACTTTCTCCGCAACTCAGTTGAGCCGGGTGGGGGCTGCGAGATCGCCTAACCAGCGAGGAGCGCGTGGGTGCGGGCCAGGCGGTCCAGCCACCAGTCGCGACGGTCCGCGGCCGCCGCGTGGCGCTCGAGCAGCGCCGGATCGGGAGTGACCCGGCGCACGGCAACGCGACCCTGGACCGGGATGAGCGGCTCGTTCGTGACATCCGCGGCCAGCAGCGCGGCCGTTCCGAGGCCGCAGTCGAACGACAGGTCGGGGATGGCAGCGGCGAGGTGCGCGCCCATCGAGATCCCGATCGAGGTGTCCAGCGCGCTCGAGACGACGACGGGCAGCCCGGCTTCGCGGGTGATCGACAGCGCCGCACGGATGCCGCCGAGCGGCTGGGCCTTCACCACCAGGATGTCCGCCGCATTGGCCCGGGCCACCGCGAGCGGGTCATCGGCGCGGCGCACGCTCTCGTCGGCGGCGATCGGCACCCCCATGTACCGCGTGCGGACCCGGATCTCGGCCAGCTCCTCGACGGTCGCGCAGGGCTGCTCCACATACTCGAGGTCGAACCCGGCCAGGGCGTGCATGGCGTGCTCGGCCTCGTCCACATTCCAGAGCCCGTTCGCGTCGACGCGGATGCGCCCCTCCGGCCCGAGTGCCGCGCGCACGGCGCGCACCCGCGCCACGTCCTCGGCCAGGGTGCGGCCCGGATCGGCGACCTTGACCTTCGCGGTGCGGCAGCCGGGAAAGCGGGCCAGGACCCCGGCCACGGCCTCGGGTTCGACCGCGGGCACCGTGGCGTTCACCGGGACGCTCGTGCGCAGCAGCGCGGGCGTTTCGTGCCAGCCGAAATCGATGGCTGCCCGCAGCCAGGCCGCGGATTCGGCATCGTCGTATTCGGCGAACGGCGAGAACTCCGTCCAGCCGTGCGGGCCCTTCAGGAGCAGGGCCTCGCGGCTCTCCAGCCCCCGGAACCGCGTGACCAGGGGCAGGGCGACAACGCGCGCGGTACCGAGCAACTCGTCCAGTGAGGGCAGCATCCCCCCAGTCTGGCACTCGAGCGCGACGGAGACCGTCAGCCTCGGCCCGGTCAGGTCAGAGAACATCCCGCATGAACGCGTTGTCCGGCTCGGGCCCGACGTCCGCGCCGTTGCCGTTCGGCTTCGTGTTGACCAGGACGACGGAAATCCCGGGCGCAATCAGCAGGTAGGCATCCTCGATGCGGCCTTCGCCGCTGTTCACGCGCAGCCAGTACGGCCGGCCCGCCGCCAGCGCCGTGGCCAGTTCTTCCTGGACCGACGCGACGGTGCGCCCGCCGAGGGAGTACGGCCGGCCCCCGTAGACGATGTCGATCCGGTTCACGGCGTCCCCTTCGTCAGCGTGGTCGGCGTCGGATGCGGCTCGGGAACGATCTGCAGCCCACCGGAGGAATTGGCGGTGAACATGAGCGCTTCGATCCATTCCCGGTTGAGGCTCGGGGTTCGGGCGCCGAAGTACTTGTAGGCGATCGGGATGCCCGGATTCAGCCAGATGGTGCTCCGGCCGCCGCCGCCCTGCGGGTCGTCCCGCCACGTGAAGTAGAAGGACTCTCCGCGGCGCAGCTTGGCGCCGATCACGACCTGGATGTGCGCGAGTATTCGATCGTCAAAGTCAGCCGTGAGCGTCGAATCGTATGTCAGCTTGCCCATTGCACCGCTCCCCGTTCCCCGGTCTTGTGAGAGTACCTCGGTTCGAGGCGCGCCCACCATGCTCAGTTCGGGGGGTACTCAATCCCTCAGGTAGCGCTCCAGGCGCGGCACATGCAGGAGGGCCAGTGCGCGCTTTTCGATCTGCCGGACCCGTTCCCGGGTCACGCCCTGGATCAGCGCGATCTGGTCGAGGGTTCTGGGGGCGTCGCCGTCGAGACCGAACCGGGCCTGGAGGATGGCGCGTTCCCGGGGTGGCAGTGCGTCCAGGTAGAACGTGATGTCCGCCGCCCGCAGGGCGATGGTGGCGTATTCATCCGGCTGGGGCAGGTCGTCGTCGATGATCAACTCGGAGATGTCCCCGATGCCGTCCCCGACGGGAGCGTGCAGGGAAATGGGTTCGTTGTCGTATTGCAGCAGTCGAGCCACATCGCGGGCCGGAATCTGGGTGGCCTCGGCGAGTTCGCGCACGGTGGGGTCGCGGTCGAGCGTGCTCGTCAGGTCGCGGCGAATCCGCTTGATCTTGTTCAGCTTCTCCGCGGTGTGCACCGGGATCCGGATCATCCGGGACTTGTCCGCCATGCCGCGGTGGATGGCCTGGCGGATCCACCAGGTGGCGTAGGTCGAGAACTTGTACCCGGTCATGAAGTCGAACTTCTCGACCGCCCGAACGAGCCCGATGTTCCCGTCCTGGACCAGGTCCATGATCGGCACTCCGCGGCCGGAGTAGTGCTTCGCGATGCTCACGACCAGGCGCAGGTTCGCTTCGATGAAGTGGTTCTTCGAACGGCATCCGTCGTGCACGAGCCACGCTAGTTCGCGTTCGAGGTCCGGGTCATCGATGTTTCCCTTGAGGAGTTTCTCCTCGGCGAACAGGCCCACTTCGATCCGTCGGGCGAGGTTCACCTCGTCTTCTGCGGTGAGCAGGGCGCCCTTGCCGATCCGGCGGAGGTAGTCGCCGAAGGCGTCGGTGGAGGCCCGGCCGTACCGAGCGCTCGACGGGGCGGAATGCGCGGTGATCGTCATGACATCACCACCCGTCCGGCGAAGCTCGCGGCCGCTCGTTCGAATGACGCGTAATAGGTTCTCTCACGGAGAAGCCCCAGGTGAGTGACTTCGAAGGCGCCCTCGACCTGCTGGATGAATCCCAGCACCGCCGACGCCTCCCCGCCGGCAATCGACCGGTCGCAGATGCGCCATTCTGTGGGTGAGAGTTCGGTAATTCGGACTTCGAGACGGTTCATACCGTCATCTGCGACGTTATTCATGACACCTCCGGGTCGTACCAAGGACACAAGTAGATAACGCGCAGGAATGGCGCTCAAGGGGGTTGACATTCCCGCGCCGAGCGGCCAATCTTTGTCCTCCGAATGGGGGACCGCCGACGAGGACCGGAGCCCCGCGTAGTCTTGCTGCATGACCGAACAGGTGTCCGAAATCTTTGACCCAGGCCAGTGGCGGGATGTCGCCGGCTTCGACACCCTCACGGACGTGACCTACCACCACGACGTGACCGGCCGGATCGCCCGCGTGGCGTTCAATCGGCCCGAGGTGCGCAACGCCTTCCGCCCGCGCACCGTCGACGAACTCCACGCGGCGCTCGAGGACGCACGCACGAACCCGCGCATCGGGGTCGTGCTGCTGACCGGGAACGGACCCAGCCCGAAAGACGGCGGCTGGGCATTCTGCTCGGGGGGAGACCAGCGCATCCGCGGCCGCGACGGCTACAAGTACGCCGACGGCGAGACGGCGTCGGGGATCGATGCCGCGCGCGGCGGGCGGCTGCACATCCTCGAGGTGCAGCGCCTCATCCGTTTCATGCCCAAGGTCGTCATCGCGGTCATTCCCGGCTGGGCCGCCGGCGGCGGGCATTCCCTGCACGTCGTCTGCGACCTCAGCATCGCCAGCGCGGAGCACGGCAAGTTCAAGCAGACGGATGCCGACGTGGGCTCCTTCGACGCCGGCTACGGCAGCGCCTACTTCGCCCGCCAGGTCGGCCAGAAGGCGGCCAGGGAGGTCTTCTTCCTCGCCCGCGAATACTCCGCGCAGCGCGCGCTCGAGATGGGCGCCGTGAACGCCGTCGTGCCGCACTCGGACCTGGAGGCGGAAGCCCTCGACTGGGCCCGCGAAATCCTGACCAAGTCACCCACCGCCATCCGGATGCTCAAGTTCGCGTTCAATGCCGTCGACGACGGCCTGGTCGGCCAGCAGGTGTTCGCCGGTGAGGCCACCCGCCTGGCCTACGGGACGGACGAAGCGGTCGAGGGCCGCGACGCCTTCCTCGAGAAGCGCGAGCCGGACTGGGGTCCCTACCCCTGGCAGTTCTAGGCGCGCATGACCAGGGCGCTGATCGTTGTTCCGGCGGACAACACCACCAGGCTGCTGGCCCTGCTGCGGTCGGCGCTCACCGGGGAGGGCGACGCCGTGATGCCGGTCCCCGGGAGCGCGGGCGCCCGGCCGAGCGGAACCGTGCCGCGCCGGGTCGCCGTGGTGATCGAAACGTCCGGCTCGACCGGCGCCCCGAAACGGGTGATGCTCAGCACGGACGCTCTGCTGGCCGGAGCCGCGGCGTCGAACGTGGCCCTCGGCGGCCCGGGCCAATGGCTGCTCGCCCTGCCCGGCCACTACATCGCGGGGGTGCAGGTGCTGGTGCGCTCGATCGCGGCCCAGACCACACCGCTCGTCCTGCCGCCGGGCGGTTTCGACCCGGCCGCCTTCATCCGGCTCGCGGGGCGGCTCGGCGAGCCCCTCCGGTTCACCTCCCTCGTGCCCGTGCAACTGGCCCGGCTGATGGATGCCGCGGCCCTGGACCGCCCCAGCCTGGCCGTGCTCCGGCGCTTCACCGCCATCCTCGTCGGCGGCCAGGCGGTCCCGCCGGAGCTGCTCCGCCGCGCGGCCGAACTGGACCTGCGGGTCGTGCGCAGCTACGGCTCGTCGGAGACCGCCGGGGGCTGCGTGTACGACGGGGTCCCCATCGGCGACACGATGGTCCGGGTCGTCGACGGGCAACTCGAGATCACCGGCGCCGTGCTGGCCGAGGGGTACCTCGGTGACGCGGCGCTGACCGCGGAGCGCTTCGTCAGCGAGCACGGGGTGCGCTGGTACCGCACCGGCGACCTCGGTTCCGTGGATGCCCGGACCGGCCTCGTGCGCGTCTTCGGCCGCGCGGACAACGTCATCATCTCCGGCGGCGAAAAGGTGTCGCTCGACGCGGTCGAACGGGTCGTGCGCACGCTCCCCGGCCTCGCCGAGGCGGTCGTCCTCGACGCCGACGACGCGGAGTGGGGCCAGGTCCCCGTCGTCGTGCTCGCCGCGGCGTCGGACGGGCCTGTCCGGCCGGCCGAGCTGGCGCAGATCCGTGAGGCTGCGGCATCGTTGCTCGGCAAGGCGGCGAGGCCGGCACGGGTCGTGGCGGTGCCGGCGATCCCGGTCCTGGCCTCGGGCAAGCCGGACCGGCAGGCGTTGCGCCGGCTGCTCGCCTCGGCCCCCGGTAGCCCGGCCCAGTAGCATGATTGCGTGGCACACGGAGCGCGGCCGGTCAGGCCCAAAATGCAGCGGTTGAATCCCGCCGAACGACTCGCCCAGGCGAGCGGTGCGGCCGGGAATGGTGCGGCCAGGAGCGGCGCGCCGAAGAGCGGCCCGCCGCGCAAGGGCCCGGCGAAGGTCAAACCGGCCACGGCGGCCGACTGGGTTTCCGGGGCCAGGCTGCGCACCCTCCCGCTCGCGATCGCCCCGGTCGCCCTCGGCACCGGCGCGGCGATCGTCGCCACCGGCCCAGGGGTCTTCTACCCGGAGCGGGCGCTGCTCGCCCTCGTGGTCGCCCTGTGCCTGCAGATCGGCGTGAACTACGCCAACGACTATTCGGATGGCGTGCGCGGCACGGATGCCCACCGGGTCGGCCCGGCCCGGCTGACCGGGTCCGGGGCGGCGAGACCCGCCGTTGTCCTGAGCGTGGCGCTGGCCTTCTTCGCCCTCGCGGCCCTGGCCGGGCTCGCCCTCGTGCTGATGACCCAGCAGTGGTGGCTGCTCCTCGTCGGCGCCGCGGCCATCGGGGCGGCCTGGCTCTATACCGGGGGCAAGAAGCCGTACGGGTACTTCGGCCTGGGCGAACTGTTCGTCTTCGTCTTCTTCGGGCTGGTGGCCACGCTCGGAACGACCTACGTCCAGGCGGGGACGATCAACACCGAAAGCTGGCTGGGCGCGGTCGGCATCGGCCTGGTCGCCTGCGCGGTGCTCATGGTCAACAACCTGCGCGACCGCGAGACCGACAAGAAGGCGGGCAAGCGCACGCTCGCGGTCCTGATCGGCAACGTGGCCTCCCGCGTCGTCTTCTGCGTCTTCCTGCTCGCGCCGTTCGGGATCGCGCTGTTCTTCACGATCTTCTACCCGCTGGCGTACTTCACGTTCTTCGTGCTCCTGCTGGCGCTGCCGGCCTGCCTGATCACCGTGACGGCGAAGACGTCACGGGAGTTGATCCTGGCCCTGCAGCTCACCAGCCTGGCCGCGCTGGGCTACGGGGTGCTGCTCGGGCTCGCTTTCGCGCTCTAGCCTTCGCGTCCGGCCTGCTCGTCCCGGGCGCGGTCGAGGCGGTCGAGCACCGCGTCTTCCGACTCGGCGTCCGGGTGAACCGGCTCCGACGCGGGGTGCCTGGCCGCATACAGGTCGCGGGCGACGTTCTCCCGGGGCGTGCGCAGGAAGATGTACGAGAGGCACAGCCCGATCACCGCGGCAACGAGCGCGGCGAGCCACCACTCGATCCGCAGCGCAAGCAGAACCCCGAGCGGGACCGCGAACATCAGCACGCGCAGGAGCGAATAGGACAACCAAGCGGGAACGGCCTTCATCCCTCCAGCTTAGAACCGGGCGGCTGTGCGGGCGCTCACCGTACTCTCGGCCGCGCGGCCTACAATCAGGTATGCCCAAGCTGCTGATCGGTCTCGGACTGGTTGTTGTCATACTCACCGTCTACACGCTCGTGGACTGTGCCCTCGCCGATCGCAACCGCATCCGCGGGCTTCCCCGCTGGGTCTGGATCTTCGTGCTGGTCCTCGTGCCGGTGATCGGCCCCCTGCTCTGGCTGTTCGTCGGTCGAGGCCGCGCGGGCGGCGCCGGTGGTCGAACGACCCGTTCGCTCGCCCCCGACGACGACCCGGAGTTCCTCCAGGGCCTCAAGCGAGAGAGCCAGCAGCAGGAGCGAATCCGGCAGATGGAGCAGGAACTGGCCGACCTCGACAAGCCCGACCCCCGCACCGGTGGGACCCCCGGGCCGGGCGGAGCCCCCGGCTTCAACCCTCAGCAGCCCGATCCGGGTGAGGGTGAACAGCCCGACCGCCGGGACGTCTGAGCCCGTCGGTGCCTGAATCCGCGGTGGCTGAATCCGCCCCGGGCGACAGCCCGGCGACAGCCTTCAGCGTCGCGCTGCTTGGCGAATTCGTGCGCCTCGGCGTGCGCGATGTGGTGCTCTGCCCGGGGTCGCGTTCGCAGGCCCTCGCCCTCGCCTGCGCCGAACTCGAACGGATCGGGCGGATCCGCCTGCATGTGCGCCTGGACGAACGCGGAGCCGGCTTCCTCGCGCTGGGCATGGCCGTCGAAACCGGCGTCCCGGCGCTCGTGATCACCACCTCCGGGACGGCCGTCGCGAACCTGCACCCCGCCGTGCTCGAAGCCCACCATTCCGGCGTCCCGATGATCCTGCTCACCGCCGACCGGCCCGATGAACTGCGCGGCATCGGGTCGAACCAGACCACGGTGCAGCCGGGCCTGTTCGGCGGGGCCGTGCGGCTCAGCGTCGACGAGCCCGCCCCGGTCGGCGGCTCCGGCGAGCAGCGCGGCGCCCTCGCCCTCGCCCGGCGGGCGCTGGAGGCGGCGGCCGGCATCAAATCGACCGGCATCACGTCGACCGGCATCCGGCCGGCCGGCCCCGGCCCGGTGCAGCTGAACCTGGCCTTCCGGGAACCGCTCTCGAGCGCGGTGACCCTGACCGGCGATGAGCCGCCCGCCGAGGCCGACCCGCCTGCCTCCGCCCGGCCCGAGGCCGACCGGCCCGCGTCCGACCGGCCGCTGGCGGTGGCCGCGGGTCCGCGCACGGTCGTCATCGCCGGCCACGCGGCCGGCCCGGCGGCCGAGGAGTTCGCCCGCGCCGGCGGCTGGCCGCTGCTCGCCGAGGTGTCCAGCGGTGCCCGCTTCGGGCCCACCCTGGTGGCGGCCTACCGGGAACTGCTGCGCGACCCCGACTTCGGCGGACGGATCGAGCGCGCGATCGTGTTCGGTCACCCGACGCTCAGCCGGGAGATCCCCGCCCTGCTCCAGCGGGGCGACGTTGAGGCCATCGTCGTGGCCTCGCCGGGCGCCGAGAGGTACAACCCCGGTCACCGGGTGGCGCACTTCGCTGCCGCG
The DNA here is from genome assembly GCF_900101115.1 of Cryobacterium psychrotolerans. GTDB lineage: Bacteria > Actinomycetota > Actinomycetes > Actinomycetales > Microbacteriaceae > Cryobacterium > Cryobacterium psychrotolerans. Next base: position 83,808 of record NZ_FNFU01000008.1, read on the forward strand.
GCCCGGCCGGACGAGGAGGCCGCCGCAGCAGCGGCGACCCCGGAGGCACGGGAGTGGCTCGGCCGATGGGTGATGACCAGCCGGCAGATCCTCGCGGCCGACCCGGCACTGGCCGCCGCGCCGATCGATGAGCGGGGCATCGGCCGCGCCGAACTCGCCTTCATGCGCGCCCCGGTCACCCGCCCCATGCTCGTGGATACCCTCTGGCGGGCGTCGTGGCCGCACGACCGGCTGGTCCTCGGTGCGTCCCGCCTGATCCGGGAGGCCGACAGCCGCGTGCCCGGCAAGAAGATCAGCGTGCACGCCAACCGCGGCCTGGCCGGGATCGATGGCACCGTCGCCACGGCCATCGGAATCGCGCTGGCCGGCCAGGCGGGGCCGGATCCCCGCTCGACCGGGACCACCCGGCTGCTGCTGGGCGACCTGGCCCTCCTGCACGACGCCGGATCGTTGCTCCTGGCGCCGGGGGAGCCGCTGCCCCGCCTGCAGGTCATCGTGGGCAATGACGGGGGAGGCAGTATCTTCGACGGCCTCGAGGTGGCCGCATCGGCTCCGGCCGCGGCCCTCGACCGCGTGCTGTTCACGCCGCAGCGGGTCGACCTGTCCGCGCTGGCTTCGGCCTACGGCTGGGAGTACAGCCGCGCGGCGACCCGGAGCGAGCTCGAACGGGCGCTGACCGGTCCCCCTCGCGGCCCGAGCATCCTCGAAGTTCCGCTCGCCCGGTAGCCGCCTGCACCGGTGCCCGCTGTAGTGTTGGCGGATTGACCACGGACGGATTGACCACGGACGAAGGGGCTCGGCATGGGCGCGAAGGCGAAAATCGAAAAGTTCTGGACGGGCGACCCGATCGACTCGCTCCGCGTGAATCCGGGATTCAGCCTCGCCGACGTCGACACGACGTCGACCCCCGGCTTCGACGGCAAGAAGAAGCACTCGGTCGAGGCGCTGCGGAAGGGCGCCAGCATCTTCCGTCACCAGCAGGAGATGTTCTTCGCCGGCAGCCAGGACGGGGACGAGCGCAAGGTGCTCCTCGTGCTCCAGGCCATGGACACCTCCGGCAAGGGCGGAATCGTTCGCCACGTCGTCGGCGCGGCCGACCCGCAGGGCATCGACCACTTGGCCTTCAAGGCGCCCACGAAGGCCGAACTCTCCCACGACTTCCTCTGGCGCATCCGCAAGCAGCTTCCCGGCGCCGGCCGGATCGGTGTCTTCGACCGCTCCCACTACGAGGATGTGCTGATCACCCGGGTGCGGGAGCTGTTCCCGCTGGAGACGATCGACGAGCGCTATGACGAGATCAACGCGTTCGAGCAGGAGCTCACCGACGACGGCACGACGGTCATCAAGGTGATGCTGCACATCAGCTCCGACGAGCAGAAATCGCGCCTCGCCGAGCGGCTCGACCGGCCGGACAAATACTGGAAGTACAACCCGGGAGACGTCGACGAGCGGCTGCACTGGCCCGCCTACCAGGAGGCCTACCAGGTCGCCCTTGAGCGCACCTCGACGACGGCGGCCCCGTGGTTCGTCATCCCGGCCGACCACAAATGGTACGCCCGCCTCGCGGTGCAGCACCTGCTGATCGACGCGCTCACCCGAATGGAGCTCAGCTGGCCGGAAGCGGACTACGACATCAAGACGGAAAAGGCCCGCCTCCGCGCGTCCTGAGCGGCGGGGTCAGTCGAAGGCCTCGACGACCGGTCGGAACTTCATCCGGGTTTCGGCGAGTTCCTTCTCGGGGTCAGAGTCCAGCACGATGCCGCAGCCAGCGTACGCGGTAACGTCACCGTCCGGACCGACCTGGGCGCAGCGCAGGGCGATGGCCCACTCACCGTCGCCATCGGCGCCGACCCAGCCCACCGGCCCCGCGTACCGACCGCGGTCGAACGGTTCCAGTTCGCGGATGAGCGCGAGGGCGCTCGCCGTGGGGGTGCCGGCCACCGCGGCGGTCGGGTGCAGGGCGGCGATCAGGTCCAGCGAGGTGGAGCCGTCACTCAGCGTGCCCTCGAGGTCGGTCGCGAGGTGCCACAGGTTCGGCAGTTTCACCGTGAACGGGATCTCGCTCGTGGTGATGTGCGAGGTGTGCGGGCGGAGCGACTGGAGCACGCTCTGCACGGCGAACTCGTGCTCGTCGCCGTCCTTGGTCGAGGTCGCCAGGGCCAGGGCGGCCTCGGTGTCGGCGACGGGATCCGCCCCCCGCGAGATTGTCCCGGCGAGCACCCGGGCGTTCACCTCGCCGTGGTCGGCCCGGATCAGGGTCTCCGGGCTCGAGCCGAACAGGCCGTCGACGGCGTAGGTCCAGCAGTCCGGGTAGCCGAGCGCGAGTTCGGTGATCGGCCGGCGCAGGTCGGCCGCGGCGGGGAGCCGTCCGGCCAGGTCGCGTGCGAGCACGACCTTGCTCAGGTCCTGGGCGGCAATCCGCCCGACCGCCTCGGCGACCGCGGCCCGGTAGCCGGCTGCCGACAGGGACCCGGGGCCCAGGGCGACCCGGTATTCGTCGCCCAGGGGGTGCAGCTCGAGCGGGATGTCCGGCGCGTCGGAGCCGGTGGGCCAGATCCTGGTCACCCAGCACTGTCCGTCCTCCCGGCCGACGATGACCTGCGGCACGATCAGCACGCTGGCCTCGGCGGAGGACTCGTCGAAGGCGAAGGCGCCGAACGCGAGCAGTCCGGTGCCGGTGCGGGCGAGCGGGTCGGTCACCGCGGCCGCTTCCACGACGCGGCGCCAGGCGAGTGCGGCATCCGTCATGCGGCCCGGCCCGGAGAACTCGAGCCGAAGCGCGGTGCCGATGCCGGCCAGGCCCTGGCCGCGGCGCATCCAGAGCAGCGGGTCGCGCCCGTCGAGCAGCGGAATGAGTTGACGGATGTCGGGAATCGGGGTGGTTTCGACCGTCAGGGCCTGCACATTCACGGGTCCAGACTACGCCCGAGTCCGGCGTGGCCCGGCCCGACCTAGACTGGATGGATGACTAGGGCAGACCTCAACAAGCAGCCGAAGCAGGTTGCCGCCATGTTCGACCAGGTCTCCACGCACTACGACCGCACCAACGCCGTGCTCTCGGTCGGCAACGCCGCGCTCTGGCGCCTGGCGACGACGAAGGCGGTCAACCCGCAACGGGGCGAGCGCATCCTCGACATCGCCGCCGGCACCGGAACCTCGAGCGTCGCCCTGACCCGCACCGGCGCGCACGTCGTCGCCGCCGACTTCTCCGGTGGGATGATCGAGGTCGGCCGCACGCGCCACGCCGACAACCCGAACCTCGAGTTCGTGCAGGCGGATGCGACGGCGCTTCCCTTCGCCGACAACGAGTTCGACGCCGTTACCATCTCCTTCGGACTCCGCAACGTGTCCCCGCCGAAGAAGGCGCTCGACGAGTTCTACCGGGTCGTCAAGCCGGGCGGGCGCGTCGTCATCTGCGAGTTCTCGACGCCGCCCTTCGGGCCGATCCGCGCCGGCTACTTCGCCTACCTCAATCACGTGATGCCCCGGATCGTCACGCTCGTCTCGTCGAACGCCGAGGCCTACGACTACCTCGGCGAATCGATCGCGGCCTGGCCGGACCAGGCCACGCTCGCCGGTTGGCTGCGGGACGCCGGTTTCGTCTCGGTCGCGCACCGCAACCTCACCCTCGGCATCGTCGCTCTGCACCGCGGGATCAAGCCGGCGGATACGCCCGTGGCGGACTCCTGATTTCTTCCCGGTTCCAATCGTTTAGGCTGACAGAGTGAAACCGAGCGCTCCCGTGATCCGCCGCAGTCCGTCGGTGACGTCGCAACTCGGCCTCCGTGACCGCATCTTCTCGACGGCCGCCGACCGTGGACTGGCCGCCGGCATCGACGCCGGCCTCGTGCAGGTGGAGTCCGGGTTGCTCGCCGAGGTCACGTTCGCCGACGACATCGCCAATGTGACCAGCCGTTACCTGCTGAATGCCGGCGGCAAGCGCGTGCGCCCGATGCTCGCCCTCCTCACCGCCCACCTCGGCGGCGGTTCGGTGCCCGACGTGGTGACCGCGGCGACCGCGATCGAGATCACGCACCTGGCCTCGCTGTACCACGACGACGTGATGGACGACGCCGACAAGCGGCGCGGCATCCCGAGCGCGCAGACCGTGTGGGGCAACTCCGTCGCCATCCTCACCGGGGACCTGCTGTTTGCCCGGGCCAGCCAGCTCATGGCCCGGCTGGGGGAGCGCGCGATCCGCCTTCAGGCGGACACCTTCGAACGCCTCGTCCTCGGCCAGCTGCACGAAACCGTCGGCGCGCAGGGCGGCGCGGACCCGGTGCAGCATTACATCCAGGTGCTCGCCGACAAGACCGGATCGCTCATTGCGGCCGCCGCGCAGGCTGGCGTCGTGTTCTCCGGCGCCCCGGGCGAGCTCGAGCGTCCCGTCGTGATGTTCGGCGAAAGGATCGGCGTCGCCTTCCAGCTGATCGACGACGTCATCGACCTGTCCCCCCAGCCGGAGTCGACCGGCAAGGTGCCCGGCACCGACCTGCGCGCCGGGGTGGCGACGCTGCCGCTCCTGCGGCTGCGGGAGCGAGCGCAAACGGATGCGGGCGCGGCCTCCCTCGTGAACCGGCTCGAGGAAGACGTGATGTCCAGCGGCGGCGCTCCCTCCGCCGCCGCCGACGCGGCCATCGCGGCGCTGCGGGAACACGAGGTCACCGCGGAGACGCTGGCCGAGGCACACGGCTGGGCCCGCGACGCGGTGGAGGCGCTGAGCCCCCTGCCGGCCGGATCCGTCAAGAAGGCGCTGACCCGCTTTGCCGAAACAATCGTCGAGCGATCCAGCTAGAAGGGCTCCCATGACCAAGTTGCGATTGGCCATAGTCGGCGCGGGGCCCGCGGGCATCTACGCCGCCGACATCCTGCTCAAGGCGGAGCGGAACTTCGACGTGTCGATCGACCTGTTCGACCACCTCCCGGCGCCCTACGGCCTGGTCCGGTACGGGGTCGCGCCCGACCACCCGCGGATCAAGGGCATCATCTCCGCGCTGCGGAATGTGCTCGATCGCGGGGACATCCGCCTGTTCGGCAACGTGCGCTACGGCACGGACATTACCCTCGAAGACCTGAAGAAGCACTACAACGCCGTGATCTTCGCCACCGGCGCCGTGCACGACGCCGACCTCAAGATCCCCGGCATCGACCTCGAGGGCTCCTACGGAGCGGCCGGATTCGTGAGCTGGTTCGACGGGCATCCCGACGTGCCGCGCACCTGGCCCCTGGACGCCACGGACGTGGCCGTCATCGGCAACGGCAATGTGGCGCTGGATGTCGCGCGCATCCTGGCCAAGCACGCCGACGACCTGCTCTCCACCGAGATCCCGGCCAACGTCTACGAGGGGCTCAAGGCCTCGCCGGTCACCGACGTGCACGTGTTCGGGCGCCGCGGGCCGACATCCGTGAAGTTCACCCCGCTCGAACTGCGGGAGCTGGGCGAGCTGCGCGACGTGGACATCGTGCTCTACGACGAGGACTTCGACTACGACGACGCGGCCAGGGACGCGGTCGCGAGCAACAAGCAGGTCTTCGTCATCGACAAGGTGCTGAACCAGTGGCGCCAGCGCGAAACCGGGACGGCGAGCCGCAGGCTGCACCTGCACTTCTTCGCAAAGCCGGTCGAGGTCGTCGACGACGGCACGGGCCGGGTCGGCGCGTTCCGGTACGAGCGCACCCGGCCGGATGGCGCCGGCGGGGTCGTCGGGACCGGCGAGATCCGCGAGCTGCCGATCCAGGCCCTCTACCGGGCGGTCGGCTACTTCGGCACGCCGCTGCCCGGCATCCCGTTCGACAAGAAGCGCGGCGTCATTCCCAACCGCGAGGGGCAGGTGCTCTGGAAGGGCGCCCCGTCGTCCGGTTCGGCCAGCGCCAACCAGCAGATGTACGGCGTCTACGTGACCGGGTGGATCAAGCGCGGTCCGGTCGGGCTGATCGGCCACACCAAGTCGGACGCGATGGAAACCATCAGGCACCTGATCAACGACCTCGGCAACTGGTGGCGGCCCGAGTCTCCGTCCGAGCAGAGCATCCTCGACCTGTTGCACGAACGCGGAATCCGGTACACGAACCTGGCCGGGTGGCACAACCTCGACCTGCACGAGCTCGCCCTGGGCGCCGAGGACGGACGCACCCGCGTCAAGGTCGTCCCGCGCCCCGACATGGTCAACATCTCCCGCGCCGAATAGCCTCCCCGCTCATCCGCCGAACTGTGAGTTTGGCACCTTCCCGGGGTCCGGGAAGGTGCCAAACTCACAGTTCGGCGAAGGGGGATGGGGGGATTGGCGAGAGGGATCGGGGGGTTAGCGGTTCAGGAGCTCGCGGACGGCGGACTGGAACACGGCGAGGTGCGCCTCGACGTCCGCGGCGCTCGTATCGGGGGACATCAGGGCCATGTTGTGGAACGGCGTGAGCAGGATGCCCCGGTTCGCCAGGTAGAGGTGCAGGAAGTCCTCGATCCCCTCGTCCGCGGCCTCGTGCGCCTCGGTTCCAGTGCGCGGGTAGGGCTTCACGAACCGGTACTCGGCGCGGGCGCCGAGCTGGTTGATTGCCCAGGGCAGCTCCAGCTCGTCCAGGATGGCCTGCATGCCCTCCGTGAACAGGGTCGCGGTGGCGATCATCCCGTCGAAGGCGTCATCCGTGAGCACGTGCTCGAGGGTGGCGCGCATCGCGGCGACCGACAGCGGGCTGCCGGCCAGCGTGCCGCCGACCCCGCCCATGTCGACGAGGTCGAGGTCGGTGCGGCCGAGCACCCGGTCGGCGATCTCCGCGGACAGGCCGTACGCGCCGCTCGGGATGCCGCCGCCGATCGCCTTGCCGATCACGACGATGTCCGGATCCAGGCCCCAGGCCTTCGTGGCGCCGCCCGGACCGGCCGAGAACGTGTGCGTCTCGTCGATGATCAGGAGCGTCCCGTACTTGCGAGTGAGCTCGCGCACGGCCTCGTGGTAGCCCGGGTCGGGCAGCACGATGCCGATGTTCGTCAGTGCCGGCTCGATCAGCACGGCGGCGACATCCTCGTGCGCCAGCTGGCGCTCCAGGCCCTCGAGGTCGTTGAACTCCGCCACCCGGCTGGTCTGGGTGACATCGACCGGCGCTCCGACGTTGCCGGGGCGGCTCATGCCTTCCCCGTCCGGGCCGACGACGATCAGCGACTCGTCGACGCTGCCGTGGTAGCAGTAGCTGTGGAAGAGGATCTTCGGGCGATCGGTGAGCGCGCGCACCAGGCGGATCGCCCAGCGGTTCGCGTCGGTAGCGGTGAGCGAGAAGCTCCACCGGTCGACCCCGAACCGGCGGGTGAGCTCGGCGCCGACCCATTCGGCGTCTTCGGTCGGCAGCATCGTGGTCAGGCCGCCCTGCTCGTAGATGCGACGGCCGATGGCGTCGACCACGGCCTGCGGTGAATGCCCGGCCATGGCGCCGGTGTCGCCGAGTGCGAAGTCGATGTACTCGTGCCCGTCGATGTCGGTGACCCGGTTGCCCCGTGCCCCCGCGAGGTAGAGCGGGAACCCGCCGGCCTTCTTGTTCATCCACGTCATCGGCACCTTGCCGAAGAGGTGCGTGGCGGCGGCGTACGCGGCGGCGGACTTCGGATTCCGGCTTGCGAAGCTCGCCAGTTCGCGCTCGTGCAGGTGGGCCAGTCTGTCGCGGTCGATCATGATGCTCCCTCGGGTTGACTCACGGATCTGCTGCGAGCCTACCGGGGGGTGCGGCCGGGAGCCGCCTACGCGTTCACCCCGATGTTCAGGAGCCCGAGCTGCTGCGGTTTTCGGCGGAGGCTAGCGGAAGTTCACGAACTGGAGCGCGACGTCGAGGTCCTTGCCCTTGAGCAACGCCATCGTCGCCTGCAGGTCGTCCCGGCTCTTCGAGCTGACGCGCAACTCATCGCCCTGGATCTGGCTCTTGACGCTCTTCGGCGCCTCGTCGCGAATGATCTTGTTGATCTTCTTCGCCTGCTCCTGGTCGATGCCCGCCTTCAGCGACGCCTCGATCCGGTACTCCTTGCCCGACGCGTACGGCTCGCCGGCGTCGATGCTGCGCAGGGAGATGCCGCGCTTGATCAGCTTGGCCTCGTAGACCTCGAGGATCGCCTTGACACGTTCCTCACTGGTGGCCTTCATGAGTACCTTCTCGCCGCTCTGCTCGATCGAGGCCCCCACGTTCTTGAAGTCGTACCGCTGCACGACTTCCTTCTGCGCCTGGTGGAGAGCGTTGTCCGCCTCCATCTGGTCGACCTTGCTGACGATGTCGAACGTTGAGTCTGCCATGTGATTGCTCCCTTTATGCCATTTGATCAGGAATTTTAGCGCCTCGCAGGAAGTGTCCGGGCGTGTCAGCTTCCACGAGAGCTACCAGAGCGCTCGCATTAGCCCTGCTTGGGGGCATCTTTCGCCCGTTGCGTCAGTCCAATCCTAGGCGCGCCCCGACTGTCATCGCCCGGTAGCAAGATGCGAGCCAGGTAAAGCGCATCAGGCGTGGCGATTCGCCCATTATGCGCCGGCGATTCTCCGCGGTGTGCAGATCACCAGTAGCCTGCGCGCCGCGTTCCCGCACGGGGTTGCAACGGGCGCTGGCGCGCACGGCCACGCAACAGCCGCGCGCATTTGCGAGGGAGCTCATGGCGGACGAGTCATCCCGATGGCTTGGCCGGAGCACGAAAGCGTCACCTGGGGTCAGTTGCACTATCCGTAGGGTTCCGCAGGCTGATGCCCGGAAGGGCGCTCATCTACTCGCCCTGATCATTCCACTCGTGCATGTCCTCAATGATTCGGGGTGATGAAGCGCGGGATACCTTTTTTCCCATGATCGCGGTAGCGGAGATGCAGCAACTCGTGAGCTATGACGTAGTCCTGGAAGTCGTCCTCCATCACGGCGAGGTCTTCCGCGAAAGTGACGACCTTACCGGGCTGGCGCTGCTCCCGCCGGGCGTCGGCGATCGCCCGGGACTGGTCGGCGACCTACCGCAGTGTCTCGTCGAAGTAATCGTTCTGGCGGCCAGTGAGGAACGAGACTTGCTGGTTGTCGAGGGTGGTGGTGAGAGTAGGCATTAGCTGAGTGTTCCTTGCGGTGCTTGTCCGTAAACGTTCTGGTAGCGGTTGAAGAGTGAGTCGATCGCCGCTTGCGGGATAGGGATGAGTTCGCCGCCCTGCCGAGCGAGGTGCACGGTGCGGGCAACGTCTTCGACCATGACGGCGGCCTTGACGGCGTCGCGGGCGTCCTTGCCGATAGTGAACGGGCCGTGGTTTTGCATGAGTACCGCCCGAGACCGGTGCCCGGTCAGCGTTTCGACGATGCCGCGGCCGATCGTGTCGTCACCGATGATCGCGAACGTGCCGATAGGCACGGGGCCGCCGAATTCGTCGGCCATGGCCGTGATGACGCACGGGATAGCCTCTCCCCGAGCGGCCCACGCGGTGGCGTAGGCGGAGTGCGTGTGCACGACTCCACCCACCCCCGGCATGTGGCGGTAGACGTAGGAGTGCGCGGCGGTGTCGCTCGACGGTGACCGTTCGGAACCGGAGGAGCCAGGGATGACGCCACCGTCGAGGTCGCACAGGATCATGTTGTCCGGGGCGAGGTTGGCGTAGTCGACGCCACTGGGCTTGATCACGAAGAGGTCGGCGCCGGGCACACGCCCGGAGACATTGCCGCCGGTCCAGGCCACGAGCCCGTAGCGGGTGAGCTCGCCGTGCAGGCGAGCCACGTCCTCGCGGACACGGGCGATGGCGGCGTCGACGGTGGGGCCGAAGGCGCTCATGTCCGCGAGGACGCTGAGGCGAGTAATGCGCCCGCGTCGCGTTTTAGCGCCTTCAGGAGTTGCATGACGACGTTCGCACCCCGCCCGAAGGAGCCGTGCAGGAGGGCGTACTCGGCGACCAGTCTGACGTAGGTCGCGGCCGACTCGCAGATTCAAGAGCGAGTCCGAAATCCCATTCCGGGTGTCTGCTGATTGGGTGGTCGGCAGTGTCAAGGGTTGCAGTCAGTAGGGCATCGGGGTGTTCCTGCAACAGGGTGATCGGATACTCCGCATCTTGAGGGCTGAACAGGCCAACTCGAAGCGCCGTTTGTTTCCAAGACCCCGTGTCGCTGAAAAGGCGTATCTTCTGCGCAGCGAGAATCTGGCTCATGCCGAGCGTCACGGACATCGGAGGCACAAATTGGTATCCCGACCCCAGAACTCGTTGACCCAAGGCGATGATTGTGTCCCAATTATTGTCCTGTATGCGTATCGTCGACCGGCGGACCTCATCGACAGAAACCTGACTGTATGGGTTTCGGCGCGCCTGGTTATAAGCGACGTGGCCGTCCTGTCCCCAGCCTCCGTATGCGATGTCTATCGGCGCAGACGCAATCGCGTCCTCGACTTGGGCCATCGTTTCAGGCTCAAGCCAGTGGCGGTTCTCTTCCCTTATCGACAGCTCCGGTCTAATGGCGTCATAGAAATACTTCTCCATAAAGCCGCGGAACGAGTATGGGTGGGATCGCGGTAGGACGCGGCCCTCCCAGTCCAAGCATTCATCCATGTGGAACACCTCCACATGGTGCAGATTGACGCTCTCATCATTCACCAAACGCGCGAACGGCTCGTACCAGCCGCCCGGGCCGCAAGGAATGATCGCTCGGTACCGTCTGCCTTCTCGGGCGGCAACACTTATTTCGTCTACCAGCTCTCGCGCCATGAGCTCACCCATCGCGGCGCTGTCCGCGCAAAGGCGAAGCGGGGTAGTTCGGTCAGGGTGTGTTTGCAGATCTTCGACCCGCACACTGCACCAGGAGTAGAGATTGTTCTTGTTCATCTTGTTTCCGTTCAGTAGACGAGTGTTTATCTGGACCTGTGAACTGCTGTGCACAGCGCCAAGGAGAGTGACTCCGCGGCACGGAGGCAAAGGTGACCAGGCGGATGTTGCGAACCGTTTAGGGAACGAGCCGCGTCCGGTAGCGGTAGCGATCACCTCGGTAGACGATGACGCCCCGCTCGATTGTTCGCCCCTGCGCGTCAAAGAAGTTTTGGCGCACCTTTAAGAGCGGGAATCCTTCGGCCGCTTCCAGCAGCCGGGCTTGCTCAGCGTCAGCAACGACCGCTTCAACCTCTGCGTCTGCGACCACCGGGGTGGCCCCGGCGGAATGAAACGCGGCATGCAACGAAGTCTTCGTGAAGTCCTGAATGAGCGCCCCAGGCAGGACCTGAAACGGAATCAGGTTCTGATCTAGCGCGACTGCGAGTCCGTTCAACCGGCGAAGGCGACGAAGCAGGAACACATCCGCGCCCGGCGCGATCGCCAGCGCCTCCGCTTCGTCAAAGGTCGCGGGGCGGACGCGCTGTTCTAATACGACGGAGTCAGGTGTGAGTCCACGGGACCGTGCCATTTCGGTGAAGCTCATCAGCTTCCCCGGAGGTTCGAAGAGGGGGCGCGGTTCAGATTTCCGAGCATCGCTCGGAGGCCTGTACGCGCGTTCATCACGGATAAACCAGCCGCGACCTGGACTGGACTCCACGAGCCCCTTATCTTGGAGGTGATGGAGGGCTTGGCGCAGCGTGACGCGGCTGACGCCATGTCGAGCGCGCTGATCGGCCTCCGACGGGAGTTGCATACCGGGAGTACCCGATGACCTGATCCCAGTCTCAATCGCGATGGCAACCTGTTCCCAAAGAGCCAGTTTCGGATCGAGTTGTGACCCTTCCAACTCATTCAAAGTCCTCATGCACTCATGATGTGTGCAACAGGGAGGACTGTCAAGACGTGTATTAATGCAAGTATTGACGCGCATGGCTCCGGCCCCGCATGATTGTTGTGGTCGATGACGGTTCGCTCTCCGGCTCAGGGCGCGGGCGACTGCGTGTTCGCCAGACAGTCAGGCTTCCCTGTACCACCAAGTGCCGTCGCAAAAGAGAGAGACAGACATGGCTAATGACAAATTAAAGGCCAACCGTATTCGGGTTTCGTGTTTGCTCGTCAGAGACCGCGTGAGAGGTGGGTCGCAGTGATCTCCTCAACGGAGCCGCGGCTCATCGTGGCTACCGGAGGAATTGGATCGGGGATCACGTTGGCGCTGAATGGGAACGCCACCCTGGGTCGTGAAGAGAGTCGCGCAGCTGTTTTGTTGGAGTCGCGAGACTACTGCAAACTGCACATCGTTTCTCATTATCTGCAAACGCTACTCGGCCGAGACTTTCCCATTATCCCTGTTGGCAAGGTCGGGGCCGACGCCGCTGGCCCGATTCTGCTCGATGACATGCGCCAAATCGGACTGGACCTTCGCCACGTCAAGGTTGTGACCGGAAAAACCACGCTCTTCGCCGTTTGCTACATCTACCCCAATGGTGACGGCGGCAATTTGACTACTCAACGGTCAGCTTCAGACGACGTGAGTCTCGAGGACATTCGCGCGCTTGAGGACGAGTTGGAAGGCGTCGGAAGTGCGGGCATAGCCCTGGCCCTGCCCGAGGTCCCGCTGGAAAGCCGGGCCGAGCTTCTTCGGCTTGCTACACAGGCGGGGTTCCTGCGTGTTGCAGCATTCGTAACGGGAGAGGCCCCGGCGGTCCTATCAAGCGGGATGTTGGAAAGCGTTGATCTCCTGGCCCTGAACTTGGACGAAGCGAGGGCCTTTGCCAGCATCCCCCCGTCCGTTGAGTCGGCGCCTGAGATCGTGCATCGGTCAATGGAAGGACTGCTTCTCCAGAACGATCACCTGTCCCTCGTCATCACGGCCGGACGACACGGGAGTTGGACATGGGACGGAGAGTCCCTGCAACACACGCCGGCGCCCGAAGTCGCCGTCCTAAGCACGGCAGGGGCAGGAGACGCTCATTTGGCCGGCGTCGTTGCCGCACTTGCGCATGGAGTCGGGCTTCACGACGCGAATCGCTTTGCATCGATAATCAGCGCGATGAAAGTCGGGAGCGTACACACGATCAATCAGGAAATCACAGCCGCTACGGTGCTCGAGGCGGCACGAAATTTCGGGATTCTGATCCCAAACCATATGCAGCAGAGATTGAACGAAGTCGCCGCTGAACGGCTGGATTGACGCCCGCCTGCCATGAGATTCGAAGCGAAAGGCCTGCCATGAATAAAGAGCTATTTGGACAACTGTCCGACGGGCGTGAAGTCCACAAGGTCACGTTGGGCAACCGTTCAGGTGCGAGCGTCGAAATACTGACTTACGGAGGCGTCATCCGCTCCCTGCAAGTCCCTGATCGCGACGGTCACCTCAAGAACGTTGTCCTGGGTTTCACCGGACTGGACGACTACGTGTCGAGCAGTCCATATTTCGGGGCCATCATCGGCCGGTATGCCAATCGGATTGCGCAGGGCCGGTTCTCGATTGATGGCACGTCGTATCAAGTTTCAGTCAATGACTCGCCGAGCAGTCTGCATGGCGGCCACGAGGGCTTTGACAGGAAGATTTGGCAGGTCGCCGACATCGACGACAGTTCGCTCACCTTGCATTACGTGAGTTGCGACGGTGAGGAGGGCTATCCCGGAACGCTGAGCATCGACGTGCGTTATGAGCTGACCGCTGACAACACTCTTGAGGTGCAGTACGCCGCGACCACCGACGCGCCGACCATCATCAATCTTACGAACCACAGTTTTTTTAACCTAGGCGGGGAAGGCTTCGGAAGCGCTCTGGGCCATCTCGCTCAACTTGACGCGGAGAACTTTCTCCCAGTCGGGGAGGACCTGCTCCCCACTGGCGAAATACGAGCCGTGGCTGGAACAGAGATGGATTTCAGGACGGCGCGCGCCATCGGCGAACGAATCCGGACTGGCTCACGACAGATCCAAATTTCAAAAGGATATGACCATAACTTTCTGCTGAATCGATCCAGGATTGACGGCTCCGGATTAGCATTTGCAGCACGCTTTGAAGAGCCGAAGTCCGGGCGAACGATGGAGGTATGGACAACGGAACCTGCCGTGGACTTCTATACCGGTAACTTCCTGAATGGGGGGCTGGTTGGTTCGGGCGGAAACGTATACCGGCAGGCAGACGCTTTTGCAATTGAGCCTGAGCGGCCCTCCAACGCTCCAAATACGCCTGGATTCGAATCGGCTGTGCTTCGTCCCGGAGAGCTCTACCAGAGCACGAGCCAGTATCGTTTCGGCGTTGCTGGCATCTAGCCCAGTCTGGTTACCCGCGAGGATGCGGACGATCGGGGCGACCCATGCCCACCCATCACACATGGAGGACGAGTATTGAGTACACGGACGGGTTCGAATGAACCGAACACCCTTTCATCCGCGACTGAAACGGGAGGTCAGCGAGATCTCTCCCTGACGCTGATCCACTCGGCAAACTTGGTGACCGGCGGCCGAGTTGCCGACGATGCGTGGGTCCTCTTCGGCGGCGACACTGTCCTCGCCTCCGGTGTATGGACATCTCTTGACGAGTCGTTGCGGAGGGTCGTCGGCGAGCATCGGCCAGAGCACGTCGTTGACGCTAAAGGTCTCTGGCTCACTCCTGGGTTCATCGATATCCATTGTCACGGGGGTGGGGGAGGGTCGTTCCACGAGGGAACCGAGAATTGGCACCAGCAGGACCTCCGGCCCGGCCGCGCACTGTTCTGCTCGGTTCCACTGTCTCATCGCCCGACAACTACGAAAGGCCAAGCATGAACCACCCGGTCCCACCGCCTACATACCTTCCGCTCAATGACTACCGACCGCAGCCGCAGGTCGTGCTACCCGCTCACCAGCGCCTGATGGCCAAGTTTCCCGCGGTCGACGCCCACACGCACCCGGGGCGGTGGCTGAGCGACTGGGTGGGTGAGCCCGGCCGCTGGCTTGTCGAGGACGTAGCCAGGTGGATAGAGAAGATGGCCGCGTTCAACGTGCACGGGTTCGTAAACCTCGACGGACGCTGGGGTACAGAGCTTCGAGAGAATCTGGAGCGGTTCGACTATGCGTTTCCTGGTCACTTCGCGACCTTCGCTCATTTGAACTGGTCGGTCCTGGAAGAAGGCGCGGGCGCAGACGTACTGGTTTCCCAGCTGGTCGAGGCCGCACGGATGGGCGCAGCAGGAATCAAGATATGGAAAGACCTCGGCTTGAGTATTCGAGACTCTGATGGCGTTCTCGTGCTCCCCGACGACCCCCGGCTGACTCCCGTCTGGGAGGCGGCGGCCGAACTCGAACTTCCGATCTGGTGGCATATTGCCGACCCGGTCGCCTTTTTCGAGCCCGTCGACCAGCGGAATGAAAATTACGAGATGCTGATCGAGCGACCGGACTGGTCTTTCCACGGCAGCGGGCGACCCACATTCGCTCGTCTGATGGAAGCGCTTGAGCATGTAGTCGCGGCGCACCCCGCTGTCACCTTCGTTGCCGTCCACGCCGGCTGCTATGCCGAAAACCTTGGCTGGGTCGGCCGCATGCTCGACAGCTACCCGAATCTCAATATCGACATTGCTGCCAGGCTGGCGCAACTCGGACGTCAGCCGCGAGCAACCCGCGAACTCATCTTGAGGCATCCCCACAGGGTGCTTTTCGGCGCCGACGAGATCCCTGCGTCGGGCGAGAGCTACCCAACCCACTTCCGCTTTCTCGAAACGGAGGACGAGTACTTCCCCCATAGTGCGGAGAATCCCCAACTGATGGGGCGCTGGATGATTTCAGGAATCGACTTGCCCGACGACGTCCTGCAAGCGGTGTACTCGCAGAACGTGCTGCGGTTAATTCCGAGACTCGCGTCGCGGCAACCAGCCAACGGCTGATGTTCCCGGACGCGTTTTAGGTCAGCGACGACGGGAGGGTGGCTCGCGATGGTGCCGAGTGAATATGAATGATCAGGTCCCCTCACCCCAGCATCAGTGTCGACCCCCAGGAGACCCCCAGAACCATCTAGATGTATAACGTTGGGTCTGCCATGCCTGCAATGCTAACGAGTTCCGCCTGGGCCGGGCTGGCTCGATCCCGCGAGGTAGGCCAGTTGCGCGCGAACGGATGCCTCTGCGGCGGATCGCACCGCGGCATCCGCCTCGGCGTACACGCGATCGGTGACCTGCTCGACCGTCGCGTCCGGCCCGAGGTCGACCAGCGATCGGCGCACCTGGTCGAGGCGTTCGCGCCGGTGCGCGAGGTAGGCCTCGCAGATCGCCGCGAGGTCGGGCAGCGACGGGCCGTGGGCGGGCAGCACGGTGGCCGGTCCGAGCGCCCGCAGCGTGGACAGGGAGCGCAAGTACGGGCCGAGGGCGCCGTCGGGGTGAACGATCACGCTCGTTCCGCGCCCGAGGATGGTGTCGCCGGTGATCACGGAGCCGTTCGGCCCGTCGTCGGGCAGGTGGAAACAGACGGAATCCGCCGTGTGGCCGGGCGTCGCGATGACGCGGATGCGAGTTCCCGCCGCGCGAATCTCCTCCCCGCCCTGCAGCGGTTCACCGTTGACACAGAACGCGGGGTCGACTGCCCGCACCCGGGCGCCGGTCAGCCGCGCGAACCGCTCGCTCGCGGCGGTGTGATCGGGGTGGTGGTGAGTGATGAGCACGAGCTCGACCGGGCCCGCCCCGGCCAGCGCGGCCAGGTGGCCGTCATCGACCGGGCCGGGGTCGACCACCACGATCGACGCGGCGCCCGGCGCGCCGATGAGGTAGGAGTTGGTGCCGTCGAGCGTCATCGGACCGGGGTTGGGAGCGAGCCGCCTCCGTGTCAGGAGGCTGCTCCGGGCGATGCCGTGCCTGCCCGATGTCCCGTCGTTGCCCATGATCGGCAGCCTACTATCGTGGCTTACATGCACCCCAGTGAAGCTCCCCGGCCGGCGAACGACGCGGAGCCGGCAGCGACCGTCATCCTCCTGCGGGACTCCGCCCGGGGCATCGAAGTGCTCCTGCTCGAACGGCCGCATCATCGCGGGTCGTTTGCCGGTGCCTGGGTCTTCCCCGGCGGGCGCGTCGACCCGGAGGACGCCGCGGCGGTGGCGGCCGGCGACGAGCAGGCCGCGGCCCGGCAGGCCGCGGCGCGGGAGACGCTCGAGGAGACCGGCCTCACGGTGACGGTCGAGTCCCTGGTGACGGTCGCGCGGTGGACCCCGTCGGAGACCCAGGCGAGGCGCTTCCAAACCTGGTTCTACTACGCGAAGGCGCCCGGCGACCCGGTTATGCTGAACCCCGACGAGAGCGTCGACCACATCTGGATTTCCCCCGCGGACGCCCTGGAGCGCCACGCCTCGGGACTGTTCCGGCTGGCGCCGCCGACCTGGGTGAGCCTTAGCGCGCTCGTGGGCGCCGACAGCGCCGATCACGCCCTCGCGCGGGCGCGCGCGGCCGCTCCCGACTACTTCGAGTCGCGGTTCCACGCCGACCCGCGCGTGGTCCTCTGGGAGGGCGACGTCTCCTTCGGCGCGCCGGAGCTCGTCGACGCGGAAGGCCCGAGGCATCGCCTGGACATGACCGTTCTCCCATGGAGGTACGAGCGCACCTCCTGAGCCGCGACCGGACCGGCTACTGGGGCCGGGCCGTGCTCGAGCGCACGATGAGTTCGAACGGCATCGGGGTGTTGAGGCCGGCCTGGTCATGCTTGCCCGGATGCAGCTGGTCCAGGAGGATCCCCACCGCTGCCTCCCCCTGCCCCTTGGGGAACTGCGCGATCGTGCTCAGCCCGAAGAACTCCGCCAGCTCGTGGTCGTCGATGCCGATCACCGAGACGTCCCGCGGCACGACCATTCCGAGGTCCCGAGCGGCCAGGATGCAGCCGATCGCCATCTCGTCGGACGCCGCGAAGATGGCGGTGGGCCGGTTGTGCGCCCGGCCGAGGAGCTGCTTGGCGGCCTGGTAGCCGCCGGGCATGGTGAAGTCCGCCGGTTGGAACAGCTCCGGCGACGGGTCGATCCCGGCCTCGGTGAGGGCGTACTCGTACCCGATGCGGCGGTTCGTCGGAAGGTGGAAGTCGAGGTCGAGTGCCTTGTTCCCGCCGATGTGCGCGATGCGAGTGTGGCCGAGGGCGAGGAGGTGCTCGGTCGCCAGCCGCGCGACGGCGACATCGTCGATGGTGAGCGTGCGCACGCCGGGAATCGGGCCGCCCACGCCCACGAGGGGCTTGCCGAGCGCGTGCAGGCGGGCCACCTCGTTCTCGGTGAGTTCGAGCGAGATCGCGATCACGGCATCCACCCGCTGGCGCAGCAGGAAATGCTCGAAGACGCTGCGTCGCTCTTCCCCGCCGCCGGTCAGGTTGTAGAGGGTGAGGTCGTAGCCGTTGCGCAGGAGGGTCTGTTGCGCGCCCTCGACGACGCTGGAGAAGAACCACCGGTTGAGAAAGGGCACCACGACGCCGATGTTCTTCATCCGGCCCGACGCGAGGCTGGATGCGGTGGAGGACACGACGTAGCCGAGTTCCCCGGCCGCGGCTTCGACCTTGACCCGGGTCGCCGGTGACACGTGGGCGCTGCCGCTGAGCGCGCGGGAAACGGTGGCGGTGGAGACGCCCGCAAGGCGGGCTACCTCGTCGATGCCGACCATGGGGTTTCCTAACCGGACTGAAGACGGGGGTCAGGAGGAATCATATCGACGCCGGGAGCGCGCCGATCGCACCGCTGATTTCTCACTGGGGCCCTGAGCCTAGTATTCTGATTCAGCGCCTCCGGTCACGTGTTCTCATATGGTCGGGTGCGTACTGGCGAGTTACCCAAGTGGCCAAAGGGATCTGACTGTAAATCAGACGGCGTAGCCTTCGTGAGTTCGAATCTCGCACTCGCCACAGCCCCGGTGGTGACCGGGATGACAGCCCCGCCCGACCTCCACGGAGGCCCGGGCGGGGCTTCTGCCTTTCTCCCGGGCGGGGCTTCTGTGCTTCTCCCGGGCCGGGCTAGTTTGGTGCCATGACCGCGACCGTGCCAGCCGGACTGCTCACCCTCGCCCGCGAGACCGCGCTCGCCGCAGCGGGCCTGGCCCGCCGCCGACGGGACGAGGGTGTCTCCGTTGCCGCCACGAAGTCGTCGGCCGAGGACATCGTCACCCCCGCCGACCGGGAAACCGAGGCGCTCATCCGAGGGCTCCTCGCGGAGGCCCGGCCGAACGACGGATTCTACGGCGAGGAGTCCGAGGCCACCGCCGGCAGCTCCGGACTCACCTGGGTCGTCGACCCGATCGACGGCACGGTCAACTACCTCTACGGCATCCCCGCCTACGCCGTCAGCATCGCCGTCGTCGAGGGCGACCCTGACCCCGACACCTGGACCGCCCTCGCCGGCGCGGTCGTCAACCCGGCCACCGGCGAGGCGTTCACGGCACTGGCCGGCGCGGGCGCCTACCTGGCGGACCGAAGGCTGCAGGCCAACACCGGAGTGCCGCTCGCGCTGGCCCTGCTGGGCACGGGCTTCTCCTACAGTGCCTCTCGGCGGGTGGACGAGGCGACGATCGTTCGCGCGCTCATCGGCCGGGTTCGGGACATCCGTCGCATGGGGTCTGCCGCCCTCGACCTGTGCGGGGTGGCGGCGGGTCGACTCGATCTCTATTACGAGCGCGGACTCAACCCCTGGGACCACGCGGCGGGCGCGCTGATCGCCCGGGAGGCCGGCGCCAGGGTCGGCGGGCTCGGGGGCGATCCCGAGGGCCGCGGGCTCCTCATCGCCGGTGCGCCCGACGTCTACGACGCCTTCGAGCCGCTTCTCGCCGAGATCTTTGCGGGCCGCCCGGCCGAGGCGGACGACTGAACCGGATCCCGCGTTCGGCGGGGTCTCAGACCGCGGAATGACGCGGATCCCGAGGGGCTTGCGGGTGTCCGGAAGGTGAACGGACGGGGGCGTCGCCACCCCCGTTTTCGGGTGCCATCCGGGCGGGTCGACTGGAATTGCGGGCCCTCGAGGACTAGCCTTGACCCAATTGTTATTTTGGCGCTGGCCAAGATGAGCTCCACGCCACCTGACCGCCGCTCCGAAAGTCCTGCCCTTTGTCACGTCACTCTTCAGCCCCGGACGCCTGTGTGCCCGGTGCGGGTGACCCCGCTGGGACTGTGCAGCCGCTCACTCGCCGCGAGCTTCGCGAACAGCGCGAACGCGATCTCCTCGCCAGTGCACCCCTCGCCCCCGCCGCGCCCGTAGCGGCAGCTCTCGAGCCCGCACCGATGCCGGCGCCCGCTCCGCTCGCCTTGGCCGATGCGCACGATGACGCGCCGCCCGCGCCGCCCGCTCCGCTCACTGCGGTCGCCGATTTCCTGATCAGCGCCGAGCTCAGCGAACCCGACCTCGTCCCGGCCGTCCTGACCGAATCCGACCGTGCCGTCGCGGCACCGCCGGTGGGCGACCTGGTCTCGGCGTTCGAACTGCTGGTGGCGGAGGTCCCCACCACCACGTCGACGGCGATTCCGCTGCCCAGCCGCGCCCAGCTGCGCGCGCAGGAGCAGGAGGCCCGTTCGGCCAGGTCCCGCCGCAAGGAATTCTCCGGACGTCGGGCTGCCGCGCCCGCTGTTCCCCTTGCGCCGCCCGCCGAGCCGGCCCCGGCCCCCGCGTCCTTTTCGCCGACGGTCCGCGCCGCGACCCCGCCCGTCCGGCCCGCCGGCGACCGGGCACGCACGATGGCCGCGAAGAGCCTCACCGTGGCCGCGATGGCCTTCGTTGCCCTGATGGCGGTCTCCACCTCCCTGCCGGCCGAAGCGCTGCTGTCCTCGGCCGACGTGCAGGCCGCCGCCTTCGACGCGCAGCGATCGACGAACGGCGAACCGGCCCAGATGCTGGCTCGCGCCAGCGGGACGGACACCATCACGGTCAACCGCGACGGCTACAAGGCGCAGACCATCGCCGAGGTTGCTGCGGCCAGCGGCATCCGGATGGAAGCGACCTTCACCAACAACCCGAACGGCACCATCCAGTGGCCCTTCGCCGTTGGCGTGCACATCGGCTCAAAGTTCGGCTTCCGCGACTGCGCCGGCTGCTCGAGCAACCACCGCGGCCAGGACTTCAACCCCGGTATCGGCGCGCCCATCCAGTCGATCGCCGACGGCGTCGTGAGCCAGGCCATCGACGGCGAGGGAAGCCTCGGCGTGCACATGGTCATCGACCACATGATCGACGGCGAACTGGTCTCCAGCGTCTACGCGCACATGATCCACGGCTCGATGCTCTTCAAGGTCGGTGACGTGGTCAAGGTCGGCCAGGTGGTCGGCAAGACCGGCGACACGGGCATGTCGACCGGCCCGCACCTGCACTTCGAGATTCGACGCGGCGGCCTGAACGGCACCCACGTCGACCCGCTCGAGTGGCTCTACGCCAACACGAACTAGGTTCGCGCGCCAGCGCGTCCAGCGCCCTGCGCCCAGCGCGCACCCTCACTCCACCACGGACTTCTCCGACTGAGTCGCGGAGAAAGTACCTTCGTTGGCGAAGTGAAGGTACTTTGTCCGCAACTCAACGTGGACGGGCGCCCGGGGGCGACCTACGCGCGGAGCCAGGCGGTGGTGTCGCCGGGAAGGGTGCGCCCGGTCAGGGTGTCGCTGGAGAGCAGGACCTCACCGCCGGGGAGTACCACGGGAGACGCCCCGGTGTTCGCGAGGACCAGCACGTCGCCGTTCCGGAACGCGACGACCGCGTCCCCGAAGCCGTCCAGCCACTCCACCCCGCCCAGGGCAAGCGACTGCTCCCGGCGCAACCGCAGGGCGAGCTTGTAGAGCTCGAGCGTCGAACCGGGCACGCCCTCCTGCAGGTCGCGCGCGAGGTGCGCCCACTCGGCCGGCTGGGGCAGCCAGCTGGCCTCCGACGGGCCGAACCCGTAGGACGGCGCCTCCGCCTGCCAGGGGATGGGCACGCGGCAGCCGTCGCGGCCGTAGCGCTCCCCGCCGGTGCGGAACCAGGTCGGATCTTCGCGGGCGTGGTCGGGCAGGTCGACCACCTCGGGCAGGCCCAGCTCCTCGCCCTGGTAGAGGTAGCTTGAGCCGGGGAGGGCCAGCATGAGCGCGGTGGCGGCGCGGGCGCGGCGCAGGCCGACGGCCGGGTCGGGCAGTCCGACCGTGTTCGGACCGATGCCATGGCCCTGCAGGTTGTCTCCGGACAGCGCCAGCCGGGTCGCGTGGCGCACAACGTCGTGGTTGGACAGGACCCAGGTGCTCGGCGCCCCGACCGCCCCGAAGGCAGCGAGGGACTCGTCGATGACCCGGCGGAGCGCCGGTGCCTGCCACGGCGTCTCGAGGTAGGCGAAGTTGAAGGCCTGGTGCATCTCATCCGGGCGCACCCACTCGGCGACCCGGGCGAGCGGGTCGACCCACGCCTCGGCCGCGAGGATCCGCTCGCCGGGGTACTCGTCGAGGATGATGCGCCAGTCCCGGTAGATGTCGTGCACGCCGTCCTGGGCCCAGTACGGCGGCGAGTCCGCAGGCTCCGAGCTGATGCCGGGCTCGAGGCCGCCGCCGCCGCCCATGCTTCCGCCGACGGCCGGCTTGGTGTAGTCCGGGAGGCCGACGGCCTTGATCATGCCGTGCGCGACGTCGACGCGGAATCCGTCGACTCCGCGATCAAGCCAGAAGCGCAGGACGTCGCGGAACTGCTCGCGCACCCAGGGATTGTCCCAGTCGAAGTCGGGCTGGGTGCTGTCGAAGAGATGCAGGTACCATTGGCCGGGCGTGTCGTCGGGGTCGGTGACGCGTGTCCAGGCGTTGCCGCCGAAGACGGACTCCCAGTTATTCGGCGGAAGCTCACCGGCCGCGCCCTGGCCGTTGCGGAAGATGTAGTGCGCGCGCTCCTCGCTGCCGGCCCCGGCGGCGAGGGCCGCCTGGAACCACGGGTGATCGCTCGAGGAATGGTTGGGCACGAGGTCGACGATGACCCGGATGCCGAGCGAGTGGGCGGTGCGCTGCAGGATGTCGAAGTCCCCGAGGGTGCCGAAGAGCGGGTCGACGTCGCAGTAGTCGGCGACGTCGTAGCCGGCATCGCGTTGCGGGGAGGTGTACATCGGCGACAGCCAGATGGCGTCGATCCCGAGTTCCTGCAAATCGGGGAGGCGGCCGGTGATGCCGGCGAGGTCTCCCATGCCGTCGCCGTTCGCGTCAGCGAACGAGCGCGGATAGATCTGGTAAATAACGGCGGTTCTCCACCACTCTGAGCCTGTCATGAGGAAGACTTTACGGCATCCGGACCATCATGGAAGCGTTTGCATAGAGGTGAATTCCGGTCAAAATAACGAACTGGTACCGATTGTATTTTGTTGAGTTGTCAATCCCTCAATGACGGGTTATACATGTAATCGCTTGCATTTTTGTCAGCGTTCCTCTAGAAAGGCACACCAATGATGGTGAAAAAGAACGGCCTGCTCGCTGCCGGTGCAGTAGCAATCGTCGCAACACTGGCTTTGGCCGGATGCTCCGCGGGCACCGAGAAGGCGGACCCCGCCAAGAACTCCGGCTCCCTGACCGTCTGGGTCGACGCCGAGCGCATCGACGCATTGAAGGATGCCGCTGCGTCGTACACCGACGAGACCGGCGTCAAGGTCAAGCTCGTCTCCAAGGACAACGCAAAGCTGAAGGATGACTTCATCCAGCAGGTTCCGTCCGGCAAGGGGCCCGACGTCACCATGGGCGCCCACGACTGGCTCGGTGAGCTCGTGACCAACGGCGTCGTCGCCCCGATCGAACTCGGCGACAAGGCAGACGGCTTCCTCGACGTCGCGGTGAACGCCTCCACGTACGAGGGCAAGACCTACATGCTCCCCTACGCCATCGAGAACCTGGCGCTGCTGCGTAACGCCGACCTCGTCAAGACCGCACCCACCTCGTACGACGACATGATCGCCAAGGGCACGGCTTCCGGCGTCAAGTACCCGTTCGTCGTGGAGCAGGGTGCCGACGGCAACCCGTACCACCTGTACCCGTTCCAGACCTCGTTCGGCGCACCGGTGTTCGGCACCGACGCCGACGGTGGCTACGACTCGACCAAGCTGGAGCTCGGCAACGCGGGCGGCGTGGAATTCGCGACCTGGCTCGGCAGCCAGGGCAAGAAGGGCACCGGCGTCTTCAACACCGAGATCACCGGTGACATCGCCAAGGATGCCTTCACCACCGGAAAGGCAGCTTTCTGGCTGACCGGACCGTGGAACGTCGGAGCAGCGAAGGAGGCGGGCATCAACCTCGCCGTCGACACCATCGCGCCGCCGTCCAAGGACGCGGCCCAGCCGTTTGCCGGCGTCAAGGGCTTCTTCGTCAGCGAGCAGAGCAAGAACAAGGTTGCCGCGAACGACTTCCTGGTCAACTACCTCGGCACCGAGGCAGTCCAGACCGAGCTCTTCAAGTCCGGCAACATCCTCCCCGCGCTCTCGGCTTCGGCCGAGGCCGCATCGGCCGACCCGATCATCGCCGGCTTCGCGGCCGTCGGTGCCGAGGCCGTCCCGATGCCGGCCATCCCGGCAATGGGCCAGGTCTGGCAGTTCTGGGGAATCGCGCAGGCGGCCGTCATCAACGGCGCCGACCCAGCGGCCACCTGGACGAAGCTGTCGGCTGACGTCACGAAGGCGATCGGCTAACACCCCCCTCATTCCCCGGGCGGATGCGTACGCGCATCCGCCCGGGGATTCGCTATTGGCAGGTTGAAGGCTAGGGATACCAGGCACATGAGCATCATCACCGACGAGGACGTCGCCAACGAAGAGAAACCGAACAGGCGCCAGCGACAGGCCGCACGGATAGCCGAGGCGGCCTCGGCCGGCCTCAAGGCCATCCTGGTCAAAATCATCCTGCTCGGCCTCGTCGATGCCATCGCACTGTATGCGCTCTTCGTGCTCTTCGCCAAGGGCCAATGGATCGTGTTCGGCCTCGTGCTCGCCGTCACCCTCATCGTCAACTGGATCTACTTCTCGCCGGGCAAACTGCCCGCCAAATACCTCACCCCCGGCGTCATCTTCCTGGTGATCTTCCAGATCTTCGCCGTCGGCTACACCGCCTACATCGGCTTCACGAACTACAGCACCGGTCACAACAGCGACAAGGACCAGGCCGTCTCGGCGCTGATGAGCTCCGCGCTGGAGCGAGTGCCGGACTCGCCCACCTACGCGGTGACCGTGGTCGACCGGGTCGGCACGCTCAGCCTGCTCGTCACCGACCCCGACGGCGACGTGAGCATCGGCAGCAACGACGAGCCGCTGCAGCGGGTCAGTGACGCGACCGTCGAAGGCGGCAAGGCCGTCGCCGCCGCCGGATACACGTCCCTGAGCTTCCAGGACGTCGTCGCGCGCACCGATGAGATCACGAAGATGGCGGTCCCGTACTCCGAGGATCCCAACGACGGAAGCCTGCGCACGCCCGACGGCCGCAACGCCTACCTGTACCTGTCGACCCTCGTCTACGACGAGCAGGCCGGAACGATGACGAACACCGGGACGGGCGTGGTCTACTCCGACACGGGCGAGGGCGCGTTCACCTCACCCGACGGTGAGGCGATGCTCCCGGGCTGGCGGATCAATGTCGGCTTCGACAACTTCGTGCGCGCCTTCACCGACGAGGGAATCCGTGGCCCGCTGGTCTCGGTGACCATCTGGACGTTTTTCTTCGCCGGCATCTCCGTGGCGTCCACGTTCCTGCTCGGGCTCTTCCTCGCGATCGTCTTCAACGACCTTCGGATGAAGGGGCGCAAGTTCTACCGCGTCGCGATGATCCTGCCATACGCGTTCCCCGCGTTCCTTTCCGCGCTCGTCTGGGCCGGAATGCTCAGCGAGAGCTTCGGATTCATCAACCAGGTGCTGCTCGGCGGCGCGCAGATACCCTGGCTCACCAACGAGTGGCTGGCCAAGTTCAGCATCCTCCTGGTCAACCTGTGGCTCGGCTTCCCGTACATGTTCCTCGTCTGTACCGGTGCCCTGCAGTCGATCCCGGAGGAGTTGCAGGAGGCGGCGACAGTCGACGGGGCCAGCCCGTGGGCCGTCTTCCGCCTGATCAAGCTGCCGCTGCTGCTCGTCTCGGTGGCACCGCTGCTGATCGCGTCCTTTGCGTTCAACTTCAACAACTTCAACCTGATCTACATGCTCACCGGGGGCGGGCCGCGCGATGCGGAAGCCAGCGTGAACGTGGGTGCCACGGACATCCTGATTTCGATGGTCTACAAGGTGGCGTTCACCGGGCAGACCCGGGATTACGGCCTGGCGAGTGCGTTCTCGATCATCATCTTCATCCTCGTTGCTGTCATCTCGATCATCAGCTTCAGGAAGACAAAGGCGCTGGAGGATCTCAACTAATGAAAACGACAACCCGCACGACCGCGGAGGCCACCGGCTTCGTCCCGGTCAAGCGCCCGTTCACCCTCAAGCGCTGGTTCGCGTCGACCGGCTGGCGGCATGTGGTCGGCCTGGTCATGGTCGTGTTCTCGACGTTCCCGCTGCTCTACGTGTTGTCGGCGTCCTTGAACCCGCACGGCACGCTCACCGGCTCCAACGCGCTCTTCTCGAAAATCGGCTTCGACGCCTACGTGCGCATCCTGAACACGCCGGAGGCTCCGTACGCAGCCTGGTTCGGGAACACCCTGATGATCGCGGGAATCACGGCGCTCGGCAGCGTCTTTCTCGGCGCTCTCGCCGCCTACTCCTTTTCGCGGATGCGCTTCACCGGGCGCCGGACCGGCCTGCTGACCATCGTGCTCGTGCAGATGTTCCCGCAACTGCTCGGGGTTGTGGCGATCTTCCTGCTGATGAGCACGATCGGGGACATCTTCCCGGCGATCGGGCTGAACTCCCAGATCGGCCTGATCATGGTGTACCTGGGTGGCGCGCTGGGCGTGAACACCTTCCTGATGTACGGATTCTTCAACACGATTCCGGCATCCATCGACGAGGCCGCCAAGATCGACGGCGCGAGCCACGCGCGCATCTTCTTCACGATCATCCTGCGCCTGGTCGCCCCGATCCTGGCCGTCGTCTCCCTGCTGTCGTTCATCAGCACCACGAACGACTTCGTGCTCGCCAGCGTGCTGCTCGTCGACCCGGAGAAGCAGACCCTCGCCGTGGGGCTCTACCGCCTCGTCTCCAACCCGAACTACGCCGACTGGAGTGCCTTCTCGGCCGGCGCGGTGCTCGCGGCGCTGCCCGTCATGGCGCTGTTCCTGTACCTCCAGAAGTACATCGTCGGGGGGTTGACGGCCGGTTCGGTGAAGTAGGCCGGCGCCGGAGTTTTCTCCGTCCGCCCGGAAACGGCCGAGCGGTCACAGGGCGGCCGGATGGGTGATAATCTTTTACGGTTGCCAAAAACGCGGCAGGCTTCCGAACGTGGGAAGCTGTGCCCCCTTAGCTCATTGGTAGAGCACTTCCTTGGTAAGGAAGAGGTAGTGGGTCCGATTCCCACAGGGGGCTCAGGCTTGAAGGCTGGAAGCAGCCGACAGGTCGTGGCGGGGTAGCTCAGTTGGTTAGAGCACACGGCTCATAATCGTGGTGTCGCGGGTTCAATTCCCGCTCCCGCTACCACAGTCCCGAGGTTCGAACATCTCGGGACTTTTTCCTTGCTGTCGCCGGTCGCGCGAGGCGAGCGGCACGAGGCGCGCGGCTGAACCCGGAGCTCGCCTGGCTCGGGCCGGGATAAGGGGGCAGGTCACCCCGACGATGTCCTACCCCCGAGAGGTGTGCTTCTCTTCCGGCCGCATTGGGAACCCTCTCATTAGGGTCTAAGGGCCGGAATTCGGGGAGCACCCCTATCTGCAGGAACACTACCAAGGCCCGGGAATCCGGTCCAGGGGGTGGACTTTTGCGCCTGCGTGGCGCATAGTCGCTGCGTCGGGGGTACGGTCGCGCGCGAGTGCCGTGGTTGCTCCCATCGGGCGCCGGGTCGCCGGCGGATCCGGATCCCCGGTGCGGCCAGGCCGCGAGGGCCGGCGCGAAGACAATTCTGGAGGATGAAATGGCGCGAGTTACCGAAAAAATCGACCTTGACGTTCCCGTTGAGCGGGCCTACGCGCGGTGGACCCGTCTCGAGTCGCTTCCCGAGTTCCTCGATTTCGTCGACTCGGTCACGAAGATCGACGACACCCGCTCGCACTGGAAGGTGAGCATCCGCGGGGTGGAGCGCGAATTCGACGCCGTCATGGAACAACGGCCCAATGAGAGCATCGCCTGGACCAGTGTCGGCGGAGATGAGACGCACGCCGGGATGGTGTCCTTCGATGCGTTGTCCGACGCGTCGTGCCGGGTCACGGTGAGGCTCGACTGGGTGGCCGAGGGGCTGCTCGAGAAGACCGGCGTCATCTTCGGCGTCGACGACCACGTCGTCAAGAAGGACCTGCGCAAGTTCAAGGAAATGATGGAGGGGCGCGCCGGCGGCGCGACCGACTAGCGCTCGCGCCGCCGGTCAGCCGAGATCGACCGGTTCCAGGACCGGCCGCTTCGGCGGACGCCCGTCGCCGGACGAGCGTCCGGTGAGCCGGCGTCCGATCCACGGCAACACGAACTCACGGTAGTAGGCGGCGGTGCCCTGCACCCGCTCGTCCGCCGGGGCCTCTGCGGAGGCATCCGTGCCCCAGCCCCCCGGGACCGCCAGGTCGAGCGCCTCGAGCACGCGAGAGGCGATTCGGGTGTGTCCGCGCGAATTCAGGTGCAGCTTGTCGGCCGACCAGAAGCGGCGTTCCTCGAGTTCCGGGTCGGCCCAGTTGTCGACGAGTGTGACGCCGGGCCGGGTGAACGCCACCCTGCAGGCATCCGCGAGCAGGTCGCCGCGGCGCTGGATGAGCGCGCCCATCGGCAGGTGCCGGGACGGGTTCGCCCCGCTGAGCATCACCACGTGCGCGCCCTGGGCGATCGCGCGGTCGACCACGACGGCGAGCAGGTCGACGATGTAGGGGATCTCGACCCGCGGACGCATCAGGTCGTTGCCCCCGCCGCAGATGCTCACCAGGTCGGGGGCCTGGGCCAGGGCCGGCTCCAGCTGGCCCGCCACGATGGGGCCGAGCAGCTTGCCCCGGATGGCGAGGTTCGCGTAGGCGACCGGCGTGGAGGACGCCTCGGCGAGCCCGAGCGCGACAAGGTCGGCCCAGCCGCGCACCTGGCCGCCCGGCAGCTCGTCGCCGACGCCTTCGGTGAAGCTGTCGCCGATGGCGACGTAGCGCTCGAAGGGGCTACTCACCGGTGGGCGTCTGCTCCGTGGGGAGTTTCAGCCGGGACGTGAGTTCGTCGCGGGCCTGCTGCGCCGCCCGGCGGACGTCCTTGTCGGGGTCGCGGAGCCGCGCGGTGATGGCCTCGAGGTGTTCGGCCGTGCCCTGGGCTGCGAGTGTGTGGAGGGCGGCGGCGCGGACGCGCGGCACCTCGTCGGTGGTCATCCGCACGAGCTTGGGGGCGACCTGGAGGCCGCGGAGCAGGATCACCCTCGCGCACATTTCGCGCACGCGCCAGGCCTGGTTGGTGAGGCCGACGACGACATACGGGGCGGCGGCGTCGCTCCACACGTACAGGAGTGCGCGGGCTCCCCACAGCTCAGGCCAGTACAGGGCAGGGGCACCGTCGAGGATGCCGAGCGCGTGTTTCCCGCCGGCGTACAGAAGGAAATCCTTGCCGGCGTTCTTGCCGCGGAGGAGGGCGATCGAGTTGTCGATCACTGTCTGCTCACCGTAGTGAGCGACGGCGGCGTGAATGCGTTCGGCGGTGGGGAGGTCGAACGGCACGTCGGGGTGGGGGACTAGTTTGTTATGCATCGCGATGCCAACGCTACCGCCAGAGGGTGCCGCAGGCCAATGCCGGGTGCCCGCGGCCCGTGGATCAGGCTTCGTCGCCGGCGAGCGAACGCTCGAACCCGGTCGCGTTTTCGTACTGCCCGTAGTTGCCGATCTCCCGGTAGCCGAGCCGGCGGTAGAGGGCGAGCGCCTCCGGCTGGGCGGGGCCGGTCTCCAGCCGCACGGCCCGGTAGCCGAGTTCCCGGGCCACCGACTCGAGCTCGGCGAGCACGACGCTGGCGAGGCCCTGGCGGCGATGGTCGGGGCTGGTCCACATGCGTTTGACCTCGCAGGTGCCCGCGTCCAGCCGTCGGATGCCGCCGCCGGCGACCGTGCGCCCCTCATGGAGCAGCACGACGAAGCATCCCGTCGGAGCGTCGAACGCCTCGGCCGGGGCGTCGAGCACGGAGTCCCCGTCGCCGTAGCGGGCGTCGTACTCCCGGCGCAGGTCGGTCAGCAGGGGGTCGACCTTCGGGTCGGTCAGGCGAACGCGCACGAATTCCACGTTCACTACTCTGCCCGATTCCCGGCCCGCCGGGAGCCGCTTCGCCTCGCGCAACTACACTCGAGATGTGTCTGTGAACCCCGAACTGCAGGGCCGGGTCTTCCCGCCCGCGCCGCCCTACCTCGTCGGGCGTGAGAAGGTGCGCGAGTTCTCCCGCGCCGTCTTCGCGACCAACCCGATCAACCACGACCCGGAGGCCGCGCGCGCGGCCGGCTACGCCGATGTCGTCGCCCCGCCCACGTTCGCCGTGGTCGTCCAGGAGGCGACGCTGGCACAGCTGCTCTCGGAGCCCGGGGCGGGAATCGACTTCAGCCGGGTCGTGCACGGCGACCAGCGCTTCAGCTTCAGCCGCCCGATCGTCGCCGGCGACGAGCTCACCGCGACCCTGACCGTCGCGAGCGTGAAGAGCCTCGGCGGTCATTCGATGGTCACAGCGGAGTCCAACGTTCTGGACGCCACCGGCGCCCACGTCGTCACGGCGACATCCACCCTCGTTGTCAGGGGAGACGAATGAGCACCACACCCGCCCTCGAGTCCCTGAGCGTCGGCGACGTCGTCGCCGGCGGCAGCTTTGCGCTGACCCGCGATTCCCTCGTGCGCTACGCCGGGGCATCCGGCGACTTCAACCCCATCCACTACCGGGATGACGTCGCCGTCTCCGTCGGCCTGCCCGGCGTACTCGCGCACGGCATGCTGACCATGGGATTCGCCGTGCAGCCGGTCGTCGACTGGGTCGGCGACCCCGCGCGCATCGTGGACTACCAGGTGCGTTTCACCCGCCCGGTGCTGGTGGACCCGGTTGACGGCGCGGTCGTCACCGTCGTCGCCAGGGTCGGCGTCATCGACGCGGAAGCCCGGGTCGCCCGCATCGACCTGACCGTCACGTTCAACGACCAGACCGTCCTCGGCAAGGCGCAGGCGCGCGTCAGCCTCGCCTGAGCCCCATGCCGATGACCGATCCCGTTCCCCTGTCCCAGCTGACCACCATGCGCGTCGGCGGTGTTCCAGCCCGCATGGTCGCGCCGGCCACGGAGCAGGAGCTCGTCGATGCGGCCCTGGCGGCCTGGTCCTCCGACGACGACTGGATGCTCCTGGGCGGCGGCTCGAACACCGTCGCCGGCGATGAGGGCTTCGGCGGGACCGTGATCCGCGTGATCACCCGGGGCATCGAGGTCAGCTCGTCCGCGCCGGACCGGGACCGGGTGCGCCTGCGTGTGCAGGCCGGTGAACCGTGGGACAGCGTCGTCGCGCAGGCCGTGGCGCGCGGGTGGGCGGGCATCGAGGCGCTCTCCGGGATTCCCGGTTCCTCCGGCGCGGCCCCGGTGCAGAACATCGGCGCCTACGGCCAGGAGCTCGGCTCCAGCCTGGTCGCCATCGACTTCCTCGACTACGAGACGGGCGCACGCCGCCGGATGGAGGCGGGTGAGCTCGAGTTGGGCTACCGCACGTCCGTGCTCAAGCAGGGGCTGCGGGGCGTCGTGCTCGCGATCGAACTGGACCTGCAGGACACGAGCGCCGAGGCATCCGTGCTGGGCAGCGCGCTCAGCGCCCCGGTCGCCTACGGGCAACTTGCCGGGGCGCTCGGCGTGCAGCTCGGGGACCGCGTCCCCCTGTCCACGCTGCGCGACACGGTGCTCGCCCTGCGCGCGTCGAAGGGGATGGTGCTCGACGCGAGCGACCACGACACGTGGAGCGCGGGGTCGTTCTTCACGAATCCGATCGTGACCGAGACGTTCGGGCGGACCCTGCCGGGGGATGCCCCGCGCTGGCCGATCGGGCCCCTGGACGAGATGCCCGACCGGGTCATTCCGCTCTCCGACTACGCCGGTGTCGGGCCGATCCCCGGAGCGGGGGGCACGGTGCGTCTGGTGAAGCTCAGCGCGGCCTGGCTGATCGAGCACGCGGGGATCTCCCGCGGGTTCCGACTGCCCGGCTCGCGCGCTGCTGTGTCGAGCAAGCACACGCTCGCCCTTACGAACACCGGCGCTGCGACCGCCGACGAAATCGCACAACTCGCCCGCTACGTGCAGGGCCGCGTGCAGGCCGAGTTCGGTGTCATCCTGCAGCCGGAACCCGTGCTCGTGGGCGTGCACCTGTAACCGGTCGAATTGCCGCGTGAGGGGGCGATGAGGGCGCGCGGTCAGCTGTCGCGGCGGATCCAGCGGAAGGTGAGCCGACTGAGTACGAGCCCGACGACGAGCCAGACGGCCAGGTTGAGCGCGACCAGCGGGAGGTCGAATGAGTCGGACGGTTCGAGGGAGGCGAAGCCCTCCGGCAGGAACACGGCGCGCATGCCCTGCGCCATCCATTTCAGCGGGAACAGGCTGGCGACGTTCTGCATCCATTCGGGCAGAGCGTAGAACTGCAGGTAAACGCCCGAGATGAACTGCAGGATCAGCACGATCGGGATGACCACGGCCGTCGCGCTCTTACCGGAACGGGGCAGCGACGAGAGGGCGATCCCGAGGAAGGCGCTGGTGATGACGCCGAACAGGAACACCCACGCGAAGGTCAGCCACGTCTCCGGCTCGCTCGGCAACTCGATGTCCAGCAGGAAGCGGGCGACGAGCAGCAGCAGGCCGGCCTGGAGGATGCCGGTGACGAGGACCTGCCCGATCTTGCCCATGAAATAGCTCAGCGGGGACAGTGGGGTGCCGCCGAGGCGCTTGAGCGTGCCGTCGGATTTCTCCCCGGCAATGTCGACGGCCAGGTTCTGCACGCCGGAGAGCAGCATCCCGGCGGCGAGCATGCCGGGCAGGTAGTACGCGCCGACGCTGATGCCCCCGCTGCCGTCCGGCGCCGTTCCGATGTTGCCGGCCGCGCCGAAGGCCGCCGTGAAGATGCCGAGCATGATGAACGGGAACAGGAACGTGAAGAACACGCTGTCCGGCGAGCGGAAATAGACCCGCGTTTCGTACCCCACCCGGGAGGCGCCGAGCCGCAGGATGCGCCCCAGGCCGCCGCGAGGTGCGGAGGTGGCTGTGCTGCTCGCGCTCATGCGCGGACCTCCGTTTCGCGGTTGTTCTCGGTCTCCGGACGCGCGCCGCGGACCAGGCCCAGGTACACGTCTTCCAGGCTCGGCCGGATGACCTCCAGGTCGCCCGGTTCCCGGCCCAGCGCCGCGACGAGCTCCGCGACGACCCGGGCGGGTTCCTGGCTGCGCGCCTGGCGGAGGGCGCCGGTCTCGTCCCGCCAGCGCACGAGCGGCACGCGTGCCTCGGCGCCGCCGATCTCGTCGATGGCGCCGATGTCGATGAGCCGGCCCTCGTTGATCACCCCGGCTCGGTCGCCCAGCCGGGCGGCCTCGTCGAGGTAGTGGGTGGTGAGCAGGATGGTGGTTCCCTCGTCCTTGAGCCGGCGCACGAGGTCCCAGAACTGGTGGCGCGCCTCGGGGTCGAAACCCGTGGTCGGTTCGTCCAGGAAGAGCAACTCCGGCCGTCCGACGATCCCGAGCGCGACATCCACCCGGCGCCGCTGCCCGCCGGAGAGCTTGCCGATGCGGGTCTTCGCCTTCGATTGGAGGCCCACGGCCTCGATGACCTCGCCGACGGGGCGTGGGTTCGGATAGAAGCCGGCGAAGTGCGTGAGCTGTTCGGTCACGGTGACGTTGCCGCTCTCCGTGGCGGATTGCAGGACGATGCCCAGGCGTGCCTTCCAGCCGAGCCCCGCGCGGCGCGGGTCGACGCCGAGCACGCTCACCTCGCCCGAGGTGCGGTCGCGATAGCCCTCGAGGATCTCGATCGTCGTGCTCTTCCCCGCGCCGTTGGGGCCGAGCAGGGCGAACGTCTCCCCGGGGTGGATGTCGAAGCTGATCCCGCTGACGGCGTCGACACTGCCGTAGGACTTGCGCAGGTCGCGAACCCGCACAACGGGGGCGGAGGATGTCATGCGCCCAGAATCCCACAGAATCCCACAGTGTCGGACGGTTCGCCGCCGTGAGGGGTCGCAAATCGACCTTCATCGGCCTCGGGAAGGTCGATTTGCGACCCCTCAGGGGCTTGGGGGGGGCTTGGGGGCCTGGGAGGGGCGGGGTCAGGCGAAGAGGCGCTGGAGGCGCTGGATGCCTTCGACCAGGGGCGCGTCGCCGAGGGCGTAGGAGAGGCGCAGGTAGCCGCTCGGGCCGAAGGCCTCGCCGGGGACAACGGCGACCTCGGTTTGGTCGAGGATGAGGTCGGCGAGTTCCAGCGAGGTGGTGACGGTCACCCCGCCCCAGGTGCGCCCGAGCAGGCCGGACACGTCGGGGTAGACGTAGAAGGCGCCCTGCGGCGTCGGCGTGACCATGCCGGGGATCTTGTTCAGCTCGGCCACGATGATCTTGCGCCGACGGTCGAAGGCGTCGCGCATCGCGAGCGCGGCATCCTGCGGCCCGTTCAGGGCGGCGATGGCCGCCCGCTGGGAGATGTTCGAGACGTTGGACGACAGGTGCGACTGGAGGTTGGCCGCGGCCTTGATCGCATCGGCGGGTCCGACCATCCAGCCCAGGCGCCAGCCGGTCATGGCGTAGGTCTTGGCGACGCCGTTGACCAGGATGGTGCGGTCTGCCAGCGCCGGAACGGCCTCGACGATCGAGACGGCGCGCACGCCGTCGTAGGTGAGGTTCTGGTAGATCTCGTCCGAGATGACCCAGAGCCCGTGTTCCTCGGCCCACTCGCCGATGGCCCTGGTCTGTTCGGGGGAGTAGACGGCCCCGGTGGGGTTGGACGGCGACACGAACAGCAGCACCTTCGTGCGGGGCGTGCGGGCGGCCTCGAGCTGCTCGACGGTGACGAGGTAGCCCTGGTCGCTGCCGGCGAAGACGTCCACCTGCACGCCGCCGGCCAACCGGATCGACTCGGGGTAGGTGGTCCAGTACGGCGTGGGCACGAGCACCTCGTCGCCCGGGTCGAGCAGCGTCGCGAAGGCCTGGTAGACCGCCTGCTTGCCGCCGTTGGTCACGACGACCTGGCCGGGCGACACCTCCAGGCCGCTGTCGCGGAGGGTCTTGGCGGCGATGGCCTCACGGAGTTCGGGCAGGCCGGCCGCGGGCGTGTAGCGGTAGTTCTTCGGGTCCCGCACCGCGGCCAGCGCGGCCTCGACGATGTGCTCCGGGGTCAGGAAGTCCGGCTCGCCGGCCGCGTAGCTGATGACGGGACGACCGGCCGCCTGGAGCGCCTTGGCCTTGCCGTCGACCTTGAGGGTTGCCGACTCCGCAATGGAGCCGACCCGGGTGGAGATTCGCTTGAGTTCGTGGGCCACGATACGAGCATAGGGGGGAGGCCCGGTCCGGCACAGGCCCGGCTCGGCTTTACAGCGGTGCCGGAGTGACCTAGACTTGATCGAGGTAGTTGAAATCTGCCATGCTTTTTTGCGCCCATTTTTGTCGTCTGACGACGCGGAAGGCGCGCGAAGAGGTGGTGGGGATTTCATTCCTAGGGTGGTGGCTCAATTGGTAGAGCAGCGGTCTCCAAAACCGCAGGTTGCAGGTTCGAGTCCTGTCCGCCCTGCAAGTCGGTGGTATTTCCGTCGGCCCATGAAAGGTGTGACAGGTGGCCCGAACAGTTATCGACGAACCCAGTGAGGAAATCGTCGCCAACGCGAGACTCGCCCGCGAATCCAAGCGCGGACCGTTCGCTCGGCTGACCCTGTTCATCAAGCAGGTTCTGGCTGAACTCCGCAAGGTTGTCACGCCGACCCGCAAGGAGCTCCTGAGTTACACGGGCGTCGTGCTGGTTTTCGTGGTCATCATGATGGCCCTGGTTTCGGGTCTCGACTGGGTGTTCGCGCTCGTCGTGACGTATGTGTTCGGAACGCCGTCAGGCTAGAGCGCATGACGGCCGGCGCATCCCGCGTGATTTTCATGGCAACTCTGAATCGGCACCGTATTCGTGCCGGTTCGATAGATAAGGACTGAGATTTAGTGACTGAGACGAAACACGGCGACGTCGACTGGGCCACCGCCGCAGAGCAGTCCTCTGACGAGGATGAGGCGCAGGAAGGCAACATCCTCGCCGAAGAAGAAGGCGCCGTAGAGCCTGCCGAGCACGCAGCCCTGCACATCATCGACCCCAACGCCAACGTCGAAGACAACCTCGACGCCGCGCTGGACGCCCTGGCTGAGGCCACCGATCCCGAAGCTGACGAGGTCGTCAATGACGCCCTCGACATCGACTCCGCCGATGAAGCCGAGGCTGCCGCAGAGGCCGTCGAGGACGAGGTGGACGTCGAGACCGAAGCCGCCGACGAGGCAGCAGCCGAGGAGACCCCGGAGGACCCGTACGACGAGTTCCGTAAGGAACTGCGTTTCCAGCCGGGCAAGTGGTACGTCATTCACTCCTACGCCGGCTTCGAACGCCGCGTGAAGTCGAACATCGAGAACCGCAAGCAGTCGCTGGCCATGGAAGATTACATCTACCAGGTCGAGGTTCCGATGGAAGACGTCGTCGAGATCAAGAACGGCCAGCGCAAGATGGTCACCCGCGTGCGCATCCCCGGCTACGTTCTTGTTCGCATGGACCTCAACGAGGACAGCTGGTCCGTTGTGCGCCACACCCCCGGAGTCACAGGCTTCGTCGGCAACTCGCACAACCCCACCCCGCTCCGCTTCGAAGAGGCTTTCGGCATGCTGAAGAGCCTCGTCGAGATCACCGAGGCTCCGAGCATCAAGACCGGCGGCGGACAGGGCGGCAAGGCCGCGTCCCGCGTGCTGCCCGCCGAGATCGACTTCGAGATCGGCGAGACCATCACCATCAAGGAAGGCTCGTTCGCGGGCCTGCCCGGTTCCATCAACGAGATCAAGCCGGAGAGCGGCAAGCTCATCGTGCTGGTGTCCTTGTTCGAACGTGAGACCCCGGTCGAGCTCAGCTTCGACCAGGTCACCAAGCTTTAAGTCCACCGGGGCCCGTCCGGGCCCTCGGGAGAGCATGCCCTCGTGGCTGCTCGAACATCAATAAGAAGGAAGAACAATGGCACCGAAGAAGAAGGTTACCGGTCTGATCAAGCTTCAGATCAAGGCCGGCGCCGCGAACCCAGCACCGCCCATCGGGCCGGCGCTTGGCCAGCACGGCGTTAACATCATGGAGTTCTGCAAGGCGTACAACGCCCAGACGGAAGCCCAGCGCGGAAACGTCATCCCGGTTGAGATCACCGTGTACGACGACCGCTCATTCACGTTCATCCTGAAGACCCCGCCGGCGGCGGAGCTCATCAAGAAGGCAGCCGGCGTTGCCAAGGGCAGTGGCACCCCGCACACCGTCAAGGTTGCGAAGCTCACCCAGGCGCAGGTTCGCGAGATCGCCACGACGAAGATGGTTGACCTCAACGCCAACGACCTCGACGCGGCATCGAAGATCATTGCCGGAACCGCCCGTTCCATGGGCATCACGGTCGAGGCGTAACCCTCACCACCCGGCATCCCGCCACCCAGCAGTACGTGGAAGAGCCAGCCAGGCTCGCACCACACTCTCAAATTTTTGTACAGGAGATTCAAATGGCACAGAAGTCAAAGGCCTATCGGGCCGCGGCCGAGAAGATCGAAGCCGACAAGTTCTACACCCCCACCGAAGCCGTCACCCTCGCGAAGGAGACCGGCTCCGCCAAGTTCAACTCCACGGTTGAGGTTGCCCTCAAGCTCGGTGTCGACCCGCGCAAGGCAGACCAGATGGTGCGCGGCACCGTCATCCTGCCGCACGGTACCGGTAAGACCGCCCGCGTCATCGTGTTCGCAACCGGCCCGGCCGCCGAGGCGGCTATCGCTGCAGGCGCCGACGAGGTTGGTGGCGACGAGCTCATCGAGAAGGTGGCCGCCGGCTACACCTCGTTCGACTCCGCCGTCTCGACCCCGGAGCTCATGGGTAAGGTCGGTCGTCTCGGTAAGGTCCTCGGCCCGCGAGGCCTCATGCCGAACCCGAAGACCGGCACCGTGACGCCCAACGTCGCGAAGGCAGTCTCCGACATCAAGGGCGGAAAGATCGAGTTCCGCGTCGACAAGCACTCCAACGTGCACTTCGTCGTCGGCAAGGCATCCTTCACCGCCGAGCAGCTGAACGAGAACATCGGCGCAGCCCTCGAAGAGATCGTGCGCCTCAAGCCGAGCTCCTCGAAGGGCCGCTACATCACGAAGGGCGCCGTCTCGACCACGTTCGGCCCCGGCATCCCGCTCGACGTGAACAGCATCTAAGCTTCACGATCTGTGAGGAAAGGCCCGCTTCGGCGGGCCTTTTCTTTTTCCCCGGCCCGCGCGGGGCGAACGACACGAAGGCGAACGCCAAGAGGGGCCCGTCATCCGACGGGCCCCTCTTGCGTGCCTGGACGTTTCTACTGCGTGTCGGGGTGCTCCCGGATCTGCCTGGCCATTTCGATCGCATCGCCTTCCGGAGCGTGCGAGGCGCTGTGCGGCTTGGCGATGAACAGGTAGAGCAGCCCGCTGCCCATCACGACGCCGAGGCCGAGCAACACGATCCAGTCGTCGAGGAAGACTCCGGACGTGCCGGGCCGTCCCAGCAGGTAGATCGCGAAGAGCCCGTAGGCGAGGGCGGCCACGTTGACGAGCAAGCCTGCGGCGCCCAGGTTGAACGGTCCGGCCGGCTTCCAGCCCTTGATCCGCTGGCGAAGTGCGGCCAGCACCACGGCCTGGAACGCGACGTAGATGCCGATCACCGCGAAGGCCGTGATCCGCATCAGCAGGGTGCTGCCGCCCACGTAGATCAGCACGCAGAGCAGCAGCGGAATCGTGCAGGCCACGATCAGGGCGTTGACCGGAACCGCGCGGCGCGGGGAGACCTGCGCCAGCCAGGTGTGCCCCGGGATCATGCCGTCCCTGGCGAAGGAGAACAGCAGCCGGCTGGCCGCGGCCTGCAGGCTGAGCACGCAGGAGAGGAATGCGGTGAGCGCGACCACGAGGAAGAGCTTCGCTCCCACGGTCCCGAGAGACGACTCGAGGATCAGGGGAATCGGATCGGCATCCTCACCGTTGACGATGGCCTGCAGGTCGGGCGCGGCGAGCACGTAGCCGCCGAACGAGAACAGGGCGGAGACGCCTCCGACGAGGATCGTCATGATCATGGCGGTGGGGATGCGCCGGGCCGGGTTCTCGACTTCCTCCGCGACGTCGCCGCAGGCCTCGAATCCGTAGAACAGGAAGAGGCCGGCCAGCGCTGCGCCGAGGAAGGCGGCACCGTAGCTTCCGTCGCCTTCGACACCCATGGTGTCGAAGAAGACGCTGAACTCCTGCTTGCGCTGGAAGATCAGCAGGTAGAGGCCCAGGCCGACGACTCCGATGAGCTCGGCGGCCAGCCCGATCCGGGCGACTCGAGCGAGCATCTTGGTGCCGGAGAAGTTGATCCCGAACGCCACGAGGAGGAACAGCGCGGCGAGGCCGAGGGTCACCTCGTTGGTGACCGGAAGGTTGATCAGGCTCGCGAGGAAGCCGGTGCCGTATTCCGCGACGGCCGTGATCGTCACCAGCATCGCCCAGATATACACCCATGCGGCCATCCAGGCGTAGCGCTTGCCCCATAGCCTCCGCGTCCAGGGGTAGATGCCCCCGGCGATCGGAT
Source organism: Cryobacterium psychrotolerans (assembly GCF_900101115.1). Taxonomy (GTDB): domain Bacteria; phylum Actinomycetota; class Actinomycetes; order Actinomycetales; family Microbacteriaceae; genus Cryobacterium; species Cryobacterium psychrotolerans. Next base: position 123,435 of record NZ_FNFU01000008.1, read on the forward strand.
ACTGCGACACGACCTCGCCAAAGATGAGCGCGACCAGGAGCTGGCCGGCTCCGACGATGACGAGCCAGAAGATCGAGGGCGGGCCCCCCGTGCTCAATGCGAGGGCGAACAGGGAGTAGACGCCGACGAGCGGCGACAGGTAGGTGAAGCCGAGGGCGAAGTTACCCCACCAGGACATGGAGCGGATGAACGAGTCGTCGTAGCCGAGGACCCTGAGGTGCTCCGCGTCGCCAAGACTCTTCTTCGTGGGTTGATCAACTGACATGATGACCTCTTTCGGATCAAGTCGGAGGCTCGCGCGTCCGCCCACCTGGCCGCACACCTCATTGTGTGTGCTCAACCTACTGCGGCCGGCGCCTCAACGAAGCGGAAATGGATGATTGCACGCCCGGCGTGTCGAGACAGGGAAAAGATGCCGATTCCTACCGTCAAATCTTTTTATGCTGCCATTCTCGATCGGGAAGGGCGCTCTCTACAGCGTTTTTCGTTGTGACGACCCTCCTCCGCGAAAACGCAGTTGTGCGCGCTAAAACGGGTTCATAACGCGCACTACTGCGGTTTCGCGGGAGGGGGTCAGGTCAGGCGAGGTAGAGCTTGCGGAGTGTTTCGGTCACGGTCCAGACGGTGCGCATCCCGGTGACGAGGCGCACGATGTCACCCGGCGCGAGGGTGATGCGGCGCCCGTCGGCTTCGAAGTCGACGGTCGCGGCTCCGGTCAGCACCAGGAACACCTCGTCGACCTCGACGTCCCGCATGGCCCCGGGCGACATCTCCCAGACGCCGATCTCGGTGTCGCCGAGCACATCGAGCACGGCGGACCCGGTGCCGGGCGCGCCGGCGACGACCTGCGCGGCCGGGACGGGGGCTCGCTCGATTCGCAGGGCTGCGGCTGCGGTGGCGTGGCCGGGAGTGAGCATCCGGTGTCTCCGTTGGTCAGTGGGTCGAGGGGCGGGGCTAGGAATCGAAGCCGAGGCCGAGGGCGTCGAGCGTCTTCAGGATCGCGTTGCGGCGCCCGCGATTGTGGTCGGCGCGGTCGAGCGACCACCGCGTCGTCTGGATGCCCATCGACGCGATCGGCTCCGGCGGGAAGGGCAGGGCCCGGCCGCGCACCATCTCCAGCTGCGTGCGCTCGGTATGGCGTCCGGCCAGCTGGTCGAGCATGACCTTCGCCGCGAAGTGGGTCGCGCCCACGCCCAGCCCGGTGAAGCCGGCCGCGTAGGCGATTCGGCCGCCGCGGGCGGTTCCGAAGAAGGCGCAGAACCGGGTGGAGGTGTCGATCGCGCCTGCCCAGCGGTGGCTGAAACGGATGCCTTCCAGCTGCGGGAAGGTGGTGAAGAAGTGGCTCGCGAGCCGCTCGTAGCTCGCCGGGCGGTTCTCGTACTCGCTCCGGACCCGCGCGCCATAGTGGTAGATCGCGTCGTAGCCGCCGAAGAGGATGCGGTTGTCGGCGCTCAGCCGGTAGTAGTGGAACTGGTTCGCCAGGTCGCTCAGGCCCTGGCGGTTCTGCCATCCGATCGCCGCCAGCTGCTCGGGGCTGAGCGGCTCGGTCATCAGCACGTAGTCGTAGACGGGCACGGTGGACAGTCGGTTGCGCTTCAGCAGCGACGGGAAGACGTTCGTGGCCAGCGCGGTCTTCCGGGCCCGGACGGTGCCGTGCGGTGTGACCAGGTTGCTGCCCTGGGCCGGAGTGAGCCCCGCGCTGTCGACCTTTCGGACCGGGGTGTGTTCGAAGATCTCGACGCCGAGTTCGGTCGCGACCCGGGCGAGCTTGGCCGCCAGCTTGCCCGGGTGCACCAGCGCATTGCTGCGCCGGTGCCAGACGCCGGCCAGGTAGGTGGGCGAGTCGACCTGCCCGCGCAGGGCCTCCGCATCGAGGAAGACGGTGTCGGCGCTGGTCGGTTCCTCCCGCAGCCACTCCACCTGGTGCTCCTCGATGGCGAGGTCGATGGCGCCCGTGCGCTCGAAGTCGCAGTCGAGGCCGAGCTCGGCGACGCTCCGCTCGATCTCGTCGAGGTTCTCCAGCCCGAGTTCGTTCAGCCGGTCGATCTCGTTCGGCCAGCGGGTGCGGCCGTTCTCCTCGCCGTGGGTCAGGCTCGCTTCGCAGAAACCGCCGTTGCGCCCGGAGGCAGCCCAGCCGACGGTTCGGGCCTCGAGCAGAACCACCCGGGCCGCCGGGTTCTGCTGCTTGGCCATGAGGGCGGTCCAGAGTCCCAGGTATCCGGCGCCGACGACCGCGAGGTCGCAGTTCAGGTCGGCGGCCAGCCGGGGATGCCGCGCCTGCGGGGCGATGTCGTCGAGCCAGAACGGCGCATGCCGGGTGTCGCCGAGGGAGTGCGCGACGACGGATGCGGCGGGCCGCGCCCGTTCGAAAATCGTTGTGCCCACGAAGTCGCCCTCTTCCCGCGGCTGCGCTGCCGCCTCTTCATCCTGCCACCGCCGGCCCACCCCGCGGGCTAGCGCGGGGAGTGCGCCTCCAGGAATTGGTACACCTCGGTCTGATCCACGCCCGGATAGGTTCCGGTGGGCAGGGCCGCGAGCAGGCTCGTCGGTGTGCGTGCCGCCGGCCACGACTGCCCGGCCCACCGGTCGGTGAGGTCGGCCGGGGCGCGGCGGCAGCAGGACTCATCCGGGCAGAGCGACACCGCGCGGTTGGACGTCTCCCTGCCGCGGAACCATTTCACGTGCGTGAACGGCACCCCGACACTGACGGAGTAGTCGCCCTCCTTGGCCTTCTCGATGCGCGAGGTGCACCAGAACGTGCCGCTCGGCGTATCCGTGTACTGGTACCAGGGGCTGAACCTGTCTTCGATGTCGAAGACGGTCCTGGCCGTCCAGTTGCGGCACACCGTCGAGCCCTCGACGGCGCCGAGGGCGTCGCTGGGGAAGCGGACCGAGTCGTTCTCGTAGGCCTTGATCATGGTGCCGGACTCGTGGACCTTCATGAAGTGCACGGGGATGCCCAGCCTCGCGGTGGCCAGGTTGGTGAAGCGGTGCGCCGCCGTCTCGTAGGAGACCGCGAACGCGTCGCGCAGGTCTTCCATCGAGATCCGGCGCAGGTTCTTCGCCTCGGTGAGCAGCTTCACGGTGTCCTTCTCGGGAAGCAGGATGGCCGCGGTCAGGTAATTGGTCTCCACCCGCTGGCGCAGAAAATCGGCATAACTTTTGGGTTCGCCGTGCCCGCAGAGGTGGCTGGCGAACGCCTGCAGGATGGGTGAACGGGAGTCCCGCGACGCGGACTGCGTCGTGGGCAGGTAGATCCGGCCGTTGCGTTTGTCGGTGACCGAGCGGGTGGAATGCGGGAGGTCGCCCACGTAGTGCAGCGAGTAGCCGAGGTGGCTGGCCATGTCCGCCACCACCTGGTGGGAGACCGGCCCCCCGGTGTGGCCGACCGCGGTCAGTAGCTCGAGGGCCTGCGCCTCGAGCTCGGGGAAGTAGTTGTCGCGCGAGCGCATCGTCGCACGCAGTTCCGCGTTGGCGCGCCTGGCCTCCTCCGGAGTCGCTGCGCGCTCCCGGTGCAGCCGCTCGATTTCGTTGTGCAGGGTGAGCAGGGTCTGGAGCGTTTCGTCGCTCTGACCCTTGCTCACCCGGATGCGCGGCAGTCCGAGGGCAGTGAAGACGGGTCCGCGCTGGGCCCGCTCGACCGCGATTTCCAAAGCGGCGCGCTCGGAGGGCGCATCCGTTTTGAGCAGGTCGTCCACGGTCGTGCCGAGCGCCGCGGCGATCGTGCGCAACATGGAGAGCCGCGGTTCGCGCTTGCCGTTCTCGATCATCGACACCTGCGAGGGGGCGCGTTCGATGGCCGTGGCGAGGGCGTCCAGGGTCATCTTGCGGATCGTGCGCAGATCCCGGATGCGGCGGCCGAGCGTGAGCGCATCGAGCCCGGCTTCCTCATCCTCGGGGGCAGCACTGAGCAGTGAACGCGGGACGGCATCGGCGAGGACCATGCTTCATCGTCACACGGGAGGATTAGTTCTGGCAAACAGAAGAACGACATTTCTTCTGCCAAACTTTCCGGGTCCGAGTGGGTGCGGGGGCTCCAGAGTGGGATCACAGCCACCGCAACGACGCATTTCGCGCTCGTCGACTCCACAACCTGTCAAGGAGAAAGACAATGAACACCTCACCCCGGTCAACGATCGAACGCCCGCAGCGCACCGCGACGAACACCGGCAGCTTCGCAACCGTCCGCCCGCACCTCGAGATCACCGGCGACCTCGGACCCCGCTACGGCGAGATCCTCACAGCGGGGGCGCTGGAGTTCATCGCCGAACTCCACGAGCGTTTCGCGGGTACCCGCCACGACCTGCTCGCCGCCCGGCTGCAGACGCGAGTGGATGCGGCCAACGGCCGGGACCCGCGCTTCCTCAGCGAGACGGCGCACGTGCGCCGCGACCCGAACTGGACCGTCGCCGGCGCCGGCCCCGGGCTCGAAGACCGCCGCGTCGAAATCACCGGACCGACCGACCGCAAGATGGCCATCAACGCCCTCAACTCCGGTGCGAAGGTCTGGCTGGCCGACCAGGAGGACGCCACGAGCCCCACCTGGGCCAACGTCATCGAGGGGCAGATCACGCTGTTCGACGCCGTGCGCGGGCAGCTCAGCTTCACCAGTCCCGAGGGCAAGAAATACACGGTCACCGCCGAGAAGACGCCCACCATTGTGATGCGCCCGCGCGGCTGGCACCTGGTCGAGAAGAACCTGACCTTCGTCGACCGTGCCAACCGCCGGATGGCCGCGTCCGGCAGCCTCGTTGACTTCGGCCTGTACATCTTCCACAACGCCCGCACGCTGATGGACACCGGCTCCGGCCCGTACTTCTACCTGCCGAAGCTGGAGAGCCACCGCGAGGCGCGGCTCTGGAACGACATCTTCAGCCACGCCGAAGACCACCTGAACATCGGCCACGGCACGATCCGAGCGACCGTGCTGATCGAGACGATCCAGGCGGCGTTTGAGATGGAGGAGATCCTCTACGAGCTGCGGGACCACTGCGCCGGACTCAACGCCGGCCGCTGGGACTACATCTTCAGCATCATCAAGACGTTCCGCGCCCGAGGCCGCCGCTTCGTGTTCCCTGACCGCAAGCAGATCACCATGACCGTGCCGTTCATGCGGGCATACACGGAGCTGCTGGTGTCGACCTGTCACCGGCGAGGCGCATATGCCATCGGCGGCATGAGTGCGTTCATCCCGAACCGGCGTGACCCGGCGGTCACCGCCCAGGCCCTGGAGCAGGTCTCGGAGGACAAGCGCCGCGAGGCGACCGACGGCTTCGACGGCACCTGGGTCGCGCACCCCGACCTCATCCCCACCGCCCAGGCGGAGTTCGACCAGGTGCTCGGCGACCGGCCGAACCAGCTCGAACGCACCAGGGACGAGGTGGTGGTGACGGCAGCACAGCTGCTCGACGTGTCATCCATTGGCGGAGAAATCACCGAGGCCGGTGTGCGCGGAAACGTGATCATCGCGTTGCGCTACATCGAGTCCTGGCTGCGCGGGGTCGGCGCCGCGGCGATCGACAACCTGATGGAGGACGCCGCCACCGCGGAGATCTCGCGGTCGCAGATCTGGCAGTGGATCCACGACAACTCGGTCACCGCCGAGGGGCGCCGGATTGACCGGCCCTGGGTCGAGGAGTTGGTGGCCGAGGTGTTCGCCGGTCTCGAGCGCACGCCCGGGGACCGTTTCGACGACGCGCTCGAGGTGTTCCGTACCGCGGCGCTGGAGCCGGAGTTCCCGACCTTCCTTACGGTCGGTGCCTACGCCCGCTTCCTCTGATCCACGCGTGAATCCCTGCACCCTCGTCCCGCTCCGGGGCGGGGGTGCGGCAGCGTGACGGGCAGGCCGGGCTGGGTAGGCTGACGGGATGACCGTCACGATCCGTGTGGCCGGCCCGGCGGATGCCACGGGGCTGGCCGACCTCGCCGCCGCAACGTTCGCCCTCGCCTGCCCTCCGCACACCACGGCGGCCGCGATTGCGGAATTCCTGCGGGACGTGCTCGCCGAGCCCAACTTCGACGAGTACCTCGCTCACCCCGACCGCATCGTGCTCGTGGCCGAAGACGAGCAGGCGATGGTCGGGTACACGATGCTGGTGTTCGGTGAGCCGACCGACACGGATGCGTATGCCGCCGTCGGCATTCGCCCGACCGTCGAGCTCAGCAAGTTCTACGTGCTCGCCGAGAGTCACGGGCGAGGTGCGGCGGCCGCCCTGATGGCGGCGACCCTCGAGGCTGCCCGCGGGCGCGGTGCCGCCGGCACGTGGCTCGGCGTGAACCAGTTGAACGCGCGCGCCATCCGCTTCTATGAGAAGAACGGATTCGTCATCGTCGGGGTGAAGCGCTTCCTCGTCGGCGGGGTGTACGAGAACGACTTCGTGCTGGAGCGCGCCCTCTAGCCTCGTTCGTCCGCACCGACCCTGGCGGCCGCCGCGGTGGGGGCCGACTTCGTGTTCTTCACGTGCTCGTAGGCGGCGAGGGCCGCCCGCCTGGTTTCACCGAGGTCGACGATCGGGACGGGGTAGGCATCCGTGCCCCATTCCGGAACGTTGGCTCGGATGTATTCGCCGTTCGGGTCGAACCTGGCCGCCTGCAGCTGGGGGTTGAAGACCCGGAAGTAGGGCGCGGCATCGGCTCCGGAGCCGGCGACCCACTGCCAGTTGAACGGGTTGCTGGCCGGGTCGGCGTCGACGAGGGTGTCCCAGAACCACCGTTCGCCTTCCCGCCAGTCGATGAGCAGGTTCTTGGTGAGGAAGGACGCGACGACCATCCGCACCCGGTTGTGCATGCTGCCGGTGCGCCAGAGCTCCCGCATGCCGGCGTCCACGAGCGGGTACCCGGTGCGGCCCTGCTGCCAGGCGCGCAGGGCACGGTCGTCCGGCGGCGGCCACGGGAACGCGTCGAACTCGCGCCGGATGTTCACGGTCGCCAGCTCCGGCGCGTGGAAGAGCGTGTGGTAGCAGAACTCCCGCCAGCCCAGCTCGGTGAGGAAGCGGGTCGCGCTCGCGGCTGCAGGGCCGGTTGCCCGGGCTCGCGCCGCGTCGGTCGCGTGCCACACCTGGAACGGGCTGATCTCGCCCCAGCGCAGGTGCGGGGCCAGGCGCGAGGTGGCGGCCCGGGCCGGAACGTCGCGCGCGTCGGCGTACTCATCGAGGGAATCGCGCAGGAACGAGTTGAGCAGGTGGTGGGCGGATGCCTCGCCCGGCTCCCACGCCTCGCGCAGCCCGGCGGCCCAGTCGGGATGGCTCGGCTCGAGGGCCCAGTCGCCCAGCCGGTCGGAGGCGAGGTCGCCGCCCAGGTCGCCGCCCAGTCCGGGGATGGCCTCGGGGGCCGGGTGCGGCATCCGAGGCGGGGGACCGGACGTGCATGACCGCCAGAACGGCGTGAAGACGGAGTACGGGCGGTCCTGGCCGGTGCGGATCGTCCACGGCTCGAAGAGGAGCGAGCCGGCGAAGCTCCGGGTTTCGATGCCGCCGGAGCTCAGGGCCGCCTTGAGCCGGGCGTCGATCTCCCGTTCGGCCGCGCCGTAACGCCGGTTCCAGAACACGGCGCCTGCGCCGACGGATGCCGCGAGTTCGGTGATGACCGGTTCGGCCGGCCCGCGGCGGAGGGTCAGGGTGGCGCCGAGTCGCTCGAGCGAGGCAGCCAGCGAGCGCAGGCTCCCGTGCAGCCACCAGCGGGCCGCGCCGCCGAGCGGTCGGATGCCGGGGGACTGCTCGTCGAGAACGTACACGACCACGACCGACCGGCCGCGCTCGATGGCGGCGTGCAGAGCCGGGTTGTCGCTGAGCCGGAGGTCGTCGCGGAACCAGACCACGGAGGGGCCGTCGCCGGAGGGGCCGTCGCCGGAAGCTGCGGGCGACGCCGGCCGCGCGGTCGTGAGCTCTGGCATCCGGTCCTCCTTGTCGGTTTCTCCTTGGTGGGATTCCATTCTGTTCCATCGCCTTCGCCGGAGGCGCTCACGCACGTCCATGCGTATGCATTCAAGGAGAGTTGACAGATTACGCAACTGATTTGCGCGTCGATTCACGTTTTCGCAACGAAATCAGCCGATATTGCAGCTTCAACGGTCGAATAGGGACGCGCTTAGGTGAGTGGGCGCGTGCCTATCTCTGGGGGTAGAGCAGGGACAGACGGATCTGTCTGTCCCGCCGTATAGTTCTTGAGGGGATGGCGTAGCAGCCGGAAAAGCCGCAAGGCGAGACCGTTTGCGCAGATCTCGGTCCGGCTTGTCCGGACGGGGAACACCAGATTCAGACTTCGTGCCTATCGCGAAATATGCGCCCAACCCCAGTACGCAGCTCAGCTCCATTTCGGGGAACGGCCTGCAACTAACGACATCCTGGATGTCGCGAAGGGAACGATCATGAACAAGCTCCTCAAGGGTTCAATTGCCGGCGCAGCTGGTGTGGCCCTCCTCCTCGGCGGCGCAGGCACGTTCGCGCTGTGGAACGACGACGCCACGGTAGACGGTGGAACGATCGTCGCCGGAAATCTGGACCTCGCCACCGACCTGACGAGCGGAGAGTGGAGCGACGCAAACGGGACCATCGACCTCAGCACCTTCGTGGCTGTTCCTGGTGATGTCCTCACCTACACGACAGACGTGGATGTCACTGCCACCGGCGACAACCTTGTCGCCACCCTGGGCCTCGGCACCGCGTCGATCACGGCCTCGTCCTCAGCCGCGGCCGACGTGGCTCTTGCTGGCTACCTCACCAACACGGCGGTGCTCTCGGCGACCGGTACCGGCATCTCTGGCCTCGGCCCGACCTACACGATCGAAGAGGGCACCGGGGTTGCCACCGTCACGGTCGAAATCACATTCCCGAAGCACCCGACTGCCGGCGCTGAGAACAGCACTAAGAACGGATCGGTCAGCCTGGCCGACCTGTCCGTCACCCTCACCCAGGACTAGTCGCTTCGACCAGGGTGCCCGCCGCCTCGGTGGCGGGCACCCTGGACTCACCCGCACCACATCTGGCCTCACGACTCGCGAAGGGGATGCCTCACATGTCCTCTCCTCGGTCGGCCAAAATCTCTTCTCTACACCCGAGGGCCACCGCGACGCTCGTGGTCGTCGGCGCGATGGGCCTCGCCGTCCTCGCAGCAGGCGGCACGTACGCCCTCCTCAACTCGAGCACATCCATAGGCTCGGCCGCCTCAATCACATCGGGCACCGCAGCGCTCACGGTCTCGCCGCTCACGATGTCGACGGCGGTGCTGTATCCCGGACTCACAACGTACGGCGCAGCGACGGTCACTAACACCGGTGATGTACCGCTCTCGGTGCGGATCACCGGGCTGACCTCGCCGACGGCGACCACACCCTTCTCCCAGTCGCTCACGATCGGCGGGGGCATCGTGGCCTCACCAGCTGCGTGCTCGAGCGGCACCTTCACGCCGGGCTGGGCAGGACCGTTCCCCTCGGCGACGACCGCAGTCGTCGGGTCCGTGCTTGCCGCCGGCAGCTCCGCGACATTCTGCGTATCCGTGACGATGGCCCTGACCGCCGCCCCCGGGAGCCAGGGGCAATCGGCCACGAATTTTGGGATCCTCATCGACGGAATCCAGAGCTGAGCCATGACGACCAGGACGAACCGCGCGCCGGGCCGAGGGGCTCACCGCCTCGCCGTTTCCGTCGGGCTGACGCTGTTCTTCATCCTCGCGGGCACCGGAGTCGCCAGCGCGAGCTGGACCGCTTCGCCCGTCGGCACGACGGCATCCGTGGCTTCCGGGACCATCGGCATCCAGCAGGCCGGGTTCGCTTCCCTCGCGGTTCAGTACGGCCCGACCGTGACGACAGCCACGGCGCCGATCACCGTGACGAACACCGGCACGATCCCGGCCCCGTACACGCTCACGCTCAGCGCACCCGCCGCGAATCCGCTTGCCCAGGCTCCCGTCAATACGTGGCCGGTGCTGTTCGGGTCAAGCTGCGCCCTGCCCGTTCCGGGCACGGCCACCACGAGCAAGACCTGGGCGGCCGGGACAACCTTGACCGGATCCCTGGACGCCGGAAGCTCCGCGGTCTACTGCGTCACCACGTCGCTCACCCCCGCGCAGCTCTCCGCGAACTCCGGGGGATCGATGGTTGCGACCCTCGCCCTAAACTCCGCAGTGGGCAATTGGTCGGCCACGGACACAGCGACTGTGGCGCAGTCCGTTTCCGACATGACCGCACCAACGGCCCCCGGCACGCCGGTCGCGTCCGGTACAACCGGCGTGGCAACCACGTTGAACTGGACGGCGTCGACGGACACCGTCGGCGTGACCGCCTATGAGGTCTACCGCACCGGCCTTCTCATCGCAACCGTCACGGCGACGACATTCACGGACGCGGGTCTGACCCCGGGCACGACGTACAGCTACGTGATCAAGGCGAAGGATGCCGCCGGCAACGGGACCGTGTCCGGCACGACCGCCGTGACCACGACAGACACGATCGCTCCGACCGCCCCCGGCACGCCCGTGGCATCGGGCACGACCGGCGTGCAGACCACTCTGACCTGGGCGGCGTCCACTGACAACGTTGGGGTGACCGGCTATGACGTCTACCGCGGCGCAACGCTCGTTGGTACTGTCACCGCGACGACATTCACGGACACCGGGCTGGCCCCGGCAACGACCTACAATTACACGATCAAAGCGAAGGATGCCGCCGGCAATCAGTCGGTCTCGGGCCCGACCGCCGTGGCAACGACAGACACGATTGCTCCGACCGCCCCCGGCGCACCCGTGGCATCGGCGACGACCGGCGTGCAGACCACTCTGACCTGGGCGGCCTCCACCGACAACGTTGGCGTGACCGGCTATGAGATCTACCGCGGTACGACGCTCGTTGGAACGGTCACATCGACGACGTTCACGGACATTGGGCTGACACCGGGAACGATCTACAGCTACACAGTCAAGGCGAAGGATGCCGCCGGCAATGGGTCAGTCTCCGGCGCGACCGCCGTGGCAACGACAGACACGATTGCCCCGACCGTCCCGGGCGCGCCAGTGGCGTCGGGCACGAGCAGTGCGCAGACTACGTTGACCTGGGTTGCGTCCACTGACAACGTTGGTGTGACTGGCTATGAGGTCTACCGCGGTACGACGCTTGTTGGAACGGTCACGTCAACAATGTTCACGGATACGGGACTGACCCCGATCACGACCTACAACTACACGATCAAGGCGAAGGATGCGGCCGGCAACCAGTCCGCGTCGCTCCCGACGAGCGTGACCACCGCGGCTCTCGACACGACCGCTCCGACCGTCCCGGGAGCGCCGGTCGCGTCGGGCACGACCGGCGTGCAGACCACATTGATCTGGACTGCGTCCACGGACAACGTTGGCGTGACCGGCTATGAGGTCTACCGCGGGACCACGCTCGTTGGAACTGTGACGTCGACAACGTTCACGGACACGGGCCTGACTCCCGCGACGACGTACAGCTACACAATCAAGGCGAAGGATGCCGCCGGCAACGGGTCCGTCTCTGTAGCGACCGTCGTGACAACGCTCGACACGATTGCTCCAAGCGTCCCGGGCACCCCGGTGGCGTCGGGCACAACTGGCACCCAGGCCACGCTGGCCTGGGCGGCATCCACCGACAACGTCGGGGTCACCGGCTATGAGGTATACCGAGGCACGGTACTCATCGCAACAGTCACGTCGGCCACCTTCACTGACACCGGGTTGACCGCGGGAAGCACCTACAGCTACACAATCAAAGCCAAGGATGCCGCGGGCAACCGATCGGCGGTTTCCAGCGCGACGAACGTGATCACCCTCGCAGTGACGCCGACGACCGGCTACAAGATCAGGCCGATCGACAGCACGGGCTTGTGCCTGGACGGGTCGAGTAATCCGCCGGCGAACGGCACGACGTTGGTGACCACGACCTGCAATGGAAATAGCCAGCCGTGGAACGTCGTGCTCATCACCGGAACCTACTACTACAAGATCGTTCACCCCACGAAGGCCTTCGCCTGGGAGATCAAGGACGGCAGCCTCATCGACGGCGCCGGCGCCCAATTCGGAGCCGACACCGGGGCCGCCAAGCAGCAATGGGAGGTCATCCAGCAGAGCGCCGGCCAGTACCGGTTCGTGAATCGGGCGAGCGGTAAGTGCCTGGAGGCGCCGGGAGCAACCACCGCAGTAGGAACGCAACTCACACAGCGAACGTGCGACGGGTCAACCGCGCAGTCCTTCACGGTGAGCTGACGGTGATCTGACATGACTGCTGCCCGAATCGTTGCCCGCCTGGCAGCGCTCGCGCTCGCGGCGGGAGTGTGCGCGAGTATCGGGCTGGCGGGCGCGGCCGCAAGCGAGGCGCCGCCATCGACCGACCTCCTTGTCAGCACGGATGGCGTCCACTTCTTTCCGGCACTCGCCGGAGGCCTCCTCGACGTAGGCGGTCTGCTCGTGCCCGGCGACTCGGTGGCGTCGAGCCTATGGATCAAGAATCCCACCGGCGCATCCGCCGTGCTCCGGGTCAGCGCCCGGGACGTGACGTTCTCGTCGGGCGACATCGCCGACGGAGTGACCGTGTCCGCCTGGGATTCCGGAACCGATACCACTCTGTCGGCCACCCTGCGCACAATCGCCGAGTGCCAGATCATCGTGCCCTCGCAAGCGATTGCGGCAGGGGCGACCATGAGAATGATCGTCAGGTATACGATGGCGGATTTCGCGGGTGAGGTCGGTCAGAACGAAAGCGTCAGCCTCGGGCTGAAGGTCGCCATGCGGGACGCGGAGGCGGGCCCCTTTCCCGCATCCGCATGTGAGGATGAGGGCGTGCTCGTCTCCTCGAATCCTGCCCGACCGGGCTCGCTTCCGGGCTCGCTTCCGGGCTCGCTTCCGAGTTCGCTTCCGACGACCGGGACGGAGTTCGTCGTCCCGCTCCTGGCCACGGGCGGTTTCCTGGTCGGAATCGGCCTGTTCCTCGTGGCCGGCCGCCGCCGCCGCCGCGAGCACGAGGAGTCATGACCGACGTGGCCGCCGGGACATCCGCCCCCCGGACAGAGCCGAAGACCGGGCCGGAGCCCGGGCCGAAGTCGGGGCCGAAGTCGGGGCCGAAGTCGGGGCCGAAGCTCGACAAGGGGCTCTGGCACTACATCGGCGTCGCCCTGAGCGGGGCGCTCCTCCTGCTCGTGCTGGCCCTCGCGGTCATCCTCATCGTCGTTCCCAAGGTCGCCGGTGGGGTCCCGCTCACTGTTCTGACCAGTTCGATGGAGCCGCGCCTGCCGCCGGGAACGCTGATCGTCGTGCGCCCGGTCAACCCCGATGACCTCCGGATCGGCGACGTCGTCACCTACCAGATCCAGTCCGGCAAGCCGGGCGTGATCACGCACCGGATCATTGCCGTCGCGTCCTCATCAGATGGCAGCCGCTCGTTCACCCTCCAGGGCGACAACAACGGCGCCCCGGACAGCGAGCAGGTGATCGAGGCGCAGATCCAGGGGCGGCTCTGGTACTCACTGCCCTATATCGGCTACGTGAACAACGGCGTCAACGGCGAGAACAAGGCCTGGATCGTCCCCGTCGCAGCCGTGTTGTTGCTCTCCTATGCGGGCTACATGATCGCCGCCGGCATGGTCGCGGCAGCGAGGGGCAAGCGCAAGCCCGGGAAGCCGGTCCCGGACCCTCGAGAACCGGCACCGAACGCCCCGGGCGGCGACTCCGCCCGCGCCTAGCCGGGCGCCATTCCTCCACAGGGAAGACTTCTGCGAATTATCCACAGAAAATGCGGCTGACCGGCCCTTTGTCGGTAGGAATGTCGGTGGTTCGGCGGAGACTTAACGTATGGACACCCCCACCGAAACCCCGCAGGCGACCGCCGGATCGGCCGCCGCCGACGGTGCGGATGCGCTCGCGTCG
>NZ_FNFU01000038.1 GCF_900101115.1 Cryobacterium psychrotolerans
CTTCCCCAGCTGATCGCTGCGAGACTGCACGGCCGTCAAAATCCTCTGCCAGGTGCCGTCCTTGGCCCACCGGTCAAACCGTTTGAACACGGTATTCCACGGCCCGAACCGCTCCGGCAGATCACGCCAGGGCGAACCCGTGCGAAACCGCCACGCGATCCCCTCGACGACCATACGGTGATCCAGCCAGGGCCGACTTCGCCCCTGGACCTGTGGCAGCAACGGCTCGATCACGGCCCACGCCTCATCAGAAACCACATCACGCTCATGCATGATCAATGGTCGCCCAGGCGCACCCGAAATCACTTGATCAACACGCCCTAGTACTACAGTCGTGTTTATGGGGTGTGTCCGCGGGTTCGATAGTGATGTCGTTTCGCGGTTTGTTGATGTCGGCGTCGTCAGCGTGAGCGGCTCAGGACGCGTTCGGGGTTCGCTGGCTGGGTGAAGACCAGGCAGACGAGGAGGTGCCTGATTTCGGGCAGGCTCAGGGTGATGAGGTCGCTGTCGTCTGGATGTTGGCCCCCTTTTTTGACCGGGTCACGGTCAGGAAGGCGTGGGCGAGCATCGAGAGGGTGATGTGCCGATACCAGCCTGTGTATTGACGCACCTGGTAGTGGTCCAGTCCTGTTTGGCCTTTGCTGGTCTGGAAGCTCTCCTCGATGGCCCAGCGGGCTCCGGCGGCCCGGGCCAGGTCTGCCAGGGCAACACGTTTGGGTCCGTGGGTCAGGTAGTAGGCGATGTCGGTCGGGTCGCTCAGGCTGCGCCTGGCCAGGAGCCAGTACTCGGCGTCGGGGTCGCGTGCACCGTTGATGCGGACCCTGGCCCAGGCGTAGCGGCGATCACCTTTCGAGCCGTTACCGGCGGAGCGAGTCCGCCACGCGGTCGCAGGCAGAGCGGCGATCAGTTCGTCGGCTCGCCGTTCGCCGCCCGGGATACTCGCCGTTGTCTTGGCCATGACACGCTGATTCATCGGCACCGCAAGGAAGTAGAACACGCCTCGATCCTCGAGTGCTTTCCGAAGTTTGTAGTACTGCCCGTAGACCGCGTCTCCGGTCACCCACCGGGCCGGGACGCCCGCGTCCAGCGCCCGGGCGAGCATGTCCATGGCCAGCTCTGGTTTCGTCTTGAAACCGCGATCGGCGGGGATCCCGGCGGCATCGCAACGTTCTCGGTCATCGGCCCACGCCTTGGGCAGATAGAGCTCCCGATCCAGGAAGGTCCGACCCGCTGTCGTCGAGTAGGTCAGGAACACACCGATCTGGGAATTCTCGATCCGTCCGGCAGTCCCGGAGTACTGCCTGGCGACCCCGGCGGAACGCTTTCCTTTCTTCAAAAACCCGGTCTCATCAACGATCAACACACCCTCGGCCGCGCCGAGATGCTTGACGACGTAAGACCGCAGATCATCGCGCACCGCGTCAGGATCCCAGTCGGTCGTCGACAAAAGACGCTGCATCCGGTCCGGAACAGCCTGGCCGGCCTGCTCAGAGAGCGTCCAGGAATTCTTCCGTTCCTGGCCCGAGAGAAGCCCGCGCAGATAGTCCACCGCGTTCTCCCACGGCTCTGACCGGGCAAAACGCGGCCCGATCAGCTCACGGATCTCCTCCAACCCGTCAGCCCACTCCTGTACCTCTGCCACACAAACATCATCGCCCACCCGCAAGGATTAACACGGGAACGCCAGAAATCGTTCGAAACACGCCGAAGACAATAAAATAAAAGCGACTGTAGTACTAGGCCAAGCACGGGTGCCCAAATCGGTCAACCCCTATCTTCCGTCGCGCTTGAGGACTGCAGTGACTGGATGAGCGCACAAACTGTGCTCACCAACAGAAGGATGATCATCATGGGTGCGGACGACAAGATCAAGAACGCTGCGCAAGACCTCGCCGGCAAGGGCAAAGAAGCCGCAGGCCGCGTAACCGACAACGAGCGGTTAGAAGCCGAGGGCAATGCCGACCAGGCCGAAGCGAAGGCCAAGAAGGTCGGCGAAGACGTCAAGGACGCCTTCCGCTAGAAACCCCTCGAGGCGGTCGGACCTGACGGTTCGGTCGCCTCTTGGCGGCGCTCACCTACCTGACTGACGCGGAGTTCCCGGCGCAAAAACCATCACGCACTCGTGTACAGCTTTGTCATGGACGATTGATCGCCTGAAGCCACGCCCGCAAGCAGCACTTCAGCGCTCCCATGCGGCAGCTTCATTCAGAGAGACCGATAATGGCGGAAGCGATGACGTCACCGCGCCTGGCAATAGCCTGAAACTCTCAGGCTGCCCTACCGTGCTTTTGGGAGGCATGTCAAGCGGTTCTCGAAAGTGGCCCCACGGTCATAACTTGATATCACCCCCGTTTGGGGGATAAATATGCGCGGGGGCACCATGACAATCACGATCGAGAATCGCCGGGCAGTCGAGCCTGATGTTGCGCTCATCGGCGAGGAACTCTATGTGATCCTCTCCCCTACCGCCACCATGGGATTCATCCATCGCGCTGGAAACGTGTACGTCGCTAGCGACGGCGAAGACCTCGGCCATGCCCTCGAGGTTGGGCAGTCACTGTCCTGGGACGAAGCGGTTGTCATGATCCAACGATCGTATGAATCCCACCACTAGCCAGGGACAACGTCGGCAACCTCCGGACACGACAATGAGGTCGATGTCGGGAGGCTGCCGGGCGTGAGATCCGATCCCCGTCCGCATCTGATCGCTGCGAAGCTATCCGGAAGGATTCTCGACAGGGGTTCCATCGGGCTCGGTGGTATCACTCTCGTCAGGAGCGCCACCTGAAGCAGTGTCCTGCTCGCCGTCGCCCTCACCATCCGCCGACGCTCCGGTTCCCAGAGCATCCGTCCGACGTTTCTGCGCTTCCGAAATGTCCGTCGATCCGTCGGGGGGCTCGGCTTCAGCATTCTCCGGTTCGGTCATTCGCCCACGATATGCGCCGCCTGCAACCAGGCGCGAGGGATTGACAACCCGCGTTCACGCGAGAAGCGTGGCAAAGAGAACTCACCCTATGCCAGAGAGGTCATCATGCCCGGTCGCCGCAATTCCAGCCTGAAAGACCCAGAGCTCTACGAAACACTGCGGGACGACGGAGCCAGCAAACAGAAAGCCGCGCGCATCAGCAATGCTGCCGCGAAGGAAGGACGTTCCTCGGTCGGCCGCAAAGGCGGAAAGTCCGGCGATTACGAGGACTGGACTGTCGCCCAGCTACGGGCCAAGGCGAAGGAGATCGGGCTCAGCGGCTACTCCGCAAAACGGAAGTCAGAACTGATCTCCGCGCTCCGCAACAGCTAAGCGGCTTCACTCGCCGGGCGCGGCGCGGGTCCGCCAATGCTCATCACCAAGTACCCAAAGAGTAGATGACTGCCAAGCTGAAGCCATGGACGATCACGGGCACGGCACCGACCACGAACTTGCCGGCGTCGCGAAATCGGTAGCTGCGGCCGTTCAGGGCCGCAATCACACTGTGGTTGCGGCTGAGTCGGTCACGGCAGGCAACATCGCTCGCACGCTTGCCGCAGCACCTGAGACATCCGGGTGGTTTCGGGGAAGTATCGTCGCCTACCAGACCATGATGAAGCGTCAGGTGCTGGGCGTCGCTGCTGAGCGGATCATCACCGCGCAATGCGCGCAGGAAATGGCCGAGGGCGCCCTGCGTCTGACGGGCGCCGATCTGGTCGTGGCCGTCACCGGCGTGGGTGGTCCCGAACCTGAGGAAGGGCAGCCCGCGGGCACCGTGTACATCTGCGCGGGAGATAAGGACCATTTGAGATCCTTCGTGCACCAGTTCGAGGGTGACCCGGAGACGGTTGTTCACTTGGCGACTCTCCACGCTTTGCAGCACCTCATGGGGGCGGCACTGTCGCTGAAAAGTGAAGCACAACGAGGCAGAGAATCATGACGGGCTGGCTGCGCGAACGAGGCCTGGTGCTGGTGAATGTCGCACTGTTCGTCCTCTTCCTCGCGGCGATGTCAGTCACCGGATGGCAGGTCGCCAATCAAGAGTTCGCCGATCACGGTCTTGCACCTGAGTCGTTCGCCGCGTTTCTTGGCAGCGGCCAGTTCGTCGAGGCAGTGTTCGAGAACTGGGAGAGCGAATTCCTGCAGATGGGCTCCTACGTCGTTTTCACGATCTTTCTCTTTCAGAAGGGCTCCTCCGAGTCCAAGCCTCTCGACGGGCCAGCGCCGCAGGACGAAGACCCCCGCCGACATCGCGACGATCCTCGGGCGCCTTGGCCGGTCCGTCGCGGCGGAATCACCCTGGTCGTGTATGAGAACTCCTTGCTGATTCTGTTCGGAATCCTGTTCCTCGGCTCGTTCGTGGCACACGCCATCGGCGGCGCGGCGGCGTACAACGAGGAACAGCTTCAGCACGGCGGGGAGATTGTCAACGTTGTCCAATACGTCGGGACATCACAGTTCTGGTTCGAGTCGTTTCAAAACTGGCAAAGCGAGTTCATGGTCGTAGCGCTCTTGGCCGGCGCTGCTGTTTACCTGCGCCAGCGCGGATCCGTCGAATCAAAACCCGTGCACTCACCCCACGATGAGACCACCGGCTAAAGCGACTCCCCCGTGTCGCTCGAGCCGGCGACACGTCCGAATGCTCGCCTGCGGCGATCAGTCCCCGACCGAGGACTCGTTTCGTCGGAGCCGCCCCGCGTGGGGCAGAAGCCCAAGAAGTGCCAGCACAGCGCGAAAATCGCCGAACCCGCGATGATTGCCGCGGACCGGTCGAGCAGGAGGACGTCCCCTCCAGTCAGCAGGGACACCAAGACCAGATCGGCGATAAGGAGGGGTGTTTGGCGATGGTCACCATCCGCATCTTTTGATGCTGCCGGAACAGAGTCCGGTGGGTGCTGGTTTGCGTGACGCGTGGTTCTTGGAGTATTTCGTCCCAGTTGCGGTCGGAGCGTTCGTTCGTACTGTCGCCGCGCCATCAACTGGGCTCGCATGGTCGCCCAACCACGTCATCGGTCGTTCTTTCATCTCGCTTCGACTAGACGCTATGGGGTATTGAGCTGGGGCCTCCCGATCGCATAGACCGTGGGTTGCGGGCCGGGTGTGTCTGGCTCGTAGTGCCACATATGT
>NZ_FNFU01000006.1 GCF_900101115.1 Cryobacterium psychrotolerans
GGAGCATCTCCGGGGTGACGCCGGCGGCTGGTTCGCCGAGGCCCTTGCGGAGGAAGCCGGCGGTGTCGAGGCCGATCCGGCCGGCGGTGACGGCGTCGCCGAGTGGCGCGTGCCAGGGCGCTTCGAGGGCGGCGGCCGGGAGGTCCCACTCGGGGTGTTCCGCGGCCTGGTCGGCGGCTTGTTCGGCGGCTTGTCTGGCGAGCTGTTCGGCGGCTTCGGCTTCGGCCATCATTGTGCCGACGTCCACGAGTCGGCGGGAGTCGGCTCGGGAGCCGCCGGAGAGGGACTGCACCATTGCTTCCGGGCTCAGGTGGCCCTTGCGGCGGGCCAGGCCGGCCTGGCCGAGGGCCCAGTCGGAGCGGCGGGCGATCTCGGCTGCGGACAGGGCCGCGTATTTCGTGGTTTCGCCCACGTGCGCGGCGATGCTCTTGTGGGTGGCCTCCAGGTCGTCGTCGGTCAGGGCGGCAAACGCGGCTGCGTCCAGCCGCTCGCCGGCGAGGGAGCCGGTGAGGGAGCTGAATACAGCTTCGATGCTTGACATACTGAGATTCTCTCAGCACCCACCGACATCCGCAGTTATGTTCGACCGTGTCGCGACAACCTCACCCGGACCCGCCCTGTGGAGGACAAGAGCGAGGAGAAGAGCGAGGACACGAGTGAGGCCAAGCGGGAGGCGTTCTGCCACAGCGACGACGATGGCCCCGCACTCACCAACACTCAGCCCACCCCCAGCCACACCCCTTGCCCCCACCGCACACCGGGTAAAGGGTGACAGCATGAAGAGAATTTCGTACAGTGGGGCGTCGTTCCTGACAGCTGATCGAGTGGCCGATTCTCTCCTGCTCCTGGTCGCCGCGATACGCGATCACCACGGCGCCGAGGTGGTCGAGCTGCCGGCTGTCGGGTTCGGTGGCGAGCCGGTGGTCGTGCAGCTCGTGGTTGGCCCGGCGAGCGAAATCATCAGCATGTCCGAGGGCACACCGGAGGCCGAGACCGGCAGCACCGAACCCGACACGACCGAGGTGGTCGATTATCTGCGCGGCCGCATCCAGAACTTGTCCCTGACTCCTCGCCTCACCCTCTTCGAGACGAAGGCGGACCCTGACTCCCTCGGTTGGGACGACCTGGATCTTGCGTAGGGGCGAGCCTACGGGCGCGCGCCCGTAGGTTCGACACACAACACCCAGCGAGCGGATGCCCCGGCGCAGGCAATCCCGCGACGCCAACTCGTTCCGTCAGAAGCCGCAAGTGCTTCTTGATGTGCGAACGGCATCCGTTGGGGTTTCGGTCATGCCCTTGGTCCGCTTCGCGGCGCGGTTCTCTTTGATTGCGCCCGTCAAGTTCTTGAGACAATCTGTTGTGTTTTTTTCTGCGCCGCTGCCTTTTGGTGGCGGTCGTGGTGAGCGGCCAGCGCGGCGGCTGGTTGTAGACCTCCCTTGTGCGAGTGAGGGCGACGCCGTTTATCCTTGCTTCGCGGCGAAGAAGGCGCTGAATTTTCCTAGGAATTCAACCTCTCAGCTCAGCATTCTCGGCTTGCAAGGCATTGTGTTTGGCCCACTCAACCGGGCCAGGCTCGGCAGCGTCGGCCTCGGGGTGTTCCTCTTTCCAGACGCGAACCCAATTGCCCAGCGTCCCCTCGACAACACCGATCTCGGGGGCAACTTGATCGATCGGTCGGCCTGATGAAATGACCAGCTCTACGGCCTCGGCCCGGAACTCGGCACTGAACTTACGACGATTCGACATGAAACAGATACTCCTTACCTCACAACTCACAATGGCGGACCAGTGAACGCCCACCGATGATCGCACCCACCCAGACAGGACACGGGCCGCAACGGGGGCCCGGGTCACAGAAGCCCCGGGGAGGGCAGTGGCCGACAAGGCGCAAGCGCCGCCAATGGCCGTCGGCGTCGTCATTGCTGCCCACTCGAGCATCGACGTGAGCGGATTATCTTGGGAGAAACCCGTTATCCGGAACCGCGCCGCCAACACAACCGCGAAAAGACACCATGGCGTGCTCGCCTGCGGGTGCTGAGGAACAACGGCATCACTGGGTCGATGGGACGCGTCGGCGCGTGCGGCGACAACGCCGCGATGGAGTCCTTCTTCGCGCTCCTGCAGAAGAACGTCCTCGACCGGCAGCGCTGGACGACGAGGGAGGAACTGCGCCTCGCGATCGTCGTCTGGATCGAGCGGACCTACCACCGGAAGCGCCGGCAACGCCGCCTTGGCAAGCTCACCCCGATCGAGTTTGAGACCATACACATGGCCCTCAAGGCCGCCTGAAACCACTAACCCCTTGAGTCAACTGAACTCGGGGCAGTCCCAAATTCGACTTCATGGTCGGCTTCAAGTTCTCAACTTATGCGACGTGGTGGATCCGCCAGTCCATCCATCGCGACATGGCCGACAAGGTACGGATGATTCGCGTCCCCGTGCACACGGCTGACAAACTCAACAAGATCAAACGGACCCGCCAAGAGCTCACCAGCATGCTTGAGCGTGACCCAACCGTGGGGGAACGATTTCATGACCGGTTCCAGGGCGTGACCGGGGAACGCGTCCGCCAGATCGAGAAGCGCGCGCTCGCCCTGCTGCACGTGCCGCGGCTCGAACGGTACCTGCGGGACTGAATGCACGAGGCTCGCATCCTGCCATTCAGGTTCGCCCGATGGGCTGGGATCGGCTTCGGGGCGTCCTTTCCCGTCGGCGCGCGATTGATCAAGCGCGTTTGTCGTGTCTTCCTGCCATGTCCGCCAGAAGGGGGACTTTGTGCCCTACTCCTGGGGCGGGCCGATTCTCGACAATCGAACCATGACAACAGAAACCGGGAGCGCAGCATGGGGTCTCTAACCTACGATCGCGTTGTGGTCGACATCGACGATCGAACCTTGACCCATGTTCAAATCGTCGTCATCCAGAAACTTCGTCGCGGGGAGAGCTTCTCGCTGTCCTGGAACGACTCCGCCCAGGGGGGAGGCGGCCGCAGCTCGGTGTGGCTCAACCCCGCCATCCCCCTCTACTTCAAATTCGCCGGCGGGAGCGTGCCCACCATCAATCCGCACTGGCTCGAGGAACTCACCCGATCCGCAGCCAGTTCCCAGGGCCTGGTGATCTCCAGCGAGCGGATACCAACGCTTGAATCTGAGGTTCCGCCGCGGGCCGGTCGGTCATCCGGCCCCCGCCTCGCGGTTCGCCCAGCCCGGACGCTGGCCGTGACACGATCCTGAGATCTTCGCATTCCTCAACTTTCCCATTTTCTCGCCCCACCCCGGAGGGGTCATGAATAGCGTCAGCGCGATCGTCAAGCCGATGAGCGCAACCATGCGTGCGAAGTCCAACGCCGGGCCGTCGCCGGTCTTGCCAGCCGAGACGCCGGTGCGACTAGATGCGAAGGCAGACACACGCGTGGTTACAGACGAGTTCCTCATTCAGAACCTCGGACCCCGGCGCCGAGAAGCTTTCAAGACCCTGATCGGCCGCGCCGTACCTGAAGAGCAGGTAACCGCCGCATTCGACGACACGTTGTCACAGCAAGACGATGACCTCAGTTTGTGTCTGGTGGCGGAGACCCACGCAGGCGCTCTCCTCGGCCTCGCGCGCGCCCACGGGCCTGTCGATATCGACGAGGACGCTGTGCTGATTAGCAGCCAAATTGCGGTCCTTGACCTCCTCATCGCGAGCTCGGAGACGGTGGGCGATGCCCTGCTGATCCAGCTTGCAGGGTCGGTCGATCAGATCGGCTGCGGCCGGCCTATGGCATCATTCTCGACGCAGACTGCCTGATGCGGAGGCCCAAAAACCGGACGAAACAGCTAATTCCTGCACGGAGGTTCCGGTTTTCACAAACCCGGCCCCCTTCAGCAGGTGGTTAGTGACCGGCGCCCATGTTTCCGGCGAGCCGGGTGTGCATGGTGGGGCTGGATTCGTTGAGGCCCTCGATCACGGCGCGTTTGCCGTGGCGCTCGTACTTGTTCGTGATGGCGTCGAGGGCGGCGACCGTTGATGCGTCCCAGATGTGGGAGTTGGGTGGTTTTGAGGTCCCCAGTGCTACATGTCGCAACCTCGCAACCTCGCAACCTCGCAACCTCGCAACCTCGCAACCTCGGGACCTTTGGCCCTGTGAGCTGAGAAGTCCGTGTATCACACTGATTCCACGAGGCTGAACTCACCGCTTCAAGGCCACCTCAGGTCATTCAACACGGGCGCTTCCGGGCGCTGCAACTAGCTTCGGTCCGCAACCAGACAAGAGAAGAGAAATCGCGATGAGAACCGATGAGCGTGAAGTGCGGACGCCAGACGATGTCCAGCTCACCCAGATCTCCGACGGCGAATGGAGAGTGAGCGACCGACGAGTGCCCTGGGACAGTCCTTTCTCACTCATCGGCTTCATCAGTCTGAACGCAGACCAGCACGAGGTGCTGGAGTTCGGTGATCCCATGCGAACCTTCTTCGTCGGCTCCATGGCAGAGGCAGAATCCATATTCGCCCCGCCAGCTGGTGATTTCGTAAAACGTCAGCCGACACGAGAACCGCGATCCCTCGACGAACGCCTCGAACGCGTGCTGCCACAGTGGGCCCGTGGACAACTCGCCCTCTTGCACAGCCGGGGCTGACGCAGGGGCGTCAGCGAACGACGAGGCACCGTTTCACGGCGAATGAGCGCATCGCGATTCTGGCCGAGGAGAACGCGATTCTCGGCATACCCATGCAGGTCAGATCGCCGACCGTCTGGAACGCTACTCGTTGGAGGGGGTTTGCGGAACGCGGCCGGGATCGCTTGCTGATCCGGCAGCGGCGGGGTCCTGATTTGTGAGCTCTTGGCCAGCGCGGACAAGAGCTCTGATGCTTTTCCCAGCACCTCAACCGCGCTCTCCGACTGCTCCAACTGAGCCTTGCCCAGCACAATCGGAAACCTGCCCGCAGGGGAGTGCGCTGATTAGTTCGAACGGGATTCCAGCGCAGTGACTCGTTGGAAACGCCGTCCAAGTTCTGCGTCGTAGGCTTCCTGACCGCCGGCTTTGACGATGAAGCCAGGGTGGTCGGAGTAGTGCTCCCAACGGTCAAGGTCAGCGCGTGCTGCCCCGAGTTCCTTCAGTGTCGGTGCGGAGGCATCAGACTGCATGGCTTGAGTATGGCGTGGTCAGGGCCAGAGAACTCGAGCCGAGGCCATGATCCGGGGGCATTGACCCAGGATCCACTGTCGCATTCATCAAGGAGGCGACGTTGACCCCCGACTTCATCGTGTAGCCGCCGCTCTCGATGCCAGCCTTCACCGTGCGAATCCCAAATGCCCGGTTGAGGCGCCCAGGGGCACCCGAACTGGTTCGCGTCCCACTGTCGTGTGGTCACATCCTGAGCATTTCAACACGTAGCGAGGAAGTGTGTCTCTCTCGACATGGGCCGGGTTTGGTGTTAGCCGCGCGTGTGAGCGGCAGTAGGGGCACGTGAGTCTCATTGAATATACTTCCCGCTCAGCGAGCATTCGAAGATAGGGCGAAGGTCAGGGGTTTTCCGTGGAGCCGTAAAGATCGGGGAGGAGGGTTGGCTAGCGTGACCGCTCCGCGCACGTCCTAATCGATCAAGTACGATCGCAAGCGCGGAACGGCCAGCAGCGCCAACGCGCGTTTCTCGATCTGTCGGACTCGTTCGCGGGTCACACCCTCGACTACGGCCACCTGCTCCAGGGTCCGGGGTCCATCGCCGTTCAGTCCGAAGCGGGCGCTCAGGATCGACTGTTCCCGTTCCGGCAGCGCCGTGAGGTAGAAGGAAATATCCGTCGTTCGCAGGGCGAGCATCCCATACTCGTCGGGTTGCAGTGAGTCACCGTCGATGATCAACTCCGAAATGTCACCGTCTCCGTCACCAACCGGCGCAGACAGAGAAATCGGTTCCTGATCGTACTTCAGCAGTCTCGACACGTCGTGGGGCAGAATATCGCTGGCCTCCGCGATCTCTCCCACGGTCGGCTCACGCTCAAGCGTGTTGGTGAGGTCCCGGCGGATCCGTTTTATCTTGTTGAGTTTCTCGGCCGTGTGCACCGGGACGCGAATCATTCTCACCTTGTCTGCCATGCCGCGGTGGATGGACTGGCGGATCCACCACGTCGCATAAGTCGAGAACTTGAAGCCAGCCATGTAGTTGAACTTCTCCACCGCACGCATCAGGCCCATGTTGCCGTCCTGGACAATATCCATGATGAGAGCGCCACGACCGGAATAGTGTTTGGCGATGCTGACCACGAGCCTCAGATTGGCCTCGATGAAACGCTTCTTCGCGCGCTTCCCATCATGGGCGAGCCACGCCAATTCGCGCTGGTGAACCGTGTCGGACACGCCTTGGTGCAGCTTCTCGGCCGCGAAGAGGCCCACCTCGATTCGCCGGCCGAGGTCGACCTCGTCCTCAGCGGTGAGCAGCGATTCCTTGCCGATCCTGCGCAGGTAGTCACCGAACGGATCCGTCGATCCTGAGTTATATCGGGCGCGTGAGGACGAAGTCGAGGATGCTTGCAGGGCCGCGCTCATGAGAGTGCCTTCCGCGCATCCCGCATCAAGGCGAGTAAGCCCGTCGATGAGACCGGAGACAGCCGGGCCTGTCCAGCGGTCCGGACCGAACCATAACGAAGCAGCGTATTCACAGTTATTTCCCCCCAGCTGATTGTCATTCAAGTGGTGCTCTCGTGCACGTTCTGACGCCAGGCTTCCGAGTCTCTGTTTCGTTCTTCACCCGATCACGCTGACATTTCTCAAGGTACGGGCCCGATTCGGCTGAACTGTAGAGCAATAAGTCCTCGGTTTCGCGCTCTTCGGGTGTGCTTGCCACACCGGAATCGACCTTTCTCGGTGGCGCCGCCCAGAAGGGGGGCCGGGGACTTCACCCATCTCGAACACACTGGACTTTATGCTCTAGTTCGGTTGCGTCCCGGCGCGCGACAATGGTCTGAACGGGCGAACCCGTTGCTGGAGTACATCGCGTCCGCTTCTGTGGGCAGTGACGTACTCGCGGACTTGGTGAAGGAGAAACATGGATGAGGCATCAGCGTCATTGTCGGGTGAAGCGCAAGGCTCCGGATCTCTGATCCGAGTGTTCATCCTGGACGACCATGAGCTGGTGAGGCGCGGGCTGCGGGAGCTGCTGGCGGAGGAGGGTTTCGAGGTTGTCGGGGATACCGGTTCGGCGCAGGACGCAACCGAAAGGATCTTGGCTTTGCGTCCGGACGTGGCAATTCTGGATGGTCGACTCCCGGACGGCACCGGTGTGGAGGTGTGCCGCAATGTGCGGTCAACCGCACCAGCGGTCCAGTGCCTCATCCTGACGAGTTACGACGATGACCAGGCGCGGAGCGGTGCTGTCCTGGCCGGCGCCGCGGGCTACGTGCTCAAAGAGATCCACAGTGCCGATCTGCTCGACAAGATACGCCGGGCCGCGGCCCATGAGACTCTTTTCGACCCCAGGGACAGGGCGCGGATCTTTGAGAACCTCGCGGACCCGAATCTGCGGGATCCGCGGTCGGCGCCGCTGACCGATCAGGAACGGAGGGTACTCAGCCTGATCGGTGAGGGGCTCACGAACCGGGAGATCAGCAATGCGATGTTCCTGACCGAGAAAACGGTCAAGAACTATGTGTCGTCGATGCTGGCGAAGATGGGATTCCACCGCCGCACCCAGGCGGCGGTCTTCGTCGCGAGGGGCGGGGACAAACCGCGACGCTAAACCCTGCGGATTGGCGCGGACCACACGAGGCGGGTTCCTTCCCCCGGGACGCTCGAGACGGCCATACGCCCGCCGCAGGCTTTTGCTCGATGTTTGAGGTTGTCCAGGCCGCTGCGCTTGACTGTTCCCGAGAAGCCGTGTCCGTTGTCGGAGATGAGGAGCTTCACCCGGCCTTGCCCGACCTTCACGGAAACGTCGATCGAGGTTGCCCCGGAGTGGCGCGCGGCATTGCTGAGTCCTTCGGAAATGACGGCCAGCAGGTTCTCCGACAGGAGGACTCCGATATCCTCGCTGAGAGGACCTGAGAGAAGCACGCGCGGAGAGAAAGGAAGCCAGTCCGTCTTGTCCTTGATGGCACTCAGGATCCGGCTATTCAAGGTCTCTGTTGTGGGGGAGATTCCGCTGAGTGAGTGAATGGTGCGTCTCACTTCGCGAATGGTTCCATCCAATTCTTCTGTGACCGTCTCGATTCGCTCGAGGGCTCTGACGTCGCTTGTGAAATGACGGATGCCCTGCAGGCTCAGACCAGCCGCAAAGATCCGCTGAATAACGACGTCGTGCAGGTCGCGGGCGATCCGGTCACGGTCGCCGAAAACGGCCTGCTGCTCTCTCGCCTGGTTGATCTGGGTCAGTTCGAGCGCCATCGCCACATGCGCGCCGAACACGGCGCCCATCTCGACGTCGGTTGGACCGAATCCTGAGGATCCGGCGCGCCGGGAGAGCACCAACACCCCACCTCGTCCGCCGCGACGGTGGACCGCCGCCATCAGCGTTGGGCCCATCGCCGGCCCCTCGTCGACTCCGACGCCAATCCTACTGAAAACGAGTGGAGACTCCCGCAACGCCATCGCGGGCCCCCGGATTTCCAGTTCGGCCAGAGCGGAGGCACGGATAGCCGCCACGCGGCCGACGAGAGCCGCCGCGCCTGGCCCCGCGGCCGCCACGCACGACATCTGGCTGTTCTCCTCCGTCGGGAAACCCAGGAAAGCGAAGTCCGCCCCGGTTTCGAGCATGGCCCGCCGGGCTACGAGATCGAGGCCCTCCTGGTTTTCGTTATCGACAGAGTCCAGGATCCCTCTGGCCACGTCCACGCCGGCCTCGAGTTGCTTCCTGCGCAGTTCGGACTTCTCGAAAAGACGCGCGTTCTCGATGGCGACGCCCGCCGCTGCGGCCAGCGCGACCACCAGTTCCTCGTCCGACGAAGTGAAATCGCCCCCGCCACGCTTTGCGGTGAGGTACAAATTCCCGAACACAACATCCCGAACGCGGACGGGAACACCCAGAAACGACACCATGGGTGGGTGGTTCGGTGGAAACCCCGCTGCCGCGGGATGCTTACCCAAGTCGTGCAAGCGGAGCGGCCGTGGCTCGCGGATGAGTAAGCCCAGAACCCCGTGCCCGGTCGGAAGCGGCCCAACGAGCTTCGTCGTTTCAGCGTCGAAACCGACCGTGATGAACTGGTCCAGGGAGCCGTCATCGCCAATCACACCCAGCGCCCCAAACTCTGCATCCACGAGCTGGCAGGCCATCCTGACCAAGCGTTCCAGCACGATCTCCAGGCTCAGGCCCTCGGCAACGATGGACAGAGCTCCAACTAGACCACGCATGCGGTCAACGACCGCTGCGAGCCCCTCGGCAGGAGTCGCCACCCCAGGCAGGAGACCCTCACTCCCCAGGACACGGGTACCCGGCACAGTCTGGTCGTGATGCCGATCCATCATTTGGCTTGCTCCGCATGCTCGTTATCGCTTCGACCAGCGCTTATGCACGGCGGCCACGGTCTGGCTTGCTCTCCCGCAACCCTCTCATGTGCGAGCCAGAACCTTGCGGCACTCTTGGGTGGTTTGACACACACCATCTAATACATTCCACATCAGCGCCTGACTCTCGCCTCCGTCAAGTTGTCCCCGAGGCGAACGCAACTCGGAAACGTTCGGCGTGACGGTAAATCCACAGCCGGATCAACCCGGTACGTCCTTTCCCTGGACTGGCATTCCGCTGGCCGAGTGAATTGAGAAGTCGGCGTCAACGCCGTGGACAAAATCTAAGTCGGGAAGACTGACGCAAACGATGCGACCGCGGACTCGAAACGATCAAACATGAGATGCCGTCGTGGCGCCTCCATGTTCATGACTTCAAAAACAGGACCACGTTTCTCAATGTAACCGAGCACCTTCTCGGGCGACCTTTCATTCCGCCGGCGATCACCCACACGCCACTCATGATCGGACAGACTGCAGACCTCGAGATCTGCCGCTGCGCACGGTTCATGCCACTGATTCGACACTGAATCTCCTTCGTGGGGAGTAATACGGACCGGCGCTGCCTCGACCGGCTCCGATGCCGCTCCCGGCTCGACCCAACATATCCCTCAATCATCACGGCGCCCCCAGGTGCCGTGAATACAGCGGCTACCCGCTGTCGTCCCGGAAGCTACTGAGCATCGGAGGCCCATCGGCCTGCTTGATGTTCTGATTGACGTGGAGCACGTCGGCTCCATGAAGCCACGCCCTCACACGAACGCGGATACCGCGGCCACCCGCTTGCCCGGTTCCACTCACGCCAAACAGGGGCCGGATCGACACGTGCGCCCTCCGAGGACGAGCCCTCGGGGTGCTGCTCCTCGTGGATTATTCGGCCAACCACGACGCGATGGGCCTCGTCGGAGCCTGCGGTGACAAGGCCGCGATGGAGTCGTTCTTCGCGCTACTGCAGAAGAACGTCTTCGACCAGAAGCGGTGGGCAACCAGGGAAGACCTGCGCCTCGCGAGCGCGGCCCGGCGAGCGAAATCATCAGCATGTCCGAGGGCGCACCAAGGACCGAGCCCGGCAGCACCGAGCCCGTCAGCAGCCGCTAGTGCTTCTTGATGTGCGAAACGGCATCCGTTGTGGTTTCGGTCATGCCCTTGGCCCGCTTCTCGGCGCGCTTCTCTTTGATGGACCTTCCCGGCTTCTTGTCATGGTGCCGGTGCGGTGATTTGTCAGGCATTTCGTGCTCCCTAACTGCGGGCCCGGGATGACTCCGCGATGACCCTCACCCAAAACGGTACGCCGATTCCGAGCGAATGTCACCAGCCGAACGATGCAGAAACCGTGCGGCGCGCAAGACCGAAAACGGGGGACAGACTCCCCGTTGTGGGGCTTCCCCCGGGCCGTGCCGCACTGTTAGGTTCAGGAGGGGCGATCACTGGATCACCGCGGCGGTTCTCTACGCCAAACGAAATGGCACACTCGTCGTAAGGCGGGGTCGCAAAGGCACGGGACCTTCGGGTTAGCCGGCCCACCGAATTGGATGGATCGACCCGGATGACTGCTCAGGCCTTGTTCGCAGCGCCCACCAGACCGGCCAACATCAGCCCAGCCGACACCAGGCCGGCGGATACCAGGCCGGCCGACATCACGGCTGCCGCACGCGCTCGCCCGATCGGCACGGCGGGTCGGCGCCGGATCCTGCAGGCCTTCCTGATCCAGACCCTCGGCTACACCGGCGACGACGCGCGCGGTGAGGTGGAGAATCTGGAGCGCAGCGTCTCCGACGCGATCGTGGAGCGCATGGACAACCACCTCCGGGCATCCGCCCCCGCAACCCCGACCTCGCCCCCGACGCAGGCTCGCCCGGTGCGCCCCGTCGTGATGAAGCTCACCGATGCCACGGCCGGCGGGGAGATGGCCATCGTGCGCGTTTCCGACGCCGTGCCGACCCTGCTCGCCTATCTGGCCGAGCTGGGCCTGGCCGCCGGAACGCGACTCACGGTGCGGAAGCATCGCTCGAACTCCGCGGTCATGACGATCCAGGTCCGGGGTCAGGCCGGGCAGATTCACCTCGGCAGCGTGGCCTCCGATGCCGTCTGGGTCGAAGGCGCCGCGGCGGCCTGAGCCCGCGGCGGCCTGACGGCCGGATCCAATCGCATCCCTGACCGCAAGGCAGGGCACCTTGCCTTGCCTCCAAGTTCATCCTGGAGTCACTGGGGGTTTATGTAGTGCGGCAAGGGTGGAACGATGACAGAATTCACCCGCCGCTCCATGTTCACCGTTGCCATTGCCGCGGCCGGTCTCGCCGTCGCCGCACCTGGTGCCGCCGGGGCCGCCCAGGCTGCCCGTCCCGCGGCCATTCCCCTGGTTCGGAACCGTTTGACCTTGCCGAGCGGGATATCCACGGGCGACGTGACCACCGATTCCGGAGTCCTTTGGTCCCGCGGGTCCGGACAGGGTCTGCTGGTCGCTACCCTGCGCGCGGTAGACGACGGCGGGTCTCCGCTGGGCGGCGGCCGTGCCTTTGAGCGCGTCCTACGAGGCAGTCCTGCCAGTGAAGCCACCGATTTTACGTCCAGGATCAACTCTCGGGACCTTCCTTCGGGAACGCATTTTGCCCTCAGTCTCCAGTTTGAGGATGTGGACGGGAACCTCGGTGAGGCTGCGCAGGGCTCTTTCAGCACGGCACCGGGCCAGGGCCGGCACGGCAGCGGTTCCGCCCCGCGGCGCCAGAGCTTTGTGTGGACTGGCGACACCGCTGGTCAGGGGTGGGGCATCAATGAGGAGATCGGTGGCATGCGTGGTTACGCCGCGATGCACGCTACACGACCGGATTTTTTCATTCACTCGGGGGACACCATCTACGCAGACGGCCCCATCCAGGCCCAGGTGACCGAACGGGACGGGAAGCTGTGGCGGAACATCGTCACCGAGGAGGTGTCCAAGGTGGCCGAGACGCTGAAGGAGTACCGGGGGCGGCACCGCTACAACCATCTGGACGCCAATCTCCGGGCCATGTACGCGGATGTTCCGGTGATCGCCCAATGGGATGACCATGAGACGCATAACAACTGGTACGCCGGCCAGATCCTGACCGATGCCCGCTACACCGAGCGGCGCGTTGATGTTTTGGCCGCCCGCGCCCGCCAGGCCTGGCAGGAGAACCAGCCCATTGCCCAGCTGACCGACGGCAGCACCGGGTTTGAACCGGCGCGCATTTACCGCAAGATCTCCCGGGGACCACAGCTGGACATCTTCTGCCTGGATATGCGCACCTTCAAGGACCCCAACACCGATGGCAAGGAGGCCCAGCAGACCAACATCCTCGGCCAGGAACAGGTCGACTGGCTCATCCGGGAGGTGCGCCAGTCCACGGCCACCTGGAAGGTGATCGCGGCGGACCTGCCGCTTGGCCTCATAGTTTCGGACGGCCCGGTGAACCAGGAGTCTCTGGCCAACCGGGACAACGGTGCTCCGCTGGGCAAGGAGCTGGAGATTGCGGGCGTGCTTTCCGCCTTCAAGCGCCACCGGGTGAGGAACGTCGTGTGGCTCACCGCGGATGTCCACTATTGCGCGGCGCACCACTACTCGCCGGAACGGGCGGTGTTCCAGGACTTCGACCCGTTCTGGGAGTTCGTGGCTGGGCCTATCAACGCCGGCAGCTTCGGTCCCAACCAGATGGATGGAACCTTTGGTCCTAGCGTGGAGTTTTACCAGGCCGGCAGCTACGCCAACGAGTCACCTCGCAGCGGCGAGAACCAGTACTTCGGCCACGTGGATCTTGGTGAAGAGGACGTGTTTTCTGTGAGTTTGCGCAACGCCAACGGTGCGGTGGTCTGGAGTAAGGAACTTCATCCGGAGCGCTGATCCCAGCGGACTCGGCAGCGATGCGGCCGGTAGCGGTGGTCACGACCACCTGTCAGCGCGTAAGCGCGCCGAGTTCTGCGCGAGAACGTGCGCCCGCTTTCCGCAACAAGTTCGACACATGGAACTTCACAGTGTTGTTGCTGATATCCAGTTGCGACCCGATCTCGCTGTTTCGTGCACCCGAAACGACAAGTCGCAGCACCTCCCTCTCCCTGTGCGACAGGGCGACGACGTCTTCGAGCGGCTCGGGTTCGTTCGGGGGATCCAGCGGCAGACGCACCTCTAGCAACGACCCCCAGCCCGGAGTCGACGACACCGCGAACTCACCATCTAAGGCACTCACCCGCTCCGCAATCGGGCGGAGGGAATCATCGTGGTGCGACAGATCTCCCGCACCGTCGTCGCGAATGCCGATCAAAAGATTGAGTCCGTCGCAGTCCCATTGGATCCTCACGCGGCGGGCAGCGCCACTATCCACGAAGGCGAGCACTGCACTCCGCACGATCGCGCGTGCCGCGTGAGCTACTTCGCCCGGCAACGCCCTGCCCGTGGCCGGCGGTTCCACAAACTGGACCTCCAGGTCCCCAAACCGTTCGAGAGGGCGCAGGTCATTCCGTAGGCGGGCAAATGCACCCACGACCGGTTCGAGCATTGTTCCGCGCTGTTGATCTGTGGTCATCCGAATCTCCACCAGAGCGGTGGCGGCGATATCTATGGTCATTGTGCGAGCCGCCTTGTCGTCCACCCGCGAGGATCGAAGGACAGCCAAGAGGGACTCGAGTGTCACTGCGTGGCGGTCGGCTTGTTCGGAGACAGTTCGGGCGTGCTCGAGAAGCAGCCGACGCGACGCGGGGGAGGGGATCGACGAGTCTTCGATTCGAGTGGTCACCCACCCATCTTGCCCTACCTACCCAATCGGGTAGTAATACTGGTCTGTCAGGTGGGGGCCTCATCTGGGGCGCTGCGCGAGCATGGAGGCATGGACGTATTGAACACCGGCGCTGATTCCTCGCTGACGCGCATCGTGCGTGAACTCGACTCCGTCATCGAACGACTGGTTCACGACGATCCGTACGCGCTCGGGGTTCTCGCCGATTTAGTCGCCGAGGCTCCGCGCGTCTTCGTGCTCGGCGCCGGCCGGTCGGGGCTAGCCCTGCGCATGACCGCGATGCGCCTCATGCACCTCGGCCTCGACGTTCACGTGGTCGGAGAAGTGACATCCCCGGCCATCGGAAAAGGGGATGTGCTACTAACCGCAAGTGGCTCGGGCACGACCGCCGGAATTGTTCGCGCGGCAACCACCGCAGTGCGTGCTGGAGCGCTCGTGGCGTCGATCACCACCGCGTCACAATCACCACTGGCGCAGCTTTCCGTAGCGACTGTCATCGTGCCTGCCGCCGACAAGCGCGACAGATCCGGAAACGCCTCCGCGCAGTACGCGGGCAGCCTTTTCGAACAGACTGTCGTGATCGTCGGGGACGCACTTTTCCACGCGCTCTGGCGCCGAAGTGGACAGAACGCGGACCAACTTTGGCCTCGCCACGCAAACATCGAGTAATCGGCGTCCCCTTTTCCCTGTCTATCCACCCGAAACAAAGGAAGAACAATGAAACTCCAGTTCGCCATGGACACCCTCACCACCGAGGCCGCACTTCAACTCGCCGCCGCCGCGGCACCGCATGTCGACATTCTTGAGCTCGGCACCCCGCTGATCAAGAGCGCAGGCCTTTCGGCCATCACCGCAGTGAAGGCCGCCCACCCCGACAAGATCGTCTTCGCCGACCTGAAGACCATGGATGCCGGCGAGCTCGAAGCCGACATCGCCTTCACCGCCGGTGCCGACCTGGTGACCGTGCTCGGCTTGGCTGGCGACAGCACCATCGCCGGCGCGGTCAAAGCCGCGAAGAAGCACGGCAAGGGCATTGTGGTCGACCTGATCGGCGTCAGCAACAAGCCCAAGCGTGCCAAGGAGGTCGTGGCGCTCGGCGCCCTGTTCGTCGAGATGCACGCCGGCCTCGACGAGCAGGCCGAAGAGGGCTTCACCTTCTCGACGCTGCTTCGCGACGGCGAAGCCTCGGGCGTGCCCTTCTCGGTGGCCGGCGGCATCAACGCCTCCACCATCGCGTCTGTGCAGCAGTCGGGCGCACAGGTCGCCGTCGCCGGTGGCGCCATCTACGGCGCCCCCGACGTGGGTGCCGCTGCCGCCGAACTCCGCGCCGTGATCGTCTAAGAGAGGAAAGAGCGCAGGCGGCCTGAGGCGCGCCTCGCAGTTTACGAGTAGGCCGCCGGTTCAGGCCGCACACCCGCCGGATCGCGGCTCGCCAACCAGGCGTCCAGCTCGGCCGCCGGGATCGGCCGCGACATGTAGAAACCCTGCGCGACGTCGCACCCGTAGCCGGCGAGGTCGGCGTAGGCGACGCTGTCTTCGACCCCTTCGGCGACCATCCGCAGGCCGAGACTGTGCGCGAGGGCGATGGTCGAGGCCACCAGCGCCGTCGCACGCGGGTTGTCGGCCATCGGCATCACGAACGACTTGTCCAGCTTCAGCTCGTCGATGGGCAGCTCGCGCAGGTAGGCCAGCGAACTGTAACCGGTGCCGAAATCGTCAACGGCGATCCGAACGCCGATGGCGCGAAGCCGGGTGAGGATGGCGTGCGCCCGGTCCCGGTCCGCCATCAAGAAGTCCTCGGTAATCTCGAGCACGAGAACGGATGGCGCCAGCCCGCGTTCGGCCACCATCGCACCGATCCGATCGGGCAGGTCCGCGTCCACGAGCGAGCTGGCCGACAGGTTGACCGCCACAGACAGCGCCCGGCCCTGCGCCTGCCAGGTCGCGGCCTGGTCGAGGGCCTTCTCGAACACGATCTGGGTCATCGCCGGCATCAGGCCGGCCTCCTCGACGAGCACGAGGAACGCATCCGGGTAGAGCAGGCCGCGCCCCGGATGCTCCCAGCGCACGAGGGCCTCCACGCCGCGCACGGCGCCGGTGGAGAGGTCGACCTTGGGCTGGTAGTGCAGCACGAGCTGGTCGTCGAGCAGCGCCCTGCGCAGCTCATCCAGGGTGCGCAGCCGCTCCCCGCCGTGGCTGTCGTCGTCGTCGTCGAGGTAGACGTGGTGCCCGCTCCGGGTCGACTTCGCCTTGTACATCGCCATGTCGGCCTTTCGCAGCAGCACGGTAAGGTCCTCGCCCTGCTCCGGGTACATGGCGATCCCGATGCTGGCACTGGCCTGCAGGGTGATCCCGGCGAGGGTGAACGGCTCGGCCAGCGCCGCGCGCAGCTTCAGGGCAACGGTTTCGGCCTGGCCGATGTCGCATCCGTCGAGGTGGATCGCGAATTCGTCCCCGCCCAGCCGGGCCAGCAGGTCAGCGGCGCGCAGCTGACCCAGCAGCCGAGCGGCGACCTGCTCCAGCAGCCGGTCGCCGACGTCGTGGCCGAGGCTGTCGTTGACCTCCTTGAACTTGTCGAGGTCGAGCAGCAGCAGCGCGCTCCGGCGCCGCTGGTCCGCGGCCAGCCGAGGCGGCACCTCGGTGTACAGCGCTCGTCGATTCGGCAGCCCGGTGAGCTCGTCGGTCATGGCCTGGCGGTGCATGTCGGCGAGCCGGATGCGCTGCCGGAACACCAGGGGAGCGGCCGCCAGCACGAGGGCCAGGCTGGCGAGCGCCACGGCCAGGGGTGGGACGTCGAGCTCGCTGGCCAGGATGAGCACCGTGAGCGCACTGACGGTGGCGAGCACCGGTACGGTCTGGGCCGGGATCGACCGCGCCGAGACCGCGCGCGTGCTGCCTCCGCGCGCTGAGCCGGCGATCCACCAGGCGATCAGGGCGAGACCGGTGGCCCAGCCCATGTCGAGGGGGGTGCCGAGAACATACAGGCCGGTGAGTTCCAGCAGGGCATAGCCGACGTCGGCGGCGGCGAAGATCATCAGGCCGAGCACGAGCAGAATCCACCGGGAACCCACGCTTCGGCCCTGGGAGGCGCCGATGCCGACGAACGCGGCCACGAGCAGCAGGTCGAACAGGGGATAGGCGACGGCGACCACCGTGGCCAGCGAGGCCGGGCCCTCGACGGCGGAGCCCAGAATCGGGTCGAGCAGCACGGCCAGCACGGCGGCGGCGGTGAGGCATCCGAGGGCGCCGTCCAGCACCACGGGCCAGGCCATTTTCCGCGCGTTGCGGCCCACCAGCACCGCCAGCGCGGCGAGCATCAGGGGGTAGAAGCCCAGGTACCCGATGTCGGCCAGCGACGGATACGGCAGCGTCACGCCGCCGGCGCTGGCGAGCACGTAGTAGGTG
This sequence comes from Cryobacterium psychrotolerans, assembly GCF_900101115.1. GTDB lineage: Bacteria > Actinomycetota > Actinomycetes > Actinomycetales > Microbacteriaceae > Cryobacterium > Cryobacterium psychrotolerans. Next base: position 17,630 of record NZ_FNFU01000006.1, read on the forward strand.
TCTCCGGCCGCGAACGACGCCATGGCGACCGAGGCGAGCACCAGCTCCAGCTGCCGGAATCGTGCGCGGTACAGCGCCAGCCCGCCCACGAAGACGGGAACCCACACGCTGAGCAACCCGAGCCAGCCGTCCACCAGGGGGCTGAACCCGTCGTCGCTGCCGAACGAGATGCCGGCCAGGTACAGCGCCAGCACGAGCGCCATGACCCAGCTCGGCCACGAGCCGAATCGTGCGCCGGCCCGTACCTGTTCGGCCTGAGCCGCTTCTGCGATCGCCACCATGGCGGCCCCCATATCGTTGATTCACGTTAGCCGAATTCGGCTCGGCTAAATCCCACCGCGCAGGCGCGGCATAGCCGCCGCGCAGCCGACACATGAGCGCCACGCGTCCCAGTTCCCCGCTTGGGGGGTAGGACGGTCGTCCCGCCGGCAACGGGGGTGTTAAGGTTTCCAGAGGCACACTCGCCGCGACGCGAGCTCGACCAATGAAACTGGGCCCCATGAACCACCTTGCACCATCGCGCACACGGGATCCCCGAAGAGGCACCGCTCCCAGCGAGGTGCAATCGTGACCGTCCATCCCTCCGTCGCAGATCTGTTGCGCCGCGCCGAAGACGCCGAGCTCGCCCGCCGCGCACACCACGACGCGCTCACCGGGCTGCCGACGAGGCTCCTGCTCACTCAGACCCTCGAGCGGGTCCTGGCCCGGCGTGTGCCAAATGGTCCCGTCGCCCTCCTGCTCATCGACCTCGACAATTTCAAGTTCATCAACGAGTCCCTGGGCCACGACACCGGCGACGCGGTGCTCCTGCAGGCCGCGCAGCGGCTGGTCGCGGCGACCCGTGCCCAGGACACGGTGGCCAGGCTGGGCGGCGACGAGTTCCTGGTGCTGTGTGAGAACACGGATGCCGCGGGAGCGGGCATGGTCGCCGAGCGCATCCTGCACGCCATCCAGCTGCCCGCCGACGGGTACGGCGCCGAGGCGCGAGTGACCGGTTCCATTGGAATCGCCGCCGCCGCCCAGCGCCACGGCCCCACCGACCTGCTCCGGGAAGCGAGCGCGGCGATGCGGCTCTCGAAGAGCCGCGGGGGCAACCAGACAACCCTGTTCGACCTCCGGGTGGGCGGGGAGGCAGGGCGCCTGCTCGACATCGAAACCGCTCTCCGCGAGGGTCTCGAACGAGACGAGCTGGTGCTGCACTACCAGCCGATCCATACCCTTGCCGACGGGTCACTCAAGGGCGTCGAGGCGTTGGTGCGATGGAATCGCCCAGAGCACGGTCTCGTTCCGCCGGACGACTTCATCCCGATCGCCGAAGACACCGGCCTGATCGTGCCGCTGGGCGAGTGGGTACTGAACGAGGCCCTGCGGCAACTCAGCGACTGGAAGCGAGCCGGAGTGGTGCCGGCCGATTTCACGATTTCGGTCAATCTCTCTCCGGTTCAGCTGCTGCACGCGGGCCTCGTCGACCTGATCGATGCAACGATCGCCGAACACGGTCTCACCCATGACGACCTCGTGCTGGAGATGACCGAGACCGCGCTCATCCTGGACCGCTCGACGATGATGGACACCGTCAGCGCCCTTGCCGAGACCGGCGCCTCGCTCTCGATCGATGACTTCGGCACCGGATACTCCTCCCTCTCCTACCTTCGCTACCTCCCCGCCAAGCAACTCAAGGTCGACCGCTCCTTCGTCGCCGGCCTGACGACCAACCCCCGTGACGCGGCACTGGTCGCGGCGGTCGTGCGTCTCGCCCACGAGTTCGGGATGACCTGCGTCGCGGAAGGAGTCGAGACTCCCGAACAGCTCGAGCACCTCCGACTCCTCGGCTGCGACCTCGCCCAGGGATATTTCCTCGGCCGCCCGGCTACGGCAGAGGTGCTGACCCGCGCGTGGGCGCCGGCCACGGTGAACTGAGCAAGGGTCAGGCCCCAGACGTCCTGGATCTTCGGTAGCCCCGCCCCGCGCCCGCCACTACCGGGCGACGGGGCGAGACTATGCACAACGCCCTGAATCGTCAGCCAAAGACGACGTTTGCAACCAGGGTCTTCTCGGTCTCAATACTCACAGGGTTGGCCTCCATCGTTATCCCCGCAAAGCTCGCCGTGGCATTGACCGTCACGCCGGCTCCACGGGGAACCTTGAACTGGAACTCTCCTTGTGAGTTCGAAATACCGACGACTTGAATCATGCCGAAACTGGCAGTCCCGCTGCCTCCGGTGCCTGCAATGGAGAGGGAATTGTAGAGCGGCGTGATGAGGACATTTACTCCTGGGATGACTGCTCCAAGGTCATTCTTCACAACCACCTTCACCGTGACCAGTTCCGGCAAGACGTACTTGAGGGGCCCCATCTCATTTGATACCGAAAACACGCCGAGGTGGAAATGGAAGGGGCACGAGGTCGAACCATTTGCCTTGAGAATGAGGCCTTGCTTTGGCCCTCTGGGTGAAGAAAAGGCGAAGCTTCCCCCTGGCGTGATGTATGAGCCGGCATCGAAACCGCCGCCGCTGGGTGAGGCGACCCCGACAAAGCAACCAGCCATGTAGTCCCCGGGCGAGGAGACCGAGCCTGCAACGGTGCTCAGCAGGTGACTGAGATTGCTGATCAGGGAGCATGTCCAGTCACGCGTCTCACCCGTCTCAATCTCGCAGGTGTTTGTTCCGCTACCGCCTCGACTCGTGTCAGTTCCCAACCCGCCGGTGAGAGTGTCGTTGCCTGCACCGCCGCCCAGAGTGTCGCTTCCCGCACCTCCCACCAATGCATTCGCACCGTTGTTCCCCGCCAGGACGTCGCCCGCGGCGCCGCCAACAAGGTTTTCAACATCTGTCTTGATTGTGTCTCGTTCGCCGGTCACGCCGTCGTCCCCGGTGATGCCGTCGAGGTCCGCGACGACTCGAGTGGTGGCCTTGGCGTAGGAGACCGTGTCAGTCCCGGCGCCGCCATAGAACACGTCAGCACCGCCTTGGCCGACCATGGTGTCGTTGCCGTACCCGCCACTGATCGTGTCGTTGCCGGTCCCGCCGCTCATCGTGTTGTTCCCGCTGTTCCCGGTGAGGCGGTCGCTGCCCGAGCCGCCGGCGATGTGTTCGACGTCTGTCCGGATGGTGTCTTTCTCCCCCAACACGCCATCATCACCGATGACGCCGTCCAGGTCCGCTGTCACTGCGAGAGTCGTTCCTGAATAGGACACGGTGTCGCTGCCGGCGCCGCCGATGAGAGTGTCGCCGCCGCCCTGGCCGAAGAGAGCGTCATTGCCGAAACCGCCGTCGAGGGTGTCGTTTCCGCTGCCGCCGTAAATGACGTCGTTGCCACCCAAACCACAGATCACGTCGTTGCGGCTGGTCCCACGCAACGTGTTGTTCCCGGAGGTGCCGACGATGGTGCAAGTCTTCCCGTTCAGGGACGTGGCCGCGCTCGCGCTGGGGGCAACGACCGCGCCCCCGGTCATCAACAATGCCGTCAAGCCAACAATCGCGGTTATCGTGCGCATGGATGTCCGTTCACAGTTATGGGGGAGATCCAAATACTAGGGGCGGCCGCTGTCTCGCATCACTCCCAGAGCGAGGGGTATCGTCCTGCTCCCTTTCGACGGCCAGGCCAGCGAGCAACCCTGTCAGCGCCGGGCACGCTCTTCCCATCGGCACCCAAAGAAGGCACAGCGCTACCTCGCTAAAAGGGGTAGACAGCTCGAGGCGTGTGCAAGTATGGAGAACAGAAATTCCCACGTTCGGCAGTTTCCTTGAGTTACTACATTGGAGGCTGTCGCGTGGAATTGAAGGACTACGTCAGGATATTCCACAAGAGTTGGATCCTGATCCTCGCCTGCATGCTCCTCGGAATCGCCGGTGCGGCGGCATCCTCCATCGCCACCACGCCCAAGTACGTCGCCAGCACCCAGCTCTACATCTCGGTGCAGTCCGCCGCCGGCGCCGCCACCGGAGACCTCGTGCAGGGCACGAGCTTCGCCCGCCAGGCCGTTACCTCCTACGTCGACGTCGTCAACAGTGCCATCGTGCTCGACGAAGTCATCGCCGAGCTCAAGCTCGATCTCACCGCGGGCCAGCTCGCCTCGATGGTCGCGTCCAGCTCCCCGCTGAACACCGTGCTCATCGACATTTCGGTGACCAACAGCGATCCGGAACTCGCGGCCAAAATTGCGAACTCCGTGGGCCAGAACTTCAGCAAGATCGTCGTTGAGAAGCTCGAGAAGCCCGACGGCGAGGACGCCGTCAGCCCGGTCAAGATCGAAACGATCCAGCCCGCGATCGCGCCGACGAAGCCGGCCAGCCCGAACGTGCCCCTGAACATCGCGCTCGGACTGCTCGTCGGCCTGGCGCTCGGCATCGGTTTCGCCGTGCTGCGCAGCGTGCTCGACACGCGCATTCACAGCCTGCGCGACATCGAACTCGTCACCGAATCGCCGATGCTCGGTGGCATTACCTTCGACCCGGAGGCGAAGAAGCGTCCCCTGGTCGTGCACGCCGACCCGAAGAACCCGCGCGCCGAGTCGTTCCGCAGCCTGCGCACCAACCTGCAGTTCGTGAACGTCGAGGGCGGCCCGCGCAGCTTTGTCGTCACTAGCTCGGTTCCCGGTGAGGGCAAGAGCACGACCACGGCCAACCTGGCCATCGCCCTGGCCGAAACCGGCGCCCGTGTCGCTCTCATCGACGGCGACCTGCGCCTGCCCCGCCTGGCCGAGTACCTGGGCATCGAGGGGGGCGTGGGCCTCACCGACGTGCTCATCGGCCGCGCCGAACTCGCCGACGTGCTGCAGAAGTGGGGCCGCGGCAAACTGTTCGTGCTACCCAGCGGCCGCGTTCCACCGAACCCGAGCGAGCTGCTCGGCTCTGCGGCCATGGCCCGCCTGCTCGCATCGCTCACCGAGCAGTTCGACATCGTGCTCATCGACGCACCACCGCTTCTCCTGGTGACGGATGCCGCGGTGCTGAGCAAACTTTGTGGCGGCGCCCTGATGGTGGTCGCCTCCGGCCGCACCAAGCGCAACGAACTCGCCGCCGCGGTGAAGGCGCTCGAGCGGGTCGGCAGCCGGCTGGTCGGCGTGGTCATCACCATGCTGCCCACGAAGGGCCCCGACTCCTACGGCTACGGGCAGTACAGCTACGGAACCGTTCACGACGAGACCCTGGACAATCCCGAGGCGCCCGCCGAGAGCCGCGCAGTGCGCAAACTGCGGCGCAAGGTGAAGACCGCCTAATGCAGACCTTCTCGATTCTCACCGTGTGCTCCGGAAACATCTGCCGTTCGCCGCTGGCCGAACAGCTGTTGCGGTCGGGGCTGGCGCCCTGGCCGCAGGTGTCGCTTGCCAGCGCCGGCACGATCGGCATGACCGGGCATCCAATGACCGACCAGGCCGCAGCGCTGTCCCGCCAGTTCGGCGCAGACCCAGTGGCCCATGTTGCGCGGGAACTGTCCGCGCAGCACCTCGCCGACGCGAACCTCGTGTTCGCCATGTCCCGCGAGCACCGCCGCGCAATCGCCGAGCTCGCGCCGCGCGCCATCCGTTACACCTTCACCATCCGCGAGTTCGCTCGCCTGATCAGCGGCGTCACCGACCTCGACCTCGACGAGGCTGCCGGGCTGCCCGTCGATGACATCTCGGGCAGATTCGCCACGCTGGTCGAGGTCGCAGCCTCCCAGCGGGGGATCGCAGCCCCGCCCGTTTCCGCCGATGACGATGATGTTGTCGACCCGTACCGCCGAAGCGACGACACCTACGCCGAGTCCGCTCGGCAGCTGGTGCCCGCCGTCGATGCTGTCGTGTCGCTGTTCCAGCGTGCCGCGACGGTCGTGCGTCACTAGGCGACACCATGGCGCCGTTCAGGAAGAGGGGTCGCAACAGCCGGGCTCGCCGCGCCTGGATTGTCGTCGGGCTCGTCGCCTTTGTTCTGTTCGACATCGCCCTGGTCTACTTCGCCCTTGCCGGCCCCGCGCCCACCGAGTCCGCAGCCAAATCTCACCCGTTGGTCGAGCCCCTCGAGACCCAGCCCCCGGCGGTCGAGCCTGTCGAGACCCAGCCCCCGGTGGTCGAGCCTGTCGAGACCGTGCCCCCCACCCGCATGCTCGCGGCCCTCGACGGCTCCACCGCCTGGCGCGCCGGCACCGGCCCCTGCCCCGCCGCACAAGCGAGCCCCGAGCTCACCACCGACTCCGGTGCAACCTGGTCCGGCTCGAACGCCTCCATCAACACCGGCGCCTCGTCGATCCTCTCGATCAACGCCATCAACGCGAAGCAGGCGTCGATGGTGACCCTCGCCGCCGAGGGATGCGCTCCACAACTCGTGGGCACCTTCGTCGCCGGTGCCGAGTGGGCCGACTTCCCGGACCGACTCAGCGGCAACTGGTACGTCGACCCCGCCGATCGCGCCACCGTGCACAGCCCGGTCGGGACTTTTGCGGCACCCTGCTCCTTGGTGATCGCGCTCGCGCCACGCGGTGACGCCGACGGCGGCGTCCTCTGCGCCGACGGTGCGTTCGCCCGGACGAGCAACGGCGGCGAGGCTTGGGGCAAGGTAGCGTCGCTTCCGGGCGCCGTCAACCTGAGCGCCACGAGCGACGGCTATATCCTGGCCGCGGCCGACCAGAAGGACTGTGCGGGCGTGCAGGTTCTCTCCACACCGGAGGCCCTCGACGGCGCCATTACGCCCACCGGCTGTCGCGACGCCGCGTTCAAACCGGGAGAAGTCGCGCTATCGAGTGCCGACGGCGTCGTGTGGCTCTGGGCCGGCAACGCACTGAGCAAATCAAATGACGGGGGTGCCTCATGGCAATAAGTGATATTGCGACTCGCCGGATGCAGGCCATCTACGGCTCGGCACCGCTCATCCGATTCGGCACGCAGTACGCCTTCGATGCCGGGGCCTGGGCGGTCGCCCTCGTCGTGGCCGAGATCCTGCGCTACGAGTTCGTGTTGTCCCGCGTGTCCTGGGTGCCGCTCTTGGTCTTGTGCGCAGCCGCGCTCGCGGTCCAGTTCTTCGCCGGCTGGATGTTCTTCCTCTATCAGGGCCGGCACCCATACGGCAGCTTTGCCGAGCTTCGTGCCCTGCTGGGCGCTGTGCTTGTTGCAACGCTCGTGCTCGGCATTCCGGTCTTCCTCCTCGGCCATTCCGTGGGGATCCCGCGAAGCACGGTCATGATCGCCCTGCCGGCCGCGTTCATCCTCATGGGGGGCGTGCGCTGGATCAAACGTCTGCTGGTCGAGCGCTCTCTGGGGCCGGTTGCCGGCACTCAGAACGCGCTCATCTACGGGGCGGGCTACCTGGGCGCTGAAATCGTGCGACGCATGAAGACCGACAGCAAGTCTCCTTTCCTTCCGGTCGGCCTGATCGACGACGACACGCGCAAGCGCAACGTCTGGCTTGACGGAGTGCGCGTGCTCGGCTCACGAGACGCGCTAGCTGACGCGGCCCGCACGACCGAAGCTACGACCCTGGTGGTGACCATCGCCAAGGCGGACGCCGCTCTGCTGCGCGAAATATACGACGCGGCGAAGGCCGCGGGGCTCCAGGTCAAGGTGCTCCCGCCCCTGGAAGACGTGCTCGAGGGCAAGTCGCGCCTCAAAGATCTCCGCGATCTCTCGATCGCAGACCTGATCGGCCGACACCCGGTCGACACCGAGGTCGCCTCGATCGCCGGCTACCTCGCCGGTAAGCGGGTTCTCGTCACCGGGGCCGGGGGCTCGATCGGCTCCGAACTCTGCCGGCAGATCAAGAAGTTCGCCCCGAGCGAGCTGATGATGCTCGACCGCGACGAGACGGGCCTGCAGTCGGCGCAGATCTCGATCCTCGGCCACGGCCTGCTCGACACCAAAGACGTCGTGCTGGCCGACATCCGCGACGCTGAGGCCCTGGAGGCCATCTTCAGCGAACGCAGGCCCGAGGTCGTGTTCCACGCGGCAGCCCTCAAGCACCTGCCCATGCTCGAGCAGTACCCCGACGAAGCGTGGAAGACAAACGTGCTCGGCACGCTCAACGTGCTCGACGCCGCTCGCGCGGTCGGCGTCACGACGTTCGTGAACATCTCCACCGACAAGGCGGCAAACCCCACGAGCGTGCTCGGCCACTCCAAGCGGGTCGCCGAGAAGCTCACGGCCTGGGCCGCGCAGGAGACCGGGCTGACCTACCTCTCGGTGCGCTTCGGTAACGTAATTGGCAGCCGTGGCTCGATGCTGCCAACGTTCACCTCGCTGATCGAGGCGGGCGGCCCGCTCACGATCACCCACCCCGACGTCACCCGGTTCTTCATGACCATCCCGGAGGCCTGCCAGCTCGTCGTGCAGGCTGGCGGCATCGGCCGCCCCGCCGAGGTGCTCATCCTCGACATGGGTGAACCGGTGAAGATCCTCGACGTAGCCCGTCGCATGATCGACATGTCCGGCAAGGACATCGCGATCGTGTACACGGGCCTGCGCCCTGGGGAGAAGCTGCACGAGGAACTCATCGGCGACAACGAGTCCGGCGAGCGCCCCATCCACCCCAAGATCTCGCACGCGTCGATCGACCCGATTTCGCCGGAGAGGCTCAACAAGGCCCGCTGGAAAGAGCGATGCGCTGAAGCCGCTACCGCATGACATTTATTGAGTGGGTCGCCATAGTTGCAGCGCTGTGCATAAGTCTTGTCGCGCCCTACGCAATTAAGCCATTCCTGCAAAGACTGCGCGTGATTGATGTGCCGAACCACCGTTCGTCGCACACATCACCCGTATTGCGCGGTGTGGGTCTAGCGCCGATGCTGGGCGTTCTGGGCGGGGTCGGGATACTCGTCGGCCTGGGTCCGGAAGGTGGGAAGCAGCAACTCCTGATCGTGCTTCTAACGAGCGGCGCGGTTAGTTTCGTCGGCGTACTCGAAGACCTCAAGGGCGTGAGGATCGCGGTGAGGGCGGGCACGCAACTCCTCATTGGCGCTTTCGCGACGTCGGCGCTTGCTGCTGCTTCCGGTTCGGATTGGTGGTGGGTGCCGATCGGCGCAATCGCTTTCGCCGGTTACACCAATGTGGCAAATTTCATGGACGGCATCAACGCTATTTCCAGTCTCCATGGTGTTGCGGTCGGTCTGGCATTTGTCGCGATCAGCGTCATGACCGACATTCGTTGGCTCCTTCCGGCCGGCCTGGTTCTCGCAGCCTCGTTCGCTGCATTCTTACCGTGGAACCTTATGCGCAATCGGGTTTTCCTTGGGGATGTGGGCAGCTATCTGCTCGGTGGGACTATTGCCGTCATCGTGATCGCGGCTGTTCTCCAGGGGGCGCCACTAGTCGCAATGGTGGCTCCGCTGTCTATCTATCTGGTCGACACCTGTGCCACGCTCCTCCGCCGCATACTGCGCGGTGATGATTGGCAGCGAGCGCATCGTTCGCACGTGTACCAGAGACTCACCGATACTGGCCTTTCTCATTTGAGCGTTGCCCTGATCGTTACCTGCGCCACCTTTGTGACCTCCGCTTTGGGCCTGCTCGCACTTGCCGAGTCCGGATCTTTGCTTGCGTTTCTTGCCATCGCCGCATCGTCGGCGGCCTACTTGGCTCTGCCCCGACTGCGGGGTTGGGGAGCACCGTCCTTCACTCCGCCAACCGCAACGTTTCCCTCCGCGATTTCCACCCGTCCTCTGGCCATTTCGGCTCGGGGAAGGTGGGCTGTCGTCGGTGCGAGTGGGTTCATTGGGAAAGCTCTCGCGAAGGAACTCCGAGCCCAGGGCTGTGACGTGGTCGACGTGATTGCGCCGCGTCTGTTCTTGGACTCCGCAGCCACGGCTGACGAAGTATTGGAAGGCCTTGAATTCAGCTCTGAGGCAGTGAATTCGATGGCAACCGCCCTCGCTGGAGCTGACGTAGTTGTAAACGCGGCTGGGCTCGCTTTGCCCGGTTCCGCAGCGAGCGCTTCCCTTTCAGGGGCGAACGCTCTGCTCCCACTTGTGGTCCTCCGTGCCGCCGAGCAAGCGCACGCAACACGGGTCGTGCACCTGAGTTCCGCCGCCGTGCAGGGCCGGCGACAGATGCTGGACGAGTCGGTGGACACGAGCCCCTTCTCCCCGTACTCGCAGTCCAAAGCGCTCGGCGAGTCGGCACTTCTGGCCTACGTGGCGAAAGTAGCGGATATCCAAACCTTGGACCTGGTTATTGTTCGCGCTACGTCTGTTCAAGGGCTAGGGCGCGCGACGACCAGGCAGCTTCGACGTCTCGCCCGCTCGCCCTTGGCTTCGGTTGCGCGGCCGGGGGATGCGCCGACGGTCGTCAGCTCGTTGCGCGGTCTTGTCGAATTCGTGGCGCGCGTGGGCGCGTACCCGGGCACCGTACCAGGCATCGTACTGCAGCCGTGGGAAGGGATGACGACTTCGTCAGTGCTCGAGAGCGCGGGAACCCGGCCGCCCGTGGCAGTCCCCGCAGCTGTTTGCAGGTCATTGGTGACCTTGGGCTATGCGATCGGACACGTGTTACCTCCCGTGAACGGGCTCGTGCGTCGCGTGGAATTGATGTGGCTCGGTCAGGAGCAGGATGCGCAGTGGGCTCGCACCGTTGGCCTTGAACAGAATTCCTACGTGGCGGATGTCCTGGCTGGCGCGCCGGAGAGGTCCAGTTGAAGCTCGGCATTCTCTCTCAGTGGTTCGATCCTGAGCCCGGGCCGGCAGCGCTCCCGGGTGTTTTCGCCCGCGAATTCATGCGTTCGGGGCACGACGTGAGCGTCTTGACCGGTTTCCCCAACTATCCCGATGGGAATCTCTATCCCGGGTACCGTCAGCGAATGCGTGCCGTCACGCGGGACGGCAACATGAGGCTCACGCGTGTGCCCCTCTATCCAAACCACAGCTCGTCTAGAGCCGGCCGCATCCTGAATTACGCAAGTTTCGCCGCTTCGGCAACTGTTCTTGGCGGCGATGCCTTGCGAGGAGTTGACGCGGTATGGGTATACAACTCACCCATCACGGTCAGTTTGCCGCTGCTCACGCACACGAAACTCGGCCGCGTACCAATTTTCCTTCACGTTCAAGACCTGTGGCCTGACTCACTCATGGAGAGCGGCATGTTCCCCGGTGGCAAAGCTGGCGCCGTGGCCGGAGCACTCATGCGACGAATCGTCCGGGTCACGGAGAAACGCTCTGCCGTTGTAGGCGTCATCTCTCCGAGTGTTCGAGACCTCATTCTCACGCGGCATCCCGAAATCTCACCATCGAAAATCGTGTACGTACCGAATCCGACGGATGAGTCGCTGTTCCGTCCGGTCTCTGAGTTCCGGAATGGGGCCGCTCAGCACGGCCCACAAGGGCAGTTCACGCTGATGTATGTCGGCGCGATTGGGGATGTCCAGGGCTTGGAAACGCTCCTTGACGCCGCTGAGAAACTCAAGTCTCTAACGCATATCCGGTTTTCGATCGTGGGCGATGGTATTGCGCGGTCGAGGCTGGAGCGCGACGTGCGCGGACGAGGGCTCACCAACGTCACATTCGCGGGTCGTATCTCAAAGCATTCCGTTCCTTCCGTGATGGCCTCGGCCGACGCGCAATTAGTGTCCCTGTCTGGTTCAGAGTTTCTGAGACACACGACTCCAAGCAAGATTGCTTCGCTGCTCGCATCGGAAGTACCGATCATCGGGCACATAGCGGGAGATGGGGCCAAGCTGTTGCAGGCCTCCGGCGCCGCCATCAATGTCGAGCCCGGAGATGCCGACGCCCTGGCCGCAGCGGTTGAAGAAATGGCAGGCCTGTCCGTACTGGATCGAAATCGCATGGCTGCGAGCGGTCGCCAATTCTATAACTTGAATCTTTCGGCGCAGGTCGCCGCGCACACAATTGTTGAAGCATTGAAAGGATCGATGAGTGAATAACCAAAACGATTACCAGGGCAAGCGAATTCTGATCACCGGAGGGACCGGATCTTTCGGCCACACCGTGACCGAAAAGCTCCTGACGCGTGATGTCGAAGAGATTCGCATTCTGAGCCGGGATGAGGCGAAGCAGGACCTCATGCGACACGAGATCGCTGACCCTCGGGTGCGGTTCTACGTCGGTGACATCAGGGATTATCTAAGCGTTGAGCGGGCCTCGCGAGATGTCGATTTCGTCTTCCATGCGGCCGCACTCAAGCAGGTCCCGTCATGTGAGTTCTTCCCGATGGAGGCCGTGCGCACCAACATCGTCGGAAGCGAAAACGTGGTCAGGGCTGCGGAGTTCTCAGGGGTGCAGTCGGTCGTGTGCCTGAGCACGGACAAGGCTGTATACCCGGTCAACGCGATGGGCATGAGCAAGGCGATCATGGAGAAGGTGGCCCAGTCGCACGGCCTCAACAACCCAAATGCGGAAACCACAGTCTCGTGCGTGCGCTACGGAAACGTTATGTACTCACGAGGTTCCGTAATTCCACTGTTCATCCGTCAGCTCAAGGACGGCAAGAATCTCACCGTTACGAATCCTGAGATGACGCGGTTCATGATGTCGCTTTCGGATTCCGTGGAGCTGGTCGAATTCGCCTTCCACGAGGCTAAGCAGGGTGACCTCTTCATCCGCAAGGCGCAGGCCTGCACCGTCGGCGACTTGGCACAGGCGACGATCAATCTGTTTAGGTCTCCTTCCCACGTGGAGGTCATTGGGACTCGGCATGCGGAGAAGCTCTCCGAGGCACTGGCGAGCCGCGAAGAACTCGCAAGGTCACAGGATATGGGCGACTACTTCCGTATTCAGGCCGATAACCGCGACCTCAACTACAGCATTTACGTCGAACAAGGCGATGTCGCACTGAGCGAATACACCGACTATGACTCGCACACCGTCGAGCGGATGTCCGTATCCGATGTCGAGGATTTGCTGCTCACTCTTCCTGAAGTGCGCACCGAACTCGCACTTGCGGGGCTCCCGACCGAGCGCGAGAGCTAGCCCGCGATGGATAAAGTGGCCCTCACGGGTGCCAATGGTTTCTTGGGCTGGCACGTCCGTGCGGCTCTTCATGAGCAGGGGACGACCTTCGCCGCATTCTCGGTTGGCGATGCGTTCGATCGCGAGAGCGCCATTCACGCGGTCGACGGGGCGACCCGACTGATACACATCGCAGGTGTGAATCGGGGGACCGACGACGAGGTGCGCGAAGGTAACGTGCGGTTCGCCCAGCAGGTCGCGGAGACGATTTCCGGTGCGAGCAAGCCGCCTTCCACCATCGTTTTCGCCAACTCGATCCAGTCGACAAACGGCAGCGTCTACGGCGCCGCTAAAGCGGCCGCGGCGACTATCGTACGCAAGGCTGCGGAGGTGGCTGGTGCTGAGTTTGAGGATGTCCAACTCCCCAACCTGTTTGGCGAGCATGGCCGGCCGTTCTACAACGCCGTTACCGCGACCTTTTGTCACATGCTCGCGCAGGGGGATCGACCCGTCGTGCAGCAAGACAACGAACTGACGCTGCTCCACGCGCAGGATGCTGCGGACTTGCTGACCGGGTACGCGACGAGCGAGGTTGCCGGATCACTCGAGGTCCGCGAGACTGTGACCGGCCTCCTTCGCAGGCTCGAAGGCATGGCGTCCTTATACGCTCATGGGGAGATTCCGGACGTCTCGAGCAGATTTGACCGCGACCTTTTCAATACCTATCGTTCCCACACCTTCCCCCGCCAGGCGCCCGTTCGACTGACTCGGCACGCAGACTCCCGAGGTTCGTTCTTCGAGATTGTGCGATCGCACGGCGGGTGCGGTCAGTCCTCATTCTCAACGACGGCCCCGGGCATCAGTCGGGGCGACCACTACCACCGACGCAAAATTGAGCGATTCACGGTACTAGCCGGCACGGCAACAATTGCCCTGCGTCGACTTTTCACTGACGAAGTCCACGAATTCCACGTGACAGGCGCCGAACCCGTTGCAGTCGACATGCCCACGATGTGGGCGCACAACATCATCAACACCGGACCCGGCGTGCTGTACACGTCCTTCTGGTCAAATGAAATATTCAGCCCTGAAAGTCCTGACACGATTGCGGAGACCGTAAGAAAATGACCAAAAGACTCAAAGTGCTCACTGTGGTGGGTACCCGTCCCGAGATTATCCGCCTCGCAGCGACGATCAAGAGGCTGGACAAGCACACGGATCACGTGCTCGTTCACACCGGCCAAAATTATGATTACGAGCTCAACGAGGTTTTCTTTGAAGACCTAGGGTTGCGTCGTCCCGACCATTTCCTCGCTGCCGATACGACTTCGCTGGGGGCCGTACTGGGTTCAATCTTGACGAAAGTCGAGGCCGTCTTGGCCGCAGAGAAGCCCGACGCGATGGTCGTCCTTGGCGACACGAACAGCTGCATCTCGGCCCTCATGGCTCGGAGAATGAAGATCCCCGTCTTCCACATGGAGGCGGGCAACCGCTGTTTCGATGAAAACGTTCCGGAAGAAGTCAATCGCCGACTGGTCGATCATGTCGCGGATTACAACCTTGTCTACACCGAACACGCCCGACGGAATCTTCTCGCTGAAGGCATTCATCCGTCGAGGATCTTGCTCACTGGATCGCCGATGAAGGAGGTGCTCAACGCCAACGCGACCGAGATCGCAGCGAGCGACGTGCTTGACCGCCAAGGGCTCACGGCCGGAGGGTATTTCCTGGTCAGTCTGCACCGCGAGGAGAACGTCGATAATCCGGATCGTCTGACATCTGTGCTGGATGCGCTGAGCAAACTCGCCGCCGAATACTCTCTGCCCGTACTTGTCTCGACTCATCCCCGCACGCGCAACCGCCTTGCAGCTCAACCGGAGGCGTTGAAGGGCGGGCTGACGTTCCACCCTCCGTTTGGATTCAACGACTATGTCCGGTTGCAGCAGTCAGCGAAGCTCGTTCTCTCCGACAGCGGGACAATCAGCGAGGAATCAACCATTCTCGGCTTCCCAGCAGTCACGCTTCGTGACTCCATTGAGCGGCCTGAGGCGCTCGACGCGGGGGGAATCATCACAGTAGGCGTTTCGTCCCGCGCCATTTCTGACGGGGTCCGTATCGCCCTGGAGGAATTCCGCATCGACGGTCCGACACCGCCGCCTGGGGAATATGCAATCGCAGACACGTCAAGACGGGTACTCGCCTTCCTGAGGTCAACGGTGCACAGTCACAATGCCCGAACCGGCATTCGCATGTCCTAGGCGCACCCGCAATGACTAGACCGCGGATAGTGCAACACTCGTTCGGATCACCGGGCTCGGGTGGGCCGATTGGCGCACTCAACAGAATCCTGAACTCTGACCTGACGAATACGTTTGAGTTTCGACACGTGGCCCAACCACGCCCCGCGGGGGGAATCAACTTGGGGCTCGTGCGCGAAATGTCACGCCAAATGCGCGAGTTTCGTCCCGACCTCGCCCACGTTCGTGGCTTGGGGAATGAGGGATTTCACGGCGTTCTTGCGGCGAGGATGGCGGGTGTGCCGCGGATACTCGTTTCCGTTCACGGCTCTGTTGGCGACTTGGTGTATGGCGCGGGGGGGCTACGGCAGCAGATTGTTTTTCGCGGACTGGAACCATTGACCTTGCGGATGGCGTCCCACGTATCAACTGTTTGTGAGGACGCACTAAGGAAACCGATTCTTCGGCCAGTCGCACAGAAGATCATCGGGGTAGTGCCAAACGGTGTTGACCCAGTGACAGCCTCAGCGAGTGATCGTGCGGCGTCGCGACGGAGTTTAGCCATCGGAGACGATGACATCGTCTTGATAATCGTGGCGAGACTCGTGCGAGACAAGGGCCACTTGGACTTGCTTCAAGCGCTCATGACGATTGAGTCCGGCCCGCTGGACGCTGATGCGAAGGTTCACTTGGTCGTCGTTGGGGATGGACCCGACTCCGCAGAAATATCGCGGCAGGCGCGATTGTTGACCCGCTTTCATGTGCACTTACTGGGCCGCCGACATGACGTGGCGGCGCTGCTAGCCGCGGCCGATATCGCTGTGATGCCGAGTTGGCACGAAAACATGTCGAATGCCCTGCTCGAGGCCATGGCCGCTGGCCTACCGGTGGTGGTAACGAGCGTGGGAGGTAACACAGAGGTTCTCGCGCAGGGGGGAGGGCTCCTTGTGCCGCCCTCCGACGAGAGAGCCCTCGCGGAGGCGATTCGCCGTCTTCTCGTTGACGTCGCACTGAGAGAAGCTCTTGGAGTCGAGGCGCGGACGGTTTTCGAATCGAGATACACAACAGGCCACATGACCACCCGCCTCTCGGAGATCTATAATCTGATACTGGAAAGTTGACCACACACAATGGACAATCCTTCGCGAAGCGATGTCGTGCTCCTCGGCTTCACGGTGCGCGACGACATCCTGGAAACCATCGCGGAGCGGAGCGCAGTATTGCCGACGCAGACACACAAGTTTGCGTGGAACCTTGTGAGAGGAATTCAGTCGGCAGGCATGCGCGTCAGTCTGGTTTCGGCGCTTCCTGTGCCTAACTACCCCGAGTATCCGGAGATCATCATCCGTTCCCGGCGCTTTGCCGAACATGGCGTCAACGGGGTCACCTTGGGTTTCGTCAATCTACTCGTACTGAAACACCTGACTCGACTGTGCGCAGGTACTGTCCAAGGAATTCCGTTCATCGTGAGCCAGCACGCTGGGACCATGGTTGTCCACGGAGTTCACACCCCCTTCCTGCTCCTCGCCAGGCTGTTGAGGCGGGCACTCGGGCTGAAGATCTGCCTCGTCATGACCGATCCGCCGGGTTTGGTGAGGGCAGTCGATGGCCGTTTGACTCGACTACTCAAGCGCTTCGACCAAGGAATCGTGAGGAAGCTCGCTTCCGGCTTTGACGGGGTAATCGCCCTCACCTCTGCGTTGGCTGATGACTTCGCCCCCGGAGTGAACAAGTTGGTCATGGAGGGGTTCGCAGATCCTGAAATTTCGAAGGTCCCTAGGCCTTCCGGCACTCCGTCCAGCGTGTTTCGCGTCGCCTACGCTGGCGGAATCAGCGCCGAGTACGGCGTCAGCAACCTCGTCAGCGCGTTCCGAAGCTTCGCTGACCCCAACATGCGTCTCGATCTATATGGCAGGGGACCCTTGGACTTGTGGGTTCTGGAACAGAGCCGACTGGACGAGCGGATTTGTCATCACGGCGTCGTTCCACACAGTGATCTCATGCCGTTCCTTCGAGGAGCGTCGCTGCTTGTGAACCCGAGACCGGCATCCCAAGGCTTCGTGAGATACTCGTTTCCGTCGAAGCTGCTGGAGTATCTCGCTCTTGGAGTGCCTGTGGTAACGACCAGACTGTCGGGTATTCCGGACCGTTACTATTCGTATCTAGAGTTCACTGTGGACGATTCCACGGAAGCGCTCAGCGCTGCAATCTGCGCGGTCCGAGCCGATCGCTCTGCCGCAAGTGATCGCGCAGTCCTCGGCCAGCGCTTTGTGATGAGCGAGAAGTCTCTACATGCCCAAGGGAAGCGCATCGCAATCTTCCTTCAAAGCCTCAACGCGCCAAGACAGCCAGATCGGACGCTTAGCGAGTCGGTCTAGTCGAGTGTCTTTCTCGCGCGCGCCTTTCTTAAGGAACCGATGGGTGATCGGCGAATATGGCGGCGACGGCGTGGCGTCACTCGCTCGCCGTGACTAAAGCCGTGGGGTGTCGGCCATTGCGGACCGAAGAAATTCACGCACGTTGGATTCCTGTGATTGCGTCCACGCGAAAGACAAATGACCCGGGTCTGCATATACCGGAATCGATCCAATCTTCACGGCGCAAAACTGGCGATCGCAAAGCTTGTCAATTGTGTTGAACAGGTGGGTCCCCCAAGTGAGTCGCGCGCCGCGCAATGCAGCGATTGACTCAAGTGTGTTAACGCCGACTGAAAACAGGGCCAGAAACGCCAACTGAAAATAGGGCCACCAACCATTATGGAAGGTGATCAAATTGGATGATTGGGCAAAGATTCGCCACCTGCATTCGACGGGGAAGCACTCGAAGCGGGAGATAGCCCGGCTGGTCGGGGTGTCCCGGGGAACGGTGGATCGAGCGCTGGCCGTGGACCGGGCACCGACGTATCAACGGGAGCCGACCGGGTCGAGCTTCGACGCGTTCGCCGCCCAGGTGCGGGGGTTGCTCGCGGCGACGCCGACGATGCCGGCCGCGACCGCGGCCGAGCGGGTGGGCTGGTCAGGGTCTCCGTCGCTCTTCCGGGCCAAGGTCGCCGAGCTCCGACCGGACTACGTCGTGCCGGACCCCGCGGACCGGCTCGTGCACCCGCCCGGGTTCCAGGTCCAGTGCGACCTGTGGTTCCCGCACGAGGACCTGCCGCTCGGCCATGACCAGATCGACACGCCACCGGTGTTGGTGATGACGTCGACGTTTTCCGGGTTCATTCAGGGGCGCATGTTGCCGACCCGGACGACGCCGGATCTGCTCGGCGGAATGTGGTCGTTGGTGCAGGAAGCTGGGGCGGTTCCGACCCGGTTGACCTGGGACAACGAGTCGGGCATCGGGCGCGGCAAACTGACCGAGCCCGCCTCCGCGTTCGCCGGCACCCTCGGCACCCAGATCAAGCTGTTGAAAGCCCGGGACCCCGAGTCCAAGGGCATGGTCGAGCGGATGAACCAGTTCTTCCGCAGCCGCTTCATGTCAGGCCGGGCATTCACCTCGCCCGACGACTTCAACGAGCAGCTCGCCGCCTGGCTGCCGGTCGCGAACAACCGGCTCTCCCGGTCCCGCAGAGGCCGGCCCAACGACCTGATCAGCATCGATCGAGCCGCGATGCGGGGCTTGCCGCCGATGGCGCCGGAGGTCGTGTTCCGTAACAGCGTCCGGTTGCCGCGGGACTACTACGTTCGCGCGTTCAGCAACGACTACTCCGTCGACCCGACCATGATCGGCCGCGTCGTGGACGTCAGCGCGAGCCTGGACACCGTCTCTGTTCACCACGACGGCGTCCTCATCGCCGAACATCGCCGGAAGTGGGCTCGTCAACTGACCGTGACCGACCCCGCGCACGTTGCCCGCGCGGCCGAGTTGCGCGCCCAGTTCCAAGCCCAACGCGCCCGCCGGCCCACCGTCACGGCGGTCGTCGAGACGGCGTCGCTGGCCCGTTACGACGAGCTGTTCCGGGTTGACATTGAGACCGCCCCGACCGAGTTGGCGGTCGCGTCGTGATCGGTCCGGAAGCGGCATCGCAGATCGAGTACTACGCCCGCGCGCTGCGGGCTCCCCGGATCAGCGAAGCGTTCCGGCGGCTGGGCGAACAGGCCCGGGACGCGGGCTGGTCTCACGAGGAGTACTTGGCCGCGGTGCTCTCCAAGGAGGTCTCCGAACGCGAAGCCTCCGGCGCCGGGCTGCGGATCAAGGCCGCCCGGTTCCCCGGCCATAAGACGCTCGAGGACTTCAACTTCGACCACCAGCCCTCAGCGGATCGGAACCTGGTCGCGCACCTGGGCACGAGCGTGTTCCTCACCGAAGCGAAGAACGTGGTCCTGCTCGGCCCACCCGGGACCGGGAAAACGCACCTCGCCGTCGGCATCGGGATCAAGGCCGCCAAAGCCGGCCACCGGGTCCTCTTCGACACCGCGACCGGCTGGGTGAGTCGTCTGCAAGAGGCCCACTCGCGGGGGAAACTCGCCGCCGAACTGATCCGGTTGCTCCGCTACAGTCTGCTGATCGTCGACGAGGTCGGCTACATCCCCTTTGACCAGGACGCCGCGAACTTGTTCTTCCAGCTCGTGTCATCCCGCTACGAACACGCGTCACTGATCATGACGAGCAACCTGCCGTTCGCCCGCTGGGGCGACGTGTTCGGAGACCTCACCATCGCTTCCGCCATGATCGACCGCATCGTTCACCATGCCGACGTGATCAGCCTCAAGGGCAACAGTTACCGGCTCAAGCAACACCAACCCGCCGCGACTACGGCACACTAGAACCACACGAGAGTGGCCCTATTTTCAGTTGGCAGAAATGGCCCTATTTTCGGTTGGCGTTAACACAAGTGCTGCTTTTTGTGCAGCAGGGGCTGTTGGTCGATGCTGTTGCCAAAGTAATCGGACGCCTGTGCAGCGAACAAAACATTCGACAGGTATAGAACAGATGCGCCAGCCTGCTGCGCCAGCGACTTCCACTCGAGTGGCGAGAGAATGACGAGCCCGGCTAAAACAGTAGCCACAATCAATACTGAGAGCGCGGGGGTCAGGCGGCGAAGTCGCGCTGCCCAGAAAGCACGAAGGTCAAGTCTTCCGGGCCGGTCGACTTCACGCAGAAGGTTGGCCGAAATCACCCGAAATGATGAAGAAAACATCGACGCCGGTGAATCCCCCTTCGAAGCCAGGAAGCGCGGTATGAAAAGCAACCACCGGCACAATGGCAAGCGCTCGCAAGCCGTTTATGTTCGGACGGAAGTGAGGTTTCTCACTCGGCGAGGATGGTTCGCTTCCTGCTCCGCGCATTAGCTTCGCCCACTTGCTTCTCGCTGTGCCAAACAGCGGATCAGGAAGTCATGAATGGAACCGGCGTATCGCTCAGGTGAAAACTTCTCGCTGGCTTCGCGTGCAATAGAGCCGCGGTCGAAGCTGTACGGCTCCCGCAGTACCTCAGACACAGTTCGAACTAGCGAGGGGAGTTCCGCGGAAGGAACCACTCTTGCGTTGCTCCTATCGACCAAGAAGTCCGCCAAGTCACTTGTTATGTTCGCCATGACTGGAGTGCCCAGTAGCAAGCTCTCTGGGACCTTTGAGGGGAAACCGGCTTGAGCGTACCGTTGTTCCCGTCTCTGCAGGACTGAGAAGTGACTACCTGCAATTATTCGGCGGGCCTCTCCTGATGGGAGGCGCCCCAGGAACTCTACGCATTCGTTGTCGATCGAATCAGCAAGATCTGCCCCAAGTAGGGTTTTCGCAGCGCTATTGCTTAACCCGACGATCTTGATACTCAGCTGCGTAGCGTCCAGCGCGAGTTCGCCCGGCAAGCGAACGAGGTTCCGAAGCGATTGTTGGTCCTTCCTCCCGGGTGAGCCTACGTAGCACAGCCGCATGGGGCGATCGCGCAACGCGGGGCTGTCCGCGTCCCTTGGCAGCGTGAACAGAGGGGGAACTCGCAGGGTAGGAAGCCGGTTTCGATTGAAATGCTGTTCAAGGAAGCGGCTGATCACAATCACGCCGTCTGCCCGAAACGCGGCAAGGCGCATTGACACGGCATTCGCAGCGGCGAAGGGCCCGAGCCTCCCGCCCGGGAGATGCGACGACTGGTACCACTCGACAGCGTCAATGACGAGTGGAATCCGTCGGCGGCGTGCCAGCGGAATCAGGCGCATCAGATAGCCGAGTGATGTGCCGTAAGTGAGGATGACATCTGGGGCTGGGTCCATTTCCTGAATCCACGCGCGGGTGGCCGCGCCCCAGGTAAGGCCTCGCCAGATTCGTTGGACTTTCGGCCAACTGGGATCTGGCACCTCAGCCAGCCGGGTGACGGACGTGCCGGGGATATCGTGGTCTTGAGTCAAGGCGTGACCGCGTCCAGCGGATCCAACGCTCACTCGGTCCCCGGCCCCATTCAGCGCGTGAATGATCCCGGCCATGCGCTGCGCATCGGCTGAAGCTGACGGAAAATCGACCGGGCCGACATACGCGACATGTAACGGTCGGCGCGGGGAGGGTGATTCATGCTCTTCCACTTGTCGCCGCCCGTCGCATCGTGGCTCTGTAGCCGAGCAGCGCTGCCGGAACGATGAAGGTCACGTAAGCGACTACTCCCGCGAGGGGGATGCCAGGCAATCCGAACAGCGAGTACGACATGAACTTGAGTGGTACCGACAGAAGCGCGAAGAGCGTCCAGCCGACGAACTGATAGCGAAGGAGTCCGGCGCTGTTTTGCACGCTGAAATAGGGTGACGCGAATGCCATCACTATCGACCACAACACCAAACTGACAGCCAGAGTCAGCGAGATAGTGTGTCCGTTGCCCAACCAGAGGGAGGTGATGAAATCCCGTCCGAACACAAGAATCACACCGCCGATGCCTACCGCACCCACGGAGAGGAGCATCATTGTTTTGGTCGCGCGTCTGACCCAGTCGGTATCCCCTCGGGCGAGAGCATCGCCATTTGCAGGCCACAGCGGCAACGCCACGAGCGTGATGGCGAGTGCGAGTAACGAGAATAGTTTCGTAGTCACCGAAAACTCGCTCACTGTTTCAAGGTCGCTGACGTTCGCGAGGATGAGGTTGTCAACGTTAAGTGAAAGAGAAGTCAGAATAGAGAGAAAAAAGAACGCAAGGCCAACTCGCAGGAGGGAGGCCACGGTGCCGGAAGAAGCGTCGCGGAATGTGGGGGTGAGTTCCCGGTGTTCGAGCGCGTAGTAGATAACATTGTTTATCAGAATCACTGCGGGACTGGAGAACACCGCTGCGGCAATGATGGCCCCATAACCCAAGCCAAGGAATGCAGCAGCATAAACGGTAAGGACTGTGAGAGCAGAGCCCGCGACTTGCCAGACGTTACTTTTCCACGCCTCTTGGAAGGCGTATTGCACGCGCTGAACGAGGGAAAGTGGAATCGTTATCGCAAATGCAGACAGACAGAGGCCGGCAACAAGTTCGATGGCGCCTGGATCGAGGTCATTGCTCGCCCGCGTGAAGTGGGTCCAGTCGAGGGCCGGGAGCACTAACCAAATGATAGCCAAGAGGAGGAGGGCAATCCCGCCCAGCGCCACGTAGGCCGTGCTAATTAGGGACTTTGCCTTCGCGAAGTCACGTGTCGCCGCCGCCGCGGCGAGACGTGTGAGTAGCCCGTTTCCTAATCCGAGATCTGCGAACATCGCCATTGCCGTGATCGAGGTAACGATCATCCAAAAGCCGAATAAGTCCGCCCCCAGGTATCTTAAAGTGACTGGAATCGTCAGGAGCGGAGCGGCGAGCGTCAGTAGGCGAGACCCCAGGCCAGTCGCTATCCCAAGCGCGAGCGCCTTCGTTCGTGCCTTGCCGTGGATCTCGGGTCCATCTGCAACGGAGGAAGCCGTTGGCCCGCTCAAGACACTCTCCGCGCACGGGCTTGACTAGCAGGTGTTAGCAAGCGCTTATTGCCCCATGTACCAGTCGTAGACTTCGCGGAGCGCTTCGACAAACTCAGGTCGCTCGACGTCGGGGAGTAACGATTCGAGCAGAGTCGACGATGCTTGCGAATGAGTCACGTCGCCCGCCCGTCGCTCGACGTACTCCACACTTATCTTCTTGGGGTGCATCTCCTGAAGAAGATCGACAACAGTATTCAGTGACGTACGGCCGCCAAACGCGAGGTTCACGGGCGTGCCGTTTGTCACCGTCCGCAGGGCCGATTTCGTGAGGGCATCCGTCACGGCATGGATGGAGGTGAAGTCCCGAGATTGGTCGCCATCTCCGAAGATCGTGAGGGGGGCGTCCTCCTTGAGGGCGGCCAGGAATTTGGGAATCACCGCTGCATACACGTGGTCGGCGCGCTGAAGGGGGCCGAAAATGTTGAAGAAGCGGAAGGCGACAGTGGCCAGCCCATAAGTCGTGGAGTAGGCGTTCGTATACGCCTCGGTCGCGAGCTTAGTCACTGCGTAGGGGCTGAGAGGCAGCGTGGCCAGCGACTCGACCTTGGGCAGTGTCGGGTTGGCGCCGTAAACCGATGAGGAGGAAGCGACGCTGACATGCCCGACGTTGTTCGCCCGCGCAGCCTCGAGGACGTTCAACGTCCCGTTGATATTGACCGCATTCGTGGAGAATGGATCCTTGATCGACCGGGGCACCGATGGCAGAGCGCCGAGATGAACGATCGCATCGACCCCGTCACTCGCACGCAGCACGTCATCGTAATTGCGGAGGTCTCCTTCTATCTCCTGGACACGTGAGGACTGCACCGCCCGGCGGAGGCCCGTTACGTAGTTATCGAGAGTGCGAACCCGATCGATCTCGGGCTGCTGCAGCATCCGGTCAACGAGGTTGGTTCCGATGAAGCCGCAACCGCCGGTAATGAGGATTTCCATGTGTCTCCTAGACCTGAAAGTTGTACGTCGAGCTCGGTCAGTCAGGGCTTGCTTAGAGGGTGCGCACGTTCGGAGAGCGCACGCGGTTCTTGGTGTCGAGCACCGGGGTATCGCTCGCGGCGAGAACATCGAGATCGAATTCATCGTGATCAGTGATGAGGAGTACGACATCCGCGTGGGCCACGGACTCAGCCGTGAGGTCCGACTTCGTTATGCCCTCTGGCCAGCGGTAACTCTCCACGTGGTCATCGACCGCGCTCACGATCGCCCCGTAGCCTCGAATGAGCTCGGCGATGCGCAGTGAAGGCGCCTCACGGATGTCTCCGGTGTTCTTCTTGTACGCCAACCCGACAAGAAGAACCCGTGAGTCCTTCATCGCCTTACCGTCCTCGTTCAGGAGTTCCATCATTCGCTGCACCACGTACTGCGGCATGTTGTCGTTGACGTCGTTGGCAAGTTCCACGAACCGGAAGTTCTGGCCGAGTTTGCGTCGCACCTGCCAGGACAGGTAGCTCGGATCGACCGGGAGGCAGTGTCCGCCGACGCCCGGCCCGGGGGTGAACTTCATGTATCCGAAGGGCTTCGTGCTTGCCGCCTCGATCGACTCCCAGACGTTCACGCCCAGCTGATGCCCGAAGATTGCCAACTCATTCACCAGCGCGATGTTCACGTGCCGGAACGTGTTTTCAAGGAGCTTCGTGAGCTCAGCTTCCTTGGGCGAGCTGACCGCTACGGTTTGGTTGACCAAGTCGTCGTAAAAGCTCTGTACGTGGGCAAGTGAGGCCGCATTCACGCCCGAGACGACTTTGGGGGTCTCGACAAATCCCCACGTCTTGTTGCCCGGATCAATGCGTTCGGGGCTGTAGCCGACGTAGAAATCCGTCCCCGCAATCAACCCGGACCGCTCCTCCAGAAGCGGGACGAGAAGCTCCTCCGTTGTCCCGGGGTAGGTCGTTGACTCCAGGATCACCGTGGCGCCAAGCGACAGGTGGGCTGCAAGCGACTTGCTGGACTCCTCGATGAATGTGAGGTCGGGAAGGCTTTCGCGAAGGGGGGTTGGCACCGTGATGACGGCGATTCCGAAGTCTGCAGTGTCGACGTAGCTCGTCGTGGCCAGGTATCGGCCCGAATCGATCGCGGTCCTGAGTTGCGCATCCGAGATATCGTCGACGTAAGACTTGCCTTCCAGTAGGCTGTTGACGCGTTTCTCGTCCAGGTCGATGCCGACGACGGTGTACCCGACTTCGACAGCTCGCATGGCGACGGGGAGGCCGACGTACCCTTGTCCAACAATGACGACTTTGCGGTCTTTACTTGCCATTTCCCCATGTCCTGCAGTGTCGTGCGATCGACAGGCCTCAGTCGCGGACCCCTGTCGAAGTTATCAGAAGCGCGATCTCGCTGCTGCGCGCCGCTCCTCCCCTGGGCGCTCGGGCTCGGCTGAATACGGCTGGCCCTGTAAAACTGAAATGCGGGAGTACAAGGCCAAGACTATCCACCCCGCGGCTGATAGCTCCCAGTGGCCCGAGAGGTACATCGGCGCGCTCACAAGAAGAATCGAGCCGACCAGCAGCGAGCGAAGGCGAATGGGAGCGCCTGCGGTGGCAGACGTCAGTGCGCTGATGTACACGCCTAGAAAGAGAACTATGCCAACGAGTCCCGTGCCGGTGCCGATTTCAAGAATGACGTTGTGTGCGCCGATCCCCAGGTCGCTCACTGTGCGGAACCCACCAGCACCCACGCCTGTGAGAATATTGTCTCCGAGTACCTCCCGTGCGGCCGGCCAGACGGTGAGGCGGCCTGCCAAGTCCCCGGTACTCCGTGCCGAATCCGCGTCTACCACTTTCAGGACCGCATCCGCTAGCCCCGTGGCAATTGCCCCGCCGGTAATACCGACGGCGACCCAAGCTAGGCCCAGCGTTAGCGGAGGCCTCATCCGATATATGACGAGCCACACGACGAGCAAAGCTGCGGCAAGGAAGGCTCCACGTGTTCCGCTGAACCAGATGGCCATGCAAATCGGGACGGCGGAAACGGCGAGCAGGGCGCGAACCCTCTTGTCGCGCAAGTCTGCCCAGAGAAGGATGATCACGGCCAAGCCGACAGCAAGTGCGTAGGCGACGTAGTTGATATTGAGACCCTCGATGCCCAAGCGTGCATTCGAGAATTCCGAGCTGACGCTTGCGGATGGGTTCTGGCGGAAGAGTTGATAGGTTGCAACAAGGCATCCCGCTAGGTATCCCCAGGCGATCAGCAGAAGTCCCCGACGGGTGAAGATCGAAGTTCGAATCGCGAGGAAGATCGCGAGGACAGCCAGGTGGTTCTGAATAGCGAGCCCGGTCGCTTCAGTATTGAGCGCCCACGTCTGGGAGATAACGCACCAGAGCGTGAATGCGATGGCAAACAAGTTTGTGGCGTCCACCTTCATCGACAGCAGCCTCGTTGCCAGAATCGCGACACACGCCACCGCTCCCCAGCGGAGGACAATCTCTGGACTGGCGGCCGCCAAGGAAGCGACGATCGCGAGCGCAACCGCGCGCCAATCCGTCCAGCGAGGGGCGCCTGAATCCTTGCCACGGCCAGCGATAGTCACGCTCGTTGCGCGCGTTCCCAGTTTCACAGGTCAAGACTACGGGGTTCCGCCGGAGCCTCATCGCCCGCGTCCTCTTTGTCTCGCACCTTGCCATCGATACAAAAAGGCCGAGGCTTAGTCGGCCGATGTGACCCTCGCCCGAATGACGCGGTCGCCTGTTTGTCCCGCGCTTTGGGGGTGCCTGTAGGGTGACAGCCTCCCGCAGTTCAGGGCATAGTGTCGACAAACACGAGTGATCCTCATATTTGGGAGAAACATGAGAACACGTTTGGGTCGGCCGATTGGGTCCGCACCGACAGAATATCTTCCGGACGTCACTGCCAGCGCCTCCGGTGTTGAGCTGGCTCAAGCGCGGGCACTTGAATGTGATCCGGGCAACCAGTCAGTGGACGTGAGCGGGGTTTCTCCCGGTCACGCTGACGTGCCGGTCGCGTCGCGGCGGTCGTTCCTGAGGGTCACTGGCATCGCAGCCGCGGGCATCGCAGGAGGCGCCGCAGCGCCGTTGGTCACTCCCTCGGACGAGGCCTTCGCGGCGCTGCTCGACAGCCGCGCCGCTCGGACTGAGGTTTCTCTATCGACTGCCTTTGAGCGCGTGTTCAAGCCGGAGGCGCATGGCGCTGTGGGAGATGGCCTGGCCGATGACACCGCGGCAGTGGTCGCTGCATTCACGGCCGCAGCGGCCTCAGCGCGAGTTGGCGTCGTTTCTACAATATTTCACCCGGGCGCAGTCGTCGTGCTCGAAGGGGAGTATAACTTAGCGACCCTGACTGGGGCGATTGATGTTACCTGCAATGTGCGCGGCTCGGCTGCCGTTCTGATCGCACCCCGGGCATACGGAGGCACGGTCCTCCTTGTCGGGCATCCCGCATTCGGGAGCATTCTGCAGAACGCCGACATTGTTTTGCCGGACGTCGTCAAAGTGGGGTCTACATCTTTGACGCCGGGAAGCGTCGGCATTCGCGTGCAGAACCTCTACAACAGCAACCTGAATTTTGGGCGCACTGCCTACTTCGAGACGGGCATCCACTTCACCGGGCTCGGGAACGGCACTGTCTATAACCGAATCTTTATTGGCTGGGTGTCTTACGCCAAGGTTGCAGTGAGACTGGTCCCGGACCTTGGCGGGTGGGTCAATCAGAATACGTTTGTTGGTGGCGGCATCCAGCAGTCGTCAGGTTTCGGCGGTGGAGGTACGCGCCGAAGCGAGTGGCGGCACCTGGTCATGGACGGCCTTACCATCAACTCGGTGAATGGGAATACCTTCGTTGGGACATCGTTCGAGGGGGACGTTTCCGAGTACACAATTTCGTTACATAACGCGCTGCAGAACCTGTGGCTCGGCTGCCGCTTCGAGCAGGGCACTCGCGGCCGTGCGGCCTCAGTTTCTGGCTCGACGGTCACGTCGGTGGCACATGGCCTCAAGGTCGGTAATGTCGTCACGTTCACCGCAGCCGTGGCGCCCACAAAGATGTACCAGCTAAGTCCGTACTACGTGGTCACTGTGCATAGCCAGGACAAATTCTCGGTCTCGCGCAAGCGGGGAGGCGCCGCGATCGCGTTCGGCTCGTCTGGAACTTCGCTTGCGTATTTTCGCCCGCCCACGATTCGATACGACGGGACGGGGGGCAACTGCTCACGAAACGTCATACAGCACCCGCAAACAGCGTTTAGCGTGCTTGAACAGATATTCGTTGCGGGGGCGACGGACAACTCCGTCCAGATGGGCGGAAGCACGACTGCCGATGTCTACGCCGCGGACGACTTGCCCCCAATCCGCGCGCGAAACAGTGCCTATGCGCCGGCCGTCCGTCCGCTTTTCGCCGCCTACCCTGCGGCACAGAATCCTGTCGAAAACCCAAGAGGGTGGACGGCCGCATTGTCCGACCGGGGACTCCTTTTCGCGGCCAACGAGGAAGAGACCGGGACGATCGGCAACACCCTAGGGATACTGACCTACAAGCGACCCGATGACCCGGCGAGCTATGAGATCGCATCGGTTCGAAGGTCGCCCCGCCTGATCGTCGTTAGTGCTCTCTCCTGCCCGGCGCGAACTACGAAAACAATGACGTTCGCCCTTGTCGGTGCATCCGTTCTTGACCACGTCCTCGTCACCATGCTGTCCCATGTCCCGGGACTAGTTCTCTCACACGCGTACGTGTCGGTCAGGGACACGGTCACAGTCATCTTCGCTAACTTGACGTCTGCGCCAATCGCATTGTCCACTTCGTTGAACGCGATTGTGTTCCGCCGGTTCTATTGACCAGCCAGATCGGTCGGCGTCATTTGTTCTGCGCCCGGGCCATGCGCTAGGTGACGCAGATCCCGCACGTCGGGGCCCGCTAGCAACACGAGACTGTCATTAGGGAGAAGTTGGCCGGGGAGCGGTGGGACCGGAGGGTAATCCGCCCGGCCGCGGCAACAGGTCGCGGTCCCGGGCTAGTGTTTACCAAATATGGGAAAACGTGCTTTGTCCAGAGAGCCACTGAACAAACGCGCGAAGGCTTGGGTTTTGGGCAGTTTTGGAGCGGCGCTGCTGGTTTTCGGCGGAGTGGCGCTCGTGATGACGACCCACATGGTGCAAGCCAAAGGCGAACTTGAAGCGGCGATTCCGATGGCAGCGGCCGTACAGAAGCAATTGGTTGCCGGTGACAACGAAGCAGCCGCCCTCAGCGCCCGAAAGCTCGAATCTCACACGAAAAAGGCGGCTGGCGCAACGGGCGGTCGTCTGTGGCGTGCGCTCGAATGGGTTCCGGTCGCGGGCCCCAACCTGGCCGCAGTGCGGGTGGCAGCCGTTGCGGTCAACGACCTTGCGGTCAATGCGGTCGTTCCCGCCACGGGACTCAGTATCGACCAGCTCAAGCCTGTTCATGGTCGGATCAACCTTGAGGCTCTCGCAGCCATGGAAGGAACCGTTCAGGCGGCGAACGCGTCAGCCAATCGAGCGAGCGCGCAGTTGGCCCGAGTGGATCGGGCGGGGCTCTTCGGCCCAGTCGAGGCGGGCATTGCCCGCCTTGACAGCGGGCTGGGCCAGGTCGGGGGGCTGCTCGATGGCCTTGAGAAAACCGTTAAGGTTCTCCCCGGTGCGTTGGGCGCGGAGGGGCCGCGCAACTACCTCATGTTGTTCCAGAGCAATGCGGAATCACGCGGCACCGGAGGAAACCCGGCCGCCATGGTGCTTCTCACTGCCGAGGACGGGAAGATCTCAATCTCCCAGCAAGCATCCAGTACCGACTTCGTCAATGCGCGGCCCAAACCGATCATTCCGCTGGACCGTGAGACGGAGGCGCTCTACGGCGACAAGATCGGGCGCTGGATTCCTGACATGACCCTCACCCCCGACTTCCCGTTTACCGTCAAACTCGCGAAGGCCTACTGGGCGGAATCATTCGGCACCAGGGTTGACGGCGTCATCTCCTTCGACCCAGTCGCGCTCAGCTACCTGTTGGGTGCCACCGGCCCGGTCACGCTCGCAACGGGAGACACACTGACCGCGGAAAATGCTGTGCCATTGCTCCTCAACGAGGTCTACTTCCGCTATGAGGATCCGAAGGTCCAGGATGTCTTCTTCGCCGCCGCCGCCGCGTCGGTTTTCGATGCCATCACCTCCGGCGTCGGAGACACCGGAGCGCTCGTCCAGCAGCTGACGAGGGCGACGGATGAAGGCCGGCTCATGTACTGGACGGACGACAAGTCCCAGAGCAAGATCCTCGCCGGCACACGACTCACAGGCACTCTCCCCACGGATAACGCGAACGCCACTGTCGTTGGCGCGTACATCAACGACAACACCGGCTCCAAGATGGACTACTACCTTGACGTGACCAACGACGTGACGTCTACGCAGTGCCAGGCCAGGAAACCCGTCCTGACCGGAAGCGTCACCCTCACCTCGACCATCAACGCTGCCGACGCGCGACACTTACCCGCGTACATTGCCGGAGTGAACTTCCGGCCGGGAGACATCAGCACCGACGTCGTGCTCTACGGGCCGGTTGGGGCGACCATTGACTCCGTTCAAGTGAACGGGCACAAGGTCAAGCCGTCATACAGTGGCCAGCACTTGGGCCGACCTGCGGTCAAGGTCAGGGTCTTCAATGTCCCTGGTGCCGTGCGGAAGATCAGTTACACGATGACCGGCGCCCCGGGCAAGTACGGCCCGCTCGAGGTGCACGGCACCCCCATGGTGCGCCCGACGCCGGTCACGCTGTCCACGCCGGGATGCATGCAGTAGGCACGCCTCAGCGGAGAGCGGCCGGGCTCGGAGCGGCCGCCGGCGCCGCGCGCACGCCGCGGAAAACCACGAAGTGGTAGAGCAGGAAGCGCACCAGCACGACCAGCACGATGCTGCCCAGGTTGACGATGTTAACCAGTAGCGGGCCGGGCGCGGTGTGCAGCAGCCGCTCGGCCAGCCAGACCCCGGCGATGACGAGTGCGGCGCCGAGGCCGGTGCAGGCTGCGTTGACGACGATGAACAGCGCCGTCTCCAGAGTGCGGTGGTGCCGGCCCCGGTCGCGGAAGGTCCACTCGCGGTTGCCGAAGTAGGCGTTGACCAGGGCCACGAGTGACGCGACCACCTTCGCCGCCAAGACGTCCCAGCCCAACATGAGGTAGATCACGTTGAAGACGCCGATTTCGATAAGCGTGCTGATCCCGCCGACCAGGAGGAACCGGGCGCCCAGTCCGGCCAGGCCTTTCACTCGGGATCGACTCATCATGGCTGCACTACGCTACTACGAGAGCCCGGGAATCACGTTTTGGGCGGCCAGCTCTAGGAGTCCGCGTGCAGTTGCACCATCTTGCCGTGGTCATGCCGGCCCACAACGAGGCCGAAGGGCTCCCCGGCTTCCTCGCCGAAATCGCCGAGCATGTCGCCCCGCTCGCCGACCTGGTGAGCATCGTCGTGGTCAACGACGTGTCGACTGATTCGACGGCAAAGGTGCTGGCGGCCCTCCTGGAGACCTCACCTGGCCTCACCGTGATCACCGCCGCGATCAACCGGGGGCACGGCCCCACGGCCCTCGCCGCCTACCGTGCCGGGCTCGCGCTCGA
Source organism: Cryobacterium psychrotolerans (assembly GCF_900101115.1). GTDB lineage: Bacteria > Actinomycetota > Actinomycetes > Actinomycetales > Microbacteriaceae > Cryobacterium > Cryobacterium psychrotolerans. The sequence continues at coordinate 49,213 of NZ_FNFU01000006.1, forward strand.
GCCGGATGCGATCGTGCACGTCGACGGCGACGGCCAGTTCGAGGGGAAGGACTTTCCCGCGCTCGTGCATGCCCTCGACGGCGCCGACGTCGTGCACGGGGTGCGCGAGCAGCGCACCGAACCCTGGTATCGGCGGGTGTTGACGGGATCGGTCGGCCTCGTGGTTGCGCTGGCGACGGGGGCTCGTATCCCCGACGTCAACACGCCACTGCGCGCCTACCGGCCCGACGTGCTGGCACGTCTCGTTGACCTGGTTCCCGAGGCCGCCCTCGTGCCGCACGTGCACTTCTCGGTCGCCGAGCGCCGGCTCGGCTTGCGCGTGCGCCATGTGCCCGTGCGCAGTATCCCGCGCCGCGGGAGCGTGGCGACCGGCAGCATGTGGGGGGAGCAGGCGAAGCAGCCGATGCTTCCGCCGCCCCGGCTGCGCGATTTCAGTCGCCGGGCCGCGCTGGAGGTGTGGCAGTACTCGCTGCGGCCGGGTCTCGACAAGCTCGACCACCGGGTGGAGGCGGCGGCCGCGTCGGGTGCGCCCCGGCCGTGACGCTCTTGCGCCGGGCGGTGTTCCCGCTGGCCCTGGCGGCGGTCGTGCTCGCGCACCTGCTCGTCGCCGTTCCCAGCCTGGTCGAACTGCGCCTCTGGGAAGACGAGGCGTTCAACCTGACCGTGCCGCTCAATCTGCTCCGCGGCCTGGGTTACACGAGCGACGGCACCTTGTCCGGAAGCCAACTCACGCCGTTCGACCCGAGGATCTCCACCGGCCCGGTCGTGCTTCTGCCGGTCGCCGCGGCGCTCGCCACGGGCGCCGACATGGTGCTGGCGGGGCGCAGCGTCATACTTCTTTTCTTTGCGGCCCTGCTAGTGGGGCTCTGGCTTGTGGGGAGCCGCATCGGCGGCAAATGGGCCGGCCTGGCGGCCGTGGCCGTGCCGCTCGGACTGGACGCGAACGCGTCGCCGTCGCCGTTGCAGGGCCCCGCCGACATCCTCGGTGAGATCCCCGCGGCCGCGCTCCTGGTGTTCGCCCTCGCCGTCCTCCGCTCTCGGCCGTGGCTCGCCGGGCTCTTCCTCGGCCTGGCCGTTCAGTCCAAGACCATTGCGCTCCTGGCCGCGCCGGCCCTCGTGCTCGCGGTGTTCCTCAGCGAGCCGGGGCAGACTGTGCGGCAGCGGCTGCGCCGGCTCCTTCCCTTCGTCGGCATGGCTGCGGTCCCGACGGCGCTGTTCGCCCTGTGGCAGCTGATCGAGCTCGGACCGGCGGGCTTCGCGGTGACCACACGCCACTTCGTCGGATTCCTTCTCTCCGGCGGCCAGACCGGAACGTGGTCGCCGTTCGAGAAACTCACCGCGCTGCAGTCGGACTGGCGCCTTCCCCTCGCGGTCACCGCACTGGTCGCGCTCGGCGCACTCGCGCACGGACTCGCCGCGGTGATGGTGCTCCGTCGCGGTGGCGAGCTGCCCGCCGACGTCGTCGCCCGCACGCCGCGGCGTGACCTCGTCGTGCTCCTGGCCGCCTCAGCCCTCGGGCTGCTCACCTGGCTCGGCTGGTGGCTCGCCTCCGCGCACACGCCCGTGTGGATTCGGCACCCCTCGCCCGGGCTGTTCGCCTTCGTGCCTGTGCTGGCCGCGTTCGTCGTGCTGGCGTTGCGGGTCGTGGCCCGCGAACGCCAATTCCGGGTGCGCGCGGTGGCGATCGCCGGGGCCGCGGCGCTCACGGCGGTCCTGGCCGTGCAAATGGCCGGGCATGTGGGTGAGGTGCGCAGTCACACAGGCGAGACGCTCACCGATCAGCGCCGGGTGGCGGCCGAGATCGCGGCACTTCGCGTGGACTGGTTGGCGGGTGTCTGGGGCGGCACCGTCAGCGTGACGGTGATGTCGGGCGCCCATGCCGCGCTCGTTGACGCGCCGGATGTCGCCGACCTGCCGAGAATCCGGCACCACGCGGGCTTGCCCTGCGGGTCTCTACTGCTAGCTGCGGGCCCGTACGTTGTGTGCGAGGCGCCGTAGCGCCGGGATAGAGGTCATTCGCCAGCTACATCGTGAAGGCGGCGTAACCGCCGAAACCCGCGGCGGCCGCGCACAGCGTCAGCAGCGTGTACTGCAGCCATTTGTGGCTGCGTCCCCGCCGAAGTATGGCCTTATGGCCCATCTGTTCCGGCCGGATTTTCGTCATTACTGCATCCTATCGGCGCAAAGCCCTGCTAGACCGGTCGTACTATCCCCAGAACGGGGGCTTTTGGGCGCAGGATTCATGCGGGGAATCGCTCAGGGATGCACCGGTAGGCTCGGGGGATATGTGGAGAAGCGCATGAGAATTTCCGTTATCGGCTGTGGCTACCTGGGCGCTGTGCACGCGTCGGCCATGGCCGAACTCGGCCACGACGTCGTCGGGATCGACGTCGACACCGACAAGATCACCAGGCTGTCCCAGGGCCGGCCGGTCTTCTTCGAGCCGGGTCTGGCCGAAGTACTCACCTCGGCCATCGGCTCTGGCCGACTGCGCTTCAGCACCGACATCGCGGACGCCGCGGGCGCGCAGGTGCACTTCATCGCGGTCGGCACCCCGCAGAAGCAGGGAAGCCATGCCGCCGACCTCCGTTACGTCGACGCCGCGGTGCAGTCGCTGCTGCCGCACCTCGCCGTGGGCGACCTCGTTGTCGGCAAGAGCACGGTTCCCGTGGGCACGGCGGCGCGTCTCGCCGACCTGATCACGGCATCCGGCAGCGGCGCCACTCTCGCCTGGAACCCCGAGTTCCTGCGCGAAGGATTCGCCGTGCAGGACACGGTCAGCCCCGACCGCCTGGTCTACGGCGTGCCGGCGGGCGAGGCCGGCGAGCACGCGACGGGCCTTCTGAACGAGGTCTACGCGGCGGCGATCGCCGCCGGCACCCCGACTGTGGTCACCGACTACGCGACATCCGAGCTCGTGAAGGCCGCAGCGAACGCGTTCCTCGCCACGAAGATCAGCTTCATCAACGCGATGGCGGAGATTGCCGAGGTCTCGGGCGCCGACGTCACCCAGCTCGCGGACGCGATCGGCTTCGACGACCGCATTGGGCGCCGGTTCCTCAACGCCGGCGTCGGCTTCGGCGGCGGTTGTCTTCCCAAGGACATCCGCGCCTTCACCGCCCGCGCCGAGGAACTCGGCCGGGGCGAGTCGGTGGCCTTCCTCAAGGAGGTCGACGCGATCAACCTGCGCCGCCGCCAGCGGGTCGTCGAGCTCGCGGTCTCGGCGCTGGCCGGTCCCGTCTACCACTCGAAGGTCGCGGTGCTTGGGCTCAGCTTCAAACCCGACTCCGACGACGTGCGCGATTCCCCGGCGCTGGACGTGGCGGTGCAGCTGCGCGGCCTCGGCGCCGACGTGGTCGCCACCGATCCGCAGGCCATCGACAATTCGCGGGCGCGGCATCCGCAACTCACCTACTCGACCGACCTCGAAGAGACCCTGCGTGACGCGGACGCCGTAGTCCTGGTCACCGAGTGGCCCGAGTTTCGGGAGCTTGACCCGGTGTGGGCGGCGACCCTCGTGCGCACCCCCACAATTGTGGATGGACGCAATACGCTCGACGCGGCCGCTTGGCGTGCCGCCGGGTGGACCTACCTTGGATTGGGACGACCTTAGTGACTGACATCTTTTCAGGCCCGGGCCTCAAGCCAAAGCCTGCGCGCACGCGAGCCTCCAAGCGCAAGCGAGGGCGAATCGCACTGATCGCCATCGGCGCGGTCCTGCTGCTGGTCGGCGGCATCGTCGGCGTCTACGCGTGGACGCTCAGCAGTACTTTCGACGGCACGGAGAAGATCGCCGGCGCCTTCCCCACGGACGACAGCAGGCGGCCGCTGGCGCTCACGGGCGACGCGGGCGAGGCGCAAAACATCCTGCTGCTCGGCTCCGACACGCACGGTTCGAACAACGGTTCACTCGCGGACATGAAGGGGCAGCGCTCCGACACGATCATGATCGCGCACATCCCGGCCGACCGGAAGAACATCTACGTCATGTCGATCCTGCGCGACAGCTGGCTCGACATCCCCGGGCGCGGCCAGGCGAAGATCAACGCGGCCCTGGCTTACGGGGGAGTGCCACTGGCGGTGGAGACCATCGAAGGTGTGCTGGGCGCGCGGATCGATCACGTGGCCATCGTCGACTTCACCGGCTTCAAAGGCATCACCGACGCGCTCGGCGGCGTGGACATCGACAGCCAGGTCCCCTTCAAGGCGGGCGGCCACCAGTTCTCCCAGGGCGTTCAGCACGTCGATGGTGAGCAGGCCCTCTCATTCGTGCGGGAGCGTAAATCGTTCAATGACGGCGACTTTCAGCGCGCGCGCAACCAGCAGGCCTTCATCAAGGCGGTCCTGACGAAAACGCTGAGCGCGGAAACCCTGACCAACCCGGGCAAGATCAGCGGCCTTGTCGGCGCGGTCGCCCCGTTCCTCGCGGTCGATCAGGGCCTCACCTCCGGCTACGTCGCCAGCCTGGGAGTGGAGATGCGCGACGTGCGGGTGGGAAACGTCACGTTCTTCACCATGCCGACGCTCGGCACCGGCACTTCACCCGACGGGCAGTCGATCGTGAACATCGACTGGGAAGAGCTCAAGGCTGTGCAGAAAGGGTTCCAGACCGACACCCTCGACACCTATGAGCCGAAGGTGCAGACGATCGGTTAGGCCTTCGGGCTGCGCTCCGCCCGAAGTCCGCTACGTAAGCCATGACGCAGAATTGAAGTGGCGATATTCGCTTGAGTGTAGGTACACTATGTACGTACACACCTCGCGGGCATCGACGCCCCTTCAGTTAAGGAGATTCGCCATGGAAGCCGAATCCAGAATCAAGAGCCGAGTTCCCCTGTTCGACGGCATGAACAGGATCCCCGGCGGGTTGATGCTCATTCCGCTCATCCTGGGATCCGTTGTCGGAACCTTCGCTCCCGGCTTCCTGGCCATGGGCAACTTCACCACCGCACTCTTCCAGGGCAGCGCGCTGCCCCTGATCGGCCTGCTGATCTTCGCAACGGGCATGCAGATCACGCTGAAGACCTCCGGGCCGGTTCTCGCCACGACCGGCGTCATCCTGCTCTTCAAGTCGATCATCCCGGCCACCATCGTCGTGCTCATCGCCCAGCTGGTGGGCATCAACGGAATCCTCGGCGTCTCGATCCTCGCCCTGCTCGTGATCGTCGACAACAGCAACGGCGGCCTCTGGCTCGCGTTCACCGGCCGCTACGGCGACGCCCGCGACCGCGGCGCGTACATGGCCTCCGCCATCAACGACGGCCCGTTCTTCTCCATGCTCTTCCTCGGCGTCGCCGGCCTCGCCGACATCCCGTTCCAGCTGCTGCTCGCCGCCGTCATCCCCCTCGTGCTCGGCATCATCGTCGGCAACCTCGACCAGCGCTGGACCGAGATCATGCGCCCGATCCCGAACATGGTCATCCCCTTCTTCGCGTTCGCCCTCGGCACCGGCATCAACCTGGGCAACGTGCTCAACGGCGGCCTGTCCGGCCTCGTGGTCGGCGCAATCGCCACGCTGGTCACCGGAGGGCTCGCCTACATCGGCTACCGCTTCGTGCTGCGCCGCGGCAACAAGTCGGGTATCGGAATCGCCGTGGGCACGACCGCCGGCAACGCCATCGCGACCCCCGCCATAATCGCGGCCGCCGACCCCAGCTTCGCGCCGTTCGTCGAGATTGCCACCGCACAGGTCGCATCCGCCGTGCTCGTGAGCGCCGTGCTCGCCCCGCTGCTCGCGGCCTGGGTGCTCAAGCGCGAAGGCGGGCTCGTGGATGCCGCCGCAATCGCCGAGCCCCAGCCGGAGCCGACAGCCGGCGAGCCGATCGCTCAGGGCGGCCGGACCGACGCTCGATGAGCGAGGCGCGCCGCCAGGCAGCGGTGGCCATCGGCATAGCCGCCGATGACCTGACCGGCGCGGGCGATTCGGCCGTGCAGTTCGCCCGTCGAGGCTGGCGCGCCCGGCTCACCCTGGGCACGCCGAGCCTGGATGCCCTGCTGCCCGGCTCGGTTCTGGCCGTCGTCACGGACTCCCGCGCCCAGCCGGACCAGGCCGCCCGGGAAGGCACCGCAGCCGCGGTGACCGCCCTCGGCCGGGCCGGCGCCACGCGCCTGTTCCTCAAGATCGACTCCACCATGCGGGGATCGGTCGCCCACCAGGTGCTCGGCGCCCTGGAGGCCTGGGAGGCTCACCACCCGGGCGCCTTCGCCGTCGTGTGCCCGGCCTACCCGGCCATGGGCCGCACCGTGGCGCACGGCCGAGTGCTGGTCAACGGCGACGGCGTGGAGGCCACCGCGATCGGCCTGGACCCGGTGACGCCGGTCACAACGAGCGCCCTGAGCGATCTTCTGCCGGGGAGCACCGCGGTGGCTCCCGGGCAGGGGGCGGTCGCCTGCGTCGCCCGCATCACAGCGGTCGTGGCCTCGGGTGCCCGGGTCGTGACCCTGGATGCGAGTACCGACACCGAACTCGCCGAGATCGCCGCCGCGGTCGCCGAGCTCGGCCCGCGGGCCGTTCCGGTCGGCTCGGCCGGTCTGGCCGTGGCCATGGCCGAGGTCTGGGCGGGAGCGACGAATGACGCGTCCCCGGTCGATCGCCCGCCGGGCGTCGACCGGGTGGTCGTAGTGGTCAGCTCGCTGCACGAGGTTTCCCGCGCCCAGCATTCGACCATGGTCGAGTCGCTGCCGGCCGACCAGCATCGCGCGTTCGCGCCGACACTGGCCGAGTTCCTCAGCCCGGATTGCGTCGACGACTGGATCGGCCGGGAGCTGGCCTCCGCCCCCGGCCTGCCCCGTGTCATCACGATCACCGCGCCGAGCGAGCGGCCCGGCACGGAAGCCGGCCTCTCCGCCGGGGGCACTCCCTCGATGGCGATTGCCGCCGGTCTAGCCACGATCACCGCGGCCGTCTTCGACCACGGCAGCGTCGGAGCCCTCGTGCTCATGGGCGGGGAGGGCGCTCGAGCCGTGCTCGACCGACTGGGCGCCGATTCCGTGCTCGTGACCGACGCCATCCGCGAAGGCATCCCCATTGGCGTGGTCGAGGGTGGGCGGGCGCACGGGCTCACCGTTGTCACCAAGGCCGGTGGGTTCGGCGACGTGCGCTCGGTCGCTGACATCCTGCCCGAACTCGTGCACCCCGATTCCTCGGCCGCCCGCGTGCGCGGCCAACTGCTCAACCTAGGAGAAACCCCATGACGCTTCCCAGACTCGCCGTCACCATTGGCGACGTGGCCGGCATCGGCCCCGAAATCACGGCCAAGGCTCTGCTCAACCACGACGACCTGCGCACCAGGTGCATTCCCGTTGTCGTGGGCGACGAAGCCGCCATGCGCCGCGGCGTTCTCAACGTGGGCGGCGACCCGAGCGCCATCCGCGTGATCACCAGCGTCTCCGAGGCGAAGAACCTGCCCGGCACGATCGAGCTGCTGCAGACCGGCCCGTCGCTGGCGGACGTTCCGCTCGGCTTGCTCAGCGCGGCCGCCGGGGACGGCGCCTACCGCTTCGTGGTGGAGGCCTGCCGCCTCGCCCGCGAGGGAGAAGTGGACGGCATCGTCACCGCTCCGCTGAACAAGGCGGCCATGCACGCGGGTGGCCACAACTGGCCCGGCCACACCGAGCTTCTGGCGCACGAGTTCGGGGTGAAGAACTTCTCGCTCGTGCTCTCCGCGGGGGACCTCTACTTCTTCCACCTGACCACGCACGTTTCGATGCGCCAGGCCATCGAGGGCATCACCTTCGACCGCACCCTCAACGTGCTCGAACTCGCCGGCGCCTTCGCCCGGTCCATGGGCAAGCCCAACGAGCTGATCGGACTGGCCGGGCTCAACCCCCACGCCGGGGAGAACCGCCTCTTCGGCGACGAGGACGCCGACATCCTGGCTCCCGCCGTCGCGGCGGCCAGGGCCCGGGGGCTCAATGTCGTCGGCCCGCTGCCCGGCGACGCCCTCATCCCGGCGGCCGTGCGGGGCAAGTACAACCTGGCCGTGGTCTGCTACCACGACCAGGGTCACGCGCCCTTCAAGGCGGTCTACGGCGATGACGGCGTGAACATCACGGTCGGCCTGCCGGTCGTGCGGGTATCCGTCGACCACGGCACGGCCTTCGACATCGCGGGCAAGGGCATCGCCCGGGAGGCGAGCCTGGTGCTGTCGCTCGAGCGCGCGGCCGAGCTCGCCCCGGGCTGGGACCATGTCTGGCAAGCAGCCCAGGCCGCGTAGCGCGGGTCTCCCCATTCGTTCGTGTCGGGTCGATGCGCGGGTACTACGCCGCTTCGCCGGCGATGCGCCACCCGCGCAGCGGCGTTGGGCCCGCGCAGCTCGAGATCTCGAGCGAGCAGCCGAGCTGGCCCCGGGCTGGGATCATGTCTGGCAAGCAGCCCAGGCCGCGTAGCGCGGGGGCGTCCGGGGCCGCCGCGGCTGGAATATACGATGGCACCATGTGGCTAAACGAGGTATCGCCCGGGGCGGTCGACTCGACCAGCCGCACGCCGATGCACAGCCAGGTGAGCGCGATCATCCGTTCCCGCATCGCCGACGGTGAGCTCCCGCCCGGGTCGAGCCTACCGACCGAGGCCGAGTTGCAGGACCGGTTCGGGATCTCCCGGTCGGTCGTGCGGCAGGCGCTCGCCGCGCTGACGGCCGAGGGGCTGATCAAGCGCGGTCGCGGGCGGGGGAGCGTCGTCGCCCCCCGCGGTGAGCATCACCGCCTGGTGCAGCGGATGTCGGGCCTCTCCACCCAGATCGCGGCGGAGGGCGCCCAGGTGACCACGGAGGTGCTGCACCTCGCCCCGGAGCGGAACGCCCATGCGGAAGCGGCGCTCGCGACCTCAGCGGTGCTCGGAATCCGGCGCCTGCGTTCGGTGGGGAACGAGCCGATTGCGCTCATCCACACCTGGCTTCCGGTGTCGCTCGGCGGGCGGCTCAGCGCCGAAGATCTGACGAACGCATCCCTGCACGCGGTGATGCGGGACAAGCTGGGCGCGTCGATCGTGTCCGGCCGCCGCCAGGTGCGCGCCGTGCCCGCCTCGGCGGCGCTCGCGCAGGCCCTGGGCGTGACCGTCGGGGCGCCGGTGCTGCTGCTCGAGGGAACCAGCCTCGACGAGAACGGGCTGCCGATCGAGGTCTTTTCGACCTGGCACCGGGCCGATCGGGTCGTCTTCGACATCGATGTGCTGAACGAGGGCCCCGTCCCGGCGCAGCGCCCGGTGGAGCCCGGTGGGTTTGGTGCCGGTGGCGCTGGGGCGGGCGTTGGCGCGGCTCCGGAGGCTGAGGTCTCCGACCGCGCGGAACTGGCCCAGCGTGCCCGCGTACTCGCGCTGCAGCTGCAGCAGCTCTCCGAGGATCTGGAGCAGTAGGCACGAGCCGGTCACCGGCCCGTCATAGCGACAAGTGCACCCCTGACTGGGGCCAGCCGCTGGCGCTGTGAGGTCTCACGCTCTCACTAGCCTCTGGGAGGCAGCACAAAAGAGCTGAAGCTCATGGGGGTACTCGTACATGTCTCGTCGACGTCATTTTGCCGTGCGATCGGCGGTGGCAGCCAGCCTCGTGCTCGGTGCGATCGCCTCGGCCGCTCCGGCCTTCGCCCAAAGCGCGGAAGAGCCGGTAGTCGTGTCGCCAGCGGCGAGCGGTGTCGAGCTGGATCAGGCGATCGACGGTTCTTGGTTCTGGCAGGTAACGCTGGATGTGCCCGAAGCGTATATCGGCAGCTGGGAACGCGATCTCGGGGTGTGGGGGTCCCCGGAAGAAGCCCAAGCTGCGGCCGGGCAGTCCAGGGAATGCGTGCAAGGGGCGATGAAGGGATTCCTGGACCAATTCGCCACTCATGCCGAGTTCGAACTTGCGAACGAATCCCTCGACCAGGACTCGTGGTCGACGTCGACGATCGACGACGAAGTGCGCGCCTGCCGCGACGCATCGGAATGGAAAGTGGAGCGTGCTTCGATCGACAATGCGGGCTACCGCGTCATCGACATTCCTCTGGACGTGGTCGGACCAGGCACGCACGAACTTTTTGTGATTGGACTGTCCACTCCCGCGAGCGGAAACCCCACCGTGCGCAATCCCGGATGCGCTCTGAAGGTTTGGGAGGGCGGCAAATGGGCCGGTGGCGGCTGCCCGTACGATGCCTCCGCCCCCGTCTACTTCACAGTGACGGTTCCTTCCCCTCCAGCCAGCGAAATGTTGTTGCAGAGTCGGGACGTCGAGAAGGGGTCCGCGTTCGACCCTTCAGTCTTCAGCACACTCAAACCACTGGATCAGACGGAGGATGCGGAAGCCTTGGCGCTCCACGTCGGCCTCACAGTCGCGCTGGCGCTCGTGCTGGCCATCCTGATCGCCCTGCCTACGGAGATGCTCAACTCGGTTGTCTCGGACAACCACTCGAGGATCGCCGGCTTCTTCCGCTGGCTGCTTCCCGCTGGGCGTCGCGCCAAGCGGAGCGGGGCACGGCCCGTCGATGACATCGTGGCCGATCGCAAGAGGCCGCTCGTGGTGCAGCGAATCTTCGGCGGGGTGTCCGGCTGGTGGTCGGTCCCCGTGCTGGTCGCGGGCGCAGTCATCGCCAGCTTCGCCGAGCCTGATTTCGGGGTGAACTGGATGTCGCTCAGGCTGATCCTTACCTTGTTCGTCGCGTTCCTCATCGTCAACTTGGGCGGCACATTCTTTGCCTGGCTGGTGACGCGACGGCGAACCGGCGCGGAACGCCCTCGGTTGACAGCGCGGCCGCTGTTCCTTGTCCTCATTCTCGTGACCGTGCTGTTTGCGAAATTCCTCCACGTCGAGCCGGCGCTGATCTTCGGTACGGTGCTGGCGATCGACTTCGGCAGCCGCCTGTCCAAAGCGCGCAGCGCGGCGGTCACAACGGTCGGCGCCGCCTACCTGATCGTCATTGGTCTCGGAGCGTGGGTCGGCTACAGCGCATTAGTCGGGTCCACGCTGAAATCGGCCTTCGGCCTCAGCGGGATCCCTGACGCGTTCATCTTGCCGATCTCCGGCGCCCTCTACGACGCTCGGCTCGCGCTCGGAGAGCTCGCGAGCGTGCTCGTCGTGGAGGCCATCTCGACCGTGCCGATCGCCCTGCTGCCGCTCGCGTTCCTGAGCGGGGCATCCCTCTGGGCCTGGAAGCGCTGGGTGCGGGCGCTCGTCTACGCGGCTGGGCTTGCCGTGTACTCCTTCGTGCTGGTGCCCATGCCGAAATCATGGGAGACGGTGCCGGAACCCCTGATGCTGTGGATCGCCATCTTCGCTGGCTACGCGGCTTTCGCCCTGGCCGTTTGGGCGGTCTTCTACTTCATCAACAAGAGGCAGCCCGAGCCCGAGTCCGAGAACGGGCCGGCGTCACCGCCAGTCCGGGGCCCTGTGTCGGATGAGCCCGTGCTGAGCCGCGTCGGGTAGGCCGTAGGGGCCAGGAGACCGGGCGGCTGGTACGCCGACCCCTCCGGAGCGCTCCGGCAGCAGTGGTGGGACGGGGCCAAGTGGACCGAACACCTGCACGACCCCGCGCTGGAGAAGTACGGGGCCGTGCATAGGCCGGTCGTCGGGCCGGCCACGCCCGTCTACAGCGCCTCGATCTGGATGATCATCGGGCTGCCCCTGCTCTCGCTGTTCGCGGTTGCCTCGTTCGACATGACGGAGTACCTGATCGGCGCCACGTCAGGCCTGGCCGTCGTCAACCTGGACTACGTGTTCCTGCAGGGCCTCGGCTTCGCCATCTACGTCGCCTCGGTGATCTTCGCGTTCCTCGACTGGCGGAGACTGCTCGCCGACGCGTTCGAGCGCCGATTCCGCTGGGCGTGGGCCATCCTCTCAGTGGTGGTCTATGTGATCGGACGTTCGGTTGTGGTGAACCGGCAGGCCGGCCGCGGGCTGTGGCCGATCGGCGCCCTGGCTGCGCTGATCGTGCTGGAAATCGTCGTGCTCGGGGTCAAGTTCGAGGAGGCGATGCCGGCCCTGATGCTGGCGGTATCCGGCTCCTGACCGGCGGCGCGTCACTCGTCAGCGAAGAGGAGCGCGAGCGCCGCGAGGGTGTGCGCATCCGAGAACTCGCCGCGACGCGTCATCGGTTTCAGGGCGGTACGTTGCACCCAGACGACGGCGTTGACCTCGCCGTCGAGGGCGGCCGGGTGCTGGGCGGGGTCGACTGTCGCTGTAACGACGGCGACACGGCCGGGCAGCAGGGCGCTGTCGGTGACGTAGCCGCCGAGCACCCGGGAATCGCTTGCCCGGTACCCGGTCTCCTCGAGTAGCTCTCGCTCGGCATCGGCGCATTGGGCTGCCTCGGCCGAGTCGAACGCGCTCGGGTCGTTCTCGCCGAACCCGCGGGGCAGCTCAAGAAGCTCCGCGCCCGGCCCGGGGCGGAACTGGCGCACCAGGAGAATGCGCTCGGCATCTCCGGCGATCACCACGACACCGGGCCTGCCGTTCTGGGCGATCAGTGTGTGCGAGGTGAAAGTGAGGCCCGACGGCAGGGTGACCTGCTGCCGGGTGAGTTCGAGTCGGGGGGAGTCCTCCCACAGGTAGACGGTTTCGGGCTCGCTCATCGCCGGCCTGCGCTCACGGAGATTACGCCACGCAGGCTGAGCCGTGATGTCTGCCAGATCGTCAGCAGGGTTCCCCAGGGCATCGACGCGAGGGCGACCAGCGCGAGGATCCACGCGGTCTCAATCCAGTCCCAGCGCTCCGGAACGAAAGGGAGCCCCACAGTGAGAGCGATTGCCGCAAGCAGGAACCGGATGGCGCTGCTGGTGACCACTTCGCGTCGCGATGGGATCGCGAGGTGCTGGCGCACCGCATACCCGATCCCGTTGACCGCCGATTGGCTGGGGCTCTTGGCCAGCCGGGCCCGCTGCGGGCTCACGGCATAGTGCAGGCTCGCGAACACGGTGGGCGGGGCGGCCGTCATGGTGTCGATGACCGATCCGGAGAAATGGAACCTGCGCCGGGACGCGTCGCCGCGCCCTTTGTCGAGCGGATCTGCTGTCGCGCGCGGCTTGAACCGGATCCAGTCCGCGTTGGTGACCTGCGCGAGCGCGTCGAGGTAGGCGTCATTCCACCAGGTGTGCACGGCATCGAAGTCGGTCACCTGGGGTGAGAGTTGCACGGCCGCGTCGTGGGTGGTTGTGAAAGTGCTGCGCCTGGTCAGGGTCGTCCCGACCGCCAACAGGCCGGCCGCCGGCTCCGAGAGGTTCGCCGGGCGGTCGACGCCGGTGAGGAGGGCGCGCCTGATCGCGGGATCGAACGGACCCTGCACGTGATCGGTATCCAGGGGGAGGAGACCTCGCTCCGAGGCGTCGATCCATGCGTCCCAGGCCGCCCGGACGCGCGGCGGCGGCCAAGCACCGTCGCCCCCGCCGAGGAAGCCGTGCTTACGCAGCTGCCAGGTGAATGTCGGGTCGGCTTCCTTTGCCTCGAGCGCCGCTCGCAGGGATCCGCTGAGAGTCGAGAGGATCAGGGGCAGGGGGAGGCCGGTGCGCCCGAGCCGCGCCGCGAGTTCCGTCGGGCCGACCGAGAGGAAGAAGACGCCGTCGAGGAGCATGGAGTCGGTGATGAGCACGTTTTCCGACAGGAGCACGCCGGTGCGAATCATCCCGAGGATACGGGCCTCGGCGATCGTTTGAGCGGCCACACCCACGCCGGCATACGCGTGCGACTGCTCGACGCTGTCGAGCTCGCCAATGAGGGCGCGCCGCAGAGGCGCCTTCGATGCGGCAGTGGAAGCGTTCGGCATGGTTCCCCCTCGGAAATTCACCCTATCCAATCGGCGGATTTCCTTGATGGATTGAGGGCTGGCGTGTGCGCGTGGCCCATCGCCATCTTCGCCGTCTACGCGGCGTTCGCGCTTGCGGTGTGGGCGGTCTTCTTCTCCGCGGACTAGAGAGTGCCCGGTTCGTCCCGAGCGGCAGCCCCGTGCAGGAGAATTGGGTGATGCGCGATCGGATGAACGAGTTACTGGCCGGCGTCCCCCTGATTGACGGGCACAATGACCTGCCGGACGCGCTGCGCGTGAGTGCCGGGTACTCGGTGGCGGGCCTCGACGCCGTGCGGGCGGAGTTGCAGACGGATATCCCGCGGCTGCGGCAGGGCAACGTGGGCGCGCAGTTCTGGTCGGTGTGGGTGCCGTCGGATCTGCCCGAGCAGGCGGCGGTCGTCGCGACCCTCGAGCAGGTGGACGCGGTCTACCGGCTCGTCACCGCGTATCCGCAGGTCTTCGGCTTCGCTGCCACGGCGTACGAGCTGGAGCGGGTCTGGGCGTCGGGGCGGATCGCCTCGCTGATGGGCATCGAGGGCGGGCACTCGATCGCCGAATCCCTCGGGGCGCTGCGGATGTTCGCCCGTCTGGGCGTGCGCTACATGACCCTCACCCACAACGACGACACCGCCTGGGCGGCCTCGGCGACCGGCCTGCGGCAGACGACCGGGCTGAACGACACTGGCCGGGCGATCGTGGCGGAGATGAACCGGATCGGGATGATCGTGGACCTCTCGCACACGGCGGAATCCACCCAGCTCGACGTGCTGGCGGCGACGACGGCCCCGGTGATCTTCTCGCACTCCTCGGCACGGGCGGTGACCGATCACCCGCGGAACGTGACGGACCGCGTGCTGGAGAAGCTCGCCGACAACGGCGGCGTGCTGCAGGTCACGTTCGTGCCGGGGTTCGTGTCTGCTCGGCCGGACGCCACTCTGGCCGACGTGGCCGACCACGTCGAGCACGCCCGCGCAGTGGCCGGGGTCGACCACATCGGCATCGGCGGCGACTATGACGGCACGCCGGTGCAGCCGCAGGGCCTGGAAGACGTGAGCACCTACCCGGCGCTGTTCGACGAGCTGGCGACCCGGGGCTGGTCGGCCGGCGACCTGCAGAAGCTCGCGGGGCGCAACATCCTGCGCGTGATGCGTGCGGTGGAGGATGCGGCGACGGAGCCGCTCTGGCCGGGGAGCCGCTAGCCGTACATGGTGATCAGGAGAACAAACCCGATCACCGTCACGGCGGCCGCACTGAGCCCGACAAGCGCATAGCGTCGGCCGGAAGTGCGCAGGCCGGCTGTCCCGGCGATGACCGCGCCCACGACGCCGACGGGGAGGAAGGCCAGCCCCAGGATTCGTACCCAGTTCGCCGGGTCGAGGGGCGTCGCCGTCAGCACCCACAACCACACCAGCGCTGCAATCCCGCTGAGACCGAAAGCGGCGCTCATGGCTCCAGCCAGGCTGGATCGCCCGGAAGCGGAACTCTGTGAGGTGCTCATTGCTAGCTCCTTGTCCGTTTGCGGGTGACCCGCCCATGGAGATCGCCGCGTGTCCTGCGGGGCACGGCGATGCTAGCCCTCATCTGGCGCCGGAATATGACCGCCAGGGGCCGCGCCACCGGAGATTTCGAGTTGCGCGGGCGGCGCGCCGCTTCGCGGGTGGCGCATCACGCGCGTAGCGGCGCACTACCCGCGCATTGGTCCACAACCAACGCATGAGGCGACACCCAGCGCAGGTCAGACGGTGGTGGCGTCTTCGATCTCTCCGATGAGCTCCTCGATGATGTCCTCGAGGAACAGGACGCCGGTCGCGACGCGGCGACGCCGACGCCGGGTGGCACCGACTGTGTGGGAAATACCCCACATTCAAAAATGTGGGTTATAACCCACTTGACGGGATGTGGGCTATGACCCACAATGAGTCATGTGGGTTGTTGCCCACATCGGAGGGAGCCGCATGGACGTGTACACCGCCCGGGACCTCGGCGCCGCAGCGCGCCAGAAACGCGAAACCCTCGGGATGACCCAGCAGGCCCTGGCCGACGCCGCCGGCGTCACCCGAGACTGGCTGCTCGACTTCGAGGCAGGCAACCCCAGCTCGTCCCTCGGCCGGGTCTTCACCGTGCTGAACACCCTCCACCTGCACGTCGACCTTACAGACACCCCGGAGGACGAGAGCGACAGCGCCCTCGACGACGTGTTCCGGGACCTGGACCGCTGATGGCACGCGAGCTCAGCGTCTACCTCGACGGCACCCACGCCGGGACGCTGCACCAGAGCGCCCAGGGCAACACCACGTTCCAGTACGACGACGCCTACCGCCTCGAGCGTCGCGGTCCCACCCCGCTGTCCCTGTCGATGCCGCTGACCCGCCGGGAACACCCCAACAGGGTCGTCCTGCCGTTCCTCCAAGGCCTCCTCCCCGACAGCCCCACCAAGCTCGACCAGCTCGCCGCCGAGCACCACACCTCAGCCCGGAACGCCTTCGGCCTCCTCGCCCATGTGGGCCGGGACGCCGCCGGCGCCGTCCAGGTGCTCCCGCCGGGGGAGGACTCGCCCGACGCCGCCACCCGGCAGGGCGATGTCACCCCGCTGACCGACGCCGAGGTGGGCGAGGTCATCGCGGACCTCATCGAGCACCGTGACACCTGGGGGCAGCAGCGCGCCGAAATGCACTGGTCCCTTCCCGGCGCCCAGCCCAAGGTGGCCCTGTTCCGGTTCGAGGACGGCACCTGGGGCACCCCGAGGGACTCGACCCCCACCACCCACATCCTGAAACCGGCCGTCCCGCCCTACACCGACCATGACGTGAACGAGCATGTAACGATGGCCGCCGCCCAGATACTCGGCCTGGCCGTGTCCAGGCACGAGCTGATGACCACCGACCGGGGCGACCGGGTGTTTGTCTCCACCCGCTACGACCGGCGGAAGCTCAGGGGCCGGTGGGCCCGGCTGCACCAGGAGGACCTCTGCCAGGCGCTCTCCGTCGCCCCGGCCCGGAAATACCAGCAGGACGGCGGCCCCGGCGTGAACCAGGTCGCGGCCCTGTTCGACAACCTCGCCGACCCCCGCGACGCGGCCGACAGCCGCCGCCGATTCTTCGACGCCCTCGTGTTCAACGTCTCCGCCGCCTGCACCGACGCCCACGCCAAGAACTTCTCCATGCTCCTCTCCGGCCGACGCGCCACCCTCGCCCCGCTCTACGACGTCGGCACCCACGCGACGTACTCGTCCCGGGAACCGCTGCGCTCGGCGATGATGCTCGACGACGAGTACACCCTTGACGCCATCGGCCTGCCGGAGCTACTCAAAGCGGCCACCAGGCTCCGTATCCCGGCCGACCTGGCCGCCGAGCGGGTCGCCTATATCCGGTCGAACCTGGCCGCAGCGTTCGCCGACGCGGCCGGCCGGACGACCGGCAGCCCCGAGGTGGCCGGATACGCGGCCACCGTCGCCAACTCCATCCACGAGCTCGTCGTCACCCGCGGCTGGGCCTGACCGACCACCTCGGCCGGGGCCTGAAAGCCGAACAGGTCATAAACATCGAGGCGACCGGTTTCCGGTCAGGGACCTGCAGGTCCTGAATGGCTCCCGCCCCTCAAGGAGCGAGTACCTCGATGGTGGTGATTCGGAGCCGCTCCATGGCGGCAACCCTGAGCCGGCGCGCGCCGACGGTGACCGTGTCGCCGACGACGGGCAGGCGGCCCAGGCGAGCCGTGATGAAGCCGGCCGCAGTCTCGTACGGGCCGTCCTCGAGTTCGATCCCGGTGAGCTCCGCGAAGTCCTCGATGTTCACGCTTCCATCCACGATCAGCGCCGCACCGGATTCGTCGGAGCGGCGCACGGCCGCCGCCTCGGGGGCGTCACGCTCATCCCGCATCTCGCCGACGAGCTCTTCGACGAGGTCCTCGAGCGTCACGATGCCATCGGTTCCCCCGTATTCGTCGATCACGACGGCCATGTGTATTCCGGCGCGTCGCAGCTGGGTCATGGCAGGCAGGATGCGGTTCGTGCCCGGAAGAAACACGATCGGCCGCGCGAGGTCGGCGACCGTCCTCGCGCCGCGGTTCCCCTCCGGGTCGAGAAGATCGCGCACGTGCACGAAACCGATCACGTCGTCAACGGATTGGCCGATGAGCGGGTAGCGCGTGTACGGCATCGCCCGTACCTGGCCGATCGCCTCGGGGATCGTCTGGGTGCCGATCAGGAAGGCGACATCCGCGCGATGGCGCATCACTTCTCCGACGGTTCGATCCGCTGCCGTGAGGACTTCACCGAGGATTTTTCGTTCATCGACTTCGAGCCCTGGGTGGGCGCCGAGCAGATCTCGGAGCTCCTCGACGGACATTTCCTCCTTCCTGGCGTGCGGGTCTCCGCCGAAGATCCTCACGACGCCGTTCGTTGACACGGAAAGAAACCAGATCACCGGTCGCAGCAGTGCAGCGAAGACCAGAAGCGGCGGGGCAAGCGCGAGCGAGAAACCGGCCGCGCTCTGCAGCGCAAGCCGCTTGGGCACGAGTTCGCCGAGCACGAGCGACAGGTACGCGATCAGCAGCGTCATGCCGATCAGGGCCAGCACGTCCGCCGCCCCCGCGGACAGGCCGAGCGCTTTCAGCAGCGGGGCGACATCCGGGGCCAGCGTTGACGCCCCATAGGCGGCGGAGAGGAAGCCGGCCACCGTAACGCCGATTTGGACCGCCGCGAGGAACCGGTTGGGGTCACGCGCGAGCGAGGCAACCTTGGCCCCGCGACTTCCTTGCTTCCGCAGCCCGTGCAGCTGGCTCTCCCTCAGGGACACCAACGCAATCTCCGTGGCGGCGAACACCCCGCCGATCAGCACGAAAAGCAGCACGAGCCCGAGATTGACCCACGTGTACACATCCACGAGCTCATTCTATGAATCCTGCCTCCTGCCCGGCGCTCTTCGACGAGCCGGCGACGCGGGGCTGGTCGGCCCGCGACGTGCAGAGGCTCGCGGGGCGCGACATCCTGCGCGGGTAACCGCTGATCGGGACTGCCGATATCCCCCAATAGGGGGCTGAGGCGCGGTGCCGCCGGCCCTCTATGCTGGCCGCACCCGAACATCAAGGAGCCCTCGTGACCGACACGGCAGGAACCATCTCCACGCAAGCAGGCTGGTACCCGGACCCGTCAGGGGCCCCCCGACAGCGCTGGTGGGACGGCGCGAGGTGGACCGAACACCTGATCGACCCCGCGGCGGCGAACAACCCGGCCGCCCGCGTGTCGCTGCGGGAGTCCGCGATGCCCGTCTACAGCGCATCCATCTGGATGATCGTGGGGCTTCCCCTTCTCTCCCTGTTCGCGCTCGTGGCGTTCGACCTGACCGGGTTCCTGATCGGATTCACGTCGGGGTTGTCCACCATGGTCGACCTCTCGGTCACATCGTGGCTGGCCCTTCTCAACCCGGACTTCTACTTCCTGTATGCCCTCGCCCTCGCCGCGCGGATCGCCTCGCTCATCTTCGCGTACGTCGACTGGCGGGGGCTGCGGTTCGACGGCATCGATCGTCCGTTCCACTGGGCCTGGTCCTTCCTGTCGGTGGAGCTGTACGTGCTCGGCCGCTCGATCGTCGTGCGCCGGCGCGTCGGCCGCGGTCTGCTGCCGATCGGCGTCATGGTGCTGCTCTGGGTGGTGAGCTACGGCGTGGTCACGCTCAAGATCGAGGACTCGATGCCGGCCGTGACGATGTGGCTCGGGAGCCTCTGACCTCGGTGTAGCTGACCTCTGTGTAGCCGGCCGCTGTGTAGCCGAGCCGTTGTGCTGGCCCCTGTGCGGGTTTTCCGCACGGCGGCGGCGTGCCCGTGTGACCATAACGGGGGGTAGGCGCGCAGCGCTTCCTTATACCTGAGCACTTGTCATGTTCTGCTGTTGCGGAGTTGACTGAGCGGCATCGAACCACCCGCCACGCGTCCCTTCCCGAAAGGGGACTGCTGATGAGTACTTCGTCCCGCCCGCTTCGCCTGCCCGGCCGCCACCCGGTGCGCCGCCGCGCACTCGCGGCCATTGCGATGCTCGCCGTGCCGCTGGCCCTGGCGGCGGGCAACGTCGCCTTCGGGGCCAACCACGTCACGGCCGGGGCTGTGGCGGTGGCGGAAGCCCAATACCTGGGCGAGGTGGATGGCCCGGCGCCGCGCGCGACGCTGGCGGACGGCATCCGGGCCGAGGGGATCACCAGCCGATTCTCGGCAGGTCAGGCGCCGGCCGTGGCGGGGCAGCCTGCCGGCACGCCCCGGTTCACCACGTACGTCTGGACGGCGGGCTGGCAGGCCCAGATCGATGCCTGCAACGGCGCGGTCGACCTCACCGGGCGCTACGGCGTGCGCGTGATCGGCGAGCACTGGGGCTGCGGCGGGTCCCGCTTCCCGAGCTCGGGCCTGATCACGCTGTCGGGCGTGCTGTCCGGCACCTACCGGGTGGGCGGGGTCGCCGCGGTGCTCAACGCGAACACGCAGGGCACCGGCAACATCCCGCGGGGGTACGACCTGCTCTACCAGACCTGCATCAACGGGTCGAACAAGACGATGTCGTTCACGGTGCTCACGCGGGTGGGTTAGGGGTTGTCCCGAGCGTCACCGGCCGCAACGACGCGCCCTTGCTCGGAGCCGGCTGTCATTCGCTAATGGCCACGCGTCCGTGCTCTTGCAATATCGGTCTTGCGCTCCCTGCAAGCCCGGCCTAGAGTACCGTTTATGAAACGGCGGGAATTGCTGAAGGCAATCGCTGCCGCAGCCAGGGATGCAGATCTGAGCTGGACGCTCGCCAGACAGGGTGCCAATCACGAGGTGTACAGCCTGGACGGACTCATCATTCCCATACCGCGCCACACCGAGATAAACGAGCTAACCGCTGAAAGCATTTTCAAGGAGTGCGAACCAAAGCGTGGAAGGAGATGGTGGAAGTGACCACGTATCACGCCATGGCTTCACCCGTCGGGCGATTCTGGCATGTCGAAGTGCGCGAGATCTCTCGCGCCACGCAAGCAAGACACGCATCTGAAATCCCCACGATGGCTCGGGACCTGGTTGAAATCATGACCGGTGAGGCGAACGTCGATCTTGAAGTCGAGTATGTTCTGCCTTTAGAAATTGAGGCTCATCGACGAAGGGCAGCGGACCTGCGGCGTGACGAATTGCGACTGCGCCAGGACGCGGCGAGGGAATTGCGCGCAGCCGCGGCAGCGCTGAGGCATCAGGGCCTAACCCTGGCAGACGTTGGAACGGTTCTCGGGGTCTCACATCAGCGCGCAAGCCAGCTGCTCGCCGCTCACTCCCGGGAAGACGTGGAGCGCGCTCGCTAGGGTTTCTTCGCGCCAGGCAGGGGCGGGGAGACCTCAATCGGTGCATCCCGCGGCGCCGGCGCATCCGTGCGGGCCGGGCGCAGCGAACTCAGCGCGACGCCCGCGAAGACGATCAGTCCGCCGAGCAGCTGGGGCACGGTGAGCACCGCGCCCAGGGCGACGGCGATGACCACGGTGAAGACGGTGATCAGGTTGAGGTAGAGGCCGGCGCGGCCCGCCGGCATGCCGTGCGCCCCGATGTTCCACAGCAGGTAGGAGCCGATCGACGGGAAGACCACGATGTACACGAGCGCCCAGGCGATGGGCGCCTCGGCCGGCCAGGACACCCCGCCGGCCACCGCTACCGGCGCCATCAGCACCGCCACCATCCCGGCCTGAACGGCCGTCGCGGTGATCGGCGGCACCTTCAGGCCGCGGCCGAAGATCGTGTACAGGCTCCAGACCACGATCGCGCCGAGCATGAGCAGGTCGCCCAGGTTGAACCTCAGCGACAGGACGGATGCCAGCGCCCCGTCGGTGATCACCAGCAGCACCCCGAACAGGCTGACCAGCAGCCCGAGGATGCCGCGCCAGCCCATCCGCTCGTGCAGCAGCAGGGCGGCGAGCACGACCATCACCGCGGGGTTGGCCGCGTTGACCAGCGACGCCGACTGCGGCGTCGTGAACTGCAGCGCCCCGTAGAGCAGGAGGGTGTACCCGGTGAGCCCGAGCGCCGCGAGCAGCAGCAGCCGCGGCCAGTGCCGCAGCACGGCCCGCCAGTCGGGCTTCTCGATCAGCTGGGCGAGCACGAGGAGCGGCACGGAGGCGAGCGTCCAGCGCCACCAGTTGAGGTCGAGGGGCGAGATGGACTGCACGGCGACGGCGCCGACGACGTAATTGCCGGCCCAGAAGAGGGCGGCGAACACGAGGGCGAGGGAGTACTTCACTGGCCTCACGATACAAGGCCGGCGCATCCGTGCCTGGCCGCGGCCGTCGCCCGGCGCCGCGGGGCGGGGGTTTCCCGGTTGGACAGTCGCACCTTGGCCGGTCGACCGAGCGTGTTTGCCGGTTCCGGTCGACTTTGCCTGGTGCGCCGGGCAAACTCGACCGGAACCGGCAACCTCGGCGGCGGAGTCGGCGGCGCTCGCCCGTCTGGCCGGTCGTGTGCTCGAGTTCGCCTTATGCGCTGCTCTCACGCACGCAGAGCGTCGGCTCCAGCCGGATCGACTCAGCCTGCTCGCCATTGAGAACACGAAGAAGCAACTGCACCGCGGAGCGTCCGATCTCGAGCATGGGGGAGTGTACCGAAGACAAAGAGATCGGAAGTTGAGCCGCGAGAGAGGTGTCGTTGTATCCGACAAGGGCCATGTCCTGGCCAACCTGCAAACCCTGGGAGCGCACAGCGCCCATAGCGCCGATGGCAGCGAAGTCATTGACTGCGAACAACGCGGTGGGTCGACGCGCATCATTCTTAAGTATCTTCTCCGCCGCGATCCTGCCTCCGACTGTATCGAAGCCAGACCACACGACCGCGCTGTCCGGGATATCGCCGCCTAGCTCCCGCCAGCGGCGGACAAAACCCGCCACCCGGTCGACGGCGGTGCTTGCGTAGGGTTCCCCCGCGATCACGGAGACAGTGCGGTGCCCCGAACTCCACAGGTGGTCAGCGACGAGCTCGCCTCCCCGAACATCGTCGCAGGTGGCCGATGGATAACCGGGAACCCGCCGATTCATGAGAACAAACGGAACCCCCCGGTCGGACAGCTCCGCCAGGAGACTGCCGTCGAGATGGGCGTCCCCGAAGATCATGCCATCCACCCGCCGGGCCAACATGATCTCCGTCTTACGGCGCTGCAGTTCCTGGTCATCTCGGGAATTCATGACAAAAGTGGAGTAGTTGGCCTCGGCGGCCGCTTCTTCGATCCCCTCGTACATTATCGCCAGCACCAGGTCGGAGAGCCTGGGGACGATCACTCCCAGAAGGTGTGTGCGTCGGGTTCGCAGGCTCGTCGCTTGCGGGTCCGGCGAATAGCCCATCTCGCGGGCCAGTGCTCGCACGCGCTCGGCCGTCCCCGGAGAGGCTGCGCTCCGCGCGACGTCCGTGCCCGAGTGCAATATGCGGGACACCGTCGAGGAGTGCAGGCCGAGCTCGCTGGCCAGATCCTTCAACGTGACGGCGCGTTCGGGCGGTCTGTTGTCGTTCATCTGGACCCCTTCATCTCGCGCGTGCTCGCATGCGATCGACACCAATGTTCAGCAGCTGCTTGACGTGCCCCTTCAACAGATTCTATAGTTTCCTCTACCGCAACCCAATCGATTGGGTGACATCGGCCACAAGGCCTGCGGAACCCGTTCTTGCAGACACCCGTGTCGTCCACCCGCAGTTCTCCAGATATCCGCGGACTGGCCTGGCGCGATTACCCAATCGATTGCGTTGCCTCACATCGGAGTGAACATGAAAGACCCAGGAGGCGCCCACGTGGTGCTACTGGCAACGGGCGGCACGATATCTTCTCGAGTGCAGCCGGCGTTCGGTGGCGCGACAGTCGCGATTGATCGCGGCGAGCAGATTCTGGGGAGCCTGCGCTCGCAGCCTCCCTATCCGGTGCGGGTCGTCGATCTCTTCCATGAGGGTTCCTACCTTCTGACCTTCGGTGACATGGCCGACATTTGCGCGAAGATCGCAGACGCTCTCTCCGATCCCCTGGTCATGGGTGTCGTCGTCACCCACGGCACCGACACCATGGAGGAAACCGCATTCCTCGCGGACCTCACCCATGATGATCCGCGCCCGGTCGTATTCACGGGGGCGCAAAGGCCCGCCGATTCGGCCGAACCGGACGGGCCAGGCAACCTTTCCAGAGCGATCGCCCTCGCCGGCTCGGCCGCAGCGCGCGAACGCGGGGTGCTCCTCTGCTTTGCCGGCGAGATCTTCCCAGCCAGAGGTGTCCGGAAGGCTCAGACCTTTGATCTCCACGCGTTCACGAATCCTGACTTCGGGCAGGCCGGATTCATTTCGGCGGCGGGCGACATACAGATGGACGACGTGCTGCCCAGGCTGGACCCGTTGCCTTTGCCGTCCGCCGGCGACGGAGACGACCCGCGCGTTGATCTCGTGGCGGCCTATCCTGGCGCGGATTCCCTGCTGTTGCTGGCGTCCTGCGGCGCTGGCGCGTCGGGCGTGGTGTTGCAGGCGACGGGCAGTGGTAACGCCAACCGGGTGATGTGCCAGGCCATTGCAGATGCCACTGCCGCCGGCGTTGTGATCGTGACGAGCACCCGCGTGCAGGCCGGCCCCGTTCTGCCGGTGTACGGCCACGGTGGGGGCAAGGATCTAGCCACCGCCGGCGCCATCCCGTCAGGGCTGCTCAAGCCATCCCAAGCCCTGGTTCTGCTCGGCCTCCTGCTCCGGCTGGGGATGGATCGCGAACAGATCGCCCAAACGTTCGCCCGGCACGGAGCGCATCCCCAGCCCGGTTCGAAATCCCCACGTACCCAGTCAATACACCAATACTGAAAGGCTGATTCATGAAAAAGGACATACAGGTCGCCTTCGGCGTCGACGTCGATGCCGTCGCCGGAATGCTCGGCTCTTACGGCGGAGAAGACTCGCCCTGTGACATCTCACGCGGACTCTTCAGCGGCGAGGTGGGCGGGCCCAGGCTCCTTCGTCTCTTCGAGAAGTATGAGTTGCCCTCAACCTGGTTTGTCCCCGGGCATTCCATCGAGACCTTCCCTGACCTCACGCGGATGATCGTCGATGCGGGCCATGAGATCGGGGTCCACGGCTACTCCCACGAAAACCCCATCGCCATGTCCCGGGAGCAGGAGACTGCCATCCTGGACCGATCCATCGAGCTGATTGAAAAGGTATCGGGGCGTCGCCCGACCGGCTACGTCGCCCCCTGGTGGGAGTTCTCGCCTGTCACGAACGAGATTTTGCTCGAGCGCGGCATCAAGTACGACCACTCACTCATGCACCGTGATTTCGAGCCGTACTACGTCCGTGTCGGAGACAGCTGGAAGAAGATCGATTACAGCAAGGCGGCGGAAACCTGGATGGAACCGCTGGTTCGCGGCCGCGAAACCGACCTCGTGGAGATTCCAGCCAACTGGTACCTGGATGACCTTCCGCCCATGATGTTCATCAAGGCCGCCCCGAACTCGCACGGCTTCGTCAATCCCCGCGACATTGAACAGATGTGGCGTGACCAGTTCGACTGGGTCTACCGCGAAATGGACCAGGCGGTGTTCACCATGACCATCCACCCGGATGTCTCCGGCCGCCCGCAGGTGCTCCTCATGCTCGAGCGACTCATCGAGCACATCAACTCGCACGACGGCGTGAACTGGCTCACCTTCGACCAGATCGCCGACTCCTTTATCAGCCGCGCACCACGAAAGGGAATCAACTCATGAGCACACAGTCCTCGGCCGTCGATCTGACGGCACCGAAGCTGAACGAGAAGCGCAGGTTCCCCGCCTTCTCGAAGAGGGACACCAACATTGCCACCACCCTGGCTTTGCTGGCTTGGACAATCGCCGTCTTCGACTACGGGCTCTTCGGCACGCTGCTGCCGGCCATGCAGGAATCCTTCGGCTGGACAGCGACGGAATCCTATGCCATCAACACGTGGATCGCTGTTGGCACGGCAATCGTAGCCTTCGGAATCGGACCGGTGATCGACCGTCTGGGCCGCCGGAAGGGCATGATGGTCACGGTCGGGGGCACGGCGATCGTCTCGGGACTGACCGCAATCATTCCCACAGGGATCGCGTTCCTCAGCAGCGGACTCGTCGTACTGATCCGCTCCTTCGGAGGACTGGGATTCTCGGAACAGGCCGTCAACGCGACCTACATGAACGAGGTCTACCAGGTCACAGAGGACGCGAAGAAGCGCAAGCGCCCCGGCTTCTACTACTCCTTCATCCAGGGAGGCTGGCCGCTGGGCTTCCTGCTGGCCAGCGCCCTGGCCCTTGCGTTCCTGCCCACGCTGGGCTGGCGAGCACTGTACCTGATGGCAACAGTCCCCGCAGTGATCATCGTTTGGGTCATTGCAAAGAAGCTCAAGGAGACGCCACAGTTTGAACTCCACCACGAACTCACCCGGCTGGAGAAGCACGGGCGCTCAGACGATGCACACGCACTGGCTCGTTCCTACGGCGTTGAGCACTCGTCGGTGGCTCCGCTGAAGCGCATCTGGGAACCTCACCTGCGCCGGAACACGATTGTCTTCTCTCTCGCCTGGATATTCAACTTCTTCGGGATCATGATCTTCAGCATTCTTGGCAGTTCCGTCCTCAAGAACGCCAAGGGTGTGGAGCTGTCCGATGCCTTCTGGATGTTGATCGTCATCAACCTCCTGGCCTACTTCGGATACATCTTCCACGGCTGGCTCGGCGACAAGATCGGGCGCAAGAGGACCATCATCGGAGGCTGGATTTTGTCCGGAATTTCCTTCGCCATCATGCTTAGCCCCCTGGCAGTCAGCCCGGCAATGATCATCCTCACCTACGGCGCCGGTCTGTTCTTCCTCGTCGGCCCCTACGCTGCCATCCAGTACTTCATGGCGGAGTGCTACCCGGTCAGTTGCCGCGCAACCGGAACAACGTTCATCGGCGCCATGAGCCAGCCCGGCATCATCATCGGCGGGGCACTGTTCACCGCCGTCGCCGCCGGAGCAGACACCGGCACCGCGGCCCTCTGGGTGGGCGCGTTGGGAACCCTCTTCTCGGGCTTGCTGATGATCGCGGCCAAGCCACCGGTCGAAGCGCTCCTGGAAAGCCCGCCCGAGGCACTTCCTCAGGTCGCGAATGCCTGAAGCCAAAGTAGCGATCATCACGGGGGCGGCCAGCGGCATCGGCCGCTCCCTAGCGATCCACTATGCGCGGCAGGGCGTAACCACTATCATCGGTACTTTCCCTGCAGATCCCCACGACCCGGAGGAGACCCTGCGCCTCGTCATCGAAGCAGGTGGCCGGGCCGTAATCCACGAGGTGGATGTTCGCAGGACGGAATCGGTGGAAGCGTTCGCCCAAAGGGCGGTGGCGGAATTCGGGCGACTCGATTATGTAGTCGCGAACGCCGGCATCCTCCGCAACTCCGCCCTCGAGGAGCTCTCCGACGATCGATGGAATGAGATGCTCGACGTCGACCTCACGGGAGTGCTGCGGACCCTACGCGCCGGGGCCGGAAGAATGCCGGACGGCGGGGCGATGGTCGCCGTCTCTTCGATTGCCGGCGCAGTCTACGGGTGGGAGGGACATGCCCATTACGCCGCAGCGAAAGCAGGGGTACTCGGACTCGTTCGCAGTTTGGCCGTGGAACTCGGCCCGCGCCAGATCCGCGTCAACGCCATCGTTCCCGGACTCATCAAGACGCCCCAATCGCTTGACCCGGTCAACTCGCTCGGCCCCGACGGCCTCCAGCAAGCAGGGAACGACATCCCCTGGGGTCGCGTCGGGGAACCGGAGGAGGTTGCCAGCGTCATCGCATTCCTCACCTCGAACGATGCCCGATACGTGACCGGGCAGTCGCTCACCGTCGACGGCGGACTGACCGTCAAAATGCGTGCCTGAGAACAGGAGGACCTGATGAGCATGCAAAGCGAACCTCACGCCGGGCACGGGCGGGCCGTGGTCGTCACCGGCGGCAGCAGCGGAATCGGCCTGGCAATCGTTGAAGCCTTCAGGGCGAACGGTGACCGGGTGGCCGTCCTGGACCGGGTCGGCGGAGGCGACGTCATCCGGGTAGACGTCTCGGACGAAGACAGCGTACGCCGCGCCTTCGACCTCGCCAGGGAGCGCCTCGGACCAATCCAGATCCTCGTCAACAGCGCCGGGTTGCTTACGGAGTCACCGTTGGAGGAAATGACCCTCGCAATGTGGAGCGAAACGATAGCGGTCGACCTGACCGGTGTCTTCCTCTGCTGCCGGGAGGTGGTGGGGGAGATGCGCAGCCAGAAGTGGGGCCGCATCATCAACATTGCCTCCCAGCTGGCGATAAAAGGGGGGAAGGGGCTCAGCCACTACAGCGCGGCGAAAGCCGGCGTGGTGGGACTGACCAAGGCACTCGCCCTGGAGCTTGCCCCTGACAATGTGCTGGTCAACAGCATCGCACCCGGCCCGATCGAGACCCCGCTGGTCGAAGGCATCTCGGAGAGCTGGAAGGCTGCTAAACGCGCCGAACTGCCCCTGGGGCGATTCGGTGTTCCGGCGGAAGTGGCCCCCACCGCACTGCTGCTTGCCAGCGAACCCGGCGGGAATCTGTACGTGGGCCAGACGCTCGGACCCAACTCCGGCGACGTGATGCCATAAGAAGGGGAACATCATATGTGCGGTGCGTGCGGCAGGAGGACTGTCCAGGACCCAATCCTCGGCAACGTGCGAACGATGCGCCAGCAGATCATCGTGGCCCAGGTCATCAATGCCGTGTGCCGACATGTTCCCGGTGTCCCCCGGGTCACCGCCCTAGTTGACAACTGGCTCATGGCCGGCCCCACTGGTGCGACGAAGCTCTGCGACACGGTCGAGGAACTGTGGACGGCCATCATCGACGGCAGCGTGGACCCAAACGTCCCCGCCCTCTCTGAGGCGCTGAAAGCCTATTCAGCAGACCCCCTCAACACTGGACTGGCGGCACAGGTCACCGAACTGGGGCTGACGCTGGCCGAGGGACACGCGCATCGTCACCGCGCTGGGCATCCGCCCCCGCCATGACCAACGGGGAGGGCGGCCGCATGGTGGCCATCCCTCCCCGTTGCGGTTGCAGGGGCTCGGGTTACTCGTTCACGCGCCGGTTGATCACTTGCCCGGTACCGACCGCTTCGCCGCCTCACCATCGGGGGTGTAGGCGTAGAGGTTGCCGTCGAAGGCGCCGACGACGACGGTGTTGCCGCTGACCGCCGGGCCCGCGGACACCCAGGTGCCGATCTCGTGCTCCCACAATGACCGGCCCGTGTTCGAATCGAGGGCGTAGAAGCTGCCGTTGTTCGAGCCGACGAACAGCGTGTCACCACTGAGGGCAGGCGAGCTGTGGATGCCGGCGCGGTACTGTGCGCCGGGCAGAAGGCGATCCCAGAGCACCGAACCGGTGGCGGCATCCAGGGCGGTGACTGCGCCGCTCGGGAAGCCCATGTAAATCACGTCGCCGGCAATGGTCGGGGCGGCCGGGGTGGCGCCGCCGTTCACCAGCAACGGATGCGGGCTCTTGTAGGTCCACAGCGTCGCGCCGGTGACACCGTCGCGGGCGATGATGCCGTTGTTGGAGCCGATGTAGACGCGCCCGTTTGCGGCGGACGGCACACCGTCCTGCCAGCCGCCGAGCTGGGCGCCCCCGGTCCAGAGCTTCGCGCCGGTGGTCAGGTCGTAGGCGATCACGCGGTCTGCGGTCTGGTTGCCCACGTAGACGCGGCCGTCGGCCACGGCGGGAGTGCCGTCACTCATGGTGGCGCCGCTCATTGCGGATGCCCAGATCCGCTCGCCGGTCTTCACGTCCAGGGCGATGAGCAGGCCCAGGTTGGCCTCGCCGTGCCGCGACTGATACGGGTACAGAACCTTGCCCTCGGCCACGGTGACGCCGTAGTAGCCGTAGGTGCGCTGGTTGTAGCCCTCCGGTGCCGGCTCGGGGTCGTGCTGCCACTTCAGCTTTCCGGTGGCGGCGTCCACGGCGAACAGGGTGCCCCGCAACGTCGGAACGAACACGAGGCCGTCCGACACGGCGATGCTGCCGTGCACCGAGGACGGAACCGGGTAGCTCCACAGCTTCTTGCCGGTGGCCTGGTCGACGGCGTGCACGGCACTGTTGCTGTCGCCGTTCTCATCCCGCGTACCGGCGTAGACAATGCCCCCGACAATCACCGGAGATCCGGTGAGGAACGTCCCCTCGGTGCGGTAGGACCACGCCAGGCGTTGCCCGGCCTCGATCTTGTCGGTCGCGACGCCGGTGTGGCCCTGGTCACCGTGGTGCTGGGACCAGTTCGCGCCCGCCTTGGGCAGAATCGCGCTTTCCTTCGTCAGGGTGAATTTCGACGACGTGCTCCAGGATGCCCCGGCAGCGTCGACCGCGCGCACCTCGACGGTGTGTGCGCCGGCGCGAACGTCATCCGGCAGGGCCGAATGCCAGGTGAATTCGCCGCTTGACTTGAGCGGACGCCAATTGCCCTCGTCGACCTTGAATTGCACCTTGGTCGGCGCGTCCGAGGTGTCGTAGGCATTCACCTGGATTCCGGGGAAGCCGTCCAGCGGAACGGACGAACCTGCGGCCGGGCTGGTGATGGTGAGGTCCTGCTGGGCCCCGTACATCCGGAAGGGATTCTTGAAGGTCTCATCCGTCATTTCCACGTATCGAAAACCGCGCGGGGAATTGTCAATCGTGTACGAACTGGAGCTGGTCTGAACGTGCTTGGCCGAGCCGGCGAATGCACTGTTCGGCTCGACGTCGTTGGAGTGTTCGTGGCCGACCAGGATGAGTTCGGCGCCGTACTGCTCGAGGATCGCGCCGTACTGGTCATACATTGAGTTCGACCCGAAGGGCACGTTCATCGGCTGATGGGTCAGCACAACCAGGCGCTTGTCCCCGACGTTCTGGGCAAGATCCTGCTTGGCCCACTCCAGCTGTTCCTCGAAGGGTGCCGCGCCGTTGTTTTCCAGAACGAGGAAATGCCGGTCCCCGTAGTCGAAGGAATACCACTCCGGCCCGACATTGGTGCGGTAGTTGTTGATGCGCGCGGCGTAGCCGACGCCGGCTGCATATTCATGGTTGCCGACCGCAGGCCAGACCGGAACGGGGGAGAGGGCCGTGGCCGCCTTGTAGAAGTCGAACTCGGCCTTGGTGGCGTTGTTGGTCAAATCCCCGCTGACCTGGATGAAGGCCAGATCCTCCTTGGTGGAGTTGATCTCCTTCACCTGATCGGTGAGCTGGGCGTTCACATGGGGGTCTGCGACGTTTCCGAAGGTGAAATTGCTGCCCGCGGATTTGGGATCCTTGGTCAGCCCGAAGTCGACGCTCTTTGCTTCGCCCGTGGCGAGTTCACCCAGATCGCGGTAAAAACGCGGGGTCTTGAACTTGTCCGTGCCGACCGAATACCCGGCGGGCTGGGTGATGAAGACGAGGTCGGTCGTGCGCCGCTGGATGGGGGTGTCCAGACTGTAGCGACCATCGGCATCCGTCACGACGATCGTGGCGCCATCCGACACGGTGACCCCGGGGAGCACCTTTTCCCGGGCGTCGAACACGTCGTTTCCGTTGCCGTCTTCGAAGACGGTTCCCGAAATCACGGCGCTGGGTGGGTCGATCGTCTGCGAGACGGCCGAGCTCAGCGGCGCGGCGACCACGAGCCCGCCCAGGATCGCGGTGACCGCGTAAAGCCAACGGCGGAGCCGTTTGGGTGCCAGGTGTTTCATGCGAGGAAGAACCTTTCTAGGAACCAGATGAGTCCGAAGACTGCGACCACGATGGTCGCCCCCCGCACGACCGGCGCCGAGAAACGGCTCCGACGCACGAGGAGGAGTAGGGGGAAGATCACGAGCAGCAGCAGAACCTGGGCCGCTTCGATTCCAATGTTGAAACTGAGCAGCGAGGCCACCAGGTTCCAGCTGACGTCGTCGGTGATTTTCAGGGAACCGGCAAATCCCAGCCCGTGCAGCAGGCCGAACAGAAACACCACCAGGTGTCTGCGGCGCGGGGCGCCCAACAGATTCTCGATGGCCACGAATGTGATCGACAGCGCAATCAGGGGCTCCACGATGGATGCCCCCACCTGCACCCAGCCGAGGAGCGCGGTGATCAGGCTCACGCTGTGGGCCAGGGTGAACATCGACACGACGCCCACGAGGTTGCGCAGGCTCGTCGCGCCGAGCATCACCGCGACGACGAAGAGCACGTGGTCCAGGCCGAACAAGAGGTGCTCGACGCCCATCAGCGCGAATCTGGAACTCGAGACGATGACTGAGTTCTCACCCATGAGAAGTTCATTGTGGCCGCCGTCCATCACGGTGCGGCCGCTGTCCGCACCGATCTGGTACTCGACGATGTTTGTGTGCTCGTCGGAGATCGCGTCCACGTCGGAGAAGACGTCGTACGTCAATTGGTACTGACCCGACTCGCCCGGGCAGGTGTAGGTCAGGTCCATCTGCACGTACGGATTCTCGTCACGGGTCGTCGTGGAGACTCCATCGAGGTGAGGCTCGCACGCTGCGCCATCCAGATAAATGACGACCCGTTCGGACAGGTATGCCGAAAGGTTAGCCTTTCCGGCCTCGAGCGCCGCCAGGCGAGAGGCGTCGTCGACTGCGCCCCGGGCATCCGGCCCCAGGTCGACCGCTTTGGCCAGGATCTCGTATTCGAGGCTCAGCTCGTAGGAGATTTCACGGCCGTCGCCATGAATTGTCGAGTAGCCGGCAGTGTCACGCACGTGAGCGGACGCCGGCAACGTTCCCGCGAGCAGGAACAGGAAAACCAGCCCCAGGAGAATGGAAGATCGGGACGCAAGTAGGGCGCGATTCATGGCGGGAGCGGGCGGGTGGAGGGCGATGTCGCTAGCTGCGGCTCCCAAGGAACTCCTCCAGCGCGGCCAGGTCATCGGTATTTATGTGGTCTACGCCGGCCTCGTGCAGCTCGGTCCAGATGGCTTCGCGGGCTTCCCCCGGCACATCGAGGGTCGCCCAGAAGCGCACGCGGTAGCCCTGGGCGTGCGCCACCCGCACGTATTCGCGCAACCTGGCCTTCTCGCTCTCCGGCATCACCCCGACACCCCGCCAGGCGAAAAGCTTGTTCCAGTTGTCACTGACCAGCGGCATGAGATCGGCCGGTATGCCGGACGCCAGATCGCCGGAGCGTCCGTCGTAGAAGGCAAACCGCGAGTCACGGTTCCGCATGGTTTCCAGGGGCCGGTTGCCGCTGACCACGGCGATAACCGGTCCGGTTTTAGTCTTGCCGTTGGAGTACCGGGTCATGATGGACGGGTGCTCTGCCAGCTCTTCCTCGATCGCAGCGTAGGTGCTCTCGCCGTCGCTCTTGATGTCGATCAGCAGTTGGAAGGTGCCATCCCAGCCGGGGTAGACGCTGTGATCCTGCCCGCGGATGAGACTGTCAAGCGGATCTAGGTAGAGGCTTTCGAGAGTGACCCCCGGCTGGACATTCGCGAGGTCGTGAGCGACGAGAAGCTCGCCATTGACGAGCCAGACATCGGCTTCGACACTGGTGAATCCGTGTTCGAGGGCGTCGAATAGCGGCCGGTCATGCTCATAGTCATTGTGAGCGTGGGCGGCACCCTGCGGTTCGCCGAGGACGACGTTGGCCTGTGATGGTGCGGCCGCCTGTGCCGAGGCGGCGGGCTGCGAGGGTGCGGCCGCACCGGTGACGGCGGCGAGGGCAACGAGCGCCGAAGCGGCAGTCCCGCCGAGAACGCCCCGTCGGGAAGTAGTTGACCGCATGACATGCTCCTTGCGTGTTCGAGTTGGTTCGGTTCAGTCCGAATGCGCAACGGCCTTAGGTCTATCGGCGCCGGCTGAACTGGTGGCGCTGGTCTGGCAAACGCAGCATGAACGGACCCGTTGATGATTGAAAGTGATCCAAACTAGTATTCTGGGGTCATAAGTAATCAAGATCGAAGGCGGATGTCCGATGGCCGAAGTCATTGTTGTTGAGAACGCGGATGCCGCCGGTGAGCTCATCGCCGCCTCGATCCGCGCGCTGATCGAGGCCCGGCCCGACGCGGTCCTCGGCCTGGCCACCGGGTCGACGCCGCTGCCGATCTACCGCTCGCTGGCCCGCTCGTTCGCCGATCGCCCGCTCGACGTTTCACAGGTGCGCGGCTTCTCCCTGGACGAATACGTCGGCCTGCCGGCGGGGCATCCGGAAAGCTACCGCTCGGTCATCACCCGCGACGTCGTCACCCCGCTCGGGCTCACGCCGGGCAACATCCACGTGCCCAGCGGCGACCCGGCCGGTCTGCCCGCCGCCGGCGCCGACTACGAGCGGGCCATCGTGCGGGCCGGGGGAGTGGACCTGCAGATCCTCGGGATCGGCCGCACCGGGCACCTGGGCTTCAACGAGCCCGGCTCGTCGTTCGAATCGCTCACCCGGGTGAAGACCCTGACCCCGCAGACCCGGGCCGACAACGCCCGCTTCTTCGCCTCTGCCGACGACGTGCCGGTGCACTGCATCACCCAGGGGCTCGGCACGATCCGGCGTGCCCGCCACCTCGTGCTGCTGGCCGTCGGCGAGGGCAAGGCCGCGGCGATCGCCGCGGCGGTCGAGGGGCCGGTCACGGCCAGCCAGCCCGGCTCGGCCATCCAGCTGCACCCGCACGTCACGGTCGTCGTCGACGAGGCGGCGGCGAGCATGCTCGCGAACCTCGACTACTACCGCTACGCCTGGGCGAACAAGCCGGCCTGGCAGGGCATCTAGCCCCGCCTCCTCCGGCCGCCGCGACCCGGCATCCGTTTCGCCCTCTTTCACCCCACCCGTCCTCCGCCGAACTGTGAGTTTGGCACCTTCGTTGGGCGTGGGAAGGTGCCAAAGTCACAGTTCGGCGAGCGGGTCTGGGGCGCGAGTCGGGGCGCCTGGGAGATCGGTCAGGCCGGGCCGGGTCAGGCCGGGTCAGGTCACGAAGAGGACTACGGCGGCGACGACGGCGACGGCCACGAGGATGGTGCGGAGCACGGGCGCGGACAGGCGGCGGCCGATGTGCGAGCCCAGCCAGCCGCCCGTGGCGGCGCCGATGCCGATCAGGATCGCGATCTGCCAGTCGACGGTGCCGCTGGTGATGAAGATGATCGCCGAGACGAGGTTCGCGACCCCGGCCAGCACGTTCTTGGCGCCGTTGGCGCGGTGCATGTCGGTGGACCAGAGGATGCCGAGCAGCGCGAGCAGCACCACGCCCTGCGCCGCGCCGAAGTAGCCGCCGTACACGCCCGTGGCGAGCACCCCGAGCACGAGCCCGAGGGTGAGCGGCCGGGTATCCGTTTTGGTCAGTACCGAGGATTTGGTCGGCACCGAGCCGGCGGGAGCGGC
The DNA here is from genome assembly GCF_900101115.1 of Cryobacterium psychrotolerans. GTDB lineage: Bacteria > Actinomycetota > Actinomycetes > Actinomycetales > Microbacteriaceae > Cryobacterium > Cryobacterium psychrotolerans. The sequence goes on from NZ_FNFU01000006.1 coordinate 84,268, forward strand.
CGGTGCCTTGCGCCGCACCCACCGGGCCACGCGCGGCTGGATGGCCGAGAGCACCGCGGCCAGAAGCAGCAGGAACGGCACGACGGCGGAGAAGACGTCCCCGGGGAGCACGAGCAGCAGCAGCCCGCCGCTGATGCCGCCGATGGCGGAGAACAGCGCCATCCAGGCGACCGGGCGCCACTGGGAGGCCAGCTCGCGACGGTAACCGTAGGCGCCGGCGACCGACCCGGGGATCAGGCCGACGGTGTTCGACACGTTCGCGGTGATCGGCGGAACACCCAGCGCCAGCAGCACCGGGAAGGTGATCAGCGTGCCGGCGCCGGCCACCACGTTGATGATGCCCGCGGCGACCCCGGCGACCAGGATGATCGCGCTTTCGAGCAGGGTCATGCGTGAGGCGCCGGTGTCGGGGCAGGGTCCGTGGCAGCGGCCGGCGACGCGGCAGTCTCGCCGAGGGTCCCGTCGACGAGTTTCACGATCGCGGAGCAGTCCCGGGCTCCCTCGCCCGCGTCGATCAGCCGCTGCATCAGCTGCTGCACGTGCTCGCCGATCTCCAGCGGGGTGTTGGTGGCGTTCGCCGCGGCGACGGCCAGGTTGATGTCCTTGTTGGCCAGCTCGGCCGTGAACGTGGGCGCGAAGTCGCGGTTGGCCGCCGATGACGGCACCACCCCGGCGACGGGATACCAGGTGCGCAGCGCCCAGCTGTCCCCGGACGACACCGACGCGATGTCCCAGAACACCTGCTTGTCGAGCCCAAGGCGATCGGCGAGCACGGCGCCCTCTGCGGCCCCGGCGAGGTTGATGAACAGCATCAGGTTGTTGCAGATCTTGGCGGCCTGGCCGGTCGTCGCGGCCCCGGTCGGGATGATGTTGGCCGACATCGGCTCGATGAACACGCTCGCAGCGGCCACGGATGCGGGATCGCCGCCGATCATGAACGTGAGCGTTCCGGCCTCCGCGCCGCTGATCCCGCCCGACACCGGGGCGTCCACGAACCGGAACCCGGCCTCGGCGGCCGCATCGTGCAGCTTCCGGGCGGAGTCCATGTCGATGGTGGAGGAGTCCACGAGCAGGGTGCCCGGCGCGGCCGATTCGAGCACGCCGCCCTCGCCCAGGTACACGGCGAGAGCGTGCTCGCCTCTGGGGAGCATGGTGAACACCACGTCGGCGCCGGCGACGGCATCCGCGATGCTCGTGGCCGGGGTGAGCCCGGATGCCGCGGCGGCAGTGAGCGCGGCGGGGCTGAGGTCGAACCCACGCACGGCGTGCCCGGCCTTCACGAGGTTTGCGGTCATCGGGCCGCCCATGTTGCCGAGGCCGATCCATCCGATTGTTGCCATGACGCAAGCTCCTTCGCTCGGGCCGTGACACCCAGTCGTTCCCACCGGTCGTTCTGCAGATCGTTTGCGCCCCGGTCAGGGCGCCACGTTGTCCAGCCTAGGTGCGCGGGCGCGCCCAGGGGTCTCGTCAGCGGGACGAGACAGTGGTGAACGATGCGATCGCCGCATCCAAACGGTCGAAGAGGTAGTGCCGGCGCGGCGCCTCGATATTCATGACCTCGAAACTCAAACCGCGCTGCCGGATGTAGCCGAGCACCTTTTTGGGTGACCGCTCGTCTCGGCGCCGGTCGCCCACGCGCCACTCGTGGTCGGACAGATGACGCACCTCGAGGTGTTCTGCCGCGCATGGCTCATGATCGTGATTCGACACTGAATCTCCTTCTGGTTGATCGGTGTGGTGCACCCGGCCGCTGTCCTGGTCGACCCGGTCCCTGCCGAACATGGCTTCAACGGTACTGCTCCCGGCTGCGCGAATGCTGCAGGGAGGGGGCCGTTGCCGGTGAATCGCAGGCGCGTGGGAGTGCGCGCCCGGCGCGTCGTGGGCGCCGGATCGATGTGGGCGGCGGATCGCTGCGCGCGCCGGGTCAGGGCCGGGTGGCGCCCAGCTCGGCGATGACGGCGCGTACCAGGGCGGCGTCGGTGACCAGCCCGCCGTCACCGCGCGGTCCGGGGACCTGGGCGCGCAGGTGCACCTCCGTGACCCCGGTGTCCGCGACGAGCCGGGCGACATTCGCCACGCGCACCGAGCCGCCGGCCAGGATGACCGGACCCCCGGGCTCCCTCGCCATCAGCTCGCGCAGCACCGGGGCCCCCTCCGCGGCCGTGGCCGCGCCCCCGGAGGTGAGAATGCGCACCACGCCGAGCCCGGCGAGCGCGTCGTGCGCGGCGAACAGGTCCCGGGCCGCGTCGAAGGCCTTGTGGCAGGTCGCCGGCACCCCCTCCGCCGCGGCGATCAGCTCCCGCATCGCCGGGATGTCGATGTCGCCGGCCGCGGTCAGCACGCCGAAGACCAGCCCGACCGGAGCGGGCGCCTGGGCGGCGAGGTCCCGCACGGCGCGAACATCCGCGAGCATCACCGACAGTTCGCTCGCCGAGTGCACGAAGTCGCCGCCCCGCGGTCGAATCATCACCTGCACGCCGAGGGTCGTCACCGACTCGAGCACCCGGGCGATGAGGCCGAAACTGGGCGTTGTCCCGCCCTCGGCGAGGTTCGCGCAGAGTTCCACCCGGTCGGCGCCGGCGCTTTCGGCCGCGAGGGTGCCGGCCAGGTCGTCCACGCAGATTTCGACGAGCGTCATCGTCTCGGCACGCCCGATCAGTGCAGCCGGCGGCCGGCCGCGAACACGGCGTCGACCTCGAAGCCGTCGCCCAGCAGCACGGCGTCGGCCGCGTAGCCGGGGGCGAGCCGCCCGAGGTCGTGCGCGCGCCCGATCGCCCGGGCCGGGGTCTCGGTCAGGGCGGTCACCGCGTCCTCCAGGGTGACACCCACCTCGGTCACGGCCCGTCGCAGCGCCGCATCGAGGGTGAGCGTGGACCCCGCGATCGAGCCGCCCCGGTCGGCCCGGGCGACGCCGTCGGTGACGGTCACGGCGAGCGTGCCGAGCCGGTACCGGCCGTCGGACGACCCCGCCGCGGCCATGGCGTCGGTGATCAGCGCGATCCGCCCGGGCGCGGCGGCGAAGGCGAGCCGCACGACCTCGGGATGCACGTGCACCCCGTCGTTGATCACCTCGAGGGTCACCTGCGGCGATCGGGTCGCCGCTGCGACCGGGCCGGGAGCCCGGTGGTGGATGCCGCGCATTCCGTTGAAGGCATGGGTCAGGATCGACGCGCCGCTGTCGAACGCGGCCATCGCCTCCCTGTAGTCCGCGGCGCTGTGCCCGACCGCAACGGCGATCCCGGCGCCGACAAGGGTGCGGATCGCGGCGGTCGCGCCGGGCAGTTCGGGGGCGAGCGTGACCTGGCGGATGTGCCCGCGCCCGGCCTCGAGCAGCCGGTCGATCGACTGCGGGTCCGGCGCGCGCAGCAGGGCGGGATCGTGCGCGCCCCGGAAGGCGTCGTCGAGGAACGGCCCCTCGAGGTGAGCGCCGAGAACGAGCGGATTCCGTTCGGTCTCGTCGGCGATCACGGCGAGCCTCGACTCGAGGTCGGCCTGGCTCGCCGTCACGAGCGACAAAACGATCCGGGTGGTGCCATGACGGTGGTGCAGGCCGAGCGCGGTCTCAATCGCCTCCTCGCCATCCTCGAACGACGCCCCGCCCCCGCCGTGGCAGTGGATGTCGATGAAGCCGGGGGTGAGCAGGCGGCCGCGGGCATCCGTGGTCGATGCCGGGTCGATGCCGAGCGCGCGCCAGGCGGTGCCGGTGCCGACGGCGGCGACGGTGTCGCCCTCGAAGGAGACCCAGGCGTCGGCGGTGGTGCTGCCGCCGGAGACGAGACGGGCCGAATGGATGATGTGGGCGCTCACGCGACGATCACCTCGAGGCCGCGGTCGGTGAACGCGGCGACCTGCTCGGGCGTGATGCCGGCGTCGGTGATCAGCGTGCTGAAGATCCCGAGGTCGCCCAGCGTGGCGAAAACCGTGCGGCCGATCTTGCTGGAGTCGGCGACGATGACGGCCCGGGTGGCCCGGCGCGCCATCAGCGAGTTGACCGCGGCCTCCCGCTCGTCGTGAACGGTCGCCCCGACGGCCGGATCGATGCCGTTGACGCCGATGAAGGCGATGTCCATGGTGACCTGCTGCAGCACGACGTCGGAGTACGGCCCGACCAGCTCGTAGGAGCGGGAGTGCACCACGCCGCCGGTGACGACCGTCTTCACCTGCGGGCGCATGGCCATTTGGGCGGCGATGTTCAGGGCGTTTGTGACGATCGTGAGGTTGGCGTTCGGGGAGGCCTCCATGATATCGGCGCGGGCGCCGAGCACACTCGCGATCGCCGTGCTCGTCGTGCCCCCGCACAGGCCGACGACGTCGCCGGGGGAGACGAGCGCGCTGGCGGCCAGGGCGATCTGCTGCTTCTCGGGCGCGTGCTGCTCCTTCTTGTACCGGAGGGGGAGGTCATAGGCGACGGTCTGCCCGATCGCGCCGCCCCTGGTGCGGGTGAGCAGCTGCTGGGCGGCCAGCGTGTCGAGGTCGCGGCGGGCCGTTGCGGCCGAGACGTCGAGCTGGGTGATGATGTCGTCGACCTCGAGCTGGCCGGATTCGGCGAGCAGGGCCAGCACGGCGTTGAGTCGCTCGGCGCGGTTCATGGGTTCCTGTTCTTCCTCATGGCTTCTGTAAATCTATCGCCGGTGAGAGCGAGAACAGCCGCAGCATCCTTGCCGCCTCGCCGGTGAGGGCCGCTCGACCGGCCGCGACGTACTTCCGCGAGTCGACAACGGTCGGATTGGCGCCCAGGTAGTCGCGGATTGCGGCGGTGAAGAAGCCGTTGAGGTGGGTCGACACGTTGATCTTCGTCATGCCGGCCGAGATCGCGCCGACGATCTGCTCGTCGGAGACACCGGATGACCCGTGCAGCACGAGCGGCACGGCAACGGCGGCATGCAGCCGGGCGATGAGTTCGAGGTCCAGCGCGGCCACGCGGCTGGTCATCGCGTGGGACGACCCGACGGCCACGGCGAGGGCGTCGACATTGGTGGCCCGCACGAAGGCGACGGCCTCGTGGGGATCGGTGCGCACCCCGGGCGCGTGGGCGCCGCCCTTGCCGCCGATCGTGCCCAGCTCGGCTTCCACGTACACGCCGCGCGCGTGGGCGTAGGCGACCACGCGGGCCGTGCTGGCCACATTCTCGTCGTAGTCCAGGTGCGCCCCGTCGTACATGACCGAACCGAAGCCGAGGTCCACGGCCAGGCAGGCGAGCGCTTCGTCCTCGGCGTGATCGAGGTGCACGGCCACGGGCACCGCCGCGGCGCGCGCGATCGCCAGGGTGGCCTCCGCAATCGGCCTCAGCCCGCCGTGGTAGCTCGCGCAGTTCTGCGAGATCTGCAGGATGACGGGGAGAGCTGCCTGTTCGGCCGCGGCCACGAGCGCCTCGGCCGTCTCCAGGTGGATGACGTTGAAGGCGCCGATCCCGGTGCCGCCGGTCGCGGCGGAGCGCATCAGCTCTCGGGTGGGGGTGAGGGTCATCGGGGTCCTTCGATCGGGATATCGCCGGCTGGGAGTTCGGCGATCTGGAAGTCGGCTGGGAGTTCGTCGACCTGGATTTCATCGGCCAGCGCGGCGTGGTCGGGGGAGATTTCGCCGGCCAGGGGCATGAGCACGGCCGCGGCCGACCACGCGGTGGCCCGGCGGATGATCTGGGCCGGGTCGGTGAGTCCGGTGGCCAGGCAGAACGCGATGGCCGCAACGGCCGCGTCGCCGGCCCCGGTCGGGTTGCCCGGCAGCACGCGGGGCAGCCGCGCTCGCCAGAGCCGGCCGGGTTCGGCGGCCGTGAGCAGGAGCATGCCCTCTTCGCCGAGCGAGACGAGGACCATCCCGGCGCCGTGCTCGAGCAGCATCCGCGCGCCGCGCACCGGGTCGGGCTCGCCGGTGGCCTCGGCCAGTTCCTGCCGGTTCGGCTTGAGCGCGGTCGCCCCGGCCCGGGCCGAGGCGAGGAGCGCGGGGCCGGACGTGTCGATCACGCTTGGCAGGCCGCGGGCGCTCGCCAGGGCCACGAGGTTCGGCAAGAAGTCGACGTCGGCGCCCGGGGGGAGGCTGCCGGAGCAGACCAGGCAGGTGGCGCCCGGAAGCGCCGCCGCGGTGGCGTCGGCCAGGGCCAGCCATTCGGCCGGGGTGTGGTTCTCGCCGTACTCGTTGAGGATCGTGGTGCGGCCCTGTCCCTCGTCGACGAGGGCGACCGAGCGGCGGGTGGGCGCGAGCACGGGGACGAGCCGGTGCGGGAGCCCGGAGGCCCGGAGCTCCGCGGCGAACTCCTCGCCGGAGGCGGCCCCGGCCGGGGAGACGGCCAACACGGGGTGGCCCTGCTGGTGCAGCACCCGGGCGACGTTCAGGCCCTTCCCGCCGGCGCGCACGGCGGCCGCCGGCACGCGATGCGTTTCGCCGGGGGTGAGCGTGGAGAGGCGGTAGGTGAGGTCGAGGGCCGGATTGGGCGTGACCGTGACGATCATGACGCCTGCCCCGAGCGGTCGGCCGCGGCCCGGGCGCGCAGGGCGGCGCCGATGAGTCCGGCGTTCTCGCCGATCAGGGCCGGCAACACCAGGGGCCGGCGGTGGAAGCTGAGCAGCGCGTCGACCCGTTCGCGGAGGGGGACGAACAGGGCGTCGCCGGCCTCGGCGAGCCCGCCGCCGATGACGACGGCCTCCGGGGCCAGGATCGCGGTGACCTGGGCGATGCCGAGCGCGAGCGCGTCGATGGCCTCGTTCCAGATCCTGCGGGCGGCGGGATCGCCGGTCGAGGCCAGCGCCAGCACCTCCCGGGCTCCGACCGGCTCCTGGCCGGTCGCCTCGGCGTAGCGCCGGCTGATGGCGCCGGCCGAGCCAACGGTTTCGAGGCATCCGCGTGCCCCGCAGGCACACCGTGCGCCCCGGGGGTCGACGATCGAGTGCCCGAGCTCGCCGGCGTAACCGCCGGCGACGTGGGCCCGGCCGTTGACGACGAGGGACGCGGCGATGCCCGTGCCGACGATGATCACGACGACCGTGCCGAACCCGCGGGCGGCGCCGAGCTGGAATTCGGCTTCGCCGGCGGCGCGCACGTCGTGGGAGAACGACGCGGGCAGGTGCAGCCGATCCTCCAGCAGCCGCCGGAACGGCACGTCGTTCCAGTCCAGGTTCACGGACTCTCGCACGATTCCCTGGTCGTCGTCGACGACGCCCGGCGCGATCAGGCCGATGCCGGCCGGCCGCACGTGCGGAAAGGTGTGCGCGAACTCGGCCAGGAGCTCCTCGACACGCTCGAGCACGGCTTCGGCGGTCTCGGCGCCGCGGTGCGGCGTGGGCGTGCGGCGCAGACCGAGCATCCGCCCGGACGAGTCGAACAGCGCGGCCTTCATGTCCGTGCCGCCCACGTCGAACGCGGCGACGGCCGTTCCGGGGCCGAGCGGCTGCGGCCGGTCAGCCTGCTGCGGCCGGTCAGGAGAGGGGATCAGAGTCACGAGTCGAGAATGACAGATCGGGTCAGGTTGCGGGGGAGGTCGGGGTTGAGTCCCCTGGCCCGGGCGAGGAGCAGGGCGAGCCTGTGCACCCGCACGAGTTCGGCCATCGGATCGAGCGCGCTGGACACATAACGCGCGCCGGTCTGCGCCACATCCCGCACGAGGCCGGTGGGCGGCGTCCCCAGCATCCAGACCACACGACCCGGGGCCGCGATGCTGATTGGACCGTGGCGGTATTCCATCGCCGGGTAGGACTCGGTCCAGGACTGGGTCGCTTCCCGCATCTTCAGGGCGGCCTCGTGCGCCAGGCCGACGCTCCAGCCGCGACCGAGGAACGTGTACTGCTCCGCGTTGACCAGGGCGTCGTCCAGGTCGTCGGCGATGGCCAGTTCCGCGTCGGCGATGGCGCCGCTGAGGTCTTCGCCCAGGGAGGACCGCATCAGCGCCAGGGCGGTCGTGGCGAAACGCGTCTGCACGACCGACTGCTCGTCGGCGAACGGCAGCGCGATGACCTCGTCCACCTCGTCGACGAGCGGCGAGGAGGTGTCGCCGACGATGCCGATGATGGGCGCCGCGCCGCGGTGGGCGCGCACCAGCTCGAGCACTTCCGTGGTCGTTCCGGACCGGGTCAGGGCGATGATGGCGTCGTAGTCCCGGTTGACGAAGGCCTCGGATGCCGCGAACGCGTCGGTCACGCCCTGGCCGCCGGACTCCCGCAGGGCCGCGTAGGACTGGGCCATGAACCAGGAGGTGCCGCAGCCCACGACGGCGACCCGGAGGCCCGGTGCGGGCAGCAACGCCTGCTCGCGCGTCATCCCGGCTGCACGCGCCCAGGTCTCGGGCTGTGAGGCCAGTTCGACGGCCATGTGTTCGGCGGTCGCGGTCATCGGGACTCCTCGAAGGTTGCGGAACAATCTGATTTGTGATTGGTAATGACTACAAACCTCCACTAATAATCACTAAAAGTCTATTCTTGATTATTAACGACGTGTAACGATCACAAAACATGGATTGATTTGCCCGGCCGAAACCGACAGGCTGTGGCTACTTCTGAATGATAATGATTCATCAGTTGAATAAACGCTCACTATCAATCACAAACGGTTAGGAACTCACCACGATGAAGAAGTCTCTGCGTATGGGAGGAATCGTCGCCACTGCGGCGCTGGCGGCAGTGTCGCTCGCGGGCTGTGGCTTCGGCGGCGGCACGGCATCCGATGGAGCCGACGGAAAAGCCACCACCCTGAACCTGCTGGTCCCCAGCTACTCCGACAACACCCAGGGCCTGTGGGAAACCGTCATCAAGGACTTCGAAGCGGCCAACAAGGACATCACGGTCGAGCTCGAGGTGCAGTCCTGGGACAACCTCAACGACGTCGTCACCACGAAGGTGCAGGGCAACAAGGCCCCCGACATCATGAACGGCGGCCCCTTCGCCGGATTCGCGGCCGATGAGCTGCTCTACCCGATCGAAGACGTCGTCTCGGCCGACACCCTCGGCGACTTCCAGGACTCGTTCGTCGAGAGCGCATCGGTGGACGGCGTGCAGTACGGAGCACCGCTGCTCGCGTCGGCGCGCGCCCTGTTCGTCAACGAAGACCTGCTGGCCCAGGCCGGCGTCACGAAGGTTCCCGCGACGTGGGACGAGCTGCTCGCCGCGGCAACGAAGGTGTCCAAGATCGGCGGAGGGGTGGCCGGCTACGGACTCCCGCTCGGCTCTGAAGAGGCCCAGGCCGAGAGCGCAATCTGGTTCTACGGCGCAGGCGGCGGCTTCGGTGACGCGACGGAGATCACGGTCGACACCCCGGAGAACCTCAAGGGCGCAGAGTTCATCCAGAAGATGGTCGAAGCCGGCGCAACCCAGCCGGATGCCGGCGCGACCGACCGCAGCCCGCTGATGGACGTCTTCGTGCAGGGCAAGATCGGCATGATCATCGGCCTCCCGCCCACCGTGGGCCAGATCGCCGACGGAAACCCGGAGATGAAGTACTCGGTCAACCCGATCCCGACGATGGACGGCAAGCCGTTCACCCTCGGTGTGGCTGACCACCTGATGGCCTTCCAGAATGACGGCAAGAAGCAGGCCGCCATCACGAAGTTCCTCGACTTCTTCTACTCGGCAGACCAGTATGTTCCCTGGGTCACGGCCGAGAAGTTCCTCCCCACCACGAAGTCGGGCTCGTCCGCCATGGACAGCAACGAGGATCTCCTTCCGTTCCTCGAGATGCTGCCGGACGCGCAGTTCTACCCGAGCACCAACCCGAAGTGGGACGCGACGAACGCGGCCTTCAAGAGCCTGGTCGGCCAGCTCGCCCAGGGTAAGGACGCCCAGGCGGTGCTGTCGGAGATCCAGGCCAAGGCCGACGCCGGCTAGCCAGTCCCGCACAACGCACCACGCACAACGCATTGCACGACGACGAACGAATACCGGTGACTGACGAAATGACCCCTGACGACATGACTCAGAGCATTCACGAAACACCGGTCCCCACGGGGGCGGCCAACGGCCGTCCCCGCGCGGGGGTCGTGCGAGCACGTGCGGCGGCGGGAACCCGCCTCACCGACCTTTTCTCCGCGCTGCCCTGGATCGGGCCGGCGCTCATCCTGATCTTCGGCGTCGTGCTGTTCCCCGCCGTCGTGATGATCTACAACTCCACCCGGGACATCAGCCTGAGCGGCGTCGACAAGGGCTCGGTGGGTTTCGAGAACTACGAGACCCTGTTCGCCTTCGCGCCGCTCGGCGGGATCATGGTGCGCACCGTGATCTGGGTCTTCGCCGTCGTGACGATCGCGGTGCTCGCCTCCCTCGCCCTCGCCCAGTTCCTCAACAAGGCGTTCCCCGGCCGCCAGATCGTTCGCATGGCCGTGCTCATCCCCTGGGCCGCGAGCGTCGTGATGACCACCCTCGTCGTGTACTACGGGCTCGAGGGGTACATCGGCATCATCAACAAGTTCCTGGTCGACATCAACCTGATCGACGCTCCCTACGGCTGGACCAAGAACGCGACCAGCGCGTTCGTCTGGTCGATCGGCATCGCGGTCTTCGTCTCCCTCCCGTTCACGACCTATACGATCCTCGCCGGCCTGGCAACGGTGCCGGCCGACGTGCTCGAGGCCGCGAAGATGGACGGGGCCGGACGCATCCGCACCTACGTCGCCATTGTGCTGCCGCAGCTGCGCGGGGCGCTGTCGGTGGCGGTTCTCATCAACATCATCAATGTCTTCAACTCGCTGCCGATCCTGAAGATCATGACGGGGTCGATCCCCGGCTACGACGCAGACACCGTGATGACCATGATCTTCAAGTACATCCAGAACGAGCACAAGATCGACGTCGCCAGCGCACTCAGCGTGATCGCGTTCCTCATCGTCATCGTGATCGTCGCGATCTACGTGAAGCTCGTCAAGCCCATGAAGGAGCTGTGATTGTGACCGTCATCGCGCAGGCGCCGAATGGCGCCCGGAGGCGCCGGTTCACGGCCGACCAGGTTCCGCTTCGGACCATGCTGCTCAGGATGCTCGCCGGGGCCGTGGTCCTGGCCATCTTCGTCATCCCGTACCTGATCATGTTCTTCGGCTCGGTGAAGTCCAAGAGCGAGATCCGATCCGTGAACCCCACCTACTTCCCCACCGCGTGGCGCTGGGAGAACTACCTCACCATGTGGTCGACGCCCGAGACGCCGCTCGTGCAGAACCTCGTCTCGACCATCATCATCGCCGTCTTCGCCACGCTGCTGGTGCTGCTGGTGGCCCTCCCGGCCGCGTATTACACGGCCCGGTTCCACTTCCCGGGGCGGATGGTGTTCATGTTCCTGGTCATCGTCACGCAGATGCTGCAGCCGGCCGTGCTCACCTCCGGGCTCTTCCGCCAGTTCAGTTTCTTCGGCATCTCGGACACCTGGCTGGCGATGATCCTGATCAACGCCGCGTTCAACCTCTCCTTCGCCGTGTGGATCATGCACAGCTTCTTCGCCGGGGTGCCGAAGGAGATCGACGAGGCGGCCCAGATCGACGGGGCAGGGCGCCTCGCGGTGCTCTTCAGGATCAACCTGCCGCTCGTCTGGCCCGGCATCGTGACCGCGATCGTGTTCACCTTCGTCGCCTGCTGGAACGAGTTCGCGGCGAGCCTGGTGATCATGTCGACCGCGGGCAACCAGCCCCTGGCCGTGGCGCTGACCAAGTTCGTGGGTCAGTACGAAACCAGCTGGCACTACGTCTTCGGCGTGTCCGTCGTGGCGATCATCCCCGTCGTCGTGCTGTTCATGCTGATCGAGAAGCGGCTGATCGGCGGCCTGACCGCGGGCAGCGTCAAGTAGCCGCCGACGTAGACTTGCCGGAGTCGACCTGCAAGGAGCCATCGTGAGCGACGCCTCGCCAGACGTCCCCACCCAGCGGGGCTGGTACGCCGATCCCGCCGGGCTGCCCCAGAAGCGATGGTGGGACGGCGACCAGTGGACCGAACACCTGCATGATCCCGAGCGGAACGCCTACGGGATCGACGGCGCGTTGGCGGCGGGGGCGCAGGCATCCGTCTTCAACAACTACATCTGGGCCATCGCCCTGTTGCCCGTGGTGTCGTTCCTGGCGCTCACCTCCGCCGAGACGTCGTCGCCCCTGCTGGGCTGGGGCATCGCGATCGGCAGCGTCGTGCTGGCCTACCTCGACCACCGGCAGCTGCTGCGCGACGGCCTGGACCGGCCGTTCCACTGGGCCTGGGCGATCCTCTCACCCGGGGCCTACGTGGTAGGGCGCTCGGTCACCGTGCGGCGCCTGACCGGCGCCAGCCTCGCGCCGATGTGGGTCTGGGTGGCCATCATGCTCGTCTACGTGCTCACCGTCCTCGGCAAGGCGGACGGGGCCGCGGCCGCTGCGCTGGGCGGGACGGCTGCGCTGGGCGGCTGAACCCCCGCCACCCCGCGCCCCGGATGCGCCGAGTGTCGCCGTTCCTGCCGAGAGTCCCCGTTGCACCGGCGATTCTCGGCACGATCGGCGACTCTCGCCCACTCTCGCCGAGTTCCGATCGGCGCGGGGCCGAGCGTGCGCCAAGGATGCGCCCCGGATGCGCCGAGTTTGCCTGTTCCGGTCGAGTTTGCCTGGTGCGCGGGGGCAACTCGACCGCAAGTGCCAATCTCGGCGGGGGAGGGGCCGGTCAGTCGACGCTGATGCGGGCGAGGAGCAGCTCGGCGATCGCGCGGTAGCCGCGGTCGTTCGGGTGGAAGTTGTCGCTGGTGCCGCCGAAGACGTCCCGTCCGGCCGGGCCACGGTTTGCCTCCACCGGGTAGAGCCCGTACAGGCTGACGAACGCGCCGCCGCGCTCGCCGCATTCGTCCTCGATGACCGCGTTGTAGGCATCCGAGCCGTCGGCGCCGCCCTCGCTGCCCCAGGTGCCGACGCAGAGCAGCGGCACGGCCGGCGACTCGTGACGGATGCGGTCCAGAAGCGCACCGTAGACCGTCTCGAACCGGGGAAGCGGCGTCTTCTCGACCACGTCGTTCGTGCCGAGTTCGATGATCGCCAGGTCGAGGTTGGCCGGCGCGTTCAGGATGCCGGACACCACGCCCGTGTCGGCGCCGGCCCTGTTCGCCCGAAGTTCGGTGACCGGCCCGCCCGCGGACAGCGCATCGACCATCAGCGGCCGGTACCCGAGGTCCTTGTCCTCGGCCGACAGCCCGTACGTGATCGAGTCCCCGGCGAACAGCACCCGCAGTGACCCCTCCGCCGGACGGGTGACGCGCACGGTTTCGTTCTCCGGATCCGCGCCGAGGGTGAGCGTCGAGGCAACGACGCCGATGGCTGCGAGGCCGACGAGGCCGACGATCAGGCCGAGGGCGATCCGTCGGGACCGGCCGTGGGATGGGCCGTGGGATGCTCCGTCGGACGAGCCGCGGGATGCGCCGTCGGACGGGCCGCGGGATGGGCGAAACCGGTCGCGAAACCAGCGGAAAACCGTGGAGGCGAGGGTCGAACCGGCTGAAGGCATCCGACGATTCTAACAAAAACGGGTCACGTCCCGCTGAGTGGTGGAGCTTCTCAACACCGTGCGGGACGTGACCTGCGCCGGACGGAGATGGTGATCACAGGGTGTTTCTCGCCGATCCCGACTGTATGGAGGTTGGCCAGGCGACAGCTAGAGTTGCCCTCCTGGACAACGGCCGACCACCGATCGTCCGCGATTGTGACACTCAATGAGTGTCTTCTTGTGCACGGTATCAATGGCTGTGCGCGAGCGGATGGCCCAGTTCCAAGGGGGTTCGGCGTCAAACGAGCATTGCTCCGACTCCGTGGGCGGGAAAGCACTAAAATCCCTTAAGATGACCAAACCTCATTAGTGTTTGTTACGAACTACCCACGACCAACGGGACCTCCTCGTTGGCCGCTAACCAAGGAGACAATCGTGAAACGATATTCCATTGGGATTTTCGGAGCCTCAACCGTTGCGTTACTCGCTGCGGCTGCACTCGGATCCGGCGCAGCTCAAGCGCACAGTGATCAAGCCACAGGTGCCGACAAAACGGTAACGCTGACCGCCAATCTCACGGAGCTAAACGGCTCGGGGGCATCCGGCACCGCTACCGCAGTAGTTCGCAACCAGAAGATCAAGCACATAGAAGTGCACGCTTCCGGGCTAACACCAGACGCTCCGCACGCGCAGCACATCCACTACGGCAACCAAGCGCTGAACGAGTGCCCCACCCTGGCACTGGACAGCAACGGTGATGGCCGCCTAAACACCGTGGAAGGGATTCCGGCGTACGGACCGGTCGTCGTGTCGCTGACTACGACGGGCGACACGACTCCCGCCAGCTTCCTGGACGTGACCCGTTTCCCGGTGTCTGCGGATGGCAGTTACCACTACAGCCGCGATAACATCCGCATCACCAAGGTGGCGGGAACGGGCTACCCGGGCCCCAACGGAACCGGAACGGCCAAAGAGATCGCAGATTCCATCCGGGAAGGCGAAGGCGTCGTCGTGATCCACGGCATCGACTACAACGGCAACGGCTCTTATGACTTCAGCCGAGGTGCAAGCGAACTGGACCCGAACCTGCCTGCAGAAGCGACGGACCCGGCCGCCTGCGGCGTCCTGGAGTAAGGCACACACCCAGGAACCTTTCTTGGGCAACAACCGCCGGTGGCCCGTCTTCAAAGACGGGCCACCGCTTTGTTTACCTGGGCACCTCAAAAGGCGGCACACCGCCACGCTCCCGGAACCAGCGGCTACCAGCCGCCTGCGACACGCCGACCGCAGTCGCAGCGTTCTCGCTGGTTAGCCCTTCTGCTATCTGACCCCAGAACTTCCGCTCAACCTCCCGACGAAGCGACGGAGCACCCGGCGACTTCATTGGCGACCTGCCCGTCAGCTCTTTCATCCAATCCGCTGGCCGACCCATCCGATACCTCCATAATCGAGGTGTTGCGACGACCGGTTGAATCCACCATGTGCGTCAGGGCATCAGGGCGTCAGGGCATCAGGGCGTCGAAGCCGCCCGGGTGCAGGTTCGACGACACGGCGATGGAGCGTTTCTCGTAGGCGGCGTCAACGAGCCGATAGAGCCCTTCCGCCGCATCGGCACCCACTTCGAGCAGCCCGATGTCATCGACCACGATCAAATCGGCGCGGAGGATCCGGGCGACCACGCGGCCGACGGAGTCGTCGGAGCGGTGCGCGCGGACCAGCGCGCCTGGGTCCTCGAGGCGGAACCACGCAACGCGCATCCCGGCCTCCACGACTTGCTGGCCGAGGGCCTCGAGGAAGAACGTCTTCCCTGTGCCGCTCGGCCCGCAAACGACGACGTTCTCCTTCCGACCGATCCATTCCAGGGTCCGCAGGACGTGCTGCGTCGGCACCGGGATCGAGGACGCGGACTCGTCCCAGGTGTCGAACGTCTTCCCGGTCGGGAAGCCGGCGGCCTTCCGACGGGTGGCGAGCATGGACCGGGATCGACCGGCGACCTCCTCGACGAAGAGGGCCTTGATGACCTCGATCGGTTCCCAGCGTTGCGCGCGGGCCGTCGCGACCATCTCCGGCGCCAACGCGCGGGCGTAGGGCACCTTCAGCTCCCCGGAATTGCCGGTGGATGAAGCGGGAGCCGGTGTCCAGCCCCATTGTTGCAACCCTGACGCGAGGGTATCGTCGCCGGAAAGGGGCTCGCCCAGAACGCTGAAGATTCGATCTGTCGGCGCGGCCTCACTGTCTTCGACTGATGAGAGGTGGAAACTATGAGTCAGGCTGACAAGATCAAGAATGCGGCTGAGAAGGCCGCGGGAAAGATCAAGGAGAGCGCGGGCAAGATCGCGGGGGACAAGTCGCTCGAGGCTGAAGGCAAGACCGACCAGGCCAAGGCGAGTCTGAAGCAGGCCGGCGAACAGGTGAAAGACATGTTCAAGAAATAGCGAACGCACCCGGTACTCCATTGCCCGGACCTTCCGGGAACAACGGAAAGGAACACCATGAACATGCTGCTCATCGTCGTGGCTATCATCGCGCTCGTCCTCTTGCTGACGGGAGGATTTGTGCCGTCCCTGAACTTCCTATTGTGGGTGGGTGTGATCCTTCTGGTGATAGCGGTGATTGCGTTCTTGGTGCGCTCGATGTCGGGTCGCCGAGGCGCGTAACAGGCGTCTGAACCCCGCCGAAGCCACGATGCAAGGCTGGTCCTGGTTCCTGCGGCTGCTGTTTGGGCTCACAGGTGCTCGATAGGACCGAGCTGAAATCCGCGTTCCTGTTGTGCCAGTCGCAGAATTGCCAGGACCATCAGTCCAGATCGCAATGCCCACACCCGCCGCGGCAACCGTTGAATCGTGCACTGGACGCGCGCTGACCGCAGGCATATTCTCACCAGCAGCGAAGCGTTCGCGAAGCGTTCGCGAAGCGACGTGCGGAGGTCCACCATGAGCGAAGAGATGGCGACACCAGTATCTGATGAAAGCGGGACGTCCTAGTCCGCGAAGCCAGGCAAACCGGCCGTGGGCACCCCGATTGGCGATATGTCAGTGGAGGGCGAAACCGAAGTAGGTCCGTACCCGTCCCTGACTCACATCGAAAACATGGAACAGGCAGACCTGCCAGCAGTTGCCGAAAACGTCGCCGAAAGGAAGCCCAGCGAAGACGAGTGACGGCGCCGGGGTCAACCCCGCCAAGCAGAAACCGGATGACCAGTTCGCGACCGCTGACGATCGCAAGGCCGCCTGCGTGCCTCGACCCCGATGGTGAACAGCTCACAAGAGAGAACGCTCATCAGCGGAAACCCACCGGGCCACAACGCGGACGCCGGAGGCTACCAGCCGTAGGTGGGGGGTGAATCCGTGGACGTTCTTGCTGGAGCTCTATTCTGCAAATCCTGCAATAGGCGCATTGGTCTGCCGGGGGACGGTCGGGTCAGGGGCGCGAGCATGGTGTGTCGGGGCGTCGTCACGGAGCCCGGCAGCCTCGCACCGGTCGGTGCCGTTTGAGATGGCGTAATACTCGTCCAGAGAATCGGTGTCGGTTTCGGTCAATTCGTCGTCATCCTGGTTGTCCAAATGGGGAGCCTTGATAATGAGGAACTTATTGATCGCTACGCGGAGGTGGACGCCGTCCCACGCACGGTGGCTCTTCACGTTGCCGGAGCAACGCTCACGAGCGGGAAACCACACCACTCACGGGGACGCAACCAAAACGCCTCGATCGCGCCCTCGTGAGGCGTTTTCGCCGCCTCGGTTCCCTTCCAGCGCAGCGGGGGATGCGCCGACTTTGCCTGTTCCGGTCGAGTTTGCCCGGTGCGCGGGGGCAACTCGACCGCAAGTGTCAATCTCGGCGGGTCTGCAGGCGGGCGATCCGCTTCCGCGCGGCATCCTCCGAGGTCGAGCGGCTGCCGAGCAGCATCCGCACCGCCCCGAGCACCACGCCCGTCGCCCACACGGCAGGCAGCCTCGACCGCCGGAGCCCGAGCATCCGGCGATACTCCTCCGGCAGCGACGCGACCGCTCCGGCGAACATCACCCGGTAGGCCGGCATCATCGAGCGACGCAGCGGCGGATTGCGGATGAAGCGCACCGCCTCGGCCACGCGCTCGTCGCTCTTGAGCGTCCCGGCCTCGGAGAAGGCGGCTAGTTGCGCCCGCAGCTCCCGCTCCGAGCGCGGCGGGGTGGGCACGCCCACCAGCTCGCCGGCGATCGCCCATTCGCGCACGTAGGCATCCGCGCCGCCGGGGATGTCGCCGCCCCACAACTGCTCGCAGGCGAGGAACGCGTCGGTGAACACCACATGCACCCAGGACAGCAGCTCAGGGTCGCCCGCCGCATATGGCCGTTCGACACCCCGCGCGTCGAGGTAGGTGCCCGCGACCCGGTCGTGGAAGCGCGCCACCCGCGAGGACTCGAGCCCCGCCAGTTTCGTGTCGGCGAAGGTCACCGTGATCAGCCATTGGATGGTGCCGCCGAGCCGCCCGAGCGGGTCCTCACGGTACCGCGACCAGTCGTGCACGCCCGCCATTGCGCCCGGGTGCAGCGTCTGCATGAGCAGGGCACGGATGCCGGCGACCATCGTCGCCATCCCGCCGTGCACGGCCCAGGCCGCCGAACCCGGGCCGAAGTAGCCGGCGTCATCGCCCTCTTCGATCGGGCCGATCCAGTGCGGGCGACCCTCGGAGTTGCCGGAAAAAGTCGTGAGGAGGTGCGACCGCCAGCGCTCCGCAATCCTGCTCATGTATCGAGGGTAATCCGACCGGGCTGGGCGTGGGCCGCGTGTTCCCGGGCGGCGTCCCGCCCTGGCCGGAGCGCTCGCCGGAGGCTCACGGGGCGTGGTCGCCGCCCGGGCTCTCCGCTGCGGGGCGTGCGCCCCTGGCATGCTCGGCGTCGAGCGGGCCGGCCATGGTCGCGGCCAGGATCCCCGCCCAGTGGCGGTAGTCCTCTGCCGTGCGGAACCGGTCTGCTGCGACGCCGGGCCGAGCCGTCAACGGAACGAATGTCGTGCGCGGAAGCGCCCGGCACATCACTGCCGTCGCCTCGTTGAGCACCGCCGCGTGCCGGTCGGCGATGGTGCCGAACGGCCCGCCGAACCCGGGCACGGATCGAATGGGCTGCACGCCCAGCATGAAGACCTGCGTGCTGCGCCCCGAGGTGCGCACGAGCAGCCTCAGGAACGCGGACAGTTCGCGGCGCCACGCCCGCACCGAGGTAAGGGTGAGAGCGTCATTGCCGCCGAGGGTCACGACGATGGCGTCGTAGCGGCCCAGGTCGCGGTCGTCGAGGTCCGCCACCGCCGAACGTGCGGTCGTCTGGGGGCTGAAGAGGGCCTCGACGTCGACCCCGCGCCCGGTGCGGGCCGACAGTGCCCGGGCGAGGGAACCCGGCAGGGCGAGATCGTGGCTGAGCACCCCCCACCCGACCGCCGGACCGCTGCCGAAGACGAGCACGCGGTCGCTATCGACGCCCGCGGATCGCGCCTGGGGAGCATCCGTCGGCCGGGGCACATGCCCGAGGCTCGCGCCCGTCCGCGCGGCCCAGGCCGTCATGAGCGGCACCAGCGCCCAGCGCATGAATTTCCCCACCGATTGCCTTCCGACCGCCCAAGCCCGGCCGGGTTTCAGGGTGCCCGTGCCGTCGAGTATTTTCCGGCACCAGTCTAAGCCGCGCCCATAGTGCCGGGGTAAGCCCCTCTGGCGCCTCGAGACAGGCCGGGTTATATTCGTCTCCCAGGTCCGGCACCCGGGTCCGGCGGCCGAGGCCCGCCTCGAGGATGAGAAATCTCTCATCCCGCTCTCCGGGTGGCCTCATCTCCCGTCGCCAGAGTTGCCCCAATGACCCGATCGGGTTCGGGAAGAAACGGGAGCGCATCACGATGAAGAAATCAACGAAGCTGTTCATGACCGGGGCCGCGAGCCTGCTCGGAGTGGCGCTCGCCACCGGCGGCGCGTATGCGACGACCGCATCCCTGACGACCGTGGATGCCCCGGGCCAGGTCATGCCCGTGAGCGGCGTCGGGCCCGCCTCCGAGCACGCCAGCGAGAACGCCCTCGAGCACGCGAACCCGAACGCCCACGGATTGTTCGGCTGGACGACGGAGTCCACCGATACGCCGGAGGACGACGCATCCGGCGCGGATGACGACGCGGCCGGCGACGAAGCCCGCGATGCGGCCAAGGACGCCAGGGACGAGGCCCGCGACTCTGCCAAGAGCGCCAGGGACGCAGCCAAAGATGCGGCCAAGGACGCCGAGGACGCAGCCAGGGACGCAGCCAAAGACGCCGGCACGAAGCACTCGTCCTCGGACGACGACGGCGATGACGCCGACGAGAACGAGCAGGAATCCGACTCCTCCGGTTCCGTCGAGGCCGTCGAGCCGGATGACGCGGTCGAGGTCGACCACGAGTCGGACGACGCCGACGAGGCCGAGCGCGAAGACGAAGCGACCCACTCAGAGGACGCAGAGGACTCGAAATACTCAGAGGACTCCGAGGACTCAGAGGACTCCGGTGACTCGCACGATTCAGACGAGTCGGACGACTAGCCACACACACTCTGCCGGCGCACCGCGCCGACAGTAGCCAGAGCCGGGGAGCGACCATCGGGTTGGACGCTCCCCGGCCATTTCTATTTCAGGCGGTACCCCATGCCGCGAACGGTCTCGATCCGGTCGGCGCCGATCTTGGCGCGCAGGTAGCGCACGTACACCTCAACCACGTTCGAGCCGGGGTCGTAGTCGAGGCCCCACACCCGGCTGAGCAGCTGTTCTCGGCTGAGCACCTGCTCGGGGTGGCGAATGAACTCCTCGGCCAGGCCGAATTCGCGCGCGGAGAGGTCGACGGGGCGCCCGGCCACACGGATCCGCCGGGTCTTCAGGTCGAGTTCGAGATCACCGGATGCCAGGGTGCCGGCGGTGTCGGGGCGGACGTCCCTCAGCCGAAGCCGCACCCGGGCCAGCAGCTCGTCGAAGCGGAACGGCTTGGACATGTAGTCGTTGGCTCCGCCTTCGAGCCCGCGCAGGGTGTCGGCGGCCGAGTCCCGTGCCGTGAGCATGATGACGGCGATCCGGTTGCCCTGGCCGCGCAGTGTTTCGAGGATGTCGAAGCCGTCGAGGCCGGGCAGGCCGACGTCGAGCACCAAAAGGTCGTACTGCCCGGTCTCGGCCTCGGCGACGGCGGCCCGGCCGTCGTCGGCGATCGTCACCGAGAAGCCGGCCGCGCGCAGCCCCTTCTCCACGAACGATGCAATGCGCGACTCGTCCTCGGCAATGAGAATCCTGGTCACCTGGTGCTCCTTATGCTTCCGCGCCCACGAGGGCCTCGGGGATGGCCGCCTCGGCGACGAGGGGAATGCTGATGGTGAAGACGGATCCCGCACCCTGCGCGCTCTGCAGCAGCACGGAGCCGCCGTGGGCCTCCGCGATCGCCGACACGATCGACAGCCCGAGCCCGGAGCCGTAGACGCCCCGACTCGATTCGAGCCGGCGGAAGCGCTCGAAGATCTGCTCCTGGACCTCGACGGCGATGCCGGGCCCGGCATCCTGAACCGACAGGTTGAGATGCGGTCCGGCCGGGGTCTCGGCGACCTCGCCGAGGATGGTGATCGGGGTCCCCGGGGTCGAATACTTGACGGCGTTGTCGGCGAGTTGCAGCCAGGCCTGGGTGATCCGGCGGGAGTCGATCTGCGCGAGCACGTTGACCGACTCGGTGCGCCAGGTGCGCGCCGGATCGAGCGCGGATGCCTTCGCGCCCACGAAGGCGGTCAGCGACTCGATGTCGACCTCGGCGAGTTCGACGAAGTTCGGCCCGGACGACGACGCGAGCAGGGAGATCTCGGAGACGAGCGTGGACATCCGGTCGAGTTCGTCGATGGCGAGTTCCCGGGTGGCCCTGACCTCTCCCACATTCGCGATGTCGAGCAGTTCGAGGTGGCCGCGGATGATCGTGATCGGCGTCTTGAGTTCGTGGCCGATGTCATCCAGCAGCCGGCGCTGGCTCAGCGAGGAGGCCTGCAGGCGGTCGAACATGCCGTTGATGGCCGTGGCCAGTTCGGACACGTCATCGTGGCCGGTCACCGGGATGCGCTCGGTGAGGTCGGCGGCGTTGGTGCTGCCCGCGGCGGCATCCCGCAGCAGCCGGATCGGGCGCAGCAGCCGGCCGGCAACGACCCAGGCGACCAGCCCGACGACGATCAGGGCGGCCAGGGCCACGCGCACGAAGGTCTGGAAGGACTCGGCGACCAGGCCGAGCTCGGCGTCGAGGTCGAACGCGGCGACGTAGAGGCCCGAGCTCGGGTCACCGGCGGCGCTGACCGGAACGATCAGGTAGCGAAGTGTCTGCTCCGTGCCCGTGGCCGTGCCGATCACCACCTGGGTCGGGTCGGCCTCGGCCAGGATCCGCGCGACGAACGCGGCGTCCTCGTCCATCCGGAAGGGCAGGTTCGCCGCCGGGACCAGTGCCGGCTTGCCGTCGATCAGTCCGAGGACGCTCTCGTTCGCGGCCGGGATGACCTGCTTCATGGCCACCCGCAGGATGGCATCCACGCTGGTCAGCGGCGAGGACACGGCGGCGCCCGTGGTGGCGAGCGCGGTGGGGCCGGGGCCGCCTGCGGAAGCGGGGCCGGGGCCCGTGTCGGTATCCGTGCCGGTGCCGGTGGTCGTATCGCCGCCGGTGGTCGCGCCGGAGGCGATCGCCTTCAGGTCGGGGACCGTGCGCAGGAGCCGCGCGTCGATGCTGGCGACGACGCCCTCCCGCTGCACGAGGTAGGCCGCGACCCCGGACGCCGCGAGGCCCAGGGCGGCCACGGCCAGGATCGACACCACGATCCGCGACCTCACCGATGGGGTGTGGTGCCGCACGGTGCGCCGCCCGCGCGCGAGCGTTCGACGGACGCGCGTGTTGGCCATTCCCTTAGTATCAGCTCTCCGCGCCGGTTTCGCCCTCTGGCGCTGCGGAGTGCCCTCATTTCTGGGGGCCCATGTCTGGGTGCGCGCGAGGGCGCAAACCCCCCTCGGAGCCGGCGCCCCGGCCAATAGGGTGGGGGGCCGGCTGCGGTTGCGGCTGGGGGTGACCCGGTCGCTGTGGTCCGGCGTCCGCACGATCGCCCTGGGCGCGTGGGGCCTCTGGCTCGCGGTCGTGCTCAGCGCCGAGGTGCCGTTGGCCACCGTCTCCACCGAGCGGGCGCTCTCCGTCGGCCAGCTCAATTCGGGGGATACCTCCGCGGCCGGACGGACGCTCGAGGCCCTGGCGGAACTCGCCCCGAAGGATTCCGCGGTTGCCGTGCAGAACGCCGTCGCGCGCTACCTGCTCGGCGACATCTCCGGTGCCGTGGCGGAGACCGACCGGGCGCTCTCGCTCGATCCCGCCAACCCCACCGCCGTGCAGCTCCGGGGCCTCCTCACCGGTCCGTAGCGCGTGCCTCCCCGGCACCAGCCGACACTGTCAGGCTCCCGCCGTGGCGAACTCAGGAGATCCGGTGCCGCGCCTCGTCGGCCGCCCGGAAACACGGGGGACCTGCCTGCCCGCGTGCCGATTCTCCTGAGTTGGCCACGGATCTGGTGCGAGAGCGGCCGAGTAGCGGCGGCCCGGAGGGTGCCCGGCTACAGCCGGCGGTCGGCGGGCACGCCGAGGGCCAGCAGCAGCAGCACGGCGGCGGCCGCCCCGGCGGTGGCGCCGGCCGTGTTCGCGACCACGTCGTTCACCGTCGCGAATCGGGCCGGCACGAAGGCGAGCTGACCGAGTTCGATCACACAACTGGCGGTGAACCCGACGACCAGCCCGAGCCACCAGCGGCTGGCACCGGCCAGAATCACCACGAAGAGCCCCACCGGCACGAACAGCGCGATGTTCGCCCCGAATTCGATGACGTCGTAGTGCATCCAGCGGGGCGCCCCGTGCCGATGGAGCCAGCCGACGACGGAGCCGAGCAGGTCCCCGGCGTCGCGGTCGACCCGGCTGGGCCAGAACGCGATCAGCGCGAGCACGACCAGATAGGAGAAGGTCAGGAACAGCGTTCTGTGGTGAAGCGCGCTGCGCTGCACCGTGTCGACACCGCTCACTCCGTCACCTCCACCGCCGCGGGCGGGCTGCTCCCGTTCCGGTGCCGCAGCATGGCCGCATCACCCTGGACGGCACCCTAGCAGAACCGTCGACGGCGCCATAGTGGTCGCGGATCCGGGATCGCTCGGAGGCTGCTCGCTAGTCGAGGCCCAGGTACGCCTCGATCACCTTCTCGTCGGCGAGCAGTTCGTGGGCGGGACCCGAGTGAGTGATCTCCCCGGTCTCCAGCACGTAACCGAAGTCCGCCGCCGCGAGGGCCCGCCGCGCGTTCTGCTCGACCAGGACCACCGTGGTTCCGGTGCTCCGAATCTCCTCGATCACGGAGAAGACCTCATCCACGATTTTTGGCGCGAGTCCCATCGACGGTTCGTCGAGCAGCAGGATCTCGGGCTCGGCGATGAGCGCCCGCGCGATCGAGAGCATCTGCTGCTCGCCGCCGGAGAGGGCCCCCGCGTGGAGCCTGCGTCGTTCGAAGAGCACCGGGAAGCGGTCGTAGACGCGGGCCACATTCGCGTTCAGGGTGCTGCCGCGGTGCCAGCCGCCGAGGCTCAGGTTCTCGGCCACGGTCAGCGTGCCGAGGATCTCCCGCCCCTCGGGCACCTGCACCAGCCCGGCCTTCACCAGCCGGTGCGCCGGCCATTTGGTGATGTCCTGGCCCTTGAACTTGATCACACCGTGGCGTGGGCGGATGAGCCCGGAAACGGCATTGAGAATGGAGGTCTTGCCGGCGCCGTTGGCGCCCACGAGGGTGACCAGCGCGCCGGTCGCCACCTCGAAGGACACGTTGCGCACCGCCTCCACTCGCCCGTAGTTGACCTGCAGGCCCTCCACGCTCAGGATCGGGTCGCTCATCGTTTGTCCTCCGGTTCGGCCGCGCCGTTCGGTTCGGCGTCGTCGCCGATCACGGCATCCGGACCCTGTTCGTGTTCCCTGGCCAGTTCGACGGCGACCTCGGCCAGGTTCTCTGCGGCGAGAACGGATGCCGCTTCCACGTCGGCATCATTGCCGGCCGACCCGAGGTACGCCTCCAGCACCTTGGGGTCGCGGGCGATGTCGGCGGGCTTGCCCGAGGCGATGACCTCGCCGAAGTTCAGCACCATGATCCGGTCGCAGGTGGCCAGCATCATCCGCACATTGTGCTCGATCACCAGCACGGCGATGCCGTCGGCGGCCAGCGACCTGATCAGCTCAGACAGGCGTCCGGCCTCGACGTGGTTCATGCCGGCCGCCGGCTCATCGAGCACCAGCAGCGACGGATGCGAGGCCAGCGCGCGGGCGATCTCCAGCCGGCGCTGGTCGCCGTAGGACAGGTCTCCGGCGGCGTTGGCCGCCTTGTCGCCGAGCCCCACCCGGATCAGCTGGGCGGATGCCATCGCCACGGCCTCCCGCTCGAACCGCCTGGCCGACGGCAGGAACAGCAGGCGCCGCAGCAGCGTGTCGTGGGTGATCCGGTAGCCGCCGACGAGCACGTTCTCCAGGGCCGAGAGCCGGTTGAAGAGCTTGATCTGCTGGAACGTGCGGGCCACTCCCGACTGGGCCAGGCGGTGAGCCTTGGTGCCGGCGGTCAGGGCCGCGCCGAGCACGACCCCGGTGCCGGTGCTCGGGGGAGTCAGCCCGGTGACCATGTTCACCAGCGTGGTCTTGCCGGCGCCGTTGGGACCGATCAGGCCGAGGACCTCCCCGGCCTGCACGCTGAGGTCGACGGAGCGCACGGCGTGCACCCCGCCGTAGGACTTGCCGATGCCCTGCAGGCTCACCAGTTCCGTGCCGGGCGCGGGGAGGGCAGGCAGGTCGGGCCGCAGGGCCGGGTTGGCGACCAGGCGTTTGGCGGACTTCCGCCGCGGGATGAGGCCGGAGAGGCCTCCGGGCAGGAAGAGGATCACGACCAGGAGCAGCACCCCGGAGATGGTGGGGCGGATCCAGCCGGCGTTGATGCCGAGCAGGCGCTGCAGCTCGGGGAGCACGGAGAGGAAGACGGAGCCCAGCAGCGGGCCGACGAACAGCGTCACCCCGCCGACCACCGCGGTGACCAGGCCGTCCACGGCCGCGGTGAAGGAGAACTCGTTGGGGTCGGCGAACCGGGAGAAGTAGGCCAGGAGCACGCCGTAGAGGCCGGCCACGGCCCCCGCGATGACGAAGGACGCCATCCGGTACCGGGCCACGTTGATCCCCATGGTGGTGGCGGCCAGCTCGTCTTCGCGAATGGCCGCGAAGGCCCGCCCCATCCGGGATCCGGACAGGCGCCAGAACCAGTAGGCCACCACGATCAGGGCGATCCAGGCGACCTCGATGCCGACGAGCTTGGGGAAGCCCAGCCCCTGGGCGCCGTTGGTCCAGGTCTGGTTGATCAGGAAGATCCGCACCATTTCGCCGAAGGCGAGGGTGGCGATGGCGAGGAAGACGCCGCGCAGGCGGATCACCGGCAGGCCGAGGATGAACGCGGCGAGGATGCCCACGCACATGCCGAAGACGATGCCGACGGCCAGCGGCGGGATGAACCCGAACAGGGGCTCGTCCGGCACGACGAGGGAGGAGGTGAAGGCGGCGAGCGACGCCAGCCCGAGCTGGGCCAGGCTGAGCTGGCCGGCGATCAGCACGGCGTAGAAGCTGAAGGCGAGGATGGCCGTCAGCGCGATCAACGTGATCAGTGAGCTGTATTCCACCAACATGATCAGACCTCCCGCGTCTTGCGTGCGCCGAACAGGCCCTGGGGCCGCAGGATCAGGATCAGGAACAGCAGCCCGAACGCCACCATGTCCCGCCAGGAACTGCCGATGTAATTCACGGCGAGCACCTCGGACAGGCCCAGGATCAGGCCGCCGACCAGGGCGCCGGGCAGGGATCCCATCCCGCCGACGACGATCACGGCCAGGGCCTTGAGCTCCACCGCGTGGCCGATTCCAAGCTGGGCGGCGTTGACGTTGAGGGTGAACAGCACACCGGCCACGGCGCCCAGCGCCGAGGAGATGGCGAAGGTGGTGCTGCTGATCCGGCCCACGTTCAGCCCCAGCACGGCGGCGGCGTGGGGGTTCTCGGCGATCGTGCGCATCCCGCGGCCCAGCTTGGATTTGGCGACCAGCCAGGTCAGCACGACCATCAGCGACACGCTGATGACCAGGATGATCACCTGCAGCAGGGAGACGGTGGCGCCGAGGATCTCAAACCGGGCCTGCGGGAACGCGTCGGCCGGGAAGCGCCGGGTGTCCGCTCCGAACAGCGCCTGGAGCAGCGAGAGGATGATCGCCCCGAACGCGATCGAGGAGATCAGCCCCGCGAAGTGCGCATCGTGCCGTCCGGCGAGCGGCCGGAACGCGATCCGTTCGATCAGGACGCCCAGCAGGGCGCCCAGGACGAGCACCAGCGGGATGGCCAGCCAGATCGAAATCCCGAACCGCGACACCACCTCGATCCCCACCAGCGCGCCGGCCGTGAAGACCGAGGCGTGAGCCAGGTTCAGCCGGTCCAGGATGCCGAACACCAGCGTGAAACCGATGGCGAACAGCGCATAGATCGAACCGAGAAAGATCCCGTCGAGAAAGAGTTGCATGGTGACGTCCCTGTTATCGGTCGTGTGCCGCCCGGAATCCGGGCGGCACACGACCTGAGCGAGGCGGAGCGGGGTGCGCGGGTCAGGCTACTCCAGGATGGCGAACTTGCCGTCCTTGACCACCTGCACGAGTGCGTCGTGCACGGCGTCGCGGTTTTCGTTCAGGCTCACGTCGCCCAGCACGGTGGGCACGTCGGTGATGTCACCGAGCCCCGCCTTGATGGCCTCGCGCTCCGCCGAGCACTCGGCGCGAACCGCGTGGTCGATGATCTGCAGCCCGGCATACGCCTGCGCCGAGAACTGGTCGGGGGCGGCATCGAACTTCGCGGTGTAGTCCTCGATGAACTTCACGTTCTGCTCGTTGTCGGAGGCCGAGTTCCACGCGGCACCCACGATGACGCCCTCGGCGGCTTTTCCGGCGCCCTTGATCAGGGCGGGGGAGTTGAAGCCGTTGCCGCCGATGATCGGGGTGTCGATGCCGATTTCGCGCGCCTGGGTGACCAGCGGCACGGCCGCGTCGATCAGGCCGGAGACGACGATCGCGTCGGCGTCGGACTTCTTGGCCTTGTTCAGCAGGGCGCGGAAGTCGGTGTCGGCCTTGGAGAAGGTCAGCGTGTCGGCGATGTCGACGCCCTCGTCCTTGAGAGCCGCGGCAAAGGCCTGGTAGCCGGATTCGGTGAAGGCGTCGTCGTTGCTGTACATCACGACGACCTTCTTCACGTCGAGGGTCTCGACGGCCGCCTTGATGGTCTGCGGAATGACGGCATCCTCGGTCAGGGAGTCCCGGAAGATGTAGTCGCCGATTTCCGTGATGCCGGCAGCGGTGTTGGACACACCGAGCACGGGGACCTTGGCGTCCTGGGCGATCGGGTTCGTCTGCTTGGCCGTGTTCGACAGCGTCGGGCCGATGATGACGGCGGCGCCGGAAGCGATCAGGGTGTCGAACACCTGGATGGCCTGCTTGGGGTCGGTCGCGTCGTCCTCGACGGTGAGCTCGTAGGTGACCCCGCCGACCTTGTTCAGGTCTTCGACGGCGAGTTCGAGCGCGTTCTTCTGGCTCGCGCCGTACTGCGCTGCCGCTCCGGTCAGGCTGAAGGCCGCGGAGATCGGCACGGCGGACTTGATGACGCAATCCGCTCCGGTGCCGGATCCGGTCGCGCCGTCATCCTTCGTTCCGTTGCCGGACGTGGTGCTGCACCCGGTGATGGCGAGCAATAATGCGGAACCGCAGACAGCGGCAGAGAACAGTTTTTTTCTCATCGTGTGGACCTCCTTGGCCAAAGGCGAGTTTACCGTCCTACCCCCGGGAGGGGAGGGCCGCGGGGGTGGAATGGGCGTTTCGATTTGGTCACGGGCGGGAATCAACCGGCCGGGCCCCCGGTTGCACCGAGGGATGAAAACGCTACCGATCAACGTGCTCGACCTGGCCGCCCGCCTCGCCGGCGGAACCAACGCGGAGGCCGTGGCCGGCAGCATCCGCCTCGCCCAGGCCGCGGAAAACCTCGGCTACGACCGGTTCTGGGTCGCCGAGCACCACAACATGCCGGCGATCGCCTCGAGCGCCCCGCCGGTGCTGATCGCGGGCATCGCGGCCCGCACCGAGCGCATCCGGGTCGGCTCCGGCGGCGTCATGCTGCCCAACCACGCCCCGCTCGTCGTGGCCGAACAGTTCGGCACCCTGCGCGCCCTGTACGGCGACCGGATCGACCTCGGGATCGGCCGGGCGCCCGGCACGGATGGCGCCACCGCGATGGCCCTGCGCCGCAGCACCGAGGGCCTCGGCGTCGACGACTTCCCCCAGCAGCTCGTGGACCTGATCGGCTTCTTCCACGGCGGCATGGACGAGGCCAACCCGATGCGCACCATCACCGCCTACCCCGGGCTCGGCGATGCCCCGCAGATGTGGCTGCTCGGCTCGAGCGGCTTCAGCGCGCAGGTCGCCGCCGCCCTCGGGCTGCCGTTCGCCTTCGCCCACCACTTCGCCGGCGAGAACACGGAGGCCGCGCTCGCCATCTACCGCGAGCGGTTCGAGCCGAGCCGCTTCCTCACCGCGCCGCACACGATGATCGCCGTCGGCCTGGTCAGCGACGACGACCCCGAGGTGGTGCGCCGGGAGTCGCTGCCCGGGCTGCTCACCTTCCTCCGGATGCGCCAGGGCCAGAAGCCCGAGCCGGTGTCGATCGCCGAGGCGCTCGCCTACGAGTTCTCGCCGCCGGAGCGGGACTTCATCGAGGCCCGGAACCGGCGCCAGGCCGTCGGCACCCCGGCCGAGGTGGACGCCAAGCTGACCGCGCTGCTCGAGTCGACCGGCGCGGACGAGCTGATGCTCAGCTCCCAGGCGTCGACGCTCGCCGGCCGCATCCGCTCGCTCGAGATCGTGGCCGCCCTCCGCGCCCCCGCTCCCGCGCCAGCCCCCGCCCTCGCCCGGGTGCCCTGACCCTTTTTTCTCGTGAGGGGTCGCAAATCGACCTTCCCGGCGCCAACGAAGGTCGATTTGCGACCCCTCACGCGCCGGCCGCCGGCGGCGCCTGTGGATAACCCCGACCCCGAGGCTCCGGATGCGGCACTCTGGGCGCGTGGCCTCCCGACTTCCGCTCCCGCCAGGGCTCCGCGACGGCTCATTCACCACCCGAACGGCCGCCGCCCGGGGTATCGGCGAGGGTCGGCTGCGAGGCCCGGACCTCGCCCGTCCGTTCCACGGCATCCGCTCGCCCGACTCCCCGGTCTCGGTCTACGAGCGGGCGGGGGCGCTCCAGCTGCGGATGCCGGACGCCGCGTTCTTCTGCACGGTCACGGCCGCCCTGATCCTGGGCATCCCGCTCCCGCCGAGGCTGGCCCGGGCGCCGCAGCTCCACGTCGGCATGCCGGCGCCGATGCGCGCGTACCGGGCCGCCGGATCCATCGGCCACAAGCTTCAACTCGGCCCGGATGACGTTGGCGAGCGGCAGGGGCTTCGGCTGACCACGGCCGCGCGCACGTGGTGCGACCTCGCCGCCGTCCTCGACGTCGAGGACCTCGTGGCCGCGGGGGACTACATCATCCACCACCGGCATCCGCTCGCCGGCCGCGCGGACCTGGCGGCCGCCGCCGACCGCCACCCGGCCCGGCGCTGGCGAGCGCGCCTGCTGGAAGCGCTGGGGCTGCTGGACGACCGTGCCGAGTCGCCGCCCGAGTCGGTCATCCGCGTGACGATCGTTCGCGCCGGCATCCTGGGCCTCGCGGTCAACCATCCGATCGCGGATGCGTTCGGCCGGGTCATCGCCCGGGCCGACCTCTGCTTTCCCGTGCACCGGGTCATCTTCGAGTACCAGGGCGATTACCATCGCAGCGAGCCGGATCGGTGGCGCAAGGACCGCACCCGGGTCGCCCGGCTCACGGCTCTGGGCTGGCACGTCGTCGAGATCGCCGCCGACGAGCTCGCCGACCGACGGATGCTGCTGCGCCTGATCCGGGACACCCTCGCCCTGCATCCGCCGGTATCCCGCCGGTGAGGGGTCGCAAATCGACCTTCCCAGGCCCAACGAAGGTCGATTTGCGACCCCTCACAGGGAGAAAGCAGAAGGGCCGCACGATGTGCGGCCCTTCTGTACTGCTGTCGGGGTAACAGGATTTGAACCTGCGACCTCGTCGTCCCGAACGACGCGCGCTACCAAGCTGCGCCATACCCCGATGGCCCGTGGGCCTCCACAAGTATAGATCGAAAATCGGGCGTCCGCTGACGGAGCTCGCGACCCGGCGGATCGGCTAGGCGCCGATGAGGGTGAGCAGTGTCGCCTCGGGCGGGCAGGCGAACCGCACGGGGGCGTAGATCGAGGTGCCGAGGCCGGCCGACACGTGCAGGTAAGACGTGTGCAGGCCGGAGTCCCACAGGCTCAGGCCCTTGACCTGGGCGCGCGGGATGTCGCAGTTGGTGACGAGCGCGCCGAAGCCGGGCACGCAGACCTGGCCGCCGTGGGTGTGCCCGGCGAGGATCAGTTGCGCGCCGTGGTTCACGAAGGAGTTGAGCACCCGCTGGTACGGAGCGTGGCTGACGCCGATCGTGACGGTGGGCCGCGGTTCGGGCGCCTTCCCAGGGTCCGGCCACGTCTCGTCGGCCAGCGGGTCGTTCGCACGCAGGTCGTCGATCGCCCGCGTGATGAGGTCGAGCCGGTCCAGGCCGTGGTGCGGGTCGTCCACGCCGAAGAACTCCAGGCGGGTCCCGTTCAGCTCGAGCGCGACGGCCGCGTTGTCGATGTCGGTCCAGCCGAGCGCGGCGAAGACGCCGTGCAGGCCGGTGATGTCGAGTGCCCGCGGCTGCGACTGGCTGCGGACGGACGGGCCGCCGAAGTATGTGAACGGGTTGAGCGGGCGCGGGCCGACGTAGTCGTTCGAGCCGTTCACGAAGACGCCGGGGATGCCGGCGAACGGCGCCAGGGCATACTCGACGCCCGGGATGCCGTCTTCATGCCCGAGGTTGTCACCGGTGTTGACGATGAGGTCGGGCTTCAGCTCGGCGAGCCCGCGCACCCACTCCTGCTTCTCGGACTGCCACGGTGCCATGTGCATGTCGGACAGGTGCAGCACCCTGATCGGGTCGGAGCCGGGCGCGAGCACGGGCACCGAGATCTCGCGCAGGGTGAAGCGCTTGCGTTCGACCAGGGCGCCCCAGGCGAGCGCGGCCAGGCCCGCCGCGCCTAGCGCGACGGCGGCCGATCCGACGAGGCGTCCCCGGGTCATGGTTTCTTGCCTGGCTCGGCGCCGAGCTTGCCGACGACGATCGTCACAGCACCGCCCGACTTCATCCCGGTGCCGGCACCCGGATCCATCGAGATCACCTTGCCCACCTGCGACGGATCGGTGACGGCCTCTTCCTTTTTATTGACCTTGAATCCCGCCAGCGCGGCCGTGGCCTCGGCCTCGGTCTTACCGACGACGTCCGGCAGGATCTTCAGCTGGCCGTTGCTCGTGAAAATGGTGATGGTGGAGCCGCGGGCCGTGCGGGTTCCGCCGGCCGGGTCGGTGCCTGCCACGGTGCCGGCGGGCATCTCGGAGTCGACGTCGCCGCCGTCCACGGCGTCGAACCCGGCGCCGGAGAGGATGGCACGTGCTTCGTCCATCGACTTGCCGCGCACGTCGGGCACGGTCGCCTGGGGCGCCTGGATGAGCTTGAACGTGGGTTCGGGGAAGGACTCTCCGCCGTACTTCGCGTTGGCTACCGACATGATGTCGGGCCACATCTCGTGGCGGGCAAGCGAGACCTGTTCGCCGTTGTCGAAGTGTTGCTTCCGCTGGCTGAGCGTTCCGGTGACGCTGACCACGCCGACCACCGTGGCCACCTTGGACGAGGCTCCGCTCATCCAGGTGTCCTTGGCGCCGTCCGTGGTTCCGGTCTTGCCGATCATCGGCACGTTCGGGTAGGTGCCGTAGTTGGAACTCCGGCCGGTTCCGTCCGTCATGACGCGCTGCATGGCGTAGGTCATGCCCGCGGCGACATCCGGGGTGACGGACTGGGTGCACTTCGACTTCGGCACCGGCAGCTCATCGCCGCCCGGGCCGGTGATCCGGTCGATCACAACGGGGGAGCAGGTCTTGCCCTTGTTGGCGATCCCGGCGAAGGCGACGGCCATGGTCAGCGGTGCGACCTCGTTGGTTCCGAGCACGGCGCTGGCGCCCTTCTCCAGGTCCTTACCGTCGGCGCGGTGCACGCCGAAGGCCTCGGCGGTCTTCTTGATGCCGCAGAGGTCGAGTTTCTTCGCCATCCCGATGAAGCCCGTGTTGATCGAGCCGACCGTCGACTGGAGGGCGCTGTAGTTGCTGCCGCCCTCGTTCTGGTCGTTGCGCGGGTTGAACCCGGGGAAGCTGATGGGGCCGTCGCAGCTGTCCTGGAACGTTCCCCAGTCGGCCTTGCGGCGGGAATCGGCGCGCTCGTTGAGCGTGTGCCCCTCCTTGAGCCACTCGCCCAGCGTGAAGACCTTGTACGTCGATCCGGGCTGGAAACCGAGCGAGCCGCCCTCGGTCTTGTCGGTGTTGTAGTTCAGGCCGGAATAGTTGCGGCCGGTGGCCTGCACGGCCGGGTCCTGGCTGTAGTCCTTGTTCTGCACCATCGCGAGCACGCGTCCGGTGCCCACCTGCACGCTCGAGACGACGCCGCCGACGTCGCCGCCGCTCCAGACCTTGGGCACGTGCTTGTTCATCGTGTCGATCGCGGCGACCTGGAGGTCCAGGTCGAGGGTCGTGTAGACGTTGTATCCGCCGCGGCGGAAGTTGAGCAGACGGGTCTCCCGGTCTTCGCCGAAGGTGGGGTCGTTGAGCAGCTTCTTCGCGACGTAGTCACAGAAGTAGGCGCTGGAACCCGCGGTCTGGCATCCGGTGCTCGGCTCGGTGATCTTCGGCTCGACCGCCGTCTTGATGGCTGCGTCGTGATCCTTCTGGCTGATCTTCTTGTGCTTGAGCATCTCGCCGAGGATGTAGTCGCGGCGGTCCTTGTTGGCCGCATACCCGTTCGCCGCGCCGTTGGTCTCGCTCTTCGGCCGGTCGAGCTGGAACTTGACCGGGTGGTTCACGATGGCGACGAGGCTGGCCGCCTGCGGCAGGGTGAGCTTTGCCGCGGTGGTGCCGAAGTAGTAGTTCGATGCGGCTTCGATGCCGTAGACGGTGCCGCCGAAGCCGGTGATGTTGAGGTACTGGCGAAGGATGTCGTCCTTCTCGTACTTCTTCTCAACGCCGATGGCGAGGCGCATTTCCTTGAGCTTGCGGTCCGGCGTCGTCTTCGTGGCGGTGTCGTAGCACGCGTCGTGCTTTTCCTTGTCGTCGATGACCTCGCACTTCTGCACGAGCACATTCTTGACGTACTGCTGGGTGATGGATGATCCACCCTGGGTTCCGCTGCCGGAGACGGTCTTCACCGTGGCGCGCACGGTGCCCTGCAGGTCGACGCCGTTGTGCTCGTAGAAACGGGGGTCCTCACCGGCGATCGCGGCGTCCTTGGCGAACTGGCTGATCGCATCCGACTCGACCTCGACCCGGTTCTGGTCGTAGAACGACGCCAGGAGCACGGTCTTTTTTTCCTTGTTCGTGGCGTAGATGTTGCTCTTCTGCGACAGCTGGTCGATGGCCAGGTAGTCGGGCAGGTTCTCGAAGACGTTGATCGTGTTCGTCGCGGCCATGCCGGAAACGGCGATTGCGGGGGTGATTGCGGCGGTGACGAGCACCCCAGCGACAGCACTCATGGCGACGAAACCGATGAAGCCGCCGAGAGCCCCGCTAACCGTACGTTTTTTGGCAGACATAGACTTGAGCGTAAGGGACAAAACTGAAAAACCGCCTGAATCGGAGACACATGCCAGCCTGGGAGTACCTCACAACGCCGCTGATGATCCACAACACAGCAGCAATCCTGAACAACTGGGGCTCTGATGGCTGGGAGCTCGTGCAGGTCGTCACCGGCCCGGAGGGCGGGCTCGTCGCCTACCTCAAGCGCCCGGTCGCCGCCGCCGTGAGCGGAGCCTGATCATGTCGCAGATCGAGGCACGCCTGGCCGAGCTGGGCATCGACCTTCCCACCGTTGTTCCGCCGCTGGCCACGTATGTTCCGGCCGTCATCGCCGGTTCGCTGGTCTTCACCTCCGGCCAGCTGCCGATGGTGTCCGGCGCGCTGTCGGCCACCGGAAAGGTCGGCGACGGCCACGGGCTCGTCCCCGCAGCCGACGCCAGGGAGTACGCGCGCCTCGCGGCGCTCAACGGGCTCGCCGCGATCAAGGCGGTCATCGGGTCGCTTGACCGGATCACGCAGGTCGTGAAGGTCACCGGTTTCGTCGCATCCGACCCGTCGTTCACCGGCCAGCCCGGCGTGATCAACGGCGCCTCCGAGGTGCTCGGCGAGATCTTCGGCGACCTGGGCCGGCACGCGCGGTCGGCCGTCGGCGTCGCCGTGCTGCCGCTGGACGCCCCGGTCGAGGTCGAGCTGGTCGTCGCCTTCGCCTGACCGGTCCGGGCAGGCTCGACCACCGGATCGGTGATCGAGCCTGTCAGCGCTCTGATCTCCGCCTGCGTGTGGCTAACTCAGGAGAATCCGGAACGTCGGGGCCAGCCGCCGGACTAGTCCGCGGGCACTGAGCGGGCCGCTCCCGAATCTCCTGAGTTAGCCACAGGGAATCCGCCGGACGGCCGAGCTCCGCTTGACATCAACGAGCTCCGCCTGACCTCAACAGGAGTATCGAGATCCCGGAGTCGTTACTTCATCGTGTTGCTGATCGACTGCATCACCATGGTGTCGGCGAGCGTGGTCACGTCGCCGATCTCACGGCCCTCGGCCACATCGCGCAGCAAGCGGCGCATGATCTTGCCCGAACGAGTCTTCGGCAGCTCCTTCACGATGAAGATGTGCTTCGGGCGGGCGATCGCGCCGATCTGCTGGGAGACGTGGGCGCGCAGGGTCGCCGCGATGTCCGCGTGCGACGTGTCGTCCAGGTGGCTGAACTTGATGATCACGAACGCCACGACGGCCTGGCCGGTCACCTCGTCCGAGGCGCCTACGACGGCCGCCTCCGCCGTCATCGGATGCGCCACGAGCGACGATTCGATCTCGGCCGTGGACAATCGGTGGCCCGACACGTTCATCACGTCGTCGACGCGGCCGAGCAGCCAGATGTCGCCCTCGTCGTCGAGGCGGGCGCCGTCGCCGGCGAAGTACAGGGACTTGTTGCCGAACTTGTCCCAGTAGGTTTCTTTGAAGCGTTCCGGGTCGCCCCAGATGCCGCGGAGCATCCCCGGCCAGGGTTCGGTCACGACGAGCAGGCCGCCGTTGCCGTGGCCGACGTGCGCTCCGTCGTCGTCGAGCACGTCGATCGTGACGCCGGGGATCGGCACCTGGGCCGCGCCCGGCTTGGTGGTCGTGAGACCCGGGAGCGCGGAGATCATGATCCCGCCGGTCTCGGTCTGCCACCAGGTGTCGACGACCGGGGCCTTATTGCCGCCAATGACCTCGCGGTACCACATCCAGGCTTCCGGGTTGATCGGCTCACCCACCGACCCGAGCACCCGCAGGCTCGACAGGTCGAACTTCTGCGGGATCTGGCGGCCGAGTTTCATGAACGTGCGGATGGCGGTGGGCGCGGTGTACAGGATGGTCACCTTGTACTTCTCGATCAGCTCCCACCAGCGGCCGGGGTGCGGCGTGTCGGGGGTGCCCTCGTAGAGCACCTGGGTGGCGCCGTTGGCGAGCGGGCCGTAGGTGACGTAGCTGTGGCCCGTGATCCAGCCGATGTCGGCGGTGCACCAGTAGACATCCGTCTCCGGGCGCAGGTCGAACACGTTCTTGTGGGTGAACGCGGCCTGGGTGAGGTAGCCGCCTGTGGTGTGCAGGATGCCCTTGGGCTTGCCGGTCGTGCCCGACGTGTAGAGGATGAACAGCGGGTTCTCGGCCGCGAAGGGCTGGGCCTCGTGCTCCGCGTCGACCGAGGCGAGTTCCTCGTGCCACCAGAGGTCGCGGTCGGTCCAGTCCACGTCCTGCCCGGTGCGCTTGACCACGAGCACGTTCCGCACGTAGGACTCGCCGCTGGCCAGGGCCTCGTCGACGGCCGGTTTGAGAGCCGAAACCTTGCCCTTGCGGTAGCCGCCGTCGGCGGTGATCACGAGCACGGCATCCGCGTCGTCGATGCGCGCGCTGATGCTCTCCGGGCTGAAGCCGCCGAAGATCACGGAGTGCACGGCGCCGACGCGGGCCACCGCGAGCATGGCGACGATGGCCTCCGGGATCATCGGCAGGTAGACGGCGACGCGGTCGCCCGCGGTCACGCCGAGCTTGATCAGCACGTTGGCCGCCCGCTTGACCTCCGCGGTCAGCTCGGCGTAGGTGATGGCGCGAGTCTCGCCCGGCTCGCCTTCCCAGTACAGGGCGACGCGGTCGCCGTTGCCGGCCAGAACGTGGCGGTCGAGGCAGTTGTACGCGACATTCAGCTCGCCGTCTTCGAACCACTTGGCGAAGGGCGGGTTGGTCCAGTCGAGGGTCTTGGTGAACGGCTTGTGCCAGTGCAGGAGCTCGCGGGCCTGGTCGGCCCAGAATCCGAGGCGGTCCGCGGCGGCATCCGTATACAACTCAGGCTTCGAGACCGACTGCGCGGCGAACTCGGGAGTGGGCGGAAAGTGGCGGGTTTCGTTGAGGAGATGATCGATCTGGACGCTCATGGTTCTGGTGTCGCTCCTTTGCGAGGAAGTTACTCAGGCGCGTTGGGGCCCCCGGGAAGTACCCTACCGCGCCGACAGTGCCCTCGGATGGGGGGCTACCCCGAGGTCTCCGGCGGCCCTCACAATGACTGTTGGGAGCCGGTCAAATCGTGTCCTCATTTATGGGGACTCAGAGGACTTGCGCTTCCTCCCAGAATGCGTAAACTGATACGCGTCTGAACGAAAGTTCTGAACAGCAGCGCGCATGGTTCCCCCCAATCAGCGCGTTGCCGAGGCGGCACCTGTTCCCCCCAATAGGTGCCGCCCCCCTCTTTTTAACGGCTCTTTTTGACGGCTCTTTTTGACGGCCGTCCCGCCGGCCGGGGCCCCTCCTCCCCAGCCGGGCCGTGCCGCGGCCGCCCGGTGAAGAGTCCCGGTGCCCCCGCTCCCGCGTAACACGGCGTAACTTCGGCGCATGTCCATCCCTTTCGTCGCCGTCCCGTCGTTCGCGGCGCCGGCACCCCGGCATCCGGTGGCTGGCGGTTCGGCGGACGTGTCGGGGCTTGTTTCTGCGGATGCCTCGGAGCTTGCGTCTGCGGATGTTTCCGGGCTGGGCCCGCTGGCCGGGTACGCGGCATCCGGGCCGGTCACCGACCTGTTCGTCAACGGGGAAGCGGGCCTGTGGCTGGACTCGGGCCGCGGCCTGGTCCACCAGCCGGGCTGGCGTTGCGACGAGCATGCGCTGCGCGAGCTGGCCGTTCGGCTGATCGCCCTCGGCGGGAGACACCTCGATGAGGCGACGCCCTGCGTCGATGTGCGCCTGGCCGACGGCATCCGCGTGCACGCCGTGCTGCCGCCCGTCTCGAGCACGGGCACCCTGCTCTCGATCCGGCTTCCCCGTGCCGAGCGGCTTGGCCTCGCCGCGCTGGCGACCGCCGGCCTGTTCGGCGCCGGGGAAGAGGCAACCGCGCAGGTCGCCAGGCTCCGCGCCGCCGTGCACGACCGGGAGAACCTGCTGATCACCGGCGCGGCCGGGAGCGGCAAGACCACGCTTCTGGCGGCGTTGCTCGGCGAGGCTCCGCCGGACGAACGGATCGTCGCGATCGAAGACGTCGCCGAGCTGAGGATCGCGCACCCGCATGTGGTGGCGCTGGAGGCGCGGCAGGCGAACCTCGAGGGCGCCGGCCGGATCGGCCTGCAGGGCCTCCTGCGCGAGGCGCTGCGGATGCGGCCGGACCGCCTCGTGCTCGGCGAATGCCGCGGCGAAGAGGTCCGAGAGCTGTTGGCCGCGCTGAACACCGGTCACGACGGCGGCGCCGGCACGCTGCATGCCAACTCGCTGGAGGATGTCCCGGCGCGGCTGGAGGCGCTCGGCGCGCTCGCCGGGATGACCGCGGAGGCGGTGGCCCGGCAGGCGGTCAGCGCCATCGGACTGGTGCTGCACCTCGAGCGCTCGGCCGGATCCAGGCGACTTGCCCAGATCGGGCGCCTCGCCCTCGGTGCGCGCGGCCACCTGGTCGTGGAGCCCGCGTGAGCAGGCGCGGCGAACCGCCGATCGAAGAAGTGGCGGCGGTGACCCAGCGCCTCGCGGTGCTGCTGTCCGCCGGGGTGTCCGCGGTGTCCGCCTGGGGCTATCTCCTGCCGGACGAGCCCGCAGGCGCGGGCGCCGGACCGAAAACCGGGGCGCCGTCACGGCACCCGACGGAGCCGGACGCCGCCCGGGTCGTGCGTGCCGCCGCCGCGGCCGGGCGGCGCGGGGAGAGTATCGCCGATGCGGTGGCGCAGGAGGCCCGGGCGCTGGGCGGGCAGGCCGGTGACGCCTGGCTGGGCCTCGCGGCGGCCTGGGGTGTGGCCACGGCGGCCGGGGCGCCGCTCGCCGCCTGCCTGCGGGAGCTCGCCGGATCCTTCCGCGACCTGGGCCAGGTGCACCGGGACCTCGCCGTCGCGCTGGCCGGCCCGAACGCCACGGCACGCATGGTGATGGGGCTGCCGCTGGTGGGCATCCTGTTCGGCAGCGTGCTCGGTTTCAACACGCTGCAGACCCTGTTGCTCACCGGGCCGGGCCTGGCCTGCCTCGGGGCAGGGGCGCTGCTGATGGTAGCCGGCGCTCGCTGGAACCGGAGCCTGGTGCGGTCCGCGCGAGCCCGGGACCCGACGCCCGGGCTCGCGCTCGACCTGACCGCGATCGGGATGGCCGGGGGCGGGTCGGTCGCGCGAGCGCGCACCCTGGTGCGCTCGGTGACCGAGCGCTACGGCGTAGGCGTCGGAGGCTCGGAGGCCGCGATCGACCGGGTGCTCGCCCTGTCCGCCCGCGCCGGCGTCCCGGCCGCGGAACTGCTGCGCAGCGAGGCCGACCAGCAGCGCCGCGACGCGCGGAGCGACGGGCAACGGCGGGCGGCGACCCTGTCGGTGACGCTGATGATCCCGCTGGGGGTGTGCGTGCTGCCCGCGTTCATGCTGGTCGGGGTGGTGCCGTTGCTGCTGACCGTCCTCTCGTCCACACTGCGTTCGTTCTAGGCGTTCCGCACCGCTCGTCCGATGCCGGGGACCGGGCCGGCGAATCGGGTCAGGCTGGTCCCGCTCGCGCCGTCCATCATCCGCGTCGCAGGACGCGAAAGGAGACGAACAGATGCAGAAGGAACTCTCGCCCACGGCGGCCACGGCCACGCCGACCACGGCCATGCCGGCCACCGCCACGCCCACGCGGCGGCCGCGGAGCCCGGCCCGGGCGCTGCGGCGGCTGCGCGAGGACGCGGGGGCGGCCACCGCGGAATACCTGGTGGCCACGATGGCGGCGGTCGGGTTCGCCGGCCTGCTGATCGTGATCCTCCGAGGAAACGAGGTGCGCGGGATCCTCACCGAGCTGGTGCGCAATGCGCTCAGCGTGGGGTAGCGGGCACGGCCGGGACGACGGCACCGTGACCGCGGAGTTCGCCGTCGTGCTGCCGGCCGTGCTCCTTGTGCTGGCCTGCTGCCTGGGCGCGGTGCAGGTGGTCGGTCAGCAGGTGCGACTGACGGATGCCGCCGGCGACGCGGCCCGGTTGCTCGCCCGCGGCGAATCCGCCGAGCGGGCGGCGTCCCTCGTGCACCGCTCGGTGGGTGGGGCCCGGCTCGCCACGGAACGCCGCGGCGAATTCGTCTGCGCGCGCCTCAGCGCACCGGCCGCGTTCGGCCCCTACGCGACCTTCGGTCTGACGGTGGCCGCCCGGTCGTGCGCGCTGGGCGGCGCCGTGGTCCCCGGCCCGTGACCGTGCGTCCCCTGGCCCGGCGTCCGGTGACTGTGCGTCCCGTGACCGTGCGTCCCGTGACCGTGCGTCCCGTGACCGTGCGTCCCCTGGCCCGGCGTCCCGCGACCCGGCGTCCCGTGCGTGGCTCCGAGCGGGGCGCCGGCGGGGTGCTCGCGGTCGCGCTGATCGGAGCGACCCTGACGGTGACCTTACTCGGTGTGCCGCTGCTGGCCCTGCTCGCCGTCGGCCAGTCGGTGCAGAACGCGGCCGACGCCGCGGCGCTCGCCGCGGCCGACACCGCTTCGGGCGCCGTGGCGGGCTTCCCGTGCACGGCCGCGGCCGAGGCCGCCGCCCTCAACGGGGCATCCGTGGTCACGTGCACGCTTGACGGCCTGATCTCATCAGTGACCGTCGCCCGCACTGTCGCCGGCTTCGCCCTCACGTCATCCGCCCGTGCCGGCCCGCCCGCGTAACCCTCCCCGCGACCCTCCCCGCGAAACCGCAGTTGTGCGCGCTAAAGCGCGGTTATAACGAGCACAACTGCGGTTTCGCGGGAGGGGAAGGGAGGGGAAGGGGGAGGAAGAGGGGAAGGGGGAGAGGACGGGGGAAGGGGGATCAGTCGAAGAGCGCCTCGAGGTAGCGGTAGTCGACCGCGGTCGGGCGGTCCGGATGATCGGACGACCCGAACTCGAGTCCGGAGCCCCGCGAATACAGGTAGCGCTTGGCCCCGGAGTCGGCCGGGATTTCCAGACGCGGCTGCGGGTCACCTGATTCAAGAAACGGTGTCGTGATGGTCTTGCCTTCGAGGGGGCCGTCCGTGAGCTTCGCGGTGTACGTGCCCGTTGATCCTGTAGCCATGCCTCCATTGTCCTCACGCGAGGGTAACTGGCAAGCCCCCAGAGCAAGGCTCGCGGGCAAACGGCCCAAAAACCTGAGTGACGCTCGATTAGGCGGGGACTCTATTCCTATGTGTATGGTGTGCCTTGGCCCAACAACGCGGGTCGCCACATATAAGAGGAGTCTGGTGCCAGGCACTAAGAAGCTGGTCATTGTCGAGTCACCGACCAAGATGAAGTCGATCGCCGCCTACCTGGGCGACGGCTACGAGGTCCTGTCCTCGGTTGGTCACATTCGGGACCTGGTCGAACCGAAGAATCTTCCGCCGGAGCTGAAAAAGGGCTCCCTCGGCAAGTTCTCCGTCGATGTGGAGAACGGTTTCGAACCGTACTACGTCGTGTCCGACGCCAAGAAGAAGACCGTCGCCGACCTCAAGCGCGCGATGAAGAACGCCGACGAGCTCCTGCTTGCAACTGATGAGGACCGCGAAGGCGAGGCCATCGCCTGGCACCTTCTGCAGGTGCTCCAGCCCAAGGTGCCGGTCAAGCGCATGGTGTTCCACGAGATCACGAAGGATGCCATCCTCGAGGCGGTCGACAACACCCGCGAACTCGACACCGCCCTCGTCGACGCGCAGGAAACCCGGCGCATCCTGGACCGCCTCTACGGTTACGAAATCTCGCCCGTGCTCTGGCGCAAGGTCGGCCCCGGCCTCTCCGCCGGCCGCGTGCAGTCCGCCGCGACCCGACTCGTCGTCGAGCGCGAACGCGAACGGCTGGCCTTCGTGTCGGCGTCCTACTGGGACCTGCTCGCCCGCCTCGCGGCGTCGGCGGCATCCACCGAACAGGGCTTCGACGCGAAACTCGTGCGCCTGAACGGCGAGCGCATCGCCACCGGCAGCGACTTCGACGACTCCGGCAAGCTCAAACCCACCGTGAAGGCGGCCACGCTCGACGAGGCATCCGCCCTCGCCCTCGTCGACGCCCTCAAGGACCCGGCCGTCGACCTCACCGTGACGAAGGTCGCCTCCAAGCCGTACCGCCGCAGCCCGGCCGCGCCGTTCACGACGTCGACCCTGCAGCAGGAAGCGGCGCGCAAGCTGCGCTTCACCGCCCGCCAGACCATGAGCGTCGCCCAGTCGCTCTACGAAAACGGGTACATCACCTATATGCGTACCGACTCGCCGTCGCTGTCGCAGCAGGCGATCACGGCCGCACGCACCCAGGCGGCCGCGCTGTACGGCCCCGAAACCGTGCCGGACAAGCCCCGCCTCTACAAGGGCAAGAGCAAGAGCGCGCAGGAGGCGCACGAGGCGATCCGCCCCTCCGGCGACACGTTCCGCACTCCGGCATCGCTGGCCTCGACCCTCCGCGGCAGCGACTTCAAGCTGTACGAGCTGATCTGGAAGCGCACCGTCGCATCCCAGATGGCGGATGCCACCGGCTCGACCGCGTCGGTCACCATCTCCGCCGGCCCGACCGGTTCGTCGGCGCACCCCGCGGCATCCGGCGCCGTGGCCGAGTTCGCGGCCAGCGGCACCGTGATCACCTTCCGCGGCTTCATGCTCGCCTACGAGGAATCCGTCGACGAGGAGCGCAACGCCTCGACCGACCCGACCGAGTCCAAGCTGCCGCCGCTCGCCGAGGGTCAGGTTCTCGCCCTGATCGAGGTCGAGGCCAAGGGGCACGAAACCACCCCCGCCGCCCGCTACACCGAGGCGAGCCTGGTCAAGAAGCTCGAAGAGCTCGGCATCGGGCGTCCGTCCACCTACGCATCGATCATCTCCACGATCACCGAGCGCGGTTATGTCACCCCGCGCGGCCAGTCGCTCATCCCGAACTGGATCGCCTTCTCCGTCGTGCGCCTGCTCGAGGACTACTTCGGCGACCTGGTCGAATACGACTTCACCGCCGAAATGGAAGACGACCTCGACCGCATCGCCGGCGGCACGGCCGACCGGGTGGACTGGCTGACCAGCTTCTACTTCGGCTCCGACAAGCACCGAGGCCTTCGCCAGGTCATCGACAACCTCGGCGAGATCGACGCGAAGAGCATCAACTCGCTGCCGATCTCCGACGACATCACCCTGCGCATCGGCAAGTACGGTCCCTACCTCGAGGTCATCGACCCCGACGCCGGTCCGGATGCTCCGCCTCGCCGAGTCAACATCCCGCCGGAACTCGCGCCCGACGAGCTCACCCCGACCAGGGCCCGCGAACTCATGGACGCGCCGGTCATCACCGACCGCGTGATCGGTGTGAACCCGGAGAACGGCAAGACCATCGTCGCCAAGGACGGCCGGTTCGGCCCGTACGTCACCGAGCTCGAGCCCGAGCCCGAGGCCCCGGCCGCCCCGCCGGTCGAGACCCCCACCGAGACCGTCGACGCCTCCACGGGCGAAGTCACCGCGGCCAAGCCCAAAAAGAAGGCGCCGGCCAGGAAGAAGGTCGCGGCGGTCAAGCCGCGCACGGCATCCCTGTTCAAGTCGATGGACATCGCCAACGTCGACCTCGAGACGGCGTTGCGCCTGCTCGACCTGCCGCGCGTGGTCGGCATCGACCCCGAATCCGGCGCCGAGATCACCGCGCAGAACGGCCGCTTCGGCGCCTACCTGAAGAAGGGCGTCGACACCCGCTCGCTGCCCGGAGGCGAGGACCAGATCTTCGAGATCGACCTGGCCGGTGCGCTGGAGCTCTACGCCCAGCCCAAGTACGGCGAACGCCGCGCGTCGAGTGCGCTCAAGGAGTTCGAGACGCCCGACCCGGACAGCGGCAAGGCGATCAAGATCAAGGACGGCCGCTTCGGCGCCTACGTCACCGACGGCACCACCAACGCGACGATCCCGAAGTCCGAGACCGTCGAGGACGTCGACTTCGACCGGGCGGTGCAGCTGCTGGCCGACAAGCGGGCCAAGGGACCGGCCGTGAAGAAGACGGCTGCGAAGAAGGCTCCCGCCAAGAAGCCTGCGGCCAGGAAGGCTCCCGCCAAGAAGGCCGCGGCCAGGAAGC
This sequence comes from Cryobacterium psychrotolerans, assembly GCF_900101115.1. Lineage (GTDB taxonomy): Bacteria > Actinomycetota > Actinomycetes > Actinomycetales > Microbacteriaceae > Cryobacterium > Cryobacterium psychrotolerans. Next base: position 128,465 of record NZ_FNFU01000006.1, read on the forward strand.
CGACCCCGTCGGGTGCGACCACGACCGTGCGTAAGGCGGCAGTCCGCACCCCGGCCCAGAAGGCGGCGACCGCAGCCAAGGCCGCGGCGACCCGCGCGGCCACCGCGGCGGCGAAGGCGGCGGCGACGCCGAAGTCGTGACCGGGTTGTTCATCACGCTCGAGGGCGGCGACGGGTCTGGGAAGTCGACCCAGGCCCGGCTGCTCACCGAGTGGCTCGAAGGGCAGGGCCGCAGCGTCCTCCGCACCCGCGAACCCGGCGGCACGGATGTCGGCGTCGAGATCCGCGAAATCGTGCTGCATCATCGCGGCGAGATCGCCCCGCGCGCCGAGGCCCTCCTCTACGCGGCCGACCGGGCCCACCACATCGCGACGAAGGTGCGGCCCGCGCTGGTGCGCGGCGAAACCGTGATCCAGGACCGCTACCTCGACTCATCCGTCGCCTACCAGGGCGCCGGGCGCGTGCTCGAGCGGGGCGAGGTGCGCGACCTGTCGCTCTGGGCGGCCGAGGGGCTGCTGCCCGACCTCACCATCCTGCTCGACCTCGACGAGACCGTCGCGCGCGGACGCCTCGACGCGGACAACAAGCGCTTCGACCGCCTTGAGGCGGAGAAGAACGAGTTCCACGCCCGTGTGCGCTCCGCGTTCCTCGACCTGGCCGCGGCCGAACCGGCCCGCTTCCTGGTCGTGGATGCCGCGGCCCCCGTCGACACGATCGCGGAGGCCATCCGCGCCAGGGTCGCGACGCTGCTCTAGCGGCCGTCGAAACCCGTTGGGTCTGTCCATGCGCACCCAACCACCGGCCCAGTTGCGGAGAATGTACCTTCATTTCGCGCGGGAAGGTGCTTTCTCCGCAAGTCAATGCTGCGGGCGTCGCTGTGGCCACGCCTTCCCCTGCCAGCCCCTCGGGCACAAAAAACGTGCCCGGGCTGATGCCCGGGCACGTCAGGGTGGTGACTAGTCGACCGAGGCCGCGCTCGGTGCGGACTGGGCGCTCGGCGCCGACGGGGCGCTCGGGGCGCTGGCGACCGACGGTGCGCTGACGACTGAGGGTGCTGCGACCGAGGGGGCGCTGGCGACCGACGGCACATCCACGACGGCCGGTGCTTCGGCCGGTGCGACGACGGAGGGGACGCTGACGACCGAGGAGGCGTCCGCGACGCTTGGCGCGCTGGCGACCGCGGGGGCGTCCACGGCGGCCGGGACGTCCGCCACGACCGGTGCATCCTCCACGGCCAGGGCGTCCTCGACGGCCGTCGTCACTGCGGCATCGTCGACGACGTCGCTCGACACGGGGGTGACGGCTTCGACGCCGATGGATTCTTCGACGCTGTCGTTGATTCCGAATGCATTGGCAGCGGAGACCGCGCCACCTGCGATGAGCCCGAGCCCGAGTGCCGAGCCGGCCCCCATCGCAATCCACTTCTTCGTGTTCATGACTCTCCCCGAGTTTCTTGTTTGTCTGGTCTGTCGGGGGAGGCGGAGCGCCTCGACCCGAGGGGCTTCAGCCTCGCAGCCGCGGATGAGAAGAATCAGGGCCTGTGGATGAGAGGGCTCTCATCTAGACAGATCTGTCTTGAGCCCCGGCGACCAGCGCCCCGGCGACCAGGGACTCGGCGGCCGCAAGGAGCTCGGCCCCGTGGGCCCCCGAGGTGAGGATGTGCCCCAGCAGGTGCGTCGCGGCGATTGGCCGTGCCCGCAGGGCGAACCCGGCGTCGGCTCGGCCGCTCCAGCGATCCCGGGCGCGCTCAGCGAGAAACAGGCATTTTTCGGCCGTGTCGTCGTCGCCGCGGCTGCGGTGGTGCTGCGCGGTGACGACGAGATGGGCGTAGAACGCCGCCGCGTCATCCGCCGGGTCGCCGAGGCCGGCGGTATCGATGTCGAGCACGCCGGTGATGCGTGACGGATGCTGCGGGTCGACGAAGACCTGGCCGACGTGGAGGTCGCCGTGGATCGTCACGGGTGTCGCGGCCCCCGCGCGCTCGCGCACCCGGGCGATGGCCTCGCCGATGCGCGTGATCGAAGCGGTGTGCTCCGGGAGGAGCGCCAGGAGCCGGTCGAGGTACCAGGGCAGGCGTTCGGCGAGGGACTTGCGCGCCGCGCCGGCGCTCGGGATCGCGCCGATGCGGGCGGTGAGGTCGTCGATCGCGTCGAGGAACGCTCCCGGCTGCAGGTCGGCGATGAGCTGGCTGGCTTCGGTGCCGGCCAGGGGCGCGAAGGCGATGAATCCGTCGGCGCTCCAGCCCAGGCTCCGCGGGACAGGGACTCCCTCGAGCCGCCACAGGCTGTAGCGGGCGTGCAGGTCCTCGGCGACGGCCGGGCGCACGACCTTGAGGAACACAGTGAATTCCGGCGCCTCCACGCGCACGACCGCGCGCTTGCCCGGCCGGTAGGCCACGACGGTGAGCGTGACTGCGCTGGGGTCCAGGCCAAGCCGGCGGAGGAGGGTCGTCGCCGCCTCGGGGAAGACGGCGGCGGGCAGCGCCGGCAGCTCCGGGTCGCGCGGATAGAGCCAGACCGCGATGCGTTCGCCCGACTCCTCGTCGCGGAAGGTGAGCACCCCCTCGCGCTCGCGCTTCGTCGGGTTCGTTTCGAGATAGACGATGTGCGTCTCGCGGGCGCCGGCATTCGAGCAGAGTTCCAGCTCGTGCCCGGATGCGAACCCGCGGGTGGTGTTCTCGAGCGTGAGCTGCCGGGAGGCGACCAGGGTCATCCCGACCGATTCGGCGACCGCCTCGAGGATGCCGCGGGTCGCCTCGTCCGGCTCTGTCCGGTCAGGTGTCGTCAATGGCTGCTCCCGCATACATTCAGTGTCGGCCCAGGGGGCGAGCCCGGGCGGAGCCGGGCGTGAGAAGTTTCTCATGCCCGCCGCCTGCTCCAGGCCCACTGCCGCCCTCTCGCGGGGCCGCGCAGTGGCTGAGTTGCGGACAAAGCACCTTCGTTCACAAATTGAAGGTACTTTGTCCGCAACTCAACCCGAGACGTCTTCGCGGGGGAGTGTCGCAGGGGGACGGTAGCCTAGATAAATGGCATTGTGGGACGAGCTCACGGGACAGGCCGATGCGATCGCCATCTTCCGGGCCGCTGCCGCGCGCTCGGGGGGCTCGACAGGCTCGACCAGCGGGGGCTCGACCAGCGGGGGCTCGACCGGCCGGGCCACCGGCGGGGAGTCGGCGTCGATGACGCACTCCTGGCTGATCACCGGCCCTCCCGGCTCCGGGCGCTCCAACCTCGCGTACGCCTTCGCCGCGGCCCTGCTCAGCCGGAGCGCCGACGACGAAGAGGCCACCGAGCGCCAGGTCGCCGCGCGCACCCACCCCGACCTCACCGTGCTCACCACCGAGGGCGTCATCATCAAGATGGACAGCGTCAAGGAGGTCGTGGCGCGGTCGCAGTACTCGCCGTCCGTCGGCCGCTACCGGGTGATCGTCGTCGAAGACGCCGACCGGATGGTCGAACGCACCTCGAACGTGCTGCTCAAGGCCCTCGAGGAGCCGCCGGAGCGCACCGTCTGGATCCTCTGTGCCCCGAGCGAGGCCGACCTGCTGCCCACCATCCGCTCGCGCGTGCGCACCGTGCGTCTCCGGGTGCCCAGCGTCGAAGACGTCGCGGCACTGCTGATCGCGCGCGACGGCGTCGACCCAGCGATCGCCGAGCGCGCCGCGCGGGAAGCCCAGAGCCATATCGGCATGGCCCACCGGCTGGCCACCAACTCGGAGGCGCGGGCCCGGCGCGAGGAAACGCTCCGCACGGCCCTCGGCATCCGCGGGGTCTCCACGGCCGTCAATGCGGCCTCCCGCCTGCTGGCGATTGCGGGCGACGACGCGAAGGCGATCACCGAAGAGCGCGACGCCGAGGAGCGCGAGGGCGTGCTGCGCTCCCTCGGCGTGGAGCCCGGCCAGTCCGTGCCGCCGGCCCTGCGCAGCCAGCTGAAGGCGCTCGAAGACGACCAGAAACGCCGGGCGACGCGCAGCCTGCGTGACGGGATCGACCGCATCCTCGTCGATCTGACCTCGCTCTACCGCGACGTGCTCATGGTGCAGCTGGGACGCGAGGCGAGCGTGATCAACCGCGAACTTCTCGCCGAGCTGCGCTCGGGCGGCGCATCCAGCACTCAGGCAGCAACGTTGGAGACAATGGATGCGATCGCGCTTGCGCGGCAGAGAATTGAATCCAACGTGGCACCGGCGCTCGCCCTCGAGGCGATGCTGGTGAGCGCGATTCGCCGCCGCTGATGCCGGCGGACGCAGCCCAGGAAAGAGGAATCCGTTGACCAGACGAATACGCGTCCGCACGTCACCGGTCGCCGCCGTGGCGGCCGCGCTGGTGCTCACCCTGACCCTCAGCGGGTGTGTGCCCTGGTTCCTCCCGCAGAAATCCCCCGCCACCTCGACGCCGACCGGCGAAAACGTCGAGAACGCACTCGACCCGTTCTACTCGCAGGTGCTGCGCTGGAAGGACTGCGGCGACGGCCTGCAGTGCACGACCGCGACGGCCCCGCTCGACTGGACCGATCCCGCCGCCGGCGACATCGACCTGGCCCTCGTGCGGCACCCTGCCGCCGGGAACAAGCGCGTCGGCTCCCTGCTGGTGAACCCGGGCGGCCCCGGCGGCTCCGGCTACGACTTCGTCAAGGACTCACTCGACTACGCCGCCGACGAGAAACTCCAGGCCGGCTTCGACATCGTCGGCTTCGACCCGCGCGGGGTCGGTCGCTCCTCTGCGGTGACCTGCCTCGAGCCCGCCCAGATGGACGAATACCTCTACGGCCTCACCAGTGCGCCCCGGGGCACGGATGCCTGGATCCAGGAACTCGAGACATCCGCCGCCGATTTCGGCGCGGCCTGTGACACGAACACGGGGGCGCTGCTCGGACACGTCGACACGGAGAGCGCCGCGCGCGACCTCGACCTGCTGCGTGCCGTGCTCGGCGACAAGAAGCTGAACTACCTCGGCTATTCCTACGGCACCTTCCTCGGTGCCAGCTACGCGGAGTTGTACCCCGACAAGGTGGGCCGGCTGGCGCTCGACGGCGCCCTCGACCCGTCGACGAGCAACTTCGACGTGACGCGGGTGCAGGCACAGGGCTTCGAAAGCGCCCTGCGCGCCTACCTCGCCGACTGCCTCGCCGGGTCGGAATGCCCCTTCACCGGCACCGTCGACCAGGCGATGGACACCATCGGCGCCCTCCTCGCGTCGGTCGACGTGAGCCCGATCGCAGCGAAGGACGGCCGCGAACTCGGCTCGAACGCCCTGCTCACCGCGATCATCTACCCCCTCTACCAGGCGACCGCGTGGCAGTACCTGAGCGACATGTTCGAGAGCGTCCTGGCGGGCGAGGCCGACTACGCGTTCCAGTTCGCCGACCAGTACAACGGGCGGAACAAGGACGGCAGCTACGCCGACAACTCCACCGAGGCGTTCACGGCGATCAACTGCATCGACTACGCCTATGACGACGACCCGGCCACGATGCGCGCCCAGGCCGCCGAGATCGAGGCCGCGGCCCCGACCATCGGCCGCTACATGGCCTTTGGCGACATCGGCTGCGCCAACTGGCCGCACGCCTTCACCGGGGAGCGCAGCGAGATCAAGGCAGAGGGGGCCCCGCCCATCCTCGTCATCGGCACCACCAACGACCCGGCGACGCCCTACGTCTGGGCGAAGAACCTCGCCGCCCAGCTCGACAGCGGCCACCTCGTCACCTTCGAGGGCGAAGGCCACACCGCGTACAACAAGTCCAACGACTGCGTGAACGACGCCGTGGACGACTACCTTCTGACCGGGGCGGTGCCCGAGACGGATCCCCGGTGTTGACAGGGGCGTGCTGATGCGGGCGTGCTGATACGGGCATGTTGACGCCATCCCGGCTCTCCCGCGGGCCGCTTCATATGGGAGAATTGACGACATGTCACCCGACACCGAAGAGCCCGGGCTTCGGGAGCGGAAGCGGCTCGCAACCCGGCGGGCCATCCAGCACGCGGTCCTGAGCCTGTCGCTGCAGACCGGCCTCGAAAAGGTCACGGTCGAGGACATCAGCCGCGCCGCGAGCATCTCCCCACGCACCTTCTTCAACTACTTCCCCTCGAAGGATGCCGCACTGCTCGGCGACACCCCCGACCTGGCCTCCGCGGAGGCCATCGAGGCCTTCGTGCACGGCGGGCCGGACGGGGACATCCTCGGCCAGGTCGCCGTACTGCTCGCGGAAAGCCTGGAACGCAGTGAAACCGACCGCGAGATCCACCAGCTGCGCCAGGCCGTCATGAAGGACAGCACCTACCTGTTCGGCCTGCGGATGGCGACCCTGCGCGACTTCGAGGCCCGGCTGCTCGACATCGTGACGCGTCGATTCGAGGCCGACCACCCGGAACGGGCTGGAACGCCGGGCCTCGCCCAGCGCGCCCTGCTCTTCAGCCTGGTCGCGGTGGCCGCCATGCGGCACGCCTGGCGGCGCTGGGCCGAGGAGGACAGCGCAACCTCCCTGTCCGACTCCCTGGCGGCTTCATTCTCCGAGCTGTACAACTTCACTCGCCCGACCGGCTAAGCTTGGATGCTGTGTCACCGAGTCTCCCTGCGGGGAGCATCGGCAGTCACGCCGCCTTAGCTCAGTCGGTAGAGCGATTCACTCGTAATGAATAGGTCATCAGTTCGATTCTGATAGGCGGCCCCACGGTGTGCCGCATGCTGACTTGCGGACAAAGTACCTTCACCTTCGCGACGAAGGTACTTTCTCCGCAACTCAGCCTGTTCCCGTCGGCCTAGGCTTGCAGCATGACCGACACTCTTCGCTGGGGCATCCTGGCCACGGGCGGAATCGCCCACCTGTTCACCGCCGACCTCGTGCTGCACGGTTTCCAGGTTCAGGCCGTGGGCTCCCGCACCCAGCAATCCGCCGACACCTTCGCGGCCAGGTTCGGGATCCCGACCGCTCACGGCAGCTACGAAGCGCTGGTCGCCGATCCGGATGTCGACATCATCTACGTCTCGACCCCGCATCCGTTCCACGCCGAGAACGCCGCGCTCGCGCTCAAGGCGGGCAAGCACGTGCTGATCGAGAAGCCCATCGCGATGAACGGCCGCGAGGCGCGCGAGATCGTCGACCTGGCCGCGAGCCTCGGCCTGCTCGTGATGGAAGCCATGTGGACCCGGTTCCTGCCGCACATGGTGCGCGTGCGCGAGATCATCGCTGCCGGCACGCTCGGCGACGTGCACACCCTGATCGCCGACCACACGCAGGACCTCCCCGACGACCCGAAGCACCGCCTGAACGACCTGGCCCTCGGCGGCGGCGCGCTGCTCGACCTGGCGATCTACCCCTTGTCGTTCGCGTCCGACCTGTTCGGGCGCCCCGAGACGATCCTCGCCAGCGCGTCCTTCAAAGAAACCGGAGCCGACGCCCAGGTCGCGACGATCTTCCGCTACCCGGGCGGCCAGATCGCCACGACGCTCTCCGCCAGCGACACCCAGGGGCCGAACACGGCGACCATCCTGGGCACCCAGGGGCGGATCGACATCGACCAGGTCTGGTACTCGCCCACCACCATCCACGTTCGCGGCAGCGACAACGAAATCGTCGAGAGCTTCACCGCCGAGGTCGCCGGCCGAGGCATGCACTTCCAGGCGGCGGAAATGGAGCAGGTCATCGGCGCCGGGAAGACGTCGAGCGACATCCTCCCGACCGAAGAGGTCGTGGCCATCATGGAGACCCTCGACGCCGTGCGCGACCAGATCGGGCTGGCCTACCCCGGCGAGTAATCCGAAGATCCCGGCCGGCGCCGGGCAGGCTGACTGCCGCTCTTGGGGGGCACCCGGACTGGGTTAGCCCCGGAGGCAGGAGGGCTCTGGGCAAGACGCCCCCGCTGAGATACCGTGAAATCGTCCGCTAATCGGGGGGTTTTGTGCAGTCAAGCATGCAGGTCGCCCGGCGCTCCGGCGGCCGCGGCGACCGGTCCGGCGCCTGGCCCCTCTGGGCGCTGTGGGCCGCCCTCGGCCTCTTCACCGTCGGGCTCCTGCTCCCCGGTGCCGAAGCCGGCTCGCCGGCGCAGGTCTGGTTGTCGCTGCTCTGCGACTGGGTTCCGGTGGCCGTGTGCTGGGTTGCCGCGTCCCGGGTCGGATTCCGGAGCCTCCAGGTCATCCTCGCCGCAACCGCGGTCACCGCGTTCGCGCTCGCGGACAGCTATACGGTCGCCGCGACGGCCACCGGGAGCGAACTTCCCTTCCCGTCGGCCGCCGACGCCGGCTACCTGCTCTTCTACGTGTTGATGCTGGCGGCCCTGCTCGCGCTCGTGCGCAGCCAGCTGGGCGGCCTGGCCTCCTCGGTGCTGCTGGACAGCGCGGTCGGCGCCCTCGGCACGGCCGCGGTGCTGGCGGTGCTGCTCAGCCCGATCCTGGATACCGCGGCCGGCGGCTCGCCGTCCGTCGCCACCGTCGTCGGCGTCGCCTACCCGCTGCTGGACCTGGCTTTGGTGGCGGCGGCGGTCGGAGTGGCAGCCGCCCCCGGCCTGCGGCTCGGACGCCGCTGGGTGCTGCTCATCGGCGGGTTCCTGATCTTCGCGGCATCCGATGTCGTCCTGGCACTGATGGGCCGCGGTGCCGGCTACCGGCTGGAAACGATGGTGGATGCCGCCTGGACCCTCGGCCTCGCCCTCGTGGCCACGTGGGTCGACGGCGCGACGCGTCCGGCTGGCGCGGGGAGTCGCGGGCTCAAGGGCGTGTGGGGCCTGTTGGTGCCGGCCGCCGCAACGGCAGCGGCGCTGGGCGTGCTGATCCTGGGTACCCGGCTGCCCGTATCCGCCCTCGCGGTCGCCCTCGCCGGCGGAACCCTGGTCCTGGCGGTGGTTCGCACCCAGCTGGCCTTCCGTCAGCTGGTCAAAATGGCCGACCTGCGTCGGCAGGCGCTGACGGATGACCTGACCGGGCTGCCGAACCGCCGGGCGCTCTACGCGGATGTCCCCGAGCGTCTGGCAGCACGCCAGGACGGACACAGCGCACTGCTGTTGCTGGACCTGGACCGCTTCAAGGAGGTCAACGACAGCCTCGGCCACGACGTCGGCGACCGGCTCCTGGTGCAAGTGGGCGTTCGATTGTCGACGCACCTTCGCGGCCGTGACCTGCTGGCCCGGCTGGGCGGCGACGAATTCGCGGTGTTCCTCGACAACGCGGGCCGGGACCAGGCCGTGGCCGTGGCCGTGAAGCTGCGCGCGGCGCTGGCCGAGTCGTTCACGCTGGAGGGGATCGCGCTGCAGGTCGACGTCAGCATCGGAATCGCCCTGTCTCCCGACCAGGGCGACGACCTCAAGGTGCTCCTGCGCAAGGCCGACATGGCGATGTACAAGGCCAAGGCGGCGCGCAGCGGCCACCATATCTACATGAGCGTCGACAACAGCCACGGCGACGACCGTCTCCGCACCCTGGAGGAGTTGCGCATCGCCCTGCGCGACGACCAGCTCGTGCTGCATTACCAACCCAAAATCGACCTCACCACCGGCACCGTGCACGGGGTGGAAGCCCTCGTCCGTTGGAAGCACCCGGCCCGCGGCCTGCTCTACCCCGAAGCGTTCCTCGTGCTCGTGGAGGAGGCCGGCCTGATGCACTGGATGACCGAGGTGGTGCTCGAAAAGGCGCTGGACCAGGCCGCGGTCTGGGAGGCCGAGGGCCGGCCGATGACGGTCGCCGTCAACCTGTCGGCGAGTTCCCTCGTCGACGCGGACCTGCCGCAGCGCGTGATCGGGATGATCGCGGCCAGGCGACTGCCGGCATCCGCCCTCATGCTCGAAATCACCGAGGAATTCCTGATGGCCGACCGGGAGCGCGCCCGGGCGATCCTGACCGAGTTGAGTGCGGGCGGCATCCGTCTGGCCGTCGACGACTTCGGCACCGGCTACAGCTCCCTGGCCTACCTGCGGGACCTGCCCATAGACGAGCTCAAGCTGGACCGCTCATTCGTCATCCCCATGGCCGATGACCTGCGGGCCGCCGCGCTCGTGTCGTCCACCATCCACCTCGCGCACAGCCTGGGCCTGCGCATGGTGGCCGAGGGCGTCGAAGACGCGGATGCCTACGACGCCCTGGTGCGCCAGGGCTGCGACCACGCCCAGGGTTTCTTCCTCTCCAAGGCCCTCCCCGCCGACGTGCTCGACGAGTGGCTGGAGCACCGCCGGCTGGAATCGCTCCCGGTCTGAGGCCCGTTGCCCCAGAGCCCGTTGTCCGGGCCGGCCGACGCTGGGAATCGGTCAGGCCGGGCGGCTAGCATGCTGGGGTGAACGAACCGGATGCCCCGCTCGACCGCCGCTCGGCCCGCGCCGGTCGGTCGTTCCTCGCCCGGCACCGCGCAGCCGTGCGGGTCGCCGCCGGGGCCGCCCTGTTCGCCCTGCTCGGAGGCGCAATGGTCGCCGTCGGCGCCTCGACCGCCGGCCGGATGCCCGTGGCCGCCGTGAGTCCCACCGCGGCCGTGCCCGCCGCGAGCGCGCAGCCGACGGCCCGTCCCGTCCCGGCCGCCACCACCGTCCCGGGGCGCCTCCGCACCTGCTCGGTGGCCGGCCTCGCCGCTGATCCCCGCCTCGCACACTTCCAGGCGCATGTGGTCAACGCGGACACCGGCGAGGTGCTCTTCGACCGCGGCGGACGCACCGCCTCCCGCACGGCCAGCGTGCTCAAGGTGCTCACGAGCGCCGCCGCGCTCAGTGTGCTCGGACCGGACTACCGGGCCACGACCACCGTCGTCGCCGGCAGCGAACCGGGCCAGGTGGTGCTCGTCGGCGGGGGAGACGTGACGCTGTCCCGCACACCGTCGGGCAACGAATCCGTCTACGCCGGCGCCGCGCACCTCGACGAGCTGGCCCGGCAGACCACCGCGGCATGGACCGCGGCGCACCCCGGCACTCCGATCACCTCGCTCGTGCTCGACGCGTCGCTCTTCGGCGGCCCCGGCTGGCAGCCCGGCTGGGCGCGCACGGAACTGGCGGCCGGCTACATGCCCGAAATCACCGCGCTGCAGGTCGACGGCGACCGCGAGGACCCGTACCGGGGCACCTCGCCGCGCAGCGAGGACCCGATCGGCCGGGCCGGGCAGGCCTTCGCCGACGCCCTCGGCGGCGGAGTGTCGATCAGCCGGGGCACCGCCCCCGCCGGCGCCGCGAAGCTCGCGGCGGTGTCGTCCCAGCCGGTATCCACCCTGGTGAAGCAGTCACTGATCGTCTCGGACAACGCCGTCGCCGAGATGCTCGCCCGGCTCGTCGCGGTGGAATCCGGCGCCGGGAACACGTTCGACGCGCTGCAGCAGGGCATCGTCGGCGGACTCGAGCCCTACGGCATCGACACGACCGGGATCGTGATCACGGACGGCTCCGGCCTGAGCGTGGACAACGCGGTCGCCCCGGCCTACCTGACCCGCCTGTTCGTGAAGGTCCACCGGCGCGAGGGCAGCCTGGGCGTCATCGCCGACGGCCTGCCCGTCGCCGGGCGCACCGGGTCGCTCTCCTACAGCGACCGGTTCGCCGGCGCCAACGCGGCCGCCGACGGGGCCGTCTTCGCGAAGACCGGCTGGATAGACACCGGGTACACGCTGTCGGGCATCATCCACGCCGCCGACGGCACCCCGCTGACCTTCGCCGTATACGCGCTGGGTGATGTGAGCGATAATGCGAAGCAGGCCATCGATACCATTACGACGGGGTTCTTCCGCTGCGGCGACAACCTCTCGAACAACTGAAGCGAAGGAGAAATCCGTGACCAGGGCACTGTTCATCATCGACGTGCAGAACGACTTCACCGAGGGCGGCGCGCTCGCCGTGGCGGGCGGCGGCGCCGTGGCTTCGGCGGTGACCGAACTGCTGGCGGCGCATCCGAACGCCTACGACGTCGTCTTCGCGTCGCGGGACTGGCACGATGCCGACAGCGACAATGCGGGCCACTTCGCCGCGGCGGGCGAGCCCGACTTCAGCACCACCTGGCCGGTGCACTGCGTCGCGGGCACGCCCGGCGCCGACTACCACGCGGCCCTGTTGCTGCCCGAGGAGACCATCCACATCCGCAAGGGCCAGGGCTCCCCGGGGTACTCCATCTTCGACGGCGTCTCCGAGGGCGGGGACAAGACCGGCGAACTGCTGATCGCCAACGGCGTGACGGATGTCGACGTCGTCGGCCTGGCCACCGACTACTGCGTGCGCGCCTCGGTCGTCGACGCGCTCGAGCACGGCCAGCACGTGCGCGTGCTCACCGACCTGGTCGCCGGGGTAACGGCGGAGACGAGCGAGGCGGCCCTGGCCGAAATGGCTCACCTGGGCGCCGCCCTCGCCACGTCTGACGTGGTCGAATAGGTGTCGCTGAGTGAGCGTCCGGTAGCGGTGGCCGAATTCGCCCGGCGCCTCGACGGAGTGCGGATCGCCTACGACTACGTGCCGGGGGAGCGCCCCATCCTCCTCGTGCACGGCTTCGCGTCGACGGCCGCGGTCACCTGGTCGACCCCCGGCTGGGTGCGCGCGATCACGGATGCCGGACGCGGCGTGATCACCCCCGACCTGCGCGGCCACGGGCGCAGCGATGCTCCCCGCCGCGCGGCCGACTACGCGCCGCGCCAGCTCGCGGCCGACCTCGTCGCCGTGCTCGACGCGCTCGAACTCGACCAGGTCGACGTCATCGCCTACTCGATGGGCTCGCGCGTCGCCGCGGCCCTCACCCAGCTGGCGCCCGAGCGGGTGCGGCGGGTCGTGCTCGGCGGGGCCGGGCCGCTGGAACTCTTCGAAACCTGGGACCCGGACGCGGTGCGCCGCTTCGTGACCCACGGCGACCTGCCGGCCGACCCGACGATCGCGGCAGTGCTCGGCGCGGCGATCCAGGCAGGCGCCGACCGGGACGCGCTCATGGCCTGCGTGCAGGGAGTCGCGGGCGCCACGCTCGACGTGCCGCCGGGCATCCCGGTGCTCTACGCCGCCGGCGGGGCCGACACGATCCCGGCCGGAGTGGAGGAGATCGCGCGGGCGCGCGGTTCGGAGTACCTGGAACTCGCCGGCCGCGGCCACATCAACGCCCTGACCTCCCGCGAGTTCAAGCAGGCCGCGCTGGCCTTCCTCGCCTGACCCCTTCCCGCCTGCCCCCTGACCCCTACCCCCTGACCCCTGCCCCCTACCCCCTTCCCCCTTCCCCCTGCCCCCTTCGCCCATTTTTTTCCCGCCCTTTCCCGCGAAACCGCAGTTGTGCGCGTTAAACGTGCGCCATAACGCGCACAACTGCTGTCTCGCGGGGATGTGGGGTGGGGACGGGAGACGGGGATGGGGGATGGGGAATGGGGGACGGTTAGAGCTGGTGGCCGAGCTTGTACTCGGGGATCGGCTCGCCCTCGCGGGTGTACGAGAAGCCGTCGGCGCCGATCGTGACGGCCGCCTCGGCCGGCTCGGTGCGCGCGACCAGGGGGCGCACGACGCCGTCCAGGTCGAGCACGGCGGATGCCTCGCTGTACCAGCTGGGCACGACCGGGTTGCCCCACCAGTCGCGGCGCTGGTTGTCGTGCACGTCCCAGGTGAGGGTGGGGTTGTCCGGGTCGCCGGTGTAGTAATCCTGCGTGTAGATCTCGATCCGGTGCCCGTCGGGGTCGCGCAGGTACAGGTAGAACGCGTTCGAGACGCCGTGCCGGCCCGGACCGCGCTCGATCTTGTCCGATTGGCGCAGGGCTCCGAGGTGGTCGCAGATGTGCAGGATCTGGTGCTGCTCGTGCGTGGCGAAGGCGATGTGGTGCAGGCGCGGGCCGTCGCCGCCGGTGAGGGCGACGTCGTGCACGGTGGGCTTGCGGTACATCCACGCGGCGTAGGTGGTGCCCTCGGCATCCTGGATGTCCTCGGACACGGTGAAGCCGAGGCCCTCGTGGTAGGCGCGGGCGGCCTCGACGTCGGGGGTCATCACGTTGAAGTGGTCGAGGCGGGAGATCGCCCCGGCACCGTGCACGTCGTAGCGGCGGGTGAAGCGTTCGACGTGCTCGGAGTCGTAGAAGAACTCGACCGGGAAGCCCAGCGGATCCTCGACCCTGACCGCCTCGCCGACGCCGCGGGTCGCGCCGGCCGGGCGTGGCTCGACGCGGGCGCCGAGCTCGCGGTAGTAGTCGGCCGCGACCGCGACCTCGTCCTGCGACCGCACCCGGTAGGCGAGGGCGGCGAGGGCGGCGACCGGGCCGAGGCGCAGCACCAGGGAGTGGTGCAGGTATTCCTCGAAGGCGCGCAGGTAGATGGCCTCGTCGTCCTCGTAGGTGACGACGAGCCCGAGCACGCCCACGTAGAACGCGCGGGACTCGGCGAGGTCGGTCACGATCAGCTCCGCGTAGGCGGCGCGGATGATGTCCGGCGGGGTGGAGGTGGGCTGGGGGTTCATGGGAGATCTCCTCGTTGAGTGGGTTCGTGACGGTGCGGGACGGGGCCCCGCCCGTGAGGGGTCGCATATCGACCTTCCTGACGGCAATGAAGGTCGATATGCCACCCCTCACAGCCCGAGCGGGGGCTAGCGCGCGCCGAAGCGGGGGGTGTGCACGACGCCGAGCGAGATGTGCACGGCCTGCTGGTCGGTGTAGAAGTCGATCGACCGGTAGCCGCCCTCGTGGCCGAGACCGGAGGCCTTCACCCCGCCGAACGGCGTGCGGAGGTCCCGCACGTTGTGCGAGTTCAGCCAGACCATGCCGGCCTCGACCGCGTGCGCGAAGGTGTGCGCGCGGGTGAGGTCCGAGGTCCAGAGGTAGGCGGCCAGCCCGTACTTCACGCCGTTGGCCAGTTCGAGGGCCTCCGCGTCGGTGTCGAACGGGGTGATCGTCACGACCGGGCCGAAGATCTCCTCCTGGAAGATCCGCGCCGTCGGGGCGACATCCGCGAACACCGTCGGCGCCACGTAGTTGCCCTCCGGAAGGCCGGCCGGGCGGCCGCCGCCGGCGAGCAGGCGGCCCTCGGACTTGCCGAGCTCCACGTAGCTCATCACCTTGGCGAAGTGCTCGGGGTGCACGAGCGCGCCCACCTCGGTCTTCGGGTCGTGCGGGTCGCCGACCACGATCTGCTGGGCGCGCGCCGCGAAGCGGGCGCAGAAGTCCTCGTAGATGCTGCGCTCGACCAGGATGCGGCTGCCGGCGGTGCAGCGCTCGCCGTTGAGCGAGAAGACACCGAACAGGGTCGAGTCGATCGCCGCGTCGAGGTCGGCGTCGGCGAAGACGACGGCGGGCGACTTGCCGCCGAGCTCCATCGACATGCCCTTGAGGTTCGCGGCGCAGTTGCGGTAGATCAGCTGGCCGGTTGTGGTCTCGCCGGTGAACGAGATCAGGGGGACTCTCGGATGCTTCACCAGCGCGTCGCCGGCCTCCTCGCCGATCCCGTTGACCAGGTTGAACACCCCGGCGGGCAGCCCGGCGGCGGCGAAGATCTCCGCCCACAGGCTCGCCGACAGCGGAGTGAACTCGGCCGGCTTGAGCACGACGGTGCAGCCGGAGGCCAGCGCGGGGGCGAGCTTCCAGCTCTCCAGCATGAACGGGGTGTTCCACGGGGTGATCAGGCCGGCGACACCGACCGGCTTGCGGTTGACGTAGTTGATCTGCCGCCCGGGCACGCTGTACGTGTCGTCGGCCTGGGCCACGATCAGGTCGGCGAAGAAGCGGAAGTTCTCGGCCGCGCGGTGCGCCTGGCCGAGGGCCTGCGTGATCGGCAGCCCGGTGTCGAAGGTTTCGAGTTCGGCCAGCCGGGCATCCTGCGCCTCGATCGCTTCGGCGATGCGGTTCAGCACCTGCGCGCGGGCGCGGGGGAGCATCCGGGGCCAGGGCCCGTCGGTGAACGCGCGCGTCGCCGCGGCGACGGCCAGGTCGATGTCCTCCGCCTGCCCGGCGGCGGCCGTGGCGTAGCTCCGGTTCGACACCGGGTCGAGCACGTCGAACGTCTTCCCCGACACGCTGTCGACGAACTCGCCGTCGATGAAGTGCTGGATCCGGGTCGGCAGGTTCTCCGGGATGTAGTGGGCGGCGGCCGCGTGGTGGGTGGGCGCGGCGTGCATCTGGGCCGCGCGGACGGCGGCGGAGGCGGGGTCGGGCATGGTCATGCTCCCTTCACGGTGAAGCCGTCGACCGGGGAGAGGTATTTCTCGCCCGCGGCCAGCAGCCTGGTCATTTTTTCGATGCCTTCAGGCGTCGGCGTGATCAGCGGCGGGCGCACGAAACCGGATGCGATCAGGCCGCGCTGCTCGAGCACCCATTTGCCCGGCGCCGGGTTGGTCTCGACGAAGAGCAGGTCGACGAGCGGGTGCAGGCCGTAGTGGATCTCCCGTGCGCGTTCGATGTCGCCCTCGATCCACGCGTTGTACATCTCGACGTGGGCGACCGGGGCGATGTTCGAGGTGGCGCTGATGTAGCCGACGCCGCCGAGGGCGAGCAACGGCAGGCAGAGCAGCTCGATGCCGCTCCAGACCAGCAGGTCGGGACCGCAGAGCTGGAGCACCCGGGAGAAGTGCTCGAAGTCCTTGGTCGTCTCCTTGACGCCGACGAAGTTGTCGAAATCGCGGTAGAGGCGCGCGATGGTCTCCGGGCCGATGTCGACAGCGGTGCGGCTGGGCACGTTGTAGGCCACGATCGGCAGGTCGGGGAACTCCTCGGCGACCGTTTTGTACCAGACGTAGAGCGCCTCCTGGGTGGGGCGGGCGTAGTACGGCGTGATGATCAGGGCGGCGTCGACGCCGGCATCCTGCGCGGCAGCGGTGAGCTCGAGGGTCTCGTCGAGCTTGGCCGAGCCGGTGCCGGGCATGAACGGCACCCGGTCGTCGATCGCGGCGGCGACCGTGCGGATGGCGTCGGCGCGCTCGGCGATGGTCTGCGAGCTGGGCTCGCCGGTCGAGCCGCCGATCGAGATTCCGTGGGTGCCGGATGCCAGCTGCCAGTTCACGAGGTTGACCAGGCCCGCGTGGTCGACGGCCCCGTCCGCGGTGAACGGCGACATCAGGGGCGCGATGGAGCCCTTGATCTGGGCTGGATTGCTGCGGAACTTCATTGTCTCTGCTCTCTGATCCGGTGCTTGCGTGCCCGGATCGGTGTTACGCGTGGTGGGCGAGGAAGGCGTCGAGGGTGGACAGGCGGTGGTTGCGGGCGCAGAGCTCGATGTCGAGCGGGTCCGCTCCGCCCTCGATCAGGTCGAGCAGCGCGTCGTGCTCGGCGACGGATTCGGGGGCACGGCCCGGCACGAAGCTGAAGGTCGAGCTGCGCAGCGCGTTCAGGCGGGTCCAGCCGCGGTGCACCAGGTCGAGGATGTGCGGGTTGGGGCAGGTCTCGAACAGGAGCGTGTGGAACTCGGCGTTCAGCCGGGTGAAGCTGGCCGGTTCGAAGTGGGTGAGGTTCTCCCGCATCGCCTGGTTCACGGCCCTGGCCTTGCGCAGGGTGACGACGCTGATCGTGGGGGCGGCGAGGGCGGTGGCGTACCCCTCGACCAGGCCGAGCGTCTGCATGGTGACTTCGTACTCGGCGGCGTTCAGCATGGCCACCTGGGCGCCGACATTGCGTTCGAAGGTGATCAGGCCCTCGGCCTCGAGTTTCCGGATGGCCTCGCGCACCGGAACCGCGCTGACCCCGAGGTCGCCGGCGATCTGGCCGAGCACGAGCCGGTAGCCCGGGCTGAACCGGCCGTCGGCGATGCGCTCCCGAATCCACCCGTAGGCGAGCTGGGACTTGCTCACGCCGGCGGCATCCGAGGCGCTCATGCGTCCCGCTCCTCCAGGTAGCGTGCCCGCCAGGCCGCGTTCATCGGGTACAGGCCGTCGACGCCCTCGCCGGCGGCGACCATGGCGGCGATGAACGTTTCCTCGCGTTCCTGTTCGATCCCCGCGGTGACGACTTCCTCGACCAGGTGCGGCGGGATGACGAGCAGCCCGTCGGCATCGCCGACGATGACGTCGCCGGGCTGCACCGACGTGCCGCCGCAGGCGACGGTCACGTCCACGTCCCAGGGAACGTGGCGGCGCCCGAGCACGGCCGGGTGCCCGCCGGCGTGGTAGGTGGGGATGTCCAGGGCGGAGACGGCCACGAGGTCGCGCACGCCGCCGTCGGTGACGAGGCCGGCGGCTCCGCGCACCTGGGCGCGCAGGGCGAGGATGTCGCCGACCGTGCCCGTGCCGCGCTCGCCGCGGGCCTCCATCACCAGCACGTCGCCCGGGCCGAGCCCGTCGAAGGCGCGTTTCTGGGCGTTGTACCCGCCGCCGTGGGACTCGAACAGGTCTTCCCGGTTCGGAATGTAGCGCAGCGTGCGGGCGCGGCCGACGAGGCGGGCCTCCGGCCGGGTCGACCGGAGCCCGTCGATGGACACGTTGTTCAGGCCGCGCTTACGCAGCTGGGAGCTGAGGGTGGCCGTGCCGACGCTGTTGATCCGGGCGATGAGCTCGGGCGTGAGGGTGAACGCGGCCGGGGCATCCGCCGGCGCGTCCGCGGGGGCATCCGCCGACACGAGGCCGGCGGCCTCGGCCGAGCCCCAGGCCTCCGCGCGCTGCAGGTCGTCGACCCTGGGCCCGGCGCCCCACGGGGCGAGCGGCACGGTGCCCCCGGTGATGGGGGTGACGAGACGGCCCGTTGTCGGCGCGCCGGGGGCGTCGGGGGCATCCACCTCGACCTCGACGACGTCGCCGGGCGAGACGACGGATGACCCCGCCGGAGTTCCGGTGAGGATGACGTCCCCGGGCTCGAGCGTGATCAGCTGGGAGAGGTCGGCCACCAGCCGGCCGAACGGAAAGAGCAGGTCGGCGGTCGTGTCGTCCTGCACGAGCTCGCCGTTGACCCAGGTGCGCAGGCGCAGGCCGGCCGGGTCGAGGCCCTCGGCGGGCAGGAAGACCGGGCCGAGCGGGGTGAAGCCGTCGCCGCCCTTGGAGCGCAGGTTCGAGCCCTTATCGGCGTGGCGCAGGTCGTAGACGCCCAGGTCGTTGGCCGCGGTGACGTGCGAGACGGCCGCCCAGCCCTCCTCGGGTGTGACGCGGCGGGTGAGGCGCCCGATGACCAGCGCGATCTCTCCCTCGAACGCGAGCAGCTCGCATCCGGCCGGGCGTTCGACCGGAGCCCCGCTCACGGCGAGCGAGGTGGCCGGCTTCAGGAAATACCCGGGCTGCTCCGGAGTGCGGCCGCGCTGGGCGACGCGGCTCGGGTAGTTGAGGTGCACGGCAATGATCTTGCCCGGCGCACCCCCTGTGCCGTGTTCGCCGGCACCCGGAACCTGTGGAATCAGCATGATCTGGTGGTCGCTACCGATCGAGGCGTCACTGCCATGGAATACTCCCTTGTATCTCCGATACGATCCGGCCAACGTATCACAGATCGTATATCATCCGCACTCGAGCCGCCGGTGGATCCCCTCGCCGAGAATCGCCGATTACGCCGAGAATCCCCGGTGCAACGGCGACTGTCGGCAGGAACGGCGACTCTCTGGCGCCCGGTGATCGACCGCCGGAACCTGCGCGCATCCGCGAAGTGCGGGCCGGCACGGACCGAATGCAGCGGATCTGAGCGTATTTTCGTCCGGCTGCCGCGGAATCCGTCGTCGTCAGTCACCGAGACGACTCTCTTCCGCTGCGGCCGGGCGAAGTTCTTGCTCAGACCGGCTAGATTTGAAGCAGACTTTCCGAGGAGGCATTGTGTTGCACATTTCAGAATCCGAATTGCTCGCGCAGGTACCCAACGAGCTGTACATCAACGGCCGGTGGGTACCGGCTGCCGATGGCGGCACGCTCCAGGTGTTCGACCCCGCCACGGGCAAGGTGATAAAGACGATCGCCGACGCCCGGGTCGAAGACGGCGCCGCCGCACTCGACGCCGCCGTGGAGGCTCAGGACAGCTGGGCCGCCACCCCGCCGCGGGTGCGCGGCGAGATCCTGCGCCGCGCGTTCGACCTGCTGCAGGAGCGCAAGCACGAGTTCGCGATGCTGATGACGCTCGAGATGGGCAAGCCGCTGGCCGAGGCGCACGGCGAGGTCGCCTACGGCGGCGAGTTCCTGCGCTGGTTCAGCGAGGAGGCCGTGCGGATCAGCGGCCGCTACGGCACCAACCCCGAGGGCACCGGCCGGATGATCGTCACCCAGCACCCGGTGGGGCCGAGCTTCCTGATCACCCCGTGGAACTTCCCGCTCGCCATGGCGACCCGGAAGATCGCCCCGGCGCTCGCCGCCGGCTGCACGGTCGTCATCAAGCCGGCCGAGCTCACCCCGCTGACCACCCTCTACCTGGTCAAACTGTTCGAAGAGGTCGGTCTTCCGGCCGGTGTCGTCAATGTGATCACGACCTCGACCTCCTCGGCCGTGGCCGGGCCGATCATCGCCGACCCGCGGCTGCGCAAGCTCTCCTTCACCGGCTCGACCGCCGTCGGCCAGAAGCTCATCCAGCAGTCCGCCCAGGGCGTGCTGCGCACCTCGATGGAGCTCGGCGGCAACGCCCCGTTCATCGTGTTCGAGGACGCAGACCTCGACCGGGCCGTTGACGGGGCGATCATGGCCAAGTTCCGCAACATCGGCCAGGCCTGCACCGCCGCGAACCGGTTCGTCGTGCACGCCTCCATCGCCGAGGAATTCGCGCGCCGCGTCACGGAGCGTGTGAACGGCTTCACCGTCGGGCGCGGCACCGAAGACGGCGTCACGATCGGCCCGCTGATCAACGACGACGCCGTGGCGAAAGCCGACACGCTCGTGCAGGACGCCGTCCGGCGCGGCGCCACGCTGCTCACCGGCGGCTCCGCGATCGAGGGCGTCGGCACCTTCTACCAGCCCACCGTGATCAGCGGGGTGAAGGCCGGCAGCGACATCCTGCGCGAAGAGATCTTCGGGCCGGTGCTGTCGATCATCCCGTTCGTCGACGAGGATGACGCGGTGCGGATCGCCAACGACACCGAATTCGGGCTGATCAGCTACGTGTTCACGAAGGACCTGGCCCGCGGGCAGCGGATGATTGAGCGCCTGCAGACCGGCATGATGGGGCTCAACATGGGCGTCATCTCCAACGCGGCCGCCCCGTTCGGCGGGGTCAAGCAGTCGGGTCTCGGCCGTGAGGGCGGCTTCGAGGGCATCCACGAGTACCTCTCGACGAAGTACACGCTCACGCCCGATCCCTTTACCGTCTAGCCCCGCCCCGCCCCACCCTGAGGAGCTCCCGCGCACCGCGCGGGAGCTCCGGCTGCGTGTGTCCGTGTCCGTGTCCGTGTGTGTGTGTGACTAACTCAGGAGAATCGGTGTCGCATCCGGAACTTGCCGCGCTGGTCCGCGGACTGGGGACCCGCGGGAACGGATTCTCCTGAGTTGGCCACAACGGCCGGCGGGCACGAGGGGGCGCGTGGGCCGCGGCCTAGACTTTGCGGATGCCCGTCATCGAGATCACAGAGCTCAGCGACCCGCGGCTGGCCGACTACGCGCACCTGACCGATGTGGCGCTCAAGAAGGCCCGCGGCACCGAACACGGGCTGTACCTCGCCGAGTCGTTGCTCGTCTTCGAGCGGGCGCTCCGGGCCGGGCACCAGCCGCGCTCGGTGCTCGCCCTCGGCGGCTCTGCCGAGGAGGCCCTGGCCGCCCTCGGCGATCGGGCCGCAGACGTTGCGGTTTTCGTCGGGCCGGGGGAGCTGCTCGCGGAGCTGACCGGGTACATCCTGCACCGCGGCCTGATTGCCTCGATGCACCGGCCGGCCCTGCCCGACCCGGACGAGCTGCTCGCCGGCGCCCGCCGCATCGTCATCCTCGAGGACGTCGCCGATCCCACCAACGTCGGGGCCATCTTCCGCTCGGCCGGCGCGATCGGCGCGGACGCGATCCTGGTCACGCCGCGCTGCTCCGACCCGTTCTACCGCCGCGCCATCCGGGTCTCGATGGGCACCGTGCTGCAGGTGCCGTGGACCCGAGTCGGCGACTGGCCGGCCACCCGCGGGCTGCTGACCCGGCACGGCTTTCATGTGGCCGCGCTCGCCCTGACCCCGGATGCCGTGAGCCTGCGTGACTTCGACGGCCGCGCGCACGAGCGGCTCGCCCTCGTGCTCGGCGCCGAGGGGCACGGGCTCACCGACGAGGCGCTCGCGGCATCCGACACCGTGGTGCAGATCCCGATGAAGCACGGCATCGACTCGCTCAACGTGGCCGCGGCCAGCGCCGTCGCCATGTGGGCCCTCTCCGACTAGCCCCGACCCCCCGCGAAACCGCAGTTGTGCGCGTTAAAACGCCCGCTTAGCGCGCACAACTGCGGTTTCGCGGGGGTGTCCTAGGCTGGGGACATGAGCAACGAAGCCGTAATCGTGGATGTCGTCCGCACCCCGTCGGGCCGCGGCAAGCCCGGCTGCGCCCTCTCCGGCGTGCACCCCGCCGACCTGCTCGCGGGCGTGCTGGGCGAGCTGGTCAGCCGCAACGGCCTCGATCCGGCCCTCGTCGACGACGTGATCGGCGGATGCGTCAGCCAGGCCGGCGAACAGGGCTTCAACATCACCCGCACCGCGCTCCTCGCCGCGGGCTTCCCCGACTCCGTCCCCGCCGTCACGATCGACCGGCAGTGCGGCTCCAGCCAACAGGCCGCCACCTTCGCCGCCCAGGGCGTGATCGCCGGCAGCTACGACATCGTCATCGCCTGCGGCGTCGAATCGATGAGCCGGGTGCCGCTCGGCTCCTCCCTCAGCGGAAAGGACCCCTACGGCGAGCTCCTCCGCGAGCGCTACCCGGAGGGCCTGGTCAGCCAGGGCGTCTCGGCCGAGCTGATCAACGAGAAGTGGGGCCTCGGCCGGCAGGAGCTCGACGCCTTCGCCGCCCGCTCGCACCGCCTCGCCGCGGCCGCGGCCGGGCGCGGCGACTTCGCCCGCGAGATCGTGCCCGTGGCCACGCCGGACGGCAGCGTGGTCAGCCTCGACCAAACCGTCCGGGCCGGCACCACCGTCGAATCCCTGGCCGGCCTCCAGCCGGCCTTCCGCACCGACGCCCTCGCCGAGCGCTTCCCCGACCTCGACTGGCAGATCACCGCCGGCAATTCCTCCCCGCTGACCGACGGCGCATCCGCCGCGCTGATCATGAGCGCCGCCCGCGCCGAACAGCTCGGCCTCACCCCCCGCGCCCGCTTCCACAGCTTTGCGGTCACCGGCAGCGACCCCCTGCTCATGCTCACCGGCGTGATCCCGGTGACCCGCCGCATCCTCGACCGCGCGGGCCTCGGCATCGACGACCTCGACGCCTACGAGGTCAACGAGGCCTTCGCCTCCGTGCCGCTGGCCTGGCTCCAGGACCTGCACGCCGACCCGGAGCGGCTCAACCCGCGCGGCGGCGCGATCGCCCTCGGCCACGCGCTCGGCTCCTCCGGAACGCGCCTGCTCGGCACCCTGCTGAACCACCTCGAAGCCACCGGCGGCCGCTTCGGCCTCCAGGCAATGTGCGAAGGCGGCGGCATGGCCAACGCCACCATTATCGAAAGGCTCTAACCCCATGCAGATCGACGCATGCTCCGCCCTCGTCACCGGAGGCGCCTCCGGCCTCGGCCTGGCCACCGCGACGGCCCTGCACGAGGCCGGCGCCATCGTGGTGCTGCTCGACCTCCCCGGATCGCCGGGCGAGCGGATCGCCGCCGATTTCGGCGGTCGCGCCGTCTTCGCGCCGGGCGACGTGACCAACCCGGCCGACGTTCAGGCCGCGGTGGATGCCGCGACCGCGCTGGCCCCGCTGCGGATCGTCGTCAACTGCGCCGGCATCGCCCCCGGCGCGCGCACGGTCGGCCGGGGCGGCCCGCTGCCGCTGGAGGACTTCGAACGCGCCATCCGGATCAACCTCGTCGGCACGTTCAACGTGATCCGGCTGGCCGCCGCCGCCATGCAACAGACGGAACCGCTCGGCGGAACCGGACAGGGAGCATCCGAGCGCGGCGTGATCGTGAACACCGCGTCGGTCGCGGCCTTCGACGGCCAGATCGGGCAGGCCGCCTACGCGGCGTCCAAGGGCGGGGTCGCCGCGATGACCCTGCCGCTCGCCCGCGAGTTCGCCCAGTCGTTCATCCGGGTGATGACCATCGCGCCGGGCATCTTCGACACCCCGATGATGCAGGGCATGACGCAGGAGGTGCGGGACTCCCTCGGCGCGCAGGTGCCGCATCCGTCCCGGCTCGGCGACCCGAGCGAATATGCGGCCCTCGTGCGCCACATCGTCGAGAACCCCATGCTCAACGGCGAGACCATCCGGCTCGACGGCGCCATCCGGATGCAGCCGCGCTGACCGTTCCGTGAACCGCCGAGGTTCAGGTTGAGTTGCGGAGAAAGTGCCTTCAATGTCGAAACGAAGGTACTTTCTCCGCAACTGAATCGAGTGATTCCGCGAGGGGGCGACTCCGTCCGGCCCGGGGCGCTCAGCCGAGCAACTCCGGCCGCTTCCACGCCGCCCCGTGCACGTGCTGGTCGAGGAAGGCGAACACCGTTTCGTACCAGACGACGGCGTGCTGGGGCTTCAGCACCCAGTGGTTCTCGTCGGGGAAGTACAGGAACTTGTGCCGAGTGCTCCCGTCGGGCTCGGCGTGATGCTCGGCGAGTTCGGACCACAGCCGCAGGCTCTCGCCGATCGGCACCCGGTAGTCGTGGTCGCCGTGGATGACGAGCATCGGCGTCGCGATCTCGCGCACGCTGTGGTGCGGCGAGTTGTCGATCATGCCCTGCGGCGAAAAGATGCTCTGCCAGTAGTGCGAGCTGTCCGTCGTGCCGTTGAACTGGTCGAGCGCCCACAGGCTCGCGTGGCTGACGATGGCGCGGAACCGGTCGGTGTGCCCGGCGACCCAGTTCGCCATGTACCCGCCGAACGAGCCGCCCAGCGCGGCGGTTTTCGTGGCGTCGATGTCGGCGCGGGCCTCCGCGGCATCCGTGATCGCCAGGAGGTCGGTGTACGGCCTGGCGCCCCAGGCATCCCAGCCGCGGGCGATGAAGTCGAGCCCGTAGCCGGTCGAGAGCGCGGGGTCGGGCAGCAGCACCGCGTAGCCCCGGGCGACCGCGAGCAGCGGGCTCCACCGCCAGCTCCAGGCGTTCCAGCTGTTCAGCGGGCCGCCGTGGATCCAGAGCAGCAGCGGCGCCGGATGCTCGGCCGAGGCCCCCTCGGGCAGCAGCAGCCAGGCCCGAACCCGCGCGCCGTCCTCGGCCGACGTCTCGACCTCGGTGATCGTGCCCGGGGCGGCCGGCAGCGTCGCCGGCGTCGCGAGCACGGTGACCTCGCCGGACCGATTGATCCGAACCGGATGCGACGGCGCCGTCCACGAGGACCGCAGCGCCACGAGGTCTCCGGTTGCAGCGTCGACGGCCACGTCGGTGTAGCTGAACTCGTCGGTCGTCACCCGTCGCACGGCCGAACCGTCGAGCGGCACACGGAACACGGGGCCGCGGCCGTCGTGGTCGGCCGTGACGACGAGGGCCTCGTCGTCGGCGTCGAAGATCAGGCTCGAGGCCCAGCGGTCCCAGCCCTGGGCGAGGCGGCGGGGGTTGCCGCCGTCGATGTCGGCAACCCAGATCTCCCGGTCGGCGGGGCCCTCGGGGGTGCTGTCCTCGGCGCGCACGAACGCGATGCTGCTGCCGTCGCGGCTGACTGCCGGGGCCTCGAAGTCCACGTGCTCTTCGTCGAAGAGCACGGTCTGCGCGCCGGATCCCAGGTCGATCGACACGAGGATGGAACGGCCGGAGCGCTGTTCCTGCACACGCAGCGCGGTGATCAGGGTGCGGCCGTCGGGAGTGAGGTCCGCCCCGGCGGTGTCGCCCGAGCGGCCGGGGCCGGGGGTGAGGTCCCTGGGGCGGGGGAGGTCCGCCGGGTAGGGGGCGGGAGCATCCGTTTTCTTGTCCGAGCCGGCCGCTTCGGGGGTCGAAGCCGCCAGGACGTCCTCGAGCGCGGACAGGTCGAGTGAGAACAGGTGCGGTTCGGCGGGACCGAGGTCCTGGTCCCAGTACCGCACCGGGTAGCTTTCGTGCAGGATGGCGGCGACCTTCTTGTCCTTGCGCAGGGCGCGCGCCGTGGCGTCGGCCTCGAGGTCGGTCGCGCTGACGAGCAGGTTAGCGGCGATCACGACCGTGTCCGAGGCTGTCGCCGTGGCGGCGATTCCGGACACGCCGCCGGCCAGGCGGGTGACCGCACGGGCCTCGCCGCCGGCGGCGGGGAGCATCCACAATTGGGCGGCCTCGGTGTCTTTCTCGGCGTCGGCGTCGGGGCGCCCGGAGACGAAGAGGATGTCCCCGGACCCGGTGAAGGCAACGCCGGATTCGCCCTTGGCGGAGCGCGTCAGCCGGGCGGGCGTCCCGGAGCCGTCGGCGGGCACGGACCAGAGCGCGCGGTCATAGCCGGTGCGGTCGCGGGAGAGCGTGGCGACCGTGAGCACCACCCGCCGGCCGTCGGGCGAGAGCGCGAGGCCTTCCACCCGGGGGAGCGCGATGTAGTCATCGAGGGCAGAGAACGGCGAGAACGGGGACGTCAGTGTCATGGCCCCACGCTAGCGGGTGCGCCGGCCCCCCCATTCGCCAACGGATGCCGTTGACTTGCGGAAAAAGTACCTTCCGCGGCCTCGGGAAGGTACTTTTTCCGCAACTCAGCGTCGAATGACGCACCTGTGGGGAGTCAGGAGGTACGGGGGAGTTTGCGGCCCCTGATGAGGAGCCAGAAGATCATTGCGGTCTCGCCGACGAATCCGAACAGGCCGAAGACGGGCGTGAAGCCGGGTACGAGGATCAGGCCGACGAGGTCGGCGATGTAGCCCAGGCCCGCAATGCCGATGAGGATCCCGAAGATCTTCGGCATGAAGCCGGAGCGGATCGACAGGTAGGCGACCATGAGGAGATACACGCCGAACAGGCCGAGGGCGGTGTTCCAGATCGAGGTGAACGCCTCGATGTTGTGGAGCGCCGCCTCCGGGGTGCCGAGGTTGTTGAAGGCGATCACGAGCTGGCCGAGGGCGATCATGAACCAGACCGCAAAGGCGGTCCTCGTCAGGCCGGCCACGGTGGAGACGAGGCTGTTGACGGGCTTGAAGAGCGCGGCGGTTCCGGCGGCTGCGACGACGTCCAGCACGGCGACGAGATACATCGCGACGATGCCGGCGATCCACAGCGCCGGCGAGGCCGCGATCGCTTCCGCGGTCTTCTCTGCGTCTCCGGCGGTCACGAGACCCTCGATGGCGACGAAGTTGCCGAAGATGGCCAGGAACACCATGAGCGTCAGGGCGATGCCCGACACGAGTGCTCCCGTGGCCTGCGACCAGCGGAAGGGGTTCAGGGTGAACGCCCGTGCCGTGATGGTCGGTGCGAACTGCAGGCGAGTTGTCATGATCATTTCCTTACGTTGTACGGTGTCCATACTTACGACGTATGTTTAGGTTGTAAGTACGGTACATGTACGGAGTAAGGTTGTCAATGACTGAGGAAAAATAGGGGAGAGCGACATGGCATCACCGCGCAGGGCAGCGCCAGAGGCGCGAGTCCGACTGAACCGCGATCGGGTGATTGAGGCGGCCGTGAAACTCGCCGACGTCGGGGGACTCGATGCGCTCACGATGCGGCGGCTGGGCGAAGAGCTGAACGTCGAAGCAATGTCGATCTACAATCACGTCGCCAACAAGGAAGACCTCATCAACGGCATGGCAGACGCGGTCTTCAGCGAGATCGAATTGCCTTCGCATAGCGACGACTGGAAGACGGCCATCCGGAAACGCTCGATCTCTTTTCGCGAGATTCTCGCCCGGCACTCCTGGGCGACAACCGTGCGGGACTCCGGCGCGAACCCCGGTGCGGCCACCCTCCGGCACCACGACCGGGTGATCGGCACGTTCCGCAACGGCGGCTTCTCCGTCGCGATGGCGGCGCACGCGTTCTCAGCGGTGGACAGCTACATCTATGGTTTCGCAATGCAGGAAAAGAGTCTGCCCTTCACCACACCGGAAGAAGTCGCCGCGATGGCCGAAATCATGCTCGCGCAGCTCCCCAGGAGTGAGTACCCATACCTTGCCGAGCTCACCGCCGACTATGTGCTGAAGCCGGGCTACTTCTACGGCGACGAGTTCCTCGTAGGACTCGACCTCATACTCGACGGGCTCGAGGCGATGCGAAACGCGTCATAGTCCGACGGTGCCCGCCGCCCGCGGCTCCGGCTTCGCGCGGTCGCGGATGCCGTTGAGTTGCGGACAATGTACCTTCCGCGGGCTCGGGAAGGTACTTTTTCCGCAACTCAGTAACTCAGTAACTCAGTAACTCAGTAACAGCAACTCAGCCTGCGCGAGGGCGGGCGCCCGACGGGGCTACTCCGCGGCGTGCGCCCGACGGGGCTACTCCGCGGCGTGCGCCTCGAGGAACTCGTAGACCTCGGTGTCGTCGACGCCCGGGAAGGTCCCGGAGGGCAGCGGCGAGAGCACATGGGCGTGCAGTCTGGCGCTCGGCCAGGCCTTCCCGACCCAGCGAGACGACACCGCGGATACCGGGCGCCGGCAGCAGGACTCGTCCGGGCAGCGGGACACGGCCCGCTGGGTCGTCTCCCGGCCGCGGAACCACTTCGCCTGCGCGAACGGCACGCCGACGGTGATCGAGAACTCGCCGGCATCCGTCGCCCCGGTCTGCGTCGCGCACCAGAACGTGCCGGCCGGCGTGTCGGTGTACTGGTAGAACTCGGTGGTGCGGTTGGTGTGGGTGAAGGCGCTGCGGGCGCTCCACTGCTTGCACACGTACTGGCCCTCGATCGAGCCGGTCACGTCGACCGGCAACGGGAGGCCGTCGTTCTCGTAGCCCTTCTGCAGGGCGCCGTCGCCGGTGACGCGCAGGAAGTGCAGCGTCATGTCGAGGTGGCTCGTCGCCAGGTTCGTCAGCCGGAGGGCCGCGGCCTCGTGCGTCACCCCGAAGGCGTCGCGGAAGTCTTCGACGGCCAGCTCGCGCTCGCGCTTGGCGGTGGAGAGGAAGGCGAGGGATGCCTCGCGTGGCATCAGCGCTGCCGCCGCGAAGTAGTTGATCTGCAGCCGCTGCCAGAGGAACTCGGCGTAGCTGGAGGGCCGCTCGTGGCCGAGCAGCCGGTGCCCCATCGCCTGCAGCGCCATCGACCGCAGGCCGTGGCCGCCGGGGATGGACGCCGGCGGCAGGTAGATCCGGTGATTGACCAGGTCGGTCACCGAGCGCGTGGAGTTGGGCAGGTCGTTGACGTAGATGAGGTTGAAGCCCAGGCGCTCGGCCATCACGCTCACCTCCCGGTGGGTGAGCGCGCCCGAGACGTGCCCGGAGGCCCGCACCTGGTCTTCGGCCAGCTGCTCGATGTCGGGCATGTAATTGTCGCGGTCGCGCATCAGCTCGCGCAGCTCGGTGTTCGCGCGCCGCGCCTCCTCGGGCGTGGCGATGGCCTCGCTGGCCCGGCGGGCGAGCTCCCGGTGCAGCCCGACGAGGGACTCGACGGCCGCCAGCGGGGTGCCCTTGGTCACCTTGACCTGGGGCAGGCCGAGCGCGCCGTAGAGCGGGTTTTTCTGCGCCCTGGCCAGCTCAATCTCCAGCGCCGCCCGCGTGTTCGGAGCGTCGCGGCTGAGCAGCTCGGTGAGGTCGACGCCCAGGGCGGCCGCGACATCCTGCAGCGTCGAGAGCTTCGGCTCCCGCCGCCCATTCTCGATCAGGGAGAGCTGGCTGCCGGCCAGCCCCACCCGGTCACCGAGCTGGTCCAGGGTGAGCCCGCGCTGGCCGCGGAAATGACGGATGCGATGGCCGAGGGTGATGAGATCAGAGGCTTGCGACGACATTCCTTAACAATACCGAAAGAAACGACTTTCTTAACGGCTGGTTCTCGCTTTCTGTCCGGATTTCTGCCGCACACTGGATCAAGAGGGCAAATTTTCACGCCCTGCAACGTCGCACCCGAGCGAGATCGACCTGAAATCAACGATGAAAGGCCAGGAGATGACCATCGCTAATTTCCCCATCCAGACCGGCGGAGAACAATCCAGCACGGGTTCGGGCACGACCGACCCCAACCTCCAGGCCTGGGTTGACGAGGTCGCCCGCCTGACCCAGCCGGACGCAATCGTCTGGTGCGATGGTTCCATGCGCGAAGCCGACGCCCTGGCCAAGCAGCTCGTCACCGAGGGCAAGCTCATCCGCCTGAACCCGGAGTGGCGCCCCAACAGTTTCCTCGCCCGCACGGATCCCTCCGATGTCGCCCGCGTCGAGGACCGCACGTTCATCTGCTCCGCGGACCCCGACGACGCAGGCCCCACGAACAACTGGGCCGACCCCGAGCTGATGCGCGACGAGCTCCAGGTCGTCTTCGCCGGCAGCATGCGCGGCCGCACGATGTACGTCGTGCCGTTCTCGATGGGCCCGCTCGGCGGCCCCATCTCGCAGCTCGGCGTCGAGATCACCGACTCGCCCTACGTCGTTCTGAACATGGGCATCATGACCCGCATGGGCGACAAGGTCCTCCGCCTGATCGAGGGCGGGGCGCGCTGGGTGCAGACCGTGCACAGCGTCGGCTTCCCGCTGATCGAGGAAGACGGCCAGAAGCGCGACGACGTGCAGTGGCCCTGCAGCGAGCTCAAGTACATCGTCCAGTTCCCGGACACCCGCGAGGTCTGGTCGTACGGCTCGGGCTACGGCGGCAACGCGCTGCTGTCGAAGAAGTCGTTCGCGCTGCGCATCGCATCCGTCATGGCCCGCGATGAGGGCTGGCTCGCCGAGCACATGCTGCTGATCAAGGTCACCTCGCCGGAGGGCGGCGTGTCCCACGTGGCCGCCGCGTTCCCCTCCGCCTGCGGCAAGACGAACCTCTCGATGCTGCGCCCGACCATCCCCGGATGGAAGGTCGAGACCATCGGCGACGACATCGCCTGGCTGCGCCCCGGCCCCGACGGCAAGCTCTACGCGATCAACCCGGAGGCCGGCTTCTTCGGCGTCGCCCCCGGCACCGGCGAGATCACGAACCCGACGGCCGTGAACACGGTCTGGGGCAACACGATCTTCACAAACGTGGCGCTGCGCGACGACGGCGATGTCTGGTGGGAGGGCCTCACCGAGACGGCCCCGAGCCACCTCATCGACTGGCAGGGCAACGACTGGACGCCCGATTCCGGACGCCCGGCCGCGCACCCCAACTCCCGGTTCACCGTCGCTGCCGCGCAGTGCCCGTCCATCTCCGAGGACTGGGAGGCGTTCGGCGGCGTGCCGATCGATGCCATCCTGTTCGGCGGCCGTCGCGCCACCAACGTCCCGCTCGTCGCTCAGGCGCGCAGCTGGAAGCACGGTGTGTTCATGGGTGCCACGATCTCTTCCGAGAAGACCGCGGCCGCCGAGGGCACCGTCGGCGAGCTGCGCCGCGACCCGTTCGCGATGCTCCCGTTCTGCGGCTACAACATGGCCGACTACTGGGCCCACTGGCTCAAGGTCGGCAAGGGACTCGGCGTCAACGCCCCGGCGATCTTCCAGGTGAACTGGTTCCGCAAGGGCGCGGACGGCAGCTTCCTCTGGCCCGGCTTCGGCGAGAACTCGCGCGTGATCGAGTGGATCGTGCGTCGCATCGAGGGCAAGGCGGATGCCGTCGACACCCCGATCGGACTGCTCCCGTCCGACGACGCGCTCAACCTCGACGGACTCGACCTGTCCGAGCACCAGGTCGAGCAGCTGTTCCGCATCGACAACGAGTCCTGGATGGAGGAGTGCGACATGACGGAGGAATACTTCAAGAAGTTCGGCAGCCGCGTTCCCCCGGCGCTGCTCGCCGAGCTGGCCAGCGTGCGCTACAACCTCCGCGCGGAGTAGCCGCGCCACCTCGCCAACTCGCCGAACTGTGAGTTTGGCACCTTCCCGGGCCCCGGGAAGGTGCCAAACTCACAGGTCGGCGTGGGGGGATTAGCGTGCGGGGAGCTCCGGTTAGACGAGGAGCTGGTGCTTGGCGAGCTCGCGGTAGAGCGGGGTGGAGGCGACGAGCTCGGAGTGGGTGCCGGTGCCGACGACCTGGCCGTGGTCGAGTACCACGATCTGGTCCGAATCGACCACGGTCGAGAGCCGGTGCGCGATCACGATCAGGGTGCGGTTGACGGCGACCGCGTCGATCGCCGCGCGCATCTTCTGCTCGTTGACGCCGTCGAGGCTCGAGGTGGATTCGTCCAGCAGCAGGATGGGCGGCGCGGCGAGCAGGGCCCGGGCGATCGCGAGCCGCTGGCGTTCGCCGCCGGAGAGCATGACGCCCGACTCGCCGACCGCCGCGCCGAGCCCGGCCGGGTCACGGTCGAGCACCTCGCCGAGGTTGACGGCGTGCAGCACGGCGATGCACTCCTCGTCGGTGGCGTCCGGCGTGGCCAGGGTGAGGTTGTCGCGCAGCGACCCGGCGAGCACAGGGGCGTCCTGCTCGACGTAGCCGATCTGCGACCGGAGCGCGGTGCGGTCGAGGGTGCGGATGTCCAGCCCGCCCAGTCGCACGATGCCGGCGGTGGGGTCGTAGAACCGCTCGATCAGGGCGAGGATCGTGCTCTTGCCGGCGCCGGACGGCCCGACCAGGGCCGTGCGCAGACCGCGCGGGGCGCTGAACGAGACCCCGCGGAGCACCGCGCGCGGACCGGCCGGCGCCGGTCCCGACGTGCCGGCGCCGTCGGCTGCGGCCAGGTTGGCGTCGATCAGATCGGGTTCGGCGAGCACTTCCTCGAGTACGCCGGGGGCGATGATCAGGGTTTCGAGCACCGCGGGCACGTCCGCGGCGGCGACCGGGGCTTCTGCGGCGGCCGGTGGCGTGGCCCCGGGCTCGGGCGTGCCACCCGGCGCGGCCGGAACCGCGTAGCCGAAGTGCACCTCCTCGAAGGCGATGGCGGGGGCATCCGGCAGCATCGACGCGTTCGCGGCGCCGACCGTGAGGGCCAGCGGGGCGATGTCGCGGTCGAACTGGTCCTCGGCGGGCAGGTCGATGATCTCCTCGATCCGGCCGAGCGCGCCGAGGGCCGCGTTCACGGAGGTGATCGCGCCGAAGGCCTGGCCGAGCGGCATGATCATCATGAACAGGAAGAGGATGAAGGCCACCAGGTCGGCGACGGTGATGGCGCCGCTGGCGACCCGGAAGCCGCCGACGCCGAGCACGACGAGGAATGACACCTGCATGGCGATGCCGGCGATGGGCACGACCAGGGCGGAGATCTTCGCGACCTTGATGCCCATCCGCCAGGCGCCCCTGGCGTCCTCCTCGACGACCGCGATCTCGCGCTCGGTCGCGTTCGAGGCGCGCACGGTGCGCACGGCGCTGATGGCCCGTTCGACGCTGGCGGCGAGGTCGCCGACTTTGGCCTGCGCCGCGGCGCTGGCGGTACGGATGCGCTGGGACAGCAACGTCACCGTCACCACCGACACGGTGATCACGAGCACCGTCAGCCCGAGCAGCACCGGGTCGATGATGAGCATGGCGATGAGCGCGCCGACGAAGGTGAGGGAGCCGCCGACCGCCTCGACGAGTCCCTGGGTAAGCACGGCACGCAGCAGGGTCGTGTCGGAGCCGACCCGGGAGACGAGGTCGCCGGTGCGCCGGGTGTCGAACTCGCTGATCGGGAGCCGCAGCATCCGCCCGATCAGCTTGCGGCGACTGGAGAGCACGACGCCCTCACCGGTGCGCTGCAGCAGGTAGTGCTGGTAGCCGCTGATCAGGCCGGAGACGACGACGAGCGCGATCAGGGCGCCGACGAGCCCGCCGAGCGGGTCCTCCTTCTGCACGATCGTGATCACCTGGCTGACCAGCAGCGGCTGCGCCAGGCTGGCCGCGGCGCCGAGAATGCTCAGCACGATCACGACGCCGAGCACCTTCTTGTGCTCGAGGAGGTAGGGCATGAGCTGGCTGAATTTCGCGCGCGGCCCCTCGGGGGTTCCGCCGCGGCGCCCGAACCGGGACGTCGTCGGGGGACGCTCCGAGGAGGGGAGGGAGGAAGGGGCGGATTCGGCGCTGGGTGTCGTGCTCACCAACCGAGTTTACTTCCCGGGAGATGACCTCCGACCGGTCTACAGTGGGGAACTGTGCCGGAGCCCGTGATCATCGCCCAAAACCTCGTCAAAAAGTACAAGGACTTCGCCGCCGTCGACGGCATTTCCTTCGAGGTGGCGCCAGGGGAGTCCTTCGGCCTGCTCGGCCCGAACGGCGCCGGCAAATCGACCACTATGCGGATGGTCGGCGCGGTCTCCACCCGCACAAGCGGCGACCTCAGCATCCTCGGCCTCGACCCGAACGGCTACGGGCCGGAGATCCGCTCCCGCCTCGGCGTCGTGCCGCAGTCCGACAACCTCGACACCGAGCTGCGCGTGCGCGAGAACCTGCTCGTCTACGGCCGCTACTTCGGCCTGCCGCGCAAGCAGGTGGCCGAGCGCGCCGACGAACTGCTCGCCTTCGCGCAGCTCGAGGACAAGGCCAAATCGAAGGTGGACGCCCTCTCCGGCGGCATGAAGCGCCGCCTCACGATCGCGCGCGCGCTGATCAACGACCCGAAGATCCTGCTGCTGGACGAACCGACCACCGGCCTCGACCCGCAGGCCAGGCACATCCTCTGGGACCGGCTCTTCCGGCTCAAGGAGCAGGGCACCACCCTGCTGCTGACCACCCACTACATGGACGAGGCCGAGCAGCTCTGCGACCGGCTCGTCGTGGTCGACAAGGGCACGATCATGGCCGAGGGGTCCCCGGCCGAGCTCATCCGCAAGCACTCCTCCCGGGAGGTGCTCGAGGTGCGGTTCGGCTCCGAGCGCAACGCCCAGGTCGCCGAGCAGATCGCCGGTTTCGGCGACCGGATCGAGGTGCTGCCCGACCGCATCCTCGTCTACAGCGGCAACGGCGAGCGTGAAATGGAACGGATGACCCAGGCCGGGCTGCACCCGATCACCAGCCTCGTGCGGCGCTCGAGCCTGGAAGACGTCTTCCTCCGGCTGACCGGACGGACCCTGATCGAATGAGCGCCGTGGTCGACCAGGCCGAACAGGCCATCGCGGCGACGGTCAAACCACGCCGCTGGGGGTCCTGGTATGTCGCCGAGCACCGGTTCCGGGTCATGCGCTCCTACGCGCAGACGGTCGTGGTCACGGCCATCGGCAACCCGCTGATCTACCTCTATGCCATGGGCGTCGGCCTGGCCACGCTCGTCGACGGCAACCTCGGCGCGGAGGCGGTCGACGGCGTCAGCTACCTCACCTTCGTCGCCCCGGCCCTGCTCGCCAGCGCGGCCGTCGCCGTCGCGTCCGAGGAGTTCAGCTACCCGGTCCTGCTGGGCTTCAAGTGGAACCCGGTCTTCTACGGCATGAACGCCTCCCCGATCCAGCCGGGCCAGATCATCAACGGCATCGTCATCTCGGTGACCGTTCGGATGCTCGTCACCCTGGGCATCTACTTCGGCTTCATGCTGCTCTTCGGCGCGGTCCCGTCGCCGACGGGCTTCCTCGCCGTCTTCGCGGCGCTGCTCACCGGCCTCGGGCTCGGGGCCCTGCTGATGGGCTACACGGCCAGGATCATCGACGACAACGGCCAGCTGGTGATGGTCATGCGCTTCATCATCCTGCCGATGACCCTGTTCTCGGGCACCTTCTTCCCGCTCGGCGTGCTGCCGATCTACCTGCAGTGGATCGGCTGGATCTCCCCGCTCTGGCACGGCACCGAACTGGCCCGGGTCTTCGCCTACGGCGCGAGCGAACCGATCTGGCTGACCGTCGTGCACGTGCTCTACCTGGCCGTGCTGCTCGGCATCGGCTGGACCTGGGCCCGGCGCGTCACCGTGAGGAGGCTGAACAAGTGACGGATTCCGAGACCGCGGTGGCAGCATCCGTCGCCGCCGCCCGGCCGATGCGCGCCCTCTACGCCGGCAACGCGCGCAGCGTCATGCAGCGCGGCTGGCGCGCGACGAGAAGCTCGAACTGGATGATCGTGGTGAGCGGCTTCTTCGAGCCGATCTTCTACCTGCTCTCGATGGGCCTCGGCCTCGGCGCGCTGATCGGCACGATCACCACCGAATCGGGCGATGAGGTGCCGTACGCGGCGTTCATCGCGCCGGCGCTGCTGGCCGTGTCGGCGATGAACGGCGCGATCTACGACTCGACCTGGAACGTGTTCTTCAAGATGCAGTTCGCGAAACTGTACGAGGGCATGCTGTCCACCTCGCTCGGGCCGCTGGATGTCGCGCTCGGCGAGATCTCGCTGGCCCTGCTGCGCGGCGGGATCTACGCGACCGGCTTCATGCTCGTGATGCAGGCGCTCGGGCTGAACCTGTCCTGGTGGGCGCTGCTGGCGCTGCCGGCCGTGCTGCTGATCGCGTTCGGCTTCGCCAGCGTCGGCATGGCGATCACCAGCTACATGAAGACGTTCCAGCAGATGGACTGGATCAACCTGTTCCTGCTGCCGATGTTCCTGTTCTCGGCGACGTTCTACCCGCTCAGCGTTTACCCGCAGGGCATCCAGTACGTCATCCAGGCGCTGCCGCTCTGGCACGGGGTGGAGCTCGTGCGCGGGCTGACCACGGGACTGGTCGGGCCGGGGATGCTCTGGCACGTGCTCTACTACGTCGTGATGATCCTCGTCGGCCTGGTCTTCACCACCCGCCGCCTGCGCGTGCTCTTCCTCGACTGACCTCTCCCCGCGAAACCGCAGTTGTGCGCCCTAAAACGTCGTTTTAGCGCGCACAACTGCGGTTTCGCGGGGACTACTTCCAGAGAACCGCGACGGCGATGTTGGCGACGGTGAGGCCGCCGATGGCCCAGAGTGCCCACGACGGGGCGACGGGCTTCTTGCGGTACATGATCACGAGCACCGTGATCACGATGAGGACGACCAGTTTGACGGCGATCTTGGCATTGTCGATCTCGCCGGGCTCGGCCATCTGCACGAGGCCGACGAGCAGCAGGCCGGTCACCAGCTGGGTCAGGGCGCCGTGGAACATCGCGGCGACGACGGTGCCCTTGCCGGCGATGATGTCCTTCACCTGCACCAGGAACCCGCCGAGCAGCGAGGCGAGGCCGATGAAGTGCAGAATGACGAGAATGCCGATCAGGATGTCCATGCCGCCAGCCTAGGGGACGGCACCATCGCTCACCGGGAGGCGAGGCTCACCGGGAGGCGAGGCTCACCGGGACGCGAGGCTCACCGGGAGGCGAGCTCCCGCAGCAGCCGAGCCGTCGCGATGGCCGCCGACGCGGCCTCCTCGCCCTTGTCCTCCTTCGAGCCGGGCAGCCCGGCCCGGTCGAGTCCCTGCTGCTCG
The DNA here is from genome assembly GCF_900101115.1 of Cryobacterium psychrotolerans. Lineage (GTDB taxonomy): Bacteria > Actinomycetota > Actinomycetes > Actinomycetales > Microbacteriaceae > Cryobacterium > Cryobacterium psychrotolerans. The sequence continues at coordinate 165,613 of NZ_FNFU01000006.1, forward strand.
TCGTCGAGGGTGAGCACGCCGAACCCGACGGGCTTGCCGGCGTCCAGCGCCACCCGGGTCAGGCCATCCGTCGCCGCCGCCGACACGTATTCGAAGTGGGGGGTGCCGCCGCGGATGATCACGCCGAGCGCGACCACCGCATCCGCCCCGTTCTCGAGGGCGATCTTGCAGGCGACCGGCAGCTCGAAGCTGCCGGGCACGCGCACCAGGGACCAGCTTGCGCCGGACGCCTCGAGCACGCGGGTCGCCCCGGCGATCAGCCCGTCGGTGATCACGTCATGCCAGCGCCCGGCCACGATCACGACGCTGAGGCCGGTTCCGTCGACGGTCAGTTCGGGCGATCCTGCTCCGCTCACAGTGCGATTCCCTTCAACATGTGGTGCTCCTCGATGTGGTGGCCCATCTTGTCGCGCTTGGCGGCCAGGTAGTCCTCATTGTGGCTGCCGATCCCGACGACGAGCGGCACGCGCTCGGTCACGGCGACGCCGTGCAGCTCGAGCTGGCGCACCTTCTCCGGGTTGTTGGTCAGCAGGCGCACCGAGGTCAGCCCCATCTGGTGCAGGATGCCCGTGGCCGCGCCGTAGTCGCGGGAGTCACCGGGCAGGCCCAGGGCCAGGTTCGCGTCGAGCGTGTCCAGGCCGTCTTCCTGCAGTTTGTAGGCGCGGAGCTTGTTGATCAGGCCGATGCCGCGACCCTCCTGGCCGCGCAGGTAGACGACGACACCGCCCTCCCGCTGGATGGTCTCCAGCGCCGCGTCCAGCTGGGGGCCGCACTCGCATTTGAGCGAGCCGAACGCCTCGCCGGTCAGGCACTCGGAGTGCACCCGGACGAGGGCGCCGTTGGCCGGGACTCCCGAAACGACGGCGACGTGGTCGGCCCCGGTCATCCGGTCGCGGTAGGCCCGCATCTGGAATGCGCCGTGCCTGGTCGGAACCGTCGTCTCCACCTCGAAGTCCACCCGCGGCGATTCGAGGATCGGGCTGATCGTGGGCAGGTCGGTGTCGCAGTGGAATTCCTGCAGGTACTCGATCAGCTCCTTGATCGTGATCACGAGCACGCCCTCGCGCTCGCCGAGCTCGATCAGGCCGGGCAGGCGCATCATCTCGCCGTCCTCGGCGACGATCTCGGCGATCCCGGCGACCGGCACGAGGCCGGCCAGCTTCATCAGGTCGACCGCGGCCTCGGTGTGGCCGTCGCGCTCGCGCACCCCGCCGTCCACGGCGCGCAAGGGCAGGATGTGGCCCGGCCGGTGCAGGCTGGCCGGGGTGGAGATCGGGTCGGCCAGCACCCGCAGGGTGTGCGCCCGGTCGGCGGCGCTGATGCCCGTGCTCAGGCGATCGGCCGCGTCGACCGACACGGTGTAGGCGGTGCCGCGCACGTCCTCGTTGTTCAGAACCATGACGGGCAGGTCGAGCTGGTCGGCGATGTCGTTGGTCATCGGCGCGCAGATGAAGCCGGACGAGTATCGAACCGTCCAGGCGATCCACTCCTGGGTGGCCATCTGGGCGGAGATGATGACGTCGCCCTCGTTCTCGCGGCCTTCGTCGTCGGCGACGATGACCGGCTTGCCCAGGCGCAGCGCCTCGAGGGCGGTGGGGATGTCGGCGAGGCTCATAATGCGCTCCTTTGTGTTGCGGGTGCTTGGGGTGCTTGGGGTGCTTGGGGTGCGGGTGCTTGGGGTGCGGCGTCGGCGGCGCCTGCGCCTGCGGCTGTGGGTCGTGCGGCCGCCGCCAGGTCGAGGATTCGCAGGGCGTGGCGGGCCAGGATGTCGGTCTCGAGGTTGACCTGGTCCCCGACCCCGAGGGCGCCGAGGGTGGTCGCGGTGAGGGTCTCGGGGATCAGCGAGACCTCGAACCACTGCTCCGGTTCGCTCGCCGGGCTGATGTTGCTCACGGTGAGCGACACTCCGTCGATCGCGATCGACCCCTTGCCGGTGACCAGCGGGGCGAGCTCGGGGGAGAGGTCGAACCTCAGCACCCGCCAGGCGTCGCCGGGGGTGACCCGGAGCACGGTGCTCGTGCCGTCGATGTGGCCCTGCACGATGTGCCCGCCGAGGCGGTCGCCGACCAGGGCGGCGCGTTCGAGGTTGACCGGCGTGCCCTCGGCCAGGCCGTCGAGCGTGGACATGGCCAGGGTCTGCGCCATGACGTCGGCCGTGAAGCCCTCCGGGGTGCGGTCGACGACGGTGAGGCACACGCCGTTGACCGAGATCGAGTCGCCGTGCCCCGCGCCGGCCACGACCAGGGGGGCGCGGAAGGTGAGGCGTGCGGCATCCGTCGAACGCTCGATCCGTTCGATGCTGCCGAGTTCCTCAATGATTCCGGTGAACATGGTCGTTCCTTTCCAGGGGGCGCGCGATGACGAGGATGTCGTCGCCGAGCCGGTCGAGGTGGGTGATGGCCAGCCGCCGCTGTTCGGCGATGCCCTGGACACCGATGTCATTCAGGGCGAGCCGGCCGCCGCCCAGCAGGGTGGGGGCCAGGTAGATGAGGTATTCGTCGGCGAGGCCGGCGGCCACGAACGCGCTGGCGAGGGTGGGGCCGCCCTCGACGAAGACGCGACGGATGCCGCGCTCGTGCAGGTCGCCGAGCACGGCGCCGAGGTCGGAGCCGTCGAAGAAAAGAGGGGCCTGCGGGTGCGAGAGCACGGCGGAGCCCGCGGGGATCGGACGGGTGCCGAGCACGACGGGAATCGGCTGGCCGGGCAGGAGGCCGCCGTCGGCGTCTCGGGCGGTCAGCGCCGGGTCGTCGGCGAGCACCGTGCCGGTCCCGACGACGATGGCGTCGGCCTGCGCTCGCCGCCGGTGCACGTCCTGGCGGGCCTCGGGGCCGGTGATCCACTGGCTGGACCCGTCGGCGGCGGCCGCGCGGCCGTCGAGGCTGGAGGCCCATTTGACGGTCACGAACGGGCGGCCGAGGCCCGCGGCGAAGAGCCAGTCGGCCAGGAACGCCGTGGCTTCCTCGGCGAGCACCCCGCCCTGGATCGCCACGCCGGCCGCGCGCAGCCGTTCGGCCCCGCCGGAGGAGCGTTCGCCGGGGTCGGCGACCGCGTAGACGACGCGGCTGATGCCGGCGTCGAGGAGGGCGACCGAGCAGGGGCTGGTGCGACCGGTGTGGTTGCACGGCTCGAGGGTGACCACGGCGGTTGCGCCGCGGGCGCCGCCGGCCGGAAGCTTGGAGAGGGCGTCGACCTCGGCGTGCGGGGTGCCGGCGCCGCGGTGCCAGCCTTCGGCGAGTGTCTCGCCGTCGGCGCCCAGGATGATGCAGCCCACGCGCGGGTTGACGCCGGTCGCCGGGCCGTTGCCGGCGAGGTCGAGGGCGCGACGCATGGAGCGTTCGTAGTCCGCGTCCTGTGTCATTCCCGTCCCCGTTCGTGGTCCGCACGAACTCCGGGGGTAGGGGCATCGCGAAACGCGAAACCCGCCGATCGATCTCGAAAGATCAACCGACTCGTGCGCCTCCCATCCGGACTTTAACCGTCGGTGCTGGAGTTTCACCAGCTCAACCGCTTCGCTCCGAGGAGCGTCACGGGTCGCGGACTTTAACCGCCGGCTCGGATTTTCACCGACCCCGGAGCACGTTTCTTACTTCTAGTTATATCCCAACGCGTGCGGCTCCGGATAATTCCCGCCCGCATCGTCACCTCCCGCCTCCCGCGCCCGCTTCCCGCTTCCCGCGTCCGCTTCCCGCTTCCCGCGTCGGCTGCTGTGTGGCCAACTCAGGAGATTTCGGATGTTCGGGCCCGGTTCCCCCGGATGAGTGCGGCCTCCGGGCGCCGGCGCACGGATTCTCCTGAGTTGGCCACACAGCGAACCGGCCGCTGGTCGGCGGATTGCGGCGGTGGCGGCCGTGGGACCGGGCGACGGCGGATTGGTGCGGCGGCGACCGGCGGACCGCGTGCCGGCCGGTCAGGGGGTCGCGACCAGTGCCCGCGCCGTGCCCTCGTCGAGGAACAGGTCGGTGATGAGGTCGGCACACAGGGCTCCGCGCAGGCTCGGCAGCTTGGAGTTGCCCGAGACGACGCAGATCCGGCGTGGCGTGCGCTGCAGCACGGCGAAGTCCGGGCCGGTGCCGCGTTCGTTCAGCGGGATGCCGCCGGTCGACCCGTCAGCGCGGAAGAACACCGTCGCCACGTCGCCGACCACCCCGTCGCGGTTGAGCGCGTCGAAGTCGTCCGGATCGAGGTAGCCGCCGGCGTAGACGTGGCTGGGCACCTCGGAGAAGGGCGACCCCAGCCCGAACAGCGCGACGTCCATCCGCCCCTGCATCTCGATCAGCCGGGCCATGCTGCGCTCGCGCCAGAGCGCCTGCCTGGTCAGCGGGTCGTCGAAGAACGCGGGCACCGGGAACTGCTGCACATGGGCGCCGAACGCGTTGCCGAACCGGCCGAGGATTTCGCTCGCGTAGCCGAGCCCGGTGGTGCTCATATTGCCGGCGCCATTGAGTTGCACGATCTGCGAATTGTGGGTCGGCTTCGGCGTGATGTGCCGGCTGATCGCACTCATCGTCGAGCCCCAGGCGATGCCCATGATCATGTTCGAGTCGAAGTACTGGCCGAGAATTCGTGCAACCGAGAGGGCGACGCGCTCAAGCCGGTCGACGTCGTTGGCACGGTCGGACACCGGAACGACATGCGCCGTGACCCCGTAGCGGGCCTGGATTTCCTGCTCCAGCCGGCTCGGCGCATCCAGCGGGGACCGGATCTGGATGTCGACGAGCCCGGTCGCCCTGGCGTGGCTGAGCAGCCGGGAGACCGAGGATCTCGAGGTGTGCAGCTCCTGCGCGATGGCCTCCATCGTCAGGTCCTGCAGGTAGTACAGCTGCGAGGCGGTGAGCGCGTCGCGGGTGCGGTCGGACTGCGCCGGGTCGTCGTCGAGCAGCATTCTCACTCCTTGCACGTATGTGCAATCCGACTGAATGTTTGTGTCGGACTGTCAGGCTGTATTCATTCACATGTCTTGCCGTCAGCGCAAGCGCCCCTGCATGCTCCCATCCCGAGAGGCCAGAGAACAGTGACGTCCACCCAGTCTCAGTCAGCCCAGTCAGCCATCCGCACCCGCCCCGAGGCGCAGGTGCTCATCATCGGGGCCGGCATCAACGGCATCGCGACCTTCCGCGACCTGGCACTGCAGGGTGTCGACGTGGTGATCGTCGACAAGGGAGACTACGTCTCGGGCGCCTCGGCCGCGTCCTCGCACATGATCCACGGCGGCGTCCGCTACCTCGAGAACGGTGAGTTCCGCCTGGTCAAGGAGTCCGTCGAGGAGCGCAACGGGCTGCTGAAAATCGCGCCGCACTACGTCAAGCCGCTCAAGACGACGGTGCCGATCTTCTCGACCTTCTCCGGTGTGCTGGCCGCGCCGCTGCGGTTCCTCACCCACAGGCAGGGCAAGCACCAGGAGCGCGGCGCCCTGCTGATCAAGGTCGGCCTCTCCCTTTACGACTCCTTCTCCCGCGACGGCGGCAGCGTTCCCCGCCACGAGTTCCACGGCGCCCGCGAGTCGCTGGCCCAGCTGCCCCGGCTGAATCCGGGCCTCAAGTACACGGCCACCTACTACGACGCGGCGATGCACGACCCGGAGCGCCTCGCGCTTGACGTGCTGCGCGACGGCCTGGATGCCGGGCTGCACGCCCGCAGCGCCAACTACACCGAGGCGATCGGGATGGATGCCGACGGCGTGCGCCTGCGGGACGTCGTCACCGGCGAGGAATTCAGCGTGACGGCCGATGTCGTGGTGAACACCTCGGGGCCGTGGACCGACCTCACCAATGCCGCGCTCGGCCGGGCCAGCGAGTTCATGGGCGGCACCAAGGGCTCGCACATCGTCGTCGACCATCCCGAACTGCTCGCCGCGACCGGCGGGCGGGAGATCTTCTTCGAGCACAGCGACGGCCGCATCGTGCTGATCTACCCGCTGAAGGACCGCGTGCTGATCGGCACGACCGACCTCGAGCACGACATGACCCAGCCGATCCGCTGCACCGAGACCGAGATCGACTACTTCTTCGAACTCGTCTCGCACGTATTCCCAGACATCACGGTCGGCCGTTCCGACATCGTCTTCCGCTTCGCCGGGGTGCGGCCGCTGCCCCGCCACGACGACGAACAGCCCGGCTTCGTGTCCCGCGACTACCGGATCGAATCCCGCCCGCTCGGCGCCCGGACCGGCACCCTGCTCAGCCTGGTCGGCGGCAAGTGGACGACCTTCCGCGCCCTCGCCGAGAACCTGGGCGGCGACATCCTGACCCTGCTGGGCATGCCGAGAACCGTCTCGACGGTCGGGCTCCCCATCGGCGGCGGGCGCGACTTTCCGGTGACGGATGACGCGCTGCAGGTCTGGCTGGCCGCGAACGGCGACGAGGTGGGCCGGCCCAGGGCCGCACTGCTTCTGGCCCGGTACGGCACTCGGGCGGTGCAGGTCATCGAGCACCTCACGGCCGGGCCGGATGCCCCGCTGGAGCACGCCTCGGACTACACCCGGCGCGAGATCGAATACCTCGCCGCCACGGAGTCGGTCGTGCGACTCATCGACGTGCTGCTGCGGCGCACGAGCATCGCATTCGTCGGCGGCACGACCAGCGCCCTGGTCGGGGAGCTCGCCGATGTGGTCGCACCGGTGCTCGGCTGGGATGCCGCGCGCCGGGCGGCCGAGATCGAGCTCGCGGTCGGCATCCTGCGCCAGGTTCACGGAGTCGACCTGGCTCCGATCGAACGGGACGCCCACGCGGCCGCCTGACGCCCGGCGGGCCGGATCTGCACGAACGTGCAGCCCAAACCCCCCAAACGGGTACCGGGGGACCGGTACGGTTTCACAGGATTGCTGATTCACCCCTGGTGAATCGGATCCTCAGCTTCACCCCATCAGAAAGGTCAATGTGGACAATCTCGGTGTTGTATTCCTGTCGGAGGTAGTCGGAACGGCCATCCTCGTGCTGCTCGGCTGCGGCGTTGTCGCCAACGTCGCGCTCGCAAAAACCAAGGGCTTCGGCGGTGGCTTCCTCATGGTCACGATCGGCTGGGGCCTCGCCGTCTTCGCCGGTGTGATCGTCGCCTACAACTCGGGCGCGCACCTGAATCCGGCGGTGACGCTCGGGCTCGTGGCCTCCGGCGCCACCGAGTTCGGCTCGGGCGTGCCGGTCACGTTCCTGTCGGTGCTCGTCTACATTGCCGCCGAGATGCTCGGCGCGATTCTCGGCGCCGTGGTCGTCTGGCTGGCCTACAAGCAGCACTTCGACGCCGAACCGGATGCGGGCAGCAAACTCGCCGCGTTCTCGACCGGCCCGGCCATCCGGTCCTACGGCTGGAACCTGGCCACCGAGATCATCGGCACCTTCGTGCTCGTCTTCGTCGTCATCGCCTTCGGCGGCGGACGCCAGGGCGAAGCCGGCGGCCTCGCCGCCCTCGGCGCCCTGCCGGTGGCCCTG
>NZ_FNFU01000004.1 GCF_900101115.1 Cryobacterium psychrotolerans
CTGGGACCGCGGCACCGAGCTCGCCGACTACGCCCGCATCCAGGTCGCCCTGGACACGAAACTCTTCTTCTGCGACCCGCGCTCGCCCTGGCAGCGCGGCAGCAACGAGAACACCAACCGGCTCCTGCGGTTCTGGTTCGAGAAGGGCTCGAACCTCTCAGCCCACAGCGCCGACGATCTCCGCCGAGTCGCTGCGACCCTCAACCGGCGTCCCCGACCGACCCTCGACCTCGACACCCCAGCCACCCGGCTGAACCAGCTGCTCAAGGCAGCTGAAACCACCCGCGTTGCCTAGACCGCTTGACTTTGCCGTCCAACGAAGGTGCCAAACTCACAGTTCGGCGGAAGATGGTTGGTTTAATGGGGGGCATGGATACGTGGCTCAGGTTTAATGACGGGCGGAGCATTCCGCAGCTCGGCCTCGGCGTGTACAAGGTGACGGATGCCCTCGCCGCGGACACCGTGCAGGTCGCGCTCGATGCCGGGTACCGCCACATCGACACGGCGGCAATGTACGAGAACGAGCGCGGCGTCGGCCGGGGCATCGCCCGGTCCGGGCTTCCCCGAGGCGACGTCTTCGTCACCACGAAGGTCTGGAACGACCAGCACGGCTACGAGGAGACCCTGCGCGCCTTCGACGACAGCCTCGCCAGGCTCGGGCTCGACTACGTCGACCTGTACCTCATCCACTGGCCCGCGCCGCGCCAGGACCGCTACATCGACACCTACCGCGCGCTCGAGACCCTCCGGGCCGACGGGCGCGCCCGCTCGATCGGCGTGTCCAACTTCCACACGCACCACCTCGACCGGCTGCTGCGCGAGACGGATGTCGTCCCCGCGGTCAATCAGGTCGAGCTGCACCCCTGGCTGCAGCAGGCCGAGGTGCGCCGGTACGACGCGGCCCACGGCATCCTGACCGAGGCCTGGTCTCCGCTGGCCCGAGGGCGCGCGATCGGCAACCCCGTGCTCGACGCGATCGGCGCCCGGCACGGCAAGACCGCAGCCCAGGTCGTGATCCGCTGGCACCTCGAGCTCGGGAACGTCGTGATTCCGAAATCCGTGACGCCGGACCGCATCCGCGAGAACATCGACGTCTTCGACTTCAGCCTGGCCGCCGACGACCTGGCGGCCATCACCGCGCTGGACTCCGGCGAGCGCACCGGCAAGGACCCCGACGACCACGGATAGGGGCGGCACGAGAGGTCGGCGCCAGGCCGGCGCTGCCGAGCGCCTAGCCCAGCGGCACGAGCGCGGCCGGGCCCATCGGGTCAGGCACGTCCTCCGCGTTGGGCAGGCTCGTGATGAACCGGAAGAAGGCGACCGCCAGCAGCGTGGCGACCCCTCCCCCGATGATGAACGGCAGTGCGAGGTCGACCCGGCCGACGAACCCGCCGAGCAGGCTGCCCAGCGGCATCGCCCCCCAGAGCAGGGTGCGCCAGGTTCCGTGCACCCGGCCGAGCAGGTGCCCGGGGATGATGCTCTGCCGCAGCGACATCACGAGGATGTTCCAGACCGTGATCGACCCGCTGGAGAGCGCGAAGGCCACTCCGACGACCCAGACGTTCGGCCAGACCCCGACCAGGATCAACGTGCTGCCGCTGAGCAGCAGCATGAGCGCCATCGTCGGGCCCGCGTTCAGCCGGTTCTTCAGCGGAGCCGTCAGGACCGAGCCGACGATCCCCCCGACCGCACCGGAGAGCATGAACACGCCGAAAGCCGCCTCCGGTACCCGGAGGGGTCCGAGCAGGAACAGCACGAAACTCGCCGTCGCGAACGAGAAGGCCAGCCCGCCCGCGGTACTGACCAGCCAGAGCGTCACCAGCATCCGGCTCTTCACGATGAACCGGTAGCCGTCGACGAACTGGAGGTACCAGGCCACCTGCGGCGTGTCGAGCAGTGCGGCGTGCTGGCGGCCCGAGGCGACCTTCGGCAGCAGGAGCGCGAGCGCGGCGGCGCCCAAGAAGGCCAGCGCGTTCACGCCCAGCGGGATCAGCACGGACACCGCGAACAGCAGGGAGGTCAGCGGCCCGGACAGGAAGCTCTGCACGACGAGCTCGCCGGCCTCGATCCGCGAATTCGCCCGGGGCAGATCCACCCGGGCGACGATGCTCGGCACCACCGCGCGGGTCGCCCCGTCGTACACGGTCTCGAAGGCGCCGTAGACGAAGATGACCAGGTACAGCCACCAGATCGTGAGGCCGTTCGTCGCGCTCAGCACGCACAGCGCGACGGCGAGCAGCATCCGCACGGTGTCGGCGAGCGCGAGGGCCTTGCGCCGGTCGATGCGGTCGATCAGGATGCCGGCGGGAATGGCGCAGAGCAGCCACGGCAGCATCGCCATGGCGGCGATCCCGCTGATCAGCAGAGGGTCGTCGGTGAGCCGAGCCGCCAGCAGCGGCATCGCGGTGCGGGCGATCCCGTCGCCGAGGTTGCTCGCGATACTGGCGGCGAAGAGATTGGTGAAGGCGGGCCCGAGCCCGCGCTTCGCCGGCGCGGGCGAGCGATCGCCCCGCGCATCCGTCGCAGCGGCCTCCCCCGGGCCGGTCACCACCGAGAGTGGATGTTCTCGCGCAGGAGTCGGTCGTAGATGTCCTGAACACCCTCGTTGAATGCGAGGCTGAGCGGTTCCGCGCGTCCGGCCGCGGCGTTGGCCTGCGCCTGCGAGATCGAGCGCGCGCCGGGGATGACGCTGCTGACGCCGTCGATCTGGGCGACCCAGGCGAGCGCCGCCTGGGCCGGCGTCAGGCCCTCGGGAACGAGCGCGGCGAATTCCGCCGCCGCGGCCAGCCCGGTCTCGAAACCGACCCCGGAGAAGGTCTCCCCCACGTCGAAGGCGCTGCCGTCGAGGTTGTAGTTGCGGTGATCGGTCTCGGCGAACTTCGTGTCGCGGGTGTACTTCCCGGTCAGCAGCCCGCTCGCCAGGGGAACCCGCGCGATGATGCCCACCCCGGCCGCGCGCGCCGCCGGCAGCACCTCGTCCAGGGGCTTGAGCCTGAAGGCGTTGAGGATGATCTGCACGGTCGCGACCCCGGGCCGGGCGATGGCCGCGAGTGCCTGGTCACAGGTCTCGACGCTGACGCCGTAGGCGGCGATCGCGCCTTCGCTGACGAGGGTGTCGAGCGCGTCGTAGACCTCGTCGGACTCGATCACCGAGCTCGGCGGGCAGTGCAGCTGCACGAGGTCGAGCCTGTCGGTGCGCAGGTTCGCGCGCGACCGGTCGGTCCACTCGCGGAAGTGGGCCAGCACGTAGTTCTCCGGCAGCTGCTCGGACCGGCGTCCCATCTTCGTCGCGACCGTGATGTCCTGGCCCGGCGCATCCACCTCGAGGAAGTGGCCGATCAGGCGTTCGCTGCGCCCGTCGCCGTAGACGTCTGCCGTGTCGAAGAAGGTGACGCCCGCGTCCACGGATGCCGCGAGCACGGCCAGCGCGTCGGCCTCGGAGACGTCGCCCCAGTCCGCTCCCAGCTGCCATGTTCCAAGTCCGATGACCGATACGGTTCGCCCGGTCCTGCCGAGGGTTCGCTTCTCCATGACGCCAGCCTAACCACCCGCGCGCGCCCTCGCGAGGTGCCGCGGCCGCCGCGCCGCTCCGCACCGCTCAGTCGACGGGAGGGCGGCGCGAGTCCCCGGCGGCCGACGCGGAGATCGCCCTCGATCCGGCTTCCTCGATCGCCCGGACGACGGTCCGCGCCAGGCGCGGCCGGATGAGGTGGTCGTTCGCCTCGACTCGGTACGTGGTGACGTGCCGCATCCGCTCAATCACCGTCATGCTCCCCGGCGCGATGAATGCGTCGAGTGACCCGTAGACGACCGCGACCGGGATGTTCAGGCTCGCCACGTCGCTCACCACGGTCTGCGACTCGATGCAATGCTCGAGCGACTTCACGAACGGGGTCCAGCTTTTCGTGGTGATCTCGAAGATCCCCTTGGGCAGCAGCCGCGAGATGATGGCCGCGTTGGCGAGCGTGAAGTCCTTGTTCGCCCGCAGGAATTCGTAGGCTCGCAGGTAGGCGGTCACCCGGCCGCGCACGCGGGGGTCGCCGATATCGGCCGGCGAGAGGTAGACCGGCGGGCCGACCAGCACCAGTCCGGAGACGTTTCGGCGGTTCTTCGCGGCGTAGCGGGATCCGATCAGGCTGCCCAGCGAATGCCCGACGAGGGTGAACGGCTCGTCGAGCTTGAGGGAGCGGATGGTGGCCTCGAGCGAGGCCACGTGGTCTTCGAGGGTGTACTCGGAGTTCTCCGGCGCGGGCGATTCGCCGAAGCCGAGGATGTCCACTGCGATCACGCGGTGTCGCGGCACCAGCAGGGGGACCATGTTCCGGAACGTCACCGACGACGAGGCGATCCCGTGCACGAGGACAACCACGGGACCTGACCCCTCATCGGTGGCGACGTGCAGGAGCGGTGGACGGCGCCGGCCGAACACTGCCGCGAGATCCGCCCACCAGGTCATGCGTCCAGTATGGCCGCGCCGGTCGAACCCCGACGCCGAATTGTGATTGGACTCCCAGACAACATGCAGACAGCGGCCGTCCGCGTGGCCATACTGTGAGGCATGAAGCGAACCCTGGCCGCCACCGCGATCGTACTCGCGGCGCTCATCCTCTCCGGATGCACGTCATCCGGGTCGAGCGACAGTTCCGGACCGCCGGTCAGCGACGGCGGCGTCACCGACGGCGGCGGCGTCACCGGCGAGCCGGCCCCGGACAAGGGAGTCACCGGCGGCGGCGAGGTCGTGACGGACAACCGCGACGTGATCACCACCGGAACGGTCTCGCTCACGGTGAAGGATCCGATCGAGGCCGCCCAGACCGCCGCGGACATTACCGAGAAGGCGGGCGGTCGCGTCGACAGCCGCACCGAGAACCCGAGCGTCGACGACCAGCCGGCGAGCGCGAACCTGGTGCTGCGCATCCCCGCCGACGAGCTCGACAACGCCGTCGTCGAGCTGAAGAAGCTGGGCACCGTGAACAGGGTGTCGCTGAACTCCACGGACATCACCCAGCAGACGCAGGACATCGAGGCCCGCATCACATCGCTGCAGACCTCCGTCGACCGGCTGCTCAGCCTGATGGCCAAGGCGACCGACGCCACCGACCTGATCGCCATCGAGAGCGCCCTGTCGCAACGGCAGAGTGAACTCGAAGGGCTGCAGGCGCAGCGCGACTACCTCGCCGACCAGGTCGATTTCTCGACGATCAGCCTCGAGCTGTACTCCGAGGGCACGGTCGATCCGCCCAATCCGGACAACTTCTGGGACGGCCTTCTGGCCGGCTGGAACGCGCTCATGTCGGCCCTCGGCGGCGCCCTCGTGGCCATCGGATTCCTGCTGCCCTGGCTGGCGGTGCTCGGCGCGATCGGCGCGGTCGTGCTGCTGATCGTCTGGCTGTCAACAAGGAAGCGCAAGGCTGCATAGGCTGGCAGGTGTGAACGATTCCACGCCTGCCACTCCGCCGCTTCTGAGCGACGAGTTGTTGGCGCGGATTCACGGGCGAGCGGCCGGTTACGACCGGGACAACGTCTTCTTCACCGAGGACCTCGCCGAGCTCGCCGAGGCCGGCTACCTCCGCGCCCTCGTCCCGGCCGGCTTCGGCGGACTCGGCCTGACCCTGCAGCAGGTCTCGCGCGAGCAGATCCGGCTCGCTGCGCACGCGCCGGCGACCGCCCTCGCCGTCAACATGCACCTCGTCTGGACCGGCGTGGCCAGGGCGCTGCTCGAGCGCGGCGACGACAGCCTCGCCTTCCTGCTCGAGGGCGCGGCGGCCGGCGAGGTCCTCGGCTTCGGCGTGAGCGAACCCGGCAACGACCTCGTGCTGTTCGGGTCGACGACGGATGCCCGCCCGCAGCAAGGCGGCGGCTACCGGTTCTTCGGCACCAAGGTCTTCACCTCCCTCTCCCCCGCCTGGACCAGTCTCGGCGTGATGGGGCTGGACTCCTCGGCGCCGGGCGCCCCGAAGATCGTCTGGGCGTTCATCGACCGCAGCGACCCCGGCGTCAGCGTCAAGGACGACTGGGACACGCTGGGCATGCGGGCCAGCCAGAGCCGGAGCACCGTGCTCGACGGCGCGTACGCCCGGCCCGACCGGGTGTTCCGCCGCCTCGACCCTGGGCCCAACTCCGATCCGCTGATCTTCGCCATCTTCGCGACCTTCGAGATCCTGCTGGCGTCCGTGTACACCGGCATCGGCCGGCGCGCGCTCGAGCTCGCCGTGGAAGCGGCCGGGCGGCGCACCTCGCTGAAGAACGACGGGCGCAGCCTGGACCAGGACCCGGACATCCGCTGGCGGGTCGCCGACGCCGCGATCGCCATGGACGGCATCTACCCGCAGATCGACGCGCTCGCCCGCGACGTCGACGCGCTCGCCGACCACGGCGCCCAGTGGTACCCGAGGCTCGCCGGGCTCAAGCACCGGGCAACCGAGAACGCGAAGCACGTGGTCGACCAGGCGCTCCGCGTCAGCGGCGGCTCCTCGTATTTCGCCGGGAACGAACTCGGACGGCTGTACCGCGACGTGCTCGCCGGCCTGTTCCACCCCTCCGACGCCGAATCCGCACACTCCACCGTGGCCTCGGCCTGGCTCGGACCGCTCACTGACTCTGGACCCGCAAAATGACCAAAACCTCGAGCATCGGCATCATCGACACCGCCGCCCACACCCGGGCCGTCCTCGACCTCACCATGCGCCTGGCCGAAGTCATTTTCGCCGCCGGCGCCGGCGCGGAAGATGCCACGGCGGCCATGGAGGCGATCACGCGCGCCTACGGCCTCAAGGGCACCGAGGCGAACATCACGCACACGATCATCAACCTGACCCACGAGGATCCGGCCACGCACGAATCCATCTCGCGCAGCCGAAACGTGAAATACCGGTCGCTGAACTACGCGAAGCTCACGGCGACATCCGAGCTGATCGCCGAGATCCTCGAGAACCCGATGGATGTCGCGGACGCCCGGAAACAACTGGCCACGATCGTCAGCGCGAAGCCGCAGGTTCCGATGCTGTTCCGCCGCGTCGGCTGGAGCCTGGTCGGTGCCGGCGCGGCCGTGCTGATCGGCGGCGGACCGGTCGTGATCCTGGCGGCGTTCGTCGCCGCGTTCATCATCGACCTGATCACGACCATGCTGGACAACCGCCGCGTCCCGGTGTTCTACCAGACGGTGGTCGGCGGCGCGATCGGACCGATCCTGGCGGCCCTCGTGCAGGTCATCGACCCCAGCGCCAACCCGTCGCTCGTCGTCGTCGCCGCGATCATCATGCTCCTGGCCGGGGTGACCACCTTCGGCGCCGTGCACGACACCCTGTCCGGGTTCTACCTGACCGGAACCGCCCGCGCCCTGGAAGCCATGGTCATCACCGGGGGTCTGGTCACCGGTGTTGCCGGGGCGTCGCTGATGCTCAGCCGGCTCGGCCTCGGGCTGCGGGTCGACTCGGATGTGGCCCTGACGCTGGCCAACCTGCCGCTGCTGCTGGTGGCATCCGTTGTCGTCGTCATCGGCTTCGGGCTCGCCGTTCAGGTTCCCTGGCGCGCGTTCTGGGTGGTCTGCCTGCTCGGCGCCGTCGCCGAATTCCTCTACCTGGCCGGAGCGAACGCGGGCTTCGGCCTGGTCTGGTCGTCGGGCGCGGCCGCGGTCGGCGTCGGCCTGCTCGCCGCGGTGGCCGCGCGCATCGTGCGCACGCCGCCGCTGGTCATCATGGTGTCGGCGCTCGTTCCGCTCGTGCCGGGACTGAGCCTGTTCCGCGGCCTGCTGCAGGTGTCGGAGGGCGAGATCGAGGGGCTGCTCAGCCTGCTGACGGCCGGCGCGGTCGCCGCCGCGCTGGCGGCGGGCGCCATCCTCGCCCAGTCGCTCGTGCAGTTCGTCTGGGGTCCGGCCCGCCGCCTGCAGCGCCGCTCCATCGGCCCGCTGATGGCGCTGCCGATCGCGCTCGGACGCGGCTCCGGCAAACGCATCTAGACGCCCGACGCGCCGATTCGGGCGATCCCGCGTAGGGTCGAGGAAACGGATGCCGCCGGGGCTCGGTTCGAAGGGGTACACATGGCTGACAAATCACCGAAGAAGGATGCGTCCAAGAAGGTCGCTGGAAAGTCGCTGAAGGAGAAAAGGGCCGACAAGCAGGCCAAGTCGAGCGAAACCGAGAAGGCCAGGAAGCGCTAAGGCCTGTCTCCTCCACCATCACCGGGTGCTGCCTCGCAAGACGGGGCAGCACCTTTGTTTTCCCGAAAGCCCTGTTGCTGAAAGAAAGGTCCCCATGACGCTCCCCACCCAGGACACCGTTGTGCTCTACCCGTCCGGGTCGGTGCGTAACGCAGCCACGGTCCTCCATGTCGAGGTGCTGCCCGGCGGGCGGGTGGCCGTGCTGCTCGACGCCACGAGCGTGCACCCCGTCGACGCCGGCTGGCCCGACCAGGGCGCCGACGCGGCCGTGCTGCGGATCGGGGAGATCGACCACACCGTCGTGGACGCCATCGTGGGGGCAACCGACGGGGCCGAACTGCACCTGGGCCGGGACATCCCGGTCGGCAAGGGCACCGAGGGCTGGGCGTTTGTCGTGGTGCACGTGCTGGAGAGCGGCGCCCTGGCGGCCGAGGGCGACCCGGTGCGCGTGTCCGTGGATGCCGGCGCCCGGCTGCGCACGTCGGCCGGCCACACCGGCTGCCACGTGGCCTCGCTCGCGCTCAACCGCGCCGTCGCCGACCGCTGGAAGAAGGAGATCCGCGCCGACGGCCTCGGCAACCCCGACTTCGACGGGGTGGCCATCGACGTCTCCCTCATCCGCGAGAACGGATCGACCGATACCTACCGTCTCGGCAAGTCCCTGCGTAAGAAGGGCTTCGTCACGGAGGGCCTGGCCGACGACCTGGCCCAGGTGCAGGACGCGATCAACGCGGCCCTGGCCGGCTGGGTCGCCTCGGGCGCCGCCGTGCGGATTGAGCGCGACGGCGATCTGCTCACCGACCGCCGGTACTGGGTCTGCGAACTGCCGGAGCAGACCGTGCGGATCCCCTGCGGCGGCACGCACGTGGACTCGCTGGCCGAGCTCGGCGCGCCGCAGGTGCTGCTGTCACTGTCGGAGGTGGACGGCACCAGCGTCCTGACGATGGAGACCAGCGTCGGCTGAACTCCCTCAGTCGGCTGAGCTGCCTCGGTCGACGAGGATCGCGTCCACCGGTTCGTCGCCGCGGATCTCGCGCAGCAGCTCCACGATCCGGTCGACGACGGCCATCGAGATGCCGGCACAGACAATGCTGTGCGGTCCGAGTTCACCGAGCCCGCCGGCGCGCACCCGGATGACCTCCCAGCCGACTTCGCCGAGCGCGGCGTCCTTCTCCCGGTCGGACGCCTCCTTCAGCCCGCGGTGTGCCGTGCCGTCCCGGCCGGGGTCGTCGTACTCAATCGCGACCTTGAGCGCGGGAATGATGATGTCCGGCCAGACCTCGGGCTTGCCGTAGAAGGTGCGGCTGATCCGAACGGCGTTGACCCGGTGCGGCAGACGGATGCGCTCGGCCAGCAGCATCCGCAGCCGCTGCTCGGTCATGGACGTTCGTGTCTTCAGCCCCGGTTTCATGAACGGGATGCCGCCCTCGAACCGTGCGGACGGCGCCTGCGCGTTCGCCCGGCACTTCGGGCAACCGGGCCCGGTGAGCGCCTCACGGACGCTCGCCTCGAACCGGGAATGCCCGCGTTCGCAGATCCACTCGTAGGAGGCCCCGATGCGGGTTTCGGCCGCGAGGGCCGCGCGACCGCCGGGGGCCACTTTCCGCAGCAGCTGAGCGCGGCGGCGTTTCGTCTCGGCCAGGAGCATGCAGAGCGGGCAGTCACGCTGGAGGGTGATCCTCGCCTCGCCCGGCGGGGCACCGTGCCCGCAGCGAAAACGGACGCTGCTGCCCTGGTTCGCACCATCGCCCATGCCTGCCCTCCTCCTGTCTGCATCCACGCTAATCACGTCCA
The DNA here is from genome assembly GCF_900101115.1 of Cryobacterium psychrotolerans. Taxonomy (GTDB): domain Bacteria; phylum Actinomycetota; class Actinomycetes; order Actinomycetales; family Microbacteriaceae; genus Cryobacterium; species Cryobacterium psychrotolerans. The sequence continues at coordinate 9,953 of NZ_FNFU01000004.1, forward strand.
CCGACATCCGCGGGGACGGCGCGTCACACCCGCCCGCGGGGCTGCCGGATGTGCGATTCTGGGACCGGGACCGGACAGAGAGCACCCGGCCGCCCAGAGTTGGAGTTCCCGTGACGATCCCCGAGCCCGCCGCCGCCACCGTCCCCGAGCCCGCCGCCCAGCCCGAGCCCGAGCCCGAGCAGAGCGACCGCATCACCCTGCGGTTCATGGCCAATCCGCAGGATGTCGCCGCATCCGGCACCACGGTGGCCGCCGGCAGCGTACTCGAGTGGATCGACAAGGCCGGCTACGCCTGCGCCGTCGGCTGGAGCGCCTCCTACTGCGTCACCGCGTACGTCGGCAACGTCCATTTCACGCGGCCGATCGAGCCGGGCAGGCTTGTCGAGGTGCACGCCAGGATCATCCACACCGGCCGCACGAGCATGCACGTGCTGGTCACGGTGGAGACGACGGATGTCCGCGAGCGGCGGTACACGCCGGCGACACACTGCATTCTCGTCTTCGTGGCCATGGACGACGCCCGCCGCCCGCGCGAGGTCCCCGAGTGGCGCCCGCGCTCGGCGGCCGACGAGGCGCTGCAGCGGAACGCGAGGGAACGGCTCGAACCGCGCCGGCGCATCCAGGCCGCCATGCGCGACCAGCTCTATTCGGACGAGGGCACGACCCCCAGCACAGTCTTCCGCTTCCTGGCTGCGCCCGGCGACGTGAACTGGGGCGGCAAGGCTCACGGCGGAACGGTCATGCGCTGGATCGACGAGGCGGCCTACGCCTGCGCGGCGAGCTGGAGCTCTGAGGCAGCGGTGGCGGTGTACTCGGGCGGCATCCATTTCTACCGCCCGATCCGGATCGGCGACATCGTCGAGGTGGATGCCCGGCTCATCCATACCGGACCGCGCAGCATGCACATCAGCATCCGGGTACGCTCCGGGAGCCCCCGCACCCCGCACGACCTGCAGCTCACCACCCAGTGCATGAGCATCTTTGTCTCCCGCGGGGCGGACGGCGGCGCGGAGCCGGTGCGCTCGCTCCCCCTCGCCAGCGCGGAGGACGAGCGCCTCGACGCCCACGCCCGGGCGCTGATCGCGATGCGCGCCGACCTCCCGACCCTGCCCGTGGGCCTCGCGCACACCCCCTAAAGCGAACGCCACCCGCCTCCACGCTGAGTTGCGGACAAAGTACCTTCAATTTCCCAACGAAGGTACTTTTTCCGCATCTCAGCCAGGGCTTAAACCGGGAAGGGCCCGCCTTGCGGCGGGCCCTTCCTCAAACAGCGGTGGAGCTAAGGAGATTCGAACTCCTGACCTCCTCGATGCGAACGAGGCGCGCTACCAGCTGCGCCATAGCCCCCGACTGCTACTGAAGAATATCATGCACGCGCGGGTGGTGTGTGCCGCGGTCGGGTCGGCTGGGTCGGCTATCCGACGGCCCGACGGCGACGCAACACGGCGTCGAGGTCGGTCATGCCGGGTTCGGTCTCGCCGACGACGCCCATCGAGGCGAATCGGTTCGGCGCCGAGGTGCCGGCGGAAGCCGGCTGGGCGGCGGGGCGCGCGGCGGCCGGGCGGGAGATCGGGGTGACGGCGGCGGCGATCCGGGCGGCCCGGAGGGCGAGCTCGGATTCGGCGGCCGCCTTGCGCAGCTCGGCCGCGGCATCCACCGACGCCATCGCGGTCTGCGCGATCGAGCCCCGGGACAGGTGCAGGGGGCGCGGAAGGGGCTGCGGAGTCCAGGTGGGGTTGGCCACCGGGGCCTCGTCGAAGTGCACGGGTTCGAAGCGTTGTGCCGTGAGGGATGTCGCGATCGGCGCCCGGGCGAACACCCGGGCCGCACGGGCGATTCGGGCCAGCCGGGACAACGAGCCGAACGCCAGGGCGACGGCGATAGCGCCGAAGCCGAGCACGGTCCACGAACCGGCCACCAGGGCGGTGACCGCGCCGACCACCAGCGAGACGAGTCCGGACAGGAGCACGAGGGAACTGAGCGCGCGCCACCTGCGCAGCCGCCGGAGGGCGAGCGCGGGCGACCCCGCCGAAGCGGAAGCGGAAGCCGACCGGGCGAGGCCGGCCGCGCGCCGCGCCGCAGCGGCGGCATCCACCGCCTGCTTCGACTCCGCACGGGCATCGTCTTCGGCCCGGGCGAGGAGTTTCTGCTGGGCGGAGACCGTGCGCGCGTTCGCCTCCAGCCGAACCTGCTGGGGAACTTCGGCGGTTTCGGCCATGATTCGCAGCGTCTGCTGCAGCCGAACGGCGTTGCGCTCCACGGCGAGGTACTGGCGACGACGGGACCAGGTCGGCATCAGATAGGTCACCCAGAGGGTGGCGGCGACCGCCACCATCACTCCACCGCCCAGCGCCTCGCTACTCATGGTCACTACGGTATGAGCGCGGAGCACCACCGGGCATGATTACCAAGGGTGTGTCACCGCCCAATGATGGGCAAGGGCTGCGCGGCGGCGGCGAGATCCGCCGGCGACACCATGGCCGCATCCTCGGGCACGAGCCCGGCGCGCCAACGGCGCAACACACCCTCCGGCAGTTCCTCGGCGACGAGGCCGAAGCAGAAATGGTCGCGCCAGTCCCCGTTGATGTGGATGAAGCGGCGCCGGAGCCCCTCGTACCGGAATCCGAGCTTCTCGACCACGCGCAGCGACGGAGCGTTCTCCGGTCGGATGCAGATTTCCATCCGGTGCAGGCCCAGTTCGGTGAAACAGTAGTCGGTGGCCAGGGCGACCGCCGCCGGCGTGATCGATTTGCCGGCGAATTCCTTGCCCGCCCAGTACCCGATCGTGGCCGACGACAGCGAGCCCCAGGTGATCGACGACACGTTCAGCTGCCCGGCGATCTGCCCGTCGTACTCGACGATGAACGGCAGGCCGTGCCCGGCCCGGGCGTTGAGCAGCAGGTTCCGGATGCTCGCGCGGGTGTCGAAGGACATCGGCGCGTACGGGTTGGTCGCTTCCCAGGCGCGCAGCCACGCCCGGTTCTCCAGGAGAACGCGCTCGAGGGCCCTGGCATCACGCACCCGGATCGGGCGCAGGGCGACGGGGCCCTCGTGGAGCGTCGGGATCGCGAGTGGCACTGCTTGCCTGTCTAGTCGTGGGCCGCGGCCCGGTGGTTTGCGCCCACTGTAGTCGTCTGGCCTAGCTCATGCGGCCGGCGAAATCGCGCAGCCAGGGGCGAAGGTCCGGACCCAGGTCGTCGCGATCCACGGCGAGCTGGATGATGGCCTTGATGTAGTCGAGCCGGTCGCCCGTGTCGTAGCGTCGGCCGCGGAAAATCACGCCGTACACTCCCCCGGTCTCCTCCGGGGTGATAGCCATTTCCTGCAGCGCGTCGGTGAGCTGGATTTCGTTTCCCTTGCCCGGCTTGGTGTGCTCGAGCACGTCGAACACCTCCGGCCGGAGCACGTAGCGCCCGATGATGGCGAGGTTCGAAGGGGCGTCGGCGGCGCTGGGCTTCTCGACCAGGCCGGTCACGCGCACGACGTCGGGATCGTCGGTCTCTTCGATCGCGGCGGCACCATACATGTGGATCTGCGACGGGTCCACCTCCATCAAGGCGACAATGCTGGCGTTGCGCTTGTCCTGTTCGTGCAGCATCTTGCCCAGCAGCGGGTCGCGGGCGTCGATGATGTCGTCGCCGAGGAGAACGGCGAAGGGTGCCCGGCCGACGTGCATCTTCGCGCGCAGGATGGCGTGGCCGAGGCCCAGGGGGTCGCCCTGGCGCACGTAGTGCATGTCGGCCAGATCGGTGGATTCGTTGACCTTGGCCAGTTTGGTCAGGTCACCCTTGCGTGCGAGCAGGTCTTCCAGCTCGGTCATCCGGTCGAAGTGGTTCTCGAGGGAGTTCTTGTTGCGTCCGGTGATCATCAGGACGTCGTGCAGCCCCGCCGCGACCGCCTCTTCGACGACGTACTGGATGGCCGGCTTGTCGACAACGGGCAGCATCTCCTTCGGCATCGCTTTGGTTGCCGGCAGGAATCGTGTGCCGAGTCCTGCTGCAGGAATGACGGCCTTGGTTATAGGGGTGCCCATGGGGTCAAGGGTATCGGCATCTAGGATGACTTTATGGACTCCGACATCCCTCACCGAAAGCGGGCGCTCCGCGCCGAGTTGCGGGAGCGCCGTCAGAACATGACTTCGGTCGAGCGAGAGGCCGCGACTGCGGGTCTCACCGAGAACCTGCAGAGCCTCGCCATCGACCTGTCGGCCCGGTCGATTTCGTGTTACCTCTCCTCCCGCACCGAACCCAATACCCGCCCCTTCGTGAACTGGGCGGAGGCCGACGGCATCCGTGTCCTGTTCCCGGTGTCGCGCGAAGACGGGCTGCTCGACTGGACCGTCGGAGAAGGCAATGGCGAGACGGAGGGCATCGCCGGGGTTCCGGAGGCCGCCGGCACGCTCCTCGGCCCGATCGCCATCAACGACGTCGACCTGATCATCGTTCCGGCGGCGGCCGTCGACAGCACCGGCATGCGGATGGGCTGGGGTCGCGGTTATTATGACAAGACCCTCGGCTCCATGGACAAGTGCCCCCCGGTGTACGCCGTCGTGTTCGACAACGAGTTCGTCGACGAGGTGCCCCGCGAGGTGCACGACCAGCCGGTCAACGGACTGGTCACCCCCACGAGAATCATCTCGTTCTAAGACCCCTGGCCAGCATTTCGCTCGCCGTTCCATCAGCTGGAGATTGACGTGCCCACTTACTCGTACCGTTGCACGGAGTGCGACACCGCCTTCGACATCCAACAGTCCTTCAGCGACAGCTCACTGACCGTGTGCCCCACCTGCCAGGGCAAGCTGCGCAAGGTGTATTCCGCGATCGGGGTGAGCTTCACCGGTTCCGGCTTCTACCGCAATGACGCCAGGGCGGAAGCCACTGCGTCCCGGGACACGAGGTCAGGCGCGAAGAAGGCGGCCGACAAGGCTCCGGAGAAGGCGTCCGAGAAGCCGGCGAAGGCTGCCGGCGAGAAGTCGTCGGCCGCGCCCGCCGCCACGCAGAGCAAGCCGTCCGCCAGTGTCTCGCCGACCACGTCGAGCACGGGCTCCTCTGCCCCGAAAAAACCGTAGTGGAACGCTTTGAGAGAGGTTCGATCATGATCAAGGGCTTCAGGGACTTCATCATGCGCGGCAATGTGATCGACCTCGCGGTCGCCGTTGTCATTGGCGCGGCATTCACGGCGGTCGTGAATGCGATCGTGACGGGGATCTTCAACCCCCTGATCGCGACGCTCTTCAACGCCGAAAGCCTGGCCGAGTCCATGATCGTGGAGCTGCCGGGCGGGGCGAAGATGTCCTTCGGGCTCGTGCTCGCCGCGATCATCACCTTCCTGCTGATTGCGGCCGTGGTGTATTTCGTCTTCGTGCTCCCGCTCAACAAGATGAAGGAAGCCCAGGAGCGCCGCCGAGCCGCCGGCGTCCCTGCCGCCGCGGAAGCCGTCCCTGCGACCGAGCTCGACCTGCTCGCCGAGATCCGCGACCTCCTCGCGTCGAGCGCGAGCGAGGCCGCCAGCGAAGGCCCCAAGCACACGCTCTAACCAACGGGCCCGGCCCGACCGGCTACCAGTGCGGCGGGCGGTCCCGCCGGAGTCGGTCGTCGTTCGCGCCACGGGACCCCGACGCCGTGGGGGCAACGCCGCCCTCCTCGCGCTCGATCGGCACGTCCGGGCTCGGGTCCGTATTCGGCGCGGGCAGCAGTTTGGCGCGTCTCGCGCCGCGCTGGCGCACGATCGGCTGCCGGGGTGCGCCGGTCGTGCCGGCGCGCTCGTCCGCGCCACTGGTGTCGTCTTCAGCGCTCATGGGACAAGGCTAGCCCGTCAGTCGCGGGCAGGCACGACCGCGATCGGAGCCGTCGCCAGCTCGGCAGCGGGGCCACCCCGCTTGACCCCGGCGAGAGTCGCCACCCGCTGGGCGACGGCATCCGGGTTGCTGAAGAGTTCGAAGCTGTGCACCCTCAGGTAGTGCCAGCCCAGCCGGCGCAGCACCTCGGGGCGCAGCCGGAGCGACTCGCGCAGGCTCGCCCGGCCGACGACGGCGTCCGTTTCAACGACGACCGCACGGCCGGCGTGCGAGGCCGCGAGCGCGAGCTTGCCGCGGTGGCCGAGGGAGACGGTCAGGCCCAGCCGTTCGAGCCGGCCGGCCAGGTCGACCAGCATCGACTCACTCGGGTCGGGCGCCTGGTTCTCCCTGGCGCGCGCCTCGGTTTCGCTGAGCACCTGGGAGAGGGCCAGGATGCCGTGGCGCTGGCGGTCCGCGTCGATGTCCTCGGGCCGGAAGCAGGAGACGATGTCCATCGCACGCCTGGCACGGGTCATGCCGATGGCGAGCAACCGTTCGCCGCCCGGCTCGCCGAGGGACCCGAAGTTGGAGAGCAGCCGGCCGTGCGGGGTGCGCCCGTAGCCGATCGAGAAGATGACCCGGTCGCGGCTCTGCGCGACGGCCTGCTCGAGGGTGAGCACGGTGAACGGCTCGGCGCGGTCCTTGAGGATGAAGTCGGAGAGGTCGGTGCGCTTGGAGAACGCGGCCAGGACCGCCTGGTGCACCCGCACGGAATGGCGGGCGCTCGCGGTGATGACCATGAGCGACTCGCGGGGGCGCTTGACCGCGTGGTCGAGGACCAGTTCGACGACCTTGGCGACCTCGGCGTCGACACTCTCGATGGCGCCGCTCTCCGCATCCGGCATGCCGCGGCCGCCGGCGACGTAGCTGAGGCTGAGGCTCCCGTGGCCGAGGAAGCTGCCGGCCCAGGGCAGGGAGTCGATGCGGCCGCCGTAGAAGCGGTGGTTGACGATCTCGGCGAGGTCTTCTCCCCCGGCGCGGTAGCTGCGGGTGAGGGTGAGGGTCGGCAGCAGTTCGCCGAGGCGCGCCAGCGCCGAGTCGGCGTGCAGGGCGTCCACGTTGTGCGGTTCGGCGTCCCCGGATTCGCCGATGCCGGTCTCGAACGGTGAGGGCGTCTGGGTGACCGGGTCACCGAAGGCCACCACCTGCTTGCCGCGGCGAACCGCCCCGACGTTCTCGGCGAAGGTGGTCGCACCGGCGTCGACGAGCAGCACGGTGTCGAAGCTGAGCCGGTCGTCCAGGTCGGCGACCTCATACGGGGAGGCAAGCCACACGGGCGCCAGCACCCGGCCGAGGTGGGGGGCGGCATCGTGCAGCCTGGTCGGCGTGGCGCGGCCGGAGCGCAGCAGCCGGCGCAGGTGGTCGGCCTCCTCCGGCCAGTCGACGACTCCGATCTTCCACGTCTCGGCGAGCAGCCAGGCCACCAGCTGGCCGGTGGCGGATGCGTGCGCCTCGTCGACGAGCCGGAAGTCGGCTTCGAGGCGGTCGAGCACCTGCGTGTTCGCGTTCAGGAGGGCCTTGTTGTCGCTGAGCATCGCCTCGAGCACGGACTGCCACCAGGCGAGCTCGAGTTCGTCGGCGACATCCTTCTCCGACACGTGACGCTGTGCCAGGTCGGTCATCAGCGGGTCGAGGTTGTGCTCGCGCAGGGTGGAGAGCAGCGCGGTGCGCTCGTGCAGGTTCGCGAGCACTTCGCTTTCCGCGGCCAGCCCGGCGACGGTGTAGATGAGAGCCTTGATCGGACGGTTGGCGAGCATTCGGGTGGTCCCCGCGGCGCCGAGCGGAATGTCGAGCAGGCCCAGGTCTTCGGCGACGCGCTGGTAGGCCACGTGCACGTCGTTGATGCCGACGGGGACCTCGGGGGTGGAACCCGCGACGACGTACCGCTGCCAGAGGGTGCGCTGCTGCTGGATGCGGCGGAGGCTCTCGTTCATGTCGCTGACGTGCACGCCCGGCCGCAGGTACTCGTCCGCGAGCTTGCGCAGCCGGCGACGGCTGCTGGAGGGCATGTCGGGCGAGTCGCGCCGCGCCGAGGTGGCGGCGATCAGCTCGGTGAGCGGCCGGTCGTACACGGCCGGCTGGAACCGGTCGAGCGTTTCGCGGATGTCGAGCAGCAGCCGCAGGTAGATGCCCAGTTCCGCGATGGTCTCGAAGGGACGCAGCCGGGTCTGGCCGACCAGCCCCGACGCACGTTCGAGCAGGCGCGGCAGTTCGATCTGGTTGACCCGTTTGGCCAGCTGGTGCGCCGACGACGCCTCGGCGGTCGAGGTGAACGTCGCGCCGTACCAGGGCGAGTCGCCCGGGCCGTAGCGGAACTCGCCGAGCGCCGCCGCCTTGATCAGGGTCGCCGCGGCGGCCCCGCGGTTGTGCGCGAGCCGTTCGAGTGCGCCGCGGTCCAGCCGCGCGATCGTCGAGGGCGGGGACGGCAGCTGGGCGAGCCGGGCCAGTTCGCCGAGCGCGTCGAGCACGGACACGCCGAGCGCCGCGTCGCGCCGGGACAGGGCCGATCGGTAGTCGAGCAGAACCTTGCGCAGGCGCACGAGCGCGTCGTCGACGTCGCCCACGCGGGGCTGGGTGGCCTTCTCGTTGCGCGTGATCGACTGCACGAGGTCGCGGCGCAGGTTGCGCGGCGTGACGGCTGCTCCGGGGAGGCCGACCTGCACGAGTCGGTGGGCGATGCCGTCGAGGCTGGACCGGCGGGCGCTGACCACGAGCACGCGTTTGTGCTGGGAGATCAGCGCGCCGATGGCATTGACGATCGTCTGCGTGCCGCCCGTGCCCGGCAGCGTCTTCACGACGAGCGAGTTGCCGGCGGCGATCTGCGCGATGACGTTTTCCTGCTCCGGGTCGGCGTCGAGCAACAGGATGTCGGTGGCCGGCGGGCGCACGTCCTGGCCGATCGGGACGACCGGGTTGTACGCGGTCTCGACGGCGCGGCGGGCGGAGGGGTTTCCGGCGACCGCGTCGAGCAGCGGGTGGTCCAGCCGGGCGATGTCGGCGGCGAGGGCTCGCCCGACGTCGGCGAAGGAGGAGACCACCAGTCGCGGCACGACGTTGAACCAGGGCAGGTGCGAGGTGAGGCCGCGGAGCCGGTCGATCACCGGCTGGGGCTTGAACGCGCCGTTGGTGACCGCGAGCGCCACGAAGGCGTCCGCGTCGAGGGTGATCTGGAACTGGTCGTGCAGGGCGCGGGCCAGTTCCGGGTTGAGGAACGGCTGGCCCTTGAGCTTGAGTTCGAAGTCGCGCCCGTAGCGCCGGATCGCCAGCGGACGCAGCAGGATGGGCGCGCTGAACTCGGCCTCGCCGTTTTTCCACTGGGCCAGGCCGATGGCCAGGTTGACCGATTCGATCCCGCGCATGGAGCGCAGCTCGATGCCCTTCTGGGTGATCTCGTTGGCGGCCAGGCGGGCGTTGCGCAGCGCGAGCTCGTCGCGGATCAGGTTGGAGAGCAGGGTGGTCTTGCCGGTGATGAACTGCGGCAGGCCACCGGGGTGCGTGGCGCTGAGCTCGATGCGCGTGCGCGTGCCGTCGTTGAAGTGCAGCAGCGGGGACCGGCCGCCGACCGCGGCGAGTTCGTCGCGCCAGCGCTGCCAGGTCGGCTCGGCGATATTGCCGGCCACCAGGGACGGATCGCCGAGGCTCACGGAGTGCGGGGAGGTCGAATTCGGCGCGTCGGAGCCGGACGCATCCGTGTACTCCGACAGGATGCCGTCGTCATCTTGTTTCTTATCGAGGCGCCACACAGGGATACCCTAATTCGGACTGGCACGGTTTGCGGGTAGGCGCCCCCGGGTTTCGCTCGATCACTGATGGTCAGAGCCAGTTGCGCTTCTTGAAGATGACGTAGAGGCCCACGCCCATCCCGACCATCAGGGTGACGGCGAACGGATAGCCCCACTCCCAGAGAAGTTCGGGCATGTGCCGGAAGTTCATGCCGTAGATCGTGCCGATGAGCGTGGGCGCGAACAGGATGGCCGCCCAGCCGGAGATCTTCTTAACCTCTTCGCTCTGCGCCAGGCTCGTCTCGGAGAGGCTGCGGGTTTCATCGTTCTGCCGCTGGTTCACCAGGGTGCTGTGCACGGTGAGCGCGTTGGACAGCAGCTCCCGGAACGAGTCTCCCCGTTCCACCACGCGGATGGTGTGGTCGAGCACGTCGCGCAGGTGGTGGCGGATTTCCACGTCGACGTTGCGGGTCTCGAACCCGCGCTGCAGGGACTCCATCATGCCCACGAGCGGCTGGGTCGCCCGCTGGAACTCGATCACCTCGCGGGAGAGCGCGTAAATGCGGCGGGACACCTCGGGGTCGCCGGTGAAGAGCTGGTCCTCGATCTCATCGATGTCGTTCTCGAGGCCCGCGACGACGGGCCCGTATTCGTCGACGATCTGGTCGAGGATCGCGTAGAGCACGGCCTCGGGCCCGAGGGCCAGGAGCGCCGGGTCCTCCTCCATGCGGCGGCGCACGGTCGCGAGGTTGGGGGCCTCGGCGTGACGGATGGTCAGCACGAAATCCGGCCCGACAAAGAGGTGCACTTCGCCGAACTCGACCCGCTCCTCCGCGTCGATGTACCGCGCCGGGCGCAGCACGAGGAAGGCGATGTCGTCGAAGCGTTCGAGCTTGGACCGCTGGTGGCCCTTCAAGGCATCCTCGACCGGCAGGTGGTGCAGATTGAACTCCTCGGCGACGGAGCGCACTTCCTGCTCGGTCGGCCGGTACATGCCGATCCAGGCGAACCCCGCGTTCGCCTTGAGGACTTCGTAGGTCTCATCGAGCGAGGCCGGCGTCGCCGCCCGTCGGCCGTCCACGTAGATCGCATTGTCGATCAGCGCCATCGGTTCTCCTTCGCTCGCGTACCAGTGTCGCAGGGGCGGGGCGAACTGTGGTGCAAGCCGGGCGGGCCGGGCATGCGAAAGGGGGCCAAACCCGAATTGGCCCCCCTCGCAATTCCTGGCCAGGGTGACAACCCGAATGTCTCCTGAACCGGCGATGCAGCTCGAGGAGCGTGCATCGTGTTCCATAGTCTGCGGCAGCGCCGACGCCTCCGGTAGTCAGCTCTTTGGGGGACCGGCGGTCGCGCGTCAGCCGCGGCGCACCGCGCCCGCCAGCCGGCCGGCGTCCAGCGCGAACAGGTCTCGGGATCCGGCGGTGGCTGCCCCGAGCAGGCCGGCGCACTGCGGCAGGAGCTGCTCCGCGTAGAAGCGGGCGAGCACGAGCTGGGTCTCCGCCATCTCGGCGTCGCCGGTGGCCGGCCCGGCCAGGGCCGAGCGGGCCAGCAGCCATCCCCCGACGCAGAGCCCCCACATGCGCAGGTAGGGCGTGGAGCCCGACAGCGCGGAGTCCGGGTCGGTGCTTCCGGTGGAAAGCATCCACGCGGTGGCCGTTTCGAGGGCGTCGAACTGCCGGCCGAGCTCCATCCGGATCAAGTCGAAGTCATCGCCGGCGCTCGCCAGCTCCGCCTCGACCTCGCGCATGGTCGCGATGAACTCCATCGCCGAGGCGCCGCCGCGCACGCCGAGCTTGCGGCCGACGAGGTCCGCAGCCTGGATGCCGTTGGTTCCCTCGTAGATCGGGGTGATCCTCACGTCGCGGTAATGCTGCGCGGCTCCGGTCTCCTCGATGAAGCCCATGCCGCCGTAGACCTGGAGCGCGAGGGAGGTGATCTCGGTGCCGAGGTCGGTGCCGAACGACTTGCAGATCGGGGTGAGCAGGCCGACGACCTCGCCGGCCCGCGCGGCGGCCCGCTCGTCCTGGTCGTGGCTGGCGTGGTCCATCTGCACGGCGTTGAAGAGCATCATCCGGCGGAGCGCTGCGAGGTAGGCCCGCTGGGTCATCAGCAGGCGGCGCACGTCGGGATGCTCGATGATCGCCGAGTCCTTCCCCTCCGCCCCGATCGCCAGGCCCTGCCTGCGGTCCTGGGCGAAGTCGAGCGCCTGCTGGTAGGCGCGCTCGCCGATGGCGAGGCCCTGGGTGCCGACGGAGAGCCGGGCGCTGTTCATCATCACGAACATGATCCGCATGCCGAGGTTCTCCTCGCCGATGAGGTAGCCCGTCGCGCCCTCGTAGGAGAGCACGCAGGTCGGCGAGCCGTGGATGCCGAGCTTGTGCTCGATCGAGAGGCAGGTGACCGGATTGTGCTCGCCGAGCGAGCCGTCCTCGTTCACCAGGAACTTGGGCACGATGAAGCAGGAGATGCCCCTGGTGCCGGCGGGTGCGCCGGGCGTGCGGGCCAGCACGAGGTGCACGATCTGCTCGGCCAGGTCGTGCTCGCCGTAGGTGATGAAGATCTTCTGCCCGGTGATGGCGAAGGTCCCGTCACCGTTCGGCGCGGCACGCGTGGCGAGCGCCCCGACATCCGACCCGGCCTGCGGCTCGGTGAGGTTCATCGTGCCGGTCCACTCGCCGCTGATCATTTTGGGGAGGTAGCGCTGCTTCTGGGCATCGTCGCCGTAGTGCAGGAGCGCGTCGATGGCGCCCTGGGTGAGCAGCGGGCAGAGCGCGAAGGCCATGTTGGCGGATGCCGTCATCTCCTGGATCGCGAGGTTCACCGACCAGGGGAATGCGCCGCCGCCGAACTCCTCCGGGAACGGGACCGAGCCCCATCCGGCGTCGACGTACTGGCGGTAGGCCGCCTTGAACGGGGCCGGCGTGACCACCGAACCGTCGGGCTGGCGGCGCGCGCCTTCGACGTCGCCCGGCTGGTTGGTCGGCGCCACGACTTTGGCCATGAAATCGCCGCACTGTTCGAGGAGGTCGACCACGGTGTCGAGGTCGGCATGCTCGTAGCCGGGCAACCGGGCGACGCCCGGGTAACCCACGACATGCTCGAGGACGAAGGCGAGATCGGTCAGGGGAGGTCTGTAGGTGCTCACGATCGTCAGCGTAGCCCAGCCTCCAACATCCGCCGTAAGGCGTTGTAGGAAATATCCAAGTTGTTGGCGGTGAAGTGCCCCTGGAGGGATTCGAACCCCCAACCGTTTCCTTAGGACGGAACTGCTCTTCCGTTGAGCTACAGAGGCTGACCGGTCAAGTTTAGCGGTGTGCGCCAAACCCGGTGTGCGCCGACTATGTCGGGGGGTACAGGAAGAGCGGCACCTCGCTGGCCGGGACGGTGCGCGTGTGGTACGCGCTGCTGCCCATCCAGTTGTACTCCTCGAGCACGACGGAACCGCCGGCCGAGACCGACTGCACGTAGGCAACATGGTTGTAGTTGAACCAGGCGACCGCTCCGACGACGGGCTTGTTGCCGGTGGCCCAGCCGTGGCCGGACCAGGCGTTGGCCCATTGGGAGGCGTCTCCGCCGCCGGGGGTGAGGTTGCTCCAGGTCCAGCGCCAGTTGCCGCCGGTCACGCCGGCGTCGCGGTTGAGGCGCCAGGCGACGAAGTCGACGCACTGTCCGTAGACGTAGCCGAGCGGAGAGAGCCCGCTCGTCTTGCCCGCCCAGGGGTAGTCGTCACCGTCGGCACGGATGCCGTAGACGGCGTAGGCGGCGGTCGTCGCGCGGGCCGCGTCAGCGGCCTTCTCCGCGGCGGCCGCGGCGGCGGCGCGCTCACGCTCGGCCAGTTGCGCGGTGGTGGTCGCGCTGAAGCCGTCGCGGGCGACCGAGATGCTCGCCGAACCGGCTGCCACGGTCACGTCCTGCGCTTCCGCCGACGCTCGCTGGTGCGCCGTGCGGGCGCCTACGAGGCCCTCGCCCGGCGTGAACGCGTAGGCCGGGAGCGCCGCGGTGAGGAAGAGTCCGGGAATCGCGAGCAGGGTGACCGCGACCGTCAGGGGGCTGTTGCGCTTGGAAGGCGGCGGGCGCGTGGCCGCCGGCGTTGGGGTCACGGGCTGCGCGGCCATGGGCCGCGCGGCTGCGCGGGCGGCATCCGGGGCCACGCTGACGGCCGGGGCGGCCTTCTGCTCGGCCGGCTCGGTGGAAACTTCCGGGGTTTCTCCTGCCTCCCGCTGCGCGCGAAGTTCGCGGCGCGTGGGAGTCGCAGTGGAGTTCTCGGGAGAACCGGTCTGGCCGGGCTGGGGCAAAAGGGGGTCCTCCGGAGTGCGGGTTCAGGTCGTCTGGCTCCCCCACACTATGGGAACGAGCGCCGAATGTCACCTCGGGCGTTACATTGCCGTGACTTTCGCGTCGTCCTCAGGCTGCCGGGGCGAGGTACTCGTCCCACTGGGGCAGGGGGCGCTCGACGCCTCTGACCACCCAGGTGGTCCCCTGCGGCATGCGCGGATCGAAGAGCAGGTCCCAGTTCATTTCCGCCGGCGTGTGGTCGCCCTTGACGTTGTTGCAGCGCAGGCAGCAGGCGACGAGGTTGTCCCAGGTGTCCCGGCCGCCACGGGACCGCGGCAGCACATGGTCGATCGTGCTGGCCGATTTGCCGCAGTAGCCGCAGCGATGCTCGTCCCGGCGCAACACTCCCCGCCGGCTGACAGGCACGGCCACCGACCGTGGGATGCGCACGTATCGGGTGAGCAGGATGACGCTCGGGCGCTCCCAGAACCCGGAGGCGGCCACGACCGGGTGCTCCTGGTCGCTCTCGACGATCGTTGCTTTGTGATTCATGACCAGCACGAGTGCCCGTTTGAAGGACACCACGGCGAGGGGCTCGTACCCCGCGTTGAGGACCAGTGTGCGCATGCGCTCCCTTTCGAAGGAGGCTGGACGGCTTCCAGCCATTCGAACTACGTTCCGGCGCCCAGCGAAACAGGAGAGTGCAGCCAAACAAGAAAGAGCGCTGTCACGAGGACAACGCCCGACGAGCCACGGCGTGGCCCGGACATGTTTGACTGCCGTGCCGCAGCACCGAGTGTCCGCGCACATCCATGGCATGGACTGTGCGAAGCTCGCGCATTGGCTCTCCCGAAAGAAAATCGCAGAACATCAGGCCCTCAGGTTAACGCACAACTGGCGTTCCACGAAAATATGGCACGCCAGATGTGCTAAGGGCGGGTCGGCGGGGCGGCCGGCCGCGGATCAGGTTCCGATGCGGACGATGTAGTAGTTGCTCGTCCAGATGGGCTGGACCCGCACCCTGGTGCCCGAGTATGGGGCGTGCAGGATGTTGCCGTTGCCGGCGTAGAAGCCGATGTGGCCGGGCATCACGACGAGGTCGCCGGGCCTGGCGGAGGAGGTCGCGACGCGGGTTCCGGCGGCGGCCTGGCCGGCCGACGAGTGCGGCAGGCTCACACCGAACTGCGCGTAGACGTACATCACAAGCCCGGAGCAGTCGAAGCCGGCCGGCGTCGATCCTCCGTATACATAGGGGACGCCCTGGTACTGCGCTGCGACGTTGTAGACCGAGGACAGGCTGACGTTCGGATGCGCCGGGGCGGCCAGATACTGCTTGGCCGACGGGCCGGTGTACGACGCCGCATACGAGGTCATCTGCCTGGCCACTTCCTTGCGGCGCGCCTCAGCGGCCCTGGCCGCCGTTGCCGCGGCCCTGGCCCGGGCGCGGGACGCCAGCTCCTCCACCGTCGTCGCCGTGAAGCCGTCCCGGGAGACGCTGGTCGTTGCCGCCAGCGTGGACACCTCCACGGCCTGCGCGCCGGACCGGGCGAGCTCGGTGGCCGCGGTCGCCCCGTAGCGGATCTCGCCCTTGCCCGGCGTGAACGCATAGGCGGGAAGCGCCAGGGTGGCGACGAGCCCGCCGGCGAGGGTCATGACAACGATGTTGCCGAGGCTCCCCCGCCGGATCGAGGGCCGGGGTTGCCGGGGGACGGGAGCGGGCGGGGAGACCTCCCGCGGGTCCTGCGTGTTGAGTTTCGGATTTGTTCCGCGACGGAACCGTGTGATGCCGTAACCAGCCAAAGTTTTTACCTCCGGCGCCTCGACAACACTAGGGAGTTGTCCCGTCCACTGCGCTCATGGCGTGTGATGTACCGAGTCAAGAGACGGGAGGGAAAGGCGTCTTAACCCGGGCCCTTCGACCGACTTCCGGCCTGCGGGACAGGTCCGACGCTACGTGACGATCCCTCGTTTGTCACTTTCATCGACACATTTTTAACGAATTGGTAACGACAAACCGGCTGTGAGGGAGTGGCTCCCCCACGGTTCAGGCCGAGGCCGGCGGGGTGGCGACGAAGATGTGGACGGCCAGCTCGTGGGGCAGTTCGAGCCCCTCAGCGAACCCCTCGACCCGCACGGAAACGTACTGTCCGGCGGCCCGGAAGGTGCCGGTCCGGCCGGGCAGCACGCCGGCCTGCTTGAGCTGGCGCAGCAGCTCCGGGTCGAACTGCACGGGTTCGCCCAGTCGCCGGATGACGGCCGTCACGGGCTCGCGGGACGTCGCGACCACATCGACCAGGCTGGTCACTCCGGCCATGAACGCGACGGCGGGCGAGTCACCCAGCTCGTCGAGGCCTGGGATCGGGTTGCCGTAGGGGGATTCGGTCGGATGGCCGAGGATCTCGAGGATCTTGCGCTCGACCTGCTCGCTCATCACATGCTCCCAGCGGCAGGCTTCGTCATGGACGAACTCCCACTCGAGCCCGATGACGTCGCTGAGCAGCCGCTCGGCGAGGCGATGCTTGCGCATCACGTGGACGGCCTTGCTGCGCCCCTCGGTCGTG
The DNA here is from genome assembly GCF_900101115.1 of Cryobacterium psychrotolerans. Taxonomy (GTDB): domain Bacteria; phylum Actinomycetota; class Actinomycetes; order Actinomycetales; family Microbacteriaceae; genus Cryobacterium; species Cryobacterium psychrotolerans. The sequence continues at coordinate 26,347 of NZ_FNFU01000004.1, forward strand.
AGTTCCAGATGGCGGTCGCCCGACACGATGACCAGGCCGTCGCGCTCCATCCGGGCGATCGTCTGCGATACCGTCGGGCCGGAGTGGCTGAGTCGCTCGGAGATGCGTGCCCGGAGCGGCACGATCTGCTCCTCCTCGAGGTCGAGGATCGTGCGGAGGTACATCTCGGTGGTGTCGATCAGATCAGTCATCCGCAGCCCTCCGCTCGCCCTCCAGCAACGTCACAACCCTACCTGTCGCCTCCCGGCCAACTAGAATCGCCCTATGCCGGATCTGAAAATTCCCTCCGAACTCCTGCCCAGTGACGGTCGATTCGGCTGCGGCCCGTCGAAAATCCGGCCGGAACAACTCGAGCACCTGCTCACCGCGGGAGCGGCGGTGCTCGGCACGTCCCATCGCCAGCCGCCGGTCAAGGACCTCGTCGGTCGCGTCCGATCGGGCCTCGGCGAACTGCTGCGCGCGCCGGACGGCTACGAGGTCGTGCTCGGCAACGGCGGATCGACCGCCTTCTGGGACGCGGCCGCTTTCTCCCTGATCGACAAGCGCAGCCAGAACCTCGTCTTCGGCGAATTCGGCGGCAAATTCGCCGCTGCCGCGGCTGCCCCCTTCCTCGATGCACCCGACGTGATCTCGGCGGCTCCCGGTTCGCGCAGCGAATTCGTGGTCACCGAGGGAGTCGACGTGTACGCCTGGCCGCAGAACGAGACGTCGACGGGCGTCATGGCGCCGGTCACCCGGGTGCACGGCGACCCCGGTGCGCTCACCGTCATCGACGCCACGAGCGCCGCCGCCGGCATCGACTTCGACGCCGCAGCGTCGGATGTCTACTACTTCGCCCCGCAGAAGAACCTCGCCTCCGACGGCGGCCTGTGGCTGGCCCTCTTCTCCCCCACCGCCGTCGAACGGGTCGAACGCATCGCCGCGAGCGGCCGGTACATTCCCGAGTTCCTCAGCCTGAAGAACGCGATCGACAACTCGCGGCTCAACCAGACGCTGAACACCCCCGCACTGGCCACCCTCCTGCTGCTGGAGAGCCAGCTCGACTGGATCAACGGCAACGGCGGACTGGCCTGGGCGTCCGCACGCACGCGGGAATCGTCATCCGTGCTGTACGAGTGGGCCGAGCGCGTCGACTACGCGACGCCGTTCGTCACCAACCCCGATCACCGTTCGCAGGTTGTCGTCACCATCGACTTCGACGAATCGGTGGACGCGGCCGCCGTGGCGCGGACGCTCCGTGTCAACGGAGTCGTCGACACCGACCCGTACCGCAAGCTGGGTCGCAACCAGCTGCGCCTCGCGACGTTCACGGCGATCGCGCCGGACGACGTGCGCAGCCTCGTCGGGGCGATCGAGTACGTCGTCGCACACCTCGGCCGGTAGACCAGATGCGGCTCTGGCTGAAAGACAGCGAACGGCGCCCCGACCCGCTGCCCGCGCGCACGGATGCGCGCACGGCCTTCTTCGCGGGTTCGGCGGTGTGGCTAGTCGTCCTCGTCGTCGCGGTCGTCTTCCGCGTCGAACTCGCCGCTCGCGGCTTCGAATGGTGGGTCTGGTGTGCCGTCATCGGTCTCGGCCTCGGCCTGGGCGGCCTCGCCTGGGTTCAGGGGAGACGCCGCTAGCGCTTCCCCGAAATCGATGCCGTCGAGTTCGTCGTCGCCGCCATCCTCGTCTTCGAACTCGTCGTCCTCATCGAGGGCGTCGGCTTCGTCCGTCTCCACGTCGAACTCGTCGAGGGCGTCCAGCGCTTCGGCGGCGGCCTCGGCCTCGGCGAGTTCCTGTGCGGTGCGGTGGTCGGCCAGCCGGTCCGACCACGGAACCCACTCGGGGGCGAGCAGGGCTTCGCCGCCGGGCATGAGCTCGGTCTCGAGCACGGAGGGCTGGGAATCGCCATCGATGCGAGACAGGCTGACGGTCCAGTGCCAGCCGGGGTAACCGGTCATCAGGCAGTCGAAGAGGAGCGACACGACGTGTTCGCCCTCAACGATGTGGCCTACCGGTTCGCCGATGGTGTCAGCGGGGGTGATCTCGATCAGGGCGGCGCGCGCCACGTCAACGGCCTGGAGCAGGGTTTCGTCCGCCAGCTCAGGCATCGAGCTCCTCGGCAACCTTGCGCAGCATGGCCGCGATCTTCTTGCTGTGGGAGCTTTCCGGGTAGCGTCCTCGGCGCAGGTTGGCGCCCATCCCGTCGAGCAGCTTGACCAGGTCCTCGACGATGATCGCCATGTCGTCGGCCGACTTGCGGCTGAGCTTTGCGAGGCTCGGCGGTGACTCGAGCACCCGCACGGACAGCGCCTGGGCGCCCCGTTTGCCGTCCGCGATCCCGAATTCGAGCTTCGTCCCGGCCTTGACCGTCACGCCGGAGGGCAGGGCGGAAGCGTGCAGGAAGACCTCCTGGCCGTCATCGGAACTGATGAAGCCAAAACCCTTCTCTTCGTCGTAAAACTTGACCTTGCCGGTAGGCATCTAGACCTCGCTGGGTTCCGGGCGCGCGGAAATGCGCGTCATCCGAGCCAAGCCTATTCGCTTCGGCGGGTCCCCGCCCCGTCTTTGTCGGGTCCGACCACTATCCTTGGGGTGTGACCATTCAAACCGCACAAAGCTTCAGCCGGATCGAGCGCATCCTGGCATTTATGGTCGCGGGTGTTGTGGGTCTGTCGATCCTCGCCTTTCTGGGCATCATCTTCGGCACGATGGCCGGAGCCGGAACCAACGACGGTTTCAGCTCGGGAATCTGGCCGGTCATCTTCACGCTGCCGTACTACGGCCTGCCCGCCGGTTTCCTGGCCATCGTCGCCCTCATGGTGTTGACGGGCGTTCGCCGCAGTCGCGAGGCACGCCAGAGCAGGCGGTAGCGGCATGCTCTCGCTGGCAACGCGTCTCCGGTCCCTCGACGACGAATCCCTGCGCCTGGCGATCGTGGCCCGCTCCGTGCCGGCCACCGGCATCCGGGACTTCTTCGACCTGGCCGAGAGCCTGCTCGACCCGGCCTCCGTGCAGGCCGCGCTGGCCCACCTGGACCGGGCCACCCTCGCCGCCCTGGCCGTAGCCGGCGAGCTTGCTGGCGGCCTGGCCGCCGCGGACCCGGCCACCCCGGGGCCGACGATCGCGGAGCTCGCTGACCGATTGACTGTGCTTGCGGGGGCATCCGTCGCGGAAGCCGACGTTGCCGCGCGCGCCGCGGAGCTCCACCGCCTCATGCTCGCCTGCGTCTCGGACGGGCGGCTGGCCCCGTACGACGCCGTCAGTGCCCAGCTCCAGCGCTGGTCCGCCGACGGACTGCCGAGCGCCACCGAGCTGGCGGCCGCCCCGCAGCCCGCGCCCCTCCCCCCGGCGTCGGAGAACGACATCCGATTCGCCGACCGGCTGGCCACCGAGCGCGCCTTCACCGCCGTCTCCGCGATCGCCGAACTGGTCACGGAGCTCGCGCGCGAGCCCGCACGTGAACTCAGCCGCGGCGGGCTGGGGCTTCCGGACAGCAAACGGCTCGGCCTGGTCATGGCGGTGGACCTCGAGATCGTCGCCCCCCTGGTCGCGACCGCCGCCCGAGCCGGACTCATCGCTCAGTCCAACGGACACTGGCTGGGCACCGAGGCCGGGGAGGCCTGGATGCTCGAGGGCACCACCCGTCGCTGGGCGGCGCTCGCCCGCGCCTGGCACGATGCCCTGCCTGCCGATGTTCGCACCCTCCTGGCCCGCCGCCCCTCGTTCTCCTGGGGCGCGGGCCTGCACGCCTTCGTCAGCTGGCTCTACCCGGCCGGCGGCGACGCGATCGACGCACGCGTGAGGGAATTCACTCGCGATGCCGAACTCATCGGGGTCATGGCGCACCACATGACCAGCCCGGCCGGGGTGGCCCTCCTGGCCGGCGACCTCGACGCGGCCGCCGCACTCATGGGCAGGTCGCTGCCGGCCGAGGTCGGCGCGGTGTACCTCCAGCACGACCTGTCGATCGTTGCCCCCGGCCCCCTCGCCCCCTCGATCGACGCGCGGCTCCGCGGCCTGGCCGATGTTGAAAGCCGCGAGCTCGCCTCCAGCTACCGCATCACGGCGGCCTCGGTGAGCCGCGCCCTGGCGGCCGGCGAAACCGCCGACTCGCTGCTCGACTTCCTGCGCGCCGTTTCGCTCAGCGGCATCCCGCAGCCGGTGGAGTACCTCATCCGGGAATCGTCGGACCGGTACGGCCGCGTCCGGGTGGGCAGTGCCCACGCCCCCGGGTCCCCGACGCAGAGTTACGTCCGCTCGGACGACGCCGCGCTGCTGGGCACCATCGCGGTCGATCAGACCTTCGCGCCGCTCGCGCTCGTTCGAGACACCGAGAATCGCCTGACCAGCCGCATCCCCGTCGAAACCGTGTTCTGGGCGCTCACCGACGCGCGCTACCCGGTCGCCGCGGAAGACAGCGACGGCGAGATCGTGCACCTGCGCCGCCACCAGCTCGCCCGCGTGCAACCGGTCGTCGTGACCGACCCGGCTGCCGCGCTGGTCGAGAAGCTCCGCGCCGGTGACGGCGGGGAGGTCATGGCCGGGGACGCGTGGCTCGCCCGCCAGCTGGACACGGCCATCAAGGGCAAGCAAACCGTCACGGTGAGCATCGCCATGCCCGGCGGGGTCGTCGTCGATTACCTGCTCGAGCCGGCGAGCGTGGGCGGCGGGCGCTTCCGCGCCCGGGACCGCCGCGCCGACATCGAACGCACGCTTCCGCTCTCGAGCATCATCAGCATCACGCCGGTCGGGTAGGTCGGCTCCCGGCTTTCAGCGCGCGCTGGCGTAGGATTACCGGTTATGTCTGACGGACCCCTGATCGTCCAAAGCGACCGCACGGTTTTACTCGAGGTCGCCCATCCCCTCGCGGAGGATGCGCGTCACGACCTGGCCGTGTTCGCCGAGCTCGAGCGCGCCCCCGAGCACATCCACACCTACCGGATCACCCGCCTCGGGTTGTGGAACGCGCGGGCGGCGGGGCACGACGCCTCCGACATGCTGGCCACGCTGGAGAAATACTCGAAGTTCGCCATTCCGCAGACCGTGAGCGTCGACATCACCGAGACCGTCGGCCGTTACGGCCGGCTCGTGATCGAGCGCGACGACGCCGGCGCGCTCATCCTGCGCAGCAACGACCAGGCCGTGCTGATGGAGATCTCGGGCGCCAAGCGGATTTCGCCCCTGCTGGTCGGACATCCGACGCCGGATTCGTTCCTGGTCGAGCCGTGGGCCCGCGGGCAGCTCAAGCAGGAGCTCGTCAAGCTCGGCTGGCCGGCCGAGGACCTCGCCGGGTACACACCCGGCACGCCGCATCCGATCGCGCTGCTCCAGAGCGGCTGGGCGCTGCGCGACTACCAGAACAAGGCGGTGGCGAACTTCTTCGAGGGGGGCTCCGGCGTGGTCGTGCTCCCCTGCGGCGCCGGCAAGACGCTCGTGGGAGCCGGGGCAATGGCCACCGCGCAGACCAACACGCTCATCCTGGTCACCAACACGATCTCGGCCCGGCAGTGGCGCGACGAACTGCTCAAGCGCACGACCCTCACCGCCGACGAGATCGGCGAGTACTCCGGCCAGGTGAAGGAGGTCAAGCCGGTCACGATCGCGACCTACCAGATCCTCACCGCGAAGCGGAAGGGCGAGTACGCCCACCTCGAGCTCCTCGACGCCATGGACTGGGGCCTGGTGATCTACGACGAGGTGCACCTGCTGCCCGCGCCCGTGTTCAAGCTCACCGCGGAACTGCAGGCGCGCCGCCGGCTCGGCCTCACGGCCACCCTGGTGCGCGAGGACGGCCGCGAGGGCGACGTGTTCAGCCTGATCGGTCCCAAGCGCTTCGATGCGCCGTGGAAGGAGATCGAGGCCCAGGGCTTCATCTCCCCCGCGTCCTGCTACGAGGTGCGGATCGACCTGCCCCAGTCCGAGCGGCTCAGCTACGCGGCGGCCGCGGACGACGAGCGCTACCGCATGGCCGCGACCGCGCCGGCGAAGCTGGATGTCGTCAAGCAGCTGGTGGCGAAGCACCCGGGTGAACGCATCCTCGTGATCGGCCAGTACCTCGACCAGATCGACGAACTGGCCGAGGCGCTCGGCGCCCCGAAGCTCACCGGCGCGACCCCCATCGACGAACGCGAGCGGCTCTACCAGGCCTTCCGGGTCGGCGAGGAGAACGTGCTCGTCGTCTCGAAGGTCGCGAACTTCTCGGTCGACCTGCCCGAGGCCACGGTCGCGATCCAGGTCTCCGGGTCCTTCGGCTCCCGGCAGGAGGAGGCCCAGCGCCTCGGCCGCCTGCTCCGGCCGAAGGAGTCCGGCCTGTCGGCGAACTTCTACACCCTCGTCGCGCGCGACACCGTCGACCAGGACTTCGCCCAGAACCGCCAGCGTTTCCTCGCCGAGCAGGGTTACAGCTACACGATCCTGGACTCCCACAACCTCGCCGCCTGACTCGCGAAACCGCAGTTGTGCGCGTTATGAGCGCGTTTTAACGCGCACGACTGCGGTTTCGCGGGGAAGGGTAGCTCTCAGGAACATCCCAGCTAACGCGCAGATACTGGTGGCATGACCGATGGCCCCCGCATTCTCATTGTCGACGACGAACCCAACATCCGGGATCTTCTCACCACCAGCCTGCGCTTCGCCGGCTTCGCCGTGCGCGCCGTGGGTAACGGCGCCCAGGCGATCTCCGCCGTACTCGAGGAGGAGCCCGACCTGATCATCCTCGACGTCATGCTCCCCGACATCAACGGTTTCGGCGTGACCAAGCGCCTGCGCACGGCCGGCTACACGGCCCCGATCCTCTTCCTCACCGCGAAGGATGACACGGAAGACAAGATCACCGGGCTCACGGTCGGCGGCGACGACTACGTCACCAAGCCGTTCAGCCTCGACGAGATCGTCGCGCGGATCAAGGCGATCCTGCGCCGCACCATGCACGCCGACGAGGATGCCGTCATCCGCGCCGGCGAACTCACCATGGACCAGGACACCCACGAGGTGCTCGTCGGCGACCAGCCGATCGAGCTCAGCCCGACCGAGTTCAAGCTCCTGCGCTACCTGATGCTCAACCCGAACCGGGTGCTGTCCAAGGCGCAGATCCTCGACCACGTGTGGGAGTACGACTTCAACGGGGACGCCGGAATCGTCGAGTCCTACATCTCCTACCTGCGGCGCAAGGTCGACACGCATTCGAGCGAGCCGCTGATCCAGACCAAGCGCGGCTTCGGCTACATGCTCAAGGCGGCCAAGGCGTAGCTCACAGGCTGCGCCCGTAAACTGAGGGCCACATGCATGAGTCACTGACGGAGCGCTGGAGCCGTACCTCCCTTCGCTCCAAGATCACCGGCGTGACCGTGCTGATGCTGACCCTCGGGCTCCTCGTCTCCGGCATCGGCACGATGGCGATGCTCCGGCAGTACGTCATCCAGCAGGTCGACGCGCGCCTCCAGACCGAGGCGCAGACGGCGCTCAACGGCAACTCGGCGGCTTCCCTGACCGCGGGCAGCGCGGAGGGCGTGCCGTCCGACTACTTCGTCGCCCTGTACGACGAGAGCGGCACCCTCCGGGACCGCACCTGGCGGGACCGGCCCCGCCGGGACCTGCCCGTGGTCGACATGCCGCTCGATCTCCAGACCGTGACCCGGCTCGACGGCGAGATTCTGACGTTCCACAGCGCGAACCACGACACCGAGTTCCACGCCGTCGCGGTGCCGTTCGTGATCAGTCCCCAGGGCACCTACGGAACCCTGCTGATGGCCGTGTCGCTGAAGCCGACCGAGAATACCATGGCCACCTATCTCACCATCTTCCTCGGCTTCGGCGTGGGCGTCGTGCTCGTCGGCGCGCTACTGACCCGGCTGCTCGTGACGACCACCTTCGCGCCGTTGCGCGAGGTCGAGCGCACGGCGGCTGCGATCGCGGACGGCGATTTCAGCCAGCGTCTCGGCGGCGCCACCCCGAACACGGAAGTCGGCCGCCTGAACCGCTCGCTCAACACCATGCTCAACCGCATCGACCGGGCCTTCAAGGACCGCGCGCGCACCATCGACCAGATGCGCCGGTTCGTCGGTGACGCCAGCCATGAGCTGCGCACCCCGCTCGTCTCCGTTCGCGGCTACGCGGAGCTGTACCGGATGGGTGCGCTGCAGACGCCCGAGGACGTCGCGCAGGCGATGGAACGCATCGAGAAGGAAGCGATCCGGATGGGCGGCCTGGTCGAGGACCTCCTCGAGCTGGCCCGGCTGGATGAAACGAAGCCCCTGGACCTGGCCGAGGTCGACCTCATGCCCCTGGCCCGCGACGCGGCGCTCGACGCCATGGCGTCCTCCCCGGGCCGGCGGGTGACCGTCGTGTCGCGCCCGCCGGAGGAGGAGCTCCCCGACACCGCGGACATCCCCGCCGTCGACGCCGACCCGGCCGACACCGCTCGGCCCGTCAACGCGGCCGGAGCGCAGCCGGCCAACGGGGCTGCCCTCACCGGTCCCATCTCCTTCGCCGGCGCGACGCTCGCCCGGCTGCGCACGCGCAAGCCGCGCCGAACCGACCCCCCGGCCACGCAGACCGAGCCCGCGGCGCCGTCGGGCGCGGTCCCGGCCGTCGTGATGGCCGAGGAGAACAAGATCCGCCAGGTGATCACCAACCTGATGGGCAACGCCCTGCGCTTCAGTCAGCCGGACAGTCCGGTCGAGCTCGAGGTGTCCGTCGATCGGCGCAACCAGCGGGCGTCGATCGCGGTGGTCGACCACGGCGAGGGCATCCCCCCGCAGATTCGGGACAAGATCTTCCAGCGCTTCTGGCGCGCCGACACCTCTCGCGCCCGGGAAACCGGGGGCAGCGGCCTCGGCCTCGCCATTGTCGCGTCGATCGTGGCCAGCCACAACGGCACGGTCGAGGTCCTGGACACCCCGGGCGGCGGGGCAACTTTCCGGGTCTGGCTCCCCCTGGCCGGCTCGCCGAATGCGCCCCAGGGGATCACCCCGCCGAGTGCCCCCGAGGCGCGGTCGGATTAGCCTCGGGCGACCCCGTCGGCGAGGATGCGCTTCAGTGCGTCCGGCCGATTGGTGATCACGCCGTCGACGCCCAGGTCGATCGCACGCCTGATGTCAGCGTCGCTGTCGACCGTCCAGGTCAGGCACTCCATCCCGAGGCGGTGCACCTCGGCCACGTACGCGGCGTCGATGGAGTAGTGATACGGGTTGATCTGGTCGGCCCAGGTCGCCAGCTCGGGCAGTTGGGCGATCGTCGGCGTGCCGAGCAGCCCGACGGGGATGGTGGGCTCGAGCGACTTGAAGGCTTTCATCGAGCCGAAACTGAATGACTGCACGACGAGTCGCCCCGCGGCGACGGCCGACTGGACATAGCCGGGGAACGTGCTCATCTCAGCGGCCACCTCGGCCTCGATGCCGGGGTAGAGATCCGGCGCCTTGATCTCCAGGAGCATGCCGCCGCTGCCGTTGCGGATGGTCTGGATCGACTCGGAAAGGGTCGGGATCTTCTCACCGGCGAACTTCGGGTCCTTCCAGGAGCCGGCGTCGAGGCTGAGCATCTCGGCATAGGTGAATTCGCTGACTTTCCAGGGAGCGCGGTCGGGGAAGAGCTGCTCCACGTTCGTCGTCCGAGCCAGGTTGGTGTCGTGGATGACCACGAGTTCACCGTCCCTGGAGCGCTGCACGTCGAGCTCGGTGAGGTCCCCGCCGAGGGCGATTCCCTCCCGGAAGGAGAGAAGCGTGTTCTCGGGAAAGTAGGCGCTGGCACCTCGGTGAGCCGCGTTTACGACCGTGACGGACGCCGGGGCCTCGCTCGCGTGCGCGACAGCGGTCACGGGCACGGTCGCGCCGGCGGCGAGGGCGATACCCACGAACACACTCGCTGCCCTCGCGGACCGGCGTCCACTCGGACGGATCTGGCGGGTGGGGGTGAGAAGTCTCATGCGGTCTCCTTGGGGTTGGCGTTACGCCCTCAGGTTGTCGGGGGCGCACGACGCGCAGATGGCCCGAGGATGGCCGGGTCGTGGCCGCAGAGCGACCCTCGGGGGGCGCCCTCCCCACCGGCGGGCCCCCGGGGCGCCGTCCACAGTCCGGGCTCCCTCGATCGGGGCGGCAGTCGGCGGCACTACGGTCGCGTGCGAGCGGAAGGACGACGGACATGACGAGCTACCAGGTGGACAGCGAGGCCGTGCTGAGTACGACGGCCGCCGCGCGGGCGTCAATCGCCCGAATCCAGGCCGAGGTCGCCGGCCTGCTGGCGCAGTTGACCGGCCTCGAAGGGTCGTGGACGGGGCAGGCCGCAGCGGCCTTCCAGGGCGCCGTGGCCGATTGGCGAGCGACCCAGCGACACGTCGAGGAGAGTGCGGAGGGACTCAACCTGGCCCTGTCGCAGGCCGGCCGGCAGTATGCCGATGTCGAACAGGCAAACGCGCGCCTGTTCTCACGCTGACGTCACGGGCATCTGAGCGGGCGCCAGAGGCGGCGCAGGCGCACACGAGACACAACAATGGGCGCCTCCCGAAGGAGGCGCCCATCATCTGGAACTGCGGTGCTGTGGAACGGGTTGGGACTTAGAAGTCCATTCCGCCGCCCTGGTCGCCGGCCGGGGCCGGGTGCTTCTCGGGCTTGTCGGCGACAACGGCCTCGGTGGTGAGGAACAGTCCGGCAATCGACGCGGCGTTGAGCAGCGCGGAGCGGGTGACCTTCACCGGGTCATTGATGCCGGCGAGGAGCATGTCGACGTACTCACCGGTCGCGGCGTTGAGGCCCCAGCCGACGGGCAGGTTGCGCACCTTGTCAGCGACGACGCCCGGCTCGAGGCCGGCGTTGAGGGCGATCTGCTTGAGCGGCGCGTCGATGGCCACGCGCACGATGTTCGCACCCGTTGCCTCGTCACCCGTGAGGGAGAGCTTCTCGAAAGCGGTCTTGCCGGCCTGGATCAGCGCAACGCCACCACCGGCGACGATGCCCTCTTCAACGGCAGCCTTCGCGTTGCGGACGGCATCCTCGATGCGGTGCTTGCGCTCCTTGAGCTCAACCTCCGTCGCGGCGCCGGCCTTGATGACTGCAACGCCACCGGCGAGCTTCGCCAGGCGCTCCTGGAGCTTCTCGCGGTCGTAGTCGCTGTCGGTGTTCTCGATCTCGCTGCGGATCTGCTGCACGCGGCCGGCGATCGCCTCGACGTCTCCGCCACCCTCGACGATCGTGGTCTCGTCCTTGGTGATGACGATCTTGCGGGCGGTGCCGAGCAGGTCGAGGGTCACGTTCTCAAGCTTGAGTCCGACCTCCTCGGCGATGACCTGTCCACCGGTCAGGATCGCGATGTCCTGCAGCTGGGCCTTGCGGCGGTCACCGAAGCCCGGAGCCTTGACGGCGACGGACTTGAAGATGCCGCGGATCTTGTTCACAACGAGCGTGGCCAGGGCCTCGCCGTCGACGTCCTCGGCGATGATGAGGAGCTGCTTGCCGGTCTGGATGACCTTGTCAACGATCGGCAGCAGGTCCTTGATGTTCGAGACCTTGGAGTTGACGATCAGGATGTACGGGTCTTCGAAGACCGCTTCCTGACGGTCGGGGTCGGTCACGAAGTACGCCGACAGGAAGCCCTTGTCGAAGCGCATGCCCTCGGTGAGCTCGAGTTCGGTGCCGAGAGTGTTGGACTCTTCGACGGTGACAACGCCTTCCTTGCCGACCTTGTCGATCGCCTCGGCGATGATGGCGCCGATTTCAGCGTCACCGGCAGAGATGGAAGCCGTGGCCGCGATCTCTTCCTTGGTCTCGACCTCTTTGGCGTTCGCGATGAGCTCTTCGATGACGGCAGCAGTGGCCTTCTCGATGCCGCGCTTGAGGCTGATCGGGTCGGCGCCGGCTGCGACGTTGCGCAGGCCTTCGCGAACCAGCGCCTGAGCGAGGACGGTGGCGGTGGTGGTGCCGTCGCCGGCGACGTCATCCGTCTTCTTGGCGACCTCTTTGACGAGTTCCGCACCGATCTTCTCGTACGGGTCGTCGAGTTCGATCTCCTTGGCGATGGACACGCCGTCGTTGGTGATCGTGGGTGCGCCCCACTTCTTCTCCAGAACGACGTTGCGTCCGCGCGGGCCGAGGGTGACCTTGACCGTGTCGGCGAGGATGTTCAGGCCGCGCTCAAGGCCGCGACGGGCCTCTTCGTTGAAAGCAATGATCTTTGCCATAAGTGTTTCTCGTCCCTCCCGGACGTTCAAAAACGTGATGGGGTTAGCACTCATAAGGAGAGAGTGCCAAAGACGATTCTGGCACTCTGGTGCCGAGAGTGCAAGTGAACGGGCGGGGCGCTACGGCACCAGCTGGACGGAACCCTGCTTCGTCGGGACCAGCTCGATCCAGGTGTTGCCGGCGGCAAGCCGGATCGTCACGCCGTTACCGTCGACGAGACTGATCGGCGACGATGGGTATCGCTTGACCCAGGTGGCGCGCAGGCTCCGTCCGCCGGTCGAGACCCAGGCCTCTCCCGAACCGATCATGGTGGTCTTGGGGACGTCGCCGTAGCGCCGGTCGATGCCGACACGCATGACGACGACGTTGGTCGCCTTGAGCTGCGCGCCCTTGCTGTTGCGGTCCGGCGCGCCCTCCTGGGAGCGCAGGTAGTAATTCGCCTTGGCGTTCCAGGCCCAGGATGGCCAGCGTGCGGTGGAGAAGCGGGTCTGGATCGTGCGGATGGCCTTGCCGTCCACCACCGCTGACGACGACGCGGCGGTGGCCGCGTAGGCGAAGTGCTGCCTCGGCGGGGCCAGCTTGGGGTACCGGCCCACGAGCGTCCTGGCGTTCACCACGACATTGTGCGGGGACGACTTCGTGTCGATCCGGTAGAACAGTCCGCTGCGGTCGTAGTCGAAGACGGCGTTCACGACCGGGGTCGCCTCCATCGCCTTGACGAACTGCGGCTGGCCGCCGGAGTAGGCGACGATTCCGCCGAAGGGCGTAATGATGTCCGGATCCATCGGCCGGATCGAGCGCACCGGCCCGATCAGCTTCGGGATGTCCGAGTGCCAGACCCCGACGTAGCGGGTGATCCCGCCTTCGACGAGTTCCTCGAAGACGATGTCGGCGCTCTCGAGGCCGATCTGCGGCCTCGCCGCCTCGTGGTTGTCGATCTTCACCGCCAGCGACGGATGCGCCGCGCTCCCCGGAGGCACGGGTGTTCCGCGCAGCGGTGCGAGCACGGTCGCGGCCGGGGCCGTGTAGGTGGACACCCAGGCCTTCGCCGTCGAGGTCGGCTTGATGCTCGCGGTCGGCCGCGGTGCTTCGGCAGTGCAGGCGGCCAGAAGCAGGACCGGAATGACCGCGGCAACTATCCTCACGGTCACGCGTCGGCTGCGTTTCATCGCTTCACTGTTCTGATTCACCGTTTCACCCTAACGCCGCGCGGTGCTCCCGCGCGGCGTTGGGCGTGCAAGCCTCGAAACTGGTGCAGCTCAGGCCGGTCGAACCGACTCGGCCTGAGGGCCCTTCGCTCCGCTGCCAACCTCGAAGACGACCGCCTGGCCTTCTTCGAGGACTTTGTATCCGCTCATGTCAATGGCGGAATAGTGGACGAAGACGTCCTGCCCCCCGCCGTCAATGGTGATAAAGCCGAAGCCCTTCTCAGCGTTGAACCACTTTACGGTTCCGTGCGCCATGTGTTACTCCCCAGTGCTGTGATTGCGTCGGCACGGGCCCACTGGCCGCGCCGGGCCTTCCGCGGAAACTGCTTCGGTGCAGTGCCTGCGTCCACCATGGCCGTGCAACGGGTCCACCTCCACAGAGGCGAGCTGCACGGACAAAATGAGCGACCATGGCCGAGCGTAGCGAAGAGGCTCTGGAATAACAGGGGGTTGACAAATTGCCGGTCGATGGCTGAAAAGCAGGGCTGCCGGGCGCCCTATCCGGCCGGCGGAGAGTAGTCGTTGCCGACGACAACGGTGAGCTCGGCATCGGACTCCGCGAAGTCGTTCGCGAGCATTATTTCGGCCCCCGGCAGGGACTCTGCGACCCCCCGTGCCGCGCCCTCCAGGGCGGGGTCGGCGTAGTAGACGATCGTCTCGGCAACGTCGGAGGTGGCGGCGTCGCCGAGCGTCCCGACGGTCCACCCCTCGGAGCCGAGGACGTCTCCGACGGATCCGGCCAGACCCACCGTCAGGGTGCCGTTGAGCACGGTGACGGACAGGTTCGGGTCAACGGTCGGCTTCGGCGTGGGCGTCGCCGACGGCTCCGGCTTCGGCGTCGCGGTCGGGGTCGACGTGGCCGCAGTGGGCGCGAGTCCGGACGTGTCCGGCGCGAGGCGGTTGTTCAGGAACAGCAGACCCAGCGCTCCGATCGCGATCAGCACCACCGTGGCGGCCAGTGCCCACCAGAATGCCAGCCAGCCGCGACCCTTCTTGCCCGGGGCCCGGTGTGCGCCCACCCGGTCGAGAGCAGGCGGGTGGGCGTCGAAGCGGTCTTTCGGATAGGGCTGGGGCATTGTCAGTCTGGTTCGGTCTCGATCAGTCGGTGGGGAGTGCGGCGCGGCGCGCTCGCGCCTGTGCCCTGGCTTCGCGCATCCGATGCAGTCGCTTAACCAGCATGGGGTCGCGGGCGAGGGCCAGAGGTGAGTCGATGAGGGCACCCAACAACTGATAGTACCGTGCAGCCGAGAGACCGAATTCGGCCCGAATGGCCTGCTCCTTGGCGCCGGCGTGATTGCGCCACTGTCGTTCGAAGTCGAGGATCGCCACGTCCCGCGCGGACAGTGAGGCCGACTCCGGGCTGCCGTCGGCGGCCGGTTCGTGTGATTTCTCCATCGGCCACCTCTCCCTCGTCATCTCACCGGGCACGTGCCGCCCGCTTTCACCGACGCCGGCTACGGTCATCCTATTTGGGTGCGCCCGGTGCATGTCCGCCAACCGTACGCCGGTTCGAGTCTGTGGGAGTTCGCTGGACGCTGCCCGTGAAAGGAATGCCGGGGCGGCCGCGCGAGTTTAGGCTGATGGAGTGAGAACCGGGCGGCGCCCGGGAACGAAGGGACGCACATGGACCACGAAGTCAAGAAGTCTGAAGCCGAGTGGCGCGAGGAATTGGGGCCCGAGCGCTATGCGGTGCTCCGCGGGGCCGCGACGGAGCGCGCCTGGACGGGAGAACTGCTCGATGAGGCGCGCTCGGGCGTGTATACCTGTGGCGCCTGCAACGCCGAGTTGTTCAAGAGCGGCACCAAATTCGATTCCGGCTGCGGCTGGCCGAGTTTCTACGAGTCCGTGCGCCCCGAGGCGGTCGAGTTGATCGAGGACCGGACCCTGGGCACCGTGCGCACAGAGGTGCGTTGCGCCAACTGCGGCTCGCACCTGGGGCACGTCTTCGACGACGGCTTCGGCACGCCCACCGGAGACCGGTACTGCATGAATTCCATCGCGCTCAACTTCACGCCCGTCGAGTAGCCGGCGGTGTCGGCCGTTGCCGACGCGCTCGCGGCGCGCCGGTCGTACTCCAGGGTGACCCCGGATGCCCCCAGCCACGACGAACTGCTGCCTTTGGTAGCCGCCGTGGCACGTGTCGCCGACCACGGCGCGCTGAGGCCGTGGCGCCTGATCGAGGTGCGCGGAGACGCACGGCGGCGATTGGGCGATGCCCTGGTCGCGGCATCCGGCCACACGGCCGCCGAGGCGGCCACGACCGCTGCCAAACCGCTGCGCGCCGAACTCCTGATTGCCCTCGTGATCAGCCGCCGCGAGAGCGAGAAGGTCGCGGACTGGGAGCAGGATGCCGCGGCGGCCGGGGTCGCCCACGCACTGAGCCTGCTGCTGGCTGACGCCGGCTGGGGCGTGATGTGGCGCACCGGGCCCCACACGCGATCCGCGCCGGTTCGCCGCATGCACGAACTTGCCGACAACGAGGAGCTTCTCGGCTGGCTCTACGTGGGCGGCGTTCCGCCGGACGCCAAACCGGGGGTGCGCCTGCCCATCGATCCGGCCGAGTTCCTGACCGTTCTCTAGCGCCGAAACCCCTGGGCCGGGGCGGGCCTTAACGGGACTGTCCAGGGCCGGCCACGGGACTTGAACCCGTAACCCCCACTTTACAAGAGTGGTGCGCTACCAATTGCGCCAGGCCGGCATGAGGCCCGAGGGCCTCGAACACCCATCCTAAATCACAGAACCGAAAGGGCGGGCGCGTTCTACCCGGCCGGGGTCGTCGTCGGAGTGGGCGTCGGGGTGGACGTGGAGTACGTGGCGCCCGCCGACTGCAGCACGAACGCCGCGAATTCCTTGGGGTCCTTCAACGACCCGAGGTACTGCTTGCCGTTGACGAGCACGGTCGGCGTGCCGGTGACCTTGGGAATCGAGGCGTTGGGGATCGGGCCGGTCAGGGCCCGGTCGGTGGCGTCGAGAACCCAGGACTTGTACGTCAGGTCGTCGATGCACGTGTCGATCTTCGACAACGAGGACGTGACGCCCGAACTCCGCACGACCTGCTTGATTTGCTTGTCGGTGAGGCCCGCCGTGCCCTCCTCGGGCTGGTCGGCGAACAGGGCGGCGTTGAACGCGTAGAAGTCGTTGGGCGAGGAGTTCGCCACACAGGCAGCGGCATTGGCCGCGCGCAGGGAATACTGGGTACCGGCGGACTTGCTGGTCAGGATCGAAATGGGGTGGATCTCGACCGTCGCGGCCCCGGCCTCAACCCACTGGGCGATCTGGTCGCTGTTGTTCAGTTCGAACTCGCCGCAGTACGGGCAGAGGTAGTCGACGTAGACCCGGATGTCGGCCACGGTGCCGGTCGCGTCGGGCACCGAAGCGACGGGCTTCGCGTCGGGCTGGAGGGCGGGGGTCTTGACCGTGGTCAGCCCCTCGCCGATGAGCACGCCGTCGCTGGCCATGTTGGCCGGGCCCGGCCCGACCGGCCGGATGGAGTTGACGATGATCAGGGCGATGATGCCGACGATGGCGATGGCCGCCACGGCGATTCCACCCTGCAGGAAGACCCGGTTGCGACGATCCTTCTTCTTCTGTTCCTCGCGCAGCAGCGTGGCCTTTTTGCGGGCCGCGTCGCGTCGCTGATTCTTGGAAGGACGGCTGTCGCCTGGTCCGCCGTTAGTCATGAATAGTTGCTCCGAACGTGTGGATGCCCGCACTGTGTGTGCATAGCCCTCCACAGAGTAGAACGCGTGTCTGGGAAAACCCCAAACGGCGGCTGTACGCCCGCCGCGGGGCGAGGGCGGCTGCCATGCAATACTGGTCAGGATACCCGGCCCGCCTGGCGGGACAGGTGTCACATCCCACTCACAACGGATCGTCCGGCACGTTCCTGCCGGTGAAGGAGAAGAAAACCATGGCTTCGGTCACTTTTGACAAGGCAACCCGCCTCTACCCGGGTTCCACCCGCCCCGCTGTCGATCACCTCGACCTGGAGGTCGCTGACGGCGAGTTCCTCGTCCTCGTCGGCCCTTCCGGCTGCGGCAAGTCCACCTCGCTGCGTATGCTGGCCGGCCTCGAAGAGGTCAACGACGGCAACATCTTCATCGGCGAGCGCAACGTCACGGATGTCCCACCGAAAGACCGCGACATCGCCATGGTCTTCCAGAACTACGCCCTGTACCCGCACATGACCGTCGCCGAGAACATGGGCTTCGCGCTCAAGATCGCCGGCATCAACAAGGACGAGCGCGCCGCCCGCGTGCTCGAGGCCGCCAAGCTGCTCGACCTGGAGCCGTACCTCAGCCGCAAGCCCAAGGCTCTCTCCGGCGGTCAGCGCCAGCGCGTCGCCATGGGCCGCGCGATCGTGCGCCAGCCGCAGGTGTTCCTCATGGACGAGCCGCTGTCCAACCTCGACGCGAAGCTGCGCGTGCAGACCCGCACCCAGATCGCGTCCCTCCAGCGTCGCCTCGGCGTCACCACGGTCTACGTGACCCACGACCAGACCGAGGCGCTGACCATGGGCGACCGCATCGCGGTGCTCAAGGACGGCGTCCTCCAGCAGGTCGGCACGCCCCGAGACCTGTACGCGAAGCCGAACAACGTGTTCGTTGCCGGTTTCATCGGCAGCCCGGCCATGAACCTGTTCCTGGCCGACCGGGTCGACGGAGGCGTCAAGTTCGGCACCGCGACCGTCCCCGTGCAGCGCGACACCCTCGCTGGGGCGAGCGGCGACAAGGTGACCATCGGGGTCCGCCCGGAGGACATCCACCTGGCGACCGCGCAGGGCGAAGGACTCCAGGTTGAGGTCGACCTGGTCGAGGAGCTCGGCGCCGACGGCTACCTGTACGGTCATTCCACGGTCGAGGGCAAGCGCACCGACATCGTCGCCCGTGTCGACGGACGCTCGCACCCGAACGCCGGGGACACGGTCTACCTGACCCCGACGCCCAACCACCTCCACGTCTTCGACGCGGAATCCGGCCTGCGCCTCGGCGGAGCGGTTGCGGACTAGGTTCACGAAGTGACAACGGCCGGACGGGGCATTGCTCCGTCCGGCCTTGTCATTGCGGCGCTGATACGTTCCCCAACAGATTCATTCCTGCACAGATTCATTCCTGCACAGTGAGGCTCACTTCATGAGCGGTTCCCTCAACATCACGTCGGCCACCGCCGACCCCGCGCTTCTCGACCTGCCGTGGCAGCTCCCGCTTGACGCCTGGCCGAACGAGAACATCGCGGCACTGCCCAAGGGGATCTCGCGCCACCTGGTGCGCTTCGCCCACCTGAGCGGTCGCGTCGTGGCGATCAAGGAGACCACGAGCGAGATGGCCAAGCGGGAGTACGACATGCTGCGCACCCTCCAGACGCTGGAGATCCCCTGCGTCGAGCCCGTCGCCGTGATCACGAACCGGTCGGATGAGGACGGCGACCCGTTGAACTCAGTGCTCGTGACCCGGCACCTGAAGTTCTCGCTGCCCTACCGCGCCCTGTATTCCCAGACCCTGCGGCCCGACACCGCCACCCGCCTCGTTGACGCCCTCGCGGTGCTCCTCGTGCGCGTGCACATGGTCGGACTGTTCTGGGGCGACGTCTCCCTCTCCAACACCCTGTTCCGCCGCGACGCCGGGGCGTTCGCCGCCTACCTCGTCGACGCGGAGACGGGACAGCTCTACTCCGGCGGGCTCTCCAACGGGCAGCGCGAAAACGACCTGGAAATCGCCCGGGTGAATATCGCCGGCGAACTGATGGACCTCGAGGCCGGCGGCCGGGTGGCGGACGAGCTCGACCCGATCCGGGTCAGCAACGGCATCGTCGCGGCGTACCGGCTGCTCTGGAAGGAGCTGACCGGCTCCGAGTCGTTCGCGAGCTCCGAGCGGTGGCGCATCCGCGAACGCGTCGAACGTCTCAACAACCTCGGCTTCGACATCGACGAGCTCGCCATCAAGACGGATAACACGGGCACGACGGTGCGCATCCAGCCGAAGGTCGTCGACGCCGGGCACCACCAGCGCAGGTTGCTGCGCCTGACCGGGCTCGACGCGGAGGAGAACCAGGCCAGGCGCCTGCTCAACGACCTCGACTCCTACCGGGCCGCGTACGCCCAGCCGGACTCCGACGAGGAGATGATGGCCCACGAGTGGCTCGTGCGCGTCTTCGAGCCGGTCGTGCGCGCGATCCCCCGCGAGCTCAAGGGCAAACTCGAACCGGCCGAGGTCTTCCACCAACTGCTCGACCACCGCTGGTTCATGGCCCAGAACCAGTCGCGGGAGATCCCGCTGGCCGAAGCGGTGACCTCGTACGTGCAGGACGTGCTGCGCCACCGCCGGGACGAGGCGACCGTGATCGAGCCGCCGACGGGGTCGATCACGCTGCCGATCTCACTGCCCACCGACGCCGACGCCGAGCCCGACTGGCGCCTGAAGGTCTAACCCCAGTCTAACACCCCCCGCGAAACCGCAGTCGTGCGCGTTATGAGGCACTCATAACGCGCACGACTGCGGTTTCGCGGGGGTGGGGGGTGGGGCGGGTTACTTCGCCAGCTTGGCGGCGGCCTTCGCGGCCTTGGCTGCGGCGCGGAGGCGGGAGATTTCGTAGAGGGTCACTCCGGCGGCGATCCCGGCGTTCAGCGACTCGGTCGCCGCCTGGATCGGGATCGACACGATGGCATCGCAGGTCTCGGTGACGAGGCGGGACAGGCCCTTGCCCTCGCTGCCGACGACGACGACGATCGGACGTTCGGCGTAGCCGAGGCCGAGCTCGGGCAGCATGACGTCGCCGCCGCCGTCGAGGCCGATGACGAGAACGCCCTGCTCCTTGAGCGCCTTGAGCGTCTGGGTGAGGTTCGGGGCCATCGCGACCGGGGTGCGGGCGGCCGCGCCGGCCGAGGTCTTCCAGGCCGAGGCCGTGACACCGACCGAGCGGCGCTGCGGCACGATCACGCCGTGCCCGCCGAAGGCCGCCGTCGAGCGGATGATCGCGCCGAGGTTGCGCGGGTCGGTGATGCCGTCGAGGGCCACGAACAGCGGCTTGTGGCCCCGGCTGATGGTGAGCTCGAGCAGCTCCATCGGGTGCGCGTACTCGTAGGCGGGGACCTTGAGGGCGAGGCCCTGGTGCACCGAGTCACGGCCGGCGAGGCGGTCGAGCTCCGGGCGCATCACTTCGAGGATCGGGATGTTGCGCTGGTTGGCGAGGGTGAGGATCTCCTTGACCCGGTCATCCATCTCGATGCGGGTCGCGATGTAGAGCGTCGAGGCGGGGATCTTCGCCCGAAGCGCCTCGAGCACGGAGTTACGGCCGGTGACGATCTCGTGCTCGTCGACCTGCTTCGCCTTGCGCGTGGACGTTCCGCCGCCGCCGCTGCCCGCGGTTCCACGGGAGGCCCCGCGCGCGGCACCCTTGGCCGCGGCCGGGCGGGCGCGCCCGCCGCTGGCGGCGGTGTAGCGGTCCTCGGCGAGCTTGCGCTTGCCGGCGGGGTGGTACGGCCGGTCCTCGGCCTTGGGCGTGGGCTTCTTGCCCTCGAGCGCCTGGCGGCCCTGGCCGCCCGAGCCGACCTGCGGGCCACGGCTGCCCTTGCGCACGGCCCCGGTGCGAGCCTTGCGGTCTGTGTTCTTCATCAGTCAAAACTCCAATGTGCACCCGACGGGGTGTCTTCGATGGTGATTCCGGCGGCGACGAGCTCGTCCCGGATTCGGTCTGCGGCCGCGTAGTCGCGGCTCTGCCGGGCAATTTCGCGGTCGTCGAGCAGGCGCTCGACGAGCGCGGTGAGCGCGATCATGGCCGGTTCGTCCGTGGCAACGGACCAACCGGGCGAGAGGGGGTTGATGCCGAGGACCTCGCTCATCGCGAGCACCTGGCCGCGGGCGGATGCCGCCGCGTGCAGGTCTTCGGCATCGAGCGCGGCGTTGCCGGCGCGCACGGTTTCATGCAGCACGCCGAGGGCCTGGGGTACGGCGAGGTCGTCGTCCATGGCCTCAGCGAACTCCTCCGGCACGATTTCGACGCCCGATCCGGCGAACCGGGTGTCCGCCAGGCGCCGGTCGGCCCGGTCGAGGAAGCTCTCGATGCGCTCGAGCGCGGCCTCGGCCTCGGCGAGCGAGCCTTCGTGGAAGTCGATGGTCGAACGGTAGTGGGCCGCGCCGAGGTAGTAGCGCACGACGATGGCACGCGCCTGCTCGAGCAGCTCCGCCGCGTAGATCGAGTTGCCGATCGACTTCGACATCTTCTGGCCGTTGACGTGCACGAGGCCGTTGTGCATCCAGTAGTTGGCGAAGGCGTCGCCGGCCGCGGTGGACTGGGCGAGTTCGTTTTCGTGGTGCGGGAAGCGCAGGTCGAGACCTCCGCCGTGAATGTCGAACTGGGCGCCGAGGTAACGGGTGGCCATGGCGGAGCACTCGATGTGCCAGCCCGGGCGACCGTCGCCCCAGGGCGACGGCCAGGCTGCCGAGGCGGGCTCGTCGGTCTTGTGGCCCTTCCAGAGCGCGAAGTCGCGGGGATCTCGCTTGCCGCGCGGGTCGGCATCCGTGGCCGCTTCCATGTTGTCGAGCTTCTGCCGGGTGAGCTCGCCGTAGGCGGGCCAGCTCCTGGTGTCGAAGTAGACGTCGCCGGTATCGTCGGCGGCCGGGTAGGCGTGCCCGGCCTCGATCAGCCTCCCGATCAGGTCGAGCATGTTCTGGATGCTGGCGGTCGCGCGGGGTTCGTAGCTGGGAGCGAGGATGCCCAGCCGCTGGTAGCCGGCCGTGAACTCCAGCTCGTAGCGGTACGCCAGCGCCCACCACTGCTCGGTGGTGCCGGTGGAACTGACGAGGATCTTGTCGTCGATGTCGGTGACATTGCGGATGAAGGTGACGTCATTGCCGCGGTAGCTGAGCCAGCGGCGCAGCTGGTCGTAGACGAGGGCGCTGCGGAGGTGGCCGATGTGCGGCGAGGACTGCACCGTGGGGCCGCAGACGTAGATCCCGACCTTGTCCGGGACGAGGGGAATGAAGTCGCGAAGCGCCTGGGCCTTCGAGTCGTACAGTCGCATGGTCACGCCTCCCAGCTTAGGACAGGGCCCCGTGCCTCGGCAGGGACCAGGAGCGCGGTGGCGATCGCCGCGATGCCCTCACCCCGGCCGGTGAAACCGAGGCCGTCGGTCGTCGTCGCCGAGACGCTGACCGGCGCGCCCAGGATCGAGCTGAGGCGAGCCTCCGACTCGGCCCGGCGCGGTGCGAGCCGGGGCCGGTTGCCGATGACCTGCACCGAGACGTTGCCCACGCGGAAGCCGGCGTCGCCGACGCGGCGCAGGGTTTCGCGCAGGAAGACCTCGCCGTGGGCATCCGCCAGGGCCGCGTCGGCGGTGCCGAAGACGCCCCCGACGTCGCCGAGGCCGGCCGCCGCCAGCAGGGCGTCGCAGATGGCGTGCACGGCCGCATCTCCGTCGCTGTGCCCGGCCAGCCCGCGCTCCCCCGGCCAGTGCAAGCCTGCCAGCCACAGCTCGGACGTGTCGTCGAAGGCGTGCACGTCCAGGCCTGTGCCGACGCGGGGCGAGCCGGCGGGGTCCGCCGGGGTGGCCAGCAGCAGTTCGGCCCGGCGCAGGTCCCAGGGGGTGGTGATCTTGAAGGCGAGGGGGTCGCCCGGGATGATGCTGACCGGGAAGCCCGCGGCCGTGACGAGCGCTGCGTCATCCGTCAGCTCCTCGGTCGCCGCGGCGAAGGCCGCGACCAGCATCCGGCGCGGGAAGCCCTGCGGCGTCTGCACGGCGGAGAGCTCCCGGCGGTCGACGCCGGCGAGGACCGTGCCCCGCGGGTCGACGCGCTTGATGCTGTCGACCAGATCGAGGCCGGGCACGACGCCCGCGCCCGAGGCACGCACGGCGGCCACGACCGCGTCGCAGAGCGTCGACGGCGTCAGCGCGCGCGCCGCATCGTGCACGAGCACGGTGTCCACATCCGGCCGGAGCACGGCGAGCCCCCGTTCTACGGATGCCTGCCTGCTGTTTCCGCCGGGGACGACGTCCAGGTAGCCGCCGGCCGCGCCGGCGCGTTCGGTCGCGATGGCACGTGCCTCGTCCAGCCGGTCTTCCGGGGCCACGACGATGACCTGGGACGCGTCGCGCATGCCGAAGACGGAGTCGAGGGATCGCTCGAGCAGGGTGCGCCCGGAGAGCGGCACGAACGCCTTGGGCAGTTCGTGTCCGAGCCGGGTTCCGCTGCCCGCGGCGACGACGATGACCGCGACCAGGGGCGCAGGTGAATCAGTCATGTCTGGAGGCTATCTGGTGAGGTCGTGCGAGTGAAGGACCGCGCCCGGGGTGCGCGTGCGAGGGCAACGAGAAAGGCGGCACCTTTCGGCGCCGCCTTTCACCGAAACGTGGGGCTAGGACGCAAGGACCTCGTCGAGAACGCTGGAGGCCTTCTCTTCATCGGTCTTCTCGGCCAGGGCCAGCTCGGAGATCAGGATCTGGCGTGCC
This sequence comes from Cryobacterium psychrotolerans, assembly GCF_900101115.1. Lineage (GTDB taxonomy): Bacteria > Actinomycetota > Actinomycetes > Actinomycetales > Microbacteriaceae > Cryobacterium > Cryobacterium psychrotolerans. The sequence continues at coordinate 50,154 of NZ_FNFU01000004.1, forward strand.
TTGGCAAGCATGCGCTTCTCCCCGGCCGACAGGCCGCGGTCCTGGTCGCGGCGCCACAGGTCGCGAACGACCTCGGACACCTTGATGACGTCACCGGAGGCGAGCTTCTCCAGGTTGGCCTTGTAGCGGCGTGACCAGTTGGTGGGCTCTTCGGTGAACGGCGCGCGAAGCACCTCGAACACCTTGTCGAGCCCCTCCCGCCCGATGACGTCGCGAACGCCGACCAGGTCGACGTTCTCGGCCGGGACTTCGATGGTGAGATCACCCTGAGTGACATTGAGCTTCAGGTACAGTTTCTCTACACCCTTGATCGTCCGCGTCTTCACCTCAGTGATCGTTGCGGCTCCGTGGTGGGGATAAACGACAGTTTCGCCAACCTCAAAAAGCATGTATTCATATCCCTTCAGCAACGTCTAGGATACCACAGCCTGCGGTGGTAGGGTTCGCCGAGCAGCGCCCGGCCACGCACCCCTCCACCGCCGCCTTTCCGTGAGTCTCCGGCCGCCGCCGCGAGCCGCGGGTAGGCTAAACTCAAAGCGAAAATTTGCGGCGTCCCGACCACTCGGCCGGGGCCCGAAATGACCTGGAGGTCTTGTGAGGGCGCGTATCGTCGCATCCGCCATTCTGGCGACTGCCATCCTGTCTGGGACTGCCGGCTGCGGCCTGATGGCGCCCCAGGCAACGACCATCCGCTACGACGCGAGCGACGGGGTGAGCGGCGACGTCGGCGACATCGCCGTGCGCAACGCCATCCTCGTCTCGGACGGGGCCGACTCGGCCAACCTGGTCATCACGCTCGTGAACCAGGGCGACTCGGCCCACATCGTGGGCGTGCAGTACGAATCGGACGGCGAGAAGGTGACGGAGGAGTTGACCGTCGAGGCCAACTCGACGCTCGCCCTCGGCAGCGAGGATGAGCCGGCCCTGGCCCTGCGCGGCATCGACGCCCAGCCCGGATCGCTTTTCCCGGTCTTCGTGCAGTACGGCAACGAGACCGGCGCCCGGCTGCTGGTTCCGGTGCTCGACGACACCCTGGAGCCGTACTCGACCCTGGTGCCCACGCCGGAGCCCACGCCGGTGGACTTACCCCTCCCGCAGGCCCCGACCGAGCCGCTGGAGCCGACTCCGACTCCGACCGCCGCGCCGTAACGGCGCTGCGCCTGCTGCACGACGCCGCTCCGGCACCGTACAGCAGGCGCAGGTCAGGCCTCGAAGCGGTAGCCGAGACCCCGGACGGTCACCAGCATGACCGGTTGCGAGGGGACCGCTTCGATGCGCGAGCGAATCCGTTTGATGTGCACGTCGAGCGTCTTCGTGTCCCCGAAGTAGTCGGTGCCCCAGACCCGGTCGATCAGCTGGCCGCGCGTGAGCACGCGCCCGGCGTTTCGCAGCAGGAATTCCAGCAGCTCGAATTCCTTGAGCGGCATGTTCACCAGCTCCCCGGAGACCATGACGGCGTGGCGCTCGAGGTCCATCTCCACGGTGCCGGCGGAGAGGACATCCGGCGCCTTGTCCCGCTCGTCGACGAGGTCGGCGTGGCGCCTCAACACGGCCCGGATGCGCGCCAGCAGTTCCCGGGTGGAGTACGGCTTGGTCATATAGTCGTCGGCGCCCAGCTCGAGGCCCACGACGATGTCCACCTCGGAGTCCTTGGCGGTCAGCATGATGATCGGCACGGCTGACCGGGTGCGGATCTCCCGGCACACCTCGGTGCCCGGGATCCCTGGGAGCATGAGGTCGAGCAGGATGACGTCGGCGCCGGCCCGGTCGAATTCGCGGATCGCGCTCGGCCCGTCCTCGGCCACGCTCACCTCGTACCCTTCGCGTTCCAGGATGAAGCTCAACGGCTCACTGAGCGAGCGCTCATCTTCGACCAAAAGGATGCGGGTCACGGGGTGTCTCCTGTCGCCGCCGGAGCGGGGTGGGGCGCCTCGGGGAGGCGGATGGTAAACGTGGAGCCCTTGCCGGGCTGGGACCAGACCCGGATGTCGCCGCCGTGGTTCTGCACGACGTGCTTGACGATCGCGAGGCCGAGGCCCGTCCCCCCGGTGTGCCGGGAGCGTGCCTGGTCGACGCGGAAGAAGCGCTCGAAGATCCGGTCCAGGTCCGCTTCGGGAATTCCGACGCCCTGGTCGGTGACGGTGATCTCGACTGCGCCGTCGTTCCGGCGCACGCCAACCCCCACGCGCGACCCGTCCGGTGAGTAGTTCACGGCGTTGGCGATGAGGTTGTGCACAGCGACCACGAGCAGCCGTTCGTCGCCGTAGACCTCGGAGCGCGATTTCTTCCCCACCGCGATCGTGATGTGGTTCGCGTCCGCGACGATCCGGGCCTGGTCGACGGCCGCGGCGACGACCGCGTCGATCTTCACCAGCTCCGGCTGCGCGACGGCCTCCTGCGACTGCAGCCGGGACAGCTCGATGATCTCCTGGGTGAGGCGGCCGAGGCGGGCCGACTCGGTGGTCAGGCGGTTGGCGAAGCGGCGAACCTGCTCCGGCTCATCCGCCGCATGGACGAGCGCCTCGGCCAGCAGGCCCACCGAAGCGATCGGCGTCTTCAGTTCGTGGCTGACGTTGGCGACGAAGTCGCGGCGCACCTCGTCGAGCCGGAACGCTTCCGTACGGTCCTCGGCCAGCAGCAGCACGTAGCGCGTACCCAGCCGGGCCAGCCGCACCCGCACGTGCATGCTCGCGTCGCCGAAGGGGCCGCGCGCCAGCAGGAGGTCGTCGGAGATCGGGTCGCCGGAGCGGCGCACCCGGCGGGCGAGGTCGAGCAACTCCGGGTGCACGAGCTGCTGATTGAACACCAGCCCCATGGCCAGCGCCCCCGGGGAGGTCTTGATCACGTTGTTGGACGGGTCCAGAACGATGCCCGCGGACTCGAGCGCGTCGAGGACCTGGTCGATCCCATCGGGGACGGCGGGGTTCACAACCTCGGCCGCGCGGCGCCCGTGTCGCTCCGCGACGTGCAGCAGAGTCACGAAACCGGCGCCAACGGCCAGCCCGAGTGCCAGCGACAGCAGCACGAGCCACGTCGATTCCATTCCCCCAGATTAGTGACTTTCTCCCGCGCCGACCGCGCCGGACGGGCCGGAGGGACGGTACGTTAGGAAGTGTTCAAACCCGCGGCACCTGCCGTTCACCTTTATCCGGCATGATCAGCCGGGACCCAGGCGGGTCTCACGCGCCAGTTGGTGCAGGATCCCAGCGGCCAGGAAGGACCACACAGCCATGCGCGAAGTATTCCAACAGGAACTCGCCGAGGTGCAGGAGCGCCTCGTCGAAATCTCTCGACTCGTCGCCGTCTCGATCGAAAAGGCAACGCGCGCCTTCAACGAGTCCGACGTGAGCCTCGCCGAGGAGGTCATCGCGGATGATGACAAGATCGACGCTCTCACCGTCGAACTCGACGAGCTCGCCATTACCATCCTCGCCCGCCAGCAGCCCGTTGCCCGGGATCTGCGCATCGTCGTCAGCGCCCTGCGGATCAGCGCCTCCCTCGAGCGGATGGGCGACATGTCGACCCACATCTCCCAGCTGGCGCGGTACCGCTTCCCGGACAAGGTCATCCCGAAGAGCCTGCGCCCCACCTTCGCGGAGATGGGCGCCCTCGACGTGAAGATCGCCAACATGCTCACCGAGCTGCTGACCAACGAAGACATGGTGCTGGCCGAGACCATTCGCAACGAGGACGACAAGATCGACGCCCTGCACCTGAGCGTGTTCGACGCCGTGCTCGGCGAGACCTGGAAGGGCCAGGCCGCCGACACGGTCGACGCCACGCTCGCCAGCCGGTACCACGAGCGTTTCGCCGACCATGCGGTCTCGATCGCGAAGAAGGTGCAGTACCTCGGCACCGGCGACTGGCACCAGCTCAGCGGCTCCTGACCCCTTCTTCCCTCCCCGCGAGACTGCAGTTGTGCGCGTTATGAACGACGTTTAGCGCGCACAACTGCTGTTTCGCGGGTTATTTTTTGCCTTGGGCGGCCACCGCGGCGGCGCCGGCAGCGGCGGCCTCCGGGTCGAGGTACTCGCCCGGGCCGAGCGGCATGAGGTCTTCACCGAGCTTGTAGACGAGCGGGATGCCGGTGGGGATGTTCAACTCGGCGATGTCGGCGTCGGAGATGCCGTCGAGGTGCTTGACCAGCGCCCGCAGCGAGTTGCCGTGGGCGGTGACGAGCACGGTCTTGCCGCTGCGCAGGTCCGCCGCGATGTCGGACTCCCAGTAGGGCAGCATCCGCTCGACCACGTCTTGCAGGCACTCGGTGCGCGGCACGGCGTCGCCGAGGCCCGCGTAACGAGGGTCGTTCACCTGGGACCACCGGGAGTCGTCGGCGAGCACGGGCGGCGGAACGTCGTACGAGCGGCGCCACAGCTGGAACTGCTCCGGGCCGAACTTGTCGAGCGTCTCCGCCTTGTCCAGGCCCTGCAATGCGCCGTAGTGGCGTTCGTTCAGGCGCCAGGAGCGCTTGACGTCGATCCAGGACCGGTTGGTCTGCTCGAGCGCGAGATCGGCGGTCTGGATCGCGCGGGTCAGCACTGAGGTGTGCACGACGTCGGGGAGCAGGCCGGATTCGGCGATGAGCTCGCCGGCACGGCGGGCCTCGATGATGCCCTGTTCGCTGAGCCTCACATCCACCCACCCGGTGAAGAGGTTCTGCTGGTTCCACAGGCTCTGGCCGTGGCGGAGAAGGATGAGTGTGTAGGGGGCTGGCATGTCTCAACTCTACCGAGAGCGGGCACACCCTCCGCGAAACCGCAGTTGTGCGCGTAATAATGCGGTTTTAGCGCGCACAACTGCGGTTTCGCGGGATGGGGATGGGGCGGGGAAGGGGGATGGGGATGGGGCGGGGAAGGGGGTTAGCGGTGGGGAGTGCGGATGCCGAGGCGCGGGAGCCGCGGGATGTCGGCGACGGACCCGGCGGACTGCGGCACGATCACTTCCTGGGCGGCCGCAATCGAGATCCCCTCCGACTGCACGAAGAGGGTGCTCGTCGCCGGAATGGCGCGCTTGACCACGGCCAGCGCGATCGGCCCCAGTTCGTAGTGCCGGGCACTCGAGGTGATCTGCCCGACGGGAACCCGTTCCGGCTCTCCGCCCGGCAGCCTGCGGTCCGCCCACACCTCGTCGCCGTGCACGGGAAGCACCGAGTCGGAACCGTCCAGGTGCAGCAGCACGAGGCGGCGCGGCGGATGCCCGAGGTTGTGCACCTTGGCCACCGTTTCCTGGCCCCGGTAGCAGCCCTTGTTCAGGTGCACGGCGGTGCGCAGCCAGTCGAGCTCGTGCGGGATGGTCTTCTCGTCGACTTCGGTGGCCGCCCGCGGACGCCACGCCGCGATGCGGAGCGCCTCGAAGGCCAGCAGCCCGGCGACGGCGATGCTGCCTTGGGCGGCGGCCTCACGCAGTCCGGCCAGGGCGGCCCTGGGCACGAGGACTTCGCTCCAGAGCCAGGTCGCACCGGGGTGAACCGGGGCGTCGGCGTATTGGTAACCGCCCGCGGCCACGCCGGACCACGGATCGCGCCAGACGAGCGGCATCCCGTTCGGCGCGGCCGGTTCGAGACCCAGCGCGGCCGGCTCGGGAGCCATGGTGCCGATCACCGCGTAGTCTTCCGTCCGGTCGGTGATCTCCACCCGGAGCATGAACCGCATCTTCTCCAGCCAGGCCTGCAACCCGGGAAGCTCGGCCGCCTCGAGGAGCAGGTAGGTTTCGACGCCGTCGTCGATGACGCTCATCGCGAACTGGAGCCGGCCGGTCGGATCGAGGAGGAGCGTTTCGGTGGACACGCCGGGGGCCAGGCTCCGCAGCTCCTGGCTGGAGAGCGAGTTGAGCCAGCTCAGCCGGTCCGGTCCGGAGACCCCGAGAACCCCGTGGTGGGAGAGGTCGACGATGGCGTCGCCGGCCAGCAGCCTGCGCTGTTCAATCATCGGGTTGCCGTAGTGAGCGGCCACGCCGGCGCCCCGCCCGTCGGCCTGCACGGCGCCGTCGACGCGCAGCAGGGGGGAGCCGTCTGGTGTGGTCATGGTGCTACTCCGCCCTGGCCAGGCGTCCGGATGCGTGGGTCCGCAGGTCCTGGCCGAGTGCCGCGATGTCCCACGCCCAGAGGAGGTGCTTCTCGACGAGGCCGTAGAGACGCGTCGCGGCGGTGTAGGGCTTGGCGCCCGACGTGTGCAGGACGGCATCCGTCACCAGGTCGATCCGCGCTCCCTTGACCTGGCCGAGGTAGAGCTCGGCGACACCGCCGGGATGCACGAGCGTTACTTCGATGTCGAACCCGCCGTCCGGGTTTCGAAGTGTTTCAACCTCTTCGGCGCTCGCATAGGGCCGGTCGCCCAGGCCGGGGATGAGGCCGGGTCCCGGATCTCCCTCGCCCTGGCTGCGATGCAGGCGCCAGTACCCGGTCTCGGTGACCAGCGGCGTCGGCTCGTCGGTCGTGCCGGGGGCCGGCTCAAGCCAGGTGTACGAGTTGTAGTTCAGGTGCGGAAGGCCGTCGTGGCTGAAGCTGATCCTCTGGCCGAACTCGCGGGTGACCGACTCGTCGCCGATCGTGTAGTCCAGGACTCCGGAGCCTTCCCAGACCCCGATCAGCCACGACAGTGGCACCAGTTCGGACGGCAGGTGGGCCGGAAGCTCGAACATTGTGGTTACCGCTGCCCCCGGAACAGCCTGAGCAGCACGATCACGGAGACCCCGGCGATCGCCAGGCTGGCCAGCGCCAGCAGGCCCAGAAAGAGAAGTTCGAGTGCGATCGTCGACATGGCTTGAGTCTACCCGTCGAGAGGGGGCCGGACTCTAACCGAGTCCGATGACGGCGAAATATCCGGTCGCCAACGCGAGCACGACGACCGCGCCGACAACGCTCGAGGTGACCCGGTTCACGTAGCCTTCCTTGCGCCCGGTCGCGAGCTGCACGCAGAGCGTGGCGAGCGTGCAGCCGGCCAGGGACAGGCCGATCCAGACGAGTTCCTGGCCCCGGGCGGAGAAGATCCCGGTCAGTACCGCGCACACGACGGCGAGGAGCCACACGACCCCGATGCTCTTCCACTGCCAGCTCACCCTCCCATTGTGCCCTGCCGCGGGCCGGTTCCGCGGCAGGTAGTATGGGGCGCACCGAACTTGGAGGATGCGCGTGGCGCAGTTGTTGATCCTGACCTCGGCGGTCAACAATGAGGTTCTTCCCGCCCTGCAGTTACTGTCGCACGGCATGCGGCTCATCCCTGCGCAACCGCACCACCTGATCTCGGCGCCCGAGTCCGACCTGATCCTGGTCGACGCGCGGGACAACCTGATGGCTTCCCGGTCGCTCTGCCAGATCCTCCGGACCACCGGGATTTCGGTCCCCCTCCTGGTCGTCATCACCGAGGGCGGCCTCACCGCGGTCAGCCCGGACTGGGGCGTCGACGATGTGATCCTCGACACCGCGGGACCGGCCGAGGTCGACGCGCGCATCCGTCTGGCCGTCGGGCGCGCGCAGGTCACCGCGACGTCGCCGATGATCCGGGCGGCCGGCATCGTCATCGACGAGGCCAGCTACTCGGCCAAGGTGCACGGCAAGCCGCTCGACCTGACCTACAAGGAATTCGAGCTCCTGCGTTTCCTGGCCGCCCACCCCTCGCGCGTCTTCACCAGGGAACAACTGCTCAGCGAGGTCTGGGGCTACGACTACTTCGGCGGCACGCGCACGGTCGACGTGCACGTCCGGCGCCTGCGTGCGAAGCTGGGCGACCACGAGTCGGTCATCGGCACCGTGCGAAACGTCGGGTACCGCTTCAATGTCAGCGAGGAGGAGGACGAACGTGTCCCTCACACTCACGGTTCCTGACCTGTCGGATGCCGCCACCCGGGCGCGCTTCGAGTCCGTCGCCGCGGCTGCGACCGCGGTCGACGGCCACCCGCCGTTCAACGAACAGGCGATGCTCGACCTCGCGTCGGGCCGCCGCACCCCGCTGCTGATCTCCGTGGGCGACGAGCCTGTCGGGGCCGCGATCCTCGGGCAGGGCGAACTCGACTTCGTCATCGCGCCCGCCCATCGAGGCCACGGCCACGGCGGCGAAGCCCTCCGGCAGATCCTGGCCGACGCACCCGACCAGCTCACCGCCTGGTCGCACGGGGACCATCCGGCCGCGCGCGTCCTGGCCAATCGTTACCGCCTGGCCGCCGCTCGCACCCTGCTTCAGCTGGGCGCCTCGCTGACCCGTGAGATCCCGGCCGAGGCCGCGCCGGCCGCACACTCCGGCGCCCGGATCAGCGCGTTCCGCCCCGGCGTGGACGACGAGGAATGGGTCGCCCTCAACGCACTCGTCTTCGCGAGCCACCCGGAACAGGGCTCGCTCACCCTGGCCGACCTCGCGGCCCGGCAGACGGAGCCGTGGTTCGACCCGGGCGATTTCCTGCTCGCCCGCGACGAAGCCACCGGGGCGCTGATCGGCTACACCTGGCTCAAGATCGAGCCGGGGTCGCCGAGCGGCGAGATCTATGTGGTCGGCGTCCACCCGGATGCCGCCGGCCGCGGCCTCGGCCGCGCGCTGCTGCTCGCCGGGATGGAGCGCCTCCGGGACCGCGGCTGCACGTCGGTGACGCTCTACGTTGAGGCGCACAACACCCCGGCCGTGAACCTGTATCGCTCGCTCGGCTTCACCGATCACACGGTCGACGTCCAGTACCGCCGGCTGCCGAGTTAAGCGGCCGTCGACGAGCCTTCGTCACCCGCGCGCGGGCTGCGGTGTAAGGATGGACAGATGGACGGCGATAACATCCAGGCGGACTCCGGCCTCGGCAGCGACTTTGATGACGATTTCGACCCGCTGGTCAGCGAGAACGACCCCGCGCTGCCCAGTGACAGGTATCTCGACCGCGAGCTCAGCTGGCTCGCCTTCAACCAGCGCGTGCTGGAGCTGGCCGAGGACCCGGACCTCCCCGTGCTCGAGCGGGCGAACTTCCTCGCCATCTTCGCGAGCAACCTGGACGAGTTCTTCATGGTGCGCGTGGCCGGGCTCAAGCGCCGCATCCTGACCGGGCTGGCCGTGCCCACGAACATCGGCCGGGCGCCGCAGGAAGCCCTCTCCGACATCTCCCGCGCCGCGCATGTGCTGCAGGATCGCCACGCCAGGGCGTTCGAGGTGCTGGTGCGCCCCGCCCTGGCCGACGCCGGAGTGCACATCGTCCGCTGGGAGAGCCTCGGCGAAGCCGAGCGCGCGTCGCTGCGCAACTACTTCGGCAACCAGGTCTTCCCGGTCCTGATGCCCCTCGCGGTCGACCCGGTGCATCCGTTCCCCTACATCTCCGGACTCTCCCTCAACCTCGCCGTGCGGGTGCGCAACCCGAAGACCGGCAAGCAGGAGTTCGCCCGGCTCAAGGTTCCGACCATGCTCCCCCGCTTCGTGCGGGTCGACCCCGCCGAGGGCGTCGAGAACCTCCGCTTCATCACCCTCGAAGACCTCATCGCGAACCACCTCGGCGACCTCTTCCCCGGGATGGAGATCCTCGAGCACCACGTCTTCCGCGTCACCCGCAACGAGGACGTCGAAATCGACGAGGACGAGACCGAGAACCTGATCAAGGCGCTGGAGAAGGAACTGCTCCGCCGCCGGTTCGGCCCGCCCATCCGGCTCGAAATCACCGAGAGCATGGACGACGTCACCCTGGGCCTGCTGGTGCGGGAGCTGGATGTCACCGAGCACGAGGTCTACCGGCTGCCCGCGCCGCTCGACCTCGGCGGCCTGTTCGACCTGCGGATCGACCGGCCGGACCTGCACTTCCCGAGGCATGTGCCCACGACGGCCGTGCAGCTCATGCCGGCCGAGCCCAACGCCGAACCGGACATCTTCAGCGCCATCGGCCGCCAGGACATCCTGCTGCACCACCCGTACGAATCGTTCGCGACGAGCGTGCAGGCCTTCCTCGAACAGGCCGCCGCCGACCCGAACGTGCTCGCCATCAAGCAGACGCTGTACCGCACCTCCGGCGACAGCCCCATCGTGTCCGCGCTCATCGACGCGGCGGAATCGGGCAAGCAGGTGCTCGCCCTGGTCGAGATCAAGGCCCGGTTCGACGAGCAGGCCAACATCTCCTGGGCGCGGAAGCTGGAGAAGGCCGGGGTGCATGTCGTCTACGGGCTCGTGGGCCTGAAGACGCACTGCAAGCTGGCCCTGGTCGTGCGCAACGAGCAGGGCGTGCTGCGCCACTACAGCCACATCGGCACGGGCAACTACAACCCGAAGACCAGCCGCCTCTACGAAGACCTCGGGCTCCTGACCGCGGACCCCCAGGTCGGCAAGGACCTCACCCGACTCTTCAACGAACTCTCCGGCTACGCGATCGAGAAGAAGTTCAAGCGTCTCCTCGTCGCCCCGCTGCACCTCCGCAGGGCGCTGCTCAAGCGGATCGCGGACGAAACGGCCAGCGCCGTCGCCGGCAAGCCGTCGGGCATCCGGATCAAGGTGAACTCCATGGTCGACGAGGCCATCATCGACGCCCTGTACCGGGCCAGCCAGGCCGGGGTGCGGGTCGACGTCTGGGTGCGCGGCATCTGCAGCCTGAAACCCGGCGTGCCCGGGATGAGCGAGAACATCCGGGTGCGGTCGATCCTGGGCCGTTACCTCGAGCATTCACGGATTTTCTCCTTCCACACCGGAGGCGACCCGCAGGTTTACATTGGCAGCGCCGACATGATGCACCGAAACCTCGACCGTCGGGTGGAGGCGCTGGTGCGCCTGGTCGACTCCGAGCATCTCGCCGAGATCGACGCGCTGTTCACCCGGGCAATGGACGACCGCACGTCCTCGTGGTGGCTCGACGCGACCGGGGAGTGGACGCGCCATCACCAGGACGACGCCGGCCACCCGCTCGACGACATGCAGAACCGGCTCATGCAACAGACGATTCACCGCAAGCGCCCGGTGGGCCGCCGATGACCGAGACCGCGGTATACGCGGCGGGCGCCGTGTGCTGGCGACTCGTCGAGGGCAAGCCGCACGTGCTCCTGATCCACCGGACCGTGCACGGCGACGTGACCATCCCCAAGGGGAAGGTCGACCCCGGCGAGTCCCTCCCCCGCACCGCCGTGCGGGAAATCGAGGAGGAGACCGGCCTGGCCGTCGCGCTCGGCGTGCCGCTGGGCGTATCGCACTACGACCTGCCGGGCGGGCGGGAGAAGATCGTGCACTACTGGGCCGCCGAGGTGACCCCGGAGGCGATCCGGCGTTCGACGTTCGTGCCCAACGGTGAGGTCGCCGCGATCGAGTGGGTCACGATCAAGAAGGCCAGGACCTACCTGAGCTACGGCGCCGACGTCGAAATTCTCGAGTCGTTCGCCCGGCTGGTCGACAACGGGGTCACGAACACGTTCGCCCTCATCGCCCTGCGCCATGCGAAGGCCGCGCCGCCGCGCAGCTGGGAAGGGCCGGACAGCACGAGACCGCTCACCGAACACGGCGTGCAGCAGGCGGCCGGAATCGTGGAGGCGATCACCGCGTGGCGGCCCCGTCGGATCTTCACGAGCACCGCGACGCGGTGCGTGACGACCGTCGCTCCCCTGGCCGCAGCCACCGGCATGAAGATCAAGCGCACCGAGCGACTCAGCCAGGAGGCCTTCGAGGAGGGCACCGGCGATGTGCGCGCGGCAATCGGCAAACGGGTTCGGGCCCGCAAGACGGCCGTGCTCTGCAGCCACGGCCCGGTGCTCCCGGAGATCCTGCGCGAAATCGCGTTGGCCACCGGAACCACGATCGGCGTTTACATTGCGGATGCCGCCGACCTCGAACCCGGCGGATTCTCGGTCGTTCACCTGTCGACGGATAACCCGAGTTCGGGCATCATCACAATAGAAACTCATTCGCCCCGGGTGTGACCCGGTCGGTGGCAGGTTGCCCGCAGCCGTTCACCTCCCGTTCACCAACCGGGGGGAGGTCCGTTAACCCGCCCGGGTAGCGTAGCTCGCGGGCCAGCACCGGCCCTGCCCAGCAGTTAGTCACTTGCATTCAACCCTCGAAAGGGATCCTCGTGAATTTCAAGCAGTATGGCCGACCCGCGGTCATCGCTATCGCAGCCGCCCTCGCACTCTCCTCCTGCGCCGCCAACGAGGGCGCAGCCCCCGACAAGGCCGCGAGCGACCTGTCCGGCACGATCAACGCCGGCGGCGCCTCCTCGCAGCAGGCAGCACAGGAAGCGTGGACCGCCGCCTTCCAGACGACAAACCCCGACGTCACGATCAACTACGACCCCTCCGGCTCCGGAGCGGGCCGCGAAGCCTTCATCTCCGGCGGCTCCGACTTCGCCGGCTCGGACTCGTTCCTGAAGGACGAAGAGCTGGCGGGCGAGTTCGCCACCTGCGCCCCCGACGCCAAGGCAGTCGACCTGCCCGTGTACATCTCGCCGATCGCCGTGATCTTCAACGTCGAGGGAGTCACCGACCTCAACCTGGACGCCGCCACGCTCGCCAAGATCTTCAAGGGCGACATCACGACCTGGAACGACCCGGCAATCGCCGCCCTGAACAAGGACGCGAAGCTCCCGTCGACGCCGATCACCGCCGTGCACCGCTCGGACGACTCGGGCACCACGAAGAACTTCGCGGACTACCTGGGCCAGAACGCGCCCGATGTGTGGACCGAAAAGGCCGAAGACCCGTTCCCGTACAAGACCGGCGAGGGCGCGCAGGGCACCTCCGGTGTCGTTGACGCCGTCACCAATGGCGTGGGCACCATCGGCTACGCCGACGCCTCACGCGCCGGAGACCTGGGCGTCGCAAAGATCAAGGTCGGCGACAAGTTCGTCGGTTACACCGCGGACGCCGCGGCCGCCGTCGTGAACGACTCGCCCCTCGTAGAGGGCCGCGACGCCAGCGACCTCGCCATCGCCCTCGACCGCAAGACCACCGACGCGACGCACTACCCGCTCGTTCTGGTGAGCTACGCGATCGTCTGCACCGAGTACGCCGACGCCGACAAGGCCGCACTCGTCAAGGAGTACGTCGGCTACATGGCGGGCGCCGAGGGACAGGCCGAGGCGGCCAAGTCCGCCGGAGCCGCCCCGCTCTCGACCGAGTTGCAGGACAAGGTCGCGGCGGTACTGAAAACCGTCAAGTAACACAACTCGAACCTGCCCGGCCCGGAACGTCGCATTGCATGCGGCTGACGGGTCGGGCAGACTGGGGTTTGTGGCCGTCGGCTCCATTCCCCCGTTACAACGACTTCACCCAAGCGCTCCAGGGAGACACCGGCAATGACCACCGCAGTTGACCGCGATGCACTCCGGACCACCCAGCGGGTCGGCGACCGGGTCTTTTCCACCGCCACGATCGTGGCCGGCAGTCTCATCCTCGCGGTGCTCGCCGCCGTCGCCATCTTCCTGTTCGTGCAGAGCATCCCGGCATTCCTGGCCGTCCCGGAGGACTTCGACCCGGGCGTGTCCAACTTCTGGGCCTACGTCTGGCCGCTCGCGTTCGGCACCCTCTGGTCGGCCTTGCTCGCGCTGATCATGGCCATCCCCGTGGCCATCGGAATCGCGCTGTTCATCTCGCACTACGCTCCGCGCAAGGTGTCGCAGGGCCTGGGCTACATCATCGACCTGCTCGCCGCGGTGCCGTCCGTGGTCTTCGGCCTGTGGGGCATCGGCGTGCTGGCGCCCATGCTTCAGCCGTTCTACAGCACCCTGGTCGAATGGTTCGGCTGGTTCCCGCTCTTCGCTGGGCCGGTCTCCGGTACCGGCCGCACGATTTTCACCGTCGCGATCGTCCTCGCCGTCATGGTCCTGCCGATCATCACCGCGATCTCGCGGGAGGTCTTCCTGCAGACGCCGGTCCTGCACGAGGAAGCCGCCCTTGCCCTCGGCGCCACCCGCTGGGAAATGATCACCATGGCCGTGCTCCCCTTCGGACGCGCGGGCATCATCTCGGCCGCCATGCTCGGCCTCGGCCGCGCCCTCGGCGAGACCATGGCCGTCGCCATGGTGCTCTCCCCGAGCCCCCAGGTCATCTTCCAGCTGCTGACCTCGCAGAACCCGACCACCATCGCGGCGAACATCGCGCTGAACTTCCCTGAGGCGCACGGCGTCGGCGTGAACATCCTGCTCGCGACCGGGCTGATCCTGTTCGTCATCACCCTCGCCGTGAATATGCTCGCCCGCTACATCATCAACCGCCGCAAGGCATTCTCGGGAGCGAACTGATGAGCACCACCACCGTCGGCGCGCCGCTCACCAACTCGCTCACCGCCGGCAAACTCCCCAAGCACACGTCCCTGGCCGTCCTGGCGGCGAGCTGGCTGGTGGCCGGTGCCGTGTTCCTGATGCTGCAGCTGTCGGGAGCCAGCGAGGATTTCAACATCGCCGGCACGCTCGTCTTCGGCACCGTGCTCTACGGCATCGCCATCTACCTGCTCTCCTACTTCGTCGAGGGAGTGCGCAAGGCCAAGGACCGCCTGGTCACCGCCCTCGTGACGGCAGCGTTCGTGGTCGCGCTCCTGCCGCTCGTGTCACTGGTCGTGACGACCGTCACCAACGGCCTGCCCGCGTTCCTCACGCCGACGTTCTTCACGTCGTCGCAGCGCAACGTGGTCGGCGCCGGCGGCGGCGCCCTGCACGCGGTCGTGGGCACACTGCTCATCACCGGACTGGCCGGGATCATTTCGGTTCCGATCGGGCTGCTCGCCGCGATCTACCTCACCGAGTACGGGCGCGGCCGCCTCGCGCGCGGCATCACGTTCTTCGTCGACGTGATGACCGGGATCCCCTCGATCGTCGCCGGGCTGTTCGCCTTCGCCCTCTTCTCGCTCCTGTTCGACGACCCCGGGATCCGCTTCGGGTTCGGTGGGGCGATCGCGTTGTGCGTGCTGATGATTCCGGTGGTCGTGCGCTCGAGCGAGGAAATGCTCAAGCTCGTGCCCAACGAACTGCGTGAGGCCGCGTACGCGCTCGGGGTTCCGAAGTGGCTCACGATCGTCAAGGTCGTGCTGCCGACATCCATCGCCGGAATCATCACCGGCGTCATGATCTCGATCTCCCGCGTGATCGGCGAGACCGCGCCGCTGCTGATCATCTCCGGCTTCACGGCGAGCATGAACTACAACCTGTTCAGCGAGCGGATGATGACGCTGCCGGTGTTCGTGTACAACCAGTACGCCAACCAGGGCACCGACGCGCAGGCCTACATCGACCGGGCCTGGGCCGGCGCGCTGACGCTCATCCTGATCGTCATGGTGCTCAACGGCCTCGCCCGGCTCATCGCCAAGATCTTCTCCCCCAAGCTCGGCCGCTAGCCGTCAACTCGAAGGATTACATGTCCAAGCGCATCGAAGTCACCGACCTCAACGCCTTCTACGGCAAGTTCCTCGCCGTCGAAGGGGTCTCCCTGACGATCGAGCCCCGCAGCGTGACGGCCTTCATCGGGCCCAGCGGCTGCGGCAAGTCCACCCTGCTGCGCACCCTCAACCGCATGCACGAGGTCATCCCGGGCGCCTACGTCGAGGGCGAGGTGCTCATCGACGGCAACAACCTGTACGGTCCCGGCGTGGACCCGGTGCTCGTTCGCCGCCAGGTGGGCATGGTGTTCCAGCGCCCGAACCCGTTCCCCACCATGTCGATCCAGGACAACGTGCTGGCCGGCGTGAAGCTCAACAACCGACGGATGTCCAAGGGCGACGCAGATGACCTCACCGAGAAGTCCCTCCGCGGCGCCAACCTCTGGAACGAGGTCAAGGACCGCCTGAACGGGCCGGGTTCGGGCCTCTCCGGCGGCCAGCAGCAGCGCCTCTGCATCGCCCGCGCGATCGCGGTCGAGCCCGACGTCATCCTGATGGACGAGCCGTGCTCGGCGCTCGACCCCATCTCCACGCTCGCGATCGAGGACCTCATCGAGGAGATGAAGGCCGACTACACGATCGTGATCGTGACACACAACATGCAGCAGGCATCCCGCGTCTCCGACCGCACGGCCTTCTTCAACATCGCCGGCACCGGAAAGCCGGGCAAGCTGATCGAGTACGACGACACGACCACGATCTTCTCCAACCCGAGCGTGCAGTCCACCGAGGACTACGTCTCCGGCCGCTTCGGCTAACCCGCCCGTCAGGCGGTGCGGCCGAGCAGGTAGGCGTTGAAGGCGCTGGTGCGCTCGGCGTCGACCGGGAACGGTGCGCCGTCGAGCTCGGTCACGGCGACGGCGAGGCGCACGCTGGAGACCAGCCAGGCGGCATCCGCTGCCCGCAGCTCGTCGACCGGGATGTCGCGGTATTCGACGCTCTCCCCCGCCGCCTCCAGGTACTCGAACAGGCTCTGCTGGGTGGTGCCGTGCAGGATGGCGCCGCTCGGCGCCGGGGTGACGTACCTGCCGCCCGAGCGGATGACCACGCTCGAGGTGGGTCCCTCCATCACGTAGCCGTCGTGGGTGACGAAGATGGTGTCGT
This sequence comes from Cryobacterium psychrotolerans, assembly GCF_900101115.1. Classification (GTDB taxonomy): domain Bacteria; phylum Actinomycetota; class Actinomycetes; order Actinomycetales; family Microbacteriaceae; genus Cryobacterium; species Cryobacterium psychrotolerans. The sequence goes on from NZ_FNFU01000004.1 coordinate 66,554, forward strand.
CCGCGCCGCGGCGTTTGGCCTCGCGCAGCGCGGCCATGTTGATCGCGTAGCTGAGCGTCTTGGCGCCCATGAGCAGCCAGGGCGCGACCTCGGCGACCCCCCGCGGGTAGCCGCGGTCGAGCGTGATCACGCGCACACCCTGGTCGCGAACGGCGCGGTAGTCGGGCGCCCTGGTCGCATGCAGCCAGGCCGTCGGCGCCGGCCCCGACTCGACGCCGCGGCTCAGCACGAACTTGAGGGCGAGTTCGCCGCCCTTGGGAAGACGGTCCACCGCGTGGGCGATGGCCGCGCGCCACTGGGCCGGATTCGGTACCGGGAGTTCGCAGATCTGGGCGGAGTTCACCAGGCGGCTGATGTGCGGCTCGACCTCCTGCGGGTGGCCGTTGACCACGCTGAGCGTCTCGAAGATGCCGTCGCCGCGCTGCGTGCTGAGCTCCCCCACCCGCAACGCCGGTGCGGCGGAGTCCATCTCGTGGAAGGTGTCCTCGAAGTTTGTGCGGGACGAATCCGCGGGCACCGGGTCGATCAGCAGGGTGAAGGGCAGGTTCATGCCCCGAGCCTACTGGGATCTCCGGGCCCGGGCAGGGCCGCTGGCGAGTGTCAGCTCTGAGTGTCAGCTCTGGATGGCGACGATCGGCGCCGAGGTGGGCTGCGGCGAGCCGCCCTGCGGCTCGACGGTCACGCCGACCTGGTCGCCGGCATGCATGGTGCCCTCAAGCACCCGCCAGACCGTTCCGGATCCGGTCGAGTCGAACGTTCCGGCGGGGACCGCCCCGGCGTCGTTCATGTACCAGAGCTGGTAGTCCTGGTCGGCCGACAGCGCGGGCAGGTCCTGGACCATCAGTGCCGACAGCCCGAGCTCACCCGACCAGACCAGGGTGGCCGGCTGGCCGTCCGTGGTCGTGGTTGCGGCGCGCTGGGCGTCGGGAGCGGCGTTGATCTCGGCGAGCTGGGCCGCCTGCTGCTGCTCGAACTGGTTCGAGTTCAGGGCCTGGCCGACGAAGGTACCGCCTGCGAACAGGGCGACGGCTGCCGCGGCGGCGACCAGCATCCCGGCCGGGCGCTGGAACCAGCGCCTCTGGGCGCGGTCGGCCGCGGCGGAGCGCCTGGTGGAGCGCTCGGCGGGCGCCGCGGCGGGCACGCCGACGCCGGACTCGGTCACGCCGGCGGCCGGAGCGGCCTCGGGCGCCGACTGTTCGGCCGGAGCGGCCTCGGGCACGGGAAGCGGGGGCAGCTGCGGGGTGGAGGCGAGCCGGGCCATCAGGCTCGCCTTGAGGCCTTCGGACGGCTGGACCGGGTCCGCCGCCAGGCCGAGCGCGAGCGCGGTTTCGCCGAGCTCCGCCGCCTCGGTCCTGGCCTCGTCGGATCCGGCCAGGTACGCCTCGTAGACGGCCTTGTCGTCCGCGCCGAGCGCGTTCAGGGCATAGGCGCCGGACAGGTCGGCCGGGTTCTGCTTCTGCTCGGTCATGACGCCACCCCCAATTCGTCTCGCAAGCGGATCATCCCGTCACGCAGACGGGTTTTCACGGTGCCGAGCGGAATGTCCAGGCGTTCGGCGACTTCGCTGTGACTGAACCCGCCGTAGTACGCGAGGCTGACCGCCTCGCGTTGGAGTTCCGTCAGTCTGGACATCGCCTTCTTCACCCTTTCGTGCTCGATTCGAACTTCTACGGTTTCGGAAACATGGTCGTATTCGACCGCGAGATCGCGGATTCCGATCTTCTGGTCCCGGTCGCGCCCGGCCTGCGACGCGCGAATCCGGTCGACCGCCCGCCGGTGGGCCATCGTCATAATCCAGGTCGATGCCCCGCCACGCGTCGGTTCGAACCGTGTAGCGCTCTGCCAGATCTCCAGGAAGATCTCCTGGGTCACTTCTTCGGACTGTGCATGGTCGACCAGCAGGCGTTTGACGAGGCCAAGAACCCGCGGGGCGATCTCGTCGTACAGTTCTCCGAATGCCGCCTGGTCCCCGTGCGCGATCCGGCCGAGCAGCTCCTTCCTGGTGGCAGGAGCCGTCGACTCGGAGTCGTACGTGGAGTCGGCAGTCATGAGAACAAGCATGTCAGGTCTCGTCATGTTCCATGTAGAGGGTTCGGTGCCGAGTCCCGCGCGGATTGGTCGAATGTCTCGTGTCCGGGCAACCGGTGGCCCCCTCGACAGTCGCGTGGGACGACCGGAGGTGGACGACCGGAGGTGAAGGTCGGGCCGCAGAACGCCTCTCGGCGTGCGGCCGCTCTAGGCGGCGAATATTGGAGCCCGGGGTTACTGCGGCCCGACCATAACCCAGTGTAAACGAGGTCGGCCGCGGTCGGCGCGCTGTTCGCCCTGAGCGATGGCCTCGCCCGGGGCGGCTCGTTCAGTCGAGCGAGTGGTGGCGCCAGAGGCGGGCGCAGGCGGCGAAGTCCTGGGCGGTGGTGGAGAACCGGAGCGCCCGCGTGGTGAGCTCGGACGACCGGGCCGGCTCGGTGGCATCCAGGTCGTCGGCAACGCTCGTGCACCCGGCTCCGGTGACCCGGCAGAACGCGGCGGCGCGGTCGAGTGCGACGGCGAAGTCGCCGGAGAACGCGCCGCGGAGGATCTCGTCGGCCACCGCGATGATCTCGGCCGGTCCCGTCGGGATCGACGCGCCCGCCACGACGGGGTCGATCGACACGGTCACGTCCACCCCACGCTGGTAGAGGAACGCCGTGCCGTCGGGGTCCTGCCGGATCAGCAGCCGAATCAGGTACATGCGCCAGAGCGCGCCGGGCAGGCTGCGGGGCGTGGCCCGGGACCACAGCTCGGCGACCGTGTCGATTCCGTGCTCGTCGGTGTACGCGATGAGGCGCTCGACGATGCGCGGATCCGGGTCGCTGCGCACGCGGGCCAGGAGGGCCTGGGCGGTTTCATGGGCGACGCGGCTGATCGACGCCGGGTCGTCCCCGCCCTGGAACGATTCGAACTTGCTGCCGGAGAACTGGGTCGGCTTGTGGAAGTCCTCTGCCATCGTGTCCTCCCTCGGTTTGTCGGATGGTCGTGGGCCTGCATCAACGGTACCGACAAAAGCTCCGGGAAATCCGCGATAGATTATTACCCGCGGGCCTCTAGCTCAGTTGGTAGAGCAAAGGACTTTTAATCCTTGGGTCGTCGGTTCGAGCCCGACGGGGCCCACCCTCGCGCCTCTCGTGCGCCTCCGGCGCCGAATCAGGCAGCTTCGCTCCCAGTTCCCTCGGTTATCCTGATCGCGGCCCGCGAACACTACGAGCGATACGAGAGGATGCCGAATGCAGGACCCGATCCTCCTGGACGTGCTGCTCGTGCTCGTGCTCGTCGCCTCGCTGGTCAACGGCTATCGCAGCGGCCTGGTGCGCAGCCTGAGCGGCATCGCCGGGATCGTCGCCGGCGGCACCGTCGCGTTCTTCCTCGTTCCGCTGATCGGGCCCTGGATTCAGGCACCGGAATGGCGCACGCCGGTGACCCTGGGGGCCGCACTGGTGCTCGTGCTCGGCGGCTTCACGGTCGGGGAGTCGATCGGCCACGCCATCCGTCGCCGCGCGCACCGCACGAGACTCCGCGTGGTCGACCGGGTGCTCGGCGCGGGCGTCGCCCTGGTCGCGACCGCCCTGGTGATCTCCATGCTGGCGTTCAGCATCGGCGCCCTCGGGGTGCCGTTCCTGTCGCCGGCGATCGCCTCGTCCGGAACGGTCCGGACGATCAACGAGCTGACCCCCGACCCGGTGGAGCGCTTCCTCGCCCAGCTTCGCTCGAGCGCAGTGGAGGATGGGCTGCCCCGCATCGTCGAGGCCTTCACCGGTCCCAGCCCGGACATCCCCACTGTCGATACCGGCAGCCCCGCCCTTGTCACCGCGGCGCGGTCGGTGCTGAAGATCACCGGGAACGCCTATGCGTGCGGGCAGAACCAGTCGGGCAGCGGCTTCGTCGTGGCCGCCGGCCGCGTCGTCACGAACGCGCACGTCGTCGCCGGCGTGAGCGAACCTGTGGTCGAGGTGCCGGGCGGCGGCGCCCTGCCGGGCCGGGTGGTTTACTTCGACCCGGTCGACGACCTCGCCGTGATCGCGGTCAGCGGCCTCACCGCAGCCCCGCTCCAGCTGACCGGGAACCTCGCGCCGGGAACCGAGGCAGTCACCGACGGCTACCCCCTCGGCGGCCCCTTCGACTCCGATCCGGCCGAGGTGCTCTCCGTCGCCTCGGTCGGCGTGGCCGACATCTACGGCCAGAACCCGTCGCCGCGGCAGGTCTACACGCTCGCCTCCGACGTGCAGCAGGGCGAGTCGGGCGGGCCGCTGCTCAGCCTCGGCGGAGAGGTGGCCGGCGTCATCTTCGCCAAGGCCGAGGACACGCCCAACGTCGGCTACGCGCTGGCGATGGAGGAACTCGCGCCGGTCGCGGCCCGGGCGGCATCGCTTAGCTCACCGGTCGCATCCGGTCACTGTGTCAACGACTAGTTGTACCCGGCAGCACCGCGGCGATTCGTGCGCCTGGGGCCGCCATTGGTACGTTGCTCGGTAGCAGTTGTCACTCTCTTCGCTGAGGCTGGCCCGGCGATCAAAGGAGATCCTGCATGCTCTCGTACACCGACGCACCGTCAGACCAGCCGCTTCTCGAATGCACCATCGGTGTGGATTTCGAACGAAATGTGGCGCTGTTCGGCGATCGTGACGCCCTCATCGAGGCCGCCACGGGCCGAAAATGGACCTACACCGACCTGAACGCCGAGGTGGATGCGCTGGCCCGCGGCCTGCTCTCCCTCGGGGTCCGGCGCGGCGACCGGATCGGCATCTGGTCGCCCAACTGCGCCGAGTGGACGATCGTGCAGTACGCCACCGCGAAGGTCGGAGCGATCCTCGTTAACGTGAACCCGGCGTTCCGCTACGGCGAATTGGAATACGTCGTCAGGCAGTGCGGGATGCGCATGCTCATCACCGCCCCGTCGGACAAGAACAGCGACTACGCCGCGATGGCGCGCACGGCGCACCAGGACTGCGAGGACCTGGCCGAGCTCGTCTTCATCGAGCCCGACGGCCACGCACGGCGTCCGGGCGAGTTCAGCTACGCCGAGGTGGCGGCCGGGTCGGCCGACGTCGCCCCGGCGGAGCTGGCCGCGCGCCTGGCCGGACTCGAAGCGACCGACCCGATCAACCTGCAGTACACCTCGGGCACCACGGGCTTCCCCAAGGGCGCCACGCTCACGCACCGCAACATCCTCAATAACGGATTCTTCATCGGCGAGCTGCTCGATTACACCGAGCAGGACCGGGTCGTGCTGGCCGTGCCGTTCTACCACTGCTTCGGCATGGTCATCGGCAACCTCAATATCTACTCGCACGGCGCCGCGGCCATCCTCCCCGGCCGCAGCTTCAGCCCGGCCGCGGTGCTGCAGGCCGTGCAGGACCATCGGGGCACCTCGCTCTACGGCGTCCCGACCATGTTCGTCGCCGAGCTGGCGCTGGCCGACTTCGCCGACTACGACCTCTCCACCCTGCGTACCGGGGTGATGGCCGGGTCGACCTGCCCGGTCGAGGTGATGAAGCGCGTCATCGGCGAGATGCACATGAAGGATGTGGCCATCTGTTACGGCATGACGGAGACCGCGCCCGTCTCGACGATGACCCGCAGCGATGACGGCATCGACCGCCGCACGTCGACGGTCGGCCGGACCATGCCGCACCTGGAGAACAAGATCGTCGACCCGGACACCGGCCTGACGGTGGAGCGCGGCGTCATCGGCGAACTGTGCACGCGCGGCTACAGCGTCATCTCCGGGTACTGGAACGAGCCGGAGAAGACCGCCGAGGCGATCGACGGCGACGGCTGGATCCACACCGGCGACCTCGCCGTCATGGACGAGGCCGGGTACATCAGCGTCGAGGGCCGGATCAAGGACATGGTCATCCGCGGCGGGGAGAACATCTACCCGCGCGAGATCGAGGAGTTCCTCTACCTGCACCCCTCCATCCAGGACGTGCAGGTCATCGGCGTCCCCGACGAGAAGTACGGGGAGGAACTGATGGCCTGCATCATCCTCAAGCCCGGCGCCGAGATGATCTCGGCCGACGACCTCGCCGATTTCTGCCGCGGCCGACTCGCCCACTTCAAGGTGCCCAGGTTCACGGACGTCCGGGAGAGCTTCCCGATGACGGTCTCCGGCAAGATCCGCAAGATCGACATGCGGGACGAGGCGATCGCCCGGATGCGCCTGGGTGCCTGAGCGCCCGGGGCCCGTGCCCCGGAACTACCCGGTGGGACCGGCCCGGAGGTCGTCGAAGGAGACGACGAGGGAGGTGGGGCTGGCACTGCCGCTCAGGTAGTTGTACAGGCCGATGCCTCCCGCAGACTGGAGCGCGGCGGTGGAGTCGGTGGCGGTGAGCTGCCAGGCGACCGGCTCGGTCGTGCCGACCTTCCATACCGTGGCCCGGATCGTCGTCGGCGAGAGTCCCGTCACCTGCACGCGAAGCTGGAGGCGGTCGCCTGAGAGGTAGGTCAGGCCTGGGACGGTCGTGCTGAGCAGCACCGTGTTCGTGCTGCGCTGCAGCTGCAGCTTCACCGATCCGTTCGCATCCACGACGACGCGCGCGCCGTAGGTGGCCGCGCCCACGCGCCGCCCGATCAGGCCCGCATAGATGCTGCTGGCCGTCGGCCTGGTGAAGGACACGGTTGCGCTGAGCTCGGTGTCGCTGGAGGACACGCCGTCCAGGTACGCGAACCGGTTCGACCCGGCCGGGCTGGTCACTGCGGCTGCGCCGCCGTCGACGGCGAAGTTGGCCGCCGTGCCGGACGTCGTCCAGGCTCCACCGATCTCGGCCGACCCGAGGCCATTGCTGACCGTTCGGGTGAACGAGTCCTGCGCCAATGTCGACCCCGCGGGCGGCGGTGGTGGGGGCGGCGGTGTGACCTCGGACACCGTGAGAGCGTGGCCGACCATACCCGTGGCGCCGGCATTGTCCGTCACCGTCAGGGTGACCTGGTAGGTACCCGCGGCGGCATAGGTGTGGCTCGCCGTCACGCCGGTCGCCGTCGCCCCGTCACCGAAGGTCCACGCATAGGACGCAATCGTCCCGTCCGCGTCCGTGGACCCCGACCCGTTCACGGTCGCGGTCAGGGCATTCGCGCTGCTCGTGAACGCCGCGACGGGCGCCGCGTTCGACGCGACGGCGCCGAAGGGGATGCGCTGGACCTTCAGCACCGCCGCATCGGCCACGACGGTGAACTTCGTCCACTCGCTGGTGCCGCCCTTGACGGTGATCCTGGACAGGTTCGGCACAGCGGATGCGACGCCATAGTAGGAGCGCCAGGTCGACGACATCAGGGGCTTGTCGCTGGCCCAGTTGTGGGTGTCCCCGTTGACCAGGAAGACCGGTTTGGCGAAGCTCAGGCTCTCGGCTGCGATCGTCTTCACGAGCGATTGGAAGGCGGTTCGGTAGGTCGAGCCGTCCGCTCCGGGGGCGAACATGTCCGCCTGCGTGATCAGGACCACGGCACGGCTTCCGTTGGCCCTGGCCTGCGCGAAGGCGTCGCGCATCAGGGTGTTGCCGGCGTTCGTCCGGGCGGTCACCTCCGCCTTCTGCGCCGTCGTCGGCGATGAGTAGCCCAGGCCCGTCCACGTGTTGAGGTCGTTGTTGGAGCCGACGATGTGCACGGCCGCGATGGTCATCCCGCCGGCGTCGAAGAGCACGTTTTCGGGGTACCCTGACTGCGCGCTGACGCCGATCCGGTTCATCCCCAGCGTTGTTCCCGGGGCCGGGAAGAACGTCCTGCGCACAGCGCTCAACCGATCCAGGGGGTTGGCCTTCCCCACGGTCGCGCGGTGGCAATCGGCCCATTCGTTGTCGCCGGGAGTGTAGACGAAGGGGTCGACGAATCGGTCGAACTGTGTCTTGATCGCCGAGTAGTACGAGTCGGTGCAATTGAGGGGGCTACTGATGTCGCCGAGATGGCTGGCCAGCTGAACCGTAGGGTCGGCATTGATCTGGTCGATCTGACGGGGGAATGCCGCAATCTGGGCGGACCCGTACGGCACGTCGCCGATCACCGCGAAGGAGAACGAATCGGCGGCGGCGGCCGGCACCGGGGCGGCGGCCAGCGGGAGGCCGGCCAGCAGGAGCGCCGCTGCAATGACGGGGACGAATTTCCTGGATCGCACGGATGCTCCAAGCCGGGCGCGCTGCCCACGATGACGACGACGGAGCCTGCGACATGCACGAGTCGAAGGAGGTCCGGACAGCAAAAACGGTACACCGGGCGCGCGAGTCTCCGCTACGGCCATAAGGAGATTGGCCGCGGAGCGCCCGGCGGGTCAGCGGATCAGCGGGTCAGGGCGAGCATTCCCTGGGCCACCGCGAAGATCACCAATCCGGCGAGCGCGCCGACGACCGTGCCGTTGATCCGGATGAACTGCAGGTCCCGGCCCACCTGCAGTTCGATCTTCTCGGACGTCTCGGCGGCATCCCACCGTTCGACGGTTTCGGTGATCACCCCGGCGATCTCGTGGCGGTAGCTCTGCACGAGGTGGCTGAGCGCGTCGGCCAGCCAGCGGTCGATCCGGGCGCCGAGGGCGGCGTCTTCGGCCAGCCGCTCCCCGACATCCGTCACGGTCGACTGGATGCCGGCGCGCAGGCCGCTCGACGGGTCGGCCAGGGCGTCCGCCAGCGTCGCCTTGGCCGACTCCCAGGCCTCGCCGGCCAACTCACGCAGCCGGGCGTTGTCGAACAGGCCGGCCTTCAACGACTCGACCCGGGCGATGGTGTCCGGGTCGTGCTGCAGGTCGCTCATCAGTTCGGCCAGGTACCGGTCGATCGCCTGCCGGAGCGGATGCCCGGGCTGCGCTCGCACCGCGGCGACGAGGCCGAGCACCTCCCGGTAGGCCTTGTCGTCGACCATCTCGCCGACGAAACCGGGCAGCCAGCGCGGCAGCCGCTGGGACACGGCATCCCCGAATGCCTCCGGGTGAGCGGCCAGCCAGTGTTCGGTGCGTTCGAGCACCGCGTCGACGGCCGCCTCCTGCTGCCCCGCGGCGACCAGGCGCGAACCCACCCGGCCGAGGCTCGGCGCCCACTCCGGGCGCAGCAGGTGCTCGCGCACCACGGCCTCGATCAGGTCCTTCACGGCCTCGTCGCCGAGCAGCCGGAGCATGCCCGTGCCCGCGACCGCGAGTTCGTCGGCGACCCGCCGGGCGTTCTGCGGCCGACCCAGCCAGCCGCCGAGCCGCCGGGACACCCCGAGGGACTCGAGTTTGCCGCGCACGACGACTTCGGAGAGGAAGTTCGTCTCGACGAATTCGCCCAGGCTCGCGCCGATCTCGTCCTTGCGCCGGGCGATGATGTTCGTGTGCGGGATGCGCAGCCCGAGCGGGTAGCGGAACAACGCGGTCACCGCGAACCAGTCCGCGATCGCGCCGACCATGCCGCCCTCGGCCGCGGCCCGCACGTACTCCAGCGCCGGGTAGCGCTCCTGCAGGGCGAAGGAGACGGCGAAGACGACGGCCATCACGCCGAGCAGCCCGGCCGCGAGGCGCTTCATCCTCGTGAGGGCCGCCCGGCGGGCCGCGTCCTGCGGGCCCAGGGCGGGCCGGGCCGGGGCCGTCCGCGCGTCAGCCACCGAAGCCCTCGTGACGGATGCCCCAGCGCAGGGTCCAGGACTCGCCCGGCGCCAGGGCGCGCAGGCCGGCCCCTGAGTTGAAGGCGTTGGCGGGCGCGGTCATCGGCTCGATCGCGACGGCCTGCCCGCGCACGGGTTCGCTTCCTTCGGCGCTGACCGGGAAGTTCCGCGGTGTGAACACCTGCACGTACCGCATGTTCTCATCGCCCCAGAGCACGACGCGGCGTCCGTCCGGCGCCGTGAGCGAGTGCTCCGTGCGCCCGTTCGTGAACGCCACGCTGCCGAAGCCGTCGTCGAGGTCGAGGTCCCGCACCGTTTGGCCGTTCCGGAGGTCGAAGGGGGTGCCGTCGACCGGCGTCTCGCCGACCGGGTTCAGCCGGTCGTCGACGTCGATGTGGGTACCGGCCGCGACCCGCAGCACGAGGTCGCCGGTGGGCACGTCGCCGATCTTCAGGTACGGGTGGGCGCCGAGGGCGACCGGGGCATCCGCCTGCCCGACGTTCCGCAGAACGTGGGTGACCTCGAGGCCGTCGGCGGCCAGGGTATAGGTGACCTCGGTGTCGAGCTGGAACGGGTAGCCGGTCTGCGGGAAGACCGTGGCGCCGAGGGTGACCGATCCCGCCGTGCGGTCGAGCTCGCGGTAGGGAGCGAACCGGAGCAGGCCGTGGCTGGCGTTGCGCAGGGCCGGCTCGGTCAGCGCGAGCTCCCGCTGCACGCCGTCGTGAACCCAGACGCCGTCTCGGATGCGGTTGGGCCAGGGAACCAGCACGATCCCGGCGGCCTTCGGCGGCACCGCCTCGGACGGGAAGGTTTCGACCAGGTCTATGCCGCCAACGGAATACGCCCGGAGGCCGGCCGCGACCTCGGTGACGGTCGCCCGGGCCGGCCCGGCCGGCGTCGCCGCCGTCAATTCGTACTGGTGTCCCGTTGCTGCGCGCATGGGTTCAGCCTATTCCGGCCCGGAGCGCCTCGCGCCGGCGCGGACCCTAGCCCTTCGAGGCCGCGTTGATCGTGATCGTGTCGATCCCACCGTCCGAAACTCCCCAGGCCTCGAGGATCTCGGCGTAGGAGCCGTCGTCGACCATGGACTGCAGCGCCGCCTGCACGGCTTCGGCCATGCCGGAATCCTTGGCGACGGCCATGCCGTAGGGCGCCGCGTCAAAGGTCTCCCCCGCGGTCTGCAGCTTGCCCTTGAGCTGTTCGATCGCATAGAGGGTGACGGGCGAGTCAGCGGTGAACGCGTCGGCCTGGCCGAGCGTCACGGCGGTGGCGGCGGCATCCTGAGTGTCCAGGGCAACCTTCTCGATCGGCTTCTTGCCCGCGGCCACGCAGGCGGCGCTCTTCTCCGGGATCTCGACGGTGTCCTGGTAGGTCGTCGACTGCACGGCGACCTTGAGTCCGCAGGCATTGTCCGGGTCCACCGTCTTGCCGGTGGCCGAGGCCCACTGGATGCCCGCGGTGTAATAGTTCACGAAGTCGACCTGCTTCTCCCGCTCCAGGTTGTCGGTGAAGGAGGACTGGCCGACGTCGATCGTGCCTCCGACGATCCCGGGGATGATGTTTTCGAACCGGGCGATCGTGTAGCTCGGGGTAAGCCCGAGCTTCGCCGCAATCGCGTCGCTGACCTCGATGGCCCAGCCGATGGGCTCGCCCGCATCGTTCTTGAATTCATTCGGCGCGTAGTTCGGGCTGGTCCCGAAGACGAGGGTTCCCGCCTTCGCGAGCGAGTCCGGCAGGAGCGCGGCGGCCGCGTCATCCTTCTCGACGACCGTCCCGGACGGTGCCGGGCTCCCCTCCGCGCTCGGCGCGGAATTGTCGACACAGCCGGTCAGCAACAGGGTTGCGATGGCGGCGAGGGCGGGGAGGGCATGACGAGCGCGCATGGACGATCCTTTGGTTGGGAGTGGTCCCACCCTAGGGGACGACGGCGGTGGCCCTGCCGCCGGTGATGCGCACCAGCTCGTCGAACGTGGTCGGGAACACCGTGTGGGCGTGGCCCGCGGCCGCCCATACGACGGGGTAGCCGGCGAGCGCGACATCCACCAGGGTGCGCACCGGCGACGGATGCCCCACCGGCGCGACCCCGCCGATCACCTGCCCGGTCGCCTGTTTGACGGTCTCCTTGGAGGCCCGCCCGATCGTGCCGCCCAGCTGCTCCCCCAGCCACGCGGCATCGACCCGGTGGGCGCCGCTGGTGAGCACGAGCAGCGGCTCGCCGTCGAGGGTGAAGATGAGCGAGTTGGCGATCGCGCCGATCTCGATGCCGAGGGCCTCTGCCGCGGCCTGGGCGGTGGTGGCCGCCTCGTCGAACCAGCGGATCTCGGGGTGGAGGCCGTGCCGGCCGAGCGCGCTGCGAACGAGGTCGACGGCGGGATGTTCGGTGTTCACCATGCCCGAAAGTCTAAACGGCGGCCGCGACTAGGCTGCGGGTATGGCAATCGATCCTTCCGCGCGCATCATCGTGCTCCCGAACCTTCCCGCCCCGAGCGTGGCCGACTCCGCCTTCGTGGCCTCGGGGGCCGTCCTGGTGGGCCGGGTCACCCTGGCCGGGCGGGCGAGCGTCTGGTACAACTCCGTGCTCCGCGCCGAGGCGGAGCCGATCACGATCGGCGAGGGGTCGAACCTGCAGGACAACGTGTCCTGCCACGTCGACGGCGGCTACCCGCTCACCGTCGGGCGCAATGTGTCGGTCGGCCACGGCGCGGTGCTGCACGGCTGCACGATCGAAGACGACGTGCTGATCGGCATGGCGTCGACGGTCATGAACGGCGCCGTCATCGGCGCCGGCTCCCTCATCGCGGCCGGCGCGGTCGTGCTCGAGGGAACCGTGGTTCCCCCCGGCTCTCTGGTCGCCGGGGTGCCGGGCAAGGTGCGCCGGGCCCTGACGGACGACGAGATCGCCGGCAACCGCCACAACGCCGAGGAGTACCTCAGGCACTCCGCCCTGCACCGCGCAGCCATCCAGGACTGATCCGGGGCGCAGCCGGCGCGCATCCGGGGCTGGAGCCGGCGTGCGCGAGCCCGGGCGCGTCCTGACTACGGCAGGACGACGGGCGCGAGTTCCTCCCACAGGTCCCCCGGGCCGGGGTTGCCGGCCGCGGAGCGTCCGCCGAGGTGTTTCACCGTTCCCCAGACCGCGTTGAGCGCGGTCGTGACGGCACCCTCCGCCCAGCCGGCGGTGAACGAGATGTCGTCGCCGGCGAGGAAGATGCCCTTCTGGGAATCCGGAAGCTCGTCCTGCATGAAGTGGCCGAAGAGACGCTCCTGATACCGGTAGTGGCCGGGCAGGTTGTTCTTGAACGCCCCCATGAAGTTGGGGTCGGCCTCCCAGGAGACGGTGATCGGTTCGCCGACGATGTGCGAACCGATGTCCAGCTTCGGGTAGATCTGACGCAGGGAGTGCAGCATGAGCGTCGTTCGCTCGTCCGCGCTCAGCGACAGCCACTTCAGTGCGTCGTCGTTCCAGGTGTATGAGAGCAGGATCACCGCGGGTTTGTCCGGTCCGTCGTCGATCAGGTACGTCGCCCGGGGCAGGCGGTCGGTGAGCGTCATGCTCAGCACGTGGCGGCCGGTCTCAGGGTCGATGTCGTTCCAGAACGGGCGGTCCACCATGACGAATGTCTTCGAGGACTGCATGTAGTGGCTGCGTTCGATGGCGGTCCACAGCCTCGGCGGGAACAGGCCCTCTTCGGTGTCGATGCGCGCGGAGAGCAGCCATGATTGGCAGGTCACGATGGCGGCCTCGAATTCGCTGGCCCCGCCCCACTTCTCGCCGATCCGGATGCCGCCGCCCGGCCCGCGCCGGATGGACGCCACCGCGCCGCGGGGCACTCCGTTGTGCAGGCTCGACAGTGTCGTCCCGGCCGGCCAGTGCACGATGTTCTCCGGTGCGTGCGTCCAGAGTCCGTCCGGCAGCCGCTGCGCCCCGCCGACGATACGCCGGTGCTTGTCGTCGGCGTCCGTGAAGACGACCCGGAGGATTTCGAGGATGGAATTGGAGAAGTCGGTGTCCCAGCCGCCCGTGCCGAAGCCGACCTGCCCGAACGCCTCCCGGTGGGCGAAGCTCTTCTCCCGGAAGGCCGCGCTGGCGCCGATGAAACCGTAGAAGGTTTGCTCGTCGAGCTCGGCCACGAGCCGGTTCCAGATCTTCTTGATCCCCGTGACATCGCGCCGCCGGATCGCACCCTGGATCGCGGCGAGGTCAGCGTCTTCGAGCAGGGCGCGGCGCCAGGCATCCGCCACCTCGGTGAAGAACGGCGGGAGGTCCTCGTCCGTCTCCGCATACCACGACTCGCCCTCGAGCTCGATCAACGTGCTCGGCGTCACGTCGGAGAGCGGATTCGGGAATTCCCGGGTCTCGAGGCCCACCGTGTCGACGTAGTGGTAGAACGCCCGGCCCGACTCGGGGAACCGCATACCGCCGAGGTCGGCGACGACACCCGGCGCGGCGGCGAACCCCTGCGTCTTCAGCCGTCCGCCGATGCGATCGGCCTCGTAGAGCACCGGGTGCAGGCCGAGCCTCAGGAGTTCATAGGCGGCGATCACGCCCGACAACCCGGCCCCGATCACGGCGACCTTCGTGCCGTGCTTGAGTGCGGGCACCTCGCCGAGTCCGGCCGGATGCGCCAGGTAGTGGTCGTAGCTGAACGGGAAGTCCGGGTTCAGCATGGTGATCGGCAGCCCGCCGGCCTCGCCGGAGAGGGGTGTGTGCGGAAGATTGGTTGCCAGGGTCATTGATTCACGTTTCCTCAGTCGTGCGGTTCTGTTCCCAGGCTCGGTAGAGCCCGGGTCTGCGGTCGGCGAGGTAGTCCACGTCCACGTCGGGGACCGACAGGTCGGCGTAGACGAGGCCGGAGGCGCTCCCCGCGTCGACGAGGAGGTTTCCGTCCGGCCCGGCGACGACGCTCGCACCGGCCAGCTCGAGTCCGTCCTCGACGCCGACGTGATTCGAGTAGGCGACGATCAGGGAGTTCTCGAGCGCGCGGGCCGGCACGAGCACCCGGGCGACGTTTTCGTACCCCGCGGCCAGGGCGGTCGGCACGAGCACGACCTGGGCGCCCCGGAGCGCCGCGGCACGCACCGTCTCCGGGAACTCGACGTCGTAGCAGATCAGCAACTCCATGCGCAGGCCCAGCAGCTCCGCGACCCGCGGCGCCTCCGCGCCCGGCCGGAAACTGGAGCGCTCCGCCGGCCCAAACAGGTGGGACTTGGCGTAGCCGAGAATGACCGTGCCGGTATTGTCGACGAGGGTCGCCGTGATCTCCCGCTCGTCGGCCGGGCCCGGTCCGGGCAGGCTGAAGGCGAGCGCGATTCCCCGGTTCGCCGCGATCGCCCGGAGCGACTCGTGGGCGCCCGCGACCGACGCCGCCGAGACGGACTCGGCGATCAGCGTCGGTGCATACCCGGTGGCGAACAGTTCCGGCGTGAGCAGAAGGTCCGCTCCGGCTTCCCTGGCCTCGAGGGCGGAGGCGTCGACCAGGGCGAGGTTCTCCGTGAGGGCCAGCGGCTCCGCCCTCGCCTGGAGCATGGCCAGCCGGACGGTCCGGGTGTCGTGCCCTGGCTGGCGATCCACCGGACCTCCTCGGTCGCTCTGCCTCCATCGTGCCCCGGATGTGCCGGGGGCCCGCTACTTGCGGAGGGACTGTTCGGCGGCCTTGACCACGTTGCCCAGCAGCATGGCGCGGGTCATCGGTCCGACGCCGCGGGGGTTGGGCGAGAGGTGGCCGGCGACCGCCGCGACATCCGGATGCACATCCCCGGTCAGCGTGCCCTTGCCGGTGACCGGGTCGGTCACCCGGGTGATGCCGACGTCGAGCACGGCCGCCCCGGGCTTGACCCAGTCGGCCTGCACGAGGTGCGGCACCCCGACGGCGGCGACGACGATGTCCGCGCGTCGGACCTCGCCCGGCAGGTCGACGGTGCGCGAGTGGGTGAGGGTCACCGTGGCATCCAGCCCCTTGCGGGTGAAGAGCAGGCCGAGCGGACGGCCGACGGTGAGTCCGCGGCCGATCACGACGACCTTCCGGCCGACGATCGGCACGTCGTAGCGGCGCAGCAGCTCGACGATGCCCGCCGGGGTGCAGGGAAGCGGCGAGTTGAGCTCGCCCTCGATACCGAGCACGAGCCGGCCGAGGTTGGTCGGGTGCAGCCCATCGGCATCCTTGGCCGGGTCGATCAGTTCGAGCATGGCGTTGTCGTTGTGGCCGACCGGCAGCGGCAGCTGGATGATGTACCCGGTCACCTCGCGGCTGGCGTTGAGGTCGGCGATGGCGGCCCGCACATCGGCCGAGGTCGCCGAGGCGGGCAGGTCGATCCGGATCGACTCGATGCCGACCTCGGCGCAGTCGCGGTGCTTGCCCGCGACGTAGGAGCGGGATCCGGGATCGTCGCCGACGAGCAGGGTGCCGAGGCCCGGCACGATGCCGTGGGAGCGGAGGGCCGAGATGCGTTCGGCCAGCTCGGCCTTGACCGCGGACGCCGTCGCGACCCCGTCGAGAGTGATTGCCGTCATGAGTGATCCATTCTGTCGGTCAGTCCTTCAGCGAATTCGGCCCGGGCCCCGGCGAGGGCCGGGGCCCGGGTCTGGCCGTTACTGCTGCAGGCCCGGGTAGAGCGGGAAGGCCGCGGTGAGCACCTTCACCCGGGCGCGGAGGGCCGGGATGTCGGCATCCGGCTTGAGCGCCTCGGCGATGATGTCGGCGACGACGGTGAACTCGGCGTCGCCGAAGCCGCGCGTGGCGAGGGCCGGCGTGCCGATCCGCAGGCCGCTGGTCACCATCGGCGGGCGGGGGTCGAACGGGACGGAGTTGCGGTTGACCGTGATGCCGACCTCGTGCAGGGCGTCCTCGGCCTGCTGGCCGTTGATCGGCGAGTTGCGGAGGTCGGCGAGCACGAGGTGAACGTCGGTTCCGCCGGTGAGCACGTCGACGCCGCCGGCCTTCGAGTCCTCGGCGGTGAGGCGGTCGGCGAGGATGCTCGCGCCGCGCAGGGTGCGCTCCTGGCGCTCCTTGAACTCGGGCTCGCCCGCCAGCTTGAACGCGGTCGCCTTCGCGGCGATGACGTGCATGAGCGGGCCGCCCTGCTGGCCGGGGAACACGTTGGAGTTGAGCTTCTTGGCCAGCGTCATGTCGCGGGAGAGAATGAAGCCCGAGCGGGGACCGGCGAGGGTCTTGTGCACGGTGCTCGAGACGACGTCGGCGTGCGGAACCGGGGACGGGTGCAGCCCGGCGGCGACGAGGCCGGCGAAGTGCGCCATGTCGACCCAGAGCAGCGCGCCGACCTCGTCGGCGATGTTGCGGAAGGCCGCGAAGTCGAGGTGGCGCGGGTAGGCCGACCAGCCGGCGATGATGACCTTGGGCTTGTGCTCGAGTGCTTTGTCGCGCACGACGTCCATGTCGACACGGAAGGTCTCGGGGTCGACGCCGTAGGCGACCGGGTTGTACAGCTTGCCGGAGAAGTTGAGCTTCATGCCGTGGGTGAGGTGGCCGCCGTGGGCGAGCTCGAGGCCGAGGATGGTGTCGCCGGGCGTGGCGATCGCGGAGAGCACGGCCGCGTTGGCGGTCGCCCCGGAGTGCGGCTGCACGTTGGCGTACTCGGCGCCGAAGAGGGCCTTGGCCCGGTCGATCGCGAGCTGCTCGGCGACGTCGACGTATTCGCAGCCGCCGTAGTAGCGGCGGCCCGGGTAGCCCTCGGCGTACTTGTTGGTCAGCACGGAACCCTGCGACTGCAGGATGGCGCGCGGAACGAAGTTCTCGCTTGCGATCATCTCGAGGTAGTCGCGCTGGCGTCCGAGCTCCTGTTCGAGGACGGCGGCGATCTCGGGGTCAACGTCCTGCAGGGAATCGTTGAACGTGGAGGGCACGGAGTGGGCTGGCACGGTGGTGGACACGGGGGTCTCCTTAGACATATCGGTGGATGCTGCGGCCCAGGCGTGCGGCCACTAACCGTGTCAGTCGCTCCCCGATGGTGACCCATCTTCGTGCTACGCCAGTTGCGACACGAACGATCCTATCAGCCCGGGCGGGTGCCCGGCTCGTCTGTGACGAGCACGTCGTCACGAGCACATGCCCGCGTATTGCCGGGCTCCCTGGCCGGCTCAGGTGGCCCGTCGGCGCACGATCCGCCCGCTGACCAGCGCCAACGTGAACGCGGCGACCAGGATGCCGGCGTAGACGAACGGGACGACCGCGAGCCCGACGGTGTCGAGCAGCACCGCCCCGAGCAGGGCGCCGCCGCCGATCCCGGTGTTGAACGCGGTCGTGTAGAACGCGCTCGCGGTGTCGCGGATGCGGTGCGAGGCGGCGTGCAGGAGCCTGGTCTGCATCAGCGGGGGCAGCACGCCGAAGGCGAGCCCCCAGAGCACGAAGGCCGTGACGGCCACCGGAAGCGTCTCGGTGGACACGGCGAGCACGGTGACGCTGACTGCGGCGAGCGCGAGGCTGACCAGCAGGCCGCGCTGCGGCCGGGGGCCGAAGACCGTGCCGGCGAGGATGAGGCCGACGACGCCGGCGATCCCGAAGAGGAAGAGCAGGGGCGCGACGTCGACGCCCCGGACCCCCACCTCCTCGATCAGGAACGGTGCGATGTAGGTGTAGAACGTGAAGTGGCCGATCATTGTCACCGCCGTGATGACGCAGACCAGCACGACGGCGGGGACCGTCGGGTCCCGGCGGGGCGGGGCGGCGCCGGGGGCGGATGCCGCGGCATCCGTCGTGCCGGCGTAGTGCTCGACCGGCGGCAGCAGGCGCCAGACGAGCACGGCACCGGCGAGCATGAGCCCGGCCAGCACGGCGAAGGACAGGCGCCAGCCGAGCAGTTGCCCGGCGGCCGTTGCGACGGGCACGCCGAAGACGAAGGCCACGGTTCCGCCGGCGATCGTGATCGACACGGCGCGGCCGATCTGCTCCTTCGGCACGAGGTGCGCGGCGTAGGCGCCGACGACCGACCAGAAGAGCCCGTGGGCCATCCCGCCGACCACCCGGGAGACGACGAGGAACTCGTAGGTGGGCGCGACGGCAGTGAGCACGTTGCTGAGCGCGAAGACGATCAGCACGGCCACGATCAGCCCGTGCCGGGGCAGGCGTCGGGTCAGGTGGGCCAGCGGCGTGCTCGTGAGCACCACGGTGAAGGCGAACCAGCTGACGAGCAGCCCGATCCGGGACTGGGTGACGTCGAGGTCCCGGCTCATCTCCGGCAGCAGCCCGGTCGGCAGCATCTCGCTCGTCACCGAGAGGAAGACGGCGGAGGAGAGCGTGATCAGGCCGAGCCAGGGGAAGGCCGCCTGGCCGCGGAGCGGAACGTGGGGGGTGGTTTTCGACATGGGGCCATGGCTCACGGACGGCGGATCCTGCCGTTCACACCGGTGGGGCGGGGCAAGGATCGACTGCGCGCCAGCGTGCGCGCCCGGGGCCGAGCGGATTCCGACGGCCGTAAGCAGTCTAACCGACGGGCGCGCGGCCGCCTGGGGGCCGCTAATCTGGGGGCATGACCAGTAACCCGCCGCCGGTTGCCCACCACCACTGGGTGGTCACGCTGGTCTGCGCCGACCGGCCCGGCATCGTGCACGCGGTCAGCGGGGCGATCGTGCGGGCCCGCGGCAACATCACCGAGAGCCAGCAATTCTCCAGCGCCGACACCGGCCGGTTCTTCATGCGCCTGCAGGTGGAGTCCCCCGCCGACCGGGCGGAGCTCGAGGCCGGGCTGGCCCCCGTGGTCGACCGTTACGAGATGACCTCCGTCATCGACGTCGTCGGCCGCCCTCTCCGCACGCTCGTGCTCGCCTCGACGGCCGGGCACTGCGTCAACGACCTGCTCTTCCGCCAGCGCGCCGGCCAGCTGCCGGTCGAGATCCCGCTGGTGCTCAGCAACCACGGCACCCTGCGTGACCTGGTCGGCTTCTACGGCGTGCCCTTCGAATCGCTGCCGATCACGGATGCCGCCAGCAAGGCCGCGTTCGAGGCTCGCGTCGTCGACGCGGTCGAGCAGAACGACATCGAGCTCGTCGTGCTCGCCCGGTTCATGCAGATCCTCTCCCCCGGACTGTGCGAGCGCCTCGCCGGCCGGGCCATCAACATCCACCACTCGTTCCTGCCCGGCTTCAAGGGCGCCAACCCGTACCGGCAGGCGCACGCCCGCGGGGTGAAGCTGATCGGCGCGACCGCACACTTCGTGACCGGCGACCTCGACGAGGGACCGATCATCGAGCAGAACGTCGTGCGCGTGGACCACTCCCGCACGCCGGGCGAGCTCGTCGCGATCGGCCAGGACGAGGAGAGCCGCACGCTCAGCCAGGCGGTCAAGTGGTTCGCGGAAAACCGGGTGCTCGTCGACGGCGCCCGCACCATCATCTTCAAGTAACCCCCTCTCCCCTCCCGCGAAACCGCACTTGTGCGCGTTATGAACGCGTTTTAGTGCGCACAACTGCGGTTTCGCGGGGAGTCGGTGACGGGACAGGGTCGGTAGGATTGGCGGGTGAAAGAGACAGGCGAGACCACGATCGGCCCCAACGACGTCCTGAGGTTCCTGCTGGAGCTCTTCGCCTTCGTCAGCCTCGGCTTCTGGGGGTTCGCCGCGTGGCCGCTGCCCTGGCCCGGCGTGCTCGTGGGCATCCTGGCGCCGGCCTTCGCGATTGTGCTCTGGGGCCTGTTCCGCTCGCCCAAGGCCGTGTTCCGGCTCGACCCGTTCGGCAAGGCCGTCGTCGAGATCGCCGTCTTCGGTGCGGCGGCACTGGCCTGGTGGGACCTCGACCAGCCCGTCGTCGCAGCGGTCTTCGCGCTCGTCGCCACGGTCAGCGGCGTCATCTCCGGCCGCAAGGAACTCAGCTGACGCGCGTCTCCCGCGGCATCCGCATCGCGTAGGCGGACGTCGCCAGGAACAGCACCGCCCCCACCGCGAACGCGGCCGGGTAGGACAGGGTGTCGGCGAGCAGGCCCGCGACCAGCGGCCCGACGATGGCGCCGGCGTCGGCGAACATCGAGAACACGGCGACCGGCCGCCCCCCGGATGCCCCGGCCGCGTCCCCGACCGCCGCGGCCGGCGCGGTCCCCATGAACGCCGCCGCCACCCCGTACAGGCAGAGCAGGCCGGTGAGCAGCCAGATGTTGCCCGCGAAGGGTACGGCCAGGATCGTCACGGCGGCGAGCGCGAAGGCCCCGATCATCGCCGGCCGGCGGCCGACCAGGTCGACGAACCGGCCTGCCGGGCCGAGCGCCAGCGTCTGGGCGACCGCCGCGGCGGCGAAGGCGAGGCCCGTCCACGAACTGGGACCCTTGAGCACCTCGACGACGAGCACGGGGATGAGGGAGTTGCGCACGCCGAACGAGGTCCAGCCCTGCGAGAAGTTGGCCAGGCAGGCGGCGCGGAAGCGGCGGTCGCGAAGCACCGTGCGGAACGGGATGCGATCGGCCTGGGCGCCGGAACCGGCGGCGGCGGCGGCGCGGGTGGCCGGGCGCAGCAGGACGAGGCCGACCAGGCCGGCGACCGCGAGGGTCGCCGCGTAGAAGAAGAACGGGGCGGTCAGCGAGATCGTGGCCAGCAGCCCGCCGAGCGCGGGGCCGGCCATGCCGCCGATCAGGAAGCCGCCCTGGTAGAAACCGATCGCCCTGGCCCGGATGCCGGGCGAGGTCGAACCGAGCAGCAGCGTCATCGCCGACACGGTGAACATGGCCGAGCCGATGCCGCCGACACCGCGGAGCAGGAGCAGCTGCGGGTAGTCCTGGGCGATGCCGACCAGCCCGCTGGACACGGCGACGATTCCGATCCCGACGGCCAGCGTCGTGCGCTCGCCCCACCAGTCGATGAAGCGCGGGCAGAACGGGCTGGCGACCAGCCGCATCAGGGCGAAGGCCGAGACGACGGCCCCCACCTCGACATAGCCGACTCCGAAGCTGCGCACGTACACGGGCAGCACCGGCACGACCACGCCGAACCCGACCATGACGAAGAACGCGATGACGCCGAGCACGTAGACGTCACGGGAGAAGCGGGGCCTCACCGGCCGAGCTCGTCGCATCCCCTCTCGTCGCATCCCCTCAGGTTACGGTGTGCGCGGCAGGCAGAGAGAGAGGCGGCGACGGATGTTGCCTTCCGTCGCCGCCTCTCCGCTAGTGCTGGTTCGGTTGGTGCTAGTTCTTCACCGACACGATCGTCGAGAAGCCGGAGGTGCCGTAGCGCACCAGCCCCAGGTAATCGGTCCCGGAAGTCAGCCCGGACCACGACGCCGTGTACTGCGTTTCGATGCCCTGGACACCGTCGATGGAGGCCGGGACCGTGAAGGTTCCGACGCCGCCGTCCGGCATGACCGAGAAGCTGGTCAGGTCGTAGGTGTCGTTGCCGCTGAAGACCGACACGATGACCTGGTAGTACCCGGCGATCGGGTTCATCAGGTCGACGTGTTCGTCCGTCGCCGCCGTGGCCGACTGCCAGCCATCGACCGCGGTGCCGCCCTTGCCGTCCAGCCGGTAGACGATGAGGTCCAGGTCGGCGGCATCGGTCAGCGAGTCGAGGTCGAAGCGCTGCAGCGCCGTCCCCGCCGGAACCTGCACGTTGAAGGTGATCTCCGTGCCGGCGACTCCGTTACCGCTGTAGGCCTTGCCCGGGCCGCCCTTCTTCTCTTTGAGCTGCACGCCGGCCGCGAGGCCGTCGGTCGTCAGGGCGATGGGGCCGGTCGAACCCGGCGTCACGGCGATCTCCACGGAGCCGGACACGCCGGTTCCGTTGGCGGAACCGGGCGCCTCGATCGTGACGGGCTTGACCGCCAGCGGGCTGTGCACCACGGTGGTGCCGCTCGTCCAGTTCAGCGAACCGGTCGCGAACGTGTCGAGGGGCGCCGTGGTGCGGGTGAACGTCACCGTGTAGGACTTGACCTGGTTGGCCGAGTCGAACACGAGCTCCGCCGGTGAGGTCACCGCGGTGATGCCGTTGAGTCCGATCACCGTGGGGGTGAAGGTGCCCGCCTGCGTGGACGTCACCGTGCGGGTGACCGTCTCCGCCTTGGTGAGGGATCCGATGCCGATGGACGCCAGGTTGAGGTTCGACGGGTCGATCGCCGCGACATCGTCCGAGCCTTGCCAGGTGTAGCCGGCGCCCTTGATGAAGGACCACCAGTCGTCCGCGCCGTTGAGGTAGACGAAGCCCGGGTTGAAGAACTTCGTCGGGTCGACGTGGCCCGCCCCCTGGGTGAACGGGTCGGTCACTGCTCCGCCGGTCGCATTCTTCGTGTCGTAGGCGGTGGTCATGAACGCCGACTTCACCTCGGCCGGGCTGGCCGTGGGCTTCTCACCGAAGTACAGCGCGGCGAGACCGGCCATGTGCGGCGACGACATCGACGTTCCGGACAGGAACTTGTACGTGCCGGCGTCGCCCGCGGCGTTCGCGCCGCCGGCCAGGATGGCGACACCGGGGGCCGAGATGTCCGGCTTGATGATGTCGCTGCCGTCGGCCAGGACCGGTCCCCGCGAGGAGAATCCGGCAACCTGCGGCGTAGCCGGCGTCGTGCCGAGTTCGTTGCCCGGCGTGAGCGTCACCGTCGCACCGGCGGTGCCGGCGTAGGCGAAGGCCGTGGCGTAGGCGTCGCCGTTCAGGTGCACGGACGGAACCGAGTGCTGGTCCAGGTCGAGCGAACTCGACGACGGGTTCACCAGCACCATGCCGATACCACCGGCGCGCTTGACCTCGGCCGACTTGTCGACGCGGGCGTACACGCCGCGTGCGCAGAAGACGATCTTGCCGGCCACCTTGGTCGGGTCGAGCGAACCCGGTCCGCAGAGCAGCGGGTCGACGCCGCGGCGGGCCGCGACGAGGTCGCCGCGCACCAGGGAACCGGTCACACCGGTCGTCGGGACCGTGATCGAGCCACCGGCGAACTTCGCGCCGCTGCCGAAGGTGGCGGTGGCCTCGTAGCTCGGGATGGTGCTGGCCGCGACGGTGGTGATCCACGGTGAGGCGTTGTCCAGCGTCGACGCCGCCGAGCCGGAGTTACCGGCCGAGGCTGCGACGAAGATGCCGGCGGATGCCGCGCCGAGGAAGGCCATGTCGGTGGCGGACACCGTGGTCTGGGCCGCTCCGCCGCCGATGGAGAAGTTGATCACGTCAACGCCGTCCTTGGTGGCCTGGTCGATCGCGGCGACGAGGTCGCTGGTTGCGCATCCGTCGTCGTCCTGGCTGACCGCGTCGGGACCCGACCAGCAGACCTTGTATGCGGCGATCTTGGCTGCCGGAGCGACACCCGAGATGGTGCCGAAGTCGATGCCGCCGACGGATGCCGCGACCGCGTGGTTGCCCACCGCGGTGCTGCCGGTGTGCGAACCGTGTCCGTCGCCGTCTCGCGGGGAGACGTACTCGCCGACGTCGGCGCTGCCGATCTGCGAGGCGGCGAAACCGTTGACGTAGTACCGGGCTCCGACGATCTTGGTGCTGCAGTCGGCGGCGGTGAACTGCTCGCCGGTGACACAGGCGCCGGTAAAGGTGCCCCCGTCGGACTTGGCGAAGCTGATGCTGCCGTCGGCCGTGCGGTACGGCGCGGCGCCGCTGGCCGTGCCCAGCGGAGCGCCGGTGAACGAGGCATTCTCCGGCGCGATGCCGGTGTCGACGATGCCGACGACGACGCCGGCGCCTGCCGTGGCGACGCCGCCCGTGGACTCCCAAAGACCGCCGAGGCCGTCGGCCTTGCCGAGGCCGAGGAACTCGGTCGAGGACTGCGCCGTGATCTGGCGGATCGAGTCCTTCTCCAGCGAGAGCACGGCACGGTTGGCGTAGAGCGTGGCGGCCTGGGCCGCGGTGAGGGTGGCAGCGAAGCCGTTGATGGCAGTCGTGTAGGAGTAGTCGATGCTCACGCCCGCGGCCGCCGCGATCTTCTTCTGCTGGGCCTTGAGGTGGCCGGCGTACGCCTTCGAGTCCTTCGACCGGGCGTCGAGCTGCTTGCCCTTGGCCGGCTTCGTGGCCGCGAAACCGTTGACCCCGCCGGAGTACGTGGCGACAGCGCTGGCCGCCAGGGTGACCATGTAGCGGCCGTCCTCGAAGCTCGCGGACGGCTTGGCCGCCGCCGCGCTGGTTGTGGGCTGGGCCACGGCCGTTGCAGCGGTTCCGCCGAGAAGGGCCGCAGCGGCCACCATCCCGACCGTCAGTGTGAGGGCGGTCGCGCTGCGGAGCAGCGCGCGGCTTGATCGTGGTTCGTGGCCCGAGGTGCTCGGTCGCCGGGTGCGTAAGGTCACTTGTGGTGTCCAATCCGTTCGTCGTTGAATGGCATGCTGCCCCCCGGCCGAGGGACGTGCACGAATCAAAAACTAGCCGATGATCGGTGCATTGTGTCGACAATCACCCCCGTACTGGGGGCATGACGCTCAATCCCTGGCGAAGGAGGGTGCAGCGCGCCCAGGCACCGCCACGGCGGAGCGCGCGGCATCCCGCCGGCCGCCGATCGCGCGCAGGGCGTTCAGGATCGTGGCCAGGTCGACGAGTTCCTGGGCGAGCGCCCCGGCGGTGGCCGGGATGAACCCGAACGCGGCCGCCACCATGAGGCCCAGGCTCAGGATGATTCCCAGCCAGATGCTCTGCAGTGCGATCCGGATCGTGTCCTGCCCGATGGCGACGGCGCGCGCCGTGCGGGACAGGTCGTCGAGCAGGATGACGACGTCGGCCGATTCGCTGGCGGCCGTCGCACCCCTGGCTCCCATCGCGATCCCGATGTCGGCGACCGCGAGCACCGGAGCGTCGTTGACGCCGTCGCCCACCATGATGACCGGGCGGCGGGAGATCGCCTTCACGGCGTTCACCTTGTCGCCCGGCAGGCAGTCGCTCTGCACGCGAGTGATGCCGACCAGCCCCGCAATGTGCTCCGCCGTCGGCCGGGCATCCCCGGTGAGCATGACGGTGTCGCGCACCCCGCGGGCCGCGAATGCAGCGATCGTGGCCTTCGCGTTGTCGCGCAGCCGGTCGCTGGCCACGAGGCTCCCGGCGAACTTCCCGTCGACGGCCACGTAGATCGCGAGTTCGCCGCCGTCGAGCGGCGTGGCGGCGGCATCCGGAGCACGGTCGATGATGAACGACAGCTTGCCGACCGAAACCTCGCGTTCGCCGAAGCGGGCGACCACCCCGCGAGCGGCGACTTCGCCGGCCTGCTCGGTGCTCGTGAGCTCCACGCCCTGGTCGCGGGCGGCCGCGATGACGGACGCCGCGAGCACGTGGGAGGAGTACTGCTCGGCGGACGCCGCGAGCGCGAGCACCTCGCGCTCCGTGAACGGATGCTCCGGGCGCACGGCGACGATGGTCGGCTGGCCGTGGGTGAGCGTGCCGGTCTTGTCGAACACGACGGTGCGGGCGCGGGCGAGCTTCTCGAGCACGCCGCCGCCCTTCACGATGATGCCGTTGCGGGCGGCGCGGCTCATGCCGCCCATGAACGCGACCGGCGCCGAGATCAGCAGCGGGCACGGGGTGGCGACGACGAGCACCTCGGCGAAACGGGCCGGATCTCCGCTGAAGAACCAGGCGAGGCCCGCGATGGCCAGCGACACGGCCGTGAACGGCACCGCGTAGCGGTCGGCGAGGCGCACGACGGGCGCCTTGCTGGCCGCCGCTTCCTCGACCAGCGCGATGATCTGCTGGTACTGGCTGTTCGAGGCGGTCGCGGTCGCCCGGACGGTGGCCGCGGCCGTTCCGTTGATGGATCCGCTGAGCACGGGATCGCCGCTGCCGCGCTCGACCGGGAGGCTTTCCCCGGTCAGGGACGACTCGTCGAAGGACGCCGTCTCGGACACGAGGTCGCCGTCCACGGGGACGATTTCGGCCGGGCGCACCAGGATCACGTCGCCGACCTGCACCCGGCCCGCCGGGACATCCTCGACCTCTCCCTGCCCGTCTCGCACCCGGTGCGCGATCTGCGGTGCGCGCTTCAGCAGGGAGTCCAGCTCCCGCTTGGCGCGGCTGACCGCGTAGTCCTCGAGGGCGGCTCCGCCGGAGAGCATGAGCACGATGATGAGCGTGGCGATGTACTCGCCGACGAGCACGGTGGCGACGATGGCCGTGATGGCGAGGAAGTCGATGCCGAAGCTGCCCCGGCGCAGCTGCCTGACCATGCCGACGGCCTCGATCCCGGCGACGAACAGGCCGAAGCCACTGAAGAGCCACCGCACCCCTGCGGTCTCACCGCTCAGCCAGAGGACCACCCCGACCACGGCGACCAGGATGGTGGCCGCGACGATCGGATACCGGCGTGCGGCATGGGCAAAGGTTCGCATGCTCAACATTCTTCCCCCGGCAGGCGCCCCTCGCCAGCAAGGACAGGCTCTCCTGACCGATGCCCGGCCCCGGACGCGGAACGGCCCCGACCTGGTGAGGTCGGGGCCGTCGCCGTGCGAAACGGTCAGGCCAGGCGCGCCTGCAGGTTCTGGTCGATCGCAGCGAGGAACTCCTCGGTGGTCTGGAACGCCTGGTCCGGACCCACGAGCAGGGCGAGGTCCTTGGTCATCTTGCCGCTCTCGACGGTCTTGATGACGACGTCTTCCACCGTGAGCGCGAACTCGGCCAGGGCGGCGTTGTCGTCCAGCTTGGCCCGGTGGGTGAGCCCACGGGTCCAGGCGTAGATCGACGCGATCGGGTTGGTCGAGGTGGGCTTGCCCTGCTGGTGCTGGCGGTAGTGGCGCGTCACGGTACCGTGGGCGGCCTCGGCCTCGACGACCTTGCCGTCCGGCGTCGAGAGAACGCTGGTCATCAGGCCGAGCGAGCCGAAGCCCTGCGCGACGGTGTCCGACTGCACGTCGCCGTCGTAGTTCTTGCAGGCCCAGACGTAACCGCCCTCCCACTTCATGGCGGATGCCACCATGTCGTCGATGAGGCGGTGCTCGTAGGTGAGGCCGGCAGCCTCGTAGGCGGACTTGAACTCGGCGTCGAAGATCTCCTGGAAGATGTCCTTGAACCGGCCGTCGTAGGCCTTGAGGATGGTGTTCTTCGTGGAGAGGTACACCGGGTAGTTGCGCTCGAGGCCGTAGTTGAGCGAGGCGCGGGCGAAGTCCGTGATCGACTTGTCGAGGTTGTACATGCCCATGGCGACACCGCTGCCGGGCGACTGGAAGACCTCGAACTGCTGCGGCGCGCTGCCATCCTTCGGGGTGAAGGTCATGCTGAGCGTGCCTTCGCCTTCGAAGCGGAAGTTCGTGGCCTTGTACTGGTCGCCGAACGCGTGGCGGCCGATGATGATCGGCTTGTTCCAGCCCGGAACCAGGCGGGGGATGTTGGAGATGATGATCGGCTCGCGGAAGATCGTGCCGCCGAGGATGTTGCGGATGGTGCCGTTGGGCGAGGCCCACATCTTCTTCAGGCCGAATTCCTCGACCCGCGCCTCGTCGGGCGTGATGGTCGCGCACTTGACGCCGACGCCGTGCTTCTGGATGGCGTGTGCCGCGTCGACCGTGATCTGGTCGTCGGTCTCGTCGCGCTTCTGGATCGACAGGTCGTAGTACTCGAGGTCGATGTCGAGGTACGGGTGGATCAGCGTGTCCTTGATGGCATGCCAGATAATGCGGGTCATCTCGTCGCCGTCGAGCTCGACGACTGTGCCTTCAACCTTGATCTTCGACAATGGTTCTCCTCAAAAAGTAGGTGGGCCGCGAATGGCCGACGCCAAGCTTACTAGAGGAGTGCAAGTATCTTGACATCGAGAGACTTTGCCGAGAGTTCATCCTGTGCGTACGGCTGCCGACTACCGACCGGACCGGCCGCAGGTTAGCCTGTTCCCATGGCGACGCTACGACTGGAAGAACTGTCCGCACGCAACATCGTTGCGGCCAATAACCTGAGCCTGAAACCCGGCCAGGAGCAATTCATCGCACCGGTCTCCTATTCCGTAGCGGCCACCGTCATCAACCCGGCCACCGCCTGGCAGCGCGTGGTGCTCCAGGGCGACGACGTCGTCGGCTTCATTCACGGCAACTTCGACCCCGAAGCCGAGCACGAGGAGTTCCGCGCGTGCATCTGGCGGATCAACGTCGACGCGGCGGCCCAGGGCAAGGGCGTGGGCAAGTTCGCCGCGGAGGCCCTCGCCGAGGAGGCCCGCTCGCGCGGGTTCGACCACATCAACGTGATCTGGGAGCCGGGCGAAGAAGGCCCGGAGGAGTTCTTCCACCGGATCGGCTTCCGGGACGTCGGGCAGACCCAGTACGGCGAAACCATCGGCGCGCTGCAGCTGTAGCGGTGCGTTTCACCCCCGACAGCGCGTTCGTGGCGGACGTGCTCGACATCGTCGACACGATCCCACCCGGCAGGGTGATGACCTACGGCGACGTTGCCGCCGCGCTCGGCTCGCGCGCCGCGAGGGCCGTCGGCCAGGTCATGTCCCATTACGGGTCGGATGTTCCGTGGTGGCGTGTCATCCGGGCCGGCGGCCACCCGCCGATCGAGCACGAGGACCGCGCCCTGCCGTTCTACCTCGCCGAGGGCACACCGCTCGTCACGAGCGCGACGGCGTATCGGATCGACTACCCGGCCGCACGGTGGTCCCCCTCCTGAACGCCGGCCGTACTAGTCTCGGTGCAAGCGTTTGCATTGGGGCTGCGCGGGAAGCGGTGCCGTGGTCTCTGTTCGAATGCCGGCCGCGGCGACGCTGATCGCGGCATCCGTCGCCCTGCTCTCCGGATGCTCCGGGCTGTCGACTGCGGGCACCGTCGCCGCGGACCAGCCGGCCGGCACGCACGACGTGGGCGTGCAGCTGTTCCAGTGGAACTGGGACTCGATCGCCCGCGAATGCACCGACACCCTCGGCCCCAACGGCATCGCCTGGGTGCTCGCCTCTCCCCCGAACGAGCACGTCACCGGGCCGGAGTGGTGGACGAGCTACCAGCCGGTCAGCTACCGCGTCGAGTCCCGACTCGGCACGCGGGAGCAGTTCGAGTCGATGGTGTCGACCTGCCACGAGGCGGGGGTCGACGTGCTCGCCGACGCCGTCGTGAACCACATGACAGGCCGGGACGAACCCGGCGTCGGCTGGGCCGGCAGCCGCCACGGGCACTACGACTACCCGGGGCTCTACTCCGACGCCGCCGGGGACTTCCACCACTGCGGACGGGGCGAGGGCGACGACATCGCCAACTACCGGGCCGCGTTCGACGTGCAGAGCTGCGAACTCGTGAACCTCGCCGACCTGGCCACCGAGACGCCGCACGTGCGCAAGACCATCACGGCGTACCTGGCCGACCTGCTCTCGCTCGGCGTCGACGGCTTCCGGATCGACGCGGCCAAGCACATCCCGGCCGCCGACCTGGCGGCGATCCTCGCGCCGCTGCCACCCGACGCCTACGTCGTGCAGGAGGTCATCCGCGGTTCCCGGGAGGCGGTCCAGCCCGAGATGTACACGGGCAACGGCGACGTGTTCGAGTTCGGTTTCGCGCGCGAGCTGGAGGGCATGGTCGAGTCCGGCACGATGAGCGTCAGCGAGGGATTCGGTGAGGACTGGGGCTTCCTGCCCGGCCGCATCGCCCGCACCTTCGTCGACAACCACGACACGGAACGCAACGGGGAGACCCTGAACTACACGGATGGTGCCCAGTACGTTCTCGCGAATGTGCTGACCCTGGCCCTCCCCTACGGCTCCCCCGTGCTCTACTCCGGCTACGCCTTCAGCGCCGGCGACGACGGGCCGGCGCAGGACGCATCCGGCCGGGTGCAGGACGCGGACTGCGGCACGGTCGGACCGGAGGTGAGCCATTCCGACGGGGACTGGGTCTGCCAGCACCGCTGGGACGCGATCGCCGGCATGGTGTCCTGGCGGAGCGCCGTCGGCGACGCGCCGCTCGAAAACTCGTGGACCCGGGGCGACGCGTACGCGTTCAGCCGCGGCGAGCGCGGGTTCGTCGCCATGAACGCGGGCGACGAACCGCTGACCCGCCGGTTTCAGACCGGCCTGGCCGCCGGCCGCTATTGCGACGTCGTGACCGGCGGCGGCACGCCGACGGCGGCCGAAGCCTGCTCGGGCGGGTCCGTCGAGGTCGCCGCCGACGGCACGGCCAGGGTCACCGTGCCGCCCGGGGGCGCCGTTGCCCTGCACGTGGGGGCCCGGCTGTCCTGAACTGCCGCCCGGCCTGCGCTGCCGCCCGATGCACCCGCGGCAGGTTTCCGGTTCAGACCAGCGACTCCCGCCAGGCCGCGTGCAACTGCGCAAACCGGCCGGTGCCCGTGATGAGCTCCTCCGGGGTGCCGTCCTCGACGATCCGGCCGTTCTCCATCACGAGCACCCGGTCGGCGATCGCGACGGTCGACAGCCGGTGCGCGATGATCACCGCGGTGCGATCGCTCAGCAGGGTCTGCAACGCCTCCTGCACGAGGCGCTCGCTCGGGATGTCGAGCGAGGAGGTCGCCTCATCGAGGATGAGCACCGCGGGGTCGGCGAGGAACGCCCGGGCGAACGAGATCAGCTGACGCTGGCCGGCGGATACGCGCCCGCCGCGCTTGTTCACGTCCGTGTCGTACCCGGAGGGGAGCCCCTCGATGAAGCCGTGCGCGCCCACCGCCCGCGCGGCCGCCGTGATCTCGTCCAGCGTCGCATCCGGCTTGCCGATCGCGATGTTGTCGGCGACGGACCCGCTGAACAGGTACGCCTCCTGGGTGACCATGACGATCGCCCGGCGCAGGTCCTTCGGGTGCAGGTCGCGCAGGTCGACGCCATCGAGCAGCACCCGGCCCTCCGACGGGTCGTAGAACCGCGAGATGAGCTTGGCCAGCGTCGACTTTCCCGCGCCGGTCGAGCCGACGAGGGCGATGGTCTGCCCGGACGGGATCGTGAGGTCGAAGTGCGGCAGCACGACCCGATCGGTCTTGTAGGCGAATTGCACGTTGTCGAAGCGCACGTCGCCGTCGGCCTTCCACAGGTCGACCGGCTTGATCGGGTCGGGCACGCCGGGGCGTTCCTCGAGCACGCCGGAGATCTTCTCGAGCGCCGCCGCGGCCGACTGGTAGGAGTTGTAGAACATCGCCATCTCCTCCATCGGGTCGAAGAAGCGTCGCGTGTAGAGCAGCGCGGCCAGGAGCGCGCCGATCGCCAGCTGGCCGTCGGCGACGCGGAACGCGCCCACCAGCAGCACGGCGGCGACCGTGACGTTGCCGATCAGCACGAGTCCGGGGTCGAAGATGCCGAACAGCTGGATGACCCGGCCGTTCACGTCGCGGTAGCTCTCGACCAGGCCGGCGAACTGCTTCTCGTTGCGCTTCTCCTTGCGGAACGCCTTGACCGCCCGGATGCCGGTCATCGTCTCGACGAAGTGCACGATCAGGCTCGCCGAGGCGACGCGGGACTGCCGGAACAGGGTCTGCGAGCGCAGCTGGAACCAGCGGGTGAGCACGATGAGCGGCACGAGCGCGGCGAACAGCACGAGGCCGCTCTGCCCGTCGAGCGTGAACAGGGCGATGGCGGTGAAGACCATGTAGAGCACGCCCTGCACCAGCTGGTTGATGCCCGAGTCGAGCAGCTCCCGAATCGTGTCGAGGTCGCTGGTCTGGCGCGAGATGATCCGGCCCGACGTGTACGACTCGTGAAACTCGAGGCTCAGCTTCTGGGTGTGCAGGAACACACGCTTCCGCAGGTCGATCAGCACGGCCTGGCTGATCCTCGCGGACAGCACGGTGTACCAGGCGATCAGCAGCGCGCCGATGATCCCGGTCAGCAGGTAGGCGCCGCCGGCCAGGGCCAGCGGCATCCAGTCCTGCTGCATGAGCGCCGGCAGGCCCTTGTCGATGCCGAAGGCGATCAGCAGCGGGCCGGCCACCTGCGCGGCCGTGGAGACGACCACGACGAGCATGGCCCCCACCACCGGCCAGCGCAGCGGGTGCAGCAGCGAGCCGAGCAGCCTCAGCGACCGTCGGCGGATCTGGGCGCTTTCCGCCCGGGTGAAGTCATGGCGTTCTTCGCCCTCTACCCCGGTGACACTCACAGCGAGTCCTCTTTCCGCATCGACTCTCGTCGTTCTTCGTCCTCCAGGCTGGAGATGACGAACTTGTAGTGCTCGCTGGTCGCGAGCAGCTCGGAGTGCCGCCCGACGGCCGTGATCCGGCCGTTCTCGAGCAGCGCCACCCGGTCGGCCAGCATGACCGTCGAGGGGCGGTGGGCCACGACCAGCGCCGTGGTCGACGCGAGCACCTCGCGCAGGGCCGCCTCGACGAGCGCCTCAGTGTCGACGTCGAGCGCCGACAACGGGTCGTCGAGCACGAGCACGGCCGGCCTGGCGGCGACCGCCCGGGCGAGCGCCAGGCGCTGCCGCTGGCCGCCGGAGAGGCTCATGCCTTCCTCGCCGACGAGCGTGTCGACGCCCTGGGGCAGGTCGTGCACGAAGCCCGCCTGCGCGATCTGCAGGGCCTCCTCGAGCACGGCATCCGCTTCGGGGCTCGGCTCCGCGAACTCGGACCGGCCCAGCAGCACGTTGTCGCGAACGGATGCCGAGAACAGGGTGGCGTCCTCGAACGCCATCGCCAGGTGCGTGCGCAGCTCCTCACGGCCGAGGTCGCGCACGTCGACGCCGTCGAGGGTGACCCGGCCGCCCGTCACGTCGTACATGCGCGTGGTCAGGGCGGTCAGCGTGGACTTGCCGGAGCCGGTGAGCCCGACCAGGGCCATGGTCTCGCCCGGTTCGAGCACGAGGTCGATGCCGTCCAGCAGGTCGGGGAACCGCTCGGGCGAATCCTGGTACCGGAAGTGCACGTCCTCGAACGCCAGCCGGCCGAGGGGCTTCTCGACCGTGACCGGACGCTCGGGATCGGTGATCGTGTTCGGCGCGTCGAGGATGTCGAAGAACCGGTCGGTCGCCGTGCGCGCGTCGAACGTCATCGACAGCAGGAAACCGATCGATTCGACCGGGAAGCGCAGCACGGTCGCCGTGGCGAAGAAGGCGACCAGTTCGCCCGCGCTGAGCTGCCCCTGCCCGGCCAGCCAGACACCGGCGACGAGGCAGAGCGCGAAGGCGACATCCGGAACCAGCAGCAGCCAGAGCCAGATGCCGGCGATCGCCCTGGCCTTCTCGATCTCCGTGCCGCGCAGGCTTTCAGCCTGGCTGGCGAAGTTCTTCATCGCGTACGTGCCGCGGCCGAACGCCTTGAGCACGCGGATGCCGTGCACCGACTCCTCGACGGCGGTCGCGAGGTCGCCGGCCTGGTCCTGGCTGCGCCGGGCGATGATCGAGTATTTCTCCTCGAACACGTAGCCGTAGATCCAGATCGGGATCGAGCAGACGACGAAGATCACGCCGAGGATCCAGTTCATCGAGACCAGGATCACGACGCCGACGACGATGGTGAGGAAGTTCACCACGAGCAGCACCAGCCCGAACGAGATCCACCGGCGGATCAGGTTCAGGTCGCTCACCGCGCGGGAGAGCAGCTGCCCGCTCGGCCAGCGGTCGTGGAACGTGACGGGGAGGTCCTGCAGCCGGGCGTAGAGGCCGTTGCGCATGCGGGCCTCAATGAAGGTGCCGGGGCGCAGCACGAACCAGCGCCGCAGCGCGATCAGGATCGCCTCGACGACGCCGAGGGCGAGCACCATCAGCACGGCCGGCCAGATCTGGCTCGGGTCGCCCTGCGACAGCGGACCGTCGACGAGGCGCTGCAGCACCTGCGGGATCGCGAGCGCGACCAGGCCGGCGAGCAGGGCGGCGGCCATGCCGAGATAGATGCGCGGCATCGCCGGCTTGGCGTACGGGTAGAGGCGCAGCAGCGTGCGGAAGGTGTTCATCCGGCCTTCCTCCCGGGCGTCCGGGCCGGCTGGCGGTGAGTGTTCGGCGAGTGCGGTCATGTGTGGGGGTCCTGAAAAAGTGAGCGTGGCGTCAAGAAAAACGGGCATCGGCGATCGAAGTCGCTCGAGGGCGGCGGAAGACGTGCGCTTCCGGCGTGACGGGCGGCAGGTGCCGCCGACGACGTGCTGCGGTGGGGTGAGTGGGGTGGGGTGGCTGTGCGCGGGGCCGCTAAGGAGCGGTGAGCGGGCCGGCGATGGAGGCGGCGGCGTTGGGGGCGCCAAAGGCAGTGCCGGTGTTCGCAGCCATCGCGACCCTGAGCTGTGCTGTCTTTGTCATGTCGGCCTCCTGAGCGCGTCGTTCTTCGTCTTTGCCCCCCTGATCAGGCAGCCTTTCAGACTAGGCCCCCCGCCCCCCGCACCGCAACCACAACTCCCGCGAAACCGCAATTGTGCGCGTTAAAACACGCTCATATCGCGCACAACTGCGGTTTCGCGGGGGTGTGTCAACGCACCCGCACGCTGAGGCAGGTGACGCAGCCCTCGAGCTTCTCGAATTCGGAGATGCCGACCGTGACGACGGTGTAGCCCAGCCCGCGGAACAGGTCCGCGCTGCGGGGCGCTGCGGACGACATGAGCACGGTCTGCTCGTCGAGCACGACGACGGCGGTGCCTTCGGCCTCCGGCACGGCCAGGAAACGATCGAACAGGCCCTCGTCGTCGACGAGCGGCGGGAAGCCGATGACGGTTCCGTCGGGCAGCGCGGTGACCGCGGTCTTCAGGTGCAGCGCGCCGCTGACGGGCACGGCAACCACGGTGTACCCGAGCGGGCCGACGATCGCGGTCAGCTGGCGCACGCCCTCGGCGTTCGTGCGCAGGCTCCGGCCGACGTACACGGTGTTCCCCACCTTGAGCACGTCGCCGCCGTCGAGCGTGCCCGGCAGCTCGAGCCGGCGCACGGTGCCGCCGAGCCGGCGCACGGCCGCCTCCGCCCCGGCGCTCTCGCCGCGCCGGCTCTCGGCCCCCGGGCTCGTGACGACGGCCACGTCGCCGAACATGACGACGGCATCCTCGATGAAAACGGAGTCCGGAGCCTCGTCGGCCGGATCGACCTCTCGGGTCTCCCAGCCCGCGGCGGCGAGCGCCTCGACGTAGTCGCGCCACTGCGCGCGGGCCAGCTCCAGGTCGACCGGGGTGCGTTCGATGTGGGTCAGCTGCCCCGCGGCGAGGTTCGCGGCCGGCCTCCGGACCAGGGCAATGCGTCTCGCGTGCGTCATCCCGTCAGCCTACTTCCCGCCGCTTCACCCCCGCGAAACCGCAGTTGTGCGCGTTATTCGGCGTTCATAACGTGCACGACTGCGGAATCGCGAGGGTGGTGCGGGGCTATTCGGCGGCGTCGAGGCGGGCTGCGGCGAGGCGCTCGGCTGCCTCCAGCGTCGTGATGCCCTGCGCGCGCGCATCCGTGAAGATGGTCGCGACGGTGTCGCCGATGGCGTCCACCCGGGCGGCGATGGCGTCGAGGTCGGCGCCCGGCTCGCCGGCGTACGCGAGGTAGATCACGCCGCCCGCGTTGACGACGAAGTCGGGGGCCCAGAGGATGCCTCGGGCGTCCAGTTCGGCGGCGCCCTCGGACGACTCGAGCTGGTTGTTGGCGGCGCCGACGACGCCGAGCACATTGAGCTCGCCGATCACCTGCGGAGTGAGGACCCCGCCGAGGCCGCAGGGCACGAACAGGTCGGCCTGCACGCGGTGCGCTCCGGCCACGGGCACCCAGTCGGCGCCGAGTTCCTCGGCCAGCTCGCGCTTGTCGAGGTTGACGTCGGTCACGGTCAGCTGAGCTCCGGCGGCGGCGAGCGCCCGGGCGAGGCGGCCGCCGACCTGGCCCAGGCCGGAGATCACGATGTGGCGTCCGGACACCTCACGGCTGCCGAACAGCGCCTCGAGGGTGGCGACGAGGCTCGCGTAGACGCCGGCGGCGGTCGCGTCGGCCGGTTCGCCCACGCCCCCGCTGGATGCGGGCAGGCCGCAGACGTTCGGGGTGCGCTCGGCGACGATGGCCATGAGCTCGGCGCTCGTGCCGACATCCTCAGCGGTCATGTAGGCGCCGTTCAGGCTTTCAATGGCGTCGCCGAGGTCGAGCATGGCGTCGCGCTTCTGCTCGTCGGTGAGCACGGTGCCGACCGGCAGATAGATGACGGACTTGCCGCCGCCGCGGGTGAGGCCCGCGGCCGAGTTCTTGAGCGTCATCGCAGCCGAGAGGCGCAGCGCATCGGCGACGGCTTCGGTCCAGTTCTCGTACTGCCAGACTCGGGCGCCGCCGAGGGCCTGGCCGAGGCGGGTGGAGTGCACGGCGACCGTGATGACGAGCCCGGAGCGGACGCCCGTGGTGATGAGCACGCGTTCGTGCGTGAACGGGATTCCGGCGAGAGCATCCAGCGACAGTGATGGTTGCGAGAGGGTCATGAATGGTTCTTCCTGTGGTGGCCTTGTGGGCGGTGTGTGTCGCCTGATTGTGTCGGGCGGATACCTCAACCCTAAAGCCTTCCCCTCCCCGCGAAACCGCAGTTGTGCGCGCTAAAACCCGCGCATAACGCGCACAACTGCGGTTTCGCGGGCTAGTGGAAGAAGTGGCGCTCGCCGGTGAAGTACATGGTCACGCCGGCCAGGGCCGCGGCGGCGATGACCTCCTCGTCGCGCACCGAGCCGCCGGGCTGCACGACCGCGGTGACGCCGGCGTCGAGCAGCACCTGCAGGCCGTCAGCGAAGGGGAAGAACGCGTCCGAGGCCGCGACCGAGCCGGCCGCGCGGTCGCCGGCGCGCAGCACGGCGAGGTGGCACGAGTCGACCCGGTTGACCTGGCCCATGCCAACGCCGACGGATGCCCCGCCGCGCGCCAGCAGGATGGCGTTCGACTTCACGGAGCGGCAGGCCTTCCACGCGAACTCGAGGTCGGCGCGAGTGGCCTCGTCGGCTTCCGGGCCCGCCACGAGCGTCCAGCCAGCCGAGCTGAACTCCTCGAATGTGTCGGACTCCTGCACCAGCAGGCCGCCGGAGATCTGGCGCAGCTCGAGTGAGGAGCGGCGGTAGTCGGCCGGCAATTCCAGGAGGCGGATGTTCTTCTTGGCGCGGAGGAGTTCGAATGCGGCCGGCTCGAATCCCGGCGCGACGAGCACCTCGGTGAAGATCTGGCTGACCGTCTCGGCCATGCCGAGGGTGACCGTGCGGTTGGCGGCGATCACGCCGCCGAACGCGGAGACCGGGTCGCAGTCGTGGGCCCGCCGGTGGGCGGACGCAATCGCATCCGGCGCCTTGCCCGCGGCGACGGCGATGCCGCAGGGGTTGGCGTGCTTGATGATCGCGACGGCCGGCTGGTCGAAGTCGAAGGCGGCGCGCACCGCGGCATCCGCGTCGACGTAGTTGTTGTAGGACATCTCCTTGCCGTGCAGCTGCAGGGCCTGCGCGATTCCCTGCCCGCCCTCGCCGGCGTAGAGCGCGGCAGACTGGTGGGCGTTCTCGCCGTAGCGCAGCACGGCGCTGCGGGTGGCCTCGATGACCAGGGCGTCCGGGAAGAACGGGATGTCGATGTCCTCGTCGGCGCCGGTCACGGCGTCGAATGCTTCAAGGATGTCTTCGGCGAGCGTCTCGGTGTCGTCGGCCCACTGGTCGTACACGTTCTCGGTGAACCAGGCCGACACCGACAGGTCGTAGCCGGCGGTGTGCTCGAAGGCGAGCGAGGCGAGCTTCTGGCGCTGGCGCAGCGTCGTGCCGCCGGTCCCGACCGCGGCGATGATCTCGGGGTAGTCCTCCGGGTCGACCACGATCGCGACGTTCGCGTGGTTCTTCGCCGAGGCGCGCACGAGGGCGGGGCCGCCGATGTCGATCTGCTCGATCACGTCGGCCGGGGCAGCGCCGGACTGCACGGTCTCGACGAACGGGTACAGGTTTACCACGACGAGCTCGAAGGCGGCGATGCTCAGGTCCTTCAGCTGGTCCTCATGCGCCTCGAGGCGCAGGTCGGCCAGGATGCCGGCGTGAACGGCGGGGTGCAGCGTCTTCACCCGGCCGTCGAGGGATTCCGGGAAGCCGGTGACCGTGGAGACATCCGTCACCTCGTGGCCGGCCGCGCGAATGGTGGCCGCCGTCGACCCGGTCGAGACGATTTCGACTCCCGCGGCGACGAGCGCGTCGGCGAGGTCGATCAGGCCGGCCTTGTCGCTGACCGAGATGAGGGCGCGCCGCACGGGGATGACGTCCCGGTCGCGGTAGAGGCTCGCTGCGGTGCTCTGTGTGTGGCCGCTCATGTGTGGGAAAGCTCCTTGAGGTTGACGTGTCCGTTGGCGATGTCGAGCACTGCCTGCACCAGCAGGCGACGCTCGACGGTCTTGATGCGTTCGTGCAGGGTGGTCTCGGTGTCGCCCGCCAGGACGGGCACCCGTTCCTGCGCGATGATCGGTCCCTCGTCGACGCCGTTGTCGACGACGATGAGGCTGGCCCCGGTCTGGCCGGCCCCCGCGGCCAGGGCGTCCCGGACGCCGTGGGCGCCGGGGAACTCGGGCAGGTAGGCCGGATGCGTGTTGACCAG
Source organism: Cryobacterium psychrotolerans (assembly GCF_900101115.1). Lineage (GTDB taxonomy): Bacteria > Actinomycetota > Actinomycetes > Actinomycetales > Microbacteriaceae > Cryobacterium > Cryobacterium psychrotolerans. The sequence goes on from NZ_FNFU01000004.1 coordinate 105,427, forward strand.
GTTCGGGGAGAGCGCGGCGACGACGCGCGGCGGCAGCAGGCGCATCAGGCCGCTGAGCACGACGAGGTCCGGCTGCCACTGCTGGATCTGCGCGAGGAGTTCGTCTCCCCAGGCCTCCCGGTCGGCGTGCGAGGAATAGGGGACGGTGAAGGTGGGCACGCCGAACTCTTCGCCGAGGGCGAGTCCGTCGGCGTCGCGGTCGGCGCCGATCGCGACGACCCGCGCGGGAAACTCGGCGTCCTCGGACGCCTCGAGCAGGGCGCGGAGGTTGGATCCCCCGCCGGAGATCAAAACGACCAGTGACAGCACCCTTCGAGCTTACCGTTTCGCGAAGGAGCGCCCTTCGGCCCGTACGATCGCCGGGCGCCCACCGACCAGCATGCCGAGGCCGGCGGCCAGGCCGACCTCCACAGCGGCGAGCGCGCCGACCAGGAACGGGTCGGGTCCGACCATCGACAGGCGGCCGGGGCCGATCGCACCGGCCGACCACCAGGCGAGCAGCCCGAGCAGGATGCCGGCCACGAGCCCCATCGACAGTCCGGTGACCAGGCGCTCCGCGGCGCCCGGCAGCGGGGCATCCGTCCCCTCGGACCTGCGGCGGGTCATCCGTGCGGCGCCGAAGCCGATCAGCACGGGCACGACCAGACCGACGAACCCGAGTTCGAGGGTGCCGTGCGGCAGCGCGCCGAGGATCGGGAGCCCGGGGACCGCGCCGAGGGCGGTCCCGACCGGCGACAGGCTCGTGCCGACGCCGACGGCGATGCCCGGGCCGACGAACCAGGCCGCGGCCCAGATGACGAGGTTCGGGATGAGCGCGAGCTGCGCCAGGGTGAGAATGATGCCGCCCAGGACCCCGGACTGCAGGGTTTCGTACAGGCCGATGATGGTCGCGTAGTTGATCAGGGTGAGCACGGCGACGGCGACTGCGGAGACCCCGATCACGCCGACGGCCGCCGCGCTCCCGCCGCGGAGCGCCCCCGCGACGACCGCGCGGGCCGTCTTCGGCAGGTCCGCGAACCGCTCACGGATCCCGCGGGCGCCGGAGCCCAGCTCCGAGCCCACCAGCACGCCGGACGCGTAGACCAGGGTCGGCAGGAGCATCCCCTGCGGCACGGAGGGACGCACGAGCTCGGTGCCCGCCGAGAGGGTGACCAGGGTGGCGAGCAGGCCGTAGGCGGAGATCGCGGAGAGCACGCCGACCCAGCGGTGCGGGGTCGCGGCGGCGCGGCGGCCCGTTCGCACCCCGAGCACGACGGCCGGCAGGGCGACGCCGAGGAAGGCGATGGTGACCGGGAACGGCTCGAGGGCGGCCGGCATCCCGAGCGCGGAGACGACGGCGGGGCCGAGCTGCACGTGGAGGTCCACCCCGTTGCCGAGCAACCACGCGTCGGCGGCGGCCCGCCAGAAGACGAGCCAGTCGAGGCCGAGGTCCACCTGCGTCGCCCAGAGCACGGTCAGGGGCACGAGCGCGATGCCGATGCCGATGGCTACGACAATGAGCGCCTCGAGCGCGGCGAGCAGGGCTGTCGTTAAGCGGTTCATCGGCCTCTGAGCCTACCCGCCGATCCGGCCGCACCGGGCGCGCGCGTGCGGTGCGTGCGAATTCGACGGAGATTCTACTTGCGGTACGGCTCCTTGATCATCGCGACGATCGCCGCGAGGCCGAGAGTCGCGCCGACGAGAACGAATCCGGTGAGAAAGAGGGTGAGAAAAGTCGCCATAGGAACCATTATGGCGCACGCGAAAGGGCCCGGCGATAACGCCGGGCCCTCTCACTGGATGCTTGTTTACAGTGCGGCGAGAACCTCGCGCAGCAGGGTGGCGGTCTCGCTCGGCGTCTTGCCGACCTTGACCCCGGCGGCCTCAAGGGCCTCCTTCTTGCCCTGGGCGGTTCCGGCCCCGTTGGAGACGATGGCGCCGGCGTGGCCCATGGTCTTGCCCTCGGGGGCGGTGAAGCCGGCGACGTAGCCGACGACGGGCTTGGTGACGTGCGCCCGGATGTAGTCGGCCGCCTTCTCCTCGGCGTCGCCGCCGATTTCGCCGATCATGACGATCGCCTTGGTCTCCGGGTCCGCCTCGAACGCCTCGAGGGCGTCGATGTGGGTGGTGCCGATGATGGGGTCGCCGCCGATGCCGATCGCGGTGGAGAAGCCGAGGTCGCGCAGTTCGTACATCATCTGGTAGGTCAGGGTGCCCGACTTGGAGACGAGGCCGATCGGGCCCTTGCCGGTGATGTTCGCCGGCGTGATGCCGACGAGCGCCTCACCGGGGGTGATGATGCCGGGGCAGTTCGGCCCGATGATGCGGGTCTTGTTGCCCTTTGCCTGGGCGTAGGCCCAGAACTCGGCGGAGTCCTGCACCGGGACGCCCTCGGTGATGATGACGAGCAGCGGGATGCCCGCGTCGATCGCTTCGATCACGGCGTCCTTGGTGAAGGCGGGCGGGACGAACGCGATGGAGACATCCGCGCCGGTCTTTTCCATCGCCTCGGCGACCGTGCCGAACACGGGCAGCTCGACGTCGCCGTGCACCACGGTGGTGCCGGCCTTGCGGGCGTTCACTCCGCCGACGACCTGGGTGCCGGCCTTGAGCATGAGGGCGGTGTGCTTGGTGCCCTCGCCGCCGGTGATGCCCTGGACGATGACCCTGGAGTCCTTGTTGAGGAAGATTGACATTCTCGGAATCCTTACTTCGCGGCGTGGGCGAGTTCGGCGGCCTTGGCGGCGCCCTCGTCCATCGTTGCGGCCAGTGTGACGAGCGGGTGGTTGGCCTCGGCCAGGATGCGGCGGCCCTCGTCGACGTTGTTGCCGTCGAGGCGCACGACGAGCGGCTTGTTCGCGGACGTGCCGAGTTCGGCGAGCGCGCCCACGATGCCCTTGGCGACGGCGTCGCAGGCGGTGATGCCGCCGAAGACGTTGACGAAGACCGACTTGACCTGCGGGTCGCCGAGGATGACGTCGAGGCCGGCAGCCATGACCTCTGCGGATGCTCCGCCCCCGATATCGAGGAAGTTGGCCGGCTTCACTCCGCCGTGGTTCTCACCCGCGTACGCGACGACGTCGAGGGTGCTCATGACGAGCCCCGCGCCGTTGCCGATGATGCCGACCTCGCCGTCGAGCTTGACGTAGTTGAGGTCGTTCTCCTTGGCCTTCGCCTCGAGCGGGTCGGCCGCCGCGGCGTCTTCGAGGAACGCGTGCTTCGGGTGGCGGAAGCCGGCGTTCTCGTCGAGCGTGACCTTGCCGTCGAGGGCGATGATGTCGCCTTCTTCGGTGAGCACGAGCGGGTTGACCTCGACCAGGGTCGCGTCTTCGCCCGTGAACACGTTGTAGAGCTGCACGAAGATCGGTGCGACCTTGTCGACGAGCTCGGCCGGGAACTTCGCGTCGATCGCGATCTCCCGGGCCTTGGCCAGGTCGATCCCGGCGAGCGGGTCGATCGACACGTAGGCGAGCGCCTCCGGCTTTTCGACCGCCAGGACCTCGATCTCCACGCCGCCTTCGTAGCTGGCGAGCGAGAGGTACGAGCGGTTCGCCCGGTCGAGCAGCACGGAGAAGTAGAACTCCTGCGCGATGCGCGCGCCACCGGCGACCATGACCCGGTTGACGGTGTGGCCCTTGATGTCGAGGCCGAGGATGGCGCGGCCAGCTGCTTCCGCGTCATCCGGGGTCTTCGCGACCTTGACGCCGCCGGCCTTGCCTCGGCCGCCGACCTTGACCTGCGCCTTGACGACGACGACGCCGCCCAGCTTCTCGGCGGCCGCGCGCACCTCTTCGGGTGTGTCCGCGACGATTCCCGGAAGCACCGGGACTCCATACTGCTCAAACAGGTCTCTTGCCTGGTATTCGTAAAGATCCACGCTGCTCTTCCAATCCGCGTCATAGCGTTCGTGCATGGTGAGGGGTGTCGGGCGACGCAGTCGATGTCGGATTTAGCTCGACGTCAAGACATACGACCCGGTCAAACTCTACAGTCCGGGCCAAACAGTCGCTAATCGCCGCCGTCGGCAGGCGGCCGGGCCGGGGCATACCGCGCGTCGCTGGCGCGGGCATCCCCGGGGTGATTTGCTGTACCCATGACTGAACAAGCACATGGCGTAGACCCGCACACGGCCGGACACGCGTCCCGGCTCAACTGGCTCCGCGCCGGGGTGCTCGGCGCCAACGACGGCATCGTGTCCGTCGCCGCGCTGGTCGTGGGTGTCGCCGCCGCGACGACGGATTCCGCTGCAATCCTGATCGCGGGCGTCGCGGCCCTGCTCGCCGGCGCCATCTCGATGGCCCTGGGCGAGTACGTGTCGGTGAGCAGCCAGCGGGACACCGAACGGGCGCTGATCGCCAAGGAGCGCTACGAACTCGAGCACATGCCCGAACAGGAGCTCGCCGAACTCGCCGGGCTGTACGAGGCGAAGGGGCTGAGCCCCGCGACGGCCAGGCAGGTGGCGGTCGAGCTGACCGAGCACGACGCACTCGGAGCCCACCTCGAGGTGGAGCTCCACATCGGCACCGAGGAACTGTCCAACCCGTGGCACGCCGCGTTCGCCTCGGCGCTCGCCTTCACCGTCGGCGCCATCCTGCCGCTCCTGTCGGTGCTGCTCCCGCCGCCCGAGTGGCGCGTGCCGGCCACGTTCCTCTCCGTCGTCATCGCCCTGGTCATCACCGGTTGGCTCAGCGCCTACCTCGGCGGAAGCCCGAAGGGCCGCGCCATCGGCCGGATCGTGGTCGGAGGCGGCCTCGCCCTCGTCGTCACCTACGCGATCGGCGCCCTGATCGGCACCGCCGTCTAACCGCGAAAGCGCAGTTGTGCGCGTTATACGTGCCGTTTAGCGTGCACAACTGCGGTTTCGCGGGAAATTGGGGGGAGGATGGAGGGATGATATTCGCCGCGGCCATCGACGTCGCCCTCGTGTTCGCGTTCGTGCTGATCGGGCGAGCCAGCCACGGCGAGGACCTCCTCGGTGTCCTGAACACGCTCTGGCCGTTCCTCGGCGGGCTTGTCGCCGGCTGGCTGGTCATGCGGGCGTGGCGCAGCCCGCGGCGGATCGTCTGGACCGGCATCGGAATCTGGCTGGGCACCGCCGCGGGCGGACTGGCGCTGCGCCTGGTCGGCGGGCAGGGCGTGCAGCCGAGCTTCGCGATCGTGACCGTGCTGGTCCTGGGCGTGTTCCTGCTCGGCTGGCGGGGCGTCGCGCTGCTGGTTCGCCGCGTCCGGTCGCCCCGCTGAACCCGCCGCGGCCCGGCCGGATTCGCCGGGGTGCGGCCCGGCCCGGCGGTTGCGGCCCTGCGCGGCGGCACGGAATCATGGACAGGTCGCACTTGCGGCCGGAAGGACCACGCTCGCCATGAGGGATGACGCCGCCACGGGCACGCCTCCGCGCCGTCGGCCCGGGCTGCCCCGGGCCGCGCGGCCCTTCCGGGAGGGGCAGTACCGCATCCTGATCGGCGCGATGACGCTGTCGCTGTTCGGTGCCGGCATGTGGCTGGTCGCCGTGGTCTGGCAGGTGATCGAGCTCGGCGGAGGCCCGATCGAGCTCTCGATGGTCGCCACCGGCTCGGCAGCCGGTCTGCTCGCGGCCGTCCTGATCGGCGGGGTCGCCGCCGACCGCATCCCCCAGCGCCGGATCATGCTCACGGTCGAGGCCACCAAGACCGTGGCCATCGCGGTCGCCGCCGTTCTGGCGTTCACGGGGTCCGTCGACGTCTGGAACCTGGCCGTCATTTCCTTCGCGCTGGGCGTGGCCGACGGATTCTTCTACCCGGCCTATTCGGCGCTGCTGCCCTCGATCCTCCCGGCCGGGGAACTCCTCGCCGCGAACGGCGTCGAGGGGGTGCTGCGGCCGATGGTCATGCAGGCGGCCGGCCCCGCCGTCGCCAGCGCCGCCATCGCGGCCTCCTCGCCGGGCTTCGCCTTCGCGCTGATTGCCGGCGCCCAGCTGCTGGCCGCCGTCGCCCTCGCGTTCCTGCGCCCCACGGCCCTGCGCCGTGAGCCGCCCGCCCCGGACGCGCCCCGGCAGCATCCGTTTCTGGCGGTGCTCGTGGATGTGCGCGCGGGCTTCGCCTACATGATCAGGACTCCGTGGCTGCTCGGCACGCTCTCCTATTTCACCCTGCTGGTGCTCGTGCTGATGGGGCCGATCGAGGTGCTGCTGCCGTTCGCAGTGAAGGACCAGGCCGGCGGCGGACCGGGCGGCTTCGCCCTGGCCCTGGCCGCCTTCGGGATCGGCGGGGCGGCCGGATCGGTGGTCGTCGCCTCGCGCCGGCTGCCGCGCCGCTACCTGACCGTGATGAACGCACTCTGGGGGCTCGGCTGCGTGCCCCTGGCGGTCATCGGGCTGACAACCGAGCTGTGGGTCATGATCGTCGCGCTCTTCCTGGTCGGGTTCGCCTTCCAGGCGGGAACCGTGATCTGGGGCACCCTGCTGCAGCGGAGGGTCCCCCCGGCGATGCTCGGCCGGGTATCGAGCCTGGATTTCTTCGTCTCTCTGGCCTTCATGCCGGTTTCGATGGCGCTCGCGGGGCCGGTAGGCGAGGCCATCGGCCTCGCACCGGCCTTCCTGGTCGCCGGACTCGTGCCGCCGGTCCTCGCGCTGAGTGCGATCGTCATCTTCCGGATGTCCCGAGACGAGTTGGAGCATCCGCTCGACCCGGGCGACGAGCCCTGAGGCGCCTGCCCGGTCAGTCCTGCTCTTCGCCCTGGTCGCGATCCTCGTCGCGATCCTCGCGATCCTCGCGATCCAGATCGACCGGGCGCTCGTCGGCGTCGGTCGCCCACTCGTCGTTCTCGTCCTCGCCGCCCGCGAGGTCCTCGTCGAGGGTCAGGTTGGTGTCGTCGACCTCACGGTTCTCGTCGACCCCCTCGCTGCCGAGGCCGGGCCGCCTGGGCCACAGCGCGTCCGGGTCGCTTGCCATCATCACAACTCCTCACGTGCTCCCGGCGGAGGGGAAGGCTCCCCCGCGCGAGCCACGGTACGCCCGTCCCCAGGCCCGGGCAAGGCGCTTCCGGCGCGCCGCGGGCTGGTCAGGAGGCGGGGCGGCGGAGCCCGGGCGTGGCGAGCAGGCGGCCGTCCCGGAGCACAGCCAGCACCTCGATCGACCAGCGGTCGGTGCTCTCGTCCAGCGTCTTCTCGCCGCCGGCGACGATCGCCGTGGCGATCACGTCCGCCGTGACGATGTCGCCCGCGAACACGCTGACCTGCCGGTAGGGCGAGGGCGCACCGGGCAGCGCCGTCCAGATGTGCTCCCCGCGTTCGGCGCTGCCCGAGGTCGCGACCGCGCGCATCCGCCCGGTCTGCGGCACGCCGGCCAGCACGGCGCCTCGGTGCAGCGGGTCCACGATCCCGCTCATCCAGTCCGAGCCCGGCGTCGGGCGCCCGCCGACCAGGATGTCCCCGCCCCCGTTGATGCTCCAGCCGGCCAGGCCGAGACCGGCGAGCACCCCACCGGCCTCGTGTATCGCCAGCGCCTTGACGATCCCGGAGAGGTCGAGCACGCCGTCGGCCCGGTGCGGGGTGAAGACCCCGTTGGTGCGATCACGCCAGTCCAGGGCCAGCGCATAGCAGTCGCGCAGCTCCCGGCTCGCGTCGGTGAGACGGATGTCGCCCCGGGCGATCCGGCTGAGTTCGGAGTCTGCCCGGTACAGGCTGAACCGCTCGTCCCAGCGTCGGAAGGTGTCCCGGGCCGCGGCGTGGGCCGCCCGGCGCACCGACTCGCCGGCGTCGCCGGCAGGGCCGGCCAGCCGCAGGCTGACGACCGTTCCCATCGACTCGAACGTGAGCGAGGGACGCCCGCCGGGATCAGAAGTTCGCGGCATCGAGAGCGGACTGCAGGGACTGGAGGTACCCCTCGGTCGTGTAGGTCGCGCCACCGATGTTCTGCACCGAGGCCGACTGCGCCGACAGAACCTCCTCGCGGAGCACGGGCGCGGCCCGATTGCTGATCGCCACCGACTTGCCATCGCGGTCGGTCAGCCGCAGCGCGGTGACGTCGGTGATCGCGCCCCCGGCGATGGTCACCGACACCTGCACGGGGCCGAACCGGGTCTGCACGGCGGAGCCGGTGAATGTGCCGGACGGCGCGGCCGCTGCGGCCGGCGCGGCAGCTGCGGGAGCGCCGCCGGGCGAGGCGGCACCCGAGGAGTCGGACGTGCCCGCCGCCGTGCCCGCCGCCGTGCCCGCCGGCGACAGGACGCCGGCCTGGACGCCGGCCTGGACGCCCAGCTCCCAGCCTGCGGCCAGGACCGCCACGGAGGCCAGAGCGGCGAAGGCCGATGCTCGCTTTCTCACCAGTCGAACCTTTCGTAGTGGATTTGCCGGGTCGGCACGTGAGCCGCCCGGGCGTCGGCCACGACCGCGTCGGTCCAGCGCCTGGGCCCGCAGACGTACACGTCCGCCTCGCCCACGTCCGGCACGAGGGATGCCAGCGTGATGCCGGCGGCCGCGGCATCCACCGGCAGCCAGCTGTCGACGCCGGCCGGCCGGTGCCCGGCGATGACCCGCAGGGTGGCCCCGCGGCGAGCGCACAGCGCGGCCATTTCGTCGGCAAGGTAGAGCTCTCCCGGCGACGGCGCCCGCAGGATGACCGTCGCGCCGCCCGGCTCGAACGACGCGCTCTCCAGCAGCGAGCGGATCGGCGCGACGCCGATGCCCGCGGCCACGAGCACGATCCGGGGCGAGGTCCTGGCCCGTTCCGTGAACAGTCCGTAGGGGCCCTCAAAGCTCACCCGGGTGCCCGTGGGCAGGGTGGGGAGCGCGGCCGATGCGTCGCCGAGGCCGCGAACGGTGATCCGCAGCGTGTCTCCGCCCGGCGCGGCCGACAGCGAGAAGGGGTGCGCCTGCCACCAGAGGCCGGGCGTCCAGAACCTCCAGATGAAGAACTGGCCCGCGCTCGCGTTCAGCTTGCGGAGTCCGCGCCCGGTGAGGCGAAGGGAGACGACGCCGGGGGCGACCCGGTCGACGCCGGCAACAACGAGGCGGTGCCGGATGGAGCGCACCGTCGGGATGATGAAGCGGAACAGCAGGATCGAGCCGGCGACCCCGGCGTAGAGGGCCAGCCAGTAGTAGCGCTGGATCGATCCGTCGCGGAGCAGCCCGCCGACGCTCAGCTGGTGCGGGATCGACACGAGCACCGCTGCGTAGGCGAGCAGGTGCACGGCGTGCCAGGCCTCGTAGCGGAAACGGCGGCGCACCACGACGATCGAGCTGACCACGACGGTGACCAGCAGGGCCAGCCCGACGAAGGCGAGCGGCATGTCGGGAAGCTGGGTGAGCATGGTCCACACCTCCGCCGGGAGGGTGGAGTTGTCGGCGAGCGCGTAGCCGCCGATCAGCAGGGCGCCGTGGCCGAGGAGCAGGTAGAGCGCGGGCTTTCCGAGGGACTGGTGCACGGCCATGGCCCGGTCGTGGCCGAAGGCACGGTCGATCAGGGGCAGGCGCGCGGCCAGCAGCAGCATGACCAGCAGAAGGTCGCTGCCGACCAGCCCGCTCAGGATGCCGAGCGACGTGAGCGCGTCGGCCGGCGTCGTGAACCGTACGGCGCCGCCGTCGGCGAGGAAGATCGCGATGACGAGGGCGACCGAGACGACGCTGAGCACCTGCAGCGTGTCGGCCAGGCGCATCCGCCGCTGGTACGCCGGGTGCACTGGCGGCGCGGACGGTGCGCGGGCGGGGCGTCTCCTGGTCGTGTCGATGCTCATGAGAGCCAGCATCATCCCCGAGGCAATCGAACGGCTATCGGGAAGCTGAGAACCGGCTGTGGGCTTCCGATGCGCCCGCCCTGCCGGTCAGGCTGCTGCCGGCCGCAGAGCGAGGTCATCGCCCCGAAGGCCGCATAGGGCGCCAGATCGACGCGCCCCAATGCCACGAGCACGATCAGCGGCACCAGGACCGCCACGGTCGCGCGGAAGGCGACCTCGACATCGAGGGCCCGCAGCGACGTGATCCGTTCGAGCAGGGTCTCCGGCCTCTCGCGCCTCTCGCCGCCCACGCCCTCGCCCTCGCCCTCGCCCTCGCCCTCGCCCTCGCCCCGGGCGACTACAGTTTCTCGATCGGGGCGATCTTGATCAGCAGCTTTTTCGCGCCCGCCGTGTCGAATTGCACGTGCGCGATCCGCTTGGCACCGTCACCGGTGACCTGGTTGACGCGCCCGTCGCCGAAGTCGACGTGACGGATGCGGTCGCCGGCCGCCAGAGTGAGGTCGCCGTTGTCGCGCACTGTCCCGGTGACCCGGTTGGCCCACTCGGTCTTCGGCTTCGGCGCGGGCGGCAGGCCCGGCGGCGTGCCGTCCCGCTTGCCGAATCCGCCCCCGAAACCGTCCCGGCGGGCGTTCAGCGCGCGCGGCTGGGTTCCGCCGCGCGAGTTCGCCATGCCCGGCGACTGCTTCCAGTCGATCAGGTCGACCGGGATCTCCTGCAGGTAGCGGCTCGGCATCGCCACGTTGATGTCGCCGAACTGGGCCCTGGTCATCGCCAAAGACAGGTAGAGCCGCTGGCGGGCGCGGGTGATGCCCACGTAGAACAGCCGGCGTTCCTCGGCCGGTCCGCCCGGTTCGCCGGCGGACATCTGGTGCGGCAGCAGCCCCTCCTCGACCCCGGTGAGGAACACGGCCTCGTATTCGAGGCCCTTCGCGGTGTGCAGCGTCATCAGCGACACGGTCCCGGATGCGTCGTCGAGGTCGTCCGCGGCGGCCACGAGCGACACCTGGGTGAGGAAGTCGACCAGGCCGCTGTCGGGGTTCTCCCGGTTGAAGTCCTTCGTCTGGGCGACGAGTTCCTCGATGTTCTCCGCCCGGGCTTCGTCTTGCGGGTCGCGGCTGTTGCGGAGGCCGGCGAGCAGGGTGCTCCCGTCGAGCAGGAAGGTGAGCAGCTCCGAGACGTTCGCCGGGCCGGCCGGGCTGGCCGGGCTGGCCGGGTCGAGCTTGAGCGCGGCCTCGTCGAGCAGGGTGGACAACGCCAGGATGGCCCCGGTGACCTTCGGGCCGAGCCCCAGCGCGCCGGCGTTCCGCATGGCCTGCCGGAAGGTGATCTGGTTCGCCTCCGCGAAGCTGGCCAGCTGCGTTTCCGTGGCCGGGCCGATGCCGCGCTTGGGGGTGTTCAGGATGCGCCGCAGGGCCAGTTCGTCGACGGGGTTGGCGACCGAGATCAGGTAGGCGAGCGCATCCTTGATCTCGGCGCGTTCGTAGAACTTGGTTCCGCCGACGACCCGGTACGGCACGGCGGCGCGCACGAGGATCTCTTCCAGCGCCCGGGTCTGGGCGTTGGTGCGGTAGAACACGGCCATGTCGCGGTAGGCCATCCCGGCCTGGTGGAGCACCGCGATCTCGTCGGCGACGAACTGGGCCTCGTCGTGGCCGGAGTACGCGGTGTAGCCGACGATCTTCTCGCCGTCGCCGCCCGCGCTCCACAGCTTCTTCTCTTTCCGGTCGAAGTTGTGGCCGATCACGGCGTTGGCTGCCGAGAGGATGTTCTGGGTCGAGCGGTAGTTCTGCTCGAGCAGGATTACCTTCGTGCCGGGGAAGTCGCGTTCGAACTCGCTGATGTTGCGGGTGTCCGCGCCGCGGAAGGCGTAGATCGACTGGTCGGAGTCGCCCACGACGGTGAGCGAGGCACCGGGGATCGCGCCCGTTGCGTCGCGCAGATTGCGCACGTGCACGCCGTCCGCTTCCATCTCCTCGGCCAGCTCCCGCGAGACCGGCCGGGTGAGCTCGCGGACGAGCGCGTACTGGGCATGGTTGGTGTCCTGGTATTCGTCGACCAGGAGGTGCCGGAACCGTCGCCGGTACAGCGCCGCCACGGCGGGGAAGGCGCGGAACAGGTAGACCGTCTCGCCGATCAGGTCGTCGAAGTCGAGGGCGCTGGCCGCGCGCAGCCGGCTCGTGTACTGCCGGAAGATCTCGACGAACATGACCTCCTGCGGGTCGCTCATGTTCGCGTTGCGGGCGTAGGAGTCGACATCCGCCAGCTCGTTCTTGAGCTTGGAGATTCTCGCGGACACGTTGCCGGGGGTGAAGCCGAGGGTGTCGGCGTCGAGGGACTTGATGATGCGTTTGAGGGTGACCTTGGTGTCGGCGGAGTCGTAGATGCTGAACGTGCTCGTCAGGCCCGCCTTCTCGGCCTCCCGGCGCAGGATGCGCACGCAGGAGGAGTGGAAGGTGGAGATCCACATTCCGTCGGCGCCCTGGCCGAGGATCGCCCTGACCCGGTCCCGCATCTCGGCGGCGGCCTTGTTGGTGAAGGTGATGGCCAGGATCTGGCTGGGCCAGGCCTCCCGGGTCTCGAGCAGGCTGGCGATGCGGCGGGTGAGCACGCTGGTCTTGCCCGAGCCGGCGCCGGCGATGATGAGCAGTGCGGGGCCGCGGTACTCGACGGCCTCGCGCTGCTGGGGGTTGAGCCCGTCGAGCAACGGGCTCCGGTATCTCTCTCCGCCGGCGGCACCCGGGCCGAAGCCGGGCCCGTCCATGATCACGGGCGTGGCAGTGGGGGCCGTGGTCGCGGGGGCGCTGTCCGGGGCTATGGGGGTCGTCATATCACTGTCAATTCTAGGTGTTGCCTCCGACACGCGGCCGCGTCAGAGCTCGTCCCTGACCATCACGGCGAGGTCGGGGTGGTCCACGAAGACCCCGTCGATCCCCGTGCGCATGATGGTCCGGAATTCCGTCAGCCAGTCGCCGTAGTCGGCCTTCAGCCTGCCCCGCCGGAACGACTTCGCCAGGAACCGGTTCTCGGGCCGCAGGGTCCAGCAGTAGATCTCCAGCCCGGCGGCGTGGGCCTGGTCGACGAGATCGGAGGCGCCGAGGACCCTCCCGGCCTCATCCGTCTCGAGGATGAGCGACTTGTCGACGCTGATGCCGTCGACCCGGCCGCTGAGCCCGTAGAGGCCCGCCCCGGTGAGGTAGTCGGCGTAATGCGGGGCCTTCGCCCCGAGCCGCGCCACCTGGTCGAACGGTTTGCCGCGCGCTTCGATGAGGTACACCCGTTTGCCGTAGATGCCGCGGGCGTAGATCCCGTCGAGCACGCCCTGCTCGAAGCTCTCGATCGTGAGGCGCCCGTCGGCCCCGTTCCAGCCGGCCGCGTTCACCTCCTCGGCGAACAACTCGTCCAGGGGCAGGCCGATCGAGTCGAAGTAGGTAGCGTGCTTGATCTCGGCGACCATCCCGAAGGCCCGCTTCTCATGCTCGGCCGCCCGGTCGATGATCTCGAAAACGTCTCGCAGGCGCAGGATCGGGAACCGGCCGTCGAAGGTGGCGCTGCTCCGGCGGATCTCGGGGATCCGCTCCCGGGCGCGGAGGGTGCTGAGTTCCGGCCAGGTGAAGTCCTCGGTGAACCAGCCGGTGAGTTCCTTACCGTCGAGTAGCTTCGTCGCGCGCCGGTCCGCGAACTCGGCGCGGGAGGCGACATCCGTCGTGCCGGAGATCTCGTTTTCGTGCCGCACGACGAGCACGCCGTCGCGGGTGGCCACGATGTCCGGTTCGACCGCGTCCGCGCCGAGCGCGAAGGCCAGTTCGTAGGCGGAACGGGTGTGCTCCGGCCGGTAACCGCTCGCGCCTCGGTGGCCAATGACGATCGGTTTCATTCCCCAAGATTAGCCGCGCGACTGCCAGAATCGACGCGTGACCATCGTGATCGAACCCGCCACGCGCGTGCACCGCCGGGGCGGCTATCGCGCGCGCTACCTGGCCGGCCTGGCCGCGGTGGTGCTGGGCGTCGCCGCCACCAACCTGACGAGCACGTACAGCCTGTTTTTCCTTCTCCTCGGACCGGCGGTGCAGCTGACCGGCTGGCTGGTGCTCCCCGGCGCGCTCTGGCGGCGCCTCGTTGTGATCGTGCCCGGCCTGGTGGCCGGCCTGGTGCTCATCGGCGGGGCCGACTTCGCCGGGGCGTGGGTCGTGCTGCTGGCCGGCTGGCTCCTCGTGCGACACCGCCCGGCGCTGAGCTACCTCGCCGTGCTGCCCCTCGTCGTCACGGTCTTCCTGCTCAAGTTCACGCTGAGCGAGTACAGCCAAAACTGGCTGGGCCTGCTGATCGGCGCGATCGTGACCGTCGGCTGCGCCTGGGCGGCCGCCTGGCTGGCGTCAATTAGGCCCGTACCGGGCATTTCCGAGCGGATGCCCAGCGTGTCTGAATAGAATCAACGTGGAACATCCCCCGGCGCCGACGTGGCGACGGCCGACACCCGACCGAATGTGAGCCAGGAAACCATGGCAACCTCCAACCCCGCCTTCTCGCGCAACGCCGCCTTCGGCGCGCCCGGTGCGCTGGCCTCGACCAAGGTACTCTCGCCCACCGAACTGCAGGACCTGTACAACGCCCCCGCCGCGGGCGCCCAGGACACCGACCGGATGAGCTACGAAGACACCATCGCGAAGACGACGCTGAGCTTCGCGCTGCTGCTCGTGGCCGCCGCCGCGTCGTGGTTCCTCACGCCGAGCATGATGTTCCTGCCCATCCTCGGTGCGATCGTCGGCCTCGTGCTCGGCCTGGTCAACACGTTCAAGAAGGAGCCGTCCCCGGGACTCATCCTCGCCTACGCGGTCGCCGAGGGCCTCTTCGTCGGCGGCATCTCGGTGATCTTCGAGCAGCTCTACCCGGGCGTCGTCGTGCAGGCCGTGCTGGCCACCCTCGTCGTCGTCGGCGTGACGCTCGCCCTGTTCGCGAACGGCAAGATCCGCGCCTCGAAGAAGGCCACCAAGGTCTTCATGATCGCGATGGTCGGCTACCTGGTGTTCTCGCTGGTCAACTTCGGCCTGGTCGCCTTCGGCGCCCTCGACAGCCCGTTCGGCCTGCGCAGCGCCGAGTTCATGGGCATCCCGCTCGGCCTGATCATCGGCGTCCTCGCCGTGATCATGGCCGCGTACTCCCTGGTGCTCGACTTCGACTTCATCCAGCGGGGCGTGAACAACCGCGCCCCCCGCAAGTTCGGCTGGTCCGGCGCCTTCGGCATCATGGTCACCGTCGTCTGGCTGTACGTGGAGCTGCTGCGCATCTTCGCGATCGCCCGCGACTAGCACCCCCGCAGGACAGACACGGCAGCACGGGCCGCCCCTCGGGGCGGCCCGTGCTACTTCCCGTCCCGCTGCTTCCCCGCCCGGCAAGCTCGGCACCGCGGCGGCACGGCGGAGAGGTGGAGAGGCGGAGAGGCTCAGTCGACGGCTTCGACCTGGGTGCGGATGTAGCTCTGCTCCCCGGAGGACAGCCGCACGACACCCGAATCGGCCGGAGGAGCCGTGCCGGCGAGGGCGTACACGGCCGCCAGCGCGGCCGGGCTGAGCTGCGCAGCCAGGTCGGCGAGGATCTCGTGCTTGAAGGTGACGTCCAGCGGAGGCCACCACCGCTCGATCGGGGGAAGGCCGTTGCTGTTCATGTCAGCCTCCTTTCAGGGCGAATGCATGCGGGACGCAGGGCGTGTAGGCGCGGGGCGCGAGGTGCAGCCGCGTAAGGCAGGGGATCGCCGCGGCGCTCAGCGCCCGCCGCGCAGTTCTCGATCGATGTCGGATTCGGTGATCGGCCGACGGTAGAGGGTGTTCCAGGCGTCGAGCCGCAGCGCCAGGCCCCAGCCGGCGAGCACCCAGCCGGGCCAGAAGTAGCCCCTCCCGGTGACCGCCCAGACCCCGACCAGGAACGCGTTGACCACCACGTAAGGACGATGTCGCCGACGAGCTTGCGTTTTCTCTCCAGCCGCCGCCGGGCATCCGCGCGTTCGGGCGGCGGGGCACCGAAGTCGTCGGGCGGAAGGGGCCGTCCCGGTTCGGCATTCATCGACATGGAGCCACCTCCTGCAACCGACACGGCGCATGTCATCTCCTCCGAAAGATACCCGCCCCGCGCCCCATCCACCATGCCCCGCTCACCACGCCCACAACACCCGCCGAACTGTGAGTTTGGCACCTTCGTTGGGCTCGGGAAGGTGCCAAACTCACAGTTCGGCGGAGGGGACCAGAGGCCAGGGGCCAGAGGCCAGGGGGCCAGGGCTAGGGGGCCAGGGCTAGGGCGTGTCTCCCAATTCGTTGGTGTGGGAACGATGCGCTCGTAGTACGCCGCTTCGCGGGCGATGCGCCACCTGCGCAGCGGCGCACCACCCGCGCAACTCAATTCCGCGCGAAGTCCGGCTTTGGGAGACACACCCTAGGGGGCTACTCCCACTCGATGGTGCCCGGCGGCTTCGACGTGACGTCGAGCACGACCCGGTTGACGCCCTCGACCTCGTTCGTGATCCGGTTGGAGATCTTCGCCAGCAGGTCGTAGGGCAGACGGGTCCAGTCGGCCGTCATCGCGTCCTCGGACGACACCGGACGCAGCACGATCGGGTGGCCGTAGGTACGGCCGTCGCCCTGCACTCCGACCGACCTCACGTCGGCCAGCAGCACGACCGGGCACTGCCAGATCTCGCGGTCGAGCCCGGCGGCGGTGAGCTCGGCGCGCACGATCGCATCCGCCTTGCGCAGCAGGTCGAGGCGGTCCTGGGTGATCGAACCGACGATCCGGATGCCGAGGCCCGGTCCCGGGAACGGCTGGCGTTGCACGATCTCGGCCGGCAGCCCGAGCTCGGCGCCGATGGCGCGGACCTCGTCCTTGAACAGGGCGCGGAGCGGCTCGATCAGCTCGAACTGGAGGTCGTCGGGCAGCCCGCCGACGTTGTGGTGGCTCTTGATGCTCGCCGTGCCGCTTCCCCCGCCGGACTCGACGACGTCCGGGTACAGGGTGCCCTGCACCAGGAAGCGGATCGGGTCGCCGTCTTCCGCGGCGGCCTCCCGGATCAGCTCGGCCTGGGCCTGCTCGAAGGTGCGGATGAACTCGCGGCCGATGATCTTGCGCTTCGTCTCCGGGTCGCTGACCCCCTCGAGCGCGGTCAGGAACTGCTCCCGCACGTCGACCGTGACCAGGCGCACGCCGGTTGCCGCGACGAAGTCTTCCTCGACCTGGCGGCGCTCGTCCTCGCGGAGCAGGCCGTGGTCGACGAAGACGCAGACGAGCTGGTCGCCGATGGCCTTGTGCACGAGCGCGGCGGCCACGGCGGAGTCGACTCCGCCGGACAGCCCGCAGATGACCTTGCCGCTTCCGACCTGGGCCTGGATCAGCGCGACCTGCTCGGCGATGACGTTGCCGCTGTTCCAGTCGGCTGCGATGCCGGCGGCGCGGTGCAGGAAGTTCTCCAGCACGTGCTGGCCGTGCTCGGAGTGCTTGACCTCGGGGTGCCACTGCACGCCGTACAACCGGCGCTCGTCGTTGGCGAACGCGGCGACCGGGGTCGAGCTCGTCGACGCGAGCACGGTGAAGCCCTCCGGCGCCTTCGACACCGAGTCGCCGTGGCTCATCCACACGGTCTGCTCAGCGGGCTGGTCGGCGAGGAGGGCGTTGGCCTCCGGCCGGGCGGCGACCGGCGTGGAGCCGTATTCGCGGGCTCCGGTGTGGGCGACCTCGCCGCCGAGCGCGGTGGCCATCACCTGGAAGCCGTAGCAAATGCCGAGCATCGGCACGCCCAGGTCGAAGATGGCGGCGTCGAACGCGGGAGCGCCCTCTGCGTACACGCTGGACGGCCCGCCGCTCAGCACGATGCCGAGCGGGTTCAACGCCTTGACCTCGGCCGCGGTAATGGTGTGCGGCACGATCTCCGAGTAGACGGATGCCTCACGCACGCGCCGGGCTATCAGCTGTGCGTACTGCGCGCCGAAGTCGACGACAAGAACGGGACGGTGGGGTGCGGGCTGGTCGCTCACGGGCGTGCCTCCAGGGTGGCAGCGGATGCTTCCCGGTCAGCGAGGAAGGCCTCGACTTCCCGGGCCACCCTCACCTCCAGGAAGAAGGACAGGGTGGGGATGATTCCGCCGAGGGCGATCAGCAGGAACCGGGTGAACGGCCAGCGCATCATGCTCCAGAGCTGGAAGTCGCTGAACAGGTAGAGCACGTAGAACCAGCCGTGCACGATCAGGATGCCGGTGCTCAGGTTCACGCCGGTGAGCGTGCCGGTCGGGGAGAAGGCGAGGAAGCCGTTCGGACCGCCGAGTTCGAGTTCGTGGCCGAAGGCGTACTTCACGAGCATCTCGGCACAGAGGAGCAGCAGAAAGACTCCGGTGATGACCGAGGAAATCTTGTAGAGCCGGAGAGCACCGGGGATCCTGGGAATGTCGGCGGGCTTCGGTTCGAGTGACATGCGCCTAATTCTACGTGGCCGCCGCAGCGGCCTCGGCCTCGTCCCGTTCCCGCTCCCAGGCGTCCCTCACCAGCCGGTACCAGAGGAAGACCGCGAAGCCGGCGAAGACTGCCCACTCGAGCGCGTAGAAGATGTTGAGCCAGTTCAGCTCGACGTCGTCGCCGGGGACCGGGGAGTCGATCACGGTAAGGCCGTCGGCCGCGTCGGTGTCGACGAGGTATCCGGAGTACACGGGCTGCTCGGTGTACTCCGCCCAGAGGTTGAGCAGGGCGGCGGGCGACACCGTGGTCATCGTGTGCGGGTCCCGGCCGTCGCCCGGCACCTCGGGGGCTTCGGCCGGCACGAACCGGCCGGTGATCGTGGCCGCCTGGCCGGGGGCATCCGTCGCCAGCGCCGCCATCACCGCGCGGGCGTCGTCCTCGTCCGCGGCCCAGCCGCGGGCGACGGGGATGCTCGCCGAATCGGTGTCGGTCACGAAATGGCCGACCACCCAGAACCCGGAGGTTCCGCCGTTGAAGCGGTCACTGACCAGCTGGTCGTCGCCGGGCACGAAGGCGCCGCTCGCGCGCACCATCTGGCCGGTCGCCTTCGTCGGCGCCGCGCCGCCGGGCTGGACGACGTCCGCCAGCGGCAGCACCGTCTCGGTGGTGCGCTGCACAACCTCGCCGGAGTCGATCGCCCGCTCCAGCTGCCACTGGCCGAGGATCGCGAAGGCCGCCGCGACCCCGAGGGCCAGCAGCAGCGCCAGTACCCAGCGGGGGCGCATCATCATCCTGATCACGTGTAGTCGCCCGGCCGTTCGCGTGTGTCCGGCTTCTGCTCGGTGTCCTCCGGCGGAAAGCGATCGGCAATGAAGTCGGCCATCGAGTCCGTCGGCGGCTCCCGCGGCTGGTCCGGTTTATCATCGGGGCCTCTGACCTGCTCGACCACCCGTTGCACGGCGCGCTGCGTGCCGTGGTCGACTCCGGAGCCGATCTCGGCGGTCGCGGCCTCGACCAGGGCGATCTCCTCGACCAGCAGCGGATCCCGCGGCACCTTGCGCGGGTGCGCCTTCGGTTTCGTGCGCCGCAGGGCGGTGCCGATCCGCTCCGACCGCGCGGCGAAGAGCGGCCCGAGGATGGCCATCAGCAGCACGTACAGGCCGGCGAACGGCTGCAGGCGCTCGTCCAGCCCGGCGCCGATGGACAGGGTCGCCAGGATCAGCGTGAACTCGCCGCGGTTCACGAGGATGGCCGCGGAGTTCAGGCCCTCGACCAGTCCCATCCGGTGCAGCCTGGCCAGCAGCAGCCCGGAGATGATATTCAGCGCAAACGTCATCACGACGGCGATCAGCACGATGCCGATGACCGAGCCGAACTCGGCCATGTTCAGGGCGAGTCCGAAGTTGAGGAAGAAGAACGCGCCGAACACGTCGCGCAGCGGCACGGCGACCCGCTCGATCTTGCCGCGGTAGGTGCTGGCGCCGAGGACGACGCCGATCAGGAACGCGCCGATCGCATCCGTCACCCCGATGATTTCGCCGATGCCGGCGAAGAGCACGACCAGCCCGAAGAAGAGGATGGTGAACAGCTCGTCGTCTTTCGTGCGCACGAGCCGGGACACGACCCGGCCGCCCCAGCGCGCGAGCGAGAACATGACGATCAGGAACAGGAAGGCGATGCTCAGCTGCAGCACGATCGGCCAGACCTCGGTCTTGCCGCTGAGCACGACGGACACGATGGCGAGGTAGATCGCGATGAAGATGTCGCCGACGACGGTGACGCCGAGGATCATCGGCGTTTCCTTGTTGGCCAGGCGCCGGAGCTCGATCAGCAGCTTGGTGATGATCGCGCTCGAGGAGGTGCCGGTCATCCCGGCGATGACGAGGGCTTCCCGGGTTCCCCAGCCGACCATCATTCCGAAGGCGAAGCCGAGTCCCATGTTGATCAGCACGTACGAGCCGCCGGAGATCAGGAGCTTGCCGGCGTTGTCGAAGAATTCCTCCTGGTCGAACTCGAGGCCGAGGCTGAACAGGAGCAGGATCAGGCCGAAGACGGCGATCAGCTCGATATCGGCGGACTCGAAGTTGAGGGGGAACCACCCGGTGTGCGGGCTCGCCAGCAGGCCGACGATCATGTAAATCGGAATTGACGGAAGCCCGATCAGCTTCCCGAGACGCCCCAGGATGTAGGAAATGACGAGCAGGACGCCCAGGATGATGAGGTCTTCGCCGATATGCATCGGTTAGCCTCCGGGCGGCGAATCAACGGACTTGGCCTTGACCTCACCGGTACGGAAAAAGGTGAAGGCCTTGACGACCTTCTCGGGCGAGCCCGCGACGACGAGCGTGTCGCCGGGGAAGACCTTGAAGTCGGGCGCGGGCGCGGGATTTGCCGACTCGCCGCGGACCACGGCGACGACAGTGAGTCCGGCGATTCCCCGCTCGGCCGGGTTGCCGAGCGGCTGGCCGGCGATGTGGTCCTCGTAGTCGACGGTGAACCAGTCGATGCTCAGGCCCGGGATCTGGTCGAGCGCCGTGAGCGACTCGGTGATCTGGGTGCCGCCGAGCAACTCGGCCAGGGTGTGCGCCTCGTCCTCGCTGAGGCGCAGCGACACCTTGCTGGCGTCCGGGCCGCCCTCGTCATCCGCGAAGGTGATCAGGTCGCTGTGGCCGGAGCGGTGGGCGATGACGCCGACTTTGCCGCCGTCATCCGTGATGAAGGTGTGCAGTACACCCACACCGGGGAGTTTGACACGCCGAACGTCAACCATGAACGACTCCTAGGTTTGGGGGCTGTTCGTCTATTCTACCGGGCGCCCGCGCGGCCCCCGACGGCGCCGGCGCGCTACCGGGACGCGACGATGTCGGGCGCTTCGAGCCGCACCCGGTCGGCGGATTCGTCGTCGGGCTGCTGCTGGCTCGATCGCTCCGCGGCGACCCGACTGAGGTAGAACGCCACCTCGCGTTCCTCGCGCTCGCTGTCCCAGCCGAGCACCCCGGCCATCAGCCGGGCCGCGACGGGCGCCGCGGACACGCCGCGGTCCCAGGCCTCGATCGAAATCCGGGTGCGGCGGGCGAGCACATCCTCGAGGTGCAGGGCGCCTTCATGGGAGGCCGCATAGACCACCTCCGCCTCGATGTAGTCGTCGGCCCCTGGCAGGGGGTCTGCCAGCGACGGCGTCTCCCTGATCAGGTCGAGCAGTTCATCGGTCAGGGTGCCGTAGCGGTTCAGCAGGTGCTCCACCCGCACGGTGTGCAGGCCGAAGGCACGGGCGATCTTGCCGCGCTTGTTCCACGCCGCCTGGTAGCCCTCGGCGCCGAGCAGGGGGATGTTCTTCGTCGTCGACTCGGGGATCCTGCCGTCGAGCGCGTCGACGGCGGCATCGATGGCGTCCTTGGCCATCACCCGGTATGTCGTCCATTTGCCGCCGGCGATCACGACCAGGCCGGGCACGGAGTGGCCGACCAGGTGGGTGCGGGCGAGCTTGGAGGTCTGTTCGGACTCACCCGCCAGCAACGGGCGGAGGCCGGCGTAGACGCCCTCGACGTCTTCGCGGGTGAGCGGCACGGTGAGCACCGCGTTGACGTGTTCGAGGAGGTAGTCGATGTCGGCTGCGGTCGCGGCGGGGTGCGCCTTGTCCAGCTGCCAGTCCGTGTCGGTGGTCCCGATCAGCCAGTGCCGGCCCCACGGAATCACGAACAGCACGCTCTTCTCGGTGCGCAGCAGCAGCCCCATCGCCGACTGGAACCGGTCCCGGGGCACGACGAGGTGAACGCCCTTCGAGGCGCGTACCTTGAAGGTGCCGCGTTCGCCGACCATCCGCTGGGTGTCGTCGGTCCAGACCCCGGTGGCGTTCACGACCTGCTTGGCGCGCACGTCGAACCGTTCGCCGGTCTCCAGGTCGTGCGCGTGCACGCCGACGACGCGCTCGCCGACCTTGATGAAGCCCTCGACCCGCACCCGGCTGAGCGCGTGGGCGCCGTAGAAGGAGGCCGTGCGCACGAGCGACGCCGTGTACAGGGCGTCATCGACCTGGGCGTCGTAGTAGGTGATGCCGCCGACCAGTGCGCCGTGGGCCAGGCTCGGCACGAGCTTCTGCACCTGGCGCCGGCTGAGGTGCCGGTGGTGGGGCACGCCCGGGCGCCCACCCAGGTAGGAGAGGGTGTCGTAGAGCAGCATGCCGGCGCCGACGTAGGCGCGTTCGATGACCCGGGTCTTCAGCGGGTAGAGGAACCTGACCGGCTTCACCAGGTGCGGCGCGAGCCGCTTGAGCAGCAGGCCGCGCTCGGTGAGCGCTTCGCGCACCAGCTGGAAGTCCAGTTGTTCGAGGTAGCGGATGCCCCCGTGCACCAGCTTGGACGAGCGGCTCGAGGTGCCCGAGGCCCAGTCGCGCGCCTCGAGGATGCCGACGCTGAGGCCGCGGGTGACGGCATCCGTGGCGCAGCCCGCGCCGACGATACCGCCGCCGACGACGAGGATGTCGAGTTCCTTCGTCTTCACGCGGGCCAGGGCCGCCTCGCGTTCCTCAGGCCCGAGTTTGGTGGACCGTGTCACCTTGCTGCGCTGGTTCATCTGCTGCGTCCCCTCCTGCCGAATTGCCGGTGTGCTCGAAGCTACTTCACCCGGTACGGTGCGACAACCACCTCGACCCGCTGGAATTCCTTCAGGTCGGAGTACCCGGTGGTGGCCATCGAACGGCGCAGGGCCCCGACCAGGTTGGCCGTTCCGTCCGCGACCGGGGCCGGGCCGTAGAGGATTTCCTCGAGCGGGGCGACCGTGCCCACCTCGACCCGCTTGCCGCGCGGCAGCTGGGCGTGGTGGGATTCGGCGCCCCAGTGGAACCCGCCGCCGGGGGCGTCGGACGCCCGGGCCAGGGCCGTGCCGAGCATGACGGCGTCGGCGCCGCAGGCGATCGCCTTGACGATGTCGCCGGAGGTGCTGAGTCCGCCGTCGGCGATGACGTGCACGTAGCGGCCGCCGGACTCGTCCATGTAGTCCCGGCGTGCGCCGGCGACATCCGCCACGGCCGTGGCCATGGGCGCGTGGATGCCCAGGGAGGCCCGCGTGGTCGACGCTGCGCCGCCGCCGAAGCCGACCAGCACGCCGGCCGCGCCGGTGCGCATGAGGTGCAGGGCCGCGGTGTAGGTCGCCGCGCCGCCCACGATCACGGGCACGTCGAGCTCGTAGATGAACTTCTTGAGGTTGAGCGGTTCCTGGTTCTGCGAGACGTGCTCGGCGGAGACCGTGGTGCCGCGGATGACGAAGAGGTCGACGCCGGCGGCGACGACGGTTTCGTAGAGTTCCTGCGTGCGCTGCGGGGAGAGCGCACCGGCCACGGTGACCCCGGCGGCGCGGATCTCGGCGAGGCGCTCGGTGACCAGTTCGGGCTTGATCGGCTGGGAGTAGATCTCCTGCATCCGCGCGGTGGCCTTGTCGTCCGGCAGGCTGCGGATCTCGGCGAGCAGCGGCTCGGGGTTCTCGTACCGGGTCCACAACCCCTCGAGGTCGAGCACGCCGACGCCGCCGAGCTGGCCCATCATGATCGCCGTCGTCGGCGAGACGACGGAGTCCATCGGCGCGGCGAGGAACGGGGTGTCGAACTTGTAGGCGTCGATCGACCAGGTGACCGACACGTCCTCCGGGTCCCGCGTGCGCCGACTGGGCACGATCGCGATGTCGTCGAAGGCGTACACGCGGCGAGCGCGCTTGGACCGGCCGATTTCAATTTCCATACTCACCCGCCCAGTTTAGGTGCAGGCGGGGCAAAGCACCGGGTTGCGTGACCCGGCGCTCGTCGGGGCCGCAGCCGCACCCTCGACCGCAGACGGCCGAGGGTGCATCCTGATCACATGGATGTCACCGCCGATCCCCTGTCCCTGCTGCGCACCCGCACGAGCATGAAATGGCGCAGCTACCCGGACGACGTCCTGCCCCTCTTCGTCGCCGAGCTGGACTTCCCCCTGGCCGAGCCGATCGGCGAGGCGCTGATCGCGGCCGTGCGGCGCAGCGACACCGGCTACGTCGCCCCGGTGAACGAGCTCGGCGAGGCGTTCGCCGCCTTCGCCCGGCGGCGCTGGGGGTGGCGGGTCGACCCCGGCCAGGTGGCGAGCACGACCGATGTCAGCGTGGCGATCGTGGAGAGCATCCGCCGGGCCATCACGCCCGGCGACCAGGTCGTGATCAACACGCCCGTCTACCCGCCGTTCTTCGACCTTGTGCCTGAGGCCGGCGGTCGGGTTGTGGAGGTACCGCTCATCCACGGCCAGACCGGCTGGGCGATCGACCTCGATGGGCTCGAGGCCGCCTTCAGGGCGGGGGCGCGCGCCTTCCTGCTCTGCAATCCGCACAACCCGCTCGGGCACCCCCAGAGTGTCGAAGACCTGACCGCGGTCGCCGAGCTGGCCGCCCGCTACGACGTGAGCGTCATCAGCGACGAGGTGCACGCCCCGCTGACGCACTCGGACGGCACGTTCACGCCGTTCCTCTCCGTGTCTCCGGCCGCGGCGGAGCACGGCATCTGCGTCACGGCCGCCAGCAAGGCCTGGAACATCGCCGGCCTCAAGTGCGCGCTCATGGTCACCGGTTCCGAACGGATGCGAGCGCTCGTCGCCGGCATGCCGCAGGAGGTCAACTGGCGCACCGGCCAGTTCGGCCTGATCGCCAGCATTGCGGCCTACCGCGACGGGGAGCCCTGGCTGGACGGGGTCGTTGCCGCCCTCGAGGCCAACCGGGTCCTGCTCGCCGAACTGGTGGACGCCCAGCTGCCCGGCGCCGGCTACGACCAGCCGAGGGCGAGCTACCTCGCCTGGCTCGACCTGCGCTCCCTCGGCTGGGGCGATGACCCCTCGGTGATCGCACTCGAACGGGCCCGGGTCGCGCTGCACCCCGGCCCGATGTTCGGCGCCCCGGGTCGCGGCTTCGCCCGGCTCAACTTCGGGTGCTCCCCCGAGGTGCTCGCCGAGGCGATCTCCCGCCTCGCACATGCCCTCGCCCACCCCCGCGAAACCGCAGTTGTGCGCGCTAAAAGTGCTTCTTAGCGCGCACAACTGCGGTTTCGCGGTGGGGGTGGGACGGATCAGCGGCGGTAGTTGGGCGCCTCAACCACGATCTGCACGTCGTGCGGGTGCGACTCCTTGAGCCCGGCGGACGTGATGCGCACGAACTTACCCTTCTGCTTGAGCTCATCGATGGTGCGCGCGCCGACATAGAACATCGACTGGCGCAACCCGCCGATGAGCTGGTACGCCACCGCCGACACCGGCCCGCGGTACGGCACCTGGCCCTCGATGCCTTCGGGGATGAGCTTGTCGTCGGAGGGGACATCCGACTGGAAGTAGCGGTCCTTGGAATACGAGGTCTTCGTGCCCCTCGACTGCAGGGCGCCGAGCGAGCCCATGCCCCGGTAGGTCTTGAACTGCTTGCCGTTGACGAAGACCAGTTCCCCGGGGCTTTCGTCGCAGCCGGCCAGAAGCGAGCCGAGCATCACGGTGTCCGCTCCGGCCACGAGGGCCTTGGCGATGTCGCCGGAGTACTGGAGCCCGCCGTCGGCGATCACGGGGATGCCGGCCTCACGGGCGGCCAGTGACGCCTGGTAGACCGCGGTGATCTGCGGCACGCCGACGCCCGCGACGATGCGCGTGGTGCAGATGGAGCCCGGGCCGACGCCGACCTTGATCGCGTCGGCTCCCGCGTCGATGAGCGCCTGGGCGCCGGAGCGGGTCGCCACGTTGCCGCCGATCACGTCGACCGCCGCGAACGCCGGGTCGGACTTGAGCTTGCGGATGATCTCGAGCACGCCGGCGCTGTCGCCGTTGGCCGTGTCCACGACGAGCACGTCGACGCCCACCTCGAGCAGCGCGGTCGCCCGGCGCCAGGCATCGCCGAAGAATCCGATGGCCGCGCCCACGCGCAGCCGGCCGGCCTCGTCCTTGGTGGCGTGCGGGTACTCCTCGGACTTGTCGAAGTCCTTGACCGTGATCAGGCCGGTGAGCTTGCCGCCGCCGTCGACGAGGGGCAGCTTCTCGATCTTGTGCCTGGCGAAGATGGCCACGGCGTCCTCGGGGCGCATGCCGACCTTGCCGGTGATCAGGGGCGACCTCGTCATCACCTCACGGACCAGGGTCGTGTGCTTCTTGGTTTCGGAGATGAAACGCATGTCCCGGTTGGTGATGATGCCCACCAGCACGCCGTCGGAGTCGACGACCGGCAGGCCGCTGATCCGGAACTGGCCGCAGAGCGCGTCAACCTCCGCGACGGTGGTGTCGGGCGAAGTTGTTACCGGATTGGTAATCATGCCGGATTCGCTGCGCTTGACCAGGTCGACCTGCTCGGCCTGGTCGCCGATGGAGAGGTTGCGGTGCAGCACACCGAGCCCGCCCTGACGGGCCATCGCGACGGCCATCCGGGTCTCGGTGACGGTGTCCATCGCACTGGAGATGAGCGGGGTTGCGACGGAGATCCGGCGCGTCAGCCGGGACGTCGTCTCGGCCTCACTGGGAATGACGTCGGTGTGCCCCGGCAGGAGCAGCACGTCGTCGTAGGTGAGTCCGGTGAATCCGAACGGATCTGGCTGATCCATGAAACCCCTTTGCGTGTGGCGGAAGCGTGCGGAAGAAATGTCCGGGGATCAGCGGGACTGGACCGGTTCTTCAATGTTAAGCGAGAATGCGGCCCCGGCATTCCGCGGCCCCAATCCACGGCGAAGCGGGCCGCGAAACAAATACGACATAATCTCTAGGTACTGTCAACAAAGTTGTTGCAGGAAAAACCCGAGGTCCGCTCGGCCACAAGCCGGGCCGGCGCCACATGGAGGTGCAGTGAATTCCACTGGTATAGCCCACAGATTCTCACCCCGGATGTTGGTGGTCTTCTTCGGTGTGCTGCTTGCGGCCCTGACGCTGTCGACCCTCGCCATCAGTCCGGCGCATGCGGATGAGATCAACACCGACAAGTACGACTACGTGCTCACCGGTAACGCGCAGTTCGACGGCGAACCGCTCGACGGCGTGCTCATCACCGTGACGGGCGGCGGCTACGAAGCCGAGGTCAAGACCGGCGTCGACGGCAAGTGGAAGATCGGGGTCCCGGAGAAGGGCACCTACAAGGTCATCCTCGACGAGGAGACGCTCCCCGAGGGTGTCGTCGTGACCAAGGGCGGCGCGGAACTCACGGCCGAATTCGGCCTCACCAAGGTGAAATCGGTGAACTTCTTCCTCGGTGAGGGCGTCCGGACCACGGTGCCGTTCTTCGACCAGTTCCTCAGCCAGTTCGTCAACGGCCTGAACTTCGGCCTGCTGCTCGCGCTCGCCGCCATCGGCCTGTCACTGATCTTCGGCACGACCGGGCTGAGCAACTTCGCCCACTCGGAGATGATCACCTTCGGCGCCCTGATGACCCTCGCGTTCTCGGGGCTGGGCCTGCCGATCTGGCTCGCCATCATCCTCGCCATCGTGCTCAGCGGCGCGCTCGGCTGGGGCCTCGACGCGACGATCTGGAAACCCCTCCGCCGCAAGGGGGTGGGGCTCGTCCAGCTGATGATCGTGAGCATCGGCCTGTCCCTGGCGATGCGCTACACCTACCAGTACTTCATCGGCGGCTCCACGAGCCAGCTCCCCGGCGCCGGCCAGGCCGACCTGAAGTTCGGTGCGGTCCGCATCTCGCCGATCGACCTCGCCAGCATGGGGATCAGCATCGTCGTGCTCCTGGCCGTCTCGTACTTCCTGCTGCGCACCCGCCTCGGCAAGGCAACCCGAGCCGTCTCCGACAACCCCAGCCTCGCCTCGGCGAGCGGCATCGACGTCGACGGCGTCATCCGGATCGTCTGGATCGTCGGCGGTGCGCTAGCCGGCCTGAGCGGCGTGCTCTGGGCGTACTTCCGCCCCGGCGTGAGCTGGGACATGGGTTTCCAGATCCTGCTGCTCGTCTTCGCCGCCGTCACCCTGGGTGGCCTCGGCACCGCGTTCGGAGCGTTGATCGGTTCGATCATCGTCGGCTTGTTCGTTGAGCTCTCCACGCTGTGGATCCCGTCCGACATGAAGTACGTCGGCGCACTTGTCGTGTTGATCCTGGTGCTGCTGCTTCGGCCGCAAGGCATCCTGGGTCGCAAAGAGAGAATTGGCTAGAAGGGCATCCGATGATCGACTGGGGAGCAATCTTTAGCAACGCAGCCGTCGAGCTGATCAGCCCGACCACCGCTGCATACGCCCTCGCCGCGCTGGGCCTTGCGGTCCACTTCGGCTACACCGGCCTCCTGAACTTCGGGCAGGCCGGGTTCATGGCCCTCGGCGCGTACGGCTACGCGATCTCGATCCTGACCTTCGGCTTCCCCGTCTGGGGCGCCGTGCTGGTCGGGATCGGCGCATCCGTCGTCTTCGCCCTGATCCTCGGTATCCCGACGCTGCGACTGCGGGCGGACTACCTGGCCATCGTCACGATCGCGGCGGCCGAGATCGTGAGGCTGCTGTTCACGACGAACAGCTTCGCCTCGGTCACTGGCTCGGCCAACGGGCTGAGCGGCTACAAGCTCGGCTTCGCGGCCCTGAACCCGATCCCCGAAGGCACGTACGGCTTCGGGCCGTTCGAGAACAACGCCTACGACTGGTGGCTGCGCATCGTGGCCTGGTCGGTCGTGGTGCTTGTCGCCCTGTTCATCTGGCAGGTCATGCGGAGCCCGTGGGGACGCGTGATCAAGGGCATCCGTGAAGACGAGGATGCCGTGCGTGCGCTCGGCAAGAACGTCTACGCCTACAAGATGCAGTCGCTCATTCTCGGTGGTGTCTTCGGAACCATGGCCGGAATGATCTTCGCTCTGCCCCGTGCGGTCGTGCCGTCGAACTACCAGACGTCGCTGACCTTCTTCATCTACGCGATCCTGCTGCTCGGCGGGGCGGCGACGATCCTGGGCCCGATCATCGGCTCGATGATCTTCTGGGTGCTGCTCTCCTTCTTCTCCGGGTTCATCGCCCGCGCGGTCGAGGCGGGCTGGCTGCCGTTCATGACGAACGTCCAGGCCGGGCAGTTGCGCTTCATCCTCGTCGGCGTCGCGATCATGCTCATCGTCATCTTCAGACCCCAGGGCATCTTCGGAAATAAGAAGGAGTTGGCCTTTGTCCACTAACACCGTCCCCAACGGCAAGCCCGTCAAGTCGACCGACCTCCACATCGGGGCCGCCGAACCCGGCTGCAAGAAGCGCGACCCGATCCTCGTCGCCGAGGGCGTCAGCCGCACCTTCGGCGGCCTCAAGGCGGTGGATGTCGACCACCTCGAGATCCCCCGCGGCGCCATCACCGCCCTGATCGGGCCGAACGGGGCCGGCAAGACCACCCTGTTCAACCTGCTCACCGGCTTCGACAAGCCGGACACCGGATCCTGGACCTTCGAGGGAAAGTCGCTGGCCGGCATGCCGGCCTACCGGGTCGCCCGGATGGGCCAGATCCGCACCTTCCAGCTGACGAAGGCGCTCAGCCTGCTCACCGTCATGGACAACATGAAACTCGGCGCCAAGGGCCAGATCGGGGAGAACCTGTTCCGGGCCCTGCTGCCGTTCCTCTGGCGCAAGCAGGAGGAGGAGAACGAGGCCAAGGCCCTCGATCTCCTTGCCCGGTTCAAGCTCGACGAGAAGAAGGACGACTACGCGGCCAGCCTCTCCGGCGGGCAGCGCAAGCTCCTCGAGATGGCGCGGGCCCTGATGAGCGACCCGACCCTGGTCATGCTCGATGAGCCCATGGCCGGCGTGAACCCGGCGCTGACCCAGTCGCTGCTCGACCACATCCTCAACCTCAAGGCGGAGGGCATGACCGTGCTCTTCGTCGAGCACGACATGCAGATGGTGCGCCACATCGCCGACTGGGTCGTGGTCATGGCCGAAGGCCGCGTCGTCGCAGAAGGCGACCCGCACGAGGTCATGAAGAACCAGGCCGTGATCGACGCGTATCTCGGCCAGCACCACGATGAAGACCTCGGCGCTGACACGGAGCACGTGGAAGCCATTAAGGAGCTGCTCGATGACAAACTCTAGCCCGATGTCCGCACCGGCGCAGACCGAGACCAGGGCCGCGGTCGTCGAGGTCAGGAACGTGACGGCCGGGTACGTGCCCGGTGTGAACATCCTGAACTCGTGCTCGCTCACCGCCTACGAGGGCGAACTTATCGGCATCATCGGCCCGAACGGTGCCGGCAAGTCGACGCTGCTGAAGTCCATCTTCGGCCAGGTCAAGGTACGTGAGGGCGAGGTCATGCTGCGCGGTGAGAACATCACCAACCTCAAGGCGAACAAACTCGTCTCCAAGGGCGTCGGCTTCGTTCCGCAGACGAACAACGTGTTCCCGACGCTCTCCATCCTGGAGAACCTCGAGATGGGCATGTTCCAGAAGCCCAAGGGGCTCGCGGAACGGCTTGAGTTCGTGACGGAGATCTTCCCGGAGCTGAAGAAGCGCCTGTCGCAGCGGGCCGGCTCGCTCTCCGGCGGCGAGCGGCAGATGGTCGCGATGTCGCGCGCACTGATGATGGGCCCGCACGTGATGCTCCTGGACGAGCCGTCCGCGGGGCTGTCGCCGGTGCGCCAGGATGAGGCGTTCCTGCGCGTGAAGGAGATCAACAAGGCCGGCGTGACCACGATCATGGTCGAGCAGAACGCCCGCCGCTGCCTGCAGATCTGCGACCGCGGCTACGTGCTCGACCAGGGCCGCGATGCCTACACCGGCACCGGACGCGAACTGCTGAACGACCCCAAGGTGATCGGCCTCTACCTCGGAACCCTCGGCCAGGACGAGTAGCACCACCCCGCGGCCGCCTGCGGCCGCTCTGAAGCGGCGTCCGGGTTCCCCGGGCGCCGCTTCCGCGTGTCGCCCCGCGCGCGTCACCGCCCGCCGCGGCCGCCCGCCGCGAGAGTCGCCGATTGTGCCGAGAGTCGCCGCTGCACCGGCGACACTGGGCAGAAACGGCGAGTCTCGGCGCAATCTTCGCCGAGATTGACACGTCCGGTCGAGTTGCCCGGCACGCCAGGGCAACTCGACCGGAACGGTCAAAGTCGGCGACACGTGCGGGGGCGCACGGGCGGGGGCGCACGGGCGGGGGCGCACGGGGCGAAGGGCGCACGGGGCGAAGGGCGGGCAAAGGGCGCGAGGGCGCGCAGGCTGCCGAGGGGACGGCTGCCGCCTTTCGCGACGCCCCGCGTCGCGTGCGAGCAACGCAAAAGGGCCCCGACCGGAGTCGGGGCCCTTTTGCGTCAGTACTGCTCAGCCAGTGACCGATAGATCAGTGACCGGCAGGTCAGTGACTAGTTGATGCGCTTGTATGTGTTGTCAGCCTTGTACTCGTAGACACCGATGGTCGCCTCGGTCGGGTCGCCGTTCTCGTCGAACGTGACCGGGCCGGAGAAGCCGTCGTAGTTGACCTGCTTGCCGTCTGCGAGAGCCTTGGCGGCTGCCTTGAAGTCGGAGACCTTCTCGCCTTCACCCTCGCCACCGGAAACCTGGCGGAGGAAGTCAGCGATCTTGGCGCCCGAGACATCGTTGGCTGCGTAAGCGGCCAGGGCGATGAGCATGACGGAGTCGTAGGACTCAGCCGCGTAGCTGAAGTCCTTCAGCGTCGGGTCGACCTCGAGCAGGCGCTCGGTGAAGTCGCCGAGGGTTCCGACGTCGAGGCCGGGCAGGGTGCCCTTCGAGCCTGCGATGAGACCGGGGGCGAAGTCCTTGCTGTAGTCGGCGAGGTTTCCGTCAACCAGGTAGAGCTTGTCGCCCGGGTAGCCGGTTCCGACGAGCGCCGGGATGATGATCTTGGCCTGGTCGAACGTGATCAGGGCGATCGCATCCGGGTTGGCCGCGGTCACTGCGGAGATCTGCGCCGCGAAGTTGGAGTCACCCTCGTTGAAGAGCTCCTCCGCGACGACCTCGCCGCCGGCGCTTTCGAACGTCTCCTTGAGGGATGCGGCCAGGCCGGTCCCGTAGGCGTCGTTCAGCACGATCATGCCGAGGGTGCTGTTGCCGTCTTCGGCGATCTGGTTGCCCAGAACCTCGCCCTGCAGCAGGTCGGAGGGAGCCGTGCGCCAGTAGAGGTTCTTGTCGGCGTACTCGGTGAAGTCCGGCGAGGTGTTGGCCGGGGAGAACTGAACGACGCCAGCGGCGACGATCTGGTCGATCACGGTCTTGGACACACCCGAGGATGCCGCACCGACGATGGCCGAGACATCCTGCGAGAGCAGGTCGGTCACGGAAACGGTCGCGGTGTCGGTCGTGGTGTCGCCCGAGTCACGGAAGACGGCTTCGACCTTCATCCCGAGGTTCGCGTCGTTGATGTCGTTCACGGCCAGCTGCACGCCGGCTTCTTCGGGCGGGCCGAGGAAGGCCAGGGCGCCACTCTGGGGAAGAATCGTGCCGATCTTCAGGGTGAGATCGCGGTCGCCGGCCTTGACCGTCTTGGCGTCACCGCTCGCAGCGGGGGCCTTGTCACCGGCGGGTTCTGCGGCGGTGCCGCTGCAGCCGGTGAGCAGAAGTGCACTGACGCCGACCATGGCGATACCAGTGACGACGGCCCGGACTGAGCGGGAGGCCGAAGCCTTCGCGAGTACGCTCAATTTTGCTCCTTGGTAGTAGGAAAAGTCATACATCACGGCAGCCGAGTGGCTGCCGTTCTGTCACAGTAGGCATAGCACCTGCGGGTAAACAAGGAAATCGGCTCCAAGTTGAGCAAACCGTCCCAAATCGTTACGAAAAACGATCAATACGCATCAAATCGTTACGAACGCTCCCCCGTCGCGCCGACAAAGCGAATCTCCTGCTTGTCCGCGAGTGCAGCGAGGCATTCGCCCCAGGACGTGCAGGCCGTCGGCCCGGATGCGACGAAATCGAGCCTCGAGGCGACGGACGGTCCCCCGTCGTCGCCGGCGACGGTCGCGGCGAGCGCGGCCGTGACGACGCCGTCAAAGGCCTCCGCCCCGCCAACAAAGCCGGTCAGCCCCGGGTCGGCCGAGCGAAGCCGCTTCGCGAACGGGTTGCCCGGGGCGATGGGCTTTCCATCGTGCATGAAGTCGCCGAGCGGAAGGATCGGGATGTCCGCCGCCTCGAGGGCCGCCACCGCCGCCTCGGGCACCTTCACGGCGGGATCCCAGAGCACCACGTCGACCTTGCGGGCGATGAGGTTGGTCAGGGCGACATCGAGGTCGCCCGCCGAGTTGCGGTGGACCAGCTCAAGCGGCTTGCCCAGAACCCCGCCCTGCTCGGTGATCTCCCGCAGGGCGACCTCCGTCCCGGCGACCTGGGCCTTTCCCGTTGCCGCGGCATCGCCGGTAATCGGGAACATGGTTCCCAGGCGCAGGATGCCGTCACCCGACGGGGCGGGCACCGGCAGTGCCGTCGCGGACGGAGTCGGCTTCGGGGTCTTCGGGGCCTCGGGGGCGGTGCATCCGGTCAGGCCGACGACCAGGGCTAGGGCCCCGGCGATGACGACGGGGAAGGCGCGGTACGTCATCTGGTGTGTCCTTTCACAGCGGGGTACGCCTTCGAGCGTACCGTCCACTCAGGCAGGCTCGAGGGATGCCCGGCGCGGTGCGCGGCCCGTGGCGATCATGTCGACGGTCAGGATGAGCAGCGCGAGCCAGACCAGCCCGAAGCCGGCCCAGCGCTCGGTGGGCATCGGTTCGCGCAGGATGACCACGCCGACGAGGAACTGCAGGAGCGGCGCGAAGTTCTGGATCAGCCCCAGGTAGCTCAGCGGCAGGCGTCGGGCGGCCGCGGCGAAGAAGAGCAGGGGCACGGCGGTGACGACCCCGGATGCGACGAGGCCGAACGTGTGCCACGGCGAGACCGTGCCGAAGGTGAGGCCGGACATCATGCCGACCACCACCAGCTGGATGACCGCGATCGGAGCGAGCCAGGCCGTCTCCAGGGTGAGCCCCGCGACGGCATCGACGTCGCCGCCGACGCGCTTCTTGATCAGGCCGTAAAAGCCGAAGGAGAACGCCAGCACGAGCGAGATCCAGGGCAGCCGGCCGTACCCGATGGTGAGCACGACCACGGCGAGCAGGCTGACGCCGACGGCCACCCATTGGAGGCGCCTGAGCCGCTCCTGCAGCACGAGCACGCCGAGGACGACCGTCACGATCGGGTTGATGAAGTACCCCAGCGCCGCCTCGACCACGTGGCCGCTGAGCGCGGCGAAGACATACGTCTGCCAGTTGATGAAGATGAGCAGGCCGGCGAGTCCCATCGTCCAGACGACGCGGGGCCTCCGCAGCAGGCCGACGAGCGAGCGCCATTGCCGGGTGACGGTGATGATGAGCGCGCAGAAGACGAGCGAGAACAGCACCCGCCAGGCAACGACCTCGAACGCCGACGTCGGCACGAGCAGGATGAAGTAGAGGGGAAGAAGCCCCCAGAGAGAGTAGGCGAGGACCGCGAAAATCAGGCCGGTGCTCTGGTCGCTGCGCGGCGCGCGCCCGGTGCGCCCACCTTTCGGCGCAGCGGTCCGTGTCGGCTCGTTATCCATCGCGTATCCCTCCGAACGTGAAGAATCCCGGATGGCGATGCCATCCGGGATTCAACGATAACGCGGGGGGTGACTAGCGAACGACGACCGCGAGCACGTCGCGGGCGGACAGGACGAGGAGGTCCTCGCCGCCGAACTTGACCTCGGTTCCGCCGTACTTGGAGTAGATCACCTTGTCGCCGACGGCGACGTCGAGCGGGATGCGGTTGCCGTTGTCGTCAATGCGGCCGGGGCCGACTGCGACAACTTCACCCTCCTGGGGCTTTTCCTTGGCGGTGTCAGGAATGACCAGACCTGACGCGGTGGTCTGCTCTGCGTCGACCTGCTTGATGACGATGCGATCCTCGAGCGGCTTGATG
This sequence comes from Cryobacterium psychrotolerans, assembly GCF_900101115.1. Classification (GTDB taxonomy): domain Bacteria; phylum Actinomycetota; class Actinomycetes; order Actinomycetales; family Microbacteriaceae; genus Cryobacterium; species Cryobacterium psychrotolerans. The sequence goes on from NZ_FNFU01000004.1 coordinate 140,386, forward strand.
GAGACCGACACGGTTGACCTCTTTCTTAACGAAGTTTTGGGTTAGCAGACTCACAGCGAGAGTGCTAAAAACGAGTTTAGGGCGCATCTGGCACTCACGCAACGTGAGTGCCAGACACGGGCGGGCTTGGTAGGTTTGCGGGATGGATCGCTCTGAGCTCGTCGAGCTGTTGTCGCCCGAGGGTTTGCGCCTGTTGGACTCGTTGCCGCCGTATGAATCGACGGTCGATGTCGTGCGGATGGTGAGCGACCTGCGCAAGGCCGGCCACCCGCCGGGCCTGGTCGCCGCGGTGCTGAGCCAGTCCCGGCTCCGCGCCAGGGCCGAAGCCAAGTTCGGCGAGTTCGCCGGGCGGATGCTCTTCACCGAGGCCGGGCTGGAACAGGCCACCCGGTTCCGGGTCGCCGCGCTGCACGCCGGCCGGTTCGTCGCCGCCGGCACCCACCGGGTCGTCGACCTCGGCTGCGGGATCGGCGGGGATGCGATGGCGATGGCGGCGATGGAGCTCACGGTGACGGCCGTCGACGCCGACGAGGTCACCGCCGCGGTCGCCAGCTACAACCTGGCCCCGTTCCCGAGCGCGACCGTGCTCAACGCCGAGGCGGAGAGCATCGACCTCGACGACTTCGACGCGGCCTGGCTCGACCCGGCCCGGCGCACGGCCGGACACACGAACACCTCGCGGCTGACCAGGCCGGAGGACTACTCCCCCTCGCTCGACTGGGTCTTCGGCCTGGCCGAGCGCCTGCCCATCGGCGTCAAGCTGGGTCCCGGCCACGACCGCGACCTCATCCCGGCCGCCGCCGAGGCGCAATGGGTCTCCGTCGACGGCAAGCTGGTCGAAATGGGCCTGTGGTTCGGCGTCCTGGCCCGGGACGGGATCCGCCGCTCGGCCCTGCTGCTCGGCCCCGACGGTGTCGCGGAGCTGACCGCCCCCGCCGACAGTGAAGACGTCGGGGTCGGCCCACTCGGCAACTACCTGTACGAGCCCGATGGTGCGGTCATCCGCGCTCGCCTGATCGGCGACCTCGCCCGCTCCCTCGATGCGCACATGCTGAGCGAGGGAATCGCCTACCTGACCTCCGCTGCCCTGCAGCCGACCCCGTTCGCCTCGGCCTTCCGCGTGCTGGAATCACTGCCGGTCGACGAGAAGAAGCTGCGCCTGGCCCTGCAGGAGCGTCGCATCGGGACGCTGGAGATCAAGAAGCGCGGGGTGGATGTCGACCCCGCGACCCTGCGCGCGCGCCTGCGCCTGAAGGGCCCCGAGTCGGGAACCCTCGTGATGACCCGCGCCGGCGGGCACCGGGTCGCCCTGCTGGTGGAACGCGTTCGTTAGCGGGACTTCGCCCGTCCGGCGGTCCCGGCCCGGCGTCCCTCAGGCCAGCGCCGGAAGCAGCACCTGGGTGATGTAGACGATCCAGCCGACCGCGATGGCCAGCCCGGCCACTCCGGCCACGAGTCCGGAAACCCACCAGGTCTTCGCCCGGCACTCCAGGCTCCGACCCACCAGGGCCAGAATGACGGCGGCGAGGGCGAAGGTGGCACCCCAGATGCCGAAGATGCCGAGCAGCAGCCCCAGGAGCCCGCACACGAACGACGCGATCGAGAAACCGCGCCGGTTGACCACCGTGTGGATCTCGTCCTCGGTGTACACGCGGGGCACCCATTCGGTGGGTGCCGTCATCGTGGACTCCCAGGCGAGCTCGCCCTCGACCTGCACCGGCGGGCGGGTCAGATCGAGGCGGAAGTCCTCCGGCGACCTGAGGTCGCGGTCCTGCCCGGTCATGTCGGTTCCTTAGAAAGCCAGGTGCGCGCCGCCGAGGCGACGGCGCCCACCGTCGGTGATTGTGCGATCAGTACTGAGGTGCGGGCAGCGTGCCCGGCTGGTAGCCCGCGAAGAAGATTCCCCAGAGCACCAGGCTGAGCAGGGCCACGGCGACTCCGACGATGCCGGTGATGATGCCGGTCAGCCAGAGGCCCCTGGCCCGGGGTTCCCTGGACTTGCCCAGGAAGCCAAGAACAATGGCTCCCGCAGGGAAGAACAGGCCCAGGACTCCACCCACGAAGGGAATGAACGCGATGGGCGATCCGACGATGCCGATGACGCCGGCGACGAGTGACAGGACGCTCAGGATCGGCGGCTTCTGTGCCGGGGCACCGGCGTACGGGCCGACGGCCGGCATGCCGTACCCCGGAGGAGGCGGCGTGGGCGCGCCGTAGGCCGGCGGCGGCGTCTGGGCGGCCGGCGGCACCGGCGGAGCCGTCGGCGGATCGGCAGGCGGAGCTGCGGGCGAGGCCTGCGGCTGCTGGGGAACCTCGGGAACCTGGGGAACCTGGGGCACATCCGGAACCTGCGGGACGTCCGGCACCTGCGGGACCTGCGGGCGGTCGGGGTTGTTGGGATCGGTCATGGTGAATCCTTCCACTGAAGACGGGGTTGCCGCGGACCCGCTGCGGCGGTCTAACCGGTCATCGACGACGACGTTTCGTACGCGGCCATGACGACGAAGAAGAAGATCACCGCCGCGATGCCCGCCAGGAGGCCGAGGTAGCCGAGGATGAGGCCGGCGATCGCAAAACCGCGGCCCTTCTCCTGGGTCCGGCCGATCTGGCTGAGCCCGATGTGCCCGGTGATGATGGCCACGAGCGAGATGCCCAGGATGCCGGTCACCATCGCGATGATCGACAGCACATTGTACTTCTCCTGGCCCGGGTACGGCTGGCCGTAGGGCTGCTGGCCGTACTGCTGCTGGCCGTAGGGCTGCTGGCCGTACTGCTGCGGCTGGCCGGCGGGCTGCTGCGGCTGGTAGGCCGGCGCCGCGGGCGGTACCGCGGGCGGTCCGTAGCCGGGCGGGGGCGGCGGCTGGTTCTCGGACGGCGGCCCAACGGGCGGCATGGTGGGATCGGTCATGAGGACTCCTTCTGTGATCCGGACGAGAGCAGGCCGGTCACGAGCAGATCGAGGCGGCGGTGCCAGAATACCGCGAATCCCCGGGTGGGGCGCCGGTTTCAGACCTGGATGTCCGACACCGGCAACGTCGAGTCCGCGCCGAATCCCAGCGAGGAGGGTTCGTGCCCGGCCACGATCAGCTGCGCCCCGAGCGCCGCGATCATGGCCCCGTTGTCGGTGCACAGGGACAGCGGCGGGATGCGCAGGGCGATCCCGGCCGCATCCGTGCGCTCCTCGGCGAGCTCCCTGAGCCGCGCGTTCGCGATCACACCGCCGCCCAGGAGCAGACGGGGCACCTCGAGGTCGACACAGGCGGCAACGGCCTTGGTGAGGAGGATGTCGACGACGGCCTCGCGGAAACTGGCCGCGACATCCGCGATCGGCACGATCTCGCCGGCGTCCTGGCGCTGTTCGACCCAGCGCGCGACCGAGGTTTTGAGGCCGGAGAAGGAAAAATCGTAACGGTGCAGGGCCATGTCCTTGGGTCGGCTCAGCCCGCGCGGGAAGCGGATCGCCTTCGGGTCGCCTTCAAGCGCCGCGCGGTCGATTTCGGGTCCGCCGGGGTAGGGCAGGCCGAGGATCCGCGCCACCTTGTCGAAGGCCTCACCGGCCGCGTCGTCGATGGTCTCCCCGAGCAATTCCACGTCGGAGACCAGGTCGCGCACCAGCAGCAGCGAGGTGTGGCCGCCGGAGACGAGGAGGGCGATCGTGGGGTATTCGAGCGGCTCGTCGGCGTCGTCGGCGCCGTTCCGCAGCAGGTCGACTCCGACGTGGCCGACGAGGTGGTTCACGGCGTAGATCGGCTTGCCGAGGGCAACGGCCAGCGCCTTCGCTGCGCCGACCCCGACCATGAGCGCCCCGGCCAGCCCCGGCCCGCTGGTCACGGCGATGGCGTCGAGGTCCGTAAGCCGGATGCCGGCCTCCGCCACGGCCGCGGAGATGGCCGGGACCAGCTCCTCCAGGTGCGCCCGGGCGGCGACCTCGGGAACCACGCCGCCGTAGCGGGCGTGTTCCTCCATCGAGGACGCGATCGTGTTGGAGAGCAGGGTGGTGCCGCGAACGATTCCGATCCCGGTCTCGTCGCAGGAGGTCTCGATGCCGAGCACGAGCGGGTTCAGGCGATTCATCCGGTGGCCTCCATCGTCGGCGCGGGGATGACCAGTCGCATGACGATTGCGTCAACGTTGTCGGGTTGGTAGTAGCCGCGGCGCACGCCGACCTCGGCGAAGCCGAGCCGTTCGTACAGGCGCTGCGCCGAGGGGTTGTCGGCGCGCACCTCGAGGAAGACGTCGCGCGCGCCGCGCTTCCGCGCCTCGCCGATCAGGGCCTGCATGAGCGTGCGGCCGAGTCCGCGGCCGCGGGCCACTGGAGCGACGGCGATGGTCTGGATGTCGCCCTCCGGCGCTCCACGCGGGGCGAGCAGCCCGGCGTAGGCCTCGATCCGCCCGGGCTCGTCCGGGGGGAACGCGACGAGGTAGTAGCAGTTGGGGTCGGCGACATCCCGGGCCATCGCCTCCGGCGACCAGGCATCATTCTCGAACGTGCTCGTCTCAAGGGCCATGATCGCGTCGACGTCGGCGGGCGTGGCGTGCCGCAACTGCCAGGTCATCGGCTCACCCGCTTCGGGCCGGCCGAGATGGTGACGTCGGGCGAACGCAGGTAGAGCGCTTCGTCGGCGGCGAACGGATGCCCCTCGACAAGGCGCAGCGCCGCGACCCGGCCGAGCTCGCCGGCCGATACCGCGGCGGCGTCGAACCGGGGCAGCCCGGCATGCGCCCACTGTTCCCCCAGCAGCACGTCCGGTTTGGCCACGCCCGGGCCGTCGCTGCGCTCGGGCAGCCCGGCGGCGTCCGTGCCGCTGTACGCGGACCAGTAGACCTCGCGGCGACGGGCATCCGTGACGACGAGGAGGCCGCCGGTGTGGCCGGCCTGGTACCGGCCCCAGGCGATGGCGTCGTGGCTGATCACCGGGAGGAACGGCCTGCGGGCGCCGAGCGCGAAGACGCGGGCCGCGGCGATCCCCACGCGGAGGCCGGTGAACGGTCCGGGGCCCATGCCTCCGACCACGCCGGTGAGCGCGCGGGCATCCAGCCCGGCCTCGCGGAGGCAGTCCTCGATCAGCAGGCCCACGACTTCGGCGTGCCGCATCGTGTCGTCGGTGCTCCGTTCGGCGAGCACGTCGCCGCGGAGGTCGACGACGGCGACGCTCGTGCCGGCGGAGGTGTCAATGGCGAGAAGCACGCTTTCAGCCTAAGCGGTGGGCCCTGCCTCGCGCGCCCACGCGACGTCGCCGGCCCAGCGGGGGCCGACGGCGGTGATGGTGACGGTGCGGGGTTCGTCGAGGTCGAGGTCGCTGTCGATCGGTGCCTCGGCCGGGGAGGGTGCGGCCCGGGAGGCGCCGAGGGGGCGCTCGATCTCGATGTCCAGCCACGAGTCGGTGATGCCGTCCAGCATGCCGCGGCCCCATTCGACCACGACGATGGAGCGGGCGAAGTCGATGTCGAGGTCGTCGAGCTCGACGGCGCTGGCGAGGCGGTAGGCGTCCACGTGCACCAGAGGGGGCCCCCAGGCCGTGCTCGGGTGGGTGCGGGCGAGCACGAACGTGGGACTGGTGACCGCGCCCCGCACGCCCAGCCCTTCGCCGAGCCCGCGGGTGAGCGTGGTCTTGCCTGCGCCGAGCGGTCCGGTCAGCACGACCAGGTCACCGGCGCGCAGCCGGCCGGCGAGGGCGCGGCCGAATTCGTGCATGGCTTCGGCGTCGGGAATCGACCAGGTCGCCGGTGCCGGGGTGGGGTGGGATGGCATGGCCGCTCGCCTACTCCGCCGCCCGGTAGCTGCGCGGAACGCGCCGGCCGATCCGGGTGACGATGTCGTAGTTGATCGTGCCGGCCGCGTGCGCCCAGTCGTCGGCGGACGGAACCCCGCTCGCCGGGTCGCCGAAGAGCACCACCTCGTCGCCGACGGCCACCGGCTCCAGCCCCACGCTGACGACGAACTGATCCATGGCGATGCGGCCCACGACGGGGTGGAGAACGCCGCCGATGCTCACCTGGGCGCGCCCGGACGCCTGTCGAGGCACGCCGTCGGCATAGCCCAGCGGCACCAGCGCGAGGGAGGAATCCACCGGCGCGCGCCAGGTGTAGTCGTAGGAGACGCCGGTGCCCGCGGGAACGTGGCGCACGGCGGCCACCCTCCCCCGGAGCGTCATCGCCGGCACGAGGCCGAGGTCCGCCGAAGACGCGTCGTCGAAGGGCGAGAGTCCGTAGATGCTGATGCCCAGGCGCACCATCGAATAGCGGGCGGCGGGCAGGCGCAGGGCCGCGGCCGACGCGGCGAGGTGGGTGAGTTCGGGCGTGAGGCCGACGGCGGCCGCGAGGGCGAGACCGCGGTCGAAGCGCGCGATCGCCTCCGTGTCTTCGGCCGGTGACGCGTTGGAGAGGTGGCTGAAGATGCCGCGCACGCGCACCCGGCCGGATCGTTCGAGTTCGGCGGCGAGGGCGAGCACGGGGGCCCACTCCGATTCCTGCACGCCGTTGCGGCTGAGCCCGGTCTCGAGTTTGATCTGCACGGATGCGGTGCAATCGAGCGTTGCCGAGGCATCCGCCACCTGCTGCAACTGCACGGCCGACGAGAGGCCGAGATCGACGTCGGCGGCGATGGCCGCTGACCAGTCCGTATCCGGGTCGTGCAGCCAGGCCAGGACCGGCGCCCCGATGCCGGCCTCCCGCAGTTCGAGGGCCTCCGCGATGTCGGCGACGCCGAGCCAGTCCGCGCCGCCCGCCAGAGCGGCCCGGGCAACGGGAACGGCGCCGTGCCCGTACGCGTTCGCCTTGACCACCGCCATCGTGTGCGCGGTTCCGGTCAGCGCGCGCAGGTGCGCGACATTGGCCGAAATGGCGTCGAGGTCGACGACGGCCTCACGGTAGCCGGTCATGGTCCCTCCATCACCACGAACGCGCAGGCGACTCCGGCGTCATGGGTCATCGTGAGGTGCACGCCGCTGATGCCCCGGTCCGCGAGCGCGGCGAGGGCACTGCCGTGCAGCACGAACCCGGGGTTGCCGTGGCCGTCGGTGACGACCTCCAGCTCCTGCCAGGTGATCGCCTGGCTGTCGCCAAGGGCCTTGACGAAGGCCTCCTTCGAGGCGAACCTCGCGGCCAGGGAGTGGATCGGCAGTCCGCGCTCGCTTTCGGTGAAGAGGCGCGGGACGAGCCCGGGGGTGCGCTCGACCTGGCGCTCGAAGCGAGCGAGGTCGACGATGTCGACGCCGATTCCTCTGATCATGCGCACCCCGTGTTCATGCGTCGGCTACTCGACCGTGACGGATTTCGCGAGGTTGCGCGGCTGGTCGACGTCGAGCCCCTTGGCGATGGACAGTTCCATCGCGAAGATCTGCAGCGGAACCACGGCGAGGAACGGCTCGAACAGCGGCGCGGCGAGGGGAATGTGGATCACGGTGTCCGCGAACGGCAGCACGGCGGCATCCCCGATTTCGGCGATCGCGATGATGCGCGCGCCGCGCGCCCGGATCTCCTGGATGTTGGAGACGACCTTGGGGTGCAGGTGTGCGGAGCCGCGCGGGCTCGGCACGATCACGAACACGGGCTGGCCCGGCTCGATCAGGGCGATCGGGCCGTGCTTGAGCTCTCCGGCGGCGAAGCCTTCGGCGTGGATGTAGGCGAGCTCCTTGAGCTTGAGCGCGCCCTCCATGGCGATGGGGAAGCCGACGTGGCGGCCGAGGAACAGCACCGCGCGGGTGTCGGTCATCCACTGGGCGAGCTGGCGGATCGAGTCAGCCTCGAGCAGGGTGGTGGCGACCTTGTCGGGGATCGCCTGGAGTTCGGCCGTCTGCACCGCGAGCTCGGCTTCGGTGAGGCTGCCGCGGACCCGGGCGAGGTGCAGGGCGAAGAGGTAGAGCGCGGCGATCTGGGAGACGAACGCCTTCGTCGACGCGACGGCGACCTCGGGGCCGGCGTGCGTGTAGATGACCGCATCCGACTCGCGGGGAATCGTTGCGCCCTGAGTGTTGCAGATCGAGATGGTCTTCGCGCCGGCCTCCCTGGCATACTTGACGGCCATCAGCGTGTCCATGGTTTCGCCGGACTGGCTGATCGACACGACGAGGGTGTCGTCGGTGATCACCGGGTCGCGGTAGCGGAATTCGTGGCTGAGTTCGACGTCGACCGGCACGCCGGCCCATTTCTCGATGGCGTACTTCGCGGTCTGGCCGGCGTAGGCGGCCGTTCCGCAGGCGATGATGACGATGCGACGGATGCCCGCCAGCACGTCGTCGCCGAATTCGGTCAGCTCGGGCACAACGACGTGGCCGTCGGTGATGCGTCCGCGCAGGGTGTTCGCAATGGCATCGGGCTGCTCGGAGACCTCCTTGGCCATGAAGCTGGACCAGCCGCCCTTCTCGGACGCGGAGGCATCCCAGGCAACCTCGAACTCCTCGCACTCGACGGCATTGCCGTCGAAGTCGGTGATGGTGACGAGGTCGGGCGTGATCGTGACGATCTGGTCCTGGCCGATGGCGAGGGCGCGGTGCGTGTACTCGACGAAGGCTGCGACGTCGGAGCCGAGGAAGTTCTCGCCGTCGCCGAGGCCGATCACCAGCGGTGAGTTGCGGCGGGCGCCGACGACGACGCCGGGCTGGTCCTGGTGCACCGCGAGGAGGGTGAACGCTCCTTCGAGGCGGGCGACGACGGTGCGGAAGGCCTCGCTCAGGTCGCCGACGCGCTGGTACTCGCGGCCGAGCAGGAGGGCCGCGACCTCGGAGTCGGTTTCGCTGGTGAAGGCGAAGCCCTCGGCGAGGAGTTCGTCCCGGAGCGGCCCGAAATTCTCGATGATGCCGTTGTGGATGAGGGCGAGCCGGCCGTTGTCCCCGAGGTGCGGGTGCGCGTTCTGGTCCGTGGGGCCGCCGTGCGTGGCCCAGCGGGTGTGCCCGATGCCGGTACGCCCGTTGTTGATCGGGTGCGCCTCGAGCTCGGCGGTGAGCATGGCGAGCTTGCCGGCACGCTTGGCCGTGTTGAGCTTTCCGTGGTCATCGATGACGGCGATCCCGGCGGAGTCGTAGCCCCGGTATTCGAGTCGGCGCAGCCCCCCCATGAGAACTTCCACACTTTTGCTGTCTCCGACATATCCCACGATTCCGCACATGCACCCGATTTTAGTCGGACTAAACTGGGTGGAATGTCCGAGCCGGTTGTGAGCAATGCAAACAGCGGTCACGGCACCCCATTTGTCGAGCTCGACCGGGCCGATTGGGCCGCTCTGGCTCACTCCACCCGGCTTCCGCTCCGGGAGACGGAGATCGTTCAGCTGCGCGGGCTCGGCGAGCCACTCGACCTGAACGAGGTCTCCGAGGTCTACCTGCCGCTGAGCCGGCTGCTCAACCTCTACGCCGCCGGCGCCCGGCAGCTGCACCGGGCCACGAGCGACTTCCTCGGCGAGCGGGCCCAGCCCACCCCGTTCGTGATCGGGGTCGCCGGATCCGTGGCCGTCGGCAAGTCCACCATTGCGCGCCTGCTGCGGGAGCTGCTTGCCCGCTGGGAAGACACCCCCCGGGTGGAACTCGTCACGACCGACGGCTTCCTGTTCCCGAACGCCGAGCTCACCCGCCGCGGCCTGATGGAACGCAAGGGATTCCCCGAATCGTACGACCGGCGCGCCCTGCTCCGGTTCGTCGCCGCGGTCAAGAGCGGCGCCGAAGAGGTCAGGGCCCCGTTCTACTCGCACCTTCGCTATGACATCGTGCCCGACGCCCAGATCGTCGTGCGCCAGCCCGACATCCTCATCGTCGAGGGCCTGAACGTGCTGGCGGCGCCCGGCCCGGGGCAGGGCCTGGCGGTCAGCGACCTGTTCGACTTCACGGTGTACGTGGATGCCCGCACCCAGGACATCGCCCGCTGGTACGAGGAACGCTTCCTCAAGCTGCAGCGCGGCGCATTCGCCAACCCGAAGTCGTTCTTCCACCGCTATGCGGAGCTGAGCGAGGACGAGGCTCGGGCGCGGGCCCGGCAGATCTGGGGCAGCATCAACGAGCCCAACCTGCTGCACAACATCCGCCCCACCCGCTCGAGGGCGACTCTCGTGCTGCGCAAGGACCCGAACCACGCCGTCTCGAAGGTGCTCCTCCGCAAGGTCTAGCCGCCCCTATCCCCGCGAAACCGCAGTTGTGCGCGTCAAACCCGTCGAATAACGCGCACAACTGCGGTTTCGCGGGGGTGTGTGGAGGGCTAGTTTGCCAGGCGCTTGAGGACGATGTCGGCGAGGCTGTGCGCGAGCCGGTCGGCTGTCGCCTGGTCGGCCGCCTCCACCATCACGCGCACCATCGGCTCCGTACCCGAGGGGCGAAGGAGCACACGGCCCGAGTCGCCCAGCTCGGTTTCGGCAGCGACAATCGCGGCGGCGATGACGTCGTCGGAGTGCAGGGCACGGTGGTCGACGCCGCGCACGTTCACGAGGATCTGCGGGTACACCGTCATGACGGAGGCGAGTTCGGCGATCGTCTTGCCGGTGCGCGCCATTTCCGCGACGAGGTGCAGCCCGGTCAGGATGCCGTCGCCGGTCGTGGCGAATTCGGTCATGATCACGTGGCCGGACTGTTCGCCGCCGAGGGAGAGCCCGTCGGCGTTGAGCGCCTCGAGCACGTAGCGGTCGCCCACCTTGGTCTGGATGACCGTGATGTCGTTGGCCGCCATGGCCTTCCGCAGGCCGAGGTTGCTCATCACGGTCGCCACCAGGGTGCGGTCCTTGAGCACGCCGCGTTCGGCCATCGACACGGCGAGGATCGCCATGATCTGGTCGCCGTCGATGATCTTGCCCTCGCGGTCCACGGCCAGGCAACGGTCGGCGTCGCCGTCGTGGGCGATCCCGATGTCGGCGCCGTGTTCCAGCACCGCCCTGGCGAGGTTGTCGAGGTGCGTCGAGCCGACGCCGTCGTTGATGTTGATGCCGTCCGGGTCGGCGCCGATCACGGTGAGCGTGGCGCCGGCATCCGTGAAGACCTGGGGCGAGACGCCGGCCGCGGCGCCGTGGGCGCAGTCGAGCACGACGTGGATGCCGTCGAGGCGATTGGGCAGGGTGCCGAGGAGGTGCACGACGTAGCGGTCCTCCGCGTCGGCGAAACGGCGGATGCGACCGACGTCGCCGCCGATGGGCATGAGCACATCCATCGAGAGGTGGGCCTCGATGCGGTCCTCGACGTCGTCGGGAAGTTTGGTGCCGCCGAAGGCGAACAGCTTGATGCCGTTGTCGGGGGCGGGGTTGTGCGAGGCGGAAATCATCACGCCGAAGTCTGCGCCGATGTCGGCGATGAGGAATGCGGCGGCGGGCGTCGGGATGACCCCGGCGTCGAGCACGTCCACGCCGGAACTGGCCAGGCCTGCGGCGACCGCGGCGGAGATGAACTCCCCGGAGACGCGCGGGTCGCGCGCGAGCACGGCCACCGGACGGCGGCCTTCTGCCCGCCGTTCCTCGGCGCGACGGCCCTGAGTCAGGACGGTGGCGCTCGCCTGGGCGAGGCCCAGGGCCAGGCCAGCCGTGAGATCACGGTTGGCCAGGCCCCGGACACCGTCCGTGCCAAAAAGTCGAGGCATAGTGCCGTCGGCTAACGGATTAACGCTTCGAGAACTGCGGAGCCTTACGGGCCTTCTTGAGTCCGGCCTTCTTGCGCTCCTTGACGCGAGCGTCACGGTTGAGGAAGCCGGCCTTCTTGAGGATGGCGCGGTTGTTCTCTTCGTCGATCTGGTTGAGCGAGCGCGCGATGCCGAGGCGAAGTGCGCCGGCCTGGCCGGAGGGGCCGCCGCCGGTGATGCGGGCGATGACGTCGTAGCTGCCCAGGAGATCGAGGACCTTGAACGGGTCGTTGATCAGCTGCTGGTGCAGCTTGTTCGGGAAGTAGTCGTTCAGCTCGCGGCCGTTCACCGTGATGGTGCCGGCTCCGGGAACGATGCGCACGCGGGCGATGGCCTGCTTGCGCCGGCCAACGGCTGCGCCGGGGACGGTGAGGATGGCGCGGGGCGCCTTGGTAGCAACTTCAGCGGGAGACTCGGTCGAGTAACTCTCCGGAGCCGCGTCAATCTGGTCTGCGATTTTCGCCACGATGGTGTGAATCCTTTTTCTTAGAGTCGAGAAGTCTGGAGGCCGGCGCTACTGCGCGACCTGGCCGAGGGTGTACGGCTTGGGCTGCTGCGCAGCGTGCGGGTGCTCCGGGCCTGCGTAGACCTTGAGCTTGGCCAGCTGGGCGCGGCCGAGCGAGTTCTTCGGCAGCATGCCGCGAATCGCCTTCTCAACTGCACGCGTGGGGTGCTTCTCGAGCATCTCGGAGTAGTTGGTTGCCGTCAGGCCGCCCGGGTAACCGGAGTGGCGGTAGGCGATCTTCAGTTCGAGCTTCTTGCCGGTGAGGGCAATCTTCTCGGCGTTGACGATGATGACGAAATCTCCCATGTCCATGTGGGGAGAGAACGTGGCCTTGTGCTTGCCGCGGAGGAGAACGGCGGCGTGGCTGGCAAGACGACCGAGAACGATGTCTGTGGCGTCGATGACGACCCAGTCGTGCTGGACTTCGCTTGCCTTGGGTGTGTAAGTGCGCGTCACTAGTGTGCTGCTTTCTTTTTTCGAACGGAGGTGTTCGTGAATCCCGCTCCGGGTGTGTTCTAGAAGAAGAACACGATCGATGGAGGGCTCACGTTCGTGTGCCTGGCTGCAACGCACAGACACCAAGGGTCAATAGTAGTCGGCCGGCGCCGGACTCGCAATTCGGGCGGCGCGCGCTCAGGCGGGGAAGGCGTCCGGGTGTACCCGTCGGGCCCTGGTTTCGACCGCGCGCATGGCCAGTTCGGCGTCGTCAGGGTATCCGACCTGGATGAGCGACAGCCCGTGCGGCGCCATCACATTGAAGTCCCCGCTCGGGCGCTCCCGTTCGAACCGCAGGTCGATGAGGCGCGCCGGGTCGAGCTTCCCCTCCCCCACCGCGACGCACGCGCCGACGAGCGAGCGCACCATGCTGTGGCAGAACGCGTCGGCCTTGACCACGGCGACGAGCACCCCGTCGGGGTCGCGGCGCCAGCTGAACTCCTGCAGGGTACGGATCGTCGTGGCCCCGGGGCGGCGCTTGCAGTAAGCGGCGAAGTCGTGCAGGCCGACGAGGCTCGCGGCCGCGGCATCCATCGCCCCGGCGTCGAGCTCGTGCGGATACCACGTGGTGCGCAGGCGCTGCAGCGGGTCGTGCAGGGCCCCGCGGTCGGCGATGCGGTACTCGTAACGGCGCCAGAGGGCCGAGTAGCGGGCGTCGAATCCGGCGGCCGCCCGGCGCGCGCGGACGACGACGATGTCGGGCCGATTGACCAGGATGCCCCGCAGCCGGTGGTGCAGCTCGGCTCCCAGTTCGAGCGTGGCGGGGCGCACCCCGATGCCCTGGCGCGGGCGCACCAGGCCGTCGGCCTGCTCCGCGGTGAGATCGACGTGGGCGACCTGCCCGAAGGCGTGCACCCCGGCATCCGTGCGCCCGGCGACCGCCACCGTCGGCCCGGGCGGGTAGCGTTTGAGGATCGCCGCGAGCCCGGACTGGATCTCGCCCTGCACCGTGCGGAAGCCCGGCTGGATGGCCCAGCCGGCGAAGTTGGTGCCGTCGTAGGCGATCTCGAGCCGGATCCGGATGCTGTCCGTGGTCTCCGGGCGCCGGGAGACGTCATCCGGGGCTCGATTCACAGTCCCAGCCTAAGCCGCCGCGCGGCCCGCTAGAACTCGTGCGTGAACGCGAACTCCCGGTTGGTCGGCGTGAACCCCATGCCGGTGTACAGGCCGAGGGCGCCCGTCGCGCTGGCAGAGTCGACGTCGAGGGTCGCCCGCTCGTGGCCGGCCGCGCGGGAGGCCGCCAGCTGCACGGACAGGAGCGCCTGGGCGATGTGCCGGCCGCGCCAGTTCCGCCGCACCCCGACCAGGCTGATGTACGAGCCCGGGAACCCCTGGCGCTCCCAGTCGTCTTCGTTCACCGTGGTGAGGATGAAGCCCACGATCTCCTCGGTGCCTCCCGGGCCGGGGCCCAGGGCGACGAAGGACAGGTCGCCGCGGAACACCTCTGCCCCCACGAATGCGTCCCAGCCCTCGGCGCTGATCGGCTGGCTGGACCAGTGGTCCATGAACACCTCGTCGCGGGCGGCATGGACGGCCGCCGAAAGCTCCGGCGTGTAGGGCGCGATCCGGATGCCGTCGGCGAGCGCGATCTCCCGGATCGGGTCGGCGAGCACCCGTTCGAGGGCGAGGAAGTGCCGCGCGAGGGTCAGGCCGCCGCGCTCGTACAGCCGGGCGTTCTGCGGTGCGCGCTCGTCGCTGAACGCGATGACCCACCCGGGCAGCGTCTTCGGCGACGACGCGAGCTGCTGCTTCGCCCGGCCGAGCTGCCAGGCGAGGAGTTCGCGGCCGATCCCCCGGCCGCGCAGTTCGGGGTGCACCCCGCCGTGCAACACCGAGCGCACGAGCGTCTGCTGCCCCGGCGGGAACATCACCATCCCGTTGGCGACGATGCGGCCCTCGGCATCCAGGCCGACGAGGGAATCCAGCGCCGGGTTGAAGTGCGAAAAGCCGAAGTCTTCGGCGATCTCGTCCCGCGTGGCCAGGTAGTTGGGATGGTCGACCCGGTCCATGGCCCGGTCGAGCTGCCAGATGCCGTCGATGTCGGCGACCGTTGCCGGGCGCCAGGCGGCGACATCCGGATGCGAGGGAAGCGGCAGCGACTCCGGGGCGCTGACGCGGTCGCGGAGCGGACGCACAGTGTCAACCATGTGCCAACCCTATTCCCGGGCCCGGTCAGAACTCGAGCGTGAACGCGAGCTTCCGGTGAACCGGCTGGAACCCCATGCCGGTGTACAGGCCGAGGGCGCCGGTGAGGCTGGCCGAGTCGACGGCGAGCGTCACGCGCTCGTGCCCCAGGGCGCGCCCCGCCTGCAGCTGGGCGGCGAGGAGAGCCTGCGCGATGTGCTTGCCGCGCCATCCGCTGACCACGCCGACCAGGTCGATGTAGCTGCCGGTGAAACCCTGGGTCTTCCAGACGTCTTCGTTCGCGGTGGTGAGCACGAAGCCCACGACCTGTTCCTGGCCGCTTGGGTCGGTGCCGAAGGCGACAAAGGAGAGGTCGGGCCGGAACCAACGCGACCCCACGAAGGCGGCCCAGTTCTCGTCGCTCATCGGCTGGCTGGCCCAGTGGTCCATGAACGCGTCGTCGCGCGCTGCGTGCACCGCGGCCGAGACCGCGGGCGTGTACGCGGCGATGCGGCTGCCGTCGGCCGGCCGGGCCGCGCGGATCGGCTCGGCGAGCACCCGTTCGAGCGAGAGGAAGTAGCGGGCGAGGTTCAGCCCGGCGCGTTCGAACAGCCGCGCGTTCTGCGGGGCGCGCTCGTCGGCGTAGAGCAGGATCCAGCCCGGCAGGCGTTTGGCGGAGGAGGCCAGCTGCTGCTTCGCGCGGTCCAGCTGCCAGGCGAGCAACTGCCGCCCGATGCCGCGGCCGCGCAGCTCGGGGTGCACGCCGCCGATCGCGATCGATCGCACCAGGGTCTCCTGCCGGGGCGGGAGCAGCACCACGCCGTTGGCGACGATGCGCCCGTCCGCGTCGAGGCCGACCAGCGAGTCCAGCTCCGGGTGGAAGTGGGAGTAGCCGAAGTCGGCGGCGATTGCGCCGCGCGTGGTGAGGTAGTTCGGGTGGTCGAGCCGACCCATCGCCTGGCGGAGCCGCCAGATTCCGTCGATGTCGGCGTCGGTCGCCGGCCGCCACTCGGCGACATCCGGATGCTCCGGCAGCGCCGGTTCGGTCGGCGCGGTGACGCGCTCGCTCAGCGGACGCAGTTCTTCAGCCATCCGTCCAGCCTAGCGACGCCCTCGCCCGCGCTCCCTCTCCCCCTTCGCCACCTCCCCCGCGCGCCGCCTCCCCCTTCGCCCTCTCCCGCGCGCCACCTCCCCCGCGATCCTCCCCCTTCGCCACCTCCCCCCGCGCCACTTCCCCAGCCCCCGCGCGCGCAGGGCCATTCCACGCTGAGTTGCGGAGAAAGTACCTTCAATTTCGAAACGAAGGTACTTTCTCCGCAACTCAGCCAACGCGCGCGACAGCGGGAGGGCACACGAAAGGGGCCCGACCGAAGTCGGGCCCCTCTCGAGATGGAACTGGTGAAGCTGGTGAAGCTGGTGAAACTGGTGAAGCTGGTGTTACTTGGCTTCTTCGGCGTCTACCGCGGCGTCTGCCTCGGCCGGAGCCTCGGTGGATTCGTCCGTGGACTCCTCGGCGACCGGAGCCTCGGTGGGCTCCTCGGCAGCGGGCTCTTCGACAACCGGCGTGGCAGCCTTGGCGGAAGACGTCTTGGACTTCTTCACCTTCGGCGTGACGGGCTCGAGAACGAGTTCCATCTGAACCATCGAGGCGTTGTCGCCCTTGCGGAAGCCGAGCTTCGTGATGCGGGTGTAGCCACCCTCACGAAGAGCAACCTGCGGCGCGATCTCGGTGAAGAGCTCGTGCACGACGGTCTTGTCGCCGATGGTGGCGAGCACGCGACGACGAGCGTGCAGGTCGCCCTTCTTGGCGAACGTGATCAGTCGCTCGGCAACCGGACGCAGGCGCTTGGCACGGGTCTCGGTCGTCTTGATCGACTTGTGGGTGAACAGGGACGCGGCCAGGTTGGCGAGCATGAGGCGCTCGTGGGCCGGTCCGCCGCCGAGGCGGGCTCCCTTAGTGGGCGTAGGCATTGGTAATCTCCAGTATCAAAAGTCGAAAGTCAGTCTTAACGACTGCTTTAGATGGTTTCTTCGTCGTAACCGCTGTAGAAGTGAGCGCCGTCGAATCCGGGCACCGAGTCCTTGAGCGACAGGCCGAGCTCTACGAGCTTGTCCTTGACCTCATCCACCGACTTCTGACCGAAGTTGCGGATGTTCATCAGCTGGGTCTCCGAGAGGGCGACCAGTTCGCTGACGTTGTTGATGCCCTCGCGCTTGAGGCAGTTGTACGAGCGAACCGACAGATCGAGGTCTTCGATCGGGATCGACAGCTCGTTCGAGAGCACGGCGTCAACCGGCGCGGGGCCGATTTCGATGCCCTCGGCAGCGGTGTTGAGCTCGCGGGCCAGGCCGAACAGCTCGGTCAGGGTGCGACCGGCGGATGCGATGGCGTCGCGGGGGGTGATCGCCGGCTTGGTCTCCACGTCAACGACGAGGCGGTCGAAGTCGGTGCGCTCACCGGCACGGGTGGCCTCAACGCGGTAGGTCACCTTGAGCACGGGCGAGTAGATGGAGTCGACCGGGATCTGGCCGGCTTCCGAGTACTCGTTCCGGTTCTGGGTGGACGACACGTAGCCGCGGCCACGCTCGATGGTCAGTTCGAGTTCGAACTTGGCCTTGTCGTTGAGGGTCGCGATGACGAGCTCGGGGTTGAGAACCTCGACGCCGGCCGGAGCCGAGATGTCGGCGGCGGTGACCTGGCCGGCACCCTGCTTGCGCAGGTACGCGGTGATCGGCTCGTCGTGCTCGCTGGAGATGACGAGGCCCTTGATGTTCAGGATGATCTCCGTGACATCTTCCTTGACACCGGGAACGGTGCTGAACTCGTGCAGCACACCGTCGATGCGGATGCTGGTGACAGCCGCGCCGGGAATCGAGGAAAGAAGGGTGCGGCGCATCGAGTTGCCGAGGGTGTAACCGAAACCGGGCTCAAGCGGCTCGATCGTGAACTTGGAGCGGAACTCCGAGACGTTCTCTTCGGTGAGCGTGGGACGCTGTGCGATAAGCACTATTGATTCCTTTCGGCTAAGTGTCCGCTATATGACACTTGCGATGATGTTTTGAGTTATGAAAGAAAACGAAGAACCGGTGAAGGAGCAGGCCCGCGAAGGCCTACTCCTTCACCGCAGGGTGGTTAGACGCGGCGACGCTTGGGCGGGCGGCAACCGTTGTGCGCCTGCGGGGTGACGTCGTTGATCGAACCGACCTCGAGGCCTGCGGCCTGAAGCGAGCGGATCGCGGTCTCGCGGCCGGAGCCCGGTCCCTTGACGAAGACGTCAACCTTCTTCATGCCGTGCTCCTGCGCCTGGCGGGCTGCCGACTCGGCGGCCAGCTGTGCGGCGAACGGGGTCGACTTGCGCGAGCCCTTGAAGCCAACGGCGCCTGAGGACGCCCAGCTGATGACCGCACCGGTGGTGTCGGTGATCGAGACGATGGTGTTGTTGAAGGTGGACTTGATGTGGGCCTGGCCCACAGCAATGTTCTTCTTTTCTTTCTTACGCGGCTTCCGTACGGCCGACTTGGGTGCTGCCATGAATTTCTCCTGAATCCTAAAGGCGTGGGCGCGCTGGGCCGAGGCCTAGCGGGCCTTCTTCTTGCCGGCTACGGTGCGCTTCGGGCCCTTGCGGGTGCGAGCGTTGGTCTTGGTGCGCTGGCCGCGAACGGGCAGGCCCTTGCGGTGGCGAATACCTTCGTAGCTACCGATCTCGACCTTGCGGCGGATGTCAGCGGCAACCTCGCGGCGGAGGTCACCCTCAACCTTGAAGGTTCCTTCGATGTAGTCACGGAGCAGGACGAGCTGGTCGTCGCTCAAATCCTTGACTCGGATGTTTCCATCGATTTCGGTGTCGGCGAGGGTCTTGAGGGCCCTCGTGCGTCCAACGCCATAGATGTAAGTCAGTGCAACTTCCACGCGCTTGTCGCGGGGAATGTCAACGCCGGCTAGACGTGCCATTGTGGCTTCTCCTGTAGATGAGTGGAGGTCTGTAGCAGCACCTGTGCATCGGCCTCCAACCGATGGTGTCGCCCCGAAGGGTTCCCGGTGCTGCTATGAAACTGTGGTGGTCGAGATCCGGCCGGCTGGGCGCCGGGTCGGACTCTAACCCTGGCGCTGCTTGTGACGCGGGTTTTCGCAAATCACCATGACGTTTCCGTTACGGCGAATTACCTTGCACTTGTCACAGATCTTCTTGACGCTGGGCTTGACCTTCATGGTGATTCCTTGTGTTCGCTGTCTTCGTACCCACGGGATGCCGCGGGCCGTTACTTACAGCAGCCGTTACTTGTAGCGGTAAACGATCCGGCCGCGGGTCAGGTCGTACGGGCTCAACTCAACGATCACGCGGTCCTCGGGGAGGATGCGGATGTAGTGCTGACGCATCTTGCCCGAAATGTGGGCAAGAACACGGTGGCCGTTGGTCAATTCAACGCGAAACATCGCGTTGGGAAGAGCTTCGACTACTGCGCCCTCGATTTCGATGACACCGTCTTTTTTCGCCATAGCCTCACTGTCGCTCAATGCATTGGTTGCTGGTCATGCGTGGATTGTGATGTAAAGACACGCCGGATTCGACGGTGCAAGACACCAAGGATCAACTCTAAGGTATGAAGTTGCCTTATAGCAATTCTCTCCTATAATCCCCGGCCTCCCGACCCCTCTCCCCCACCGCGAAACCGCACTTGTGCGCGTTAAAACGCGTCCATAACGCGCACAAGTGCGGTTTCGCGGTGGGGGGAGGAGGGGAATTAGGGGATCGGGACGGGCGTGATGCCGAGCGGCTTCAGGCCGGATGCGCCGCCGTCTTCGGCGGTGAGCACCCAGATGCCGTCCTTGTGCACGGCAACGCTGTGCTCCCAGTGCGCGGCGGCCTTCAGGTCGCTCGTGGCGACCGTCCACTCGTCCTCGCGCACGAACGTTTCAATGGAGCCGAGCACCACCATCGGTTCGATCGCGACGACCAGGCCGGGCTTGACGTCCGGGCCCTTCTGGCGCACCCGGTAGTTGAACACCGGCGGAGTCTCGTGCATCGAGCGTCCGATGCCGTGGCCGACGTAGTCGGTCAGGATGCCGTAGCTGCCCTGCGACTCGACGTAGTCCTCGATGGCCTCGCCGACCTCGTTGAGGTGCCGGGCCACGGCCAGGCGGGCGATCCCGTGCCACAGCGACTGCTCGGTGACCCGGGACAGCTCCTCGCGCGCGGCGACGAGCTCCGGGCGGGACGGGTCGGGGATCACGAAGGTGAAGGCGGCATCGCCGTTCCAACCGTCGATGACGGCGCCGCTGTCGATCGAGACGATGTCGCCGGCGGCCAGGCGCCGTTCGGTCGGGATGCCGTGCACGACCTCTTCGTTGATCGACGCGCACACGGTGTGCCGGTAGCCGGGCTCCAGCTTGAAGTTGGAGGTGCCGCCGAGGGCGACGATCGCCGCCTCAGCGGCCGCGTCGAGCTCCAGCGTCGAGACGCCCGGCCGCATGACGGCCCGGGCCGCGACCAGCGACGCCGCGGTCGCGAGGCCCGGCGCGATCATGAGGCGCAGCTGCGCCGGCGTCTTGTAAATCGAGCGTCGGAGGCTCATCGGATTCCCCGCGAACCGGTCAGGATGCTTCGACCGGGCGAACGGCATGCAGCCCCCGCGCGGCGAGGCCGACCAGGATGCGGTCGGTCACCTCGTCCACGGGGCCAAGCCCGTCGACGGTGACGACGAGGCCGCGCGACCCGTAGACCTCGGTCAGCGGCGCGGTCTGCTGCTCGTAGATGTCCATCCGGTGACGGATCACCTCGACCGTGTCATCCGCCCTGCCCTGTTCGGCGGCCCGCTTGAGCAGCCGGGCGACGACCTCGTCGGTGTCGGCGACAATCTGGACGACCGCGTCGAGTGCCGTGCCGTCGGCGAGCAGAAGGCGATCGAGTTCGTGCACCTGCTCGGTCGTGCGCGGGTAGCCGTCGAGGAGGAATCCGCCGGCGGCGTCGACCTCCTGCAGGCGGTCGTGCACGATCGCGTTGGTCAGGGAGTCCGGCACGTACTCGCCGGCATCCATGAACTTCTTCGCTTCGAGGCCCAGTTCGGTGCCGTTCTTCAGGTTCGCCCGGAAGATGTCCCCGGTGGAGACGGCGGGAACATCGAACGCCTCGGCGAGGCGCGCGGCCTGGGTTCCCTTGCCGGCGCCCGGCGGGCCGATCAGGAGCAGTCGGGTCATCGGAGAAGCCCTTCATAGTGACGTTGCTGGAGCTGCGAGTCGATCTGCTTGACCGTCTCGAGGCCGACGCCGACGATGATCAGGATGCTCGCGCCGCCGAACGGGAAGTTCTGGTTGGCGCCGATCGCGACGAACGCGATGAGCGGTATGAGTGCGATCAACCCCAGGTAGATCGATCCGGGGAGGGTCACTCGCGTCAGCACGAAGTCGAGGTACTCGGCCGTCGGGCGCCCGGCACGGATGCCCGGGATGAACCCGCCGTACTTCTTCATGTTGTCGGCGACCTCTTCGGGGTTGAAGGTGATCGCGACGTAGAAGTAGGTGAACCCGACGATGAGCAGGAAGTACATGAGCATGTAGAGCGGGTGATCGCCCTTGGTCAGGTAGTTCGTGATCCAGACAACCCAGGCTGCGGGCTCCTGGCCGGCCGCCGGCTGATTGAACTGGGCGATCAGCGCCGGCAGGTAGAGCAGCGACGACGCGAAGATGATCGGGATCACGCCCGCCATGTTCACCTTGATCGGGATATACGTGTTGTTGCCGCCGTAGGTGCGCTTGCCGACCATCCGCTTGGCGTACTGCACCGGGACGCGACGTTGCGACTGCTCGACGAAGACCACGGCCGCGACGATCAGCAGGCCGATCGCAAGCACGATGAGCAGGATGTCGATGCCGCGCTGCTGGGCGATCGACAGGAGCGAGTTCGGGAACTGGGCTGCGATCGAGGTGAAGATGAGGATCGACATGCCGTTGCCGATGCCGCGCTCGGTCACCATCTCACCCATCCACATGATGACGCCGGTGCCGGCGGTCATCGTGAGGACCATCAGCATGATGGCGTACCAGGCGTCATTGGTGAGCAGCTGCGAGCACTCGGGGCTGCCCGACGTGCCGAACAGGGCGCCACTGCGGGCGACGGTGATCAGCGTGGTCGACTGGAGGATGGCCAGGGCGATCGTCAGGTAACGCGTGTACTGCGTCAGCGTGCCCTGGCCGGACGCACCCTCCTTGTAGAGGGTGTCGAAGTGGGGGATGACCACGCGCAGCAACTGCACGATGATCGAGGCCGTGATGTACGGCATGATCCCCAGGGCGAAGATGGAGAGTTGCAGCAGTGCGCCACCGCTGAACAGGTTGACGAGCTGGTAGAGGCCGCTGGCGTCCTGGTTGGCTGCGAGACAGGCCTGGACGTTCCCGAAATCCACAAAGGGGGTCGGGATGAACGAACCCAGGCGGTACACCGCAATGACGATCAGGGTGAACCCGATCTTCCTGCGAAGGTCCGGTGTGCGGAATATCCGCGCAATGGCGCTAAACAAAAGGCCTCCAGTTAAATGCGTTGATCGAGCTTGTCGAGATCCGCCACTAATTTCTTGGTGGGATCACTCAACAAGCTCGACCAGCGTCTACGGACTTACTTGATCGAGCCACCTGCTGCGACGATCTTCTGCTCTGCTGAGCCGGAGACCTTGTCGACTGCAACTGTCAGCTTAACCGCAATGTCCCCGTTACCGAGAACCTTGACCTTCTCATTGTCGCGAACGGCACCCTTGGCAACCAGGTCGGCGACGGTTACGTCCCCACCCTTCGGGTACAGCTCGGCCAGGCGCTCCAGGTTGACAACCTGGTACTCGACGCGGAACGGGTTCTTGAACCCGCGCAGCTTCGGGGTGCGCATGTGCAGGGGCATCTGCCCACCCTCGAAGCCGATACGCACCTTGTAGCGTGCCTTGGTGCCCTTGGTGCCACGACCCGCGGTCTTACCCTTGGATCCTTCACCACGGCCGACGCGCTGCTTGGCCTTCTTCGCACCGGGAGCCGGGCGAAGGTGGTGAACCTTCAGCACGTGCTCGCGGGTCTCGGTGGGCTCGGCGGCGGCCTTCTTCGGCGCGGCAGCCTTGGCCGGAGCCTTGGTTGCAGCAGCCGTCTCGGGCGCGGCGTCCTTGGCCGGAGCCTTGGCAGCCTTGGCCGGAGCCTTGGCGTCCTTGGCCGGAGCCTTGGCGGCGGCCTTCCTCGGCGCGGCAGCCTTGGCCGGAGCCTTGGCAGCAGCAGCCTTGGGGGCAGCCTTCTTCGCGGTGGCGGGCTTGTCGGCTGTCTTCTTGACAGCGTCCTTCTCGTCAGCCATTAGTCAATCTCCTCGACCTTCACAAGGTGAGCGACGGTGTTGACATAGCCACGGTTCTGCGAGTTGTCCTCGCGAATTACCACGGCGCCAATGCGTCGGAGACCCAGGCTGCGAAGCGTGTCGCGCTGGTTCTGCTTCTCACTAATTTTGGACTTGATCTGCGTCACTTTGAGGCGAGCCATCAGGCACCTGCCTTTGCTGCCGCTGCAGCAGCTGCTGCGTCGGCGTCGGCGCGCAGGAAGCGGGCCGGAGCCACATCTTCGTACGCGAGGCCACGACGAGCTGCGACTGCACGCGGCTCTTCGAGCTGGTGCAGCGCCTCGACCGTGGCGTGGACGATGTTGATGGTGTTCGACGAACCGAGCGACTTGCTCAGCACATCGTGGATGCCGGCGCATTCAAGCACGGCGCGAACCGGGCCACCGGCGATAACGCCGGTACCGGCAGCGGCGGGACGGAGCAGGACAACGCCTGCTGCTGCCTCGCCCTGCACCGGGTGCGGGATCGTCAGGCCGACGCGGGGAACGCGGAAGAAGTTCTTCTTCGCTTCCTCGACGCCCTTGGAGATCGCCGTCGGAACCTCGCGAGCCTTGCCGTAGCCAACGCCAACCAGGCCGTTGCCGTCACCGACGACAACGAGCGCGGTGAAGCTGAAGCGACGACCACCCTTGACCACCTTGGAAACGCGGTTGATGGTGACAACCCGCTCCAGGAACTGGCTCTTCTCGGCGTCGCGGCTGCCGCGGTCCTTGTTCGGGCTGCGCTCACGTCCGCCACGACGAGCCTCGCGGGGCTCGTTCTGGGGCGGAGTCGTTGATGCAGCGGTCTCCACTGGTGCCTCTGCAGCCACCACGGTCTCTTTTGTTGCTGTCTTAGCAGTTTCAGTGCTCACAGGTTCAATCCACCCTCTCGAGCTCCCTCGGCGATGGCCGCGACGCGACCCGCATACTTGCTGCCACCACGGTCGAATACGACGGCGTCGACACCGGCTGCCTTGGCGCGCTCGGCGACGAGTTCGCCGACCTTACGAGCCTTGGCGGTCTTGTCACCATCGAAGGTGCGCATGTCCGCTTCGAGCGTCGAAGCCGAAGCGAGGGTGAAACCCTTGCTGTCGTCAACGACCTGCACGAATACGTGGCGAGCCGAACGGGTGACGACGAGGCGCGGACGAACCGCGGTGCCCTCGATTTTCTTACGAAGACGTGCGTGCCTGCGTCCGCGGGCAGCCGACTTGCTTTTTCCTCTAGTTCCGAGACCCATGGTTACTTACCACTCTTTCCGGCCTTGCGGCGAACAATCTCGCCGGCGTAACGCACACCCTTGCCCTTGTAGGGCTCAGGCTTGCGAATCTTACGGATGTTGGCGGCAACCTCGCCGACGGCCTGCTTGTCGATGCCACCGACCGTGAGGCGGTTGACGCTGTCCACGGTGAGGGTGATGCCGGCGGGCGGTTCGATGAGGACCGGGTGCGAGAAGCCGAGGGCGAACTCAACTGAGGTGCCCTTCTGCGCAACGCGGTAACCGGTACCGACGATCTCGAGGCCCTTGGTGTAGCCCACGGTCACCCCGATGATCTGGTTGGCGATCAGGGTGCGGGTCAGTCCGTGCAGCGAACGCGAGTTGCGCTCGTCGTCGGGACGCGTGACGACAACCTGGCCGTCTTCGACCTTGACCTCGATGGGCTTGGCGACGGTGAGCGCGAGCTCACCCTTCGGGCCCTTGACGCTGACGGCCTGGCCGTCAGCCTCCACCGTGACCCCCGCGGGGATCTGGATGGGAACTCTTCCAATACGTGACATTGTCGGCTACCACACGTAAGCGAGAACTTCTCCGCCTACGCCCTTCTTCTCAGCCTGGCGGTCCGTGAGGAGTCCGCTGGACGTGGACAGGATGGCAACGCCGAGGCCGCCGAGAACCGTGGGGATCTCGGTCGACTTTGCGTACACGCGAAGGCCGGGCTTGGAAACCCGCTTGATGCCGACGATGGAACGCTCGCGGTTGGGGCCGAACTTGAGGTTCAGCGTGAGGGTCTGGCCTACCTTGGCATCCTTGACGTCCCAGGCGGAGATATAACCCTGGGCCTTGAGGATGTCAGCGATGTGCGCCTTGAGCTTGCTGTGCGGCATCGACACTGTGTCGTGGTACGCCGAGTTAGCGTTGCGCAGTCTGGTCAGCATGTCTGCGACCGGATCTGTCATTGTCATGTTGTGGTGCCTTTCTCGCCTGGTTTCGTGCACCCGTTACACGGATGACGACCTGTGGTGGTTGCGGGGCTGAACGGCTGTCCAGCCCCCGGGGGTAATACTGGCCCGTGTTACGGGGTGTTCTCGGCCGTCTTGAAGGGGAAGCCGAGCGCCTTGAGCAGCGCGCGTCCCTCTTCGTTGTTGCGGGCGGTCGTCACAACTGTGATGTCCATTCCGCGGATACGGTCAATCCGGTCCTGGTCGATCTCGTGGAACATTACCTGCTCGGTGAGACCGAAGGTGTAGTTACCGCTGCCGTCGAACTGCTTGTCCGAGAGGCCGCGGAAGTCACGGATACGGGGAAGCGCGAGGCTCAGCAGGCGGTCGAGGAATTCCCACATGCGGTCGCCACGAAGCGTGACGTGGGCGCCGATGGGCTGTCCCTCACGCAGCTTGAACTGCGCGATCGACTTGCGTGCCTTGGTGACCTGCGGCTTCTGGCCGGTGATCTTGGTGAGGTCGGCGACGGCGCCGTCCATGATCTTGCCGTCGCGGGCAGCCTCGCCGACACCCATGTTGACGACGATCTTCACCAGGTTCGGCACCTGGTGCACGTTGGTGAAACCGAGGTCCTTGGAGAGCTGGGCGGAGATCTCGTCGCGGTACTTCTGCTTGAGACGCGGCTGGATTTTGCCAGCTGCAACTGCTGTGTCAGTCATTACAGGTCCTTACCAGACTTCTTTGCGTAACGAACGCGGACCGTCTTGGTGACGCCGTCCTTCGTTACCTCTTCAATGCGAACTCCGACGCGAGTCGGCTTCTTGGACTCCGGGTCGACCAGGGCCACGTTGGACACGTGGATCGGGGCCTCCATGGTCTCGATGCCGCCGGTCTTGGTGCCGCGCTGGCTCTGGCCGACGCGGCTGTGCTTGGTGACGAAGTTGATGCCCTCAACGAGGACCCGGTTCTTCTCTACCTGCACTTCGAGGATGCGACCCTGCTTGCCTTTGTCGCCTCCGCGAGCCTGGCTGCGGCCGGTGATGACCTCAACGAGGTCACCCTTCTTGATTCTGGCCATGATTAAATAACCTCCGGTGCCAGCGAGATGATCTTCATGAACTTCTTGTCGCGAAGCTCGCGACCGACCGGTCCGAAGATGCGGGTGCCACGAGGGTCCCCGTCAGCCTTCAAGATCACTGCGGCGTTCTCATCGAACTTGATGTACGAACCGTCTGAACGACGGGTCTGCTTTTTGACTCGAACGATGACGGCTTTGACGACGTCACCCTTCTTGACGTTGCCGCCCGGGATGGCGTCCTTGACCGTGGCGACGATGACGTCACCGAGACCGGCGTAACGACGGCCTGAGCCGCCGAGCACGCGAATGGTCAACAGTTCCTTGGCACCCGTGTTGTCGGCAACCTTGAGTCGTGATTCCTGCTGAAGCACTTTCTAACTCCTTATGTCAAGCAAGCGCGAGGCTTACTTGGCCTTCTCGAGAATCTCGACCAGGCGGAAGCGCTTGGTGGCACTCAGCGGACGGGTCTCGCTGATCATGACCAGGTCGCCGACGCCGGCGATGTTCGCCTCGTCGTGCACCTTCAGCTTGGAGGTACGGCGGATGACCTTGCCGTACAGCGGGTGCTTCACGCGGTCTTCGACCTCAACGACGATGGTCTTGTCCATCTTGTCGCTGGTCACGAATCCGCGCATGGTCTTGCGGTAGCCGCGCTCGAGAGCCGTGGCCTCGGCTGCGACGACCTTCTCGTCTGACTTCGCCATGACTAGGCCTCCTTCGTCTCGACGGCCTCGGCTGCGACGTCATCCGTTACGGGTGCAGTCTCGGCCTTGGCCTTCTTGGTCGTCTTCTTCTCAGCCTTGGCCGGAGCCTCGACTGCGACGGGAGTGGCACGAATGCCCAGCTCGCGCTCACGGAGAACCGTGTAGATACGAGCGATGTCCCGCTTGACCGCGCGGAGGCGGCCGTGGCTTTCGAGCTGGCCGGTGGCCGACTGGAAGCGCAGGTTGAACAGCTCTTCCTTGGCCTTCTTCAGCTCGTCGAACAGCCGTTCGTTTTCAAAAGTGTCGAGCTCGTCTGAGGCGAGCTCCTTGGATCCGATCGCCATTATGCGTCGCCCTCCTCGCGCTTGATGATGCGTGCCTTGAGGGGCAGCTTGTGAATTGCGCGGGTGAGCGCTTCGCGAGCGACGGCGTCAGAGACACCGCTCAGCTCGAAGAGCACGCGACCCGGCTTGACGTTCGCAACCCACCACTCAACGGAACCCTTACCGGAACCCATGCGGGTTTCGGCCGGCTTCTTGGTGAGCGGACGGTCGGGGTAAATGTTGATCCATACCTTGCCGCCGCGCTTGATGTGACGCGTCATGGCGATACGAGCGGACTCGATCTGACGGTTGGTCACGTAAGCGGGGGTGATGGCCTGGATGCCGTATTCACCGAACGAAACGGTGGTGCCACCGGTTGCATGGCCGCTACGGCCGGGGTGGTGCTGCTTGCGGTGCTTGACTCTGCGTGGAATCAACATGGTTATGCCTCAACTCCTGCCGCTGCGGCCGGAGCCGCAGGTGCCTCTGCGCGGGGCGCACGGCGGGGACGGTCGTCGCCGCCGCGGCGCTCGGGGCGCGATGACTTTGCGCTTGCCTGCTCGCGGGCGAGTTCCTTGTTCGTGATGTCGCCCTTGTAGATCCAGACCTTCACGCCGATGCGGCCGAAGGTGGTCTTGGCTTCGTAGAAGCCGTAGTCGATGTTCGCGCGAAGCGTGTGCAGGGGCACGCGGCCTTCGCGGTAGAACTCCGACCGGCTCATCTCAGCGCCGCCGAGACGGCCCGACACCTGGATGCGAACACCCTTGGCGCCGGCACGCTGGGCGCCCTGCAGGCCCTTACGCATCGCGCGGCGGAAAGCCACACGAGCGGAGAGCTGCTCGGCAATACCCTGGGCGACGAGCTGGGCATCCTGCTCGGGGTTCTTGACCTCGAGGATGTTCAGCTGGATCTGCTTGGCGGTGAGCTTCTCGAGGTCGGAGCGGATGCGCTCGGCCTCGGCGCCACGGCGACCGATCACAATGCCCGGACGGGCGGTGTGAATGTCGACGCGGACGCGGTCACGGGTGCGCTCGATCTCGATGCGGGACACGCCCGCACGGTCGAGGCTCGTGCTCAGCAGACGACGGATCTTGACGTCTTCAGCAACGAAGTCGCTGTAACGCTGGCCCGGCTTCGTGCTGTCAGAGAACCAACGCGACACGTGGTCGGTCGTGATTCCCAGACGGAAGCCATAGGGATTTACTTTCTGACCCATTACTTCGTCCCCTCCTCAGGAGTGGTGAGCACAACCGTGATGTGGCTGGTGCGCTTCTTGATCTGGAATGCGCGGCCCTGTGCCCGTGCCTGGAAACGCTTGAGGGTGGTTCCCTCATCGACGTATGCCTGGCTGACGAACAGGTCCTGCTCGTCCAGGTAGGTGTTCGCGGCGTCTGCCTTGACCCTCGCGTTAGCGATGGCCGAAGCAACCAGCTTGTACACCGGGTCGCTTGCACCCTGCGGTGCGAACTTCAGAATGCCCAGGGCTTCCTGCGCCTGCTTGCCGCGGATCAGGTTGACAACGCGACGAGCCTTCTGGGGGGTAACGCGGATGTGACGCACGCGTGCGATCGACTCCACCATTTCTTCTCCTCCTTCACGTCCCCGCGTTAGCGGCGACGGCCCTTCTTGTCGTCCTTCACGTGTCCACGGAAGGTGCGGGTGGGAGCAAACTCGCCGAGTTTGTGCCCAACCATGGTCTCGGTGACGAACACCGGGATGTGCTTGCGCCCGTCGTGCACGGCGATGGTGTGTCCCAGCATGGCGGGGATGATCATCGAACGGCGCGACCAGGTCTTGATCACATTCTTGCTGGAGGCTTCATTCGCCCTGACAACCTTGCGAAGCAGGTGGTCGTCAACGAAGGGGCCCTTCTTAAGACTTCTTGGCATCGTCTACTCCTACTTACGCTTCTTGCCGACGGTACGGCGACGAACAATGAGCTTGTCGCTTTCCTTGTTGATGTGCCGGGTCCGGCCTTCCTTCTGGCCCCAGGGGCTCACAGGATGACGTCCACCGGAGGTCTTGCCCTCGCCACCACCGTGGGGGTGGTCGACCGGGTTCATGGCGACACCACGAACTGTGGGGCGAACGCCTTTCCAGCGCATGCGGCCGGCCTTGCCCCAGTTGATGTTCGACTGCTCGGCGTTGCCGACCTCGCCGATCGTGGCGCGGCAGCGGGCGTCGACGTTACGGATTTCTCCGGACGGCAGGCGCAGCTGGGCGTAGATGCCATCCTTCGCGACGAGGCGAACCGATGCGCCAGCGGAGCGGGCCATCTTGGCACCGCCGCCGGGGCGGAGTTCGATCGCGTGAATGATGGTACCGGTGGGGATGTTCTTCAGCGGCAGGTTGTTGCCGGGCTTGATGTCAGCACCGGCGCCCGACTCCACAATGTCGCCCTGGTTGAGCTTGTTCGGGGCGATGATGTAGCGCTTGGAACCATCCAGGAAGTGCAGCAACGCGATGCGTGCCGTACGGTTCGGGTCGTACTCGATGTGAGCGACCTTCGCGTTGACGCCATCTTTGTCATTGCGCTTGAAGTCGATCACGCGGTACTGGCGCTTGTGGCCACCACCGATGTGACGAGTAGTGATGCGTCCCTGGTTGTTGCGGCCACCGGTCTTCGACAGGGGGCGGAGCAACGACTTCTCGGGGGTCGAACGGGTGATCTCTGCGAAGTCCGCAACAGATGATCCGCGACGACCCGGGGTCGTGGGCTTGAACTTACGAATAGCCATTTCTTAGTCCTCTTGTCCGCGCCGCTTAGCCGACGGCCGTGAAGATGTCGATGGAGCCGGACTTCAGCGTGACGATGGCACGCTTCGTGTCCTTGCGCTTGCCGAGTCCGAACTTGGTGCGGCGAGTCTTGCCCTGACGGTTCAGGGTGTTGATCGACGCGACCTCGACCTTGAAGATCTTCTCGATAGCGAGCTTGATCTCGGTCTTGTTCGCGCGGGGGTCCACAACGAAGGTGTACTTGCCTTCATCGATCAGGCCGTAGCTCTTCTCAGAGACGACCGGAGCGATGATGACGTCGCGGGGGTCCTTCTGGATCTGGGTAGCCATTATGCGGACACCTCTTCCTTCTTGGTCTTGCTCTCCACGAACGCGTCGAACGCGCCCTTGGTGAAGACGATGTCGTCGCTGACGAGCACGTCATAGGCATTCAGCTGGTCCCACGAAAGAACGTGGACCGTCGGGACGTTGCGCACGCTGCGAAGCGTGAGCTCATCGGTGCGCTCCAGGACGACCAGCACGTGCTTGCTGGTGGCAATCTTGGTGAGCAGCTCGATGGCGCCCTTGGTGCTGGGCGTCTCGGCGCTGAAGAGCGCCGTGACGACGTGCAGGCGGTCACCGCGGGCGCGGTCCGAAAGCGATCCGCGCAGTGCTGCCGCGATCATCTTCTTGGGGGTGCGCTGCTCGTAGTTGCGCGGCGTCGGGCCGTGCACGATGCCACCACCGGTCATCTGAGGGGCGCGGATCGAGCCCTGACGAGCGCGACCGGTTCCCTTCTGCTTGAACGGCTTGCGCCCTGCACCGGAAACCTCGCCGCGACCCTTGGTCTTGTGCGTGCCCTGGCGTGCGGCAGCGAGCTGCGCGACAACGACCTGGTGAATGAGCGGAACGTTGGTCTGAACGTCGAAGATCTCGGCGGGCAGCTCAACGGTGCCGGCCTTCTGACCCTTCGCGTCAATGAGGTCAAGTGAGTTAGTCATAGTGACTACGCTCCCTTCACTGCGTTGCGGACGAATACGAGGCGGCCCTTGGCGCCGGGAACGGCACCCTTGACCAGCAGGAGGCCCTTCTCGGCGTCAACCGCGTGAACCTTGAGGTTCATGACGGTGACGCGCTCTCCACCCATACGACCGGCCATGCGCATGCCCTTGAAGACACGGCTCGGGGTCGAGGAAGCACCGATGGAACCGGGCTTGCGGTGGTTACGGTGTGAACCGTGCGAAGCGGAAACACCCTTGAAGTTGTGGCGCTTCATGACACCGGCGAAGCCCTTGCCCTTGCTGGTGCCCATGACATCGACCTTGGTGCCGGCAACGAAGACACCGTCAACGGTGAGTTCCTGGCCCAGGGTGTAGTCAGCGGCATCCGCGGTGCGGAGCTCGGTGAGGTGACGGCGCGGCGTGACGCCGGCCTTGTCGAAGTGGCCTGCGGCCGGCTTGTTCACCTTGCGCGGGTCGATGGCGCCTGCAGCGATCTGAACGCCGGCGTAGCCGTCGATCTCCTTGCTGCGGATCTGGGTCACAACGTTCGGCGAGATCTCGATGACGGTGACGGGTACGAGCTTGTTGTTCTCGTCCCACACCTGGGTCATGCCGAGCTTCTTGCCGAGCAGACCCTTGGTGGTCTTGGTATCGGAGTAAGACATACCGGCCCCTACAGCTTGATCTCGATGTTGACGTCTGCCGGGAGGTCGAGACGCATAAGCGAGTCGACGGCCTTCGGCGTCGGGTCAATGATGTCGATCAGACGCTTGTGGGTGCGCATTTCAAAGTGCTCCCGGCTGTCCTTGTACTTGTGAGGGGAACGGATGACACACACCACGTTCTTCTCGGTCGGAAGCGGCACGGGGCCGACGACGGTGGCACCCGCACGGGTGACTGTGTCGACGATCTTGCGCGCCGAGGTGTCGATGACCTCGTGGTCGTACGACTTAAGCCGAATGCGGATTTTCTGTCCCGCCATGTCGAACTCTCTCTCTGTCAAGGCTTCTTACATCCCGAAGGCTGCATTGGACGCCGTAGTAGCACTACTGCTGAAGCACCACTGTTCTTCTGTCAATTTCAGCTCACACCGAAGGATCGGTCTTCGCTAAGGCCAACTCCCGCGCACCGGCGAACCGGAGGGCGGACGTGGTTCTACCCACATCTTTTGGAGAGTTGATTCAAGCTGTGCTCTGCTACCCGCGGCCTAACCTGGACTCCCCTGGGGAGCGGTTATGCACTGCCTGGCAGTGATTCCAGCCGCTGCGCAGAACGCGGGCCGAAAGTGTTGAACTAGAAGAGTCTGCCACACGGTTGATGCTTTCTGCAACCCGGGCGTGTCGCTTTGGGCGTGTCCCTCTCGCCCAATGCCCGCCCGGGAGTCGCGCGACGACGGTGCGGGCGCGGGAACCCGCGCGCCGATGTGCATTCCTGCGAGTTTCTCCCGAATCTCGCGTTGCGCGGGTGGCGCGCCGCTGCGCGGGTGGCGCACGTCCCGCGCAGCGGCGTATTACCCGCGATTCAGCCGCGAAGGTCCGACCGGAAGCCCGAGCTGGAGCAAACGCGCCCGTAGCCGGTACTGATTCAGCCCGGTGGCGGTGTCCCAGCGTGTGAACGCACGTACCTGTCGCCGGATGCCGTCCTCCCGCAGCTTCTCCGCGTACACCACCTCGGCCGGCGTCCGCCCCCCGAGCATCACCGGGTCGAAGTATTTGCCTGCACCGTCGCACTCGCCGACGCAGTCGTAGTCCCGCCAGAAGAAGTCCGTTTCCACGGCTCGGCCGTCAACCTCGAAGCGATGCTGGAGTTCCGGGGCCGGGAATCCGCTCAGCGCGATGTTGACGCGGCTCCCCGATTCGCTGGAGGATCCGGACAGGTGGGTGCCGAAGTCGATGATTGCGCGCGCCCGAACGGATCCTCGGAAGGGAAGCATCCTTTCCCAGGTGTCAAATAGCTCCTCCCTGGTCGTCAAAGGGAGCACTCGGCCGAAGCGGTCGACTGCGAGCGCACGATCGACCGCCGCGACCGCCGACTTCAGATCCATGGTGGCGGCGAGATCGACGACCGTTCGCCCGACGGTCGTCAGGAGCACTCCATCGCGTTCGGTCACGTCTGCCTCGTGAATGCCCAATGCGTGCTTTCGAATCCCGGGATCAGACCGACCGCCGGCCGCGCGTTCGATCAGGAAGTGGACCTCCCGCGGCCATGGCACAAGAATCGGCAGCCCCCAGAGGACCGCGGCAGATTGATGGGATACCGGCAGGGAGCCCCTGCGGGCCAGCGCGGCACCGCGCACCCGAAGCTCGTACTGCTGGTCCGGCGTGAACTCCCGCCAGCGAGCAGCAACGATGTACTGCCCGCGGTAGAACCGATATAGGTGCCCACGCCCAGCCAGGCGACGCAGACGAAGGTCTTCGCCGAGGGCCCCGCTGAGGTCGGAGGCGAGCACGAGGCCGTCGGTGAGGGCGTCTGCGTCATTCGGCTCGAGCATCCGTTCAGTCTGTTCGACGGACACGCACGCCGAGTGGGTACGGCGCCAATCGGGTGGAGGATCCCCATGCGCGCCCACTGGGGAGGACTCCCGTCCGCCCGAGTTACGCGGGCGTTGCGCCCGTGCGCGGGCGGCGCAACGCCCGCGTAGCGGCGCACTACCCGCGCTCGGCCCGGCTGCCGCTATTCGTTGCCGACCTTCTTGTCGGCTGCGTCGCGGGCGCCCTCGATCTGTTCGTCGAACTTGCCGCCCGTGACCTTCTTGACGGCATCCGCTGTTCCGCCGAGCAGCTTGTCGCTGATGTCCTCGGCCTGCTGGCTGTTCAGCGCTTCCTTGACCTTGTTGTCGTCCAGGAATTCCTGGGCCTTCCTGGTGATGTCCTCGAGTCCCACGATCGCTCCTCCGGTGTCGGCCGCCCTGCGCGGCTCATCCCGTCAAAACTAGAACGACGCTGCGACCGGCGCAATGCCCCGACCCTTGGCACACAAGCCGGGCACGCAGCCGGGCACACAAAAAGGGGCCGGGCCCGAAGGCCCGACCCCTTTCGGATCGACTAGCTCAGCATGCGAGCCGGCAGAAGGTTGTTACTTGAGTACCTTGGTGACAGTTCCGGCGCCGACGGTGCGGCCACCTTCACGGATAGCAAAGCCGAGGCCCTCTTCCATGGCGATCGGCTGAATCAGCGTGACCGTCATGTCGGTGGTGTCGCCGGGCATGACCATCTCGGTGCCCTCGGGCAGCGTGATGACGCCGGTGACGTCCGTGGTGCGGAAGTAGAACTGCGGGCGGTAGTTGGCGTAGAACGGGTTGTGACGGCCACCCTCATCCTTTGACAGGATGTAGGCGGTGCCCTCGAACTCGGTGTGCGGCGTAACCGAACCCGGCTTGACGACGACCTGGCCGCGCTCGACGTCTTCGCGCTTGGTGCCACGAAGAAGAAGACCACAGTTCTCGCCGGCCCACGCCTCGTCGAGCTGCTTGTGGAACATCTCGATACCAGTGACCGTGGTCTTCTGCGTCGGGCGGATGCCGACGATCTCGACCTCGGAGTTGATCTTGAGGGTTCCACGCTCGGCGCGGCCGGTGACAACGGTTCCACGACCGGTGATCGTGAAGACGTCCTCGACGGGCATGAGGAACGGCTTGTCCTTGTCGCGGACGGGGTCCGGGATGAAGTCGTCGACAGCCTTCATGAGCTCAAGGATGTTCGCGGTCCACTTGGGGTCGCCCTCGAGCGCCTTGAGTGCAGAGACGCGCACGACGGGAGCGTTGTCCCCGTCGAAGCCCTGGGCGGAGAGGAGCTCGCGAACCTCGAGCTCAACGAGCTCAAGGATCTCTTCGTCATCGACCATGTCGGACTTGTTCAGCGCGACCATCAGGGACGGCACGCCGACCTGCTTGGCGAGAAGAACGTGCTCGCGGGTCTGAGCCATCGGGCCGTCAGTAGCGGCAACCACCAGGATTGCGCCGTCCATCTGAGCAGCACCGGTGATCATGTTCTTGATGTAGTCAGCGTGGCCCGGGGCGTCAACGTGTGCGTAGTGACGCTTCTCGGTCTCGTACTCAACATGCGAGATGTTGATCGTGATGCCGCGCTGGCGCTCTTCGGGAGCGGAGTCGATCGACGCGAAGTCGCGCTGAACGTTGGTCTTGGACGGATACGTGTCGGCAAGGACCTTTGAGATCGCTGCAGTCAGCGTGGTCTTTCCGTGGTCAACGTGACCGATCGTTCCGATGTTTACGTGCGGCTTGGTCCGCTCGAACTTGGCCTTGGCCACTGTAGGTCCTCCTCAGGATCCTCGTGCAGTCCACCGGCCGCTTTTCACGGCGACCGGTGACGCTGCTGGAGATGTGTCTACTTATGTTACTTGGGCCAGGCGGCCTAAGCGATTCGGCCCGAAGGCCAGGGGTTGGGCTATTCGCCCTTGTTCTTCTGGATGATCTCGTCGGCGACAGCCCTCGGGACCTCCGCATAGCTCTCGAAAGTCATCGAGTACACGGCGCGGCCGGAGGTCTTCGACCTCAGGTCACCGATGTATCCGAACATCTCCGAGAGGGGCACGTGGGCGCGAATTACCTTCACGCCCTGCGCGTCCTCCATGGTCTGGATCTGCCCGCGACGCGAGTTGAGGTCTCCGATGACGTCTCCCATGTATTCCTCAGGGGTACGCACCTCGACGGCCATCAACGGCTCGAGCAGAACGGGGTTTGCCTTGCGAACGGCTTCCTTGAAGCCCATCGATCCGGCAATCTTGAACGCCATCTCCGAGGAGTCGACGTCGTGAGCAGCACCGTCGAGCAGGCTCGCGCGGACGCCGACCATCGGGTAGCCGGCCAGGACGCCAACGTGCAGCGCGTCCTGGATACCAGCGTCGACCGACGGAATGTACTCGCGCGGGATGCGGCCGCCGGTGACCTTGTTCACGAACTCGTACGTCTTGTCGACGGTGATTTCCATCGGCTCGAGTGCGATCTGGATCTTCGCGAACTGGCCGGAACCACCGGTCTGCTTCTTGTGCGTGTAGTCGTGACGCTCAACCGACTTGCGGATGGTCTCACGGTAGGCAACCTGCGGCTTGCCGACGTTCGCCTCAACGTTGAATTCACGCTTCATGCGATCGACGAGGATGTCGAGGTGAAGTTCACCCATTCCCTTGATCACCGTCTGGCCAGTTTCCTGGTTCTGCTCGGTGCGGAAGGTGGGGTCTTCTTCGGCCAGCTTCTGGATCGCGAGACCCAGCTTTTCCTGGTCCTGCTTCGTCTTCGGCTCGATGGCAACCTCGATGACCGGCTCCGGGAACGTCATCGACTCGAGCACGACCTGTGAGTTCGGGTCGCACAGGGTGTCGCCCGTGGTCGTGTCCTTGAGGCCGATGACCGCGTAGATGTGACCGGCGGTCACGAAGGCCACCGGGTTCTCCTTGTTGGCGTGCATCTGGAAGATCTTGCCGATGCGCTCCTTCTTGCCCTTGGTCGAGTTGATGACCTGGGCTCCGGAGTCGAGGCGGCCGGAGTACACGCGCACGTAGGTCAGGCGACCGAAGAACGGGTGCACGGCAACCTTGAAGGCGAGAGCGGTGAACGGCTCGTCGGCATCCGGGTGACGCATGACGACCTTCTCTTCGTCGCGTGCGTCGTGCGCCTCAATGGCGGGCACGTCGAGCGGCGTCGGGAGGTAGTCAACGACTGCGTCGAGCATCGGCTGGACGCCGCGGTTCTTGAACGCGGAACCGCAGAGAACCGGGTAGATCTCGCTGTTGACGGTGAGCTTGCGGATGGCGCCCTTGATCTCGGCGACAGTCAGCTCTTCGCCGGCGAAGTAACGCTCCATGAGGTCATCGTCGGTTTCGGCGACGGTCTCGAGGAGGAGCTTGCGGTACTCGGCAGCCTTCTCAACGAGGTCGGCGGGGATCTCTTCGATGGCGTACTTGGCGCCCATCTCGACGTCACCCTTGGAGTCGCCGCGCCAGGTCAGTGCACGCATCTGGACGAGGTCGACAACACCCTCGAAGTTCGACTCTTCACCAATGGGCAGCTGGATGACCAGCGGCTTTGCGCCGAGGCGCTTGATGATCGTGTCGACCGTGAAGTAGAAGTCGGCGCCGAGCTTGTCCATCTTGTTGACGAAGCAAATGCGGGGCACGTCGTACTTGTCGGCCTGGCGCCAGACGGTCTCGGACTGGGGCTCAACGCCCTCCTTGCCGTCGAACACGGCGACGGCGCCGTCGAGGACGCGGAGCGAACGCTCCACCTCGACGGTGAAGTCAACGTGACCGGGGGTGTCAATGATGTTGATCTGGTTGTTGTCCCAGAAACACGTCGTCGCAGCAGACGTGATCGTGATGCCGCGCTCCTGCTCCTGCGCCATCCAGTCCATCGTCGAGGCGCCGTCGTGGGTCTCGCCGATCTTGTGGTTGACACCCGTGTAGAACAGGATGCGCTCGGTCGTGGTGGTCTTGCCGGCATCAATGTGCGCCATGATGCCAATATTGCGGACCTTGCTCAGGTCGGTCAGCACGTCAAGTGCCACGGGAGTCCTCCGGAAGTCTGTGGTTTGGTGGGGCTAAACAAGCACGGTGATCGAGCTTGTCGAGATCTGTGACCTCGACAAGCTCGATCATCGAAACGACTACCAGCGGTAGTGTGCGAAGGCCTTGTTCGCCTCAGCCATCTTGTGAGTGTCTTCGCGACGCTTCACCGCGGCGCCGAGGCCGTTGGATGCGTCGAGAATCTCGTTGGTGAGACGCTCGGTCATGGTCTTCTCGCGACGCGCCTTGGCGTAGCTGGTCAACCAGCGGAGGGCCAGGGTGTTGGCGCGGTGAGGCTTGACCTCAACCGGCACCTGGTACGTGGAGCCACCGACGCGGCGCGAACGCACCTCGAGGGTCGGGCGCACGTTGTCGAGTGCCTTCTTCAGCGTGACAACGGCATCCGCGTTGTTCTTGGCGGTGACTCCTTCGAGTGCGTCGTAAACGATGCGCTCGGCGAGCCCCTTCTTGCCGTCGAGGAGGATCTTGTTGACCAGCTGGCTGACGATGGGAGCACCGTAAACCGGGTCAGCGATAACGGGACGCTTGGGCGCTGGGCCTTTACGAGGCATTACTTCTTCTCCATCTTGGCGCCGTAACGGCTACGAGCCTGCTTGCGGTTCTTGACGGCCTGGGTGTCCAGTGCGCCGCGAACGATCTTGTAACGAACACCCGGGAGGTCCTTAACGCGACCGCCGCGGACGAGCACCATCGAGTGCTCCTGCAGGTTGTGACCCTCGCCTGGGATGTAGGCGGTGACCTCGGTACCGTTCGACAGCTTGACGCGGGCGACCTTGCGAAGAGCCGAGTTCGGCTTCTTCGGGGTGGTGGTGTAGACACGGGTGCAAACGCCGCGCTGCTGTGGGTTGGACTTCAGGGCGGGAGCCTTGGTCTTGGTGACCTTGGGGCTGCGGCCCTTTCTGACCAACTGCTGAATGGTGGGCACTAATTACTCCTTGATATAACTGCACGGTGACAGCTCATTGATGGCTAGCATTCGTTCCGCACGTCTCCGGGCGAATCGAGTTCATCTGGACCCACCAGCGCGCGGAACGTGTTTCCGCGATTCAGGTGGGTATGCCGTGGGGGCTGCTCGGAGAGCAAACCCTGAGTGCATGTTCTTGTCGACGGCATAGTTCAACCGCACGACAAAGCGCACACCCCAAAATACTAACCCGCGCCTGCCCACCCGGTCAAATGGATGCCGCTGATCGAGCTTGTCGAGATCCCGCTACCCGCTGCTCGGCCAGAGCGGCGAATCCAGCGCACTCTCCAGGTCGGCGAGCAGCGCCTTCACCTGCGGTTCGACGTACTCGGAGACCGCCCTGTGGATCCGTTCGCGGTGCTCGGCGAGTTCGGCGCAGACCCGCTTGCCCACGAGGATCGCGTAGTCGTCGGCGAGCTTCAGTTCGGCGCGGATGGCCGCCTTCTCCTCAAGTGAGAGCTGCGGGGGCGGTGGCTGAACGTCGACGGGTTCCTCGGCGTTGGCGAGTTCGCCGAAGGTGAAGAGGTACGGGGCATCCGGGGCTGCCGGCGGGTCGAGGTCGAGGCCCTTGAACTCGGGCTCGAGCCCCTCGGCCGGCCGGTATTCCGTGGAGGCCTTGCGAGCCTCATTGAGGCGGAGCTCCCGGCTGAGCAGCGGCAGGTTGCGGTCGGTGTACTCATCCACCGACGCATCGATCACGAGTTTCATGCGCATCGAGAGCGCGTGCTGCACCGCGTGAGGGACATCCGTGGCCAGGCCGGCGGC
Source organism: Cryobacterium psychrotolerans (assembly GCF_900101115.1). Lineage (GTDB taxonomy): Bacteria > Actinomycetota > Actinomycetes > Actinomycetales > Microbacteriaceae > Cryobacterium > Cryobacterium psychrotolerans. The sequence goes on from NZ_FNFU01000004.1 coordinate 179,690, forward strand.
GGCGACAATCGGCGACCCGAAGCACTGCCGGCAGAGCCTGGCGCGGCCTCGGTGCGTGCCGGGGCGCCAGCGGGGAACCCAACGCAGCCAGTTGTCAACCTCGTGGCTGACGCGCGACTCGATGGACCCTTCCATGGATACTGAGGATACTCCCTACGGCTACTCGCCGCGGCGTTCCCACGGCCACAGCGGGCGACCGTTTTCGCCCACGCGGGCCGCGAGGATCCAGGAGTAGACGAGCACGACGATGAAGGCGAGGATGCCGGTCGCCGCGGCGTAGGGGCCGAGCAGCATCGATGACGCGAAGGTGAGCATATTGATCGACTGCCCCTCCCCTACCGCGTAGAGCACGGCGCCGGCGACAACGAAGGCGGCCACGGCGGCCAGGCCGGTGCCGACGGCGAATCCGACCGCGATCCGCTGCCGCTCCGGCGGCGTGTTCACGCCGAGCACGAGCAGGAGGATGAAGACGAGCAGCACGGCCGTTCCGGTCATGCCGGGCCCGACGAGGGGCCCGGCATCCGGCTGGGTGATGACATCCGTGTTGGTGGCCAGGCTGATCAGGCCGAAGGCGGCGACGACCAGCGCGAGGTAGAGCACCGCCGTGAAGACGGCGAGGATCGTCGCGTATTTCTGGTAGTCCCGCACAAGGCCGAGCTTAGGCCGAATGGGTGAGCTGCGGACCTTCGGCGAGCTGGCGCTCGTACTCGGCGCGGGTCTCGGCGTTGCGGGCGGTGACGGAGCGTCCGCTGCGCGCGATCCAGGCACCGGCCCAGATCGGCACCTCGCGGGCGATGACCGCCGCGGCGATGGCGAGCGGGTTCAGCCAGAGCGTGTTGACGAACCGCACGGCCTCATCCGGGGAGTAGTTCCACGCCTGCACGGTGAGCAGGGCTCCACCGATGTAGGAGAAGTACACGACGGCCGCGACCACGAAGCCGAAGAGCACGTAGGCCCACCAGCCGCCGCGGTTGACGAGGGCGACGAGCACCGCCAGGGCGATGAAGAAGAACAGGACCGGGATGTAGAACACGGGCCGGATGACGAACTCGGTGAACCGTGCGGTCGCTTCGGCTGCGCTGTCGACGTTGACGCCGACGACGATCATGGCGACGAGCGCGTAGAGGGCTGCGTAGACGACCGTTGCGAGCGCGGCAACGAGGACGCCGGTGGCGCGGTTGCCGCGGTTGCGCGGGGGTGTGGGGGCCTGCACGTAGATGGGCTGCTGGGTGGCCGTCTGGGTTGCGGCCGCAGCGGGGACGTACTCGGGGTGCTCGCCGCGCGGCGTGTATTCGGGGGCGGCGGGCGCTGTCGGGGCCGCTGCGGTATCGGATGCAGCTGCCGCGGTGCCGACCGTGGCGGCGGGCCGGTAGGCCTCGTGCGTGAGGGGCTGGTCCTCCGCGGTTTCGTTGCGGTAGTCGGACGTGGCCTCCGGCTCGGAGGCGGCGGCGTGCGAGCCCGTTCCGGTGTAGCCGTTCGGGTCGGTCTCGGTGGTGGCGTGGTGCTCATCGGAGTGCTGCTCGGTGGCGTGTTCTTCAGCAGACTCCGGGGAGTCGGCGGGCTCGCGAGCCTCGCCGGCGTCCGACGGGTTCTCGTCCCGGTTCTGGTCGTTCCGGTTGCCGTTGTTGGGCGTGGTGTCGCTCATGCTGCGCTCCTCGTGGCCTGGGCCGTAGTTCTCTGCAGCAACTGTAGCAACGCGCACGCCCCGATCAGCGGACTGCTGGGCGCGCGGCGCGCCTAACCCGTCTCGACCAGCGCATCCGCGGTCGGGTCGAGCAGCACGTAGACGAAGGCGGTGATCGTGCCGGTCACGTTGCCGGAGTCTTCTTCCTCCGAGGTCTTGAACGTGGTCACCATGACCAGTCGCTTGCCCTTCTGCAGCCCCGCGACAAAGGTGAGCACGTCGTCGTAGCGACCGTTGACCTCGAGCGAGATGGGTACAGCGACGAAGTTCTGCGCCGTCACCAGCGGATTCACGACCGGGGCAGGAACCGCGGCGGCCGCCGCCGCTTCTGCCGCGGCAGCTGCTGTAGCGGCCGCGTCGACAGGTGCCGCGGCTGCGGCATCGCCCGTAGCGGCGCCATCGGCCGGCGCAACCTCGGCGGCCGGGGCTGCGACGACGGGCACATACGGCTGGGCGTCGCTGACTGTGATCTGGGTGAGCGCGACCCTGTGCTTCTCGGCCATCGTGCCGAGCTGGCCGACGAACGCCGGCATGTCCGGCCCGCTGGGTACGGACTCCCGAAGGCCCGCGAGCTCGTCGCGGAGGTCGTCGATGCTCTCGAACTGTTCTTTGAGCGTCACCAACTGGGCCTCGAGATCGGTGTTCTGCGTCTCCACTGTCTCCTGCTGAGCTTTGGCCTCCCGCGCTTCGCTGAGCTTGGGCGAGATGCCGAGCATCCAGCCCAACACGGCGACGATGCCGATCAGAAGAACCGCTCCGAGCACCCACAACCTGTTCATATTCATGACTACTTCTCCTCGGTTTCGGCGAAGCGGTTGGAGTACGCGCCTTCATTGATGTGCAGGGTGAGGTCGACCTGGTACGCGCCCGTGTCGGAGCGCCTGATTGAGGTCGGCGAGCCATCTGCATAACCTGGCAGGGCTTTCATCTCCTCGAGCCAGTCGGGGACCGTCGGCAGGCCGGGGCTGGTCATCGTGATCATGATGGTGGCGATCCGCGCCGCTTGCAGGGGAACGGTCGGCTGCTCGAAGAGCACGAGCGGCGACGCCGCGCTGATGTCGACGGTGTCGATCGTCACGTCCGACGGCAGCACCCGGCGGATCTTCTCGAGATACGCTTTCCAGTCGACCTCGGTCGAGGCGCCCACCTGGCGTGCGGCCATCGACAGGTCGACGTCATCCTGCACCTGGCGCACCTCCACGAACTTGGCCTGCTCGGCCAGCAGTTCGGTCGTGCGCTGCTGCACGGAGGCGAGCTTCGCCTGGCTCGCGGCGGCCTGCCAGAACGCCACGCCCGCCCCGGCGGCCACGAGCACGACGATTGCGACGACGGCAAAGCCGAGGTTCCTGCGGAGGATCCTGCCGCGCTGCCTGTCCTTGACGATGGGAGGCAGCAGGTCGACCCGCGGCTCCCCGCCGATGATCAGTTCGTCGGTTGCGGATGTGCGGCTCATGCTTTACTCCCCAGCGCCAGGCCCAGCGCGACCAGGAATGCGCCCCTGGTCTGCGTCAAGGCAGTTGCGTCCACGCCGCGACCGAGGGCCACGGACCCGATCGATTCCGGAGCCACAACCGGAAGCCTCGTCATCTCCCCGAGCGCCTCGGCGAACCCGCCCAGTTGCGCTCCGCCGCCGGTGAGCACGATGCGGGTCACCGTGAGGTGGTCGCGTGTGTTGGTGAAATAGTTGACGGTGTTCCGCAGGCTGTTGAGCAGCTCGGTCGTGACCTCGCGGATGATCGTGACGGCCGCGTGGTGTTCGGGCAGGGCGCCCGCCGGGGAGAGGCCAAGGCTCCTCTTCATGGCCCCTGCCTGTTCGGCGTCGATGGCCAGACGAACGGTGAGCGCCTGGGTGAGGTCGTCGCCCCCGGTCGGGATCAGGCGCACGAACTGGGGCACGCCGGCGATCGTGATGACCACGCTCGTCGTTCCGGCGCCGACGTCGATCTGCACGACCGCTCCATCCGTGTTCTCGCCGCGGTGGATGGCGCGGCTGAGCGCGAACGGGATGAGGTCGACTTCGACGGGTGTCAGCCCGGCGAGCTCGGCTGCGAGCACATTGCCGAGCACCGCTTCTTTCACCGCCGCGATCAGCAGGCCATTGACCTGCGGGCCGTTCTCTCCGTCGCTCTCGGAGATCGGGTAGAAGTCGAGCAGCGCGTCGGAGACCGGAACGGGCAGCATGTCCTGCACCTGGAAGGGCAGCGCCTCGCGGATGTGCTTCATCGAGGCCTTGGGCACCGCGAGGTCCCGAGCGAGCACCCGGTGGTTGCCCATGCCGAGCACGACGTTTTTGCTCTTGAACCCCCCGGCTGACCATAACTGCTTGATGGCGGCCGCGACCGTATTCGGTTCGACGACCTCGCCGCGGCTGACGGCGCCGCCGGGCAGGGCCACCTCATGGAAGCGCACGAGCGTTGGCTTCGCCTTGCCGGCGTCGCTCACTTCTACGGCGCGCACCGCGGCGCTGCCGATGTCGATCCCTACGACGCTGGTCGTCATGGCTTCTCCCCCGCTAGTCGTGTCGTCATGCCAAACCAAAGAGTGACAGGTACCAAGTGGCGATCGTTTCGCCGCCGAAAATGCCCAGCCACGCTCCGGCCAGCATCCACGGGCCGAACGGAATACCGCTCTTCCGGTTTGCCCTGCGGGTGATGACAAGCACAAGACTAAAGACTCCGCCGAGCAGGAACGCGCTGAACGCGCCGACGGCGAGCGGAGCCCAGCCGAGCCAGCCGAGGTAGAGGCCGAGCAGCCCGGCCAGTTTCACGTCACCCAGGCCCATGCCGCCGGGGTAGATGAGCGCAAGCAACAGGTAGAGGCCGAACAGCGCCGCCCCGCCCGCAAGGGCGGTGAGCAGCCGCTCGGGCGTTCCCGCCAGGAGGGCGCCGCCGGTCAGCAGCACCGCCGCCACAGGGTACGCCGGCAGCACGATCCGGTTGGGCAGCGTGTGCGTGTCCAGGTCGATCATCGCGAGCGCCACGCTCACGGCAGCGAGATACAGAAAAGCGACCAGCGTTGCGGCGACCCCAGCGGTCGCGCTACCGGTGCTGGAGCTTGTCGACACCACGCCAGACAAGAGCCACCACGCAACGACCCCGAAGAACAGAGCAGTCCCCAGCTCCACCAGCGGATACCGCACCGAGATCCCCGCCGCACAGTCGCGGCACCTCCCGCGCAACAGCAGCCACGAAACCACCGGCACGTTGTCCCACGGTCGAATCCGGGCGCCACAACTGCCACACGCACTCGGCGGCGCGACAATCGAGCGCCCCGCAGGCAGACGGAAGATCACCACGTTCAGAAACGATCCGATGAGCGACCCGAAGACTCCGGCCACGCCAGCCAGTGCGCCAACCATCAGCTAACTCAGGTCTCGGAAGCTTGTTCGGCTTCCCAGGTGTGCGGGGATCGGCGGCGTGGGCGCCGGCCCACCGAGGTTCACGCCCGGGATACCCACCGGGGCAAAATTCATCTGGGCCTGCTGGTTGAACTGCACCTTCGCGCCGTAGAGCTGGCCGCGCCAGTTGTTGCGGTCGATCAAGATGTTGCAGGGCGTGTAGACCATAACGGACAGGGTCACGTCGGTGTTCGTCTCGTTGTTGAGGTAGATGTCCCCAGGTGGCACACAAGTCGGTGCGTGGTCTGCGGTGTTGTCGGGCACAATCAGCCAGAGCTTCCGGCTGCCTCCAACCCCCGTCGCCTCGAGCTTGGTGATCGTGAAGCTCTTGGCGATGATGGCGACATTGGCATTCAGAGCGATGGGCTTGATGCTGCTCTCCGTGGTGATGCCGTTCGGGCAGTTCAGGGCGTTCACCACCGTGGGAACGACAAGGTCCTTTATCCACTCTGCTTCGAGGTTCTTGATCGAACAGCTGGCGGGCGCGCCCGCCCAGGGGATCTCGACATACCCCTGCCCCTTCCAGGTCGAGGTGGCGAACCACGCTGCCGAGGCGGGGGACGCGTAGGGATACGGCACATCCACCCAGCTCGGAATGACCGGTGCCGGCGGCGGCGTCAGGCTGCCGACGCCGGTGCGCACGGTGCCCTGCACGGCGCCCGTGGCGACGGTTGCCGTGCCGCTCGAGAGGAGGTCACCCATCACCGTGGAGCCCGCTGTGACGGTCGCGACGCTGGTTGCGGTTCCCGCCAGGATGATCGATTTCTTCACCGTGCTGCTGGACACGGTGGTGTTTCCGCCGGCCCAGATGCTGCCGTTGACGGTTCCTCCAACGGTCACGGTGCCGCTTGCGATCACGTCGCCCTGCACGGTCCCGCCGGTCAGGGTCACGTTCTTCGACGCGTGGATGGAGCCGGTGACGTCACAGTTGTTCAGGATGATGGATCCCTCGCCCGCCATGACGCTGCCGGCGATTCCCCCATTGGTCTTGCAGTCGATGTCAATGTCACCGTGCCCGACCTGGACGTCGGCCAGGATGCTGTCGGTGATGATGGGGTCGACGATGCCGAATTGGCTGTGCGTGGCCGCGAAGGTTTCCGCGTAGATCGCGGCTCCGGTCGCGGCGATCTGGGGGATGCCTGGGTAGGCGGGGATGTAGTCGTAGAGGGCTTCGACCTTCTCCGTGTCCCCCGACGTGGCACCGGCGACTCCGTTGGCCTCGGCATACCCGGTGGACCGGATGCGCACCTGCGACGTCGTAGTCGTGGGACACCCTGCCGTCCAGCCCGCGCCCGCCTGATACTCGATGACTGCGCTGTACTTCGGAACCGCCCCGACCGCGGACGTGTACACGTGACTGACCGCGGCACAGCTGCCGGCGGTCTGGAGACCAACCGCGGCGACGTCGACGCCCGCCTCTGCCGCAGCCCTGGCTTGCACGGAGGCGCGGCTGCTGCTGGTGACACCCAAGCTATTGACGGTGGCCGCGGTAACCGTCATGCCTATTACGAGGGTCACCGCCATGACGCCCAGCACTGCCATCAGCGCGCTCCCGCGCTCCTTGCGCTGAAGACGGTCCAGTCCAGCGGCTAGAAACATGGGAGGCTCACTTCCACTCCGGTCGCCGGCACGGGCTGCCGACTGTGTAACGAGGTTTCGATGCGTAGGGGCTGACCTTTGCCTGAGTCGACGTCGAGCTTGAGGACGACGGTTCGGCCACTACCACCGAACACTGGGAAGCCTGCGACCGGCGCCATTCCGTCCCCGATAAGGGTCCAGGTCGCGATGTTTGCGGTTGTGGTGGGGATGAGGTCCGGTGAACTCGTGGATCGAATTTGGCCGTTTTGGAAGGACCAGGCCTGGCAGAACCAGCTCTCGGTGCTCGCGGTCCCGGCAGTTCGGACGATCAGGACTTGGGGAACGGCCCCGGCGGGACTGCGCCAAATGGAGCTGGAATTGCGAACGCCCTGGCCTACAGACTTCGAGACAAGCTGGCCCGTGCTGCTCGACTGGGCCGCATCGCGCACCGTGCGCTCAGCAGTGAGGGAATTGATGAGGAGACTACCCACGACCAGAAGCACGACGACTGCGAGCACCATGTAGATCAGCAGCTCGATGAGGCTGAAGCCGACCTCTGCGGATTCGCGCCCCGACACCCCACTGCGCGAGGGCATCAGGGCGCCCTCAGGTAGATTCGCGTGCTGGCGGTCTGGGCAGGCGCAGTCGACCCGACAACCGAAACGGACACGATGACCTTTACGGTGGTCGGATAGGCGACCACCGCGGAGCAGGACTCCACATTGCGCGTCGGTTGATAGCTGACTCCGCGCGCGTCAGGAGGAACGACGGCCAGGGATGCACTCCCAAAAGCGGTGATGAGAGAACAGGTGTCGCCCGCCGCGCGGGCTTGCTCCATTTGCTGGTTGACCAACTGGGTCGCCGTGGCGATGGTCGAGTTGCGAACGGAAGTCTGCAGAGAAGTGACGAGAAGAGGGAGAAACGCGACGGACAGAAGGCCGAGCAGGAACATTGAGACGACAATTTCTATCAGGCCGAACCCAGCTTCGCACGGTCCGCGGTTGACCCGCAGTCGCTTGTTCACGCGCCGACCCCTTCCTGAGGATTGAGAGTGCGTTGAATGGCAAAAACGGCGGTGGAGCGTCACTTCAACGACGCCCCACCGCCAAAGGGTCCGATTCCTCCGCGTCAGACGGGAGAGCCGGGAGCCCTGCGATCTAGGCGCAAGCTGCCTTCTTGACTCCACCGGAGTTCGTAATGCTGTATGCAACCGTCGAACCGCTGACAGCGTCGATGCAGAAGTTCGTTCCACCGGTCTTGATCAAGACGCTTGTCACATCGGCGGACTTCACAAATCCGTACGCGGTGAGATCTCCGATGGTCGTTGTACCGGCCGGGGTGTCGAGGAGCAGGCTCACATAGGCGACCTTGGCCGTCGCGAGGTCCGACTTTGCGGCCGAATCTTTGGCCTGGTTCTGCTGGCTGAGGAAGATGGGGATGGCGATGGCGGCGAGGATGCCGATGATGATGACGACGACGAGAAGCTCGATGAGCGTGAAGCCCTTTTCCTTCTGGCCGAGTTCTGAACGCTTGCGGGCAAGCGCCTCAGTGATGCTTCTGATCATGTGAGTGTCCTTTACTGGATGGGTGCTGGGAAAGGCTTTTGCGTTGCCTGAGTTGAAGCTTATGGGCCACAGCGTGGGGCAATATCCCACTTACAGGGGGTTTTCTGGCATAACGCGCCCCCAGTGAGGGGGCGGCTACTTGATGTATTCGAAGATGCTGAACATGGGCATGTACAGCGCGACGATCATGCCGCCCACGACGACTCCGATGAAGGCGATCATCAGGGGCTCGATCAGGGCGGTGAGCTGCTCGGCCGTGGACTGCACCTCCTGGTCATAGAAGTCGGCTATCTTGCCGAGCATCTGCTCCAGGGCGCCGGCATCTTCACCGACGGCGATCATCTGAGTGACCATGGCGGGGAAGACCGGCTCGAGGCTCAGCGGACCGGCAATCGACTTCCCTTGTCGCACGGACTCCTGCACCTTGCGCACGGCAGACTCGACTACCCAGTTGCCTGATGTCTCGCCGACGATGTTCAGTGCCGCCAGGATGGGGACACCCGCGCCGATCATCGTCGAGAAGTTGCGGCTGAACCGCGCGATGGCCAGCTTGGTCATCAACGGGCCGAAAACGGGGAGCTTCAAAATGATCGGGTCCAAGATCTTGCGTACGACTTCTGTGTTCTTGTTCTTGCGCCACCACACGGCAAAAACGATTCCGCCGACTATGAGCAAGGGGAGCAGCCACACCATTGCTTGAGAGAGCACGACAAGAACTTGAGTCGGCAGCGGCAATTGTCCGCCAAGGTTCTTGAACATCTTCTCGAAGACCGGAACGATAAACGTGAGCATGCCGATCACGGCAACCACAGCCATGATGAGCACGATCGTCGGGTAGGCCATCGCCGACTTGATGGTGTCGCGAAGTTTGCCCTCCGATTCGAAGTTACCGGCGACCGAGTTGAGCGAGTTCTCAAGGAACCCGCCGGTTTCGCCCGCCTTAACTAGGTTGATCATGATCGGCGGGAAGACCGTGTTGTGTTTGTCCATCGCCTCTGACAGGGAGACACCGGATTCGACGTCGTTCCGAATCGACGTGAGGATTCGGGCGAGCTCCTTGTTCTCAGTCTGCTCCGAGAGGATGTTCAGCGTACGGAGCAGCGACAGCCCGGCAGAGGTCATCGTGGCCATCTGGCGGCTCATGATCGCGAGGTCCTTGAGCCCGACACCCTTGCCGAAGCCGGGGATCTTGATCTCCATGCTGAGGCCGGTGCCCACAGCGACTTCCGACACGCTGATGGGCGACAGCCCCATGGTGCGCATGCGTCCCATCGCCGCAGCCTCGGATGCGGCATCCAGGCGTCCCTTGACGACCTTGCCGGCCGCGTTCCGGCCCTTGTACGCGAAGGCCAGGGTCGAGGGCACCTACTTGCCCTTGGGCGAGAAGGAGTCGCCGAAGTCGATGCCGCCGGCCATGGGATCGTCGGAGGGGTCGACCCGGCGAATAAGCTGGGCGAGGCCTTCGAGATCCTGGGCCTTTTCCTCCGCCGAGTGGCGAGTGATCAAGCCGCTGTTGACGAGCTCGGCCAGGTGCTGGTCCATTGTGTGCATGCCCTGGCTGCGACCGGCCTGCATCGAGGAGGCGATCTGGTAGGTTTTGCCCTCGCGGATGAGGTTGGCGATGGCCGAGGTCGTGACGAGCACCTCGGTGGCCACCACACGCCCGCCGCCGACCTTCTTCACCAGGGTCTGGCAGACGACGCCCTGCAACGTCGCCGCGAGCTGCGCCCGTACCTGGCCCTGCTGGTGCGGCGGGAAGACGTCGATGATGCGGTCGATCGTCTGCGCGGCCGACTGGGTGTGCAGCGTGGCGTAGACGAGGTGGCCGGTCTCTGCGGCGGTCAGGGCCACCGAGATCGTCTCCAGGTCGCGCAGCTCGCCGATCAGGATGACGTCGGGGTCCTGCCGCAGCACGTGCTTGAGCGCAGCGGCGAAGCTGTGCGTGTCGCTGCCGACCTCGCGCTGGTTGACCAGCGACTTCTGGTGCCGGTGCAGGAACTCGATCGGGTCTTCGACCGTGACGATGTGGTCGGCCCGTGTGCGGTTGACCAGGTCGACGAGCGCGGCGAGCGTGGTCGACTTGCCCGAACCGGTGGGGCCGGTGACGAGCACGAGGCCACGCGGGATCGCAGCGAACTGGGCGACCGACTCGGGCACGCCGAGGTCTTTCAGCTGCTTGATCTCGCGCGGGATCAGCCGGAAGGCGCCTCCGATCGAGCTGCGCTGCTGGTAGTAGTTCACGCGGAACCGCGCCCCGCCGGCGGTGTAGGCGAAGTCGAGTTCGAGTTCACGCTCGAACTCCTCCCGCTGCGCCGGAGTCAGGATGCTCTGCAGTGCCGAAAAGACCTTGTCGCGCATCCACTTGGTCGAGCCGTCGATGGGCCGGAGGCCGCCGTCGAGGCGGATGCTCGGCGGCGCGCCGACCGTGATGTGCAGGTCGGAGGCGTTGAGGTCGAGCACCTCGGCGAGGGCGCCCATGAGGTCAGGGTCGGGCGCGTTGGTGTCGCCCGCGCGGGTGCGGCGGGGGCGTTCGGCGAAGGTGACGATGTCTGCCTCGGCGACGCCCTCGAACTGGCCGAGCGGCACCTCGGGGGTCGTCACCGACGGCACTGACGGCACCGGCAGGCGCAGGGTGGGCGGGTCGAAGTCGATGACGCCGGAGGCCGACTGTCTTTCCGCGTGGCCTTCCGCACGGCTGTCCGTGTGGGTCTCCATCCGGGCCGCGGCCTGGGCGGCAGCAGCGGCCATGGCCTCCGCGAGCCCGGACTCGGTTTCGGGCTCGCTGAGGCTCCAGCTGGCCGCCGTGGTGCCCGGCGGCGTGACCGGAATCTCGTAGATGGGCTGGTTCATGCGGATTTCCCCTTCGGCACTATGCGACCACCCGGAGAATTTCCTCGATGGACGTCAAACCAAGTCGAACTTTCGCCCAACCATCTTCACGCAGCGTGAGCATCCCCTGCTCGCACGCGGCCCTGGAGATGTCCGCGCTCGACGCGCGGGCAACCGTGAGGCGTTCGATCTCTTCCGAAACCGTCATGACCTCGTGCACGGCGACGCGCCCTCGGTAGCCGGTGTTGGAACAGCTCGCGCATCCGACCGGCTTGTACAGCGTCGGCAGCGGGAGATTCGGATCGAAGCGTATGCCCAGGCTTTGCAGCTCGGACGCGTCATGCTCGCCGGGCGCCTTGCAACGCGGGCAGAGGCGACGCGCGAGCCGCTGGGCCACGACGCAGTCGAGCGCGGAGCCGACCAGGAACGGCTCGATCCCCATCTCGGTGAGGCGGGTGATCGCGCTGGGCGCGTTGTTGGTGTGCAGAGTGGAGAGCACGAGGTGGCCGGTGAGGGCTGCCTCGATCGCGATCTGCGCCGTCTCGTGGTCGCGGATCTCACCGAGCAGCACGACGTCGGGGTCTGAACGCAGGATCGAGCGCAGGGCGCTGGCGAAGGTGAGGCCGGCCTTGACGTTGACCTGCACCTGGTTGATGCCCGCCATCCGGTACTCCACCGGGTCTTCGACGGTGATCACGTTGATCTCCGGCCGGGCGACCGAGTTCAGGGTCGTGTACAGCGTCGTCGACTTGCCCGAGCCCGTGGGCCCGGTCACAAGGATCATCCCGTACGGCTTGGAGTACGCCGTCTTGTAGGCCTCGGCGTTGTACTCGAGCAGGTTGAGGGCCGAGAGGCTCATGGTGGTGCTCGCGTTGTCGAGGATTCGCATGACGATCTTCTCGCCCCACACCGTGGGCAGGGTCGCCACGCGCAGGTCGATCTTGCGGCCGCCGTGGCTGACCGACATGCGGCCGTCCTGCGGTTTGCGACGCTCGGCGATGTCGATGTCGCTCATGATCTTGAGCCGCGAGATCACGCCGTTCTGGATGCTCTTCGGCGCGGTCTGCATTTCGTGCAGCACGCCGTCGATGCGGTAGCGCACGCGCAGGCTGTTCTCGGCCGGCTCGATGTGGATGTCGGAGGCCAGGTCCTGGATCGCCTGGCTCACCAGGAGGTTGACGAACCGCACGATCGGGGCGTCGTCGTCGCCGGCATCGGCCAGCCCGAACGAGGAGCTTTCGATTGCGGCGTTCTCGTCCTCCAGGGTGGAGGTGAGGTCGCTGAGTTCGTCGTCGGCCCGGTGGTAGCGGGCGAGGGCGCCGAGCAGGTCGGAGCGTTCTGCGACGACCGGGACAACACGCATCCGTGCCGCTTCGCGCACGTCGTCGATGGCGAAGACGTTGCCGGGGTCGACCATGGCGAGTACGAGGTGGCCGCCGTCGATCTTGATCGGGAGCACGTTGTGGCGTCGGCAGACTGCGGCGGGAACGAGCGAGACGGCGAGCCGGTCAACCGGGTAGTCGAGCAGCTCGACGAAGGGCAGGTTCGCCTGCGCGGCGACGGCCCTGGCGAACTGGATCTCGCTGATCACGCCGCTCTTGACCAGGGCGCGCACGGCGCTCTCGTCGGCCGGATCGCCGGACATGAGGGTGTCGAGCACCTCGATGGGCAGGAGGCCGTGCAGGATCAGGATTTCGGTCAGGGTTGCCACGTTGGTACTCCCCCCGGGTCGGGCGCTGCATGCGGAACCGTCGGGCGGTGCAGGGTAAGGCTGTGCCCGGGGTGTGATTTAGCTCAAGGCTAACGGTACCGGCGGGCCGACACGCTCGACAGTCCCGCGATCTGGGGGTGAGTCGGCGCCGGATGTCCCGAGAAGCTACGCGGCCTTCCAGACATTGGCGATGATGTCGTGCGTGTAGCCGTCGGGGCCGGCGTTCGTGTACTTGGTGGCCAGCCAGATGCCGTCGCGCAGGAAGTGCGATTCGCCGAACGTTCCGGACTCCGTGGTCGTCTGGATGACGCAGCGGAGGCCCTCGAGCTCCTCGTAGCAGCGGAGGCCGGCCTCCTCGAGCCGGGCCTTGACCGCGCCGCTCTGCGCCGGTGTGACCCGGACGAGGTCGGTGACGACGCCGGTGTCGGAGCCGCCCGCCGCGGTGCCCCAGATGCAGGTCAGGTTCTCGGCCGTGTCAATGACCCTGCGGAGCGCTGCATCGTCGGATCCGTAGAGCACCTCGGCGCCGGGGGCGGTCGCCCAGGCCGGGTTCAGCACGAGGTCGCCCATGGCCTCCACCATCGACGGGCTGTAGAGCTCGTCGCAGTTGGTCGGCCGCGGCGTCCCGTCGTCGGCCACGAGCGTAGGGGTCGGAGTGATCGGCAGGGCTGTCGCGGGAGAGCTGGGCACCGGGCGCGCGGCGGGGGCATCCGGGCCGGTCGGGGTGGTCGGGCTGGTCCCCCTGGGCAGGAGGGCCAGGACCACCAGGACGACGACCGCGATCACGGCGACCGCAAGCAGCACGAAGACCCAGGGCCGCGGCGCCCCGACGGGCCGCCCGGCACCCGGCGCGCGTCGAGCTCGATCAGCGGCCACCGGTTACCCCTTCGAGATTGGCTCTACCTTATCGCTCACCGTGAACGACGGATGGCCCCCTGCCGAAGCAGGGGGCCATCCGTTGGACTAAACGCAGTACTAGTTGTACGTACCGGGCGTCGCGTCGTCAGACGAGAAGCTGTCGAAGTCGACGAAGCTCAGGTCACCCTCGGTGAACGACGCATCATCGGTGAAGATGCGGTTCGGGTAACGCTCAGCCTTGGCTTCATCCGTTGCCTCGACGTTGACGTCGCGGTAGCGGGGAAGACCGGTGCCGGCCGGGATCAACTTACCGATGATCACGTTCTCCTTGAGGCCCATCAGCGGGTCGCTCTTGCCTTCCATGGCCGCCTGGGTCAGAACCCGGGTGGTCTCCTGGAAGGAAGCGGCCGACAGCCACGACTCGGTTGCCAGCGAAGCCTTGGTGATACCCATGACTTCCTGACGAGCCGAAGCCGTCTTCTTGCCCTCGGTGAGCGCGGTGCGGTTGAGCTCGTTGTACTTCAACCGGTCAACGAGCTCGCCCGGCAGCAGGCCGGTGTCGCCGTGGTCCACAACGGTCACCTTGCGGAGCATCTGGCGAACGATGACCTCAATGTGCTTGTCGTGGATCGGCACGCCCTGCGAACGGTAGACATCCTGCACGCCACCGACGATGTGCTTCTGCACCTCGCGCACACCCTTGACTCGAAGAACTTCCTTCGGGTCGACGGCGCCGATGATGATCTGCGTGCCGAGCTCGACGTGCTGGCCGTCCTCAACGAGGAGGGTCGAACGCTTGAGCACCGGGTAGGCAATCGCTTCGTCGCCGTTGTCGGGGGTCAGGATCACCTTGCGGCTGCGGTCCGTGTCCTCGATCGTGATGCGGCCGGCGGTGTCGACGATCGGCGATGCACCCTTGGGGGTACGCGCCTCAAACAGTTCCTGCACGCGCGGCAGACCCTGGGTGATGTCGTCGGCGGATGCCGAACCACCGGTGTGGAAGGTACGCATCGTGAGCTGGGTACCCGGCTCACCGATGGACTGTGCGGCGATGATACCGACGGCCTCACCGATGTCGACGAGCAGCCCGGTGGCAAGCGAGCGGCCGTAGCAGACAGCACACACACCGACGGCCGACTCACACGTGAGCACCGAACGCACCTTGATGTTCTCAACGCCCGCTTCGACCAGCTTGCCGATGAGCACGTCGCCCACGTCGGCTCCGGCGTCTGCGACGACCTCGCCCTTGGCGTTGACCGCGGGAGCGGCCAGGCTGCGAGCGTAAACCGCGTTCTCGACGTTGGGGTGGCGAACCAGTGCCCCGGTCGAGTCGGCGACGGCGATCGGCAGCTCGAGGCCCTTGGTCGTTCCACAGTCGTCTTCGCGGATGATGACATCCTGCGAGACGTCCACGAGACGACGCGTGAGGTAACCCGAGTCGGCGGTACGAAGCGCCGTGTCGGCCAGACCCTTACGAGCACCGTGAGTAGCAATGAAGTACTCGGCGACGGACAGGCCTTCGCGGTAGCTCGAGATGATCGGGCGAGGGATGATCTCACCCTTCGGGTTGTTCACCAGGCCTCGCATGCCGGCGATGTTGCGCACCTGCAGCCAGTTACCACGAGCACCGGATGTCACCATGCGGTTGATCGTGTTGTCTTCCGGGAAGTTCTCCTGCATGGCCTTGGCAACGTCTTCCGTTGCGCGGGTCCAGATCTGGATGAGCTCCTGGCGACGCTCGAGGTCGGTCGTGAGACCCTTCTCGAACTGTGACTGCACCTTGGCGGCCTGCTTCTCGTAGCCGGCAACGATCTGCGGCTTGTTCGGCGGGGTCAGGATGTCGCTGAGGGCGACGGTCACGCCCGAGCGGGTAGCCCAGTAGAAACCGGCGTCCTTGACGCGGTCAAGCGTCGCGGCAACTTCCACCTTCGGGTACCGCTCGGCGAGGTCGTTGACGATCCCGGAGAGCGTGCCCTTGTCGGCCACCTTCTCGAAGTACGGGTAGTCGACCGGCATGGCCTCGTTGAAGATCGCGCGTCCGAGCGTGGTGGTCACGAGGACCGTTCCCACGGCCTGGCCGTTGACAAGCTCGACGCCTTCGGGCTGCGTGCCCTCGGTGAAGTACTTGTCGGTCAGGCGGATGCGCACCTTGGCGTTGAGGTCGAGCGACTTCTGGTCGAAGGCGAGGATCGCCTCTGACGTGGAGGAGAACGCGCGGCCTTCGCCTTCGACGCCTTCCTTGAGCGTGGTCAGGTGGTGCAGACCGATGATCATGTCCTGCGTGGGCAGGGTCACCGGGCGGCCGTCTGACGGCTTCAGGATGTTGTTCGACGCGAGCATCAGGATGCGCGCTTCGGCCTGGGCTTCCATCGACAGCGGCAGGTGGACTGCCATCTGGTCGCCGTCGAAGTCGGCGTTGAACGCGGCACAGACGAGGGGGTGCAGCTGGATGGCCTTACCCTCAACGAGCTGAGGCTCGAACGCCTGGATGCCCAGGCGGTGAAGCGTCGGTGCACGGTTCAGCAGCACGGGGCGCTCGCGGATGATCTCCTCGAGCACGTCCCAGACCTGCGGGCGGCTCCTCTCAACCATGCGCTTGGCGGCCTTGATGTTCTGAGCGTGGCTCAGGTCGATCAGGCGCTTGATCACGAACGGCTTGAACAGCTCCAGCGCCATCTGCTTGGGCAGACCACACTGGTGCAGCTTGAGCTGCGGGCCGACGACGATGACCGAACGGCCCGAGTAGTCGACGCGCTTGCCGAGCAGGTTCTGACGGAAGCGACCCTGCTTGCCCTTGAGCATGTCGCTCAGGGACTTGAGGGCGCGGTTGCCGGTACCGGTGACGGGGCGGCCACGACGACCGTTGTCGAACAGCGCGTCAACGGCTTCCTGCAGCATCCGCTTCTCGTTGTTCACGATGATCTCGGGAGCACCAAGGTCAAGCAGACGACGCAGGCGGTTGTTGCGGTTGATCACACGACGGTAGAGGTCGTTGAGGTCCGAGGTCGCGAAGCGGCCACCGTCGAGCTGCACCATCGGGCGCAGTTCCGGCGGGATGACCGGCACGACGTCGAGCACCATCGCGGCCGGCGAGTTGCCGGTCATGATGAATGCGTTGACCACGCGGAGGCGCTTGATCGCACGGATCTTCTTCTGGCCCTTGCCCTCGGCGATCTGCAGGTGCAGGTTTTCGCTTTCGGTGACCAGGTCGAAGGCCAGCAGGCGCTTCTTGATGGCTTCGGCACCCATGTAGGCGTCGAAGTACATGCCGAAGCGGTCCTGCAGTTCGTGGAAGACCGAGTCCTCGGGCTTCAGGTCGCCGACCTTGAGGGTGCGGAAGTCTTCCCACACGCGCTCGAGGTGAGCGATCTGCTCGTCGAGGGACTTGCGGACCTGGCTCATCTCCTTCTCGGCCGAGTCCTTGGCACGCTTCTTCTGGTCGCTCTTGGCGCCTTCGGCCTCAAGTGCTGCGAGGTCGGTTTCGAGGCGCTGCAGGCGGTCGGCGATCCGGGAATCGCGCTGACCCTCGATGGTCTTGATCTCGAGGCGCAGTTCGTTCTCCAGGCCAGGCATGTCCTGGTGGCGACCGTCTTCGTCAACCGTGATGACCATGTACGCCGCGAAGTAGATGACCTTTTCGAGGTCCTTCGGGGCCATGTCCAGCAGGTAGCCGAGACGCGAGGGAACACCCTTGAAGTACCAGATGTGGGTGACCGGGGCGGCGAGCTCAATGTGGCCCATGCGCTCACGGCGCACCGACGACTTGGTGACCTCTACGCCACAGCGCTCACAAACGATGCCTTTGAAGCGCACTCGCTTGTACTTGCCGCAGGAGCACTCCCAGTCGCGGGACGGGCCGAAGATCTGTTCGCCGAACAGTCCGTCCTTTTCCGGCTTGAGCGTGCGGTAGTTGATGGTTTCGGGCTTCTTGACCTCACCGTGCGACCAACGACGGATGTCGTCAGCGGTAGCCAGGCCAATGCGAAGCTCGTCAAATGTTGTTACGTCGAGCAATTTCTCTCCTTGGAAAGTTTTCGAAGTCTCTTCAGTGGCCAGGCTTAGATGTCGTCAATGGATGACGACTCAAACCGGGTGGAAATGTTGATGCCCAGTTCCTCCGCAGCGCGGAAGACCTCGTCATCCGTGTCGCGCAGGCTGACTGCGGTACCGTCCGCCGAGAGCACCTCGACGTTCAGGCACAGCGACTGCATTTCCTTGATCAGAACCTTGAAGCTCTCCGGAATACCGGGCTCCTGGATGTTCTCGCCCTTGACGATCGCTTCGTACACCTTGACGCGGCCGAGGATGTCGTCCGACTTGATGGTCAGGAGTTCCTGCAGGGCGTAAGCGGCTCCGTATGCTTCGAGCGCCCACACCTCCATCTCACCGAAACGCTGTCCACCGAACTGCGCCTTACCACCCAGCGGCTGCTGCGTGATCATGGAGTACGGACCGGTCGAACGTGCGTGAATCTTGTCGTCAACCAGGTGGTGGAGCTTCAGGATGTACATGTAGCCAACGGAGATCGGCCGCGGGAACGGCTCGCCGGAGCGGCCATCGAACAGCATGGTCTTTCCGGTGGAGTCGATCAGGCGGTCGCCATCGCGGGTCTTGGTCGTCGAGTCCAGCAGACCCTCGATCTCGGCCTCGAGCGCGCCGTCGAACACCGGGGTCGCAACCTTGGTGCCCGGGGCCGCGCTGTGCGCCTGCTCGGGAAGCTTGGCAGCCCACTTGGGCTTGCCCTCGACGTTCCAGCCCTGCTTGGCGATCCAGCCGAGGTGGGTTTCGAGCACCTGACCGAAGTTCATTCGACCGGGGATACCCAGCGGGTTGAGGATGATGTCAACCGGGGTTCCGTCGGCGAGGAACGGCATGTCCTCGACGGGCAGGATCTTGGAGATGACACCCTTGTTGCCGTGACGGCCGGCAAGCTTGTCACCTTCGGTGATCTTGCGCTTCTGGGCGATGAAGACGGCAACTCGCTGGTTGACGCCCGAGCCGAGCTCGTCGTCGCCATCCTGCGAGTCGAACACCTTGACGCCGATGATCGTGCCGCGCTCACCGTGGGGAACCTTCAGGCTCGTGTCGCGAACTTCGCGGCTCTTCTCATTGAAGATGGCGCGCAGCAGGCGCTCCTCGGCGGAAAGCTCGGTCTCGCCCTTCGGCGTGACCTTGCCCACGAGGATATCGCCGGGGCGAACCTCTGCACCGATCCGGATGATGCCACGCTCGTCGAGGTCGGCGAGGAGGTCGGGCGACACGTTGGGCAGGTCGCGAGTGATCTCTTCCTTGCCCAGCTTGGTGTCGCGGGCGTCGACCTCGTACTCCTCGATGTGAATCGAGGAGAGGGTGTCGTCCTTCACCAGGTTCTGGCTCAGGATGATCGCGTCCTCGAAGTTGTGACCCTCCCACGGCATGAATGCCACGAGGAGGTTCTTTCCGAGGGCGAGCTCTCCGTTGTCGGTGGCCGGGCCATCGGCGATGACCTCGCCGACCTCAATACGGTCGCCCGCATTGACGATGACGCGGTGGTTGTAGCTCGTTCCCTGGTTGGAGCGGGCGAACTTGCGCAGGTAGTAGTCCTGCGTTCCGCCCTCGTCCAGCTGGATGGTGACGACGTCGGCCGAAACCTCCATCACCACACCGGCCTTGTCGGCGGTGAGCACGTCGCCGGCGTCGATGGCCGCGAAGACCTCCATACCGGTTCCGACCAGCGGGCTGTCGCTGAGAAGAAGCGGCACGGCCTGACGCTGCATGTTGGCACCCATGAGCGCACGGTTGGCATCGTCGTGCTCGAGGAACGGGATGAGCGAGGTCGCGACCGACACCATCTGGCGCGGCGAGACATCCATGTAGCCGATTTCGTCGGCGGGGAAGAGGTCGACCTCTCCACCCTTCTTACGAGCCAGCACGCGGTCTTGCGCGAAGTGCGAGTCCTTGGTGAGCGGCGCGTTTGCCTGGGCGACGATGAACTCGTCTTCCTCGGACGCGGTCAGGTAGTCGATATCCGTGGTGACGTTGCCGTTGACTACACGGCGGTACGGGGTCTCGATGAAACCGAAGGCGTTGATGCGGGCGAACGATGCGAGCGAACCGATCAGGCCGATGTTCGGGCCTTCCGGGGTCTCGATCGGGCACATGCGGCCGTAGTGCGAGGGGTGAACGTCTCGCACCTCGACGCCGGCGCGGTCACGGGACAGACCACCCGGGCCGAGCGCAGACAAGCGACGCTTGTGCGTGAGGCCCGCGAGCGGGTTGTTCTGGTCCATGAACTGCGAGAGCTGCGAGGTACCGAAGAACTCCTTGATCGCGGCAACGACGGGGCGCACGTTGATCAGGGTCTGCGGGGTGATCGCTTCGATGTCCTGCGTGGTCATGCGCTCGCGAACGACGCGCTCCATGCGGGACAGGCCGGTGCGGACCTGGTTCTGGATCAGCTCGCCGACGGCGCGGATACGACGGTTACCGAAGTGGTCGATGTCGTCGATGTCGATCCGAATGTCGGTCTTCTTGCCCTCGCGGGTGCCGACGATCGTCGTCTGGTTGTCGTGGAGTGCGACGAGGTACTTGATCGTGGCCAGGATGTCCTGGAGCGTCAGTACGGAGTCGCTGAGCGGGGCCTCGAGGCCGAGCTTGCGGTTGATCTTGTAGCGACCAACCTTGGCCAGGTCGTAGCGCTTGGAGTTGAAGAAGAAGTTGTCCAGGAGCGCGCGTGCGGCCTCGGCGGCAACCTGCTCGCCCGGGCGGAGCTTGCGGTAGATGTCCTTGAGGGCTTCTTCCTTGGTGAGGATGTTGTCCTTCTCGAGGGTGAGCTCGATGGACGCGAAGCCCTTGAACTCCTCGAGGATTTCCTCGCTGGTGAGTCCGAGCGCCTTGAGGAAGACGGTCACGGACTGCTTGCGCTTGCGGTCGATGCGAACGCCGACCTGGTCGCGCTTGTCGATCTCGAATTCGAGCCAGGCACCACGGCTCGGGATGACGCGAGCGGAGTAGATGTCCTTGTCGGAGGTCTTCTCCTGCTGGCGGTCGAAGTAGACGCCGGGCGAACGCACGAGCTGCGAGACGACGACACGCTCGGTGCCGTTGATCACGAAGGTGCCCTTGGGCGTCATGAGGGGGAAGTCACCCATGAACACGGTCTGGGTCTTGATCTCACCGGTGAGGTGGTTCATGAACTCAGCGTTCACATAGAGCGGTGCGGAGTAGGTCTTGCCCTTTTCCTTGCACTCGTCGATGGTGTACTTCTCCGGCTCGAGCTCCGGGTTGGTGAACGACAACTGCATCGTTTCGCCGAGGTCCTCGATGGGAGAGATCTCTTCGAAGATTTCGTCGAGTCCGGTACGGCTGGGCAGGTCCTGACGACCGGCCTTCTGCGCCTCAGCGAGGCGCGCCTTCCAGATATCGTTCCCGACAAGCCAGTCAAAGCTCTCGGTCTGCAAAGCGAGCAGATCCGGAACAGTGAGGTTGTCGCTGATCTTTGCGAACGAAAGACGCTCTGCTGAGCGACCGTTCTTGGGTGAGTTGGTGGTTGCGTTGCGCGCAGCAGCCAAGAAAATAACCTCCGTGGACCCCGTCAGGCCTAGTTACTGTTATTAAGGGATTACTCCACAGACCCTCTGAAGTCTGAGACCTCGTGGAAGATGTGCCGCAAGTTGGCTTGAGCACGCAAAGCCGACCGCAATATGAAGGCAGAGTTAATCTGGGAGCGCAAAGATCAATCATATTGTTTTTGAATCGCCGTGTCCACTGCATTCTTGACCTTGTGCAAATTCTCAGGTATAACCCCGCTTCGCCCCCCCTCCTCCTCTCCCTGCCTCCGCCTCCGCCTCCCCCTCCCCCCTCCGCGAAACCGCACTTGTGCGCGTTATAACCCCCGAATAACGCGCACGACTGCAGGTTCGCGGGGGTCGAACGCGTTCGACGGGGGAAGATGGGGGGATGAGCAGGGGCGAGCAGCAGCATCCGTCGATCGTTTTGAAGCTGAGCGGGCACGTGGCCCTGATCGAGCCCGACCGCTTCACGCCGGGAAGCTTCCAGCTGATCGTGGACGGCACGCCGCAGTCGCACGTGAACATGGACAACCCGGGCGAGCTGTTCTTCGAGTACGTGCAGCGCATCGGCCACGTCATCGACCTGATCGGCGACCCCGGCGAGCCGATCACCGCGGTGCACCTCGGCGGCGGCGCCCTGACGCTCCCCCGCTACGTCGAGGCCACCCGGCCCGGCTCACGCCAGCAGGTGGTCGAACTCGAGAGCGACCTGATCGACCTGGTGCGCGCCGAGCTGCCCTGGGACAAGCGCGCCCAGCTGCGCGTGAGGCACGGCGACGCCCGGGAGGTGCTCGGCAAGCTGCCCGCGGGGCTGCGCGGCGCGGTCGACCTCGTGGTCGTCGACGTC
Source organism: Cryobacterium psychrotolerans (assembly GCF_900101115.1). Classification (GTDB taxonomy): domain Bacteria; phylum Actinomycetota; class Actinomycetes; order Actinomycetales; family Microbacteriaceae; genus Cryobacterium; species Cryobacterium psychrotolerans. The sequence goes on from NZ_FNFU01000004.1 coordinate 201,709, forward strand.
TTCTCCGGCGCGCGCACCCCCGCGCACGTGACCAGCCGCGAGTTCTACGAACTGGCCGCGCCGCTGCTGAGCCCGCGCGGGGTGCTCGCCGTGAACGTCGCCGACGGCCCCGGTCTGGCCTTCGCGCGCGGCCAAGCCGCCACGCTGTCCGCCGTGTTCGCGCACGTGATCGGGCTGGCCGAGACGCAGGTGCTCAAGGGCCGACGCTTCGGCAACATCGTCTTCGTGGCCGCGAACACGCCGATCGACACCGACTGGATCCCGCGGCTGCTGGCCGGCGGGCCGCACCCGGCGAAGGTGATCGAAGGCGCCGAGTTCCGTCAGTTCATGGCCACGGCCGCCGTGTCGACGGATGCCACGGCCACGCCGTCGCCGCTCCCCGGCCGCACGGTCTTCCAGATCGGCAACTGAGCCCGCGCCCCTCGTGCGCCGAGTTTGCCTGTTGCGGTCGACTTTGCCAGGCGCACCGGCCAATCTCGACCGCAACAGGCAAAGTCGGCGAGCCGAACGGCGACCCGGGGCGCGTCTGGGGCTCAGCCCGCGGCGGCCGAGTTAGTGTGGAAGACTCACCCCCCGTACGCGGCACGTGCCGCCTTGGACTACAGGAACACGCCCTGAGCATCATCATCGGTTACGACGCAGTCACCCTGCGCGAAAAGGTCGACCTCCGGGCCGCCGCGGAACGCCTCGACGAACTCGGGGCGCTGCGCAGCCTGTCCGCGCTCAATGAGAAGGCCGCGCTGCTGCGCCTGCTCGGCCGACTCGACGAGGCCTGGGACCTCGCCAACGAGGCCACCCGCCAGGCCCGGTTCACCGGGTCCCGCGAGCAGCTCACGGCATGCCGCATCCGTCGCGCCCAGGTGCTGCAGGCCCAGGGCAAGCTCGACGATGCCGCCTACGAACTGACGCACTGCGTGGCCGACGCCGAGACGCACGACTGGACCCACGTTGCCGCCTTTGCCCGGCAGCACCGGGGCAAGGTGCATTTCGACCAGGGCAACCTCGAGGACGCGCTGACCGACTTCACCGCGGCCGTGTTCCTGCGGGAGAAAGGCGGCGCCCCGGCCGACCAGCTCGAGAGCTCGCTGATCGCGGTCGCCGTCGTCGAATCCTTCATCGCCGAGCGCGACCAGGCGCGCTGACCCGCACTCCTCGGCTGCGGAGGCAGCGCCGAGCGCGCAGACCCGCGCCATGCCTCGCCGCACTCGCCGCACCCGCCGATCTGCGCCATGCTGTCACCAGCGGGTGTCGACCTGCGAACGTCAACGAGGTGGAACGTGAACATGCGGGCGGGGTCTGTGGCACCGGCTGCGCTGGCAGCAAGTGTGCTTCTCGCGCTCTCCGGCTGCATGGCGAGCGCCCCCGCACCTTCCGCCTCGACATCGACGCCGAGCCGGGACGTCCCGTCTTCGAGTCCGTCGCCCGGAGCCGTTCCGCGCCCGGTGCACCCGGTCGGCGACCCCGTCGTCATCGCCTCCGGCCTGGCCGCACCGTGGTCGATCCTGCGCATTCCCGGCGGCGGCACCCTGATCAGCGAACGCGACACGACGCTCATCCGTGAACTGCGCCGCGACGGAAGCCTGCGGCGGGCCGGTGCCGTCGCCGATGCCCGGCCATCCGGTGAGGGCGGCCTCCTCGGCCTGGCGTTCCTCGCGGACAATGCGGCCCCCGGCGGGCAGGGCTGGGTGTACGCCTACTTCACGGCCGCCGACGACAACCGCATCGTGCGGATGCCCCTCGACGGCCCCGCGGGACGCCTCACCCTGGGCGCTCCCGAGCTCGTGCTCGACGGCATCCCGAAGGCCGGGAACCACAACGGCGGCCGCATCGCGTTCGGACCGGACGGACTGCTCTACGCGACGGCCGGCGACGCCGGGAACGGTGCGAACGCGCAGGACCGGGACTCGCTCGGCGGCAAGATCCTGCGGATGACGCCGACCGGCCGGGCGCCGACCGACAACCCGTTCGGTACGCTCGTCTACTCCTACGGGCACCGCAACCCGCAGGGGATCGCGTGGGACTCCCGGGGTCGGCTCTGGGCGAGCGAGTTCGGCCAGAACACCTGGGACGAGCTCAACGAGATCACGGCGGGCGCGAACTACGGCTGGCCGATCGTCGAGGGGACCGGGGACCGCGAGGGCTTCGTCGACCCCCTGGTCCAGTGGCCGACGGACCAGGCCAGCCCCAGCGGGATCGCGATCGTGGGCGACACCGTCTTCATGGCGAGCCTGCGCGGCCAGCGGTTGTGGCGCATCGACCCCTCGACAGGCGAGTCCAGCGACTGGTTTGTGCACAGTTACGGGCGGCTGCGCGATGTGGTGCCGGGTCCGGATGGCACACTGTGGTTTGTGAGCAACAATACGGATGGCCGGGGCAGCCCCGCTCCCGGCGACGACCGGCTGTACCAGGTGGAGGTGGCGCCCTGATGGCAGACCTCGACCGAGTGCGCCGGTGGGCGAATGCGCTCATCGCCTTGCACCTCGACCCCAGCTGGACCTTCGACTTCGACAACGCGAAGAAGCGCGCGGGCCTCTGCAACTTCACCGCCCGGCGCGTCACCGTCTCCCGCTACCTTGCGGCCCGGTACGACGACGACGAGATCCACCAGATCCTGCTGCACGAGGTCGCCCACGCGCTCGCCGGCCCTCGCGCCGCCCACGGCCCGAGGTGGAAAAAGGTCGCCCTCGACCTCGGCTACGACGGCAAGCGCACGCACGACGGCGAGATCGCCGACGAGCTCGCTCCCTGGGTGGGAACCTGCCCGGCCGGGCACACGCACTACCGGTACCGGCAGCCGACCCGCGCGCTGGCCTGCGGGCTGTGCGGCCGCGGGTTCAACCGCGCCCACCTGATCACCTGGGACCGGCGCGAGATCACCGCGGCGGCCCGGCGCCGGGCGGCAGCGGCCGCCAGCTGACCGCCCGGGGTTCAGGCTGGAAAGGTAAATTCCCCGAGTGCCAACACGGTGCAGGAGTCGTCCAGCCGCCCCGCGGCTTCCACCTCGAGCTCCCGGCCGGCTCGGGCGAGCGCCTGGCCGGTTTCGGAGGCGCTGGTGAGGTGCCGCAGCGCGCGCTTCAAGCCCACGAAGGCCGCGGATGCCGCGGCCGCCTCCGGAGAACAATGGTCGATGCCGAGGCCGGTGAGGGCGTCGATCACGGCACCTGCGACGAGGAGGTCTTCGACGGCGACGCGCGGTGTGCCGTCGGGGCGGCGCTCCCCCACGGCGATGACGGCGACGGCGAATCGGTCGCCCTTCTCGGTCTGGCGGGCGAGCACCCACTCGGCCACGGCGCTGCGATTGCCGAACCCGGCGGCGATGACCTGGTGCGCGGCGAGCGGTGTCGGGTAGCCGCTCTCGGCATCGGTCCCGGGCAGCGCGTCGGCGAGGATGACGACGTCCGCCTGCGCCGCGAGGGCCTGGAACCCCGCCAGCCCCCAGTCGAACCTCACCTGGTACTTCTGCTGCGGCTGCTCGTCAATCACCCCCCAAGGCTAGCTAACTCCGCGTGAGGGGTCGCATATCGACCTTCGTTGCCCTCGGGAAGGTCGATATGCGACCCCTCACGCGCGGGAACGGCGGGGCGGGACGGGCGGCTCAGGCGGCGTCGTAGTGGGCGAGGGCCTCGGCATCCGTCCCGAGGGTCATGGCCCGGCGGGCGGCGTCGAGGGCGGTGACCGGGTCGGCCTCGGCCTCGGCGAGCGCTAGCTGCCGTTCGGCCTCGGCGAGACGGGTGCGGGCCGCCGCTCCCACCCGGCCGCGGTGCCCGGTGATGAAATCGCGGGTGAGCGTGATCTGGCTGCGGGCCGCGAGCAGCGCGCCGCCCAGCGCGGTGCGCGCGTTCTCGAGGCGCAGTTGGCGGTTCCGTGCCGCGGAGCGCATGACGTCGAGGCCGTCCATCGCGTCCCGGAGACGGGCGAGGTCCACCGACGGATGACTCAGCCTGGTCGGATCCCGCAGCTCGCCGAGCACCCGGCCGGCCTCGGCGATGACCTGGTTGAGGTCGGCGCTCGTGTCGGCTTCCTCGTGGCGGTCGCGCAGCGCGCGCGCCTCGGCGAGTTCCGTCTCGGCCGCGTCGAGGGCGGTGACCAGGCCGGCGTGGCCGATGTGCAGCTCGTCCTCGCCGGTTTCGATCGCATCGAGCAGTCGGGTGGCGAGAAACAGGCCGCGCTCGGCCTCGCGCATCTGTTCTCCCACCGGCTCGGTCGCCCCGCGCTCCAGCCGGTCGGCGGCGACGTCGGCCGCGGATCGTGCCTCGTCGAGGGCGCTCTTCGCCCGCGCCACATTGCCAATGATCGGAGCGAGGGCCGGGGCGTCGTACGTCCGGCCCAGGCGGTCCAGGCTCGCCGCCCCGGATTTGAGGCGGTCGGCGACCCGGTCCAGGCGCCGGCTCAGCTGGTCGAGCCGGCGCGGGGCGTCCAGCTCCATGCCGCGTTTTGCGTCGAAGTCCCGGGTCTGCTCGTCCAGGCGCGCCGTGGCCTCCGCGGTGAGCTCGATGATCTGCTCGCTCCAGCGCCGCCGTTCGGCGGCGCTGTCGGGCATCGCGTCGTCGAGTTTCTGCTGCACGGAGAAGGCGTCGCCCAACTGGCGGCGGGACACGGCGAGCGCCGCCGCGAAGTCGCCGGTGGCCTTCTCCCCGAACTGCGCGATCGCGAAACCCAGTTCGTCGGTGGCAGCCTGGATGACGTCATCGGCACGCACGAGGCCGATCGAGGCCGTGCGGGCGAGGTCGGCCGCCGCCGCGTCAGCGACCCCCTCACGCTGCCGGCGTCGCCGCCCGGCGAGCATCACGGTGAGCGCGACGAGGGCTAGGACCGCACCGAAGACAATGACCGAAGGTACCCACCACAGTTCGCCAGTCATAGTCGCGAGTCTAACGATCCCCCGGGGCCCGGCCCGGCGCATCCGCCGGCCTGCGCCGCGTTGACCGGTTCCGGTCGAGTTGCCCGGGTGCGCCGGCCAAACTCAACCGGAACGGGCGAACTCGGCGAGCCAGGTGCCGGCGCTACCGGTCGTCGGCCGAGGGTCGCCGCATCTGCCGGCGGATCTCCTCGAAGTCATGCCGGGAGATCTCGAGCAGGCCGCGCCTGAGCTGATACCCCCAGTCCGGATTTCCGCGGGTGAGGTCGAGCAGGGGCAGGAGCGGGCGGATGGGCGCTTCCACGGCGCCCGGGTCGTACTCAATCCGACGCCGCCACGGCCGGTAGCCGCCCGCCGGGGACTCGGCGGGCTGGAAGACCGTGTCGTCGGCCACCCACCCGATCGCGGTGAACGATTTGAGCGGCTCGCCCTCGAAGTCGGATTTGGGCGAGTAGTAGACGATCCCGTCAGAGTCCCGCATGCTCTCCAGCGCCTCCCGCGCGCCGTTACTGACCTGGGCGATGCCCATGGCGACCCCGCGCCGCACGTTTTCGCGCTGCGCAACGCCCAGCCAGTATCGGATTGCCACGCTCCAGTTGTATCCCATCCCGCTTCCACAGAGACTGGGGGCATGCGCGTGCTGCTGAAAGAAATTCTCGACTGCCCCCCGGATGCCGCCTGGCGCGCCATCCGAAGCCCGGCCGTTTTCGCCGAGGTGAGTTCGCCGCTCGTCAGGATGGAGTCGCTCGGCGACGAGGGCTTCCCCACCGTGTGGGAGTCCGGCGAGCACCCCGTCGCGCTGCGCGGGCTGGGCCTGGTGCCGCTCGGCGAGCAGGTCATCCGGCTGACCATGGCGACCACGAGGCCCGACGGCGTGCGCATCCTGCGCGACACCGGGCGGGGCACGTCCGGCTCGCTGGCCGCGGTGACGTTGTGGGACCACCGGATGGCGATCGCCCCCGACCCGGCCGGCACCGGCAAGACGCTCTACCGGGATCAGCTCGTCTTCCGAGCCGGCCCGGCGACCCTCGCCCTGTGGCCCGCTTTCTGGGCGTTCTGGCAGTGGCGGGCGCTGCGGCTCAAGCGCCTCGCCCCCACCTGGCGCCTCGACCTCGGCGCCGACATCCCGCTAGCCTGACGGAATGAGTTCAACACTGGGCGCCCTGCAGCTCGTCGACTGGCGGCGCCGGGTCTTCGGCCTCTACGCCGGAGTGCGGCAGCTCAGCGTGCAGAACCCGGCCGCAGGCCACGAGCTGTGGCGCTCCGGCCGCGACGAACTCTTCGCCGGGCATCCGTCGTCGCCGCTGCTTCCGGATGACCGCGCCGCGTTCACCGGCCTGCCCATCGCCGCCTACGACCCCGACTGGCGGTTCGAGGCCGAGGTGCACCGCGCCGAGGAACCGCTGCGCATGGTGGTCGAGACCGGAACGGATGGCGCGGTCCCGTTCGACCTCGTCGGCACGGTTCGGCTGCCCTACATCGGCGTGCTGGACGTGTGGCGCCTCGCCGGCTACGCGGGCGGCCTGTTCCTGCCGCTCAAAGACGCCCTGGCCGGCAAACCCGGCGGAACCTACGGCGGCGGGCGCTACCTGCTCGACACCGTCAAGGGCGCGGACCTCGGCCCAGGCGTGGACGACGACACCCTCATCCTCGACTTCAACTTCGCCTACAACCCATCGTGCGCCTTCGACCCGATGTGGGCCTGCCCGCTCCCCCAGGCCGGCAATATCGTGCCGGTCGACGTGCCGGTCGGCGAGCTGTACCACCCGCGTCAGTACTAGCTTTCTGACCCGACTTGACAGCATCCGCTAAGCTGGAATCACTTGCGAGTGCATTGCTGCGCTTGCTGCGTCGTAGAACGCCCTCTTCTTATCGAGGCCTCCCGCATCACCTGCAGGCCCGGCCCGATTTTTCGAATGTCACTTTCTTACGGCGAACGGATGTGCCCTTCGGCACCTTCGCCATGTGATTCCTCCCTGATCCCGGCTCGTCGCCATCGCGGCGTGCGATCCGGCGAGGACTCTGATGCCCGAAAGGCACCACTTTGTCTGCAACTTCTTCATCTTTCAGCACGCTCGGCGTGCCGGCTCCCCTCGTCACCATCCTGACGAGCCAGGGAATCGACAGCCCCTTCCCGATCCAGGTCGACACCCTGCCCGACACCCTCGGCGGACGCGACGTGCTCGGCCGCGGGAAGACCGGCTCCGGCAAGACCCTCGCGTTCTCGCTGCCCATGGTGGCGCGCCTCGGCGGCAAGCTCGCCGGCGGCAAGCGTCGCCCGGGTCGCCCGCTCGGCCTGATCCTCGCCCCGACCCGCGAGCTGGCCACCCAGATCACCGCGGCGCTCACCCCGCTGGCCGAGGCCTACGGCCTCAACACGACAACCATCTTCGGTGGCGTGTCGCAGGGCCGCCAGGTGCAGGCCCTCAAGGCCGGCGTCGACATCGTCGTGGCCTGCCCCGGCCGCCTCGAGGACCTCATGAAGCAGGGCTTCGTGAACCTCGACTCGGTCGAGATCACCGTGCTCGACGAGGCCGACCACATGGCCGACCTCGGCTTCCTGCCCGTTGTCACCCGCATCCTCGACAAGACCCCCAAGGGCGGACAGCGCCTGCTGTTCTCGGCGACGCTCGACAACGGCGTGGACAAGATCGTCCGCCGCTTCCTGAACAACGAGGTGCTGCACTCGGTCGACGAGGCCACCAGCCACGTCTCCGCGATGACCCACCACGTGTTCGAGGTCGACGGCACCGACTCCAAGAAGGCGCTCGTGCAGAAGCTGGCCTCGGGCAGCGGACGCCGCATCCTCTTCATGCGCACCAAGCACCAGGCCAAGAAGCTGGCCAAGTCGCTCACCGACTCCGGCATCCCCTCGGTCGACCTGCACGGCAACCTCTCGCAGGTGGCCCGCGACCGCAACCTGGCCGCGTTCAGCGCCGGCACCGTCAAGGTGCTTGTCGCCACGGATGTCGCCGCCCGCGGCGTGCACGTCGACGACATCGAACTCGTCATCCACGTCGACCCGCCCGCAGAGCACAAGGCGTACCTGCACCGCTCGGGCCGCACCGCCCGCGCCGGCAGCGCCGGTGACGTCGTCACCGTCGTGCTCCCCGAGCAGAAGCGCGACACGGACGCCCTGCTGAAGAAGGCCGCCATCAAGGTGACTCCGCAGCGCGTCACCGCGCATTCGCCCGCCGTGGACGCCCTCGTCGGCGAGGTTGCCGCCTATGTGAAGCCCGTCCCGCGCATCGAGCAGCCGCAGGGCCAGTCGCAGGGCGGACGCTCGCAGGGCGCCAACGCCCAGCGCAAGCGCGTCAACCGCGACGACCGTGACAACGGCCGTGGAGGTCAGGGCGCCGGGGGCCGCGGTGGCCGCAGCAACGACGTCGCCCCCGGCGGGAACCGCCACGAGCGCGGCGAGCGCCCCGCAGCATCCGGCCGCGGCCACGCACCCCAGGGCAACGGCGGACGCTCGGCTCAGGGCTCCGGTCGCACCGGCGGCCTGCAGGTCGGCGGCCTCGTGCGCGGCGGCGGTTCCACCGGCGGCGCACGCCGCTCGGCACCGCGCCGCGCCCAGGGCTAAGCGCCCGGCGTTCCATCACTCCGCACGCAAATGGGTCGGTCTCTCACGAGGCCGGCCCGTTGTGCGTTGCCGACGGCGTCGGCATCCGCCGGTAAAACCACCCCGCGGGCCTCGGCTAGTGTCGGTTCATGGACACCACAGTCGTCGTTCGGCCCGCCGTAGAAGCGGATGCAGACAGCCTTGGCCGCGTACACGCGGCCTGCTGGCATGAAACCTACGATCACCTGCTGAGCGCCGCCGCCCTCTCGCAGCTGCACCCGGAGCGGCTCGCCGCCATGTGGCGCCGGTACACGTCGCAGGGGCCGGAGTACCGCCAGGTCGTGGCCGTCGTCGACGGGGAGATCGTCGGCTTCGCCGGCAGCGGACCCGGCCACGACGCCGACCTGCCCGGCGTCCCTGAGCTGTACTTCGTCTACCTGCTCGACGCCTACCACGGCACCGGAATCGGCCAGAAGCTCTTCGACGCGGTCGTCGACCCGGGACCGTCGTCGCTCTGGGTGGCGTCAGACAACTCCCGCGCGCACGGTTTCTACGCCCGCAACGGGTACACGCCCGACGGCCGGAACAAGGTCGAGGAAGTGCTCGGAGAGGAGCTGAGCGAGGTGCGTCTCGTTCGCCAGGCTGTGGCGCAGACCGGGGGCGATGGGGGGGATCGAACATGAGCGTCAGTATTCGCGAGGCGCGTCCGGAGGATGCCGCCGCGCTCGGCGTCGTGCACGTGCAGTGCTGGCGGGAGAGCTACTCGCACCTGCTCTCGCAGCAGCTGCTCGACAGCATCCGCCCAGAGGACCGGGCGAGCCGCTGGGAGCAGATCATCGCCAGCCCGACCGACCAGCAGTGGGTCGCCGAGGTCGACGGCGAGATCATCGGATTCGCGGGCACCGGGCCCGGCCGTGACGACGACGCCCCGCGCGAGCTCGAACTGTATGCGCTCTACGTGCTGACGGCCCACCACGGATCCGGGGCGGGCCAGGACCTGCTCGACGCGTCGATCGGCACGCTACCGGCCTTCCTCTGGATCGCCACCGACAATCCCCGGGCCGAGGCCTTCTACCGGCGCAACGGCTTCGAGTTCGACGGCACGCAGAAGGTCGCGCCGTTCTTCGGCGAGATGCTGCGCGAATCCCGGATGATCCGCTAGCTCGTTCGTACTCCGGGCTGAGTTGCGGAAAAAGCACCTTCCCGCGCGAAACGAAGGGCGCTTGTCCGCAACTCAAACGTGAAACGGCCTCGTGACACAGGACCCTGGACAGCTAGCGCAGCTGGCCGACCGAGGCGAGTGCCGTGCGCAGCAGGGAGCCGCGGCCGCCCTCCATCTCCGCGGAGACGGCGTCGGATGCGGCCTCCTCCGGCGACATCCAGGTGAGCTCGAGGGCGTCCTGCCGCGGGTCGCAGGTGCCGGTGACCGGAACGACGTAGGCCAGTGAGACGGCGTGCTGGCGGTCATCCGTGAAGGCCGTCAGCCCGGGCAGCGGGAAGTACTCGGCCACCGAAAACGGCACCGGGCTCGCGGGCAGCTGCGGGAACGCCATCGGCCCGAGGTCCTTCTCGAGGTGGCGGAACAGCGCGTCGCGCAGGGTCTCGCCGTACATGACGCGCCCCGAGACGAGGGTGCGGGTCATTTTGCCCTCCGGCGTCGCGCGGAGCAGCACCCCGATTTCGACGACCTGGCCGAGGCCGTCAACGCGCACCGGAACGGCCTCCACGTAGAGCAGCGGCAGCCGACGGCGGATCTGGGTGAGCTCGACGTCGCTGAGCCAGCCCGGGTTCGTGTTGACCGGTGGACCGTCCTCGGGGCCAGGGGTCCAGTCCGGATCGGGGTCAGGGGTGCGCACGCTCATGTCTTCATTGTGACTCACCCGGGGCCCGGATGGGCGCCCGGGCCGGAAGTGGAGCCCAGGGACGGACGTCGAAACCGGGCCGCGGCAGTGAAAGGATGTAACGACCGGTTGCCCGGCCCCCGGCCTGCACCCCCGACTCCGCAACGAACGCGAGGACCCCGATGGACAACAGCGACCGCATCGAGCCGATCGACACGGATGCCGTGCTCTGGTCCGCCGGCGAGCACGACCGGGAGGGCCGCCCCCTCCTGCTCATCCTGCACGGCTTCGGCTCGCACGAGGGCGACCTGTTTGCGCTCGCCCCGCACCTTCCGCTGGAGCCGGTGATCGCCGCCCTGCGCGCCCCGCTCACCGCCGGGCAGGGCTGGTCCTGGTTCCCGATCGGGGAGCCCGGCGACCCCGGGCCGGAGGCTCTCGACGCGGCGGCGGCCGGCGTGCTGGAGTGGCTCGACGCGCTGCCGGAGCAGCCGGCCTCCATCGGCCTGCTCGGCTTCTCCCAGGGCGGCGCGATGGCGCTGCAGCTGATGCGCCACGCTCCGGAGCGCTTCGCCTTCGCCGTTCAGCTGTCGGGTTTCGTCGCCAGCGGCGAGCGCCCGGGCGATGCGCGCCTGGCCGAGCTGCGTCCGCCGGTGTTCTGGGGGCGGGGCACGGCCGACCAGATCATCCCGCAAACGGCCGTCGCCCGCACCCAGGACTGGCTGCCGGATCACTCGACGCTCACGGAGCGCATCTACGAGGGCATGGCGCACTCGGTGTCGCAGACCGAACTCGACGAGATCGTCGAGTTCCTCCGCGAGAGGTACGCCACACCTCGCGCCTAGCGGCGGTTCTTGCCCCTGGGCTTTTCCTTGACCGGCTTGCCCTCGATCTGAGCCGCCTGACGGGCGACGTGCGCGGCCTTGCGTGCGCGCTCGGCGTCACGGTCCTTGACCCGGATCTGCTCTTCCCGCACCTCGTGCTGGGTGGCGCGCTCTGTGACGAGCCAGGCCGGGGGCTGCTGCAGCAGGGCGCTGATCTCAGCCGTCGTCAGCGACTCGGTCATCTCGCCGCGGGCGAGGCCGGAAATCGATACGCCGAGCTTGGCTGCGACGACCTGCTTGGGGTGCGGCCCGTTGGCGCGAAGGTCGACCAGCCAGGCCGGCGGGTTCTCTTCGAGCTCGGCCAGGTCGGTGCGCGAAATGGCGGAGTTCTGGAACTCCTCCGGAGCTGCCTCGAGCAGAATCCCGAGCTTCTGGGCCGCCGTGGCGGGCTTCATGGTCTGGGTCTTCTTCTCGGAACTCATCTATCAAGCGTATAGCCTGAGAGCACCCGCTGAACGGCGGGTTCGACACCGTGAGAAAGGACGCCCATGACCCTCGTCATTGGCTTCGCCGCCGGTGTCACGCCGACCAAGTGGACGCGCATCTGGGCCGACCGCCGGCCGGACGTTCCGCTCGAGGTCTTCCGCACCGACCCGGCCGAGCAGGATGCCGTGCTGCGCGACGGCCGAGCAACCGTCAGCCTGGTGCGCCTGCCGATCGACGAGACCGACCTGAGCGTGATCGGGCTCTACAACGAGATCCCCGTGGTCGTCGCCGCGAAGGACCACGCCCTCGGCTCCGCCGAAACCGTGACCGTGGCCGAACTGGCCGACGAGCACCTGCTGCAGGACCCCGACGCGGTGCCGGAGTGGCGGGACATCGCCACCGAAGTTCACGACGGCACCCGCCGGGGCCTTCCCGCCATGCCGGGCCTGGACGAGGTGATGGAACAGGTCGCGGCCGGCGTCGGCATCGCCATCCTCCCCCACTCCCTCGCCCGCCTGCACAGCCGCAAGGACGTCATCTCGGTGCCCGTGCAGGGCGTCGCCGAGACCCGGATCGCGCTGGCCTGGCTCACCGCCGAGACCACCGAAGACATCGAGGAGTTCGTCGGAATCGTGCGGGGGCGCACGAAGGGCAGCTCACGCGCCGACTCCCCCGCGGCTCAGGCCGACGGCGACAAGCCGGCGAAGAAGGCAAAGAAGACCGATAAGGCCAAGGCCGCAGCGAAGGCCGTCAGGGCCGCCGCCGCGCAGGCCAGGCCGGCTTCCGCGAAGAAGACCCAGAATGCGCCCGGCCGCACTCGCAATGCCCCGAACCCGCGGCGACGACGCAGCTGAGCCCTGCGTTGCCGATCCCCGCGGGCCCGATCCCCGGAAGCCGGATCACCGCGAGCTGATCGAGGCGAACTTCCTGATGCACAGCGGCACGAAGACAACGAGCATCACCGAAATGCCGATCAGCACCGTGGCGAACGGATGCTGCATGGTCCAGACATCCGGAACCGGCGCCGTGCCGACGTTGCCGAACAACTCCCGGGCCGCCTGAACGAGCGAGGACACCGGGTTCCACTCGGCGAAGGTGCGCAGCGGTTCCGGCAGGGTGTCGCTGGGCACGAAGGCATTCGAGATGAACGTCAGGGGGAACAGGATGAGGAAGGAGGCGTTATTGATGACCTCCGGGCTGGTCACCATCATCCCGAGCAGCGCCATCACCCAGCTGAACGAGTAGCTGAACAGCAGGAGCAGGCCGATCCCGGCCATGAACTCCGGGAACGACGAGTTCACGCGCCAGCCCACCGCCAGGCCCGTCAGCATCATGATGACCATGGAGATGGTGTTGAGCGCGAGGTCGCTGTTCGTGCGCCCGATCAAAACCGCCGACCCGCTCATCGGCAGGCTGCGGAAGCGGTCGATGATGCCCTCCTTGAGGTCCTGGGCCATCGCCGAACCGGAGAACGTCGAGCCGAACACCACGGTCTGGGCGAAGATCCCGGCCATCAGGAACTGGGTGTAGTCCGTCCCCTGCACCTGGATGGCGCCCCCGTAGACCTGGCTGAACAGCAGCACGAACATGATCGGCTGGATCACCGCGAAGACGAGCATGTCGGGCGACCGCTTAATCTTGGTCAGGTTGCGCTTGGTCACAGTCCAGCCGTCGGAGTACCACATGGTCAGCGGATTCCACGTGGGCAGTGTCGAGGCGGCGCTCACTTCGCCTTCCCCAATGCCAGGTCGGGGGCATCGCCCTCGGCGGCCCTGTCGGCCATGTGCCCGGTGAGCTTGAGGAACACGTCGTCGAGGGTCGGCCGGCGCATGCCGGCGTCGTGCAGGCCGATTCCCGCCGCGCCGAGGTCCGCCAGCACGTGCTGGAGGGCCCAGGGCCCGTCTCCCACGGCGACCTCGATCCCCCGGCCGTCGCCGGACACCGTGGGCTCGCCCTCGCCGTACCGGCCCAGGACCTCCCGGGCGGCGGGACCGTGGCCCGCGTCGATGAGCGCGACCACGACCCGGTGACCTCCGATCTGCGCCTTGAGCTGGTCGGAGGTTCCCTCCGCGATCACGCGGCCGTCGTCGATGACGGCGATGTCGTCGGCGAGCTGGTCGGCCTCCTCCAGGTACTGCGTGGTCAGGAGCACGGTCGTGCCGTCCGTGACCAACTGCTTGATCACGCCCCAGAGGGCGAGCCGGCTGCGGGGGTCCAGCCCCGTCGTCGGCTCGTCGAGGAAGAGGATCTTCGGGTTGATGACGAGCGCGCCGGCGAGGTCGATTCGTCGCCGCATCCCGCCGGAGAAGCCCTTCACCGGCCGGTTGCCCGCCTCCGTCAGGTCGAAGAGGTCGATCAACTCATGGGCGCGACGTTTCGCCGCGGTTCCGCCCAGGTGGTAGAGCCGACCGACCATCACGAGGTTTTCGAAGCCGGTGAGGTTCTCGTCGACGGCCGCATACTGGCCGGAGACCCCGATGACCCGGCGTACGGCCTTCGGGTCCTGGACGACATCGATCCCGTCGACGATCGCCCGGCCGGAATCCGGCCGGATCAGGGTCGTGAGCATCTTGACGACGGTGGTCTTGCCGGCGCCGTTCGGACCGAGCAATGCCTTGACGGTTCCCCGCGGAACGGCGAGATCGAGGCCGGCCAGCGCGTGCACCGGCCCGCTCTTCGATTTATACGTTTTGGTCAGGCCGGTGGCCTCGATGATGCTCATTCGAATGTTCCCTGCGTGTGGGGTTCCGGGTGCGTACAGGCGAGTACTGAGTCAACGCTAATACGGCTCGTGGCCCGAGGCTACTAGCGCTCGAGGCTCGCTCGCGACGTGGTGACCAGCGCGTGCAGCTCGGCGTCCCCGGACTCCGTGCGAGCGGCTCCGAGCGGGAGCGAGACGGCCAGGTCGCGCGCGAAGAAGAGGGTGAGCCGGATACTGCCCGGCCAGGCGGTTGTCTGGTCGAAGGCATCGTGGTCGCAGGAGAGGCGCATCGACGTGAGCGACGAACGCGACAGCGCCGTGACCGATGGCTCGGCCCGGTCGCCGCTCTCCGTGCCCTGGGTGCCGGTTACCGTCGCCCGAACGTACAGTTTGTTGGTGAAGAGCACCGCGTTGAGCGAGAAGGCGCTCCCCTCAAGCAGGTACGAGGCCGAGAGATAGAGCACGTGGGCGTTGCCGGTCGCGAGGATGAGCGACGACAGCAGGCGTCCGTACCAACCGGGAACCACGGCGGCGAAGACGCTTGCGAGTTCGGCTTCCCTGCGCAGCCGCTGATCGAGCTCTCCGACCAGGGTCAACTGCTGTTCATTCGAAAGTCCCACGCCAGCCTCCCTCACCTGTGAGGATAGCGCCGAACCCCCGCGTTCGGCAGGGCAGGCACGGATTCGTCCATCTGTAAAGGGGGTGGAGTGTAGTGCCAGGCCCAGTTATATTTTTGACATCAGGCGCGTGTCGCGTCAGGAAAACCGGTCGCAACGAAACGAGGAAACGACGTCATGAGGATAACCTGCCCGTACTGCCACTCCCAGGCCAACCTCACGCCGAACCCCGCCCACGCCGACCGGATCTCCTTGCCGCTGTACCTGCTCGCGTGCTCCGGATGCGATCGCACCTCAGTACGTCGCGACCCCGTGCGTCGCGACCCCGTGCGACTGCCGCGCGTCGCCTTCAGCTGACCGAAGCGCGCTGACCCAGCGCTGACCCAGCGGTGACCGGCGCGGCCCGGGGGTTGCGGCTACAGCCCCTCGGCGATCGCGGCCGTGGCCCGGAGCCACGCCTCGCGGGTCTGCGGGGCCAGCGCCTCGATGTTCAGCGGCCCTCCCGCGACCAGGGACGGGTCGTAGGGGACATCGAGCACCGTGCGGGTCAGCTGCTGGAAGTGATCGTGCAGGCGGCGAGACAGCTTGTTGTCGACGCGCTTCGCCGGCGAAGCCAGCAGCGTGACGGCCTGGGCCACCTTGTCCGCGTGGCCCTTCTGCCGGAGCCCGTCGAGCAGCGAGGCCGCGCCGTAGCCGGTGTCCTCGCGGATGGTGGACACGACGACGAGTTGGTCGGCCGTCTCGACGGCCGCCTCCCAGTTGGACGCGCGCATGTTGTTGCCGGTGTCGATGACCAGGATGCGATAGAAGCGGCTGAGCGTGGAATGGAGCTTGCGGAAGGCGACATCGTCGATACTGGCCGCGCCGGCCGGATCCTGGTCCGAGGCCAGGGCGTCGAACCGGGAGTCCCCCTGGTTGCGCACGTACCGGTCCACGTCGGCCACGCTCACCGTGCGGTCGCCGTCCAGGCGGTCGAGATCCCGGAGCAGATCGACGGCGGTGTTGTTGTGGGCGGCGCCCTGCGCCCGCACGCCGAGCGTGCCCATGGTCTCGTTGTTGTCCCAGGCGAGCGTGTAGCCGCCGCGGTGGATGCCGAAGGTCGCCGCGATCAGCAGCGTCGCCGTGGTCTTGTGGGCTCCGCCCTTGGGGTTGAGCACCACGATCGTGCGGGGGCCGCTGAGCCCGCGCTGGACCGCTGCGATGGCGGCACGGTGTGTGACCTCGATCCGGCTGGGGGAAGGAGAGACGCGCCCGCCGGTCATCCGGCTCACCGTCCCCTGCCAGCCCCGCTCTGCGGGGCCCGCGGTTTCTTGAGGCCTGGACTTGAGGAAGTCGGCGAGATCGGGTGTCGTGGAGCCGGACGTCGGCAGTGAAACGGGCGGCATGCGCCTCTCCGTTGGCTTGGTGATGGGAGCAGCGGCCACGGCGGCCACGGGGGCGGCAGTTACCGCCGCGAGGATCGAGAGAATGGGGTCGGCAACCGGTGCCGCTTCGGGCTCGGGCTCGGCCTCCAGCTCGGGCTCCAGCTCGGGGAGCGCGTCCGCGAGCGTCGACCGACGCTCGGAGGCGGGGACGAAATCCCCGTCCGACTCGACGCGACCGTCCGGGTACACGATCAGCGGCGACTGGCCCTGCGAGTCTTCGGCCACGAGCCGCACCGGCCCGCCGATCCTGATCGCCGCGCTGGTGACCCGAGCGATGATTTCCTCGCGCACGCCGGCTTCGTCGGGCGCGGCCACCAGCTGGCGCACGCCGTCGATGGTCACCTCGCCGGTGGAGTCATCCCCCACGAATGCAATGATGCGGGGGAGGAGCGGTGTGTGCTGTGTCATGGTGCTCTTTCTCCTATCCCGGGCCGTGCCTCTGCAGTTTATGGCCAGACGGCCCCCGTTCGGGCATCCGGGCCACTCGTTGCTCGGGCGAATGTCCCGGTGAACCGTGCCGGGCTAGCCCATCCCGGGGATTTGGAGCCAGCCGGCCGAGGTCAGCACGACCACCGTGTTCACGACCAGTGCGATGATGACCAGGGTCGGTGCGCCCTTGCGTCCGCGGCCCGGCAGCACGAGCAGCAGCACGAGAACGGCCTCGAGGGCCAGGGCGAAGAAGAAGGTGGTGAACGGGGCCGGCAGGGCGGTGAAGGCCGAGACCAGCATCAGGGCCGCGACGGCGACTTCCGCGATGGCCAGGATCGAGTTGTTGCGCGAGCCGCGCAAACGGATGATTCCGTCCGCGAGCGCGAGGGCTGCGGCCAGGACGGTGACGATGATGAGCCAGGACAGGGTGATCATTCTTCTGCTTTCGGAAAGGTTCGGTGCGGGTGCCGAGCGCGTCGCCGCGTCCCAAGGCTACCCGCCGTCAGGAAAACGCCGAGATTCCGGTGACGGCCCGGCCGACGAGGAGCGCGTTGATCTCGTAGCTGCCCTCGTAGGAGTAGATCGCCTCGGCGTCGGCGAAGATCTTGGCCATCTCGAAGTCGGTGCTGATGCCGTTGCCACCGAGGATGCCCCGGCCGAGTGCCACCGTTTCGCGCATGAGCGACGTGCAGGATGCCTTCGCGAGCGCCGCCTGATCCATGCTCAGGCTGCCCGATTCCTGGAGCCGCGCAAGCTGGATCATCAGCGACAGGGACAGGGTGGCGTTGCCGATCATCCGTGTCAGTTGCTCCTGGATCAGCTGGAACGAGGCGATCGGCTTGCCGAACTGCCGCCGGTCGAGGGCGTAGGCGCGCGCGACGTCGAACGCAGCGAACTGCTGGCCGACCGATTGCCAGGCGACCCACACACGTGAGTTGCGCAGCAGCTGGTTCGTGTCCCGGAAGCTGCTGGTGCCCGGCAGCCAGTTCTCGAGGGGGATCCGCACGTCCCGGAGGGTCAGGTCCGCGTTCTGAACAATGCGCACGGCGATCTTGTTCTCGATCGTGGACGCGGAAAACCCGGCCCGCCCCTTCTCGACGATGAAGCCCTTGATCTGCTGGTCGGCCGTGTCACGGGCCCAGACGAGCACGTAGTCGGCCATGGCGCCGTTGCCGATCCACCGCTTCTGCCCGTTCAGCACCCATTCGTCACCGTCGCGGGTCGCGGTGGTCTGCATGTCCCGCGAGATGTCGGACCCGTGCCCGGGTTCCGTCAGGGCGAAGGCGCCGATGGTCTTCAGCGCGAGGAGGTCGGGAAGGAGCCGGGCCCGCTGGTCATCAGAGCCGAGCGTTTCGATCGCGGTCGCGAACAACTCGTGATGCACGCCGAAAAACGTCGAGATCGACGTGTCCGCCCGCGCGAGCTCCATCTGGAGGAGCCCGGACAGGAGGGGGCTCGTGCCCCCGGCGCCGACCCCGCTGAGGTTCTGGCTCGCCAGCTTCGGCAGGATCGCGAAGGGGAACTCTGCGCGGTTCCAGTGCTCCACCGCGATCGGACGCACCTCGGCCTGGAAGAACGCCCGGGCCGCGGCGAGCCGTCGGCGTTCGGCATCCGAGAGCAGCTGATCGATGAAGAGCAGGTCGGCATCGGGGTAGGGCGGCTGGTCCGGGGCCGTCGGGCCCGTCTGGGTGGCCGGCGCGGCCGGGTTCTCTGCCGTGATCGTCACTGTGTGCCTCGCGTTCGTTCGCATCGTCAATGATACGATTTCGAGTACGAGCGTACACTGGAATCTACAAGCTTCGGAATTCACAAGCTGGAGTCCGCCCGCCGACCTGGACGAGAGTGAGACGACCGTGACCACCACCCCCCTCGGCAGCCCGCGGCGACGCTGGTCGGCCCGGCAGGACGAGCTCTTCGGCCAGCTCGTGGAACTGTTCCTGCGGGAAGGCTTCTCGGGCATCACCCTCGGCGAGGCGGCGAATCGGCTGCACTGTTCGAAGACGACGATCTACTCGCTGGCGAGCAGCCGCGAGCAGTTGGTCCGCACGGCGGTCGTGCATTTCTTCAAGGGCGCCGCGGACCGGGTCGAGCAGAAGCTGTCGGCCGCTGCGGATCCGGCCGATCGGATCGCCGTCTACCTGAGGGCGGTCGGCGACGAGCTGCGTCCGGCATCCGCCGCCTTCGTCGACGATGTCGCGGCCTTCCCGCCGGCGAACGAAATCTACGAACGCAACACCCAGATCGCCGCGGACCGGGTGCGGGAACTCATCTCCGCGGGGGTCGACCACGGCTCGTTCCGCCCGGTTCCCGCCGCGTTCATCGCCGAAGCGGTGACGGCCGTCATGGTGCGCATCCAGCAACGCCAGATCGCCGACACCACGGGCCTCACCGACGCCGAGGCGTACGACGAGCTGGCCACCCTGATCGTGCAGGGCATCCGACTTCCCTAAGCCTGGGCTTAGTTCAGCCAACATCTGGTTCGGCTAGCACCGGGTCCGGCTGACACTCAGTCCGGCTGGCGCCTAGTCCGATTGGGCCAGGCGGAGATCGAGTGCATCCGCGATCCTTGTGCGGGAGGTGGTGACGTAGCGCCATTTGCCGCCGCCGGGGTCGAGCCAGGGTGGCGCCTTGAGCTGGGGAACGCCTCTCAGCATGCGGATCTTCCAGCCGGAGGTCTCGATCGTTCGATGATGGAACCAACAGAGAAGCACCCCGTTATCGGTGTGGGTATCGCCGCCGAAGGCGTCCGGGATGACGTGGTGGATCTCGCTCCAGCTGGCCGGGATCTGACAGCCGGGGATGATGCAGCCACCGTCCCGGGCGGAGATCGCCCGGCGCTGCTCCCGATTGAAGCAACGGTCGGGCACACCGAGCGAGCAGATCGCGTTTTCGTCGCCGAAGACAACGGGCTGGATGCCGCCGGTGCAGACCTTCTGCTTCACGG
>NZ_FNFU01000020.1 GCF_900101115.1 Cryobacterium psychrotolerans
GCTCGACCCCGGCGGCGGCAAATGGCGCTACGTCACCACCTCCCGCACAAGGATCGCGGATGCACTCGATCTCCGCCTGGCCCAATCGGACTAGGTGCCAGTCGGACTAGGTGCCAGTCGGACTGAGTGCCAGCCGGACCAGGTGCCAGCTGGACTTGGTGCTAGCCGGACCAGATGCTAACCGGACCAGGTGCCAGCCGGACCAGGTATCAGCGATCCGGCGAAACCCTCAGCACGATCTTGCCGCGAGTGTGTCCTTGCTCGAGCAGCCGGTGCGCCTCCGGACCCTCGGCGAGGTCGAACACTCGGTCGACATGCACGCGCACGGCTCCCTCGTCGATCAGCTGGGTGATCAGCTCCAGGGTGCGCGCGTCGGCGGCGACCTTGTATCCGGTGGCGCGGATGCCTGCGGCCGCGGCCTCGGCCATCATCGTCGGCCAGCTCCCGGTCGGCGCATTCACCAGAAGGCCGCCCGGCCGCAGCACCGCGAGCGACCTGCTGCCGGTCTGGTCGTGCACATTGCCGACCAGGTCGATCACGGAGTCGAGACCGGACAGCACCTCGTCGAAGCGCTGGTTCGTGTAGTCGACGACTTCGTCCGCGCCGAGTTCCCGCAGGAATTCAAGGCTCCTGGCCGAACCGGTCGCGATCACGTGGGCACCGAAGGCCTTGGCGAACTGCACCGCGAAGTGTCCCACGCCGCCGCTGCCGGCGTGGATGAGCATCCGTTGCCCCGGAGCGGCAACGTCGACGACCATGCCCCAGGCCGTGAGCGCGGCGAGCGGCACGGCCGCGGCTTCGATGTGGCTCAGGCGGGCGGGCTTCCGCGCGACGCTCATGCTCGACACGGGCACGTACTCGGCGTAGGTTCCCGGGGTGCGGGGCACCCGTGCCATCCCGTAGACCTCGTCGCCGGGCTGCAGGGGGAACGACTCGTAGGGCGCGCGCACGACCACGCCGCTGAAGTCGTTGCCGAGAATCGTCGGGTAGGCGGCGATGGCGGCCGAAGCGCCCTTCCCGGCCCTGGTCTTGGCATCGATCGGGTTGATCCCGGCCGCGATGACGCGCACGATGAGCTCGTCGCTGACCGCGATCGCCATCGGCACCTCCGCGAGGCGCAGTTCGTCGGGGTCGCCGGTTCGGTCGATCACGAGGGCGCGCATGGATGTAGGCAGGTCGGTGGCATGTCCCATGCCCCCAGTCTGCTCCATGGAGGGTGCCGGCGCCCTACCGAGCGGCCTGGCGGTTGAGCACGTCGATCAGGTCGTTGGCGAAGCCGACCAGGATGGCGATCTGGTCCTCGTCGCGTTCGATCCAGCGGCACTCCGGCTCCGCGCTGACGGGCACGAAGTCCAGGTGCTGCTCCCAGACGAGGAGCGTGCGTTCGGCGCCGAGCACGTACTGCTGCCACCAGACCTGGCGGAGGTACGAGCGCGGGATGCTCCGCCAGGGCTTGCTCGTCGTCTTGATCTCCGCAAGCTGAAGTGAGCCGTCGGACGAGTGCCCCACGCCGTCCGGCGTTGCGAGGTGCCGGGTCTGGCCGGCCGCATGGAAGAGGTTCGTGCTGGGTTCGATCCCGTGGTTGCGCAGCACCCAGGCGGCGATCTCCGGTTCCCGGGCACGTCCGTGGTCGGTGAAGGTGTTGCCGCTGAAGCCGGTGCCGTGGGTCTTGTCCCTGGCCGCGTTCCGCACGGATGCCGGGGTCGCCAGCTTGGCGGCATCCGTCGCCGTGATGCCCTGGCTGCGTGCCCGCAGCCAAGCGACCCGGTCGGTCGAGTCGGCCACGATTCGGGACAGGTGAGGGGCGAGGCGGGGCCCCCGGGGTGACGGCGGCTCGGCCTCGTCGAAGAGGGAGAGCACCTGGACCGTCACCCCCCTATTCTGCACGCTCTCCGCTCACAGCGTGGGCGCGGGGCGCTCAAAGCTGATTCATAGAAAACTCTGGATACTAAGAGGATCATGACCACGCCCGCGAAGAACCCGTCCCATGGCCCGCGCCTGACCAAAGCCGACGGCAGCCCGATCCGGGTTCTCGTGGTCGACGACGAACCGATGCTGACCGACCTGCTCTCGATGGCGCTGCGCTACGAGGGCTGGGAGGTGCGCACCGCCGGAGAAGGGCGTCAGGCCCTGACCATCGCGCGGGAGTTCCGGCCCGACGCCATCGTGCTCGACATCATGCTGCCCGATATCGACGGACTGCAGGTGCTGCAGCGGGTGCGGGCCGACGGCCACGAGACGCCCGTGCTGTTCCTGACCGCGAAGGACGCCCTCTCCGACCGCATCGCCGGCCTCACCGCCGGGGGCGATGACTACGTCACCAAGCCGTTCAGCCTCGAGGAGGTGGTGGCCCGCCTGCGCGGGCTGATCCGCCGGTCCACCCTCTCCGTGACCGACTCCAGCGACCCGCGGATCACCGTCGGCGACCTCACCCTCGACGAGGACAGCTACGAGGTCTTCCGCGCGGGTGAGCCGGTGGAACTGACCGCCACCGAGTTCGAGCTGCTGCGCTTCCTCATGCGCAACCCCCGGCGCGTGCTGAGCAAGGCGCAGATCCTCGACCGGGTGTGGAGCTACGACTTCGGCGGTCGGTCATCCGTGGTCGAAATCTACATTTCCTACCTGCGTAAGAAGATCGACGCCGGCCGAGAGCCCATGATCCACACCGTCCGCGGCGCCGGCTACATGCTGAAGACCGCCTGATGGCGACGCGCAAGCCGCGCACGCCCTGGACACTGCGCCGGAGGCTCGTCCTGGCCGTCGTCGGCCTCCTGGCGCTGGTGAGCCTGGCCATTGGGCTGGCGAGCGTCGCGATCCTGCGAGCCTCCCTGCTCGACGGCCTCGATGGGCGCCTCGCATC
Organism: Cryobacterium psychrotolerans; assembly: GCF_900101115.1. Classification (GTDB taxonomy): domain Bacteria; phylum Actinomycetota; class Actinomycetes; order Actinomycetales; family Microbacteriaceae; genus Cryobacterium; species Cryobacterium psychrotolerans. Next base: position 2,861 of record NZ_FNFU01000020.1, read on the forward strand.
CGCCGCCGACCGGTCGAGCGCTGTCCTCGGCAGCGACGGGGACGGCGACGAAGACCACCCGCGGCCCACGCCCTCGGCCGAGGTCATCCTGAACGGTCCGGCCCAACCGCCAGGAACGCTCGCCCTGGTCTTCGACGGCAACACGATCACGGCCGGCTACACCAACGACGAGAGCGGCGAAATCGAGTCGCTGACCGCCGAGCAGATCAAGCTCCTCGGTGAGAACCTCGACCAGTCGGCGCCGGTCACCATCGACCTCGGGGGAGGACTCGGGGACTATCGGGTCGTCGCGCAGACGAGCAGGACGGGCACGCTGTACATCCTCGGCTACCCGCTGTCCACGGTGAACGGCACGGCCGCCCAGTTGGCCGTGATCATCGGCGTGGTCTCGCTCATCGGCCTGCTCGTCGTCGCCGTCGTGGCGGCCTGGATCGTGCGGCTGGCGCTTCGCCCGCTCGACCGGGTGACCGACACCGCCGCGCGGGTGGCCGAACTGCCGCTCGACCGGGGTGCCGTCGACCTCGTCGACCGGGTGCCGGCCGCCGACACCGACCCGCGCACCGAGGTCGGCCGCGTGGGATCCGCGCTCAACCGGATGCTCGACCACGTCGACCTCGCCCTGGAAACGCGCCACGCCAGCGAGAGCAAGGTGCGCCAGTTCGTCGCGGATGCCAGCCACGAACTGCGCACGCCGCTGGCCTCCATCCGCGGCTACGCCGAGCTCACCCGCCGGAGCGGTCAGGAACTCCCGCCCGACGCCATCCGCTCGCTGGACCGGATCGAGTCCGAGTCCATCCGGATGTCCGGCCTGGTCGAAGACCTGCTGCTGCTGGCCCGCCTCGACGAGGGCCGCGAGCTCGAACGCGAGCCGGTTGACCTCACGCGCATGCTCGTCGACGCGGTCAGTGACGCGCACGCGGCCGGGCCCGAGCACAGCTGGAATCTCGACCTGCCGGAGGAGCCGATCGAGGTGACCGGGGACGCGAGCCGGCTGCACCAGGTGTTGGCCAACCTCCTGGCCAACGCCCGCGTGCACACGCCGCCGGGCACGAGCGTCACGACCGCGCTCGCCGCGGAGGGCGACCGCGCCGTCGTGACGGTGACGGATGACGGCCCCGGCATTCCCGAGAACCTGCGGTCGACCCTCTTCGAGCGGTTCGCCCGCGGCGACAGCTCACGCTTCCGGGGGACCGGCAGCACCGGTCTGGGGCTGGCCATCGCCCGGGCCGTCGTCACCGCGCACAGCGGCGAGATCACCGTCGAGAGCCGCGAGGGGTTCACCCGGTTCCGGGTGACGCTTCCCCTCGACCAGACGCAGGTCGGCAACCCCGATCTGCGGACCTCGGGCGCCTCGCATCACAACTGAGTTGCGGACAAACACCCTTCCCCGGGCCAGGGAAGGTACATTCTCCGCAACTCAACCCCTGGCGCACGCGGCCTTGGCTAGCGCGGCGCGGTACTACTGCGCGTCGGGCGCGTTCAGCCGGGCGATCAGCGCGGCGAACTGCCGGAGGTCCGCTTCGGGCCAGGTGCCCAGCCGCCGGTTCACCACGGCGATCTTGCCGGCGCGCAGCTCGGCCAGCTTCTGCTCCGCGGCGGGCGTCAGAGCGAGGAACCGGGCCCGGCCGTCGCTGGGGTCCGCCTGGATCTCGAGCAGGCCCAGCTCCTGGAGCTGAGCCGCCTGCCGGCTGACGACGCTGCGGTCAACGGTGAGGGCCTCGGCGACGGCGCTGGCATGGGTCGGGCCGCTGCGCGAAAGCAGACGCAGCAGCTTCAGCCCGAACGGCTGCAGGGCCGGGTCGATGCTCAGCGCGGCATCCCGGATACTCCTCCGGATGAGGCCGGCGAGGATGTTCATCTGCTCCTCGACCTCCGCGAGTGCCTCGGCCGTGGTCATTTCACGACTTCGATCGACCCGGTCGGGTGCGCCTCACCGACCGGGGGCAGGGCTGCGGCCGCGGCGCTCACCTCGATCAGGATGTCTTCCGCGTCTTCGATCTCGCGCTGGTGCACGGATCCTTCGGTCTGAGCGAGTTCAATCGCGTTCTTGCGCCCGAGCGGAAGGTTGGGCAGGAGCGCGACCATGATCAGGGTGACCACGGCCAGCGGGGCCCCGAGCAGGAAGACGGTGCCGACGCCCGAGCCGTACGAGGATTCGACGAGCACGCGGATGGCGTCCGGAAGCTCCGACACGTGGGGGATCGCCCCGCTGCCGAGGGCCTTGCCCGCGGCGACCTGGTCGGCGGGGCTGAGCGAGCCGATGCCGTCCGTGATCGTCGAGGCGACCGTGCTGCCGAGCACCGAGCCGAGCACCGAGATGCCGATCGTGCCGCCGATGCTGCGGAAGAACGTCACGGCGCTGGTGGCCACGCCGAGGTTCTTCACCTCGATGGCGTTCTGCACGACCAGGACGAGGTTCTGCATGAGCATCCCGAGGCCGGCGCCGAGGACGAACATGTACATTCCGACGAGCACGAGGTTCGTGTCGTACTGAAGCGTGCCGAGAAGCAGCAGGCCGGCGATGACGAGCACGCTCCCCCAGACCAGGATCGCCTTCCATTTGCCGGTGCGGCTGACCATGCTTCCGAAGACGGTCGACGAGATGAGCAGGCCGCCCATCATCGGGATGGTCAGCAGGCCCGACTGGGTGGGGGTCGCGCCGCGCGCAAGCTGCATGTACTGGCTCAGGAACACCGAGGTGCCGAACATGGCGACGCCCACCGACAGGCTGGCCACGGTGGCCAGGGTGAAGGTGCGGTCCTTGAACAGGTCGAGCGGGATGATCGGCTCCTTCGCCCTGAACTCCACGAACACGGCGGCGATCAGCAGGGCAGCCGCGCCGGCCACCATGACGAAGGACTGGGCGGATGCCCACTCGAACTGGTTGCCGGCCTGGGTCACCCAGATCAGGAGCAGGGAGACCCCGGCCGCGATGAGCACGGCGCCGAGGTAATCGATGCGGGCGACGCGCCTGGGCCGCTTGGGCAGGTGCAGCGTCATCTGCAGCAGGATGATGGCGATCATGGCGATCGGCAGCGCGATGAAGAAGTTCCAGCGCCAGCCGAACGCATCCGTCACAACGCCGCCGAGCAGCGGGCCGCCGACGGTGCCGAGGGCCATCACGCCGCCGAACAGGCCCGCGTACTTGCCGCGGTCCCGGGGGCTGATGATGTCGGCCATGATGATCTGGCTGAGCGCCGCGAGGCCGCCGGCGCCGAGGCCCTGCAGCACGCGGAATCCGATCAGTGTGTTGGTGTCCTGCGAGAAACCGGCCAGGGCCGACCCGATCACGAAGATCGCCAGCGCGAGCTGGATGAGCAGCTTGCGGTTGAACAGGTCGGCGAATTTACCCCAGATGGGCGTGCTGACGGCAGTGGCGAGGAGCGTCCCGGTGACGACCCAGGTGTACGCGGACTGGTCGCCCCCCAGATCCGCGATGATGAGCGGCAGTGACGTGGCCACGACCGTGCCGGCCAGGATCGCGACGAACATGCCGAGCAGGAGGCCGGAGAGGGCCTCCAGAATCTGGCGCTGGGTCATGGTTCCGTCGGTGGTGACGGGGTGCGTGGGGGCCCGGCGGACCTTCTGCGTTCTGGGTGACATCGTGCTCCTGCTGATAATTGACAAGAGTCAACCATAACCATGTAGTGGACCTGTGTCAACTACATGGCCGGGTCGGCGGCGGCGCCCCGAACGGCATCCGCTCGCCCGGCCCGCGTATGCTGTAGGCCGTTCTATTTAGCCGGAGGAAGCCCCTGTGACGAACTACCCCCGCCTGGTGGCATTCGACCTGGATGACACTCTGGCCCCGTCGAAATCACCGCTCGACCCGCGCATGGCCGCGCTGATGCTGCGCCTGCTCGACGTGGCGGAGGTCTGCGTGATCTCCGGCGGGCAGCTCGCGCAGTTCCGGATGCAGGTCGTCGACACCCTCGAGGGTGCCACCGCCTCCCAGCTCGAACGACTGCACCTCATGCCCACCTGCGGCACGCAGTACTACCGCTTCTCGGACGGCGTCCTGGCGCAGGTCTACGCGCAGAGCCTCTTCGCTGACGAGAAGAAGAACCGGCTGCGCGCGGCCGTGCAGGCCCTGTTGCCCGACCTCGAGGTGCGCTCCGGCGGGTCGACGTCCGTCGACATCACTCGGCGCGGCATCGACAAGGCCTACGGGATGACGCAACTCGCCGAGCTGACCGGCGTGCCCCTGGATGACATGCTCTTCGTCGGTGACCGGCTCGACCCGGACGGAAACGACTACCCGGTGAAGGCGCTCGGCGTCGCATGCCACTCGGTCCGCGACTGGCAGGACACCGCGGGATACCTCGAGACGCTCATTCCCACCCTCCTGGCAACACCCGCCCGGGCCGGAGCCTGAGCCGGAGCGGCGGCAGGGTGCCGATTTGCACCCGGGCCGCCGCATCCGGTAGCGTGGGCAACAGCCAAAGACCGCCGGTTATTGCCTTGCCCAGAGATGGACAGAGCAATCGAAGGTTCATTCACGTGAACGGCCCGCGCAGGAATCGAAGTAGAAGTGCAGTGAAAGCTGCTCCCGCTCCGGCCTTGCGCTGGAGCTTTTTTCATGTCTGCGCCCCGGGCTACCGGCACATGAAAACTAAGAGGAGCGCCATGGCGAACAAGGAAGCAACGGTCGCCGAGCTTACGGAGAAATTCGAGAGCTCGACCGCCGTTCTGCTCACCGAGTACCGCGGTCTCACTGTTGCGAAGCTCAAGGAGCTGCGCACGTCCATCAGTGAGGACGCCACGTACGCCGTGGTAAAGAACACGCTGACCAAGATTGCGGCCAACAAGGCCGGCATCTCGTCGTTCGACGACGAGCTTGTCGGTCCGTCCGCAATCGCATTCGTGCACGGAGACCCTGTCGCCGTCGCGAAGACCCTGCGTGCCTTTACCAAGGCAAACCCTCTCCTGGTGGTTAAGGGCGGTTACTTCGACGGTAACCCGCTGACCGCCGCAGAGGTAGGCAAGCTCGCCGACCTCGAGTCCCGTGAGGTGCTGCTGGCCAAGCTGGCCGGCGCCTTCAAGGCCTCGCTGTTCGGAGCCGCATATCTGTTCAACGCACCGCTGTCGAAGGCTGTTCGCACCATCGACGCGCTGCGTGAGAAGCAGGAGTCCGCGAACTAGGCATCGGCCTGGCATCGCGGTGAGTAACTAAGAAACTATAAGGAGAAAATCATGGCAAAGCTTTCCACTGAAGAACTGCTTGAGCAGTTCAAGGGCCTGACCCTCATCGAACTCTCCGAGTTCGTCAAGGCGTTCGAGGAGACCTTCGAGGTCACCGCCGCTGCTCCGGTCGCCGTTGCCGGCGCTGCCGGTCCCGCCGCCGCTGCTGAAGAGGTCGAAGAGCAGACCGCTTTCGACGTCATCCTTGACGCCGTCGGCGACAAGAAGATCCAGGTCATCAAGGTTGTGCGCGAGCTCACCGCCCTGGGCCTCGGCGAGGCCAAGGCAGTCGTCGACGGCGCTCCGAAGGCCGTCCTCGAAGGCGTCTCGAAGGAAGCAGCCGAAAAGGGCAAGGCTGCCCTCGAGGCTGCCGGCGCCACCGTCATCCTCAAGTAGTCACGCCCCGCAAGGGGTACTGATTGAGGCGTGACCGGCGTTAGCCGTGTGAACGCAGAGGGCGTCGCATCCGTATGGATGCGGCGCCCTCGCTTCGTTAACCGGTGCCGGCCCTTCGGGGGAATCGGGCGCTGATCGGGCGATCCCCTGCCCCCGCTCGAGGGTATCGATTTGGCATCCACTCGCCGCAGGCCTTGCCGCGCTCGCGCGCCGCCTCTAGGTTGGTGGGCGAAAGGCTTGCCATGCGTTCGGCAGATCCTTGAGGCCACGTGGAAGCGCTTTCTTATACTCAACGAGGAGGAATCGCATGAGCGTGAAGAATCATCCCCGACTCATCATCCCGACCGCCGCTCTCGCCGCCATCGGGCTCGCCCTGACCGGCTGCACGGGCGACACCGCCGGGGGAGACAAGGCGAACACCGAGTGTGCCGACTACGACGCCTACGGGACGTTCGACTCCGGCACGGAGGTCAACATCTACGGCACGATCCTCGAGGTTGAGGCCGACCGCCTGCAGGCGTCCTGGAAGGACTTCGAAACCTGCACCGGCATCGACGTCGTGTACGAGGGCAGCGCCGAGTTCGAGGAGCAGATCAACGTTCGGGTCCAGGGCGGGAAACCGCCGGACCTCGGGATCACGCCCCAGCCCGGACTCGTGGCCGACCTGGCCCGGTCAGGCGCGCTGTTGCCGGCGCCGAAGGCCGTCGCGGACAACGTAAAGGAGTTCTGGTCCGAGGACTGGGCCGGTTACGGCACGGTCGACGGGGAACTCGTCGGTTCGCCGCTGATGGCGAGCGTCAAGGGCTACGTCTGGTACTCGCCCTCCACGTTCAAGGACAACGGCTGGGAGGTTCCCACCACCCTCGACGAGCTCAGCGCCCTCACCGACAAGATCGCCAAGACCGAGACCAAGCCGTGGTGCGTCGGCTTCGCCTCAGGAGTCGCAACGGGCTGGCCCGGAACGGACTGGGTGGAGGACATGGTGCTTCGCCTGTCTGGACCCGAGGTGTACGACCAGTGGGTCACCCACGAGATCCCGTTCAACGACCCGGCCATCGCCGAGGCCTTCGACGAGGTCGGTGGCTTCATCAAGGACGAAGCCAACGTGAACGGCGGCCTCGGCGCGATCAACTCGATCGCGACAACGGAGTTCGGTGACGCCGGGCTGCCCGTGCTCGAGGGAACGTGCGCCCTGCACCACCAGGCCACCTTCTACGAGGGCTTCTGGCCCGATGGAACAGAGGTCGCACCGGATGGTGACGTGTGGGCGTTCATCCTCCCCGGAACCGAGGCGGACGCGAACGCGGTCACCGGCGGTGGCGAGATCGTCGCAGCCTTCAGCGACTCGAAGGAGACCGTCGCGGTGCAGACCTACCTGTCGAGCGACACCTGGGCGAACAACCGGGTGAAGCTGGGCGGCGTGATCAGCGCCAACAAGGGCCTCGACCCGGACAACGCGAGCAGTGAGCTGCTCTCGACCAGCGTCGAGATCCTGCAGAACCCGGACACGACGTTCCGCTTCGACGCGTCGGACCTCATGCCAGGCGCCGTGGGTGCCGGATCGTTCTGGAAGGGAATGGTCGACTGGATCGGCGGCAAGAGCACCGCCGCGACCCTCGACTTCATCGAGGGAACCTGGCCCAAGTAGCAGCCCGGACCTCGGGGGCCGTGCGGCATCCGCCACGCGGCCCCCGAGGGCAACTCGCGTGACAGCACTCAATGGGGAGGCGGATTTCTCGTGACCACAACCGATCTCATCGGCAAGATCATCCAGGTCCTCGTGGGCCTCGCCGCCTTCGCGGCGGTCCTCGGGCTCGTCCTGTTCTTCATCGACCGGGCGCCCAAGAAGGGCCGGGACGTCATCCAGCTGGTCGCGTTCCTGCTGCCGGCCATGATCCTGGTCGCCATCGGGCTGGTCTACCCGGCGATCCGAACGACCATCACCGCCTTCGGCGACAAGTCAGGCAACTTCATCGGCCTGGACAACTTCGTCTGGATGTTCACCCAGCCCGAGGCGCTGATCACCCTCCGCAACACCGTCATCTGGGTGATTCTCGTCCCGCTGGTGTCCACGATCGTCGGGCTCGCCTACGCCGTCTTCATCGACAAGTCGCGGGGGGAGAGGATCTACAAGGTCCTCGTCTTCATGCCGCTGGCCATTTCGTTCGTCGGCGCCGGCATCATCTGGAAGTTCGTCTACGAATACCGTCCGGCCGAGCGGGACCAGATCGGCCTGCTCAACCAGTTCCTCGTCTGGTTCGGCCAGGAGCCCGTGCTCTGGCTGCAGACGGAGCCGGTCAACACTCTGCTGCTCATCGTGGTGCTGATCTGGGTGGAGACCGGGTTCGCCATGGTCGTGCTGTCGGCCTCGATCAAGGGCGTCCCGGTCGAGCAGGTCGAGGCTGCGGAACTCGACGGGACGAACGCGTGGCAGCGCTTCCGCAACGTGACGCTGCCCAGCATCCGCGGCGGCCTCGTCGTCGTTGTGACGACCATCACCATCGCCACGCTGAAGGTCTTCGACATTGTGCGGACGATGACCGGCGGCAACTTCAACACCAGCGTGGTCGCCAACGAGATGTACACGCAGGCGTTCCGCGCGGTCCAGCCGGGCCGTGGCGCCGCGCTGGCCCTCATCCTGTTCGTGATGGTCCTGCCGATTGTGATCTACAACGTTCGCGTCATGCGTCAGCAGAAGGAGATCCGATGAGCGACAACGTGGTCGACCTGCCTCTTCCCGGCGCCGCCAAGCCCCGGGACACCACCTTCGAGGTCGCCGCCGCCGACCTCACCAAGGCCGGCCGGGTCAAGCGACGCCTCACCTCCCGGACCGCGACCATCGCCTCCCTGGTGATCGCCGTCATCTGGACGATCCCCACCTTCGGTCTCCTGCTGTCCTCGTTCCGGCCGGAGGAGCTGATCCGGACGACGGGATGGTGGACGATCTTCCAGAATCCCGGTTTCACCCTCGACAACTACCGGGACGTGCTGTTCTCCTCGAGTTCGTCGGCGCCGCAGCTGGGCAGTTACTTCGTCAACTCCCTGGCGATCAGCATCCCGGCCACGATCTTCCCGCTGGTGCTCGCCTCGATGGCCGCGTACGCCTTCGCGTGGATCAAGTTCAAGTGGAGCGGCGCGCTCTTCGTGTTCATCTTCGCGCTGCAGATCGTGCCGATCCAGATGGCGCTGATCCCGCTGCTTCAGATGTTCACCACGGCGCTCCAGCCGATGCAGGACCAGATTCACGCCGTCATCCCGATCATCCCGGAAGACACCTACCTGCAGGTCTGGGTCGCGCACACGATCTTCGCCCTGCCGCTGGCCATCTTCCTGCTGCACAACTTCATCTCGGATATTCCCTCGGAAGTGATCGAGGCTGCCAAGGTCGACGGGGCGAGCCACAGCCAGTTGTTCTTCCAGATCGTGCTGCCGCTGGCCCTGCCGGCCATTGCCTCCTTCGCGATCTTCCAGTTCCTCTGGGTCTGGAACGACCTGCTCGTGGCGCTCGTCTTCTCCGGCGGCACGGCGGATGTCGCGCCGCTGACCCAGCGATTGGCCGAGCTCAGTGGAAACCGAGGCCAGGACTGGCAACGCCTGACGGCTGGGGCATTCGTGTCTCTCGTGGTGCCGCTGATCGTGTTCTTCAGCCTGCAGCGATACTTCGTCCGCGGCCTGCTCGCGGGGTCGACCAAGGGGTAGCTCCCCGGCAGGGGAATGGCGGGTCGGCCATCGCGCTTAGGGTAAGCGTATGAGTGGAATGCAGGGCGGCGGCAGGTCGCGCTCCCGCGTGAGCGGCGGGGATGTGGCGGCCCAGCGCGCCGAGAATGCCGAGGCTCCGCGCATCCCGAATCTGCTCCGGCGGATACTCGGACTGTTCGCGCCGCACCGCCCGGCCCTCATCGTCACGATCGTGCTCGTGCTCATCGGCGCCGCGATGTCGGTGCTCCCGCCGCTGCTCACCCAGCGCGCCTTCGATGAGGGGCTCTTCCCTCAGGACGGCCCGCCGGACCTCGAGCGGCTGGCCTTCCTCGTCGGGCTGATGATCGCTGTCTACCTCGGCAGCGTGCTGCTCGGCGTCTGGCAGACCTGGCTGACGTCCACCGTCGGCAACACCGTGATGGGCGCCCTCCGGGTGCGCCTGTTCACCCATCTTCAGGCGATGGAACTCAGCTTCTTCACGAAGACCAAGACCGGCGTCATCCAGTCGCGCCTGCAGAACGACGTCGGCGGCGTGGCTGGCGTGCTCACCAACACGATCTCCAGCGTGCTCGGCAACATCGTCACCGTGATCGCCGCGTTCGTGGCCATGCTGCTGCTCAACTGGCAGCTGACGATCGTCGCCGTCATCCTGATGCCCATCCTCGTGATCGCGCAGCGCCGGGTGGGCCAGGTGCGTGCCCGGATCGCCTCGAAGACGCAGGAATCGCTCTCCGACATGACCGCGATCACCCAGGAGACCCTGAGCGTCTCCGGCATCCTGCTCTCGAAGAGCTTCACCCGGCAGCAGACGGAGATCAGGCGCTACGCCGACGAGAACGACAACCAGATCCGGCTGCAAATCAGCCAGCAGATGAGCGGCCAGTGGTTCTTCGCGATGGTCAGCCTGTTCCTCTCCAGCATCCCGGCCATCGTGTACCTCGTGGCCGGCGCGCTCATGGTCAACGGCCAGACGGACGTCACGCCCGGCACGATCGTCGCCTTCACGACCGTGCAGGCCCGGCTCCTGTTCCCGCTCCTCGGGCTGATGCGGGTCGCGCTCGACCTGCAGACCTCGAGCGCGCTGTTCGCCCGGATCTTCCAGTACCTTGACCTGGTTCCGGCGATCAGCGACGCACCGGCGGCGCAGGCCGTGCCGGCCGAGGGCCCGGATGTCGGCCGGGTTGAGTTCGACCGGGTCACCTTCCGCTACCCGGATGCCGCCGCCGACTCCCGCCCCACCCTCGACGACGTCTCCTTCACGATCGAGCCCGGCGAGTTCGCGGCCTTCGTCGGACCGTCGGGGGCCGGCAAGACCACCGTCTCCTATCTCATCCCGCGGTTCTACGAGGTCGCGGCCGGGCGAGTGCTGTTCTCCGGCGTCGACGTGCGGGAACTGGAACAGAAGTCGCTCGTCTCCCACATCGGCATCGTCAGCCAGGAGACCTACCTCTTCCACGCGACAATCGCCGAGAACCTGCGCTACGCGAAGCCCGACGCGACACCTGAAGAGCTCGAGACGGCCGCGCGGGCCGCGAACATCCACGACACGATCGCATCCTTTCCCGACACCTACGACACGGTGGTGGGTGAGCGCGGCTACCGACTGTCCGGCGGCGAGAAGCAGCGGATCGCGATCGCGCGGGTGCTGCTCAAGAACCCGGAAGTGCTCATCCTCGACGAGGCGACGAGCGCCCTGGACTCCATCTCGGAGCGCGTCGTGCAGGAGGCGCTCGACACCGCCAGCCGCGGGCGCACCACCATCGCCATCGCGCACCGCCTCTCGACCATCGTCACCGCCGACGTCATCTTCGTCGTCGACGGGGGCCGGATTGTCGAACGCGGCAGGCACGCCGAGCTGCTCGCGGCGAACGGCGTGTACGCCCGCCTCTACTCGGAGCAGATCACCGACTGACGCTCTCCCCGCCCTCCACTCTCCTTATGCACTCCGAGCGGGTTGAGTTGCGGAAAGAGTACCTTCACTGTCGCCACGAAGGTACTTTTTCCGCAACTCAACCAGGGTGGCGCGCGGGAGCCCGGCTAGGCGCGGGCGGCGAGCATGCTCGTCATGAGCTCGATCTCGGAGTTCTGGCTGGTGACCACGGCCTGCGCGAACGACCGCACCGGCCCGTTGTCGCTGCGGTCGAGCACACCCTCGGCCATCTCGACCGCCCCCTGGTGGTGAGCGATCATCAGGGTCAGGAAGATCCGTTCGGCCTGCGTCCCGGATGCCGCGGTCAGCTCGGCGACCTGGGCGTCGGTGGCCAGCCCCGGCATGGCCTGGCCCTCGCCCGCCGCCGCCGAATGACCGTGCTCCTCGCCGGAGCGGCCCGCGCGGGTCATCCACATCATCGCCGGCTCGCGGCCGGCCTGGGGCAGGCCCCACTGGGTGAGCCAGCCGAAGAGCTGGCCGGACTGCTGCGCCTGGGTCGCGGCGATGTCGTAGGCGAGCAGGCGCACAGCCGGGTCATCCGTGCGGTCGCGCACGACCAGCGCCAGCTGGACGCCCTGGTTGTGGTGCACCTGCATATCGCGGGCGAATCCGGCCTCCGCGCTGGTGCCGGAGGGCGGGGCGTCGGCGAGCGTGCTCAGCCGGCCGAGCGAGAACGAGGCGATCCCGACGACGGCGGCGATCGCGACGACGGCGAGGATCACGGCAACGCGTGCGGGAAGACCCGGGATCCGAGGCACCGGAGTCGGCCTAGGAGACCTTGCCGGGGGCATCGATTCCCCCGGTGCACGGTGCTCCGATCTCCGGGGCGAGACCGCCCTGCCAGTACTCCTCGAAGAACGCGGGGATGCGCTTGTCCGAGGCCGAGTCGAGCTGCAGCTGTGCATTCCAGCCGCTGAGCACGATCGGCGAGGGCAGGTCGTCAGCGGGGGAGAGCACGACGAAGGTGGAGGGCACCTGCAGCCGGAGCGACTCGAGCTCGGCCTTGCTGATCGTGGGGTCGTAGGTCACCCAGATCGCGCCGTGCTCGAGCGCGTGCACCGCATTCTCGTTGGGGACCGGCTCCGTGTAGACGCCGCAGTTCAACCAGGTCGCGCTGTGCTCTCCGCCGGTGGGCGGGGTCTCCGGGTAGTCAACCGGCGTTTCCACGTGCCCGGCGGGATTCTTGAACGTCTCCACGCCCTCGATCGAGGCGCCCTCGCTGCCTGGCTTGTACGTCGCATCCGGGGCCTTCTGCGGAGTCATGACCACGGACAGGACCACGATCGTGATGACCGCGAGGGCCGCGGCGATTCCGGCGATGAGCCAGATCCGGCGCCGGCGGGCGCTCCGCTTCTGCTGCCGGTGGTACTCCTCGAGCTTCTTCGCACGCTGCGCGGCACGCTGCTGCTTGACGCTCGCGGCGCTGGCGTTCGGCGGCGTGGCGGACGGTGGTGCAGGGGTCACGATGGGCCTCTCTCGGTGGACTTCAATTCTATCCGAACGCATCCGCTCGCCCTCTGGGCTGCCTTCGGGGTCTCTCACAGCCACTTCACAGTCTGGTGGCTGCCTTCGGCCGTCAAGAGAACGTCAATAGAATGGGACCGTGTTCGACTGGGCGTCGTGCCCGTTGCCCCCGTGGCCTGGATGCCCGGCGTTGCCCCACGACGAAGGGTCCCATGAAAATCGCAGACACCGTCCTTGACCTGATCGGCAACACCCCGCTGGTGAAGCTGCACAAGGTCACGGACGGCATTGCCGCCACGGTGCTCGTCAAGCTCGAATACCTGAACCCCGGGGGCTCCTCCAAGGACCGCATCGCGGTGCGCATCCTTGATGCGGCCGAGCGCGACGGGCGCTTGTTGCCGGGCGGAACGATCATCGAACCCACGTCCGGCAACACCGGCGTCGGCCTCGCCCTCGTCGCCCAGCAGCGCGGCTACAGGTGCGTCTTCGTGCTGCCGGACAAGGTCGGCGAGGACAAACGCAATGTGCTCACGGCCTACGGCGCCGAGATCGTCGTCACGCCGACATCCGTCGCCCCCGACCACCCCGACTCCTACTACAGCGTCTCCGACCGGCTCGCGCGGGAGATCCCCGGTGCGTTCAAACCCAACCAGTACGCCAACCCGAACGGCCCGCTCAGCCACTACGAGACCACCGGCCCTGAGATCTGGCGCGACACCGACGGCACGGTGACCCATTTCGTCGCCGGCGTCGGCACCGGCGGCACCATCACCGGAACCGGGCGTTACCTGCGCGAGGTGTCGGATGACCGCGTGCGGATCATCGGCGCCGACCCGGAGGGCTCCGTCTACTCCGGCGGCACCGGCCGGCCGTACCTCGTCGAGGGCGTCGGCGAGGACTTCTGGCCGGCGGCCTACGATCCCACCGTCGTGCACGAGGTCATCGCCGTGTCCGACGCCGACTCCTTCGCCATGACCCGCAGGCTCGCCCTCGAAGAGGGCATCCTGGTCGGCGGTTCGAGCGGCATGGCCGTCGTCGCCGCGCTGCGGGCAGCGAAATCCCTCACCGCAGACGACGTCGTCGTCGTGCTCCTGCCCGACGGCGGCCGCGGCTACCTGGGCAAGATCTTCAACGACGGCTGGATGCGCAGCTACGGTTTCAGCAACGCGCCGGCCGGGCACACCGTCGGCAACCTGCTCACCTCCAAGGCGGGCACGCCCGCGTTCGTCTACGTGCGCCCGAGCGACACCGTGCACGACGCGATCCAGGCGATGACCTCGTCCAGCGTCTCCCAGCTGCTGGTGCTGGCCACCAAGCCCCCGGTCGTCATGGGCGAAGTCGTCGGTGCGCTGGACGAGCGGCGCCTGATGGACCTCGTCTTCTCCGGTGAAGCCAAACTCACCGACAAGGTCAGTGCGGTCGTGGGCGATCCGCTGCCCCTGATCGGCGTCCAGGAGCCGGTCGCGGCCGCTCGGGCCGCGTTCGCGCACAACGACGCACTGCTCGTCACCGACGGCGGCAAACCGCTGGGCGTCATCACCCGCCACGATCTGCTCACCTACCTGAGCGCTTAGACAGAGAGAAGAATCCCCATGGCCAGGAAGCACAAATTCGACACCGTCGCCATCCACGCCGGGCAGGCGTTCGACCCGACGACAGGCGCGGTCATCCCGCCGATCTACCAGACCTCGACCTTCGTACAGGAGAGCATCGGCGAACTCCGCGGCGGCTATGAATACAGCCGCGGCGGCAACCCCACCCGCACCGCGCTGGAGACCCTGCTCGCCGCCCTCGAGGGCGGCAAGCACGGACTCTCCTTCGCCAGCGGCCTCGCCGCGGAAGACACCCTGTTGCGGGCGATCCTCTCACCCGGCGACCACATCGTGCTCGGCAACGACGTCTACGGCGGCACGCACCGGCTGATCGAGCGCGTGCACGGTCCGTGGGGCGTGCGCAACACCACCGTGGAAATGTCCGACCTGCGCGCGGTCGAGCAGGCGATCATCCCGGGGGAGACCAAGGTGCTCTGGGTCGAGACGCCCAGCAACCCGCTGATGAAGATCAGCGACATCGCCGAGCTGGCCGACATCGGCCATCGCGCCGGTCTCGTCGTCGTCGTCGACAACACGTTCGCCTCGCCCGCCCTGCAGCACCCGCTGGCGCACGGCGCCGATGTTGTCGTGCACTCGACGACGAAGTACCTGGGCGGCCACTCCGATGTGCTCGGCGGCGCGCTCATCATCAACGACGACGAACTGGCCGAGAAGGCCAGGTTCCTGCAGTTCGCGGCCGGCCCGGTCTCCGCCCCGCTCGACGCCTGGCTCACCATCCGCGGAATCAAGACGCTGTCCGTGCGGATGGACCGCCACTGCAGCAACGCGCAGGCGATCGCCGAACACCTGGACAGGCATCCCGCGATCAGCGCCGTCTACTACCCCGGCCTGCCCGGCCACCCCGGCCACGAACTGGCCAAACAGCAGATGAGCGGCTTCGGCGGGATGATCTCGATCGCCTTCGCCGGCGGTGCGAAGGCGGCGCGCAAGTTCGCCGAGTCGATGACGCTGTTCCAGCTGGCCGAGTCCCTCGGCGGCGTGGAGTCGCTCGTGAACTACCCGTCCGAGATGACGCATGCCTCGGTACGCGGCACAGCCCTCGAGGTGCCCGACAACGTCGTGCGACTGTCCGTCGGTATCGAGGACATCGCCGACCTGATCGACGACCTGGACCGCGCCCTGCCCCGCAAATAGCGGCTCTGCCAGGAAGGCGCCGTCGGCCCGGCGGCCGGCGCGCCTCGGGGAGCATATGCCCGCGGCGGCATCCGACGAATTCGCCGCGCTGTCGGCGGAATAATTCATGTGACCGTCACATTCGCCGTGCATAATTGACGTGCGCTCACAGTTGTGACCGTGCACATGCGAGCAAGGTATCTCCGTGACCGTCGAATTGCCCAAGGGGCGTGCGCCCAGCATCCGGGATGTCGCGCGCCTCTCCGGTGTCTCGCACCAGACCGTCTCGCGCGTGCTCAACAACCATCCGAGCATCAAAGCGTCCACAAAGGCGCGTGTGCTGCAGGTGATGGAGGAGCTCCAGTACCGGCCGAACCGTGCCGCACGCGCGCTGTCCCGGGGGCGGTCGCGCACGATCGGCATCCTGTCGGCGTCGAGCGATCAGTACGGCCCCGCCAGCAGCATCGCCGCGATCCAGAACGCGGCCCGGGAAGCCGGGTACTACGTCAACACCGCCAATCTCGCCTCGGGTGACCGGGCGTCGATCGAGGAGGCACTGAACCACCTGATGCTCCAGGCCGTGGAGGGGATCGTGGTCATCGCGCCCCAGGTGCGGGTCTTCGACGTGCTCGCGCAGCTGTCGATCGACGTTCCGTATGTGACGCTGCAGTCCACCGGGCGGCTGGACGACCATGCCCTCTCGGTCGACCAGATCGCCGGAGCGCGGCTCGCCACCCGCCATCTGATCGACCTCGGCCATCGCAACATCTACCACCTGGCCGGCCCGCAGGACTGGATCGAGGCCGAGGCGCGGATGCGCGGATTCCTCGACGAGATGGGAGCCAGGGACGTGCCCACCACCGCGCCGATCCTCGGCGACTGGACCGCCGACTTCGGCTACCACGCCGGCCGGGAGTTATTGCGGGTGCGCGACTTCACGGCGATCTTCTCGTCGAACGACCAAATGGCCCTGGGCCTGATTCACGCGGCCCGGGAGGCCGGCCTGGACGTGCCGGGGGACCTGAGCGTCGTCGGCTTCGATGACATTCCCGAGGCGGCGCATTTCTGGCCGCCCCTCACCACGGTGCGTCAGGATTTCCCGGAACTGGGCCGGCGCTGCATCGCCCTGCTCCTCCGCAGTCTCGGCGGCGAAGCCGAGGGCTACCCCGGCACCATCGTGCCGGAGCTCATCGTGCGCGCCTCCACCGCGCCGCCGTCGTTCTAGCCAACCGAATTCGAACGCGCAACAGGTGCCCGCCCGCCTCACCGTGAGGGCGTTACCAAAACGAGATGTTTCGGGGTTGACAGGCAAATCATGGTGTCGGCTAAAGTGACAAGATCAAATGTGACCGTTCACATTGGACCGCAACATTGCCGCATCAGCGGCACCTCAGACAAGGGAGTCGATTCGTGAGCACGACCGTCGCGCAGCCAGACGCTGTTTCGTCAGCACGCGAAGAGTCGCACAGCGACGAGTCGTACGTCCTGGGGGTCGACTACGGAACTCTGTCCGGGCGCGCGGTCGTGGTGCGGGTCTCCGACGGAGCCGAACTGGGCTCCGCCACGCTCGATTATGCGCACGCGGTCATGGACACGACCCTCGCCGCCACGGGCGCCGCGCTCCCGCCCGAGTGGGCGCTGCAGGTGCCCCAGGACTACGTCGACGTGCTCAAGACCGCCGTGCCCGCCGCGGTGGCCAACGCCGGAATCGACCCCGCCCGGGTCATCGGCATCGGCACCGACTTCACCGCCTGCACCATGGTGCCGGTGCTCGCCGACGGCACCCCGCTCTGCGAGCTGCCGGAGTACGCCGGCCGTCCGCACGCCTACGTCAAGCTGTGGAAGCACCACTCGGCGCAGTCGCAGGCCGACCGGATCAACGACCTCGCGGCCCTGCGCGGCGAGGGCTGGCTGCCGCGCTACGGCGGCCTCATCTCCAGCGAGTGGGAATTCGCCAAGGGCCTCGAGCTCCTCGAAGAAGATCCCGAGCTGTACAACCGGATGGACCACTGGGTCGAAGCCGCCGACTGGATCGTCTGGCAGCTGACCGGCACCTACGTGCGCAACGCCTGCACCGCCGGCTACAAGGGCATCCTGCAGGACGGCGCCTACCCCAGCGAGGACTTCCTCGGCGCGCTGAACCCGGACTTCGCCCGGTTCGCCAACGACAAGGTCGCGCATGAGGTCGGCCAGCTCGGCGATGCCGCCGGCACGCTCTCGGCGGAGGCGGCCGCCTGGACGGGGCTGCCGGCGGGAATTGCCGTCGCGGTCGGCAACGTCGACGCGCACGTCACCGGCCCGGCCGCGCAGGCCGTCGAACCCGGCCAGATGGTCGCCATCATGGGCACGTCGACCTGCCACGTCATGAACTCCGACCACCTCACCGAGGTGCCCGGCATGTGCGGCGTCGTCGACGGCGGCATCGTCTCGGGCCTCTACGGCTACGAGGCCGGTCAGTCCGGCGTGGGCGACATCTTCGCCTGGTACGTGGGCAACCAGGTCCCGGCCCGGTACTTCACCGAAGCCGCGGCAGCGGGCCTGAGCGTGCACCAGTACCTCACCGAACTGATCAAGGACCAGCCCATCGGCGGCCACGGCCTGGTCGCCCTCGACTGGCACAGCGGCAACCGTTCGGTGCTCGTCGACCACGAACTCTCCGGCCTGGTCATCGGCACGACGCTGACCACGCGGACCGAGGAAATCTACCGGGCCCTGCTCGAGGCCACCGCGTTCGGCACCCGCGTGATCGTCGAGACCTTCAACGCGAGCGCCGTGCCCGTGACCGAGTTCATCGTCGCCGGCGGGCTGCTGAAGAACGCGTTCCTGATGCAGACCTACAGCGACATCCTGCGCCTGCCGATCTCGACCATCGCCAGCGAACAGGGCCCCGCGCTCGGCTCGGCAATCCACGCCGCCGCCGCGGCCGGTGCGTACCCGGATGTGCGCGCCGCCGGCCAGGCGATGGGCAAGCTCAACAAGAACGTCTACACCCCGAACGAAGAATCCTCCCTGGCCTACGACAAGCTGTTCGCCGAATACTCGCTGCTGCACGACTACTTCGGGCGCGGCACGAACAACGTCATGCACCGGCTCAAGGCGCTCAAGCGCGAGGCCGCCACGACGGCGGAGGCATCGGTATGAGCACCTACGGCCCGCAGATCGAGGTGGCGATCGCCCGCGTGCGCGCGGACGTCGCCCGCCTGCACTCCGAACTCACCCGCTACGGGCTGGTCGTCTCGACCGGCGGCAACGTCTCCGGTCGCGTGCCGGGCGCAGACCTGTTCGTGATCAAGCCGAGCGGCGTCGACTACGCCGATCTCGCGCCCGAGAACATGATCCTCTGCGGCCTGGATGGAGTCGTCATCCCGGACACTCCCGGCGCCGAACGATCGCCATCCAGCGACACCGCCGCGCACGCATACGTCTACCGGAATATGGCGGATGTCGGTGGTGTCGTGCACACGCACTCCACCTACGCGACCGCCTGGGCCGCCCGCGGCGAGTCGATCCCGTGCGTGATCACGGCCATGGCCGACGAGTTCGGCGGGGACATCCCGGTGGGCCCGTTCGCGATCATCGGCGACGACTCGATCGGCCGCGGGATCGTCGGAATCCTCACCGGCCACCGCTCCCGCGCGGTCCTGATGCAGAACCACGGCCCGTTCACGATCGGCAAGGACGCCAGGGACGCCGTCAAGGCCGCCGTGATGGTCGAGGATGTCGCCCGCACGGTGCACATCGCCCGCCAGGCCGGGGAACTCATCCCGCTCCCGCAGGCCGCCATCGACACCCTCTTCGACCGATACCAGAACGTCTACGGACAAGCACCGCAGGGAGCGATTCTCTAATGCCAGAACTCTCCACCACCCTGGACCACTACGAGGTCTGGTTCCTCACCGGCAGCCAGAACCTCTACGGCGAGGAGACCCTGCGCCAGGTGGCCGATCAGTCCCAGGCCATCGCCGCAGCCCTCGGCGCGAGCAGTGACATCCCGGTGAAGGTCGTCTGGAAGCCCGTGCTCAAGGACTCCGAGTCGATCCGCCGCGCCGCGCTCGACGCCAACGCGTCCGACCACGTCATCGGGCTCATCGCCTGGATGCACACCTTCTCGCCCGCGAAGATGTGGATCGCCGGGCTCGACGCCCTGCGGAAGCCGCTGCTGCACCTGCACACGCAGGCCAACGTCGAGCTGCCGTGGGCGGAGATCGACTTCGACTTCATGAACCTGAACCAGGCCGCGCACGGCGACCGCGAGTTCGGCTACATCCAGACCCGGCTGGGTGTCGCGCGCAAGACCGTGGTCGGCCACGTGTCCAACCCGGTCGTCAGCGCGAGCATCGGCACCTGGACCCGCGCGGCCGCCGGCTGGGCGGCATCCCGCACGATGAAGCTTGCCCGGTTCGGCGACAACATGCGCTACGTCGCGGTCACCGAGGGCGACAAAACCGAGGCCGAACTGCGGTTCGGCGTGCAGGTGAACACCTGGCCGGTCAACGAGCTTGCCGAGGCCGTGCACTCCGCCTCCGACGCCGACATCGACGCCCTCGTCGCCGAGTACGAGGACCTCTACGACGTCGTCCCCGAGCTCCGCAGCGGCGGCGGCCGGCACGACTCCCTGCGCTACGGCGCCGCGATCGAACTGGGCCTCAAGTCCTTCCTCGAGGCCGGCGGATTCAGCGCCTTCACCACGAACTTTGAAGACCTCGGCGCCCTCCGCCAGCTGCCCGGCCTGGCCGTGCAGCGCCTGATGGCGCAGGGCTACGGGTTCGGTGCGGAAGGCGACTGGAAGACCGCCATTCTCGTGCGCGTCGCCAACGTGATGGGCTCCGGCCTGCCCGGCGGCGCCAGCCTGATGGAGGACTACACCTACGACCTCACCCCGGATTCCGAGCTCATCCTCGGCGCACACATGCTCGAGGTCAGCCCGTCGCTGACCACCTCGCGGGCCAGCCTGGAGATCCACCCGCTCGGCATCGGCGGCAAGGAGGACCCGGTCCGCCTGGTCTTCAACGCCGACCCGGGACCCGCCGTGGTCGTGGCCATGTCCGACATGCGCGACCGGTTCCGGCTCGTGGCCAACGTCGTCGAGGTCGTCGAACCGACCGAGGCGCTGCCGAACCTCCCGGTCGGCCGTGCGGTCTGGCGCCCGGAGCCCGACTTCCAGACATCCGCCGCCGCCTGGCTCACCGCCGGCGCGGCCCACCACACCGTCATGTCGACCGCCGTCGGCATCGAGGTGTTCCACGATTTCGCCGAGATCGCTCGCACCGAGCTTCTCGTGATCGATAAAGCCACCACCCTGCGCGATTTCACGCGCGAGGTGCGTTGGAACCAGGCCTACTACCGACTGGCACAAGGCCTGTAATCCCACCTCCCGCACCACCTCACGCACATTTGACATCAATGTCGATCAAATAAAAAACGAAAGGAAACACAGTGAAGAAGAAAGCACTCTTCGCAATCGTGGCCGCTGGCGCCATGGTTGTCTCGCTGGCTGCCTGCTCCCCCGGGACCGACGGAGGCTCCGGCGAGGGCGACGGCGGTCTCATCGGCGTCGCGATGCCGACCAAGAGCTCCGAGCGGTGGATCGCTGACGGCAACGCCGTCAAGAGCCAGCTCGAAGAACAGGGCTTCAAGGTCGACCTCCAGTACGCGGAGGACGACATCCCCACTCAGGTCTCGCAGATCGAGAACATGATCACCAAGGGCGCGGAAGCCCTGATCATCGCCTCGATCGACGGCACCACGCTCACGAGCGTGCTGCAGGATGCCGCGGATGCGGACATCCCCGTCATCGCGTACGACCGCCTCATCCGCGACACCGAGAACGTCAACTACTACGCGTCGTTCGACAACTTCAAGGTCGGCCAGCAGCAGGCAACCTCGCTGCTGAACGGACTTGGCCTCACCGACCTCGAGGGCAAGGCTGCCGCCGACGCTCCCAAGGGCCCGTTCAACATCGAGCTGTTCGCCGGCTCGCTGGATGACAACAACGCCTTCTTCTTCTTCGACGGCGCCATGGACATGCTCCAGCCGCTGATCGACGACAAGACCCTCGTCGTGAAGAGCAAGCAGACCAAGATCGAACAGGTTGCCACGCTCCGCTGGGACGGCGAAACCGCGCAGAGCCGCATGGAGGACATCCTGACCTCCACGTACTCCGACGGTTCCAAGGTCAACGCGGTGCTGTCGCCCTATGACGGCATCTCGCGCGGTATCATCTCCGCACTCGAGGGCGCGGGATACTCGACCGGAGCCGAATGGCCGATCATCTCGGGCCAGGACGCCGAGCTCGACTCGGTCAAGGCCATCAACGGCGGCGAGCAGTACAGCACCATCTTCAAGGACACGCGCAAGCTCGCTTCCGTGGCCGTGGACATGGCTGTTGCACTGCTGAAGGGCGACAAGCCCGAGGTCAACAACACCAAGGACTACGACAACGGCAAGAAGGTCGTCGACTCGTACCTGCTCGACTCGCAGATCGTGGTGAAGGACAACGTCAACAAGGTCCTGGTTGATTCCGGCTACTGGACCGAGAAGGAAATCAACGGCTAACAACTTCGGATCGCTCGGAGTAGTCGAGTGCATTCCGGCCGGTGGGGGAGTAGTTTTGCATCACCCACCGGCCGGACGGCACGACCAGGCAAGGAAGCAGAACGGCGAATGAAGAAGGTACTGACGTGACCACCAACATCCTTGAGATGCGCAGCATCACAAAGACCTTCCCGGGAGTGAAGGCGCTGTCGACGGTGACGCTGGACGTCGCACGCGGCGAGGTCCACGCCATCTGCGGGGAAAACGGGGCCGGCAAGTCGACGCTGATGAAGGTGCTCAGCGGTGTGTACCCGCACGGTACCTACGACGGCGACATCGTCTTCGAAGACGAGGTGGTCCAGTTCAAGGACATCCGGGACTCGGAGGCCAAGGGAATCGTCATCATTCACCAGGAGCTGGCACTCAGCCCCTACCTCTCCATCGCGGAGAACATCTTTCTCAACAACGAACAGAAGGGCGCGCTGGGCCTCATCGATTGGGACAAGACCAATCACGAGGCTGCCACGCTGCTCGCCCGGGTGGGCCTGCGGGAGAACCCGACCACCCGGATCATGGACATCGGCGTCGGCAAGCAGCAGCTCGTCGAGATCGCCAAGGCCCTGTCCAAGCGGGTCAAGCTCCTCATCCTGGACGAGCCGACGGCGGCCCTCAACGACGAGGACTCCGACCACCTGCTGGACCTGATCCTGCACCTCAAGGGCCAGGGAATCACGTCGATCATCATCAGCCACAAGCTCAACGAGATCAAGAAGGTCTCCGACGCGGTCACGATCATTCGAGACGGGAAGGCCATCGAGACGATTGCCAAGACCGACGTCACGGAAGAACGCATCATCAAGGACATGGTCGGCCGCGACCTCGAGCACCGCTACCCCGACCACACGCCGCACATCGGCGAGGAGATCCTCCGCGTCGAGGACTGGACGGCATACCACCCCCAGGATACCTCGCGCCTGGTCGTCGATGCGGTGAACCTCAACGTGCGCGCCGGGGAAATCGTGGGAATCGCCGGGCTGATGGGGGCGGGGCGCACCGAGTTCGCCATGAGCCTGTTCGGCCAGTCCTACGGCAGCAAGATCACCGGCCGGGTGTTCAAGCACGGCAAGGAGATCAAAACGCGGACGGTGTCCGAAGCCATCGACAACGGCATCGCGTACGCCACCGAGGACCGCAAGACCTACGGCCTGAACCTCATCGAAGACATCAAGCGGAACATCTCGATGGCGTCGCTGAAGAAGCTCGAGAAAGCGGGCCTCGTGAACGACAACGAGGAATACCGGGTGGCCAACGAGTACCGCACGAGCATGAACATCAAGGCCCCGAACGTGCTCGTCAAGACCGGCAAGCTCTCCGGCGGCAACCAGCAGAAGGTCGTTCTCTCCAAGTGGATCTATTCCGACCCGGATGTCCTGATCCTCGACGAGCCCACCCGAGGGATCGACGTCGGCGCGAAGTACGAGATCTACACGATCATCAACAAGCTCGCCGCCCAGGGCAAGGGCGTCATCGTCATCTCGTCCGAGCTGCCGGAACTGCTCGGCATCAGCGACCGGATCTACACGATTTCCGAGGGCCGGATCACGGGGGAGTTCCCGATCAAGGAAGCCACCCCGGAGACCCTCATCAAGCACATGACCATGGAAAAGGCCCGCTAGCGTCGGCGCTGCGGAAGAGGAGAAACAATGAGTGATCTCGACACCAAGCCGGCAGCGGACACCAAGCCGGCCGTTGCACGGGCGGCCTCGCGGCTGACCCACGTCATCGCCGACCTGGGCAAGAACGGCATCTTCATCGCCCTGATCCTGGTAGTGCTGCTGTTCGCCTTCCTGACCGACGGCATTCTGCTTCGGCCGCAGAACATCTCCAACCTGATCGTGCAGAACGGGTACATCCTCGTGCTCGCCGTCGGCATGGTCATGGTGATCATCGCGGGCCACATCGACCTCTCGGTCGGTTCCGTTGCCGCCTTCGTGGGTGCCTGCTCGGGTGTCTTCGCGGTGCACTGGGGTCTGCCGTGGTGGCTGTCGATCATCCTCTCGCTCGGCATCGGCGCCCTGGTCGGCGTGTGGCAGGGGTTCTGGATCGCGTACGTGGGCATTCCCGCATTCATCGTGACCCTGGCCGGCATGCTCATCTTCCGCGGACTCGCCCTCGTCGTGCTGGGCAACTCGAACATCGGGTCGTTCCCGAGCGAATACCGGGCACTCGGAAACGGATTCCTCACCGACCTGTTCGGCGAATACGAGCTTGATCCGCTCACCCTCGGCATCGCCGCGCTGGCCATCCTCGCCCTCATCACACAGCAGGTTCGCACGCGAATCGGCCGTCAGAAGTACAGCCAGGAGGTCGAGCCGCTGGCCTGGTTCATCGTCAAGCTTGCGCTCATCACGCTGGCCATCGGCTTCTTCGCGTACGCCCTGGCCGCGTACAAGGGTGTACCGGTGACCCTGATCGTGCTGGCCGTGCTGGTCATGGTCTACGGCACGGTGATGACGCGCACGGTCTTCGGCCGCCACATCTACGCCATCGGCGGCAACCGTCACGCGGCGGAGCTGTCCGGCATCAAGACTCGCAAGGTCGACTTCTACCTGTTCGTGAACATGGGGACCCTGGCCGCCCTGGCCGGCCTGATCTTCACGGCGCGGTTGAACCTGGCCGGCCCGAAGGCCGGTGACGGCTTCGAACTGGAGGCCATTTCGGCCGCGTTCATCGGCGGGGCCGCCGTCACCGGCGGCGTCGGCACCATCGGCGGGGCCATCATCGGTGGCCTGATCATCGGTGTGCTGAACAACGGCATGTCGATCCTCGGCATCGGCATCGAATGGCAGCAGGCCGTCAAGGGCCTGGTGCTCCTCCTCGCGGTCGCCTTCGACGTGTACAACAAGCGACGGGCGGGCGGCCACTGACGCGCGGCATCCGTTGAGCGCTGGGCCCCGGTCGTCTTCGGATGCCGGGGCCTTTTGCATGCCGCCGCGACACGCCGCCGTGAATTCCACAGGCAAACAGGCCACCCCCTTTCGGGCCTGTGGATAACTCCCTGCGGCACCGCGGAAAATGGCTCAACCGGGCCGGGCGAGGCTGTGTAGAACCGGTGGAATGTCGGTGGATAACCACATAATTGTAATTACTGCATGTAGTGGCCGTGCCCGGACACAATCACTAGATGTAGTATTGAAGCATCGGTTCGGCGCATATGCCGAACACCCAAATCCACACCTTGTGAGCAATGAGAGAGGCCCCAGCGATGGCAATTACGGTCTACACCAAGCCTTCCTGCGTGCAGTGCACGGCGACATACCGTGCCCTGGACAACAAGGGCATCGAGTACGAGATCTTCGACCTGTCGGTCGACGAGAAGGCACTCGAAGCGGTCAAGGCCCTGGGCTACCTGCAGGCCCCCGTCGTCATCACCGACGAGGACCACTGGTCCGGTTTCCGCCCGGACAAGATCAACGAGCTGGCAGCACGCATCGCGTAGTTTCTACACGTCCGTCCGACCAGCTCCCGACCACCGAGGGGGTGCCCAATGACTGAGCTCGTCTATTTCTCCAGCACGTCCGGCAACACTCGCCGGTTCGTGGAGAAGCTCGGCCTTCCCGCGGCACGCATCCCTCTCTATGCCAGGGACGAGCCGCTGAAGGTCGACGAACCCTATGTGCTCTGCATCCCGACCTACGGCGGGGGCGGCCAGGGGGGAGCAGTCCCCAAACAGGTGATCCGGTTTCTCAATGATGAGAAGAACCGCTCGCTGATCCGCGGCGTCATCAGCGCCGGCAACACGAATTTCGGCGAGGCGTACTGCCTCGCCGGGGACATCATCGCCGAGAAGTGCCAGGTGCCCCACCTGTATCGATTTGAAGTATTCGGAACGCCGGATGATGTGCGCATCGTCCACGAAGGATTGGAATCATTTTGGAAGCAACAGCCGTGAAGTCGCAGCTCTCCCCGTCTGTCGGCGCGGAGATGGATTACCACTCCCTCAATGCCATGCTCAACCTGTACGGCCCGAACGGGGAAATCCAGTTCGAGAAGGACCGTGAAGCGGCGCGGGAGTACTTCCTGCAGCACGTCAACCAGAACACGGTTTTCTTCCACAGCCTGCGCGAACGCCTCGACTACCTGGTCGAGAAGGAGTACTACGAACAGGCCGTGCTCGACATGTACACGTTCGAGTTCATCACGAAGCTCAACGACCTGGCCTACTCGAAGAAGTTCCGCTTCCAGACCTTCCTCGGTGCGTTCAAGTACTACACCTCGTACACGCTGAAGACCTTCGACGGCAAGCGTTACCTCGAGCGCTTCGAGGACCGCGTCGTGATGACATCCCTCGGCCTCGCCCAGGGCGACGAGAAGCTCGCGGTGTCCCTCGTCGAGGAGATCATCGCCGGGCGGTTCCAGCCGGCCACCCCGACCTTCCTCAACTCGGGCAAGGCGCAGCGCGGTGAACTCGTTTCCTGCTTCCTGCTGCGCATCGAAGACAACATGGAGTCGATCTCCCGCGCCATCAACTCCTCGCTGCAGCTGTCCAAGCGCGGCGGTGGCGTCGCGCTGCTCCTCACGAACATCCGTGAGGCCGGAGCGCCGATCAAGCAGATCGAGAACCAGTCCAGCGGCATCATCCCCGTGATGAAGCTGCTCGAAGACTCCTTCAGCTATGCCAACCAGCTCGGCGCCCGCCAGGGTGCCGGCGCGGTCTACCTGCACGCGCACCACCCCGACATCATGCGCTTCCTCGACACCAAGCGTGAGAACGCCGACGAGAAGATCCGCATCAAGACGCTCTCCCTCGGCGTTGTCGTGCCCGACATCACCTTCGAGCTCGCAAAGAAGGACGAGGACATGTACCTGTTCTCGCCCTACGACGTCGAGCGCGTCTACGGCGTGCCGTTCGCGGACATCTCGGTCAGCGAGAAGTATCACGAGATGGTCGACGACCCGCGCATCAAGAAGTCGAAGATGAAGGCCCGCGACTTCTTCCAGACGCTCGCGGAGATCCAGTTCGAGTCCGGCTACCCGTACATCATGTTCGAGGACACGGTCAACGCTGCGAACCCGATCAAGGGCCGCATCAACATGTCGAACCTGTGCTCGGAGATCCTCCAGGTCGCCACCCCGACGACCTACAACGAGGACCTGTCGTACGACAAGATCGGCAAGGACATCTCCTGCAACCTCGGGTCGATGAACATCGCCCTGTCGATGGATTCGCCCGACTTCGGCCAGACGGTCGAGACCGCGATCCGCGGCCTCAACTCGGTGTCGGAGCAGAGCCACATCTCCTCGGTCCGTTCGATCGAAGACGGCAACGACAAGTCGCACGCGATCGGCCTCGGCCAGATGAACCTGCACGGCTACCTCGCCCGTGAGCGCATCTTCTACGGCAGCGAAGAGGGCATCGACTTCACCAACATCTACTTCTACACGGTGGTGTTCCACGCGCTGCGTGCCTCGAACAAGCTGGCCATCGAGCGCGGGCGTGCCTTCGACGGTTTCGAAGACTCGACCTACGCATCCGGTGCCTTCTTCGACAAGTACACCGACCAGGCCTGGACGCCGGCGACCCCGCGGGTCTCCGAACTGTTCGAGACCTCCGGCGTTGCGATCCCGACCCAGGCCGACTGGGCCGAGCTGAAGGCGTCGATCATGGAGCACGGGATCTACAACCAGAACCTGCAGGCCGTGCCGCCGACCGGGTCCATCTCGTACATCAACAACTCGACCTCGTCGATCCACCCGATCGCCTCGAAGATCGAGATCCGCAAGGAAGGCAAGCTCGGCCGCGTCTACTACCCGGCGCCGTTCCTCACGAACGACAACCTGGACTACTACCAGGACGCGTACGAGATCGGCGCAGAGAAGATCATCGACACCTACGCGGCCGCCACCCAGCACGTCGACCAGGGCCTGTCGCTGACGCTGTTCTTCAAGGACACTGCCACCACCCGCGACATCAACAAGGCGCAGATCTACGCCTGGCGCAAGGGCATCAAGACCATCTACTACATCCGTCTCCGCCAGCTCGCGCTGGAAGGGACCGAGGTGGACGGCTGCGTCTCTTGTATGCTTTAAGGCTGCAGCCTTAACGGATGCACCGGTGGTCGAGCTTGTCGAGACCACGAATGCCGATCTCGACAAGCTCGATTTACGAACCACTGAAGGAAGAAACCCATGATTGACAAGCTCAAGCTGGTCTCCCACGTTGACGCGATCAACTGGAACAAGATCGAGGACGAAAAGGACGTCGAGGTCTGGAACCGCCTCGTCAACAACTTCTGGCTGCCCGAGAAGATCCCCCTCTCGAACGACGTCCAGTCCTGGAACACGCTCACCCCGATCGAGCAGCAGCTGACCATGCGCGTGTTCACCGGCCTGACCCTGCTCGACACGATCCAGGGCACCGTCGGCGCCGTCTCGCTCATCCCCGACGCGATCACCCCGCACGAGGAAGCCGTCTACACGAACATCGCGTTCATGGAGTCGGTGCACGCGAAGAGCTACTCGTCGATCTTCTCGACGCTGGCTTCCACAAAGGAGATCGACGAAGCGTTCCGCTGGTCGACCGAGAACGTGAACCTGCAGAAGAAGGCCTCCATCGTGATGGAGTACTACCAGGGCGACGACCCCCTCAAGCGCAAGGTCGCCTCGACCCTGCTCGAGTCGTTCCTCTTCTACTCGGGCTTCTACCTGCCGATGTACTGGTCGAGCCGCGCCAAGCTCACCAACACGGCCGACCTCATCCGCCTGATCATCCGGGATGAAGCGGTGCACGGCTACTACATCGGCTACAAGTTTCAGAAGGGTCTCGAACGGGTCTCCCAGGAGCGCCGCGACGAGATCAAGGACTACACGTTCAACTTGATGTTCGAGCTCTACGAGAACGAGATCCAGTACACGCAGGACCTCTACGACGAGGTCGGCCTGACCGAGGACGTCAAGAAGTTCCTGCACTACAACGCCAACAAGGCGCTGATGAACCTCGGCTACGAGCCGATGTTCCCGAAGTCGGTCACCGACGTGAACCCGGCGATCCTGTCGGCCCTGTCACCGAACGCCGACGAGAACCACGACTTCTTCTCCGGGTCGGGCTCCTCGTACGTCATCGGCAAGGCCGTCAACACCGAAGACTCGGACTGGGACTTCTAAGCGGGGTCGTCGCCGCGGGACCAGGCGATCGCGACGAGGCGACGCAGCACGTCGAGGTCGATGTCGTCGAGCGTCTTCACGTAGACGCACCCCGCGCCCTCGGTGTACGCGCCGAGCTGCGGAAGGAGCGCGGCGCCCTCGGGGAGGTCTTTGAGCCCGTAGATCGACAGTTGCGCCTTGCGCGGCGAGAATCCGGTCTTCATCCAGTCGCCGCGCGTGCGGGGATTCGCGGGCGACACGTAGCGATAGCTCCCGTAGCCCACAATCGACGAACCCCACATGACGGGGTCGGCGCCCGTCACCTCGCGGAAGATCGCGTCGAGGGCCTTGCCGTCCTCGCGGCGGCGGGCGGGCGTCGCCGCGTCGAGGAAGTTCTCGACGGAGGAATCCGTCGGCTGCGTCTTGTTTTCGGCCATGGCCTCATTAAAGCGCGTGCGCCCCTTGCCCGCTCTGCTTGGTCTGAGATTGAGACTTCCGGTCGAGTTTGCCCGGTGTACCGGTCAAACTCGACCGGAACTGGCCAGGTCGACGCAGGGTGCGCCCATCCGGGCGGATCAGCGAACCGGCACAGTGAGCGAACCGGCACAGTCAGCGAACCGGCACAGTGAGCCGCGAAGTGAAGCGAATGAGGTACCCGTCCGGGTCCTGCACCAGGAACTGGGACACTCCGGCCTCGGTGCTGCCGGTCTGGTACCACTTGTCTTCGGGGGCCATGAAGAGCGGCCAGCCCGATGCCGCGAGGCGTTCGACCAGGGGCGTGATCGCCGGCACCGAGACCTGGAAATTCACGCCGCGGCCCAGGGGCCTTTCGAGGGTGTCGGCGACCCAATTCCGACCGACTCCGATCTGCTCGAGCATGATCTGCGCCGTTCCGTACTGAAGGTAGGCGAAACCCTCCTGCGGACGGTCGTAGAGGATCTCGAAACCGCACAGAGCAACCCAGAAATCCAGGCTCGTGGCGAGATCGGTGATCAGGAGTTCGGGGACGAGGCCAGGGAACGCGGGGGCAGTATCTCCCGATGCGGAGTTCATGTCTCCCAGTATGGGGCGGCAGCGGCAGCGGCAGCGGCAGCGGCAGCGGCACGCGTCAGCGCGGGTCAACCACCGGCGCCGTCTCGGGCTCGCCCGTCTCGAACAGCGAGATGACGTTCTGCGCCTGGATGCGGATGTACTCCGCCAGCGTGTGGTCGGAGAGGAACCCGACGTGCGGCGTGACGATCGTGCGCTCGTGGGTGACGAGCGGGTGATCGGCCGGCGCCGGCTCGACGTCCAGCACGTCCAGGCCGGCGGCGGTGATCTGGCCGCTGTCGAGCGCCTCAACCAGGGCGGGCGTGTCGATCAGCTGCCCGCGGCTCACGTTGACCAGGTAGCTGCCGGGCTTCATCCTGGAGATCGAGTCGGCATTGATGATCCGGTTCGTTTCCGGCGTCAACGGCAGGTGCAGGGAGAGCACGTCGGCGGAGGCAAGCACCTCGTCGAAACTCGCCAACCGCACGCCCAGCGACGCCAGACGCGCCGCGGCCTCCGGGTTCCGCGCGAGGTGCGGGTCGTAACCGACGATCGCGCCGAACAGGGGAGACGCGAACTCGGCCAGCTTCGCGCCGATCCGGCCCAGCCCGATCAGCCCGAGCGTCTTCTGGCTGAGGCGGGCAGGGCTCACGGCCGGGCGCGCGTTCCAGTCCACGCCGATGACGCGCTCGAAGAACGGCAGGTCCCGTGCCGTCGCCAGGATGAGCCCGAGCGCGTGCGTCGCGACCTCCTCGGTGGCCACGCCGGGCAGGTTGGTCACCCAGACGCCGGCTGCCCGCGCCGCGTCGAGGTCGATGTGGTCGAAACCCATCGAGACGAGCGAGATGATGCGCAGGTCCGGCAGGCCCGCGATCACGCGTTCCGGAATCGGCGCATACCCGACGAGCAGGGCTTGGGCGCCCTGGGCCTCGGCGAGGATGCGATCCGGGTCGAGGGTCTCGAGGAATCGAACCTCGAAGCCGTGTCCCTCGAGCAGACGGATGCCCGGGGTCGGGTCGATGTCCTCGTTGTCGGTGTAGATCGCGAGCGGTTTCTGCTCCGGCACGGCGGTCACAGGACCTTCGAGAGGAACGCCTGCGTGCGGCGGTGCTGCGGGTTACCGAGCACGTCCCTCGGGGCGCCCTGCTCGACAACGACGCCGGCGTCCATGAAGACGAGGTGGTCGCCGACCTCGCGGGCGAAGCCGACCTCGTGGGTGACTACGATCATGGTCATTCCGCTGTCGGCCAGGTCGCGCATGACATCGAGCACCTCGCCGACCAGTTCCGGGTCGAGGGCGCTGGTCGGCTCATCGAACAACATGAGCTTGGGCTTCATCGCGAGGGCACGGGCGATCGCGACGCGCTGCTGCTGGCCGCCGGAGAGCTGCGACGGAAACTTGTGCGCCTGGTCGGCGAGACCCACGCGCTCCAGCAGCTGCATGGCGCGCTCCCGGGAATCCTTCTTCTGCTCGCGCAGCACGTCGACCGGAGCCAGCATCACGTTCTGCAGCGCGGTCATGTGGGCGAAGAGGTTGAAGCGCTGGAACACCATGCCGATGTCGCGCCGCTGGTCGGCGACCTGGTTCTCGTTCAGCTCATACAGCTTGCCGGCGCGCTCCTGGTAGCCGACGAGTTGGCCGTCGACGGACAGCCGGCCCGCGTCGATGCGCTCCAGGTGGTTGATGCAGCGCAGGAGGGTGGACTTGCCCGAGCCGGAGGGGCCGAGGAGGCAGAAGACCTGGCCGGTGCGAACCTCGAGGTCGATCCCCTTCAGCACCTCAACGTGGCCGAATGACTTGTGGACGTTTTCCGCCGTGACCATTGCAGTTGTCATGAGGCTGCTCCACCTTTCGTGCCGACGGGCTGGGCGCCGGGTGCCGCCGCCGGCGACGTGACCCGTCCCGGCGTGAGATTCCTCAGTACGCGCTGGCGGCGAGGCGCGGCGCCAGCGACCCCGCGGGCGAACCGTTTCTCGAGTTGCATCTGGATCAGCGTCGAGATCGTCGTCAGGACGAGGTACCAGATGCTGGCGACGATGAGCAGTTCGAAGATGTAGAAGTTGCGCGCGGAAATCGTCTGCGCCCGGTTCAACAGGTCCGGCGCAGCGATCACCGTGACCAGCGACGTCATCTTCAGCATGGTGATGAGTTCGTTGCCCATCGGCGGAATGATGACCCGCATGGCCTGGGGCAGAACGATCTTGAACATGGTTGACCGGCGGCGCATCCCGAGCGCCATGGCGGCCTCGCTCTGGCCGTGGTCGACCGACAGGATGCCGCCGCGAACGATCTCCGCCATGTAGGCGCCCTCGTTGAGGCCGAGTCCGAGCAGCGCCGCCACGAACGCGGTGATCACCGTGTTCGTGTCGAGGCTGAGCTCGCCCATCCCGAGCCTCGGGAAGAACAGGGCGAGGTTGAACCAGAGCAGCAGCTGCACGAGCACCGGTGTGCCGCGGAATGCCCAGATGTAGCCCCCGGCCACCGAGTTCAGCACTCGGTTCGGCGACAGGCGCATGACTGCCACCGCCACTCCGAGGACGACTCCGATGATCATCGAGAGCACGGTCAGGGAAATGGTGACCCAGAGCCCGCTGAGGATGGTCGGGCCGAACAGGTTCTCCCCGACAACAGACCAGTCGAGGTTGTCGTTCGTGGCGACGGCGTAGAGGAGTGCAACCAGCACGGCGACCACGATGACGCCCGAGATCTGCTGTCCCCAGTGCCGTACCGGGATGGCGCGGATCGGGGTTTTGGCATCGGTGGAAGCCGGCTGGCCGCTCATTACAGGGTGCCGCCGTTGACCGTGACCTCGGTGACCGCGCCGGAGCCCAGGTCGTGCTCGTCGAGGATGGACTTGTACGTGCCGTCGGCGATCAGCTTCTCGATGGTCGCCTTGACCGCGTCCCGAAGGTCGGAGTCTTCCTTGGCGAACATCGGCCCCATGACAACGGGCAGGAGAGGCTCGTCGTTGCCGATCTCAAACTTGCCGCTGCCTCCCTCCGCCTGGGCGTTGAAGCGGGCGACGGCATCCTGGGAGAAGGAGGCGTCGGCGCGTCCGCTGCGCACCTGCAGCATGGCGTCGGCGTCGGTGGCGAGTGCGGTCACAACGATCGGGTCGTCGGCGCACTCCTCGGTGTTGAACTTCTCCAGCAGGCTGACCTGGGTGGACGCCTCCAGGGCGGCGACCTTCAGACCGCACATGTCCTCGATGCCCTTGATGCTCTTGGGGTTGCCGGCCGGGACGACGATGCCCTGTCCGGTCAGGAAGTAATCGACGAAGTCGTACTTCGCCTGACGCGCCTTGGTGTCGGTCATGGCCGCGACGACGACGTCGATTCGCTTGGCGTCGAGAGCGGGGAGCAGTCCGTCGAAGGCCATGTTCGTGATGTCGACTGTGAGGCCGAGCTCGTCTCCGATGGCCTGGAACAGTGCCATGTCGAGGCCGATGACGGTGGTGTTGTCTGCGTCGAGGTACTCGAAGGGCGGGTAGAACGCCTCGGTGCCGATCTTGAGCACGCCGGCTTCCTTGATGTCTGCGGGAAGCATGCCGCGCAGGGCGCTGTCCGCGTCCTTGGCAGGAGCCTTGTCCGCCGACGAGGCCGCGCCTCCCGCGGAACACCCGGCCAGCATCGTCGCGGCGACCGCGAAGGTGACACCGAGAACGACTGCCTTGTTGCGCTTATTCATAGACCTCATGGCTCCTCCTTGAGCAGTGATGTCAGTCACCACTTCACGTGATGATCAAACGATATTGCATGGTTGTTCTACATTATGACGGCAATTCGCAGAATTGTCCTACGATGGAGCAATCATGACGATAACTGAGACTGACGAGACCCCGACCTCCCTTCATCGCAATGGCGGGGCGGCGGTCGCCGAGACCCTTCAGGAGCACGGCGTCGACACGATTTTCGGCATCCCGGGCACGCACAACCTCGAGATCTACCGGCACCTCGTGCGCCTGGGCATCAGGCCCGTCACGCATCGTCACGAGCAAGGGGCCGGCTACGCCGCCGACGGCTACAGCCAGGTCGCGGGCAAACCCGGGGTCGTCATCACGACCAGCGGCCCGGGCACCCTCAACGCGATGGTCGCGGCCGGCACCTCGTACGCGGAATCCCGGCCCGTGCTGATCATCTCCTCCGGGCTCCCCTCCGGCACCGAACACCTCGACGGCGGCGAACTCCACGAGACGAAGGACACCCTCGCCGCCATGGCGAGCATGACCGAGTGGAGCACGCGGGCGACAACCCCCGAGGAAGCAACCGAGGCCATCGCGCATGCCTTCGAGGTCATGCGCACGGGTCGCCCGCGCCCGGTCTACGTCGAGATCCCGAGCGACGTGCTTGCGCAGGAGTGGGACGGCGAGGTCGCCCGAGCCGGCGACGTGCTGACCCCCGCAGTCGACGAATCCCTGGTGCGGCAGGCAGCCCTGCTACTCCTCGGCGCCACTCGGCCGGCGATCATCGCCGGCGGCGGATCCCGTGGGGCCGACGCGCAGCTGCGCCGGCTCGCCGAGCGCCTCACGGCGCCCGTGATCTCGACCTGCAACGGCAAGGGAGTGCTGCCCGAGGGCCACCCGCTCTCCCTGGGCGCGAACATCCGCCTGAGGTCTGCTCAGGACTGGCTGAATGCCAGCGACGCGCTGCTGGTCGTGGGCAGCGAACTGGGCGACTCCGACCTGTGGGAGGGCAGGATCACCTCGCCGAACGTGATCCGCATCGACATTGCCGAGAGTCAGTTGGCCCTGAACGCACCGGCGCGGATCGCCATCCGCGCGGATGCCGCGGATGCCCTCGAGGCCATCGACGAGGCCATCGACGCGGTCCTCGGCCGGCACGGCGCCCCCGCCGATTCCGCCGAGCCACACATGGCGTCCCGCGAGCTGGACGAACTCAAGGCGACGCTCACGGTCGAGGCCCTGGCCGACGGCGAGACCTGGTTCGAGCTGAACTCCGAACTCCGCACGGCGCTGCCCGCTGACACGATCATCACCGGCGACTCCTCGCAGGTGACCTACTTCGGAACGGTGCACTTCTTCCCGGTGCCGAACAAGAACTCGTTCCTCTACATGCCTCGCGTGGCAACCCTCGGCTACGCCCTCCCCGCCGCGATCGGCGCGAAGGTTGCCCGGCCCGACGCGCCGGTCATCGCCCTCCTCGGGGATGGCGCGCTCATGTTCTCGGTCCAGGAGCTGGTCACGGCGGTCGAGCAGGGCCTCTCGATCGTCGTCGTCGTCGCGAACAACGGCGGCTACCGCGAGATCCGGGACCAGCAGGCGGCACGCGGGATCGCCCCGGTCGGGGTCGACCTGCACGTTCCCGACCTGGTGGCCCTGGCGAACGCGATCGGCGCGACCGGCGAGCGGGCCGAAAACGCCCAGGATGCCGCGGCCAGGGCCCGGGCGGCCCTCGGCCGTCGGGGCCCGACGGTGATCAGCCTCGACTTCCCCTAGGGGTGCCGAGGCAGGAGCGTCAGGCTTCGACCGCGTCGAGCCGGGCGTGCAGCCGGCGAATCGTTTCGTCGATGTGGTCTTCCACGCAGCGTGCCGCTGCAGCGTTGTCCTGGGCGGCGATCGCCGCGTAGATGCGGCGGTGCTCATCGAGGAACGACGCATCCGCTGCGTAGTCGAGCCGGGATGACGCGAGGGCGTTGAGGTAAAACGAGAGCTCCACCGCGAGCTGGGCGTAGAAGGCGTCGATGCGCTCGCTGCCGAAATTACGAACGGTGGCGGCGTGGAAGGCGAGGTCCTTCTCGACAATGTCGCGGTCGTCGCCGGCGTCCGCGGCGAGTTCCAGGTCGTCCAGGGCCGTCTTGATTCCGGCGATGACCTCGGCGCTGGCGGGCAGGGAGACCGCGCCCACCTCAAGTCCGCGACGAGCGTCGTAGAGGTTGATCAGCGCATCCTTGGTCGGCTCCGCGACGATGGCCCCGCGGTGCATTTCATGGCGGATGAGACGACTCTGGCCGAGCAGCAACACGGCCTCGCGAACCGTGTTCCGGGAGACTCCGAGAGTCGTGGCGATCGTGTTTTCTCGCAGCGGAGTGCCGGGTTTCAGGCTGCCGTCCAGGATCAGGGTAGTGATGTGGTCGCGCACGTGTTCCGCCGTGCTGACGCGCTGGAAGGACATCTTCGTCAGACCCTGCATGGACGCCATGGACGCCATTCTACGGGTGACTCGCCGAATTGTTGTACGGTCCAACAGCTGGACCTCGACCGGCGCCCGCCGGGGGGAGCGTCACGAGGGACTCCGCGACGATCTCTTCCAGTACGGTCAGGTCGACCTTGCCGAGGTCGCCCAGGTAGAGGCATACGACACCCGCCCTGTGCGGGCCGAGACGCTCGAGCTGCGCGGCGTACGTTTTGCCGGCCATCGCTGCTCCTTGTCGTCCGTTCCGCGAATGCTAATGCACAGGGGCCCGCGGGGACCATGGGCCGGCGAGGATTCCCAGCCCAGGCCCCGTGCGAGCCCGGGTGGGCGACGGATGTCCCCACCGCTGGGAGTTGCAGAGCGCCCGGATACGCCGGAAGGCCGGGAACCCCACGGGTTCCCGGCCTTCGGCAGTGTCAGCGGGTGAGACGGAGGCTAGTTTCCTCCGGTCTCGACCTCGGCGTGTGCGCCGCCGGTGGCGTGCGTGTCGGAGAGGATCCGCTCGGCGATCGTCTGGACGGTCTTGCCGTACTCGCCGGCCAGCGCCGACGTCTCGACGTCCTGCAGGGCGGCGGCGCGGTCGGCGTCGGACGCATCCTTCACCGCCGTCAGGTCGGTCTGCAGCGACTCCGGGAGCTTGTCGAAGAGCACCGGGTTGTCCAGGAGCTTCTGGGCGATCTTCTCCACGGACTGGCCCTTCGCGCCGGCCTCCGCCTGGTCACCCTGGAGGACGGTTCGCAGGCCGTCCAGCGGGTGGGCGGGGTCGGCCTGGATCTCCTGGGCGAACTCCTTCACCTGTTCGCCGTAGCCGCCGGCCAGTGCCGTGGCGGTGATCGTCGTGGCGAGCGTGGTGCGGTCGGCCTCGGATGCTTCCTTCAGGGAGGTCAGGTCGGTCTGCAGCTTCTCGGGCAGGCGCTCGAAGAGTGCCGCGTGGCCGGACAGGGTCTCGGCGACGTTCTGTGCCTTGTCGCCGATGTCCGTGCCTTCGGACAGGTCGGCGCGCAGCTCCACCTTCAGCGCGGCCAGGACGGCGCCCTTGGTCCCGGCGTGCACCGAAGAGCTGCTGCTCGACTCGGTGTCGGATGACGCGTTCAGCGGCGCGGCGGTCGCGCCCTGGGCTCCAACGCCCAGCAGCGCGCCCGCGGCCAGGGCGGATGCGGCGCCAATGGCCACGCGCTTCGTGCGGGTGGCGGAGGTGCGGGTGGAGATCGTGTTCTTGTTCATTGTGGATCCTTTCGATTGCCTGCGGCCCGTCCGGCGATGATCCGACGGGGGCCGCACGTGGTCACCCGGCGAGTTTAGGGACGCGCCGGATGCCGAGCCTCCGTGGATGCTGGGAGCCGCGAAAAACGGGCTGCCGCCGTACGCCGGGCGTTTCACCGCTCCCGCGGGAGAAATAGCCTCTGAGCTGGGACTACGGGAAGGCGTCCTGGCTCGTTCGGGCCCGGAGGCAGCGCACTGGTGACTGCGATTTTGCTCTGCGGGCGCGGTGCCCTACGACAGGCCGAACGAGACGTTCGCTCAGGTTTCCGGCGGCGCGCTGATGACGATCGTCGGCGACACGATGTTCAGCACGAGCGCGTGGCTCACCGACCCCAGCAGGAGGCGTTCGACCCCGTGCAGGCCGTGGTTGCCCACGACGAGCACAGCCGCGCCGCGGGAGGCTTCCAGCAGGGCCGGCTGCGGTGGGCCGTGCATCAGCGTGCCCCGCACCGGGAGCTCGGGCCAGGCATCCGTCACCTTCGTCACGGATTCATTCAGGATCTGCTGGTGAGTGTCCTCGAGGGAATCGAGGAAGTCCTGGCTCGGCACGGGGTCCAGGGAATCCGGGCCCTGCCAGACCGGGGGCTCCTGCCAGGCGTGGATGATGCGGAGCGGCTGGTGGGACCGGCTCGCATGCTCCGCGGCGAACGCCACGGCGGCGTCGGAGGCCGTCGATCCGTCGATGCCGACGACCACTCCTGACCGGGTCGCACTGTCGGTCTCCGGCACGATCGCGACCGGGCCGCGTGCGCTCGCGGCGAGCCGTGCGCCCACCGACCACTCGAATCGCAGCTTCGAGCCCTCGCGCCGGTGCGTCCCGACGACGACGAGCCGGTTCGGTGCAGAGCGCCGTCGGAGTTCGCCGATCGGGTCGCCCCGCACGAATTCGGATTCCACGCGCAGGTCCGGATGCGCCAGCCGCACCTCGGCCGCGGCATCCTCGAGCGCCGCCCGCGCCGCATCGACCATGGAGTCGTCGACGATGTAGTCCGTGATTCCGATGGAGTCTTCCAGGACGCGCACGAGCGTGAGATCACCGCCGGACGCCCACCGGGCCGCCCACTCGAGGGCGGAGCGCGCCGGCGCCGAGCCGTCCCAGGCCACGATCGTCGTCTCAGTCATGTTGTCCTCCCGAGCACGACACTACGCGCCATCGGCCTCAGCGGAGCGGAGAAAGCCGGGCGAAGAAGTTCGGTTCCTCGCACGCCTGGCCGCCGGCGAGGTTGAGGCACTGGTCGAGGTAGGAAGGGAACGGCTCGGTATCGGTCGACCCGAACCAGCGAGTGTAGAAGCGCCAGAAGTTCAGGTTGCCAAACGCCGAGCAGGAATCCCCGTCGGTGCCCGGCCGGGCCAGCAGCGCGGAATTGGGCTGGTACGGCGTGTAGTTGTACAGGTTCGCGGTGGCCTGGTTCTGAATCCCTACCGGCTCGGCGCCGCACGCGGCATCCGGGTGGAAGCCCACGTCGACCGTGCCGATCTTGTAGGCGCGCTCCGGCTCCTGGGTGTACTGGCGGAATTGCCAGGCCGCGCGGTAGACCTGATTGAAGAACCCGAAGTACCGGGCGTCGCAGTCGGCCGTGTCGGGGCAGGCGTAGCCGGTGGCGCGCAGATAACCGGATGCGGTCGGCCGGGTGATCAGGGATTGTTCCTTCTGCATCAGCACGAGCAGCACCCGGGGGCTGATCGTGCAGGCTCGGGCGACCTTGGCGATGATGCGGCTGGCCGGCTCGTTGCGGGCGGCGGCATAGCGCGTGCAGTGGCCGGAGCCCTGGTTCGGCTGGGCGGTCGTGCTTTCGCGGTACTCCCAGAGGCAGCTCGAGCTATCGGCGGGGGAGCACGTGCGCGCCTCGAGGAAGGCCTGGATTTCCTCTTCCGTCATGGCCGAGGGGTTGAAGAAGTTGTAGTCGCTGATGATCAACCCGGGGTTGAACGCGACGGGGGCGGCGCGCTCCTCGGCGCGGTCCACGGCCGCGGGCACCGCCAGCGCGGCAACGAGTGCCACCAGCATGGCGACGGCAATCAGCACCGGCGCGCGCCACCGGCGCCGGGGCGGCGCGGGCACCCGCCGCCGTGTCGTGGACCTGGCGGGCGCGCTGCGTCGGGGCGTGGTTGCCGCGGGCGCCCTGCGTCGGGGCGTGGCGGGCGCTCGCCGACGAGGCCTGCCGGAAGAGCTCATAAGCCGACCCTACCGGGGACCGGTCGCAGCGTGCTGGGAGCCGACGGCGCTCAAGGCAAGGGCCAGGTCGTTCAGGAGCGGGCGATCCGCGCCCATGCCGCCGCGGCCGAGCACCTCCTGGAGTCGATCGCCCGGGGTGAGCGGTTGAGATGCGGAGAAACACCCTTCGTTGGGACGCTGAAGGTTGTTTCTCCGCAACTGAACTGGATTGCCGGCGGATGCCGGCGCAGGAGCGCGGGCGTTGGCGTGGTCAGGCGATGATGCCGGCGCCGAATTCCTCGATCGAAATCAGCGGCTTGATGGTGTCCTGCACGGCCCCGCGCGTGAAGTTGCGACGGATGACGTCGCCGCAGAAGACGTTCCCGATGGCGCCGAGAACCATCGCCTGGTCGAGCGAGAGGTAACGCCGGGCAACCAGGCCGGATTTCACGGCCACGGCGTCGTAGAAGCCGCCGTCACCGTACGCCTTCAGCTCTCGTTCGATCTTGACGAGGTTGTCGAAGGCCTGCCGCGGTTCGTATTGCATCGCCAGGAACGCCGCGTGCGGGGTGACGACACCGTCGCCCCAGGCCGGGGCGGGGCTCGTGCCTTCCCGGCAGCCCGCGAAGCCGCCGTCGTAGTGGGTGCGTTCCATGTCCGACACGTAGCCGTCCGGGTTCATCCCGATCGCCTCGACGCCCCACTCGCTGTAGCCGCCGCCCGGGCGGCTCGCCGGCGAGAAGCCCCAGTACCCGTACTTCGCGTCGTCCATCCCGAACTCGCGCTGGGCTCGAACGGTGAGCGGGTGGTTGACGCCCCAGGCCTTTGGTGCCCAGGCGGCCTCCGGCACGAATAGGTCGGGCATGAGCGCCTCGAACATGTCGCCGCCCCAGCTCGGCACGATGTGCATGCCGCGGTAGGCGAAGGCGCCCTCGAAGACGTCGATGCCGTGGTAGGTCTGGTGGTCGCCGACGGGCTTCTGCTCGAGCCAGGACCAGTCACAGGTGTCCGGGAAGACCCGCTGGGTGGCGAAGTAGTGGGCCGCGGGGATCTGGCCGCGGGAGATGCCGATGTAGCTGGCGATGCGCGGCTCGCTGTTGTGGATGTCGTAGTGGTTGAGCGTGTAGAACACGTCGGGCCCGTTGCCGAGGTAGTTGCCCTCGGCGGTGTTGACCGCCGGCTTGACGTCCCAAAAGCCGCCCCGGAGCAGGCCGGCCCCGATGCCCGGACGGGCATCCTTGTTGTAGAACATGCCGAAGTTCATTTTCTTCAGGATGCCGTTTGCCAGCCTGGCCGTGCGGGGCTCCGCGTTGCGCACCACCATGAGCGCGGCGGCGAACCAGCCGTTGTCGACGCTGGAGAGGAACGGGTAGACGGTGTTGCCGTCCTCCGGCCACGTGGTCACGACGTCGCCGGTGGCTTCGTCATACCAGTTGTAGAACATCCCGCTGGGCTCGTGGTGCTTCAGGCGCGCCATGGTGGTCAGCGTTCGGGTCAGCCGTTCGAGGCATTCGCCGGCGCTGATGATGCCGAGCTCGCGCGCGACGACCGCGCTCCAGAGGTAGCCGCCGATGTTCGTCGGGGAGGTGTAGCCGCTGCGCCGGGGCTCGTTCACGGGGCCGCTGATGTTGTCGGCGGGCAGCCCGGTCACCGGGTCGGTCATCGCGACGAGGGAGGCCCACGTGTCGCGGGCCCATCGCTGGAGCGTGCCGCGGTCGACGCCGGCTGAGGTCCCGGATGCGAACGGGGAGGCGTGCGCCGGCGTGGTCTGCGCGGTGGCCAGGCCGACCGCGGTGACGGCCGCGCCGCCGACCAGGAACTGTCGGCGGGTGGCGGCGAGCGTCGCCGCGGTGAAAGCAGGAATGGTTGTCATGGCGGTGCAGATCCTTCGTGTCGTCGTTGACGTTCGTGACTGACCCCCGAGTGTAAGCGCATACAAATGCCCGTGCAACCTTTTCCCGCGCTCTGCGGGCGTCGCTGAGCAGCGGGATGCCAGCGCCAGGCAGATCGCCCGGGGTGAGAGGTTGAGATGCGGAGAAACACCCTTCGTTGCGACGCTGAAGGTTCGTTGTCCGCAACTGAACTGGATTGCCGGGTGACGCCAGGATCTGACGGGCGGTCGGCTTGTCTTTGTCGGCCGCACCCGGCCCGCGGGCGATGTCTCCTGCATCCCAGCCCTGCGCGGGGAGCCTGTCAAGGCCGGCGAGGGAGTAACGTCGTCGTCATCAGGGAAAGAGCGAGAGGAGACCGACATGATGTGGGGCTATGGAGGCGGTTTTGACTGGATGTGGCTCCTCGGGCTGCTGCTCGTCGCGGGCATTGCGCTGCTCGTCGTGCTGATCGTGCGGCTGTCCGCCGGCAGCGGC
Source organism: Cryobacterium psychrotolerans (assembly GCF_900101115.1). Lineage (GTDB taxonomy): Bacteria > Actinomycetota > Actinomycetes > Actinomycetales > Microbacteriaceae > Cryobacterium > Cryobacterium psychrotolerans. Next base: position 44,900 of record NZ_FNFU01000020.1, read on the forward strand.
CGTGGCGGACCGCCCGGCTACGGAACTTCGTCCGGCCGGACTCGCGCTCGCGAGATCCTCGGCGAACGATTCGCGAAGGGGGAGCTGACCGCCGACCAGTACCGCGAACAGCTCCGGGTGCTCGACGAGGACCGGTGATGCAACCGATCAGCCGTCGCGGCATCCTGCTCCTGGGCGGACTCGGCGTTACGGCCACCGCGGTCGGCGGCGCCGGCCTGCTCTGGGGCTCCAGCGTCCGGACTCCGCCCGGGCCGCGGTTCGCCGAGCCGACCGAGCTGGCCAGCAAGGCCGGCCGGCTCAGGGTTCGTTTGACGGCGGCCGGCGGCCGGGTTCGGCTCGGCGACCGGGACGCGAGCGCCCTGACCTTCAACGGGGGAATTCCGGGGCCCACGCTTCGCCTGAAGGCGGGGGACCGGCTCAGCGTGCGGCTGCGGAACGAACTCCAGGACCCCACCAACCTGCACGTGCACGGGCTCCACGTCTCGCCGGAGGGCTCGGGGGACAACCCGTTCGTCATGGTGGAGCCGGGGGATGCCTTCGACTATGAGTACGAGCTGCCCGCCGATCATCCGCCCGGGGTGTACTGGTATCACCCGCATCACCACGGCACGGTCGCCGACCAGGTCGCCGGCGGACTGTTCGGGGCCATCATCGTCGAGGATCCCGAACCCATCGAGGCGGCCAGGGAGCGCCTGCTGCTGATCTCGGACGTCAGCCTGGACGGCTCGGGGCAGATCGCCGACGTCTCGCCGATGGCCCGGATGCTCGGCCGTGAAGGCGACCTCGTGCTCGTCAACGGCCGGCTCACCCCCCGGCTCGCCGCGCGCCCGGGCGAACGTGAACGATGGCGGGTCGTGAACGCCTGCGTGTCCCGGTACCTGCGGCTGCGGCTCGACGGAGCGCGGCTGCAACTGATCGGCATCGACTCCGGCCGCTTCAGCAGCCCGCGGGACGTGGACGAAGTGCTGCTGGCCCCCGGGAACCGGGCGGACCTGCTCGTCACCACCACCGCCGGCACGGCGTCCCTGCGCGCCGCGCCCTACGACCGGGGCGACGCCGGCGGAATGATGGGCGGCGGGTCACCGGGCACCCTCTCGGGCGCCGTGCTGCTGGCGACCCTGGCGGTTGAGGGTGAAGCCGTCCCGGCCCTGCCCGAGGTCTCCGCCCAGCCGGCGCCGCGCGACCTCCGCTCCGCCCCCGTGACGGCCCGGCGCGAATTGACCTTCGCCATGGGCATGGGGGCAGGAATGGGCGGCGGCATGATGAGCTTCACCATCAACGGCCGGGAGTTCGATGCCGGCCGGGTGGACACGACGGCCGCCGAGGGCAGCGTCGAGGAGTGGACGCTGGTCAACGACAGTCCGATGGATCACCCGGTGCACCTGCACGTGTGGCCGATGCAGCTGATCGAGGTGAACGGGCGCGAGGTGGAAGCCGTGCCGCGGCAGGACGTCGTGAACGTGCCGGCGCGAAGCCGGGTGCGGGTGCGCATCGCCTTCGATCGCTTCACCGGCCGCTCGGTCTACCACTGCCACATCCTGGACCACGAGGACAACGGCATGATGGGTGTCATCGAGGTGCGCTGACATCGAGGTGCGCTGACGTGGGCTGATGTGCGCTGACGTGGGCCGCGCTGACGTGGGTGCGCGCGGCCGCCGGCTGGTTAGGAGCGGACCAGGCGGGCGATCGCGGCCGAGGCCTCGCGCATTTTCAGGTCCGCTTCCGGGCCGCCGGCCGCGCGGCATCCACGACGCAGTGGTTCAGGTGGTCGTCGAGCAGCCCGAGCGCCACGGACTGCAGCGCGCTCGTCATGGCGGAAATCTGGGTGAGGATGTCGATGCAGTACTTCTCGTCGGACACCATGCCCTGCAGGCCCCGGGCCTGCCCCTCGATCCGGCGCAGCCGCTTGAGGTAGTCGTCTTTGTTGGAGATGTACCCGTGCGGTCCCGAGTGGGGCATTGCCGCCGTTTCGGTCGATTCTTCCATGCCGACACTATACCCCCCGGAGGTATGAGGAGTATAGTGATTGCGGTACCCCTGGGGGTACGCCATCGAAAGGGACTGCAGCTCATGAGCGCAACTGACCAGAACGACGCCGGCCTGACCACGAGCATCCTCGAGGTCTCCGGGATGACCTGTGGACACTGCGTGAAGAGTGTCACCGAGGAACTGGGCCTGATCGAGGGCGCCCGCAATGTCGAGGTCGCGCTCGTGTCGGGCGGCGTCTCGAAGGTCCTCGTCTCCAGCGTGGGTGCGCTGGACCCCGCCGCGGTCGCCGCGGCGATCGACGAGGCCGGCTACGAGTTGGTGACCCAGCCCTGATGAGCGGGCAGCAGGTCGAACTTGTCGTTGGCGGGATGACCTGCGCGTCCTGTGCGGCGAGGATCGAAAAAAAGCTCAACCGCATGCCCGGCGTCGAGGCTTCGGTCAACTACGCGACCGAGAAGGCCACCCTGTTCGTGCCGGAGGGCACAACGGTCGACGACGCGATTGCCACCATCGAGGCGACCGGGTACACGGCCGTGCTGCCGGCACCCCCCGTCCTCCCGGATGCCGCCGACGAGGCGGACTCGGAAGTGGTCACCCTGCGGCACCGGCTGCTGGTCTCCGCTGCCCTCGCGACGCCGGTCGCGCTGATGTCGATGATTCCTGCGCTGCAGTTCACGAACTGGCAGTGGCTCGCCCTCACCCTCGCCGCTCCCGTCGCGGTCTGGGGCGCCTGGCCCTTCCACCGCGCGGCCTGGGTCAACGCCCGCCATGGCGCGGCGACGATGGACACCCTGATCAGCGTCGGCGTGCTCGCCTCGCTCGGCTGGTCGCTCTACGCGCTGTTCTTCGGCATGGCCGGGATGGCCGGCATGACGATGGAGTTCTCCTTCACGGCGGAACCGGGGGCCGGGGCCGACGAGATCTACCTGGAGGTCGCATCCGCGGTCACCGTCTTCATCCTGGCCGGACGCTACTTCGAGGCCAGGGCCAAGAAACGCTCCGGCGCGGCGCTCAAGGCGCTGCTCGAACTGGGCGCGAAGGAAGCAACGCTGCTCCGGGACGGCGTCGAAACCCGGGTCCCGACCGCCTCGCTGATGGTCGGCGACCTGTTCGTCGTGCGCCCCGGCGAGAAGATCG
>NZ_FNFU01000017.1 GCF_900101115.1 Cryobacterium psychrotolerans
TAAAGACTCTTGAAGCTGACCGGTACTAATAAGCCGATAATTTGATAACACTCAGTTTGAATAAGCTGCTCTGCGTCCACTATGTGGTTCTCGATGTACGGTCGAGAACAACGCCCCACGGTGTCTCATAAACACCAGGGGCTCTATAACTAAAAAATATAGGTTCGAAACATCGAAAAGTGTTTCGGCGGCTATAGCAAGAGGGAAACGCCCGGTCTCATTCCGAACCCGGAAGCTAAGACTCTTTGCGCCGATGGTACTGCAGGGGGGACCCTGTGGGAGAGTAGGACACCGCCGGACTTAACTTAGAAACAAACAAAATGGCCACCTCACAGGGTGGCCATTTTGCGTTAAGTTACGCTTGAACAGTCGGTCGAAATGACCAGGCACAATTACACAGGAGACACAGTGAGCCCTTCAGGATCGCACGGCAACGAATCACGCGACGGCGGACGCGACGAGCGTCGCTCCAGCGGGGGCCACCAGGGTCGGTCGGACCGGCCGCGCCAGGACGGCGCACGTCCTCCCTACCGTGCCAATTCCGATCGCCCCCAACAGGGCGGCGAGCGTGCTCCGTACCGCGGCAACTCAGACCGTCCCGCCCAGTCGCGTGACGGTGAGCGTCCGGCTTATCGCGGGAACTCCGACCGTCCACAGCGTGATGGCGAGCGTCCTCCTTATCGCGGCAACGCCGACCGGCCCGCGCAATCGCGCGACGGTGAACGCAAGCCCTGGGCGAAGGATGGGGAGCGTCCGGCTTACCGCGGAAACTCCGATCGTCCGCAGCGTGATGGCGAGCGTCCTCCTTACCGTGGCAACTCCGACCGTCCCGCCCAGTCCGGTGAGCGCAAGCCGTGGGCGAAGGATGGCGACCGCCCGGCTTACCGCGGAAACTCCGACCGTCCGCAGCAGGGCGGCGACCGCCCCGCCTACCGGGGCAACTCGGACCGTCCCGCGCCGTCGCGTGATGGTGAGCGCAAGCCGTGGGCGAAGGATGGCGAGCGGGCTCCGCAGCGCAACTCTGACCGTCCGGCCTATCGCCCCGATGCCTCGCGTGGAGAGCGTCCGCAGCGTGATGGTGAGCGCAAGCCCTGGGCCAAGGATGGCGAGCGTCCCGCGTATCGTGGCAACTCCGATCGTCCGCAGCAGGGTGGCGAGCGTCCCGCGTACCGGGGAAACTCGGACCGTCCCGCCCAGTCGCGTGACGGCGAGCGCAAGCCCTGGGCCAGGGATGGTGCCTCGTCCGAGCGCCCGCGCCGTGACTCTGCTCCCCGTGACGGGGAACGCAAGGAGTGGGGCGCACGCGGCGGTTCGCCGACCCGTGCCGGCGCCCCCCGTGACGCCGGAAAAAAGCTCTGGACCCGCGAAGGCGCCCCCGCCCGCGGTGACCGCGACGCGCGCGCCGTCGAAGAGGAGATGACCGAAGAACAGCGGATGCAGCGGGAGCTCCGCGCCGTTCGGCCTCGCCACGACGACCCCGAGTTGCCCGACGACGTGACGTCGCAGGACCTCGACCGGATCGCCCGAAACGAACTCAAGACCCTGACCAAGGACAACGCCGAGGCAGTCGGCCGTCACCTGGCCATGGCCGCCCGCGTCATCGACGAAGACCCCGAGCTCGCGCACCGGCACGTGCTGTCGGCAGCCCGCCGAGCCGGCCGGATCGCTGTCGTGCGCGAAAGCCTCGCCATCACGGCATACGCCACCGGCGACTTCGCTCTGGCGCTGCGCGAACTGCGCACCTACCGCCGCATCTCCGGCTCCAACGACCAGCTGCCCCTGATGGTGGACAGTGAACGTGGCGTGGGTCGCCCGGACCGCGCGCTCGAGCTCGGCCGTTCGGTCGATCGCAGCACGCTGCCGGCATCCGTGCAGGTTGCCCTGGCCATCGCCATGTCGGGCGCGCGCCTCGATCTCGGTGAGGCCGAGGCAGCGCTGAGCGAGCTCGAGATCCCGCAGCTCGACCCGAAGAAGGCCTTCTCCTACAGCCCGGAGCTCTTCTCCGCCTATGCCGAGGTGCTCGAGGAACTCGGCCGCGAAGAGGAAGCCGAGACCTGGCACGAGCGCGCGGCCCGCGCGGATGCCGCCCTCGGCACGGCCGGCGACCAGCCGGACGAGACGATGGAGATCATCGAGATCGACGAGGACGAGGACGAGGACGAGGACTACGCGGAGATCGGCGAGGTCCCGACAGGCTCGACCACTGAGGGCTCGACCGCTGGGGGCACGACCACTGCAGGCTCGACCACCGAGGGCTCGACCACCGATGCTGACGAAGCGGCGAAGGATTAGTACGGCGACGCCGCTCACCGGCGTCGACGTCGTTCTCGCCGATCTCGATGGCGTCGTCTACGCCGGCCAGAAGGCGATCCCGTACGCCGTCGAGAGCCTCAACCGGGCGGCCGAAACCCTGCGCGTGGGATACATCACCAACAACGCCGCGCGCACAGACCGGTCCGTGGCCGACCACCTGACCGAACTCGGCCTCGACGTGGCGGCAACGGATGTCGTCACCTCGCCCCAGGCGGCGGTCCGGCTCCTCGCCGGCCAGGCGCCCGCGGGGTCCCGCATCCTCGTCGTCGGCGGGGAAGGGCTCGTCTCCGAGGTGGAGAAGGCCGGTTTCGTCGTCACCCGGTCGGCGGACGACTCCCCGGCCGCGGTCGTGCAGGGCTTCGCCCCCGAGGTGGGCTGGACGCAGCTGGCCGAGGCATCCTTCGCGCTGCACCCCGCCGCCGACGGCTCCGCTATCCCCTGGATCGCCACGAACACCGACTGGACCATCCCGGTGGCCCGGGGGATCGCGCCCGGCAACGGCACGCTCGTCTCCGCCGTGCACACCGCGGTCGGCCGCCTGCCCATCGTGGCCGGCAAGCCCGAGGTGGCCATCTTCGTCGAAGCCGTCGACCGGTTCCGGGCGAAGCAGGCGCTGTTCATCGGCGACCGCCTCGACACCGACATCCTCGGCGCGAACCGGGCCGAGATCCCGTCCGCGCTCGTGCTCACCGGCATCGACAGGGCCAAGCAGGTGCTCGCGGCCGACGCGAAATCGCGGCCGACGTTCATCCTCGACGACCTCCGCCAGCTGCACGAACCGTACCCGGAGACCGAGTTCTCCCGCGACGGATCCTCGGCGAGCGTCAACGGGGCGACGGTGCGCATCCGCGGCGCCGAGGTGGAGATCGTGGCCGAGGGCGACGGAGCGATCAACCTGTTGCGCGCCGCCTGCGCCGTGATCTGGAAGTCCGGCCGCCCGATCTACGGGCTCAACGTTCCGGAGCGACTGTATCAGGGCCGGTAACCTAGGGAACGTGAACACCGAGGACCAGACACCGCTGGACGACGCTCTCGTCTCCACCCTCGCCGTGATCGAGGCGCAACCGCTGGAAGCGCGCGCCGCGGCCTACGTGCAGTTGCACGAGCACCTGCGCGAACGCCTCGAGGGCGGGGACGTTCCCGCCCAGGTGGCCGGATGACCGAGCTGCGGCTGGACGCCGCCCTCGCCGAACGCGGGCTGGTGCGGTCGCGCACGGTCGCCGCGCGGGTCATCGCCGACGGCCTGGTCACGGTGGACGGCAAGCCGGCCGTCAAGGCATCCGCGAAGGTGCGGGACAACCAGGTGATCGAAGTCGCGGCGACCGACCACTACGTCAGCCGCGGCGCCCACAAACTCATCGCCGCCCTCGACGCGTTCGGCCTTGACGTCACCGGCCGCACCGTGCTCGACGCCGGCGCGTCGACCGGCGGGTTCAGCCAGGTGCTGCTCGAACGCGGCGCCGCACAGGTGATCGCCGTCGACGTCGGGCACGGCCAGCTGGCCCCGCAACTGGCGCTCGAGCCCCGGCTCGCGCTCGTCGAGGGCTTCAACGTGAAGAACGCCACCGCCGAGAACGTTGCCGCGGCCTCCGGCGTGGCCGAGCGGCCCAGCCTGGTCGTCGCCGATCTGTCCTTCATCTCCCTCACCCATCTGCTGCCCGCGCTCGTGGCGACGGCCGAGCCCGGCGCCGATTTCGTGCTGCTGATCAAGCCGCAGTTCGAGGTCGGCCGCGGCGGCATCCGCGAGGGCATCGTGCACAACCCCGGGCTCCGGGCGGATGCCGTCTCCGGCGTGCTCTGGGCCGGCTGGGACCTGGGCCTCCACACCAACGGCCTGATCGCCTCGCCGATCGCCGGAACCGCCGGCAATCACGAGTATCTCTGCTGGATGACCACGAAGTCGGGCAGCAATCCGACAGAATGGATGGACCGGATACCAGCCCTGGTGGGAGCGTGAGCATTGTGACAGCACCGCCACGCAACATCCTCGTCGTCGCCCACACCGGCCGGCAGGACACCCTCGCCGCCGCGGTCACGGTCTGCGAACAGCTGCTCGCCGCCGGCGCCGTGCCCGTGCTGGCCCGCGACGAGCAGGCGGACCTGCTCGCCGCCTCGCCCTCCCTGGACGGCCATGTCGCCATCCTCGGAGACACCGTCGAGCTCACCGACCTCGAACTCGTCATCGTCCTGGGCGGCGACGGCACCATCCTGCGCGCCGCGGAAGTCGCCCGCGAATGCTCGGCGCCCCTGCTCGGGATCAACCTCGGCCATGTCGGTTTCCTGGCCGAAAGCGAACGCGACGACCTCGGCGAAGCCGTGCGCCGGGCGCTCTCCCGCGATTACCTCGTCGAAGAGCGCATGACGCTGGCCGTGCGGGTCAAGGTCGACGACACCGTGGTCTATGAAACCTGGGCGCTCAACGAAGCGACCGTGGAGAAGGCCAGCCGCGAACGGATGCTCGAGGTCGTCATCGAGGTCGACGGCCGCCCGCTCTCCTCGTTCGGCTGCGACGGGGTGGTCATGTCGACGCCGACCGGGTCGACGGCCTACTCGTTCTCGGCCGGCGGTCCCGTCGTCTGGCCGAGCCTCGACGCCCTGCTGCTGGTGCCGCTCAGCGCCCACGCCCTCTTCGCCCGGCCGCTCGTGGTCGGACCGGACTCGTCCCTCGCCGTGGAGATCCTCGCCCGCACGCCCGGATCCGCCGTGCTGTACGCCGACGGACGCCGCACCTACGACCTGCCGCCCGGCGCCCGGGTGGTCGTGCGGCGCTCCCCGGTGCCGGTTCGCCTGGCCCGGCTGCACAGCGGCCCGTTCACCGACCGCCTCGTGAACAAGTTCAACCTGCCCGTCTCGGGCTGGCGGGGCCCGGTCGGCCGTGAATAGGCCCCCGGCATGATCGAGGAACTCTTCATCCGGGATCTCGGCGTGATTGCCGAGGCAACCCTGCCGCTCGGCCCCGGCTTCACCGCCGTGACCGGCGAGACCGGCGCCGGCAAGACCATGGTCGTCACCGCGCTCGGCCTCCTGCTCGGTGACCGGGCGGATGCCGGCACCGTTCGCCAGGGGCAGGCCCAGAGCTGGGTCGAGGGCCGTTGGCTCGTCGCGCCCGACGGCGCCGTGGCCGACCGCGTGCGCGACGCCGGGGGAGACCTCGACGGGCCCGAGCTCATCCTGGGCCGTTCGGTGTCCGCCGAGGGCCGCAGCCGGGCCGTCGTCGGCGGCCGCAGCGCCCCGGCCGCGGTTCTCGGCGACCTCGGCGGCGACCTCGTCGTCGTGCACGGACAGTCCGACCAGGTGCGCCTGCGATCATCCGTCGCCCAGCGTGGCGCCCTCGACCGCTACGCCGGCGCCGAGCTCGCCGAGGCGCTGGGTAACTACCAGCAGGCCTTCCACCGCTGGCAGGCCAACCGGGACGAGCTCGACCGCCTGGTGGCCGAGCAGGAGCTGCGCGCCCGCGAGGCCGAGCAGCTGCGCGAGGCGATTGCCGAAATCGAAGCCATCGCGCCGCAGCCGGGGGAGGACGCCGAGCTCGGCGCCCGCGCCGAACGCCTCGGCAACCTCGAAGACCTGCGCCTGGCCGCGGCCGAGGCCCGGGAGCACCTCTCCGCCGAGGAGAGCACCGACGGGGCGCCCGACGGGGTCGCCCTGCTCGAATACGCCCGCCGCCGGCTCGACAAGGCCGCCGAGCACGACCCCGCGCTGCCGCCGCTGGTCGAGGCGCTGGCCGACGCCGGGTTCCTCGTCGCCGACATTGCCGGCCGGCTCTCCAGCTACCTCGCCGGCCTCGACGCCGACGGCGCCCGAGAACTCGAGATCGTGCAGGAACGCCGGGCCGAGCTGATCGGCCTCGCCCGCAAGTACGCCGGAGGCCTCGACGAGGCGATCGAGTTCCTGGACACCGGGAGCGCCCGGCTCGTCGAACTCGACAGCGACTCCGACCGGATCGAACTGCTCGGCAACGACGCGGATGCCGACGCTCGCCTGGTCGAGGAGCTCGCCGACCGGGTCAGCGCCATCCGCCGGGTCGCCGCCGCCGCGCTCGGCGCCGCCGTCACGATCGAACTCGGCGCCCTCGCCATGCCCGACGCGGTCCTGGTCGTGGAGATCGACAGCCGCGACGATTTCACCGCCACCGGGCGCGATCTGGTGAAGATCCTGCTGCAGCCGCACGCCGGGGCCGAGCCTCGGGCCCTGGCCCGTGGAGCATCCGGCGGCGAACTGTCCCGGGTGATGCTCGCAATCGAAGTGGTCATCAACCAGGCCGACCCGGTGCCGACGTTCGTCTTCGACGAGGTCGACGCGGGAGTGGGCGGGGCCGCGGCCATCGAGATCGGGCGGCGACTCGCCCGGCTCGCGGAGACCTCACAGGTGATCGTCGTCACGCACCTCGCGCAGGTGGCCGCGTTCGCCGACAACCACCTCAGCGTGGTCAAGGGCAGCGACGGCGCGGTCACCGCCAGCAGCGTTCGGCAGCTGCACGGCGACGAGCGGGCCGCGGAAATGGCCCGGCTGCTCTCCGGCCTTCCCGACTCCGCGAGCGGGCTCGAACACGCCCGGGAACTCATCTCCCTCGCCCGGTCCCGCTGAACGTCATCTCCAACTGATAGGATCAAAGCCCGTGGTGGAAAAAATAAACGCGGACGATTCACACGGCACGACCAAGCACATTTTTGTGACCGGTGGTGTCGTTTCTTCTTTGGGGAAAGGCCTGACGGCGGCAAGCCTCGGCAATCTCCTCACGGCTCGCGGACTGCGGGTCGTCATGCAGAAACTGGACCCGTACCTCAACGTCGACCCCGGCACGATGAACCCGTTCCAGCACGGTGAAGTCTTCGTCACCGACGACGGCGCGGAAACCGACCTCGACATCGGCCACTACGAGCGATTCCTCGACATCAATCTCAACCAGGCCGCGAACGTCACGACCGGCCAGGTGTACTCCCAGGTCATCGCGAAGGAACGCCGCGGCGAGTACCTCGGTGACACCGTGCAGGTCATTCCGCACATCACCGACGAGATCAAGCGCCGGATGCGCCTCCAGGCCGGCGACGAGCCGCGCCCCGACGTGATCATCACCGAGATCGGCGGAACGGTCGGCGACATCGAATCCCAGCCGTTCATCGAGGCCGCCCGCCAGGTGCGCCACGAACTCGGCCGCAAGAACGTCTTCTTCGTGCACGTGTCGCTCGTGCCGTTCATGGCCGCCTCCGGCGAGCAGAAGACCAAGCCCACCCAGCACTCCGTCGCGGCTCTCCGCTCGATCGGAATCCAGCCCGATGCCCTCGTGCTGCGCAGCGACCGCCCCGTCTCCGAGTCGAACAAGCGCAAGATCGCGCTCATGTGTGACGTCGACGAGGATGCCGTCGTCAATGCCATCGACGTGCCGAGCATCTACGAGATCCCGACCATGCTGCACGACCAGGGCCTCGACAAATACATCATCGACAAGCTCGGCCTCCCCGCGGCGGACGTGGACTGGTCGGCCTGGCAGAAGGTGCTCGACGCCGTGCGCGAGCCCAGGCACGAGGTCACCATCGGCCTGGTCGGCAAGTACATCGACCTGCCCGACGCCTACCTGTCGGTGACCGAGGCGCTGCGCGCCGGCGGTTTCGCGCACCAGACCAAGGTCAAGATCAACTGGATCCCCTCCGACGAGTGCGAGACCGAGGAGGGCGCGTCGCGCATGCTCGGCGAACTCGACGGCATCCTCGTGCCCGGCGGCTTCGGCGTTCGCGGCATCGAGGGCAAGCTGGGCGCCCTGCGTTTCGCCCGCGAAAACGGCATCCCCACACTGGGCCTCTGCCTCGGCCTGCAGTGCATGGTGATCGAATACGCGCGCAACAAGGCCGGCCTCGCCGGGGCATCCTCTTCGGAGTTCGACGTCGACACCGAGTTCCCCGTGATCGCGACCATGGAAGAGCAGGTCGAGATCATCGCCGGCGGCGACCTGGGCGGCACCATGCGCCTCGGCCTCTACCCAGCCAAGCTGGCCCCGGGCTCCCTGGTTGAGGAGATGTACGGCGCCCCCGAGGCCTCGGAGCGCCACCGCCACCGCTACGAAGTCAACAACGCCTACCGCAGCCAGATCGCGGATGCCGGCCTCTGGTTCTCCGGAACCTCGCCCGACCGCCACCTGGTCGAGTACGTCGAGCTCAAGCGCGAGGAGCACCCGTTCTACGTGGGCACCCAGGCGCACCCCGAACTGCGCTCCCGGCCGAGCAACGCGCATCCGCTGTTCCGCGGGCTCATCGGCGCGGCCCTCGACCGCCAGCAGGCCAGCCGCCTGTTCGAAGATGCCTAACGATTGATGCCTCGCGACTCAGGCGAGCCGGCCGGTCACCCTCCGCTGGAGGATGAACCGGTCGACGCGGACGTCTCCGGCAGCGAACTCGTCTTCGACGGCAGGGTCTGGGGCGTGCGCCGCGACCGGTTCGGTTACAACGGCTCGGCGATCATCCGCGAGTACGTCGACCACCCCGGGGCCGTGGCGGTCCTGGCGCTCGACGACCACGACCGGGTGCTGCTGATCAAGCAGTACCGGCACCCGGTGCGCGTGCGAGAGTGGGAGCTTCCGGCCGGCCTGCTCGACGAGCCGGGCGAAGACCCGGCCGTCGCGGCACGGCGCGAACTGGCCGAGGAAACCGACGTCGCGGCGACGGACTGGAGCGTGCTCGCCGAGTTCTACACCTCGCCCGGCGGCAGCACCGAGGCCATCCGGATCTACCTGGCCCGCGGGCTCTCGGCCATCGACGACGCCTTCGCCCGCACCGACGAGGAAGCCGACATGGAAATCCGCTGGGTGCCGCTCGACGACTGCGTCGACGCGGTGCTCGCTCGACGGGTGCAGAACCCGTCACTGGCCCTCGGGGTGCTCGCGGCACAGGCCTCGCGCTCGCGGGGCTGGGCCAGCCTCGCCCCGGCGGACACACCCTGGCCGCGGCATCCGTCGAACGGGATCGCCGGCTCGTGAGCGTCGAGACGGCTGTGGACTCGTTCCTGCGGCACGTCTCGGTCGAGCGCGGGCTCGCCGCCAACACGGTCTCCGCCTACCGCCGCGACCTGGCCGTCTACACGGCGTGGCTGGCCGAGCACGAGCTGACCGATCTGCGGGAGGTGACGAGCGGGCACGTCTCCGAATTCGTGCGGTACCTGGGGCAGCGCGAGGAGTCGCCGCTCACGGCCTCGTCGATCGCGCGGATGCTGTCGACGGTGCGGAGTCTGCACCGGTTCCTGCTGGGCGAGTCGGTGGTCGAAATCGATGTCGCCCACGACACGAAACCGCCGAAACTCGGGTCCAGGCTGCCGAAGGCCATCTCGATCGACCAGGTCGCAGCCCTCCTCGCCGCGACCGACGGCGACGAGGTGCAGCAGCTGCGCGACAAGGCCCTGCTCGAGCTGCTCTACGCCACCGGCGCCCGGGTGTCCGAGGTCATCAACCTCAACGTCGACGACGTGCTGGACGAGGAGGTCGTGCGGCTGACCGGCAAGGGCGACAAGCAGCGCATCGTGCCCGTGGGCAGCTACGCCCGCGCGGCCATGGACGCCTACCTGGTGCGGGCGCGGCCGCTGCTCTCGGTGCGGGGGAAGTCCACGCCGGCCCTGTTCCTCGGCATCCGCGGGCAGCGGGTGAGCCGACAGAATGCGTGGCTGATCATCCGGGCCGCCGCCGTGCGCGCGGGCCTCGAGGTCGAGGTGTCGCCGCACACCCTCCGGCACTCCTTCGCCACGCACCTGCTCGCCGGCGGCGCCGACGTGCGCGTCGTGCAGGAACTCCTCGGCCATTCCTCCGTGGCGACCACCCAGATTTACACGCTCGTCACCGCCGACACGCTGCGCGACATGTACACGACCGCCCACCCCCGAGCCCGCTAATCCCGCTTACCCCCCGCGAAACCGCAGTTGTGCGCGTTATTCGGCACGAATAACGCGCACAACTGCGGTTTCGCGGGGGAAGAAGGTGCGGGGGAGCGGCGATCCTGCCCGGATGAGCGGCATTCGCTCGCTACAATCGAACAAGTGAGTGGCGCAGGACGGATCGAGGACATTTCAGTGGCGAGTACGCAGACTGACCGGACACGACTCCCCGGTTTTGACGAGGTACCGCTCGGCCCCACCGGGCGGCCGAAGCAGGAATTCGAGCAACCGCAACCCCTGAAGAGCCATGGCCCGGCTCGGATCATCTCGCTCTGCAACCAGAAGGGCGGCGTCGGCAAGACGACGACGACCATCAACCTGGGCGCGGCCCTCGCCGGCTACGGCCGCCGCGTGCTCGCCGTCGACTTCGACCCGCAGGGCGCCCTCTCGGCCGGCCTCGGCGTGCCCACGCACGACGTCCCCACCATCTACGACCTGCTGCTCAGCGGGTCGAAGGACCCGTCCATCGCGATCCAGAAGACCGCGGTCGAGGGTCTGGACATCATCCCGGCCAACATCGACCTCTCCGCCGCCGAGGTGCACCTCGTCAACGAGGTCGCCCGCGAGCAGATCCTCGCCCGCGTGCTCCGCAAGGTGTCCGCCGACTACGACGTGATCCTGATCGACTGCCAGCCCTCGCTCGGCATCCTCACCGTGAACGCGCTCACCGCGAGCCACGGCGTGCTCATCCCGCTCGAGTGCGAGTTCTTCGCCCTCCGCGGCGTCGCGCTGCTGATCGAGACCATCGACAAGGTTCGCGACCGCCTCAACCCGGCGATCGAGCTCGACGGCATCCTCGCCACCATGTTCGACTCCCGCACCCTGCACTCGCGCGAGGTGCTCGAGCGGGTCGTCGACGCGTTCGGCGACCGCGTGCTCGAGACGGTCATCGGCCGTACCGTGAAGTTCCCGGATGCCAGCGTCGCCGGCGTGCCGATCACCGATTTCGCCCCGGAGCACCCGGCCGCGAAGGCTTACATGCAGGTGGCGCGGGAACTGATCGACCGTGGCGCCGTCGCCTAACCCGGCTCTTTCACAGGCCGGCGAGCTGGAGATTTCGAGCTGCGCGGGTGGTACGCCGTTCCGCGCGTGGCACATCTCCCGCGAAGCGGCGCACGACCCGCGCATCGATCCAAACGGGCCGGTTTGACCTCGTGGACGAAAAATCTCCGCGGTCGCGAATTGTCCCGGCGACAACGGCCGTCCCGCCTAACCCGGCTGCAGCGCCCGCATTCTCGGTTGCCCTCGGCAACTTCGAGGGCCCGTTCGACCTCCTGCTCTCGCTGATCGGCAAGCACGAGCTGGACATCACCGACATCTCGCTCAGCCGGGTCACCGACGAGTTCATCTCCTACCTGCGCGGGCTGGATGCCACGGAGGAGCTCGACCAGGCCACCGAGTTCCTCGTCGTGGCGGCCACCCTTCTCGACCTCAAGGTCGCCGGGCTCCTGCCCCAGGGCGAACTCGTCGACGCCGAGGACGTCGCCCTGCTCGAGGCCCGCGACCTTCTCTTCGCCCGGCTGCTGCAGTACCGCGCGTTCAAGACCGCGTCGGCCTGGTTCCAGGGCCGGATCGACGTGGAGTCCTCCCGGCACGTGCGCTCGGTGCGGCTCGAGGAGAAGTACCGCAAGCAGACGCCCGAACTGGTCTGGACGCTCTCCGCCGCCGACTTCGGCGCCCTCGCGGCGCTGGCCCTCACCCCACGCGAACTGCCCACCGTGGGTCTCGACCACCTGCACGCTCCGCTGGTAAGCATCCGGGAACAGGCCGCCTACGTCGTGGCGATCCTGCGGGCGGGGGAGACGGTCTCGTTCCGGCAGCTGATCGTGGGCGCCGGGCAGAAGGGCGTCGTGATCGCCCGCTTCCTCGCCGTGCTCGAGTTGTACCGGCGCGGCGCCATCTCGTTCGACCAGCTGGAGCCGCTCGGCGAGCTGAACCTGCGCTGGAGCGCGGAGTCCTGGTCGGAAGAAACCCTCGCCAACCTCGGAGCCGACTATGACAACTGACACCGTGACAACCGACACCGCGCAGGCCGACACCGCGATCGACCGGCAGCTCGAGGCGATCCTCATGGTCGCCGACGAACCGCTCGGCCTGATCCACCTGGCCACGGCCGTCGACCGCCCGCTGAAAGAGGTGAGCGCGGCCGTCGCCCGCCTCGTCGCCGACTTCGACGGCACGGGCACAGTCACGGGCGGCACGATTCGCCGCGGCTTCGAGCTGCGCGAGGTCGCCGGGGGCTGGCGCATCTACGTGCGCGCCGAATACGACGCCGTCGTCGCCGACTTCGTGCTGATCCAGAACCCCAGCCGCCTCTCCCAGGCCGCGCTCGAAACCCTGGCTGTGATCGCCTATAAGCAACCGATCAGCCGCGGCGCGGTAGCCTCAATCAGGGCAGTTAACGTGGACTCCGTCGTGCGCACCCTCCTGGGCCGCGGCCTGATCACCGAGGCCTTCACCGACAGTGAGACCGGAGCCATCAACTACGGCACCACCGACCTGCTGCTCACCCAGCTTGGAATCAACTCGCTCGACGAGTTGCCGCACATTTCGCCGTTGCTCGCCGACGGCGCAGAAGGATTCGAGGACTTGAAATGACAACCGACCACGAGGGAACCCCTGATTTCGCGGGCAACCCGGATGCCGCAGCCGACGGAGTGCGCCTGCAGAAGGTCATGGCCTCCGCCGGCGTCGCCTCCCGGCGCGTCTCCGAAGACCTGATCATCTCCGGCCGGGTGCGCGTCAACGGAAAGGTCGTCACCGAGCTCGGCCGCCGCATCCACCCGGAGTCCGACCAGGTCGCCGTCGACAATGTTGCCGTGCAGCTGGACACCAGCCGCCGCTACATCATGCTGAACAAGCCCGTCGGCGTCGTCTCCTCGATGCAGGACGAGAGCGGCCGCCCCGACCTGCGCGAGTTCACTGAGCAGTTCGAGGAGCGCCTCTTCAACGTGGGCCGCCTCGACGCGCAGACCTCCGGCCTGCTCATCCTCACCAACGATGGCGACCTGGCGCATGTGCTGGCGCATCCGTCGTTCGGCGTCTCGAAGACCTATATCGCCAAGGTCGAGGGCCGCGTCTCGGCGCAGACCATCGGCAAGCTGCAGACCGGAATCGAGCTCGACGACGGCCCGATCGCCGCCGACAAGGCCCGGATCCTCGCGAGCCCTCCCGGCGACGGCTTCAGCCTGGTCGAACTCACCCTGCACTCCGGCCGCAACCGCATCGTTCGGCGCATGCTGGAGGCCGTCGGCCACCCGGTCGTCGACCTGGTGCGCCGGCAGTTCGGGCCGCTGCACCTCGGCACGCTCCGCGCCGGCGACGTGCGCGAACTCACTAAAGTTGAACTCGGCGAGCTGCTCACCGTGTCGCGGGCCGGCGGCCGGGACGTAGCCGGCACGAAGTAACTCACCTCGTAACCAGGGTCGCCGGCCAGAGCGGCCCGGCCCCAGCAAATCGCGACGTCACACCCCGCGAAGTCAGGAGACGGCACGTGGCCGAGAGTCGCCTAGTCGGGCCCGTGCGCATCGTCGGCGTCGGACTGCTCGGAACCAGCATCGGCCTGGGCCTCCGTAACCGGGGGATCGAGGTCATCCTCGCCGACGCGTCGCCGACCAACCTCAGCATCGCCGTCGACTACGGCGCCGGCCGGGCCGCCGCCGCGGGCGACGCACCGCAGCTGGTCGTCGTCTGCGTGCCGCCGGACGTCACGGCCGAGATCGTCGCCCGCGAACTGGCATCCTTCCCCGGGGCCATCGTCACGGATGTCGCCAGCGTCAAGCTCGCCGTGCTCGACGACCTCCGCGCGAGCGGCGCCGACGTGTCCCGCTACATCGGCACCCACCCGCTCGCCGGCCGCGAACGCGGGGGACCGCTGGCCGGCCGGGCCGACCTGTTCATCGGGCGGCCCTGGGTGGTCGCCGGCCACGACGCGATCACCTACCAGCAGGCCACCGCGATCGACGACCTCATCCTCGACCTCGGCGCGACCATCGTCGAGATGACCGCGGAGGACCACGACCGCAGCGTCGCCCTGGTCTCCCACGTGCCCCAGGTCGTCTCCACGCTGATGGCCCGCCGGCTGACGGATGCCGCGGCCTCCTCGCTCAACCTCGCCGGCCAGGGCCTGCGCGATGTGACCCGGGTCGCGGCGAGCGACCCGGAGCTGTGGGTGCAGATCCTCGGCGCGAACGCGAAGCCGGTGCGCGACATCCTGCTCGCCTACCGCGACGACCTCGACCGCTTCATCGACGCCCTCGCCGACCCGGCAGCGCCCGGCGCCCGCCGCAAGCTGGCCGAGGAGCTCGCCGGCGGCAACGCCGGCGTCGCCCGGCTGCCCGGCAAGCACGGCCAGGACCGCCGCTTCGCGTCGATGATCGTGATGGTCGACGACCGGCCAGGCCAGATCGCGCGCCTGCTCAACGACATCGGCGACCTGGGTGTGAACCTGGAGGACCTCCGCCTCGAACACTCGCCCGGCGCTCAGCTGGGCCTGGCCGAAATTTCCGTTGTCCCCGAGGCGGTCTCCCGCCTCACCGAAGAGCTGGCCGCCCGCGGCTGGCGGATTGCTGGTTAACGTACATGGGCCGTCACGCCTTCCCCACCCTTGTCGCCATCGACGGGCCCGCCGGAAGCGGCAAGTCCAGCGTGAGTCGCGCCGTCGCCCGCAAACTCGGCTTCGCCTACCTCGACACCGGCGCCGCCTACCGGGCGCTGGCCTGGGCGATGCAGCACCGCAAGGTCGACACCAGCGACGTCGACGCGGTGATCGCGGAGCTGGCCGACTTCGACTACTCGATCGGCACCGACCCGGATGCCTCCGCCGTCACGGTCGGCGAGTCGGACGTGACCGAGGCCATCCGCGAGCCCGCCGTGTCGGCCGCGGTGAGCGCCGTCGCCCGCATCCCCGAGGTGCGCACACACCTGACCGAGCTGTTCCGGAGCATCGCCCGGGACGTGGACCGGCCCGGGATCGTGGTCGAGGGACGGGACATCACGACCATCGTCGCGCCGGAGGCAGAGGTACGAATCCTGCTCACGGCATCCCAGGAGGCTAGAATGGGTAGGCGCTCTGCGGAATTACCGACCGAATCGGCCGATACCGTGGCGGAGGCGTTGCGATCGAGGGATCGCGCTGACTCGCAGGTTGTCGATTTTATGAGCGCCGCAGACGGTGTGACGACCGTCGATTCCACCCATCTCGACTTCGAGCAGACCGTAGACGCGGTCATCGAGGTCATCAACACACGTACCGCGAGGAACTCGCATGACTAACAATATCGACGACGCGATCCCCGAGCTCGACAGCGAACTCGCATCCCGACTGTCCAACCTCGACGAAGACCTTGCGTCGCAGCGCGCCTCCGCGCTCCGCAGCGGCCTGGACGACTACGAGCTCGACGAGGAAGACTTCGACGTCCTCGAGACCGTCACGGATGACCCGAACGCGATCACATACCTCCCGGCCCTGCCGGTCATCGCCATCGTCGGCCGCCCGAACGTGGGCAAGTCGGCGCTGGTCAACCGCATCCTCGGCCGCCGCGAGGCCGTCGTCGAGGACACCCCCGGCGTGACGCGTGACCGCGTCACGTACAAGGGGGATTGGAACGAACGCAAGTTCAGCCTCGTCGACACCGGCGGCTGGGAACCCGACGCCCGCGGGATCGACGCATCCGTCGCCGCCCAGGCCGAGGTCGCGATCGACCTCTGCGACCTGGTCATGTTCGTCGTCGACGCCAACGTCGGCCCCACCTCGACCGATGAGGCCGTCGTGCGGATGCTGCGCAAGTCCGGCAAGCCGGTCTTCCTCGTCGCCAACAAGGTCGACGACATTCGCCAGGAGCCAGAGGCGGCCAGCCTGTGGGCCCTCGGCCTCGGCCAGCCGTGGCCGGTGTCCGCCCTGCACGGTCGCGGCGTCGCCGACCTGCTCGACGCGATCCTCAAGGAACTCCCCGAGATCTCCAGCGTCGCCAAGCAGGAGGTCGGCGGACCTCGTCGCGTCGCGATCCTCGGCCGCCCGAACGTGGGCAAGTCGAGCCTGCTGAACAAGGTCGTCGGTGAGGAGCGCGTCGTCGTCAACGACATCGCCGGCACCACCCGCGACCCGGTCGACGAGCAGGTCGAACTCGGGGGCAAGGTGTGGCGCTTCGTCGACACCGCCGGCATCCGTCGTCGCGTGCACCTCTCGCAGGGCGCCGACTTCTACGCCTCGCTGCGCACCAGCGCCGCGCTGGAAAAGGCCGAAGTCGCCATCGTGCTGATCGACGTGACCGAGGTGATCAGCGAGCAGGACATTCGCGTGATCGACCTGGTGCTCGAATCGGGCCGCGCCCTCGTGCTCGCCTTCAACAAGTGGGACCAGCTCGACGACGACCGTCGCCGCTACCTCGAGCGTGAGATCGAACAGGACCTGGCCCACGTGGCCTGGGCCCCGCGCGTGAACATCTCCGCCAAGACCGGCCGCCACATGGAGAAGCTCGTCCCGGCCCTCGAGCTCGCGCTCGAGTCGTGGGACACCCGCATCCCCACCGGCAAGTTCAACGCGTTCCTGGCCGAGCTCGCCGCGGCGCACCCGCACCCCGTGCGCGGCGGCAAGCAGCCGCGCATCCTGTTCGGCACGCAGGCCTCCAGCCGCCCGCCGACCTTCGTGGTGTTCACCACCGCGTTCCTCGACCCGGGCTACCGCCGCTACATCCAGCGTCGCCTGCGCGAGATCTGGGGCTTCGAGGGAAGCCCGATCAACCTCAGCATGCGCGTGCGCGAGAAGCGCAAGCGCTAAGCAGTCGCTCGACAGAAACGCGCGCGCCCTTCGGGTCGCGCGCGTTTCGCGTACCTCGCCCCGCGGGTCGAGCCTCTCGAGAGCTGGGTGGATGTCGCCCATTCCCAGCTGACTTGCGGAGAAAGTACCTTCGTTGGGCAATCTAAGGTACTTTCTCCGCAACTCAACTGTCAGCAACTCGACTGTCAGCGGCGGCCCGGGGAGGGCGCGATCAGCGGTTCGGGGCGGGCACCGGACGCTCCGGCGCGTGCAGACGGGTCATGATCGTCGTGATGCCGGCCGGGCGTCGGTTTTTTGTCATCAGCGAGACGCCGATCATCACGGCGAAGGCCGCCGGCACGCTCCAGGCCGCGGGCTGCGCCAGCAGGTCTCCCATCGGCCCGGCCTCGGCTCCCAGCGCGCGGCTGAGCATGATCGAGCCGCCGCACAGGATGGCGCCGGCCAGCATCCCGGCGATCGCGCCGGCGTCGGTCAGGCCGCGCCACCAGATGCCGAGCAGCAGCAGCGGGCAGATCGTCGACGCGGTGAAGGCGAAGACCAGGCCCACGCTTCCGGCCAGTTGCGTCGTGTCGGTCAGCAGGGCGACGCCGAGCGGCACCAGGGAGGAGAACACCGCGGCCAGCCGGAAGCCGCGCACGCGTCCGCCGAGCATGTCCTGGCTGATCACGCCCGCGACGGAGACCACGAGCCCCGACGTGGTCGAGAGGAACGCGGCGAAAGCCCCGGCGATGACGAGCGCCGTGAGGGCGTCGCCGGCCAGCCCGGGGATCAGCCGGCCGGGCAGCAGCAGGACCAGGGCATCCGGTGAGCCGCTGGTCGCGAGGTCGGGCATGAAGGCGCGCCCCACCACCCCGTAGAGGGTGGGGAAGAGGTAGAAGACCGACAGCAGCCCGAGCACGATCAGCGTCGTGCGCCGGGCCGACGGGCCGTCCGGGTTCGTGTAGAAGCGCACCAGCACGTGCGGCAGGCCGAGCGTGCCGAACAGCAGGGCGATCACGAGCGAGATGTTCCGGTACGCACCGGCGGTGGGGGAGCCGACCGGTTCGGCTGCGAACGGCTCGGCGACGGCGGGAACCGTCAGCCCCGAATTGGCCATGACGATTAGCACAAAGACGATCGGCACGGCGATCGCCGTGAGCTTGAGCCAGAACTGGAACGCCTGCACGAACGTGATCGAGCGCATCCCGCCGGTCACGACGGTGATGCACACGACGACGGCCACGGCCACGGAGCCGACCCACGGCGGCAGCCCGGTGGCGATACGGATGGTCAGGGCGGCGCCCTGGAGCTGCGGCACGATGTACAGCCAGCCGACGAGCACGACGAGCAGGCTGGTGATCCGCCGTGCCGCCGGGGACTCCAGGCGCGCCTCGGTGAAGTCGGGAATCGTGTACGCCCCCGAGCGCCGAAGCGGTGCGGCCACGAAGAGCAGCAGCATCAGGTAGCCGGCCGTGTAACCGATCGGGAACCAGAGCGCATCCGCCCCGGAGATCAGGATCAGCCCGGCGACGCCGAGGAAACTGGCGGCGGAGAGATATTCGCCGCCGATTGCTGAGGCGTTCCACCAGGGCCGAACCGTGCGCGAGGCGACATAGAAGTCCTCGGTGGTCCGCGAGATCCGCAGCCCGTAGAAGCCGATCAACGCGGTCACGGCGAACACCCCGATGATGGCCGCGTACCCCACACCGGCGTTCACTCGTCCTCCTCGACCAGGTCGAGGTAGCGGGCCTCGTTGCGGGAGGCGGTGCGCACGTACAGCCAGGCGCTCAGCCCGATGAGCGGATAGACGCCGACTCCGAGCAGCAGCCAGACGAAGGGCACCCCGAGGAACTCCGCCCGGTTGAGGCCGGGAACCCAGGCCAGGAGCAGGGGAAAGGCCAGCAGCACCAGCAGGAAGCCGACGGCGACGACCACAGCGAGCCTGAGCTGCGAGCGGATGAGGGAGCGCACGAACACCTGGCCCACCTCGGACTGCTCCGCGACTTCACGGGCGACCGGGTAGCCCGACGGCGCCCGGCTGGCCTGGGACCTGGGCGCGGTGACCCGCACCCGCTTCGGCGGCTGCCCGGGGGCATCCTCCCGGCTCATCTGGCGCGGCTCATCTGGCCAGGCTCATTGGCGCGGCTCATGTCGAGGGCCGGATGCGCGTGGCCTCGAGCTTCTCCCGGAGGGCCGGCAGGTGCCGGCGGCTGACCGGCAGTTCGGCGCCGTTCGCGGTGATCGTCGGCTGGGCGGCGCCGAGTTTCGCCTGGGTGACGTGCGTCATCGACACCAAATAGGACCGGTGGATGCGGAGGAACCCGGCCTCGGCCCACTGCTTCTCCAGCTCGGCCAGCGGCACCCGGATCAGGTAGCTCGATTCCTCGGTGTGCAGCCGGGCATAGTCGCCCTGGGCCTGCACATAGCGCACGTCGTCGCGGCGGATCATCTTCTTCATGCCGCCGAGATCCACGGTGATCACCGACGCGGGGACGGTCTCCGCGATCGCCAGCGTTTCCATCACCCGGCCGACCGAGGTGGCCAGCCGTTCGGCGCGGACGGGCTTGAGCAGGTAGTCGACGGCGGCCAGGTCGAACGCCTTCACCGCGTGGTCCTCGTCTGCGGTGACGAAGACGACGGCGGGGGAGTTGCCGGCGCGGGACACCGCGCGGGCGATGTCGAGGCCCGATAGCCCGGGCATGTGGATGTCCAGGAACAGCGCGTCCACCCGTTCGTGGTCGAGGATGCGCAGGGCCTCCGAGCCGGACGAAGCCCGGTGGATGGTGCCGATCCTCTCGTCCTTGCCGAGCAGGAAGGCCAGCTCGTCGAGGGCGGGCGGTTCATCATCGGCGATGAGCACAGTGATCATGCCGACAGTCTGTCAGTCAGGGAACCGAGGTCCGGCCGCGGCTGGGACTTGGGCACGCGCATGGTGATCAGCGTTCCGGCGCCGGGGGCCGTGTCGACCACCAGCCCGTGGTCGTCGCCGTAGACCTGGCGCAGCCGCGCGTCGACATTCCGAAGCCCCACGTGATCGCTGTCGCTGTGGCCGGCGAGCACCGCACGCAGGTGCTCCGGTTCGATCCCGACGCCGTCATCCTCGATCGTGACCTCCACGAAGGCCCCGGCAGCCTGGGCGGTGATCGCAATGTGGCCGATGCCTTCCTTGTCCTCCAGCCCGTGGCGCACGGCGTTTTCCACCAGCGGTTGCAGGCTGAGGAACGGGATCACCGTGCTCAGCACCTCCGGAGCGATGGTCAGGCTGACCAGCAACCGGTCGCCGAAGCGGGCCCGTTCCAGCTTCAGGTAGTGCTCGATGCAGCGCAGCTCCTCGGCGACGGTGGTGAAGTCGCCGTGCCGGCGGAACGAGTACCGGGTGAAGTCGGCGAATTCCAGCACCAGGTCACGGGCCTTGGCCGGGTCGGTGGTGATGAAGGATGCGATGGCGTTGAGCGAGTTGTAGATGAAGTGCGGGCTGATCTGCGCCCGCAGAGCGCGCACCTCGGCCTCCATCAGGAGCGTGCGGGAGGACTCCAGTTCGGCCAGTTCGACCTGCGCAGCCACCCAGTCCGCCACCTCACTGGTGGCGCGCACCAGGCCCGGCTTGGCCCGCGGCGCGTAGGCGACCAGTGCGCCCACGATGCGCGATCGGGCCCGGATCGGGGCCACGACGGCTTCCTTGAGCTCGGCCTGGTGAACCACGGCCTCACGGAACACCTGGGTGCGGCCGGTGGCCAGAACCTTGGCGGCCAGGCCGAGGGCGCCCTCCCGGTGCGCTTCCCCGATGCCGTCCCAGGCGAGTACGCCGGCGACATCCGTGATGGCCACGGCCTCACAGCCGAGCAGGCTGCGCAGATGCTTGCTGGCCTTCGCCGCGCCGACGGGCTCGAGTCCGTTGCGCAGGTGTTTGCCGGCCAGCGAGGCGGAGTGGAGCGTCGTGTAGGTGGCCCGCTCTGCGTCCGTGCCGAGCTCCCGCCACGAGCGGAGCAGCTTGAATCCGATGGCGCCGACAAGCGCGATTGTGAGGGTGATGACGAGGACGCCGATGACGGCCACGGCGAGCAACTGCGACTCGGGCATGCTGCCAACCCTAACCGCCGCCGCCGCAGAACTCACCGTTCGGCGCAGGCTGACCGCCGTTCGTCGATCCGCCCCGGCCGGGACGGCCTCGCGGGCCCCCAGGTAGGGGAGAGTGATCGGCACCGCATAAGAACCAGCGGTCTGCGTGCACGCTCTATCAATGTTGAGGAGAAAATCATGGGCAATGTCGCCCTGAAAGAGGAAGAAGTCGTTGTTTCGGCGGAAACCTTCCACCAAGTGCAGGAATCAGAAGAATTCCAGGAGCTGCGCAAACGCCACCGCAGTTTCGTCTTCCCGTTGGCCATCGCCTTCCTGCTCTGGTACTTCGCCTACGTGCTGCTCGCGGGCTACGCCCACGACTTCATGTCGATCAAGGTCTTCGGCAGCGTGAACGTCGGCCTGCTGCTCGGCATGTTGCAGATCGTCAGCACGTTCGCGATCACGACCTGGTACGTCAGCTACGCCGGTCGCCGGCTCGACCCGATCGCCTCGAAAATCCGCCACGAGATCGAGGGCCCGCTCGCCGCCGCCACGAAGGAGTCCAAGTGAACATCCACCTCGCAGCCGCGGCGACATCCCCGGGTGACCCGATCCTGAACATCAGCATCTTCGGCGCCTTCGTCGCCATCACGCTGATCATCGTCGTTCGCGCCAGCCGCAACAACAAGACCGCCGCCGACTACTACGCGGCCGGCCGCTCCTTCACCGGAGGCCAGAACGGCACCGCCATCGCCGGCGACTACCTCTCCGCAGCCTCGTTCCTCGGCATTGTCGGGGCCATCGCCATCACCGGCTACGACGGCTTCATGTACTCCATCGGCTTCCTGGTGGCCTGGCTCGTCGCGCTCCTGCTCGTCGCGGAACTGCTCCGCAACACGGGCAAGTACACGATGGCGGATGTCCTCTCCTTCCGTCTGAAGCAGCGCCCGGTTCGGATTGCGGCCGCGATCACCACCCTGGTGGTCTGCTTCTTCTACCTGCTGGCCCAGATGGCCGGTGCCGGCGGACTCGTCGCGCTGCTGCTGGGCATCAACGACAAGCTCGGCCAGTCCGTGGTCATCGTCGTCGTCGGCGCCCTGATGATCGTCTACGTGCTCATCGGCGGAATGAAGGGCACGACCTGGGTGCAGATCATCAAGGCCGTGCTGCTCATCGCCGGCGCCGCCGTGATGACCGTCTGGGTGCTCGCCCTGCACGGCTTCAACTTCTCGACCCTGCTCGACGCGGCCGTGTCCACGGCCAACAACCCGGAGATCCTGAACCCGGGGCTCAAGTACGGCCTGAACGACATCACCAAGCTCGACTTCATCTCCCTGGCCCTCGCCCTCGTGCTCGGCACCGCGGCGCTGCCGCACGTGCTGATGCGCTTCTACACGGTGCCGACGGCCAAGGAAGCCCGCCGCTCGGTGGTCTGGGCCATCTGGCTCATCGGCGGATTCTACATCTTCACCCTGGTGCTCGGCTACGGCGCGGCAGCCCTCATCGGTGCCGACCGGATCCTGGCCTCCCCGGGTGGCGTCAACTCCGCCGCTCCGCTGCTGGCCTTCGAGCTCGGCGGTCCGGTGCTGCTCGGCCTGATCTCCGCGGTTGCCTTCGCGACGATCCTGGCCGTTGTGGCCGGCCTCACCATCACCGCCGCGGCATCCTTCGCCCACGACATCTACGCCAGCGTGGTCAAGAAGGGCAACGCCCGTCCGGAGGACGAGGTCAAGGTGGCCCGTCGCACGGTGATCATCATCGGCATCGTCGCGATCATCGGCGGCATCGGCGCCAACGGCCAGAACGTGGCCTTCCTCGTCGCCCTGGCCTTCGCCGTCGCGGCCTCGGCCAACCTGCCGACGATCCTGTACTCGCTGTTCTGGAAGAAGTTCAGCACCCAGGGCGCGGTGTGGAGCATGTACGGCGGACTGGCCTCGGCCATCCTGCTGATCGCGTTCTCGCCGGTTGTCTCCGGCACGGAAACGTCGATGATCCCCGGCGCGGACTTCGCCATCTTCCCGCTGAGCAACCCGGGTCTCGTCTCCATCCCGCTGGCCTTCATCCTGGGCTGGCTCGGCACCGTGCTGGACAAGGTCCCGCGCGACATTGCCAAGCAGGCTGAAATGGAAGTTCGTTCGCTCACCGGTGTTGGCGCCGAGAAGGAGGCGGTGGACCACTGATGTCCAGGGAATCGATGACCAGCGAATCGATCACCAGGGAATCGATCACCCGGGACGGTCCGGATGTCGCGCGCACGTTCGCGCCGACCGAGCACTTCCAGGCCCAGGCCAACGCCGACGCCTCGCACTACGAGCACGCCGACCGCGACAGCGAGCACTTCTGGGCCACGCAGGCCGAGAACCTCGTCTGGACGCAGCCATGGGACGAGGTGCTCGACTGGTCGAACCCGCCGAACGCCCGCTGGTTCCACGGCGGCAAGCTCAACGTCGCCTACAACTGCGTCGACCGTCACGTCGAGTCGGGGCACGGCGAGCAGGTGGCGCTGCACTGGGTGGGGGAGCCTGGTGACACCCGCGACATCACCTACGCCCAGCTCAAGGACGAGGTCAGCCGGGCGGCCAACGCGCTCAGCTCGCTCGGGCTCGTCGCGGGGGACCGGGTCGTCATCCAGCTGCCGATGATCCCGGAGGCGGTCGTCTCCATGCTCGCCTGCGCTCGCCTGGGCCTCGTGCACAGCGTCGTCTTCGGCGGATTCTCGCCGGCGGCGCTGCGCGCCAGGGTCGACGACGCCGAGGCGCGAGTCGTCATCACCTCAGACGGTCAATACCGGCGAGGGGCCGGCGCACCGATGAAGGCGAATGTCGACGAGGCGCTGGTGGGCGCCGAAACGGTGGAGAAAGTCATCGTGGTGCGGCGTGTGGGGGAGCCGGTCGCGATGCAGGAGGGGCGCGACCTCTGGTGGGACGAGTTCGTCGCCTCCCAGTCGCCCGAGCACGAGCCGGAATCGTTCGACTCCGAGCATCCGCTGTTCATTCTCTACACGTCGGGCACGACCGGTAAGCCCAAGGGGATTTTGCACACCTCGGGCGGATACCTCACCCAGGTCGCGTACACGCATCGCGTGGTCTTCGACCTCAAGCCCGACACGGATGTCTACTGGTGCGGCGCCGATATTGGCTGGATCACCGGGCACAGCTACATCGTGTACGGGCCGCTGGCCAACCGCGCCACCCAGGTGATGTACGAGGGAACGCCGAACACGCCCCACGAGGGGCGGCACTTCGAGATCATCGAGAAGTACGGCGTGACCATCTACTACATCGCGCCGACGCTGATCCGCACGTTCATGAAGTGGGGCGAGCACATTCCCCAGGGGTACAACCTCGAGTCGGTGCGCCTGCTCGGCAGTGTGGGGGAGCCGATCAACCCGGAAGCGTGGATGTGGTACCACACGCACATCGGCCGGGGCACGACACCGATCGTCGACACGTGGTGGCAGACGGAAACCGGCGCGATCATGATCACGCCGCTGCCCGGGGTCACCGCCACGAAGCCGGGCTCGGCGCAGGTGGCCCTGCCCGGGATCTCGGTGCAGATCGTCGACGACCACGGTGCGCAGGTCGAGGCGGGCGAGGGCGGTTACCTCGTCATCGACAAGCCCTGGCCGGCCATGTCGCGCGGCATCTGGGGCGAACCGGAACGCGCCCAGGAGGTCTACTGGGACCGGTTCAAGGCGCAGGGCTACTACTTCGCCGGCGACGGGGCGAAGTACGACGAGCACGGTGACATCTGGCTGCTCGGCCGGGTCGACGATGTGATGAACATCTCGGGCCACCGGATCTCGACGGTGGAGGTGGAGTCGGCTCTCGTCTCCCACCCCGCCGTGGCCGAGTCCGCCGTCGTGGGGGCTTCGGACCCGACGACCGGCCAGTCGATCGTGGCGTTCGTGATCCTGCGTGACCGGAACGATGGCGACATCGTCGACCGGGATGCCATCATCGCGAGCCTGAGCGCCCACGTCGTCGCCGAGATCGGGCCGATCGCCCGGCCGAAGCGGATCCTCGTCGTGCCGGAACTGCCGAAGACCCGGTCGGGCAAGATCATGCGCCGGCTGCTGCGGGATGTGGCCGAGGGCCGCGACATCGGCGATGTCGCAACCCTGGCCGACACCTCGGCGATGCGCACCATCGCGACCAGCATGGCAGGCACGCCGACCGCCTAGGTCGTTCGCTGAGAGAGTGGCGGCGGGCGCATTGCGTCCGCCGCCACCCCCGGTGGTCGAGCCCCCAGTGGTCGCGCCCCCAGCGCCCGCGCCTGCTCCACCGCCCCGCGCAGCACCGTTGCTCGAGCCCCCGATGGTCGAGAACGGTGCGAGAGCACCTCGCATGAAATCCCCGCGCCCTTGCCGGACATGCCTCAGTATGAGAGTTGTGACCGACACCGAGCGCGAGAAGCGCATGCGCAACCTCGTCGCGCTCGTCGTCGACCCCGTGCGCCGCTACCTGTATCGCCGCACCGACGCCGCGACGGCCGACGACGTGATCGGCGACACCCTGCTGGTGTGCTGGCGCCGCCTCGACGAGGTGCCCGACGACGCCCTCCCCTGGGCGATCGTCGTCGCTCGACAGTGCCTCAGCAACGCCCGACGCGCCGAGCGTCGCCGCACCCGTCTCATCGGCCGCATCATCGCCATCGACCCGCCGCCGGCCGCTGCGGACGAGAACCCCGCAGCATCCACCGTCGATGAAGGCACCGCCGATGCGGCCCGCGTGACCGCAGCCCTCGCCGGCCTGCGTCGAGACGATGCCGAGATCCTGCGGCTGTGGGCGTGGGACGAGTTGACGAGCCCGCAGATTGCCGTCGTGCTCGGCATCAGCGAGAACGCAGCGGCCATCCGGCTGCACCGCGCGAAGGCGCGCCTCAAGCAGGAGCTACTGAAATCCGGGAACCCGACCGGACATGTACCTTACGACGAAGGGAGCGAAGATGCACGACGATGACCGTGCGCTGCGCGATCAGCTTCGCGCCGCCGATCCGGCCCGCGCGCTGCCCCCTGCCTCACCGACGTGGCTCGACCACAGAATGGAGCAGATCATGACCGACCAATCCTCACCCACCACGACCGCCACGCCCGAGGCGCCGCGACCCGCCTTCCGGCGGTGGATGCCGGTGGTCGGCGTCGCCGCCGGCCTCGCCATCGCCGCCGCAATCGTCGCGCCCCTCGTCCTCCGCGGCCCGGAACCCACCGTCGAGGCGCTGCAGCCTCCCATGGACGGAGGCCTCGCGAGCGGCAGCTGCCTCGTGCTCGAGCCGGCGACCGTCGCGGCGCAGGAGCAGGCGTTCGCCGCGACGGTGCTGCAGATCCAGGGCGACACCGTTCTGCTGGAGGTCACGGAGCGCTTCGCCGGTGACGTTGCCGACCGTGTGGAGGTGACGCAGGTCGACGCGATAACCTCCGACTTCTCGGGCGTGCCCTTCGAGGTCGGCCAGAGCTACCTCGTCGGCGCGGTCAATGGAACGATCACCGGTTGCGGCGTCACCGGGGCCGACAGCGCCGAACTCCGCGCGGTCTATGACGCAGCGTTCCCTGGCTGATCCACGCCCGCGAGAGCGGCTGACGGGAACAGTGCGTGGAATCGTCCCATCTGGGCGGGGAAGGCCACGGCGGTCTGTGCGACCGCGGTGGCGTTCCCCATATCCTCGTCGGCAAGTGAGGCTTGTCTGACTTGCGAGAAGTTCGCATCCCGTGCTGGACACCGAACGTGAGTCGCCGTGGCCCGGGGTATGCCCCAACCATCACGCAGCAACAATTCGAGGTCACGAACGGACGCGGAAGCCGCAGAAAACAGAAATCGCTCCTGAGAATTCTCAGGAGCGATTTCTTCTTGTTTCTGTTTCTGTTCTGTTTGGTCGGGCTGACAGGATTTGAACCTGCGACCCCCTGACCCCCAGTCAGGTGCGCTACCAAGCTGCGCTACAGCCCGCCGTCCCAGCGACTGCAGTTTCACGAAGAAACACGCGGGAGACAACTGGACTAGCTTACCGCCATCATGGGGGTGCCGCAGACCTCTTCTGGGGTGCCCAGTCGTTATTCGGCCTTCAGCGTCCACTGGCCGTCGGCGTTGACCACGATCACCGAGGGTCCGGAGCTGAGCGGGACCGTGCCCGAATAGGCGCCGATCTCGTTGATGAGCAAACCGAAGCTGAAGTCCTCCCCAGTCTGCTCGGTCACCGCGAAGTTGCTGGAACCCGCATGTGTGGCTGCGAGCTTCCCGGCGGGCCCTTCATAGAGGAACACTCGGTCTCCGGCACCCGAGGCGAGGAGCGTTGGTGCCGCGGAGACCGGAGCGATGGTCACGCTCCACTTTCCGTCTGCCGAGATCTCAAGAGTCGTGCCGTCTCCCAGGGAGTTGAAGCCGAAGGCGCTCGTCCCCGTGTACCTGCCGATGGTGTTCACCAGCAGCTGGCCGGTGGAGGCATTCGACGCGTCGAGCACCGAGATCGCGAAGTTGCTGCCGCCGTCGTGCGTGGCGGTCACGATTCCGGCCGTTGCACCGGCCGGGATGGTGACGAGGTTGTCGCCGGTTCCCGTCTGAGTGACCGGGGCGAAGGTGCCGAAGCTGTCGTCCGCCCAGGACTGGACCGTTGCTGCCTCCGCGGGCGCCTCTTCAGCGGGTTCCTCCTCGGCGGGGGCCGGGGCATCCTCGTTCTCCAGGGGGGCGACGGCCGCCGGGCTGTCGCTCGGGCTCGCCGCGTTGGTGACACCCGAGATGATCATGGACAGCACGATCCCGACGGCCGTGATGATCCAGGCGATCTTCTTGTTGGTGTCGTACCCGGCGAGCTTCCGGCCCTGCTTGTCCCGCTGGGCGCCTGCGAGAACGAGGATCAGGTCGACGAGCCACCAGATGTGCCCGCCGCTCCGCTCAGTACGGCGATACCGATGTTCAAGAAAGGAAGCCAGACTTCGGCGGCGAAGTGAGCGACGAGGGTCTGTTCGTTCCTTGGCGTCGCTACCTCAATCGGGAGGTCGAGCGCTCGCATCAGTTTGACGAACTCGACAATCGAGCTTGGGTAGACGAAAGGATCGTCATCTGGCCTGGTCAGGTTTTCCGGCAGTCCTGGGACGACGAGGATGAGATCGTCGCGCCACAAAGTGACTTCATGGTGATCCGCCGCGTCTGTTCCAGCATCGAGATTGTCAGGCATACATACATGATCGCCTATGGCCCCGACATAGACGGTGCAAAAGCGGCAGCGTCGCCTCGGTGTGCGTGGCAGCGTTCAAGCCCGAAATCATCATCTATAGGGCGATCACCGCGGCGGAGACGATCCAGGCGCAAGGGCAGTGGAGGAAAATCGCACCGTGTGCAGCGGAAAGGGCTTCCGCAAGAAGTCTGCGATCCGCGCCCTGCTGGCTTTCGCAAAGAGCCCACCAAACCAAAGGGCCGTTCGCGAAACTCTTCACGAAACGGTCCGGTCGAAACAAAAAGAAATCGCTCCTGAGGATTCTCAGGAGCGATTTCTGGTTTCTGATGTTGTTGGGTGTGTTCGCGGGAACGATTCTCGAGGTGCCGCCGCGATTTGGCCGGGTCCGCACGGTTTCGGGCGCGTCAGATTGGGGTAGGGCGCATGAGCAGCTCACGCTGGGGACGATCGAGGTAGTCACCGGCAGCCCGGCCGGGTCCGCCGATCAGGACAACCCGACGATCTCGCCGTTGTCGTCGATGTCGATGCGTTCGGCTGCCGGTGCGGACGAGAGACCAGGCATGGTGCGCATGTCGCCGCAGATGGGATAGATGAACCCCGCCCCGATCGACGCACGCACCTCACGCACCGGCAGTCGCCACCCGGTGGGTGCTCCTTTGATTTTGGGGTCGGCCGATAGGGACAGGTGTGTCTTGGCGATGCACACCGGCAGGCTGCCGAAGCCTGCCCGCTCGTACTTGTCGAGTTGCCGAGCTGCCAGAGGCGAGAGGTCCAAGCCGTCGGCGCCGTACATCTCGCGCGCGATCACATCGATCTTGTCGACCAAGGGAAGTTCGTCGGGATAGAGCCGGTGGAAGCTCGACGGTTCAGCGCAGGCTTCCGCAACAGCCTCGGCCAGCTCGACCGCACCCCTGCCGCCTTCGGTGAAGTGGTAGCTGATCGCCGCGCGCACACCTTCCTCTGCCGCGACGTCCATGATCGCCTGATGCTCACTGTCGTAGTCGGTGGGAAATGCGTTCACCGCAATGACCGGCGTCACTCCGTGCCGTCGGATGTTGGCGATCTGCCGGCGCAGGTTCGCTGCCCCGGCGATGACGTCGTCGGGATTCTCGGCGAGCATCTCCGGTGGCAGCGGTCGGCCGGCGACGACCCGGTACTTGTTCGAGTGAGTTTTCAGGTCACGCACGGTCGCGACGATGACGGCGACATCCGGCGCCAGCCCGGAGGCACGGCACTTGATATTGAAGAACTTTTCCGCGCCGATGTCTGCACCGAACCCCGCCTCGGTGATGAGGTAGTCGCCGGCATGGATGCCGATCAGATCGGCGACGACCGAGGAGTTACCGGTGGCGATGTTCCCGAACGGACCGCTGTGGACGAGCACTGGCGTCTGCTCCACGGTCTGCATCAGGTTCGGCTTGATGGCGTCCTTGAGTATCGCGGTCATGGCGCCGGCCGCCTTGAGCATCTCGGCGGTCACCGGTTCGCCGCCGCGGTTGTAGCCGACGACGATTCTTCCCATCCGTTCACGGAGATCCCGCAACGACGTGCACAGCGACAACAACGCCATCACCTCGCTGGCTGCGGAGATGTCGAAACCGGATTGGAACGGATTGCCGTCGTCAGGACCGCCGAGCCCGGTGATGATGGTGCGCAGTTCGCGATCGTTGACGTCGAGGACACGTCGCCAGGTGATCTCATGGGGGTCGAACCCGAGACGGTTTCCCTTGTGGATGTGGTTGCCGATCATCGCCGACAATAGATTGTGGGCCGCGGTAACGGCGTGCGTGTCGCCGGTCAGGTGCAGGTTCAGTGCCTCCATCGGGACCACCTGAGCGTAGCCGCCACCAGCGGCTCCGCCCTTGATGCCGAACGTCGGCCCCATCGACGGCTGCCGTATCGCGACGATCCCGAGCTTGTCGATGTGCCGGAAGCCCTGACCGAGCCCGACCGCAGTGGTCGTCTTGCCCGACCCGAGTGGAGTCGGCGTGATTGCGGTGACGACGACATACTTGGCCCGTGGACGGTCACGGAACTCATCGATCGCATCGAGGGAGATCTTCGACGCCGCACTTCCGTACGGTTCCAGCAGGTGTGGACCGATGCCCATGTCGGCTGCAACCTCTTCAAGCGGGCGACGGGCCGCAGCGCGCGAGATAGCGAGATCCGACGGCATGGCCGTGGTAATTGATCGAGATGGCTTGAACATGGTGCCTCCTCAGCGCCTCAGCGCCCCTGGGGCCTGGTGACCCAAGCGTACTGTCAGGCCACGGGCGCGTGCCGGCGTGGCGTGGAGCAGTTCGAATGGGGCGTTGCGGTACTGCCCCGGGTCCAGTTGACTCGTTGGAGCTGGTCAGAGTCAATCAAGTCGTCATCAGTCCCCATTAAACGAAACGTGATGAGACGACTTTCCGAGACGCTCGGGGCGGGGGCACCGAGCTCAGCGACTAGGTCCGGCTCAGCGCTTCCTCATCGGCCGCAACATTCTTCTGCACGGCGAACTGGGTCCGGTGCAATTCCTCGTACCGCCCACCCGCAGCCAGCAGTTCCTCGTGCGTACCGCGCTCCACGATCGAGCCGTCCTCAACCACGAGGATCAGGTCCGCGCTGCGGATGGTGGAGAGGCGGTGTGCGATCACCATCGCCGTCCGTCCCTCGAGTGCCTCGCTGAGCGCAGCCTGCACGGCGGCCTCAGACGTCGAGTCCAGCGCCGCCGTCGCCTCGTCGAGGATGACGACGCGCGGCTGGGCGAGCAGGAGCCTCGCGATGGTCATCCGCTGGCGCTCGCCCCCGGACAGCCGGTAGCCACGCTCTCCCACCATGGTGTTCAGCTGGTCTGGCAGGGACCGGATGAGCGGCTCGAGCCGCGCGCGGCGGACGGCGTCCCACACCTCGTCGTCGGACGCCTCCGGCCTCGCGAGGCGCAGATTGGAGAGGATGGTCTCGTGGAACAGGTGGCCGTCCTGCGTCACCATGCCCAGGGTGTGCCGCATGGAGACGAAAGTGACATCGCGGACATCCGTCCCCGCGAGGCGCACGGCGCCGCTGTCGACGTCATACAGGCGCGAGAGGAGCTGCGCAATTGTGGACTTGCCGGCACCGGACGTACCAACGAGGGCAACGGTCTGCCCCGGCTCGATCCTGAAGGACACGCCGTGCAGCACCTCCTCGCCGCCGCGGGTGTCTAGCGTGGAAACTTCCTCGAGAGAGGCGAGGGAGACTTTGTCCGCGGACGGGTAGGCGAAGCGGACGTCGTCGAACTCGACGGCCACCTGGCCTTCGGGGACGGCGACGGCGTCGGGCTTCTCCTTGATGAGCGGTTCGAGGTCCAGCACCTCGAAGACGCGCTCGAAGCTGACCACCGCGCTCATGATCTCCACCCGTGCGTTTGCGAGGCTGGTGAGCGGCGCGTAGAGGCGGGTGAGGAGGAGCGCCAGGGTGACCACGTCACCGGTATTCAGCTGGCCGGCGAGTGCGAGGGAGCCGCCGAGCCCATACACGAGCGCGAGGGCGAGAGCGGAGACGAGCATCAGTGCGGTGAAGAAGACGAACTGCAGCATCGCGGTCCGGACCCCGATGTCGCGGACGCGGGCGGCGCGGACGCGGAACTCCTCGGCCTCCTCGTCGGGCCGGCCGAACAGCTTGACGAGGGTGGCGCCGGGCGCCGAGAAGCGCTCGGTCATCTGCGTGCTCATGGCGGAATTGTGATCGGCGGCCTCGCGGCGCAGCGCGGCGAGGCGGCTGCCCATGCGGCGCGCGGGTACCAGGAAGATGGGGAGCATGATCACGGCGAGAACCGTCACTAGCCAGGACGTGCTGAGCATGACGATCAGGGTGAGGATCAGCGCCACGAGGTTCGTGACCACGCCGGACAGCGTGCCGCTAAAGGCCTGCTGAGCGCCGATCACATCGTTGTTGAGGCGGCTCACGAGGGCGCCCGTCCGCGTGCGGGTGAAGAACGCGATCGGCATTTTCTGCACGTGGTTGAAGACGGCGGTGCGGAGGTCCAGGATCACGCCTTCGCCGATCCGCGCCGAGTACCAGCGCGTCACGAGTGACACGGCGGCGTCGGCCACGGCCACGAGGGCGATGACGACGGCGAGCCAAACGATTGTGGTGACCTCGCCCCGGGCGACGATGACGTCGACCACCTGGCCGGCGAGTACCGGCGTCGCGACCGCGAGGAAAGCTCCCACGGTGGAGAGGGTGATGAAGATCAGCAGCTTGGACCGGTAGGGCATCGCGAACGTCATGATCCGCCGAACGGACTCACGGGAGAAGCCGTGCTTACCGTCCCTGGCGGTAGAGATCTTGTACAGCGAGCTCCAGGCCGCGCCTTCCATGCTCATTAAGGTTCCTTCCGTGGGCAAACGACCAGCTTAGATGGCGACTTGCCCGAGCTCGGGGTTCTCCCCAGCGGCGGCGAGCCGAGGGTGTTTGAGGAAACGGCTCGGCCGGCAACGAACGTGTGGGCGGTATTTGCGACGCGGCTGCCGAGGTGACGCGCGGTGCGCCGGTCAGCGTCATGGACCGCGTCGGGTCCGCGGTCATTCCATAACCGTGCGCCGGCTCCGAGGTAGAAGCCAAGACGGTTGTCGTCGTGGTCGGTGGATGCGGTCAGTCGGCGTCAATCTGACAAGGCGCCCTATGGCGAAGGCAGACCGCCAGCAAGGTAAGCGTGATCTCTGGTTGCAATCGATGGATGCGTTGGGTATCGGATTCGATTCATAGCGCGGCCCTGGGGCGCGTGTGGGTGAAGGGCTGACAACACACGCACCTCGGGGCCGCGGGAAAGTGGAGGAAAATCTGATGGGCCGCGGAGGAAAAAGCCATTCCATCATCGTCCCGGATCGCGCCCTCCTATGTTTAGCAAAGAGCCCACAGATGGGCCGGTCGCGAAACTCTTCACGAAACGGTCCGGTCGAAACAAAAAGAAATCGCTCCTGAGGATTCTCAGGAGCGATTTCTGTTTTCTGCGGCTTCCGCGTCCGTTCGTGACCGCGGCCTCGGCCTCGCGCCGACTAGCGCGTCGCTCTCCGCCTAGGCCGATCAATCGAAGACCATTGAGTTTGATCGGGTGTACGGTTCGCGATATGACGATCAGGGTCAGACGGTTTGCCGTCGCTGCATTGGTTGCTGCGTTCTTGACGGCTGGAGCCGTGGCGTCCGCTTATGGGTCCGAGGCTGGCGATCCGGCACCGGATTCGAATAAGGTGACCCCGTCCTCTTTGCCGTTGGACGTCACCGGTGATGCTTCCTTCTCGGAGGAGCGTGATCGGCTGTATGCGCTCCTTTCTCCTCTCCTAGACTCCAATGGCAGCTATATCTGGGACTTCGAAAACGAGATACTGACGATTCAGATGACGTCCGAGGCGGCCCTCGATCAGGTGCGGGAAATCATCGCAGACTCCGGAACCTTTCTCACCACCGACTTCGTGCACGTTCAGTACTCGGAGCGGGAACTGAACGAACTTGCCGACTATCTCCTGGGAAATCAGCTCGAATGGGCGGGAGCGACAGGAATCGGCGGTGGCTATTTGCCCCAAGCCAACCGCGTCATCCTGCAGGTTGATCCCGACTACGGTGATGGCCCCGCTCTCATACACGCGATCGAGGAACTCAACGACCCACGCGTTAATCTGGAACTCGTCGAGCCCTCGGAAACTGGGGGACCAGAAAGCAGGATCGACGACTACGCTCCTTGGAGCGCCGGCCCAAAATCAAGAAGGGGACTGCTGGGCTGCGTTGTCTACTAGCCTGCGATGATCCTGGTCGGTTGTTCCTCGTCGCCCACGGGTTCCGCAGCGCCAAGATCAGCATCGATATTCAACACCTCATGCTCGCCATCAAGCTGGGCCAGCAGCACAGCCGCATTCTCCGCGAGTCGCCTCGCCGATTTCCATCGCAAGTCGACCGGATCACCGTCGACCCCGAGAACGACGTCAGTCGCAATCGAAAAAGCAACTTCGCCCCCTATCCGTAGGTGCCGGACCAATTCCTTGTGGATGCGTCGGCTGGTCCGTTGGCTGGAACGATCCGTCTTAGCGTTGCGGTAGTTGCTACCGCGCCGAGCGAGGTCGACGGACTCACCGACGTAGACGGTGCCCCTGCCACCGGGCTCGAGGGCTCGGAACGAGAACCGGTAAAGTCCAGGCGCGCGTGGGAGCGGTGGAAAGGACGGCCAGCCGTCGCTGTCAAGCGTGATGCCGCCAGCGTGTAACCAAGTGAAGCTCGTTGTTGCGGAGACTGTGTCGATTTCAGTCAGCCGAGTGGGGTCGAAACCTCGTGAGCTACGCGTCGACGGTGACGGCGCTGCAGGAACGGGCGGTTGATCCATATCGACCGGGAATCCGAGCTTCCGCAGTTGGCGTCGCGCCGTTTGGGAAGTGAAGGCAGCGTGCGGCAGGCCTGCCGCGATGCCGAATGCTTGTTTGACTGGCCACTCACGTCCGTCGATAACGACCGAGTACTCGAATACGCGATCCGGTTCATGCCCCCGCAGCCGTTCACTGACGTCGGCTCGTGTCAGATCGCGCTTCTCCCCATTGATGATGAACTCCACGCGGCTCTTCCCTACTTATTCGTTGGATGGCGAGACTATCGCGCCGCTGGGGACTGGCCTGTCTGTAGAGGCGCTGCGTCGGAATGCTGCTGGCGCCGACGCGGCCTGTCGGGTTTCGATCCTGCTTTCATAACCCGCTCAGATCGGCCAGAGACCCGTGCCAGTGTCGCTGCTTCATCCGGGCAATCTTAGAAACTCGCAAGTACGGTCGGGGATCCGCTGAGCGTTGAGCACGAGACGTCGCCGTGCTGGGTTTCGTAAACAGCCGACAGATAGATGAGCAAGAAATTGCTCTTGAGGATACTCACGAGCGATTTCTTGTCAACGCTGGGTCGCTATTCGGCCTTGAGCGTCCACTCGCCGTCGGCGTTGACCACGATCACCGAAGGGCAGGCGCTGAGCGGGACCGTGCCCGAATGGTCGCCGATCTCGTTGATGAGCAGACCGAAGTTGAAGTCCTCCCCGGTCTCCTCGATCACCGCGAAGTTGCCTGAACCCGCGTGCGTGGCAGCGAGCTTCCCAGCTGCCCCGTCATAGAGGATTGTTTCCTCGTCCGTCGTCGTTACCCGGGCAACTCGCTCGTTAGTATGAAGAAATGCGCTTTGCTCTCTCCGCACGCGATGGCGCAAGGTGCGCTGCTCTAATGGGACGCCACGTAGAGCAGACGCTGGAAAAAATTTCCGGGACGGCAGCAAACGGGGACTTCATCCCGGCTTCGCGCGGAGTGAGTTTATGATTCGTCAGGGTTTCGTCGAGTGGGCCGGGTACAAGACCTGGTTCGCCTCTTTTGGAGAGAGCGTCGCTGGCCGGCTTCCTTTGCTTGTTGCCCACGGTGGGCCGGGGATGACGCACGACTATCTGCTTCCCCTCCAGGCGCTCGCCTCAAGCGGCCGTCAGGTGGTTTTCTATGACCAGCTGGGCAATGGCAACTCGACTCACCTCCCCGAGTATGGGGGCGACACTGGATTCTGGACGCCAACTCTCTTCCTTGCCGAGCTCGATGAAGTGATCAAGCACCTGAATCTTGACGCAGGAATGCACTTCCTCGGCCAATCGTGGGGCGGGATGCTCGGAATCGAGTACGCCGTGCGGCGTCCCAAAGAACTCGCGTCGCTCATCCTTGCCGATTCGCCTTCGTCGATGTCCACCTGGGCGGCCGAGCTCGGCAAGCTGCGCGATGGCCTACCAGACGACATCCGACAGGTTCTTGACGCATGTGAGGCAGCGGGAGCCACCGACACTCCGGAATACGCTGAAGCCACGCTGGCCTTCTACCGTCGGCACCTTTGCCGGCTCGATCCCTGGCCAGAGGGCATGCAGAGAACCTACGATCTGGCCGTGCAGTTTCCGACGGTGTACGGCACGATGATCGGTGCCAGTGAGTTCAATGTGACCGGTTCGCTCAGTTCGTGGGACATGGATGACCAGCTGTTCAGAATCTCGGTGCCGACCTTGGTCCTGCATGGTGAATTCGATGAGGCAACTGATGAAGTGGTGCGCGCCAGTCGTGAACTCATCCCCGATGTCGAGTACCGAAAGATTCCGGGCACAAGCCACACTCCACATCTCGAAAAGCCCGAGTTGACCATCCCGATTATTGCCGAGTTCCTCGCGCGCCACGATTTGTCGTAGCGACTCAAACAGAGAGACACCGATGAGCTCGCCCCCGGCGAGCAGCGCCGATGACAGTGTTCGAGCCAGTGGGCGCAGGCCCCACTACTCGGGTCTGTTAAGCCCGATGTACATGCTGTGATGCAGGTCGGCCACGTGCATCATCACGGCATCCGCGGCCGCGACCCTGTCTCGGGCGGCGATCGCATCGCGCATGACCCGGTGATCCTCGTTGCTCTCGTGCAGGTAGGCGATCGGATAAGGCAGGAAGTAGGAGTGGAGGTCCGCGAGTGTGCGCCGATAAAGCGGAAGTACGTTCGACAAGCCGGCTGCGGACGCCACGCGAAGGTGGAAGGCCTCGTCGCCGCGGCGAAAGCTGGCCCAGGACTCCGTCGCCGCCATCTCGCCGATGGCGGCATCCATCGCGGCGAGGTCGGCCTCGGTGCGGTGCTCGCACGCAAGGTGCGCGAAACCGGCCTCGAGCACGCGCCTCTCGTCAATGAGCTGCCGCACCCGATCGGCGTCGGCGCGGTAGGCGGCGGTTTGCGGCACCGCGTCTCGCGGCGGGTTCTTCGCGAGGTAGGTTCCCCCGCCCCGCCCTCGACTGCGCTCGACGACTCCCGCGCGCTGCAGCTCGGTGAGGGCCCGGCGCACCGTGATCTCGCTCACCTCGAGTCCCGCCGCCATGTCGGCGGCGGTGGGAAGGCGCTCACCCGGAGAGAGGAGGCCGAGGTCCGCGGCGAGCGAGATGCGGGCACGGACCGTGTCGACGGCGCTCGTTCGCCGGATCGACCCGACGGCACCGGCGCTGAGGGCGGGAGGCAGCATAGAAGGTACTCCTTTGGCTGCGCTCACGCCCTCAGCGTATCAAGGCTCAGATCCCCTTGGTAGCGATGGTCGAGGTGGCCTCCGAATCGACTTCGGCGTCGTTCCTTCCCCGTCGCTGGCCGATGATGGCGCCGGCAACCAGCGCCGCGACAGGGATGAGCCCGAGGATCACGCTGACCGCCACGCTGGAGCCCGTCACGAGGGTGAAGTTCGAGAGGACGAGCCACATGCTGACTGTGAGCGCAAGAACAGCGACCACCGGAATGATGCGCGTCGTCCACAGCCGGCCAGGAGCCAGGTCGCGGTGGCGCGCGAAGAACACGACGACCGCGATCGAGGTGGTCAGCATGAGGATGACCATGCCGACCGTCGCGACGCCTGCCATCGAACCGAAGACGCCGACGAGGGGGTCAAGTCCGACGATGGCGAACACCGTGACGAGCACGAGAGCCGTGATCGACTGCGTGATCGACGAGACCGCCGGAGAGTGCTGCTTGGGGTGCACCCGCCCGAGGCCCGCCGGCAGGAGGCTCTTCCGGGCGAGCACGAACTGGTAGCGCGCGATGACGTTGTGGAACGACAGCACGCAGGCGAACAGGCTCGTGATGAGCAGCACCTGCATGATGTCGCGCAGGGTCCCGCCGATGTACAGCTGGGCCGTGTCGAGCAGCATGTTGCCTTCGCCGGCGAGCGTGCGCTTTGCTACGTCGACCGCGTTGCTCGGCCCGTCGGCCAGGATCATTGCCCAAGCGGAGATTGTGTAGAAGATGCCGATGATGAGCACCGCGAGGTAGGTGGCTCGGGGAATGGTGCGCTCCGGGTCACGAGCTTCGTCACGGAAGACCGCGGTCGCCTCGAACCCGATGAACCCGGTGAGAGCGAACAGCACGGCGACACCGAGCGGCCCGGAGAACACAGCCTCGGGGGTGAACGAGGTCAGGGAGATGCCCTCCGCTCCTCCGCTGATGAAGATCGCGGCGTCCATCACGACGACGACCGCGATCTCGAGCACGAGTGCGATTCCGAGCACCGTCGCGCTCAGTTCGATGTGCCGATAGCCGAGCGCCGCGACGATCGCGATTGTGACAAGCGCGTACAGCCACCACGGCAGCTCTGGTCCTCCGTAGAAGGTCACGAGGTCGTTCGCCGCCCAGCCGAGGAAGCCGTAGACGCCGACCTGAATGGCCGTGTAGGCAACGAGCGCCACGAGGGCGATCCCCATCCCGGCCCGTTTGCCGAGGCCGAGAGTCACATAGGCGAAGAACGCCCCGGCTTCCTTCACGTGGGGAGTCATCGTGACGAATCCGACGGCGAAGAGGAGCAGGACGAGGGAGGCGATCAGGAACCCCACGGGAGCGCCGACGCCAGGGCCGATGCCGACCGCGAGAGGCACGTTGCCGGCGAGCACGGTGAGCGGTGCCGCGGCGGCTATCACCATGAAGACGATTCCGCCGGTACCCAACCTGCCGGAGAGTTGGCCCGTCGGAGTCGCTCGGGCCTTGGTGGGAACGTGAGTAGTCATGCTGTCCTTATCTGTTGGGTGGAGTCACGATCGACGGCGGATGCCGGTGCTGGGGAAACTTGGGGCGTCTCGTAGAGGTCTGAACGACGGTCGTCGAGGTAGGGGTTGGCGCGTCGCGCTTCATCCACGACCTCGGTGTCGATCGTCGCGGTGAGCGTGCGTGTGCCGTGCTCAACCGAGTCGAGCACCTGCGCGAACGGATCGACGATGCGGCTACGTCCCACATAGGAGAGGGTGAGCTCGTGCCCGTCATGGTTGGCGTAGGCGACGTAGACCTGGTTCTCCCAGGCGCGAGCGCGCACGACCTGCTCGGCGATGAACTCGAATGGTGCCATCTGCGCCGTTGGTACCGCGATCAGGTGGGCGCCGGCGGCGGCGGCGGCGCGCACGGGTTCAGGGAACTCGACGTCGTAACAAATGAGAGTCGCGATGCGCACTCCGCGGAACTCCACCATCGAGACGAGATCGTTTCCCGCGGTGAAATAGGTGTGGTCGAGTTCGCCGAACAGGTGGGTCTTTCGATAGGTGTTCTTGACCTCGCCG
This sequence comes from Cryobacterium psychrotolerans, assembly GCF_900101115.1. Classification (GTDB taxonomy): domain Bacteria; phylum Actinomycetota; class Actinomycetes; order Actinomycetales; family Microbacteriaceae; genus Cryobacterium; species Cryobacterium psychrotolerans. The sequence goes on from NZ_FNFU01000017.1 coordinate 39,280, forward strand.
GTTTCGTCGATGAACACGGCGACGTTGTAGTGGTGCCCGTCTTCGAACAGCGGCAGGCCGACGATGAGGGCGATCCGCTCCTCGCGAGCGACCTCCGCAGCGGCGGCCGTCAGATCGGTGCGCCCCAGTTCGTGGACGAGCGGGCCGATATTGTAGCCCGTGAGGAACAGCTCCGGGGTGATGAGCAGGTCGGCGCCATCCGCTACCGCCGCGCGCGCCGTCGCCCTCAACTCGGCGAGATTCTTCTCGACGTCGCCGGGCACGCCGGCCGTCTGCAGCACTGCAATCTGGATCTTCACATGTCGTCCGATTCACTAGGCGATGAATTGATCAATTTGAGCAGTATAAGTGGCACCGCGGAACCACGCCGAGTGCCACGCTGTCTTGCGCAGTCCGTGAGTTGACGGGCGACAGGTGCGTCACGTGCGACGCGGTCCCCGCGGTCCCCGCGGTCCCCTCGGTCTACCGCATCCAGCGTTTCGCCAGGTGAACAAGAAGGGCCCCCGAGAAATCGGGGGCCCTTCTGTATTACCGGTCGGCTTCCGGTGGCCGAGCCTGTCGGGAATCCCCGGTCATCACGCGGAACCATTCCGCGGCTGCCTCAGCGCAGGAAGCATCCTCTGGCGCAGTTGCGCCGCTGACGCCGATCCCGCCGACGATCAGGTCCTTCTCCCGGAAAGGGACGCCGCCCGGGAAAATGACGTAGCGCCCGCCACCATTCGCCTGCAGGCCGAAGAGCGGCCCACCGGGGGCCGCCAGGAGGGCCAGCTCAGCGGTGGGCGCGCTATGCGCCACGGACGTGAATGCCTTGTCGACTGCCAGCGTCGGACCGGCGATCTCCGCGCCGTTCATGCGTGCGAAGGCAACCAGGTGGCCACCTCGATCGACGACGGCGATGCTCACGAGCACGCCCAGTTCCTCGGCGCGCTCCCGGGCGACGGCCACCATCCTTTCGGCGGTGCCGAGTGTCAACGACCGACTCATCGGGCTCCGGAGCCTACCGGTGCCGAGTCCTCTTCCGGCACTGCGTCGTCTACGCCTCCGGTGGCGAGGACTGCGCCTGCCCGCTTGAGCAGTTCAGGACGCTTTCGACCGAGGACGAATGCGATGCCTGCCATGACGGCGATGAGTGTCAACACGATGTAGGGGAACGTGTTCAGCGGAGCCGGCGGCACCGGGTAGACCTGCCCGTAGATCGGTATCCCGAGGAGCAGGATGCCGAGGACGGGGAGCACGACGTGCCGCCAGAGGGTCCGTTCGGCCCGGCCGGGGCCACTGAAATGACGCATGCACGCAATGTTGGTGAGGATGTAGACGGGAATAATCGCGAGGGTCAGGATCGATCCGAGGTAGATATAGGCATTGAACGGCCCGGCCAGGAGCCCGACACCAAAGGTGAACACGACAGCGACGGCCGCCTGCAACCAGATCGCGTTCGCCGGTGTGCGGTGGACGGGATGGATGCGTCCGAGCACGGGCGGCAGCATGCCCTCTCTGCCCATCGCGAAGAGAATGCGAACGACGCCATTGTTGGCGTTCATGGTTACGGCGAAAATACTCGAGACGCCGGCCAGGCCGATCAGCAGCTCCAGCCACGGTGCGTACGTTGCCGCGAGGGTGTTGAACGGTGCGGCGTCCTTGACGAGCTTGCCGACGCCATCGGTACCGAAGCCGATCATCTCGCTGTAGGTCGTGAACAGGTAGATCGCCCCGACGAGCAGCAGCGACAGGAACATGCCGCGCGGGATGTTCCGGTGCGGATTGCGCACTTCCTCGCCGAGGGTGGTGGCGGCCTCGAAACCCACGAAGGACAGGATGCCGAACACCATGCCGAGTGCCAATCCGGAAAGACCGTTTGGCGACGAAGCAGGGGACAACGGCTCCAGCGTCAGGCCGTTCGCGCCGCCCTGGGCCAGCACAATTGCGCTGAGGAGCACGATCACCGCAACTTCAACGACGAAGAGGATCGCTGCGGTCTTCAGGGAACCGGTGATGCCGCGAAACGACAAGAAAACCATGAGCACGAGGAAGGCAGCGGAGATGACCATCCAGGAGATGTGCACGCCGTAGCCGGCCAGGATGCCCTCGGCATAGGTGCCGATCAGCGCGAGTTCCGCGGGCACGAGCAGGCCATAGGCAATGAACATGAGGCCACCCGTGACGAAACCGCTGCGGGCGCCGATCCCGCGCGATACGTAGGTGTAGAAGGATCCAGCACCAGGAAAAGTACGTGCCATCTCCATGATGCTGCTCGCCAGGACGAGCATGACCACAAGCGCCAGGACGAACACGAGCGGCGTCGCAGCCCCGGCGTTGGCCGCCACCACCTGCGGATTGAAGTACACGGACACCGCGGGTCCCATGAGCGCAGCGGACATGATGACCGCCCCGCCCAGGCCTAGCGCGTTCCTGCGCAAAGCATGCGTTTCTGCCAAAGCGACTCCTTCGTCGATCAAGTTGATGAGAACGGGCTGACGGTACATGCCGCAGATGGAACGTGTCAAATCGTTGGCCAAGGGTCCGGCAGAGTCTCTCACCCGGGATCTGGACGCGGGATCCGCGACCTCCACTCAAGGAAACGAAAAGTTCCTTGACACCCGACCATCGGCGCGCCTAAATTCAGTCCAACGAACATTTCGTTCGCTAGGAAGTAACACATTGTTTCTTTGAGCCGATCGGATGTTCGCATGATCGATGGCCTAGCAGACGCGGGCGAGGTGACGCCGGAGGAATCGCTGGGTGCGCGTATCCGCGAGTTTCGACTCGCTCGCCGCATCAGCTTGCGCGCGCTTGCCCTGCTCGCTCATACCTCACCGGGCTTCCTGAGCCAACTTGAGCGAGGCCAGGCCAACGCCAGCGTAGGGACCCTTCGCAAGCTGGCGGATGGACTGGGAATCACTCTGCCTGACCTCTTCACGGACGATGACGTCACGAGACCCAAAGTATTGCGGCGCGAACACCGTCCGGAGATTCACACCAGCAACCTGACCTCGAAGTACCTGTTGTCTCAGAAGCCACTGCGCAATCTGGAGGTGTATGTCGCTGACTTCCTTCCCGGCGGAAACTCGGGCGATGCGTACACTCACGGCGATGTTCAGGAAATGCTTGTTGTCATTTCCGGCAGCGTGACATTGGAACTGGCTGGCGCTGAGTACCAACTGAACCGTGGCGACAGCGCCGAGTACCGCACGTCGACGCTCCACTCGGTCCGCAACACCAGCGCGGAACCGGCAGAGGTCATGTGGATCATCAGCCCACCAACCCTCGGAGCCCCTTAAGCCTCCAGCGACTGATTCTGGTCAACACGGGAACCGCCGAGTCCTCATCCTGAAACGCAACGAAGCTCACAAGGAGAAAAAATGAAAATCGCGAAATCAACCTGGAGTGTCCGGGTCGGTGCCATCGCCACCGTCGCCGCAGGCTCACTCTTTCTAGCCGCCTGTACCACAGGTGGCGGCGGACCGGCTAAACCAGTCGATCTCGGGAGCGGAGCGGCGGTCTCTGGGTCTGTCAAGGCAAATGCCTTGACGGGCCAGACCCTGACCTTCGTTTCCTACGGGGGTATTTACCAGGATGGCCAAGTCGCCGCAGCCATCTCTCCGTTTGGTGCTGCTTCAGGCGCGAAAATCCTTCAGGACGGGCCCACGGACAATGCCAAGCTGAAGGCGCAGGTCACCTCAGGAAATGTGACATGGGACGTTGTCGACACCACGAACGTCTTCGCAGCCCAGCAGTGCGGCAAATTGTTCATGCCGCTCGACACCAGCATCGTGGACACGAGCAAGATCCCGGCCGGCCTGCTTACAGACAAGTGCTCGGTGCCGGCGATGAGCTACGGCATGATCGTCATGTACAACACCAAGAAGTATGGAGCCAACCCTCCGACCAGGTGGGCCGATTTCTACGACACCAAGAAGTTCCCTGGTAAGCGAGGGATCGAGGGCGGAACTGGCGACCTCGACCCGGGTGTCTTTGAAGGTGCCTTGCTCGCCGATGGTGTTTCCGCCGACGCCATGTACCCGATCGATGAGAAGCGCGCCATGAAGAAGATGGCGTCGATCCGGAAGGACATCGTGTTCTGGTCGACCGGCGCCCAGTCCCAGCAGCTGCTCGAATCGGGTCAGGTTGACATGGCGCTGGTCTGGAGTGGTCGCGCGTACTCTGCGGTGAAGAACGGCGCGGCGTACGCGCCGATGTGGGACCAGTGGATGCCCGAGGCTGACGCCCTCGCTGTCCCTATCGGCGCTAAAAACCCGAAAGCATCAATGGCAATGATCAACTACTACCTCGGGAGCGAGCAACAGGCCAAGCTCACCGAACTGACCTCATACAGTCCCGTAAACACGGATTCCAAGCCGAAGTTGGACGAGCTGGCTCAATCCTTCGTGACGACCACGCCTGAAAGAGTCAAGGATGCCTTCAAGCTGGACAACGCCTGGTGGGCAGAGAACCATGACGAAATGGTTACGGCCTACACGAACTGGCTGGCCGGCTAGGCATCTCGATGGCTACCGTGGAAGCACTCGTGGCAGGACCTATTACCGCTGACACGGTCATCGACCAGGCGGCCCCATCGAAGAGGTGGGGCCGCCTGGGCTTGCTCGTCCCGGCAGGGCTATTGCTGATCATCGGGTTCATCGTCCCGCTGGTCATCATGCTGTGGTACGCGTTCACGGACCCCTCGGTTGGGTTTGGCAACTTCGCGTGGTACCTGGGAGACGCGGTGCAGCAGCGGATACTGCTGCGCACGTTCACGACTGCTGTCAACGTGACAGTCATCTGCCTGCTGCTGGGATATCCATACGCCTACGCCATGGTTGCAGCAGGGCCGAAGCTGCGAGCTGTGCTGACCTTGCTGGTCCTCGTGCCCTTCTGGACCAGCTTGATGGTTCGCACGTTCGCCTGGGTGATATTGCTCCAGGATCACGGGCCGATTCAGTCCCTCCTCGCAACCGTCGGTCTGGGTCAGATCCCGCTCATCAGGACCAACCTGGGCGTCGTTATCGGCATGAGTCAGGTCCTGCTGCCATTCTTCGTCTTGCCGCTGTACGCGGTAATGACAAATATCGATCGCCGCTTGATTCTGGCTTCTTCGAGCCTTGGCGCCGGCCCGATTACGTCCTTCTTTCGGATTTGGCTGCCATTGTCCTTACCTGGGGTGGGCGCCGGTTCGCTGATCGTGTTCATTAGCAGCCTGGGCTTTTACGTGACCCCGGCGCTGCTGGGGTCTCCAGGGAATTCGCTGATCAGCCAACAGATATTCACTCAGGTGAACGGGCTGCTGCAATGGGGTCGCGCCGGGACCATGGGGGTCGTGCTAATTGTCATCACGCTCGCGATCCTCGCAATCCTGGCGCTCGTCATTGGGCGTTCAACCAGCACGATCAAGGGGGTGCGCTGATGAGAAAGCCCGCGGCACGGATGTGGAAGGGCGCCTTGTGGCTGTTCTGCGCGCTGGTGGCGCTGTGGCTGGCCGCTCCTTCGTTGATCGTCATCCCGCTCAGCCTGACCGACAAGCCATCCTTCTCCTTTCCGCCGACCGGCTGGTCGACGCGCTGGTACACGAACTTCTTCCAGGACCCAAGCTGGGTTGGAGCCCTCGCGTCCAGTTTGCAGGTGGGGGCGCTTGTCGCGGTCGTCGCGACCATTGCCGGCACCGCTGCTGCTGCAGCTCTGACCCGATCGGCATTCCGTGGCCAACAGACCGTGAAGGCGATACTTCTCGCGCCCATGATTGCGCCGGTGATCGTCGTCGCAGTCGGGCTGTACGCGCTGTTCCTCCGCACAAACCTGCTGGGAACAACTCTTGGCTTTGTCATTGCGCACAGTGTTCTCGCTCTGCCGTTCGTCATCATCCCCGTTACGGCGAGCCTGAACGGCTTCGACCGTCGCCTCGAGAGCGCCGCGGCTATCTGCGGAGCGAATCGCTGGACCACGTTCCGTCAGGTCACGTTGCCGCTCGTTGCGCCCGGTGTTATCTCGGGTGCCCTGTTTGCCTTCGTCACCAGCTTCGACGAAGTCGTCTTGTCCCTATTCATTCAGAGTCCGTATCTTCAAACCCTCCCCGTGAAGATGTACGCCTCCGTCACGCGGGACACCGACCCGACAATAGCGGCGGCCGCCACCCTCATCCTGGGATTGACGACCGTTCTCACGCTGACCACAACTTTCTACATTGCTCGGAGGAATCGTGTCCGATAGTTCGATCTCGCAGGGTGCTGCCATCACCCTCAATAAGCTGACCAAGCGTTACGGTGATGCAACGGCCGTAGACGCGATTGACCTCAACGCAGAGCCTGGCGAGTTTCTCACCCTGCTGGGGCCCAGCGGTTCGGGCAAGACGACCACACTCAACATGATCGCCGGGTTCGTGGACGTCACCGAAGGTGAAATCCTCGTCGATGGCAAGCCCGTCTACGCCCTTCCGCCCCACAAACGGAACATGGGAATGGTGTTCCAGCACTACGCGCTGTTTCCTCACATGTCGGTGGGCGACAACGTTGCGTATCCGCTTCGCCAGCGCAGACTGCCCAAATCCGAGCGAGGGCGCCTTGTCGCGGATGCATTGAACAAGGTCGGCCTTGCCAATCTCTCCCACCGCATGCCGCGGCAGTTGTCCGGCGGGCAGCAGCAGCGCGTCGCCCTCGCGCGCGCGATCGTTTACAGCCCGCGAGTGCTGCTGATGGATGAACCACTCGGGGCATTGGACAAGAAGCTTCGTGACTCCCTGCAGCTGGAGATCAAGCGGATCCATGCGGAGCTCGGGACCACCTTTGTATACGTCACACATGACCAGGACGAAGCCCTCGTTCTTTCAGACCGCATTGCGGTGTTCAACCAGGGAAAGATCGAGCAGGTGGGCAGCGCCCAAGACCTCTACGAGCGTCCGAGCACGATTTTTGTCGCACAGTTCGTCGGTGAATCGTCCTTGTTCCACGGTCTGGCTGTCGACCATGGAGCGGGGAAGGGGGTGTTGAGTTCAGACAGGACTTTGCATGCGCACCGGGGTGACGCGCGAACCGGCGCGCCCGCCGCTCTGGTCGTGCGTCCCGAGCGGATTCGAGTGCAGTCAATCGACGGGACGGCACCGAGCGGCAACGCGGTTCGGGGGCGCATCCTTCAGGAAATCTACCTTGGCAACTCACGCAAGCTTGAGGTTGAACTGGGCGACGGAAGTAAAGTCCTCGTCCGCGAATCCGCGGGTGATGTCACGGCGAATCGCCCCGGGGACCTCGTGTGGCTCACTTTCCGCGCCGAAGACGCCGTTGTCCTCACAAGTAATGAGAGCCCCGATAGGCCACAGGCCGCCGACGACCACGTTCCCGTCTTCGCATCGCACTAGCCGTCCACAGAAACAGGAGTGCATCAATGACCAGCATCAAGCATGACTCTCGGCAGGCCGAGCGTGCGATCCCAAACGGCGGCGTTTCTTTCTGGTACTCCAGCACCGAAATCCCCGCGTACCGTGCTCCGCTTCCTGGCGACCTGGAAGCCGACATCTGCATCGTCGGGGCTGGGTTCACCGGGCTGTGGACCGCGTACTACCTGAAACGCGAGCAGCCCGATCTGCGAATCGTCATCCTTGAGAAGGAATTCGCAGGATTCGGTGCGTCTGGCAGAAACGGCGGCTGGCTTTCTTCAGAGCTCGCAGGATCACGCTCTGCCTACGCGTCGACCCACGGGCATCAGGGCGTTGTCGACTTGCTGCGCGCCATGCGAGGCGCGGTGGATGAGGTGATCGAAGTCGCACGGGCCGAGAACATCGACGCCGACATTGTCAAGGACGGACTTCTTCATGTCGCCCGCAACAGTGCGCAGCTTGGCCGGCTGCAGGAGAGCCTCGAGTATGAAAAACTTTGGGGCGCGGGCGCGGACGACTTTGTTCTCCTGAGTCGCGCTGAACTGGACGCCCGAATCGTCGTTGAAGGTTCCCGAGGTGCCACTTACAGCCCTCACTGCGCCCGCGTCCAACCGGCCAAGCTCGTGCGGGGTCTCGCCGCCGCAGTGGAGCGGCTTGGAGTCTCCATCTATGAACAGACGACGGTGCGAGAGATCAAGCCTCAGACTGTCCACTCGGACCGGGGGATAGTCCGAGCGCCGATCGTTCTTCGCTGCCTGGAGGGATTCACTCCAAGCATCGAAGGTGAACGGCGCACGTGGTTGCCGATGAATTCCTCGATGATCATCACCGACCCTCTACCGGAATCGGTGATGTCCCAGATCGGGTGGGCAAGTGGAGAGCTGCTCGGAGACGCAGCTCACGCGTACATGTATGCCCAGCGCACCGCGGATAATCGAATCGCCCTCGGTGGACGTGGCATCCCGTATCGGTATGGGTCCCGCACCGATGACAATGGTGAGACCCAGGGCTGGACGATCCGCGCTCTGACTGACTTGCTCCACGGCATGTTTCCCGCAGCAAGTGACGTTCCAATCGCTCAAGCCTGGAGCGGTGTCCTGGGTGTACCCCGTGACTGGTGCGCGACGATTGAACTCGACCAGGAAACTGGTCTCGGCACCGCGGGGGGCTACGTGGGCAGTGGGTTGACGACCACCAACCTTGCCGGTCGGACCCTCGCCGACCTCGTGCTCCGCCGTGACACCGAACTCACCCGACTCCCGTGGGTCGGGCGTCGCGTTCGCCCGTGGGAGCCTGAACCTTTGCGTTGGCTGGGTGTGCAAGCCATGTACACGCTCTATCGCGAAGCTGACCGTCGTGAATACGAACGGGACCTGCCGGGCACCAGCAAGATCGCACGCTTCGCCAATAAGATCACGGGCCGCTGAACTGCCCATCAAGAGCAACGCCGATCAGAAAAGGAAATATCGTGAGCGAAAACGAAGCCCTGGCCAGCGCGAAGACCGGCTCCGAGACCGTCAGTCTGCGTCACGTGATGGCAAATACTGTGGCCCTCCCGCAACCACAGTCCAAACCCACAAGCCGAACAGGTCAGATGGAATCGACGCTCAGCCTGTGGGAGGCCGGCCCCCACACCTCAACCGGGGTTTGGGAATGCGAGCCGGGCGAGTTCACCGCTGTGCGCGACACCTGCACCGAGGTTTGCCAAATCCTGAGCGGAACCGCCACGGTGCATGGTGACGACGGGACGAGCGTTCACCTTGCAGCCGGCTCACTTCTTGTGCTCCCGATTGGGTGGCGCGGTACTTGGGTCATTCACGAGACGATCCGCAAGACCTATGTCCTCGTGGGGGCCGCGACCGAGCCCGAGCCCATTGCCGAACCGCACTGAGCCTCGTGGAGCCGTCGTGCGGGTAGCTATCGTCGGGGCGGGATTGGCCGGATTGGCTGCGGCGAGCGAGTTGATGGATGCCGGGCACGACGTCCAGGTCTTTGAGGCGCGCGACCGGGTCGGAGGGCGGGTCTGGTCGGAATCGCTGCCCCTGCCCGACGGGCAGAGCGTTATTGTCGAGCGCGGCGCGGAATTCATTCTTCGCGGATACGACCTTCTTCGCAGCTATGTCGCCGAATTGGGTCTGAGCCTGGTCGACACGGGAATGAGCTATTACCTTCGCGAACCCCGCGGCGCCGGGGAAGTCGATTCCGCCGCGATGGTCGCGGCCGGGTCAAGGCTGACCGACGCCATTGGCGGGGACGAACGCTTGTCGATCAGCGACGTGCTGTCTAACCTCACGGTGTCTACGGATCTCGCCGAGGCCATACGATGCCGGGTCGAGATTTCCTGCGCTCTTGAGGCGGAATTCCTCGACAGCAGTGTCCTGGGACATGTGGCATCCCTGTCTCCTCTGCCCAGCCATCGCATCGCAGGAGGAAACCAGGGTCTGGCGCAGGCCCTCGCCGGGCGACTCGGTGATCGCGTGCATCTCAACACCCCGGTCAGAGCGATAGTGGCTGAGGGCGGCACCTTCGAGGTCCTAACCGACCTGGACACATACCGTGCCGACCACGTCGTGCTCGCCATTCCGCTGCCGTTGGTGAGCGAGTTATCCATCTCACCCGCACTTCCGAGGTGGAAGCTGGACGCGTTGGCTCGGAGCGCCTACGGTGACGCTGCGAAGCTCCATATCCCTTTGGCGCGCTCGGTCCACACGAGCGCCGTCATGAGTGTTCCCGACCGATATTGGTCCTGGACCGCTATGGATGGCACCGGGCGTGTACCAGCAGTGCTGAATTGCTTTGCTGGCTCAGCCACGGCCTTGGATCGGCTCGACGTTCGAGACGGACCGGACGCTTGGGTTGCACGTGTGAAGGAAACCCAGCCCGACATGCCTTTGGTCAGCGAAGGCGCCCTTCTCACCACGTGGTCCAACGACCCGTGGGCGAGGGGGGCCTATTCTGCGCGCGGAACTGAGGTCACAAAAGATGACCTGGACTACCTGAGACGATCCATCGGGGCCCTGCATTTCGCGGGGGAGTACCTCGGAGGAGATTTCGCAGGGTTGATGGAGGGTGCCCTACGAAGCGGACGCGAGGCCGCAGCAGAGATTCTCGGTGACCGTAGGCCAGGGAGACGCTGATGGCTGGCGTGGCGGACATCGTATTCGTTGACGGCTGGATTTTCTCTGCGCCTCAGGACGCCCCGGTCCGCGCCGATGTCGCGGTAGCGGACGGTCGAATCATGGCGGTGGGGGCCGCAGAGGACATCGCGGCGCTCGTGGGAGAAAACACGGATGTCGTTCCGCTCACAGGCCGCCTGTTGTTGCCAGGATTTCAGGATGCTCACATCCATCCCGTCGCCGGGGGAATCGAACTGTTGCAGTGCGATCTCACCGGCGCGAAAGATGCAGAAGACTGCCTCCGGTTGATCGCTGACTACGCCCGTGCGCACCCACACGCAGAGTGGATCATGGGCGCAGGTTGGTCGATGGAGTTCTTTGCAGGCGGGACGCCGACCCGAGACCTGCTTGACGCTGTCATCCCGGGCAGGCCTGTCGCCCTCATGAACCGGGATCACCACGGCATGTGGGTCAATTCCCGCGCACTTGGTCTCGCCGGTGTCACCGCGGAAACCCCGGATCCCATCGACGGACGCATTGAGCGCACCCAGGGAGGCGAGCCAAGCGGCACGCTCCATGAAGGTGCGATGGATCTGGTCGGCCGCTTCGCACCGTCTGCAACGGGCGACCTCGCCGACCGCGGACTCTTGCGGGCGCAGGAGTATCTGCACAGCTTCGGCGTTACATCCTGGCAGGATGCGCTGTTGGGGAGCGGCCTCGGAATGGAAGACTCCACCATGACTTACCTCGATGCGGTCGCCCGGGGCGAGCTGACCATGCGCACCGTCGCTGCGATCTGGTGGGAGCGAGGTCGAGGGCTGGAGCAACTTCCCGAAATCATCGATCGACGAGCACGAATCCGCGACGCTGATCCATCCGGGCACTTCCGCGCGTCGGCCGTCAAGATCATGGTGGATGGCGTGCCGGAGAACTTCACGGCCGCCATGAGCCAGCCCTACCGGGATGCTCACGGCGACGTGACGGAGAATCTCGGCCTTTCATTCATCGATCCCGAGGATCTCAAGGTATGTGTGACGGCACTGGATGCAGCGGGGTTCCAAGTCCATTTCCACGCCCTCGGTGATCGGGCCGTAAGCGAGTCGCTCGACGCGATTGAGGCCGCCAGGGAAGCGAACGGTGATCTGGGTAACAGGCATCACCTTGCTCACCTGCAGGTGGTTGGGATGAGGGACATACCGCGTTTCGCTGAGCTCGGCACAATCGCAAACATGCAGATGCTTTGGGCTGCGCACGCCCGACAGCTGGATGAGTTAAACGTGCCATTTCTGGCACCGGAACTCGTTGAACGCTACTACCCCTTTGGCGACCTCGCCCGCGCGCGAGCCCAACTTTGTGCCGGAAGCGACTGGCCGGTGTCGAGCCCCGATCCGATCGCCGCCATCCACGTTGGCGTCAACCGAATTAGCGAGGGCAGCGTTGAGCGGCCGTTAGGTGAGCAGCAGCAACTCTCGTTAGCCGCGGCCGTCACTGCGTACACCTGGGGCAGTGCCGTTGTGAATAGGCAAGAACACGAAACCGGCAAAATCGCCGTCGGGTATCTCGCCGATCTCGCCGTACTCGACCGCAACTTTTTCGACCTGCCGGCCGAAGACATCCACCTGACTAGCGTCCTGCGCACCTACTCCGCGGGTTCGCTGGTGTACCGCCGCGGGGACGAGTCGCCCGACGTTTTTACCGGCCACCAGTAGCTGCCCAGCACGGGTCAGATGACGATCTACTTGAACCTGACAATGGCCGGAACTGACTAGAAGGAGCCGGCGTACCGAAGTTCCTGGGCGACCAAACGCACGGCATTCAGACATTCCCGGAGGGGTTCCCGCCTCCGGCGCCCGAGCCAACGACCCGCAGTTCTTCAGGCGGTGGCCTGTGTTGACGCCGACTGAGAACAGGGCTATAAACGCCTACTGAAAATAGGGCCACCAACCATGATGGAAGGTGATCAAATTGCGGAGTTGCAGCGAGTTCCACATGGAACCCTTGGCGGGACGGCTGCAGGTTTGCCTGGCTCCTTCGGGTTTCACAAGGACCACCGTCTTGCGGCATCCTCGCTGCCGTTCCGCCCATCTTGAGTCGCATGCGTGATCGACGAGGGGATCCGCCGCCGCATCAGCAACTCACCGTCCGTCAACTGTGAAGGAGAATCACGAGGGACGCGGAGGAAAATGCGGTTTCTGGCGCCTCGCGATCCGTACCATCACGAGTTTCGCGAACAGCCCACAGAACAGAACCAAAAGAAATCGCTCCTGAGGATCCTCAGGAGCGATTTCTCGTTAACGCGTGGACGCTATTCAGCCTTGAGCGTCCACTGGCCGTCGGCGTTGACCACGATCACCGAAGGTCCGGAGCTGAGCGGGACCGTGCCCGAGTATGCTCCGATCTCATTGATGAGCAGACCGAAGCTGAAGTCCTCCCCAGTCTGCTCGGTCACCGCGAAGTTGCTGGAACCCGCATGCGTGGCCGTGAGCTTCCCGGCGGACCCTTGATAGAGGAACACTCGGTCTCCGGCGCCCGAGGCGAGGAGCGCTGGTGCCGCGGAGACCGGAGCGATGGTCACGCTCCATTTTCCGTCTGCCGAGATCTCAAGAGTCACGCCATCGCCGAGGGAGTTGAAGCCGAAGGCGCTCGTCCCCGCGTACCTGCCGATGGTGTTCACCAGAAGCTGACCGGTGGAGGCGTTGGACGCATCCAACACCGAGATCGCGAAGTTACTGCCGCCGTCGTGGGTGGCGGTGACGATTCCGGCCGTGGCGCCGGCCGGCAGGGTGACGAGGTTGTCGCCGGTGCCGGTCTGCGTGACGGGGGCGAAGGTGCCAAAGCTGTCGTCCGCCCAGGACTGGACCGTTGCGACCTCGGCGGGCGGCTCTTCTACTGGTGCCTCCTCGACGGGCGCCGACGCATCCTCGTTCTCCAGGGGAGCGACGGCCGCCGGGCTGTCGCCCGGGCTCGCCGCGTTGGTGACACCTGAGATGATCATCGACAGCACGATCCCGACGGCCGTGATGATCCAGGCGATCTTCTTGTTGGCGTCGTACCCGGCGAGCTTCCGGCCCTGCTTGTCCCGCTGGGCGCCGGCGAGCACGAGGATCAGGTCGACGAGCCACCAGATGCCGAACCCGGAGAGGGTGAACAGTTTGAGCAGGCCCGTGCCGACCTTGCCGAGGTAGAAACGGTCCACGGCGAAGAGCCCGAGCAGCCAGGCGAACAGCCAGGTGACCACGAAGGACTTGTCCGATGCGATCGCGTTGACGGCGCCCACGGGGGCGTTCTCCTGCGCTGCTGGGTAGGTCGGGGGGATCGGCTGTTCCCGCTGATCGTTCGGGATGCCGGCTGGGGTCGAGTGCTGGTTGTCGCTCATGGTGTTGATCTCCTTGTGTTGGCTGCGATTGAGGTGCTTGGCGCGGATGCGCCAGCCGTTCGGCGGGCGTCGCCGGTCATTTCTCCACGACCACGACCTCGATCACGATGTCGAGGCCGTTGTCGGGGTGGTACCCCCACGAAGCGGAGAAGTCATCCCAGGTCGCCGTCTGGCCTCCGTCGAGGGCGCGGGTGCCCTCCAGACGGTTGATGACGCTGTCGGGGATGTCGAGTTCGCCGAAGATGCAGGCGATATCGGAAATGTCGGCGCCCTCCGCCTCCTCGCCCTCGCTGTTCATCGAGATGCTTCGGCCTTCGTCGCCGACGTTGATCCAGGAGTTTGTTTCAACGTCGCATTCCGTGGCTGCGGCCGCCATCGGGCTGGACGTCACGAGCGATCCGATACCGCCGGCAACGGATGCGACGAGAAGCGAGCCGACAATGCCGACGACGAGGCCGAGTCCCATGCCGGTCGCGCCGAGCCGGAGCTCACGAGGGGTGAACGCAGGTGGACCAGCCGGCGCGGGTGCAGCTGGGCTCACCGCCAGCGAGCTTCGCGCACTGTTCCGGGTCGCTGCCGAAGTGAGCGTCACGCCCAAGAAACTCGCCGGCTACCTGAATATGACCACCGCGGCGGTCACCTTCATCTCGCGCCGACTCGTCGATTCAGGGCTGCTCCACCGGGTCAACAATCCGAACGATCGTCGGAGCCTCTACCTCGAACTCACGCCTCTCGCGCACCAGATGATGCGCGATGTCCATCGCGACTTCGTCGCGCTCCTTGAGGCGGCCACGAGCGACCTGGATCGCACCGAACTCGACACATTCTCCGCGACACTCCAGTCGGTGGCTCGATCGATGGTGCGCCACTCCGCTCGTGCCGACACGTCCGAGCCCCGCGAAGAGCTCCGCCCCGGCAGTGCGGGCTCGACAACCCACCTCTAGCGATCCTTGGGGGGTGAGAACCTTTCGTTTTTCACTCCAGAGCGAGCAGGCTCTTCGCTTCCAATCCCGGCTGAGGTCTTGCAACACCTGGCCAAGGCTGTTACTGCTGAAGGACACAGCTTAAGTGGGGCTGTCGAAAGGGTAGGGACCATGACTCGCGAGCATCCCTCAGTGTCAGAGCCAGACGACACCGACCTCGAGGTCACAAAACCGAAAGACTGGGCCGCGGGCGTGCCCGGCGTGTACCACTCCATGAAACCGGCGCTGGAAAAACTGGGCGTCATCCGCACCGGCAAGACGATGCTCGCCCTCAACCAGAAAGACGGCTTCGACTGCCCCAGTTGCGCCTGGCCCGACCCGAATCACCGCAAGGCCTTCGAATTCTGCGAGAACGGCGCGAAAGCCGTCACCTGGGAGGCCACTCCGGTCATCATCGAATCGGACTTCTGGGCCCAGCATTCCATTGACGACCTGCTGGAGAAGTCGGAATATTGGCTCGGAATGCAGGGGCGCCTCACCGAGCCGGTCTATAAGCCCGCAGGCGAGAACCACTACCGACCGATCAGCTGGGCCGACGCGTTCTCCGTGTTGGCCACGAAGCTCAACGGTCTCAAATCCCCGGACGAGGCCGCCTTCTACACGAGCGGGCGCGCCTCGAATGAGGCCGCGTTCGCCTACCAACTCTTCGTGCGCGCTTTCGGCACGAACAACCTGCCTGACTGTTCCAACATGTGCCATGAGTCAACCGGATGGGCCATGGGCCAGACGCTGGGCATCGGCAAGGCCACGATCAGCTACGACGACTTTGCCCAGGCCGATCTCATCATCATTATGGGTCAGAATCCGGGAACGAACCATCCGCGGATGCTGACGGCCCTGGAAGAGGCGAAGGACTCCGGCGCGGAGATCGTCGCCGTCAATCCCCTGCCGGAGGCCGGCCTGCACCGGTACAAAAACCCGCAGCGGGTCAAGGGAATCATCGGACGCGGCACCCCCATCGCCGACCAGCACGTGCAGATCCGGCTGGGCGGCGACATGGCGCTGCTGCAGGCGGTCTCCAAAAAGGTGCTGGCCGCCGAGGCGCAGAATCCCGGAACTGTGCTGGACCACGAGTTCCTGGCGAAGTACTGCTTTGGCCTGGAAGATCTCACCCGGCACCTGAACCTGCTCGACGAGCAGACCGTGCTCGAGGCCACGGGACTTGAGGAACACGAGATCGACGAATTGGCCGCACGCTATCTCAAGGCCGATCGCGTGATCGTGACCTGGGCCATGGGCCTGACGCAGCAGAAGAAGGCTGTCGCGACCATCAAAGAGATCATCAATCTGCTCTTGTTGCGCGGAAACATCGGCAAACCCGGCGCAGGCGCCTCCCCGATTCGCGGTCACAGCAATGTGCAGGGTGACCGCACCATGGGCATCTGGGAACAAATGCCGCCGGCATTCCTGAACGCCCTCGAGCGGGAGTTCGGGTTTGAACCGCCCCGGGAACACGGTGCGGACGCCGTCGAGACAATCAGAGGACTGCGCGACGGTGACATCAAGGTGTTCATGGCGCTCGGTGGAAACCTGGTCGCGGCAATCAGCGATACGAACGCGGCCGAGGCCGCCATGCGGGGCGCCGAGATGACCGTGCAGGTGTCCACGAAACTCAACCGGTCCCATGTGGTCACCGGCGCCGAGGCACTCATCCTGCCGACGATGGGCCGCACCGAGATCGACATGCAGACCTCAGGGCCGCAGTTCGTGTCGGTCGAGGACACCGTCAGCGCCGTGCATCCGTCGTGGGGAAAAATCGATCCGGTGGCACCCGGCCTCCTTTCGGAGGTGGCGATCATCTCCAGGCTGGCGCGGGCCGTTCTCGATGACAAAGTGAAGGTCGACTGGGACGGTTTCGAGCAGAACTACGACCTCATTCGCGACCACATCTCCCACGTGGTCGACGGATGCGAAAACTACAACCAGAAGATCCGTCAGGAAGGCGGATTCATGCTTCCCAACGGCCCGCGGGACTCGCGCACCTTTCCCACGCCCATCGGCAAGGCAATACTCACCGTCAACGATCTCGAGCCCGTCGATCGCCCGCCGGGCACCCTCATTTTGCAGACGCTGCGCTCGCACGACCAGTTCAACACCACGATCTACGGGCACAACGACCGGTATCGCGGCATCAAAAATGGCCGCCACGTGGTCTTCGTGAACCCCGATGACCTCGCCGAGCTGGGCCTTATCGATGGCCAGTTCGTGGATGTGCACGGGGTGTTCAGCGACAAGATCCCGCGGGTCCTGCGGAAATTCCGCTTGGTGTCCTACCCCACCGCTCGCGGATGTGCCGCGGCCTACTATCCCGAGGCGAATGTTCTGGTTCCGCTTTCTCACCTCGCCGAGGGCAGCAATACCCCCGTGTCGAAGGCGGTGATCGTGCGGCTCGATCCGGTGGAAGCGGATGCGGACAAAGCGCCTAACGCGGCTCGTAACCGGTCGGGGGCGGCCCTGCCGAGCTGACCGCCGGGGCACGGCTCTCGGCCGCGCGGCCCCGGACCACCCGGACCACCCGGACCACCCAGGTCGCCAGGGTTACTGAGCCGTGTCAGCCCAGCCGGTTGCGGTGGGCTCTGCGAGGACTTGCCGTGCGACGGCGGCGGCTGATTCCACTGCCGCTGTCGCGTTTTTCTCGCCCGTAGCCGCCGCTAGTCCGGCCGCGTAGCCGACAACGAAGGTGCTGATGGGACCCGCTGACGGGCTGACAACGCTCGATTCCTCCGCGAGGTCAAGCAGCAGATTGCGATCAACCTGAAGGTCGAGAATCTGCAGGGCCTGGGTGAGCTGGCGGCTCCAGTCACGCAGTTCAGGTTCGCGGGCGTCATGGTCCGTCATCGTGGCTCCTTGATTCGGCAGTAGGCGCAGGTATGCTCTCAGGGTTATCACCGATCGTGTTTTTTCGATACCCAGTGCGCGCGCCGAGCCCATGAATCCGAAAGCCACACCGAGAGCGTGAGCGTGTTCGCGGCGACGTACTGAATAGTCCGTGGTCTGAAGCCGCGTCTCGGCATGAGTGAGACCGCCTGGCTGCCACGGGGCAGACTAGGGCGTGTCTCCTAATTCGTGTAACCAGATGGTGATGGCGCGGAGGACGACTCCTCCGCGGTAGGTGAGGGCGAGTTTGTCGTAGCGAGTGGCGAGGCCGCGCCACTGCTTGAACGTGTTGAATGAGCGTTCGACGACGTTGCGGCGCTTGTATGCCTCCTTGTCCAGGCCGATGGTCCGACCGCCGTTTCGGCCGCGGCGTTTCCGGTTCGCGACCTGGTCGGAGCGCTCCGGGATCACGGTTTGGATGCCGCGGGTGCGCAGAAATTCCCGGTTCGCCTTGGACGAATACGCCTTGTCGCCCAGCAGTCGGTCGGGGCGGGTCCGTGCCCGGCCGGGCCCGGTTCGG
>NZ_FNFU01000013.1 GCF_900101115.1 Cryobacterium psychrotolerans
TCCGCTAGTCGTTCTGGGGGAAGCCCAGGTTGATGCCGCCGTGGCTCGGGTCGAGCCAGCGGCTGGTCACGGCCTTCTCCCGGGTGTAAAAAGCGACCCCGGCAGGGCCATAGGCCTTCGCGTCACCGAAGAGCGAGTTCTTCCAGCCACCGAAGGAGTGGTACGCCACCGGCACCGGGATCGGCACGTTGATGCCCACCATCCCGGCCTGCACCTCGTTCTGGAAACGGCGGGCCGCCCCGCCGTCGTTGGTGAAGATCGCCGTGCCGTTGCCGTACTGGCTGCTGTTGATCAGGTCGAGGCCCTCGGTGTACGTGGCGACGCGGACCACCGAGAGCACCGGGCCGAAGATCTCATCCTGGTACACGGCCGAGTCGGTACCGACCTTGTCGAACAGGGTCGGGCCGAGCCAGAAACCGGATGCGTCCCCATCGACCTCGATGCCGCGACCGTCGACGACGACCTCGGCCCCGTCCGCGGCCGCAACGTCGATGTACGAGGCGACCTTGTCGCGGTGCACCTTCGTGATCAGCGGGCCCATGTCGCAGCCGCGCATGCCGTCGCCGACCTTGAGGCCCTTCATCCGCTCGGTGATCTTCGCGATCAGCTCGTCCGCGACGGGCTCGACGGCCACGATCACGCTGATCGCCATGCACCGCTCACCGGCCGAGCCGAACCCGGCGTTGACCGCCGCGTCCGCGGCGAGGTCCAGGTCCGCGTCCGGCAGCACCAGCATGTGGTTCTTCGCCCCGCCGAGGGCCTGCACCCGCTTGCCGTGGAGCGCCGCGGTCTCGTAGATGTACTTCGCGATCGGGGTCGACCCGACGAACGAAATCGCCTGCACGGCGGGGTTCACCAGCAGAGCGTCGACGGCCTCCTTGTCGCCGTGCACGACGTTCAAAACACCGTCGGGCAGGCCCGCCTCGGTGAACAGGGCGGCCATCCAGTTCGACGCCGACGGGTCCTTCTCGCTGGGCTTGAGCACGACCGTGTTCCCGGCCGCGATCGCGATCGGGAAGTACCACAGCGGCACCATCGCCGGGAAATTGAACGGGCTGATGATGCCCACCACACCGAGGGCCTGCTTGAGCGTGTACACGTCAACACCCGTCGACACGTTCTCCGAGTAGTCGCCCTTCATCAGGTGCGGCATCCCGAGCGCGAACTCGACAACCTCCAGGCCCCTCGTGATCTCGCCGAGCGCATCCGCGCTCACCTTGCCGTGCTCGGCGGTGAGGATGTCGGCCAGCTCGCCCTTCCGGGCGTTGAGCAGCTCACGGAAATTGAACATGATGCTCTGGCGCTTGGCCTGCGAGGTGTCACGCCAGGCCGGGAAAGCGGCCAGGGCCGACGCAATCGCGACGTCGACGTCGGCCGTGCTGGCCAGGCTCACGTTTTTGGCGACCTGGCCCGTGGCCGGGTTGAACACCGGCGCGGTGCGGGTCGAGGTGCCGGCGGCGGCGGCCCCGTCGATCCAGTGGCTGATTGTGGGAATAGCGTTCATTGTCATCTGTCGATTCTGTCGGTGTTGTGGTTTGCGGGTGTCGCGGTGATCGAGCTTGTCGAGATCAGGGTCTCGACAAGCTCGACCACCGATCAGTTGAGCAGGTCGAGGCCGAGCACCTCGTCGTAGACGGCCAGGGCCTCGGCGACCTCGTCATCGGTCACCACGCAAGGCGGCACGACGTGGATGCGGTTGTCCGCGAGGAACGGCAGCAGGCCCCGGCCGAGCAGCTCCGCCTTGATCCGCCCCATCACCGCGCCGTTGAGCGGCTCCCGGGTCTCCCGGTCGGCGACGAGTTCGAGCGCCCAGAACACACCCTCACCGCGCACCTCACCGATGACCGGGTGCTTCGCCTGCAACTCGGCAAGCCCCGGCGCCAGCACATCGCGGCCGATCCGGGCCGCGTTCTCCACGATGCCCTCGTCCTCCATCGCGTCGAGCGCGGCCACGATGGACGCCATCGCCAGCGGGTGACCGCTGTAGGTCAACCCGCCCGGGAAGACGTTGGTGTCCCAGTCACGGGCGATGGAATCAGGGATGATCACACCGCCGGTGGGCACGTAACCGGAGTTGACGCCCTTGGCGAAGGTGATCAGGTCGGGCACGACGTCGTAGCCGTCGAACGCGAACCAGCGCCCGGTGCGCCCGAAGCCGCACATGACCTCGTCCAGGATGAGCATGATGCCGTAGCGGTCGCAGAGTTCGCGCACCCCGGCGAGGTAGCCGGGCGGCGGCGGCATCACGCCGGCCGTGCCGGGGATCGTCTCCAGGAGCACGGCGGCGATCGAGCTGGGACCTTCGCTCTGGATGACCCGCTCGAGGTGGCGCAGCGCCCGCTCCGACTCCTGCTCGGGTGTGGCAGCCCAGAACTCGCTGCGGTAGAGATACGGGCCGAAAAAGTGCACGTGGCTCCGCGCGAATTCGTTCGGGATGCGGCGCCAGTCTCCGGTGGCCACGATCGCCGCGCCGGTGTTGCCGTGGTACGAGCGGTAGGTCGAGAGCACCTTGTCGCGACCGGTGTGCAGCCGGGCCATCCGCATGGCGTTCTCGTTGGCATCCGCGCCGCCGTTGGTGAAGAAGACCTTGCTGAAGCCCTCGGGGGCGCGGTCGACGATGCGCCGGGCAGCCTCGCCACGGGCGAGGTTCGCGGTCGACGGGGCGATCGTCGTGAGGGTGCTCGCCTGTTCGATGATTGCCCTGACGACGGCCGGATGCTGGTGGCCGATGTTGACGTTGACCAGCTGGCTCGAGAAATCCAGGTAGCTGCGCCCGTCGTGGTCCCAGACGCGGCTGCCGAGCCCCCCGGCGATGACGAGCGGCTTGAGTGCGGCCTGCGCCGACCAGGAGTGGAAGACGAAAGCGCGGTCGAGTTCGCTCGTGCGCTCATTCATTCCGGGTCCGGTGGCGCCGGGTCCGGTGGTGCGGTCAACGGTGTCAGTCACGGGTATCGCTTTCCTTCTGTGAATCCTGGTCGGGGGTGCGGGGGTTGGCGGTGCGGGGGTGGCCGGGTGGCCCGAAGTGGGCCACCCGGCGGGGGACGGTGTTAGGCGCCGCCCTCCTTCAGGGTGACGGTGAGGGGCTTGAAGCCCTCGCCCTTGACGTCGACTCCATCTTTCTCCAGTTCGTCGAGCGCCTGCTGAACGTACGTGTTCGACCAGGCGGTCTTGGGCGGGTCGGAGGTGATGATGGTCGCGCCGGTCTCATTCTTGGTGTTCATCGCGATGTCGACGGTGTTCTGCCAGGCGCCTTCATCGATGATGCCGATGCCGTTGGTGGACGGCCAGATCAGCTTGTTGACCTCGTTGGTCATCCAGAGCTGGTGGCTCTGGCCGAGCTGGGATCCCGCGGCCGTCACGATTCCCGCGGCGTCCTCGGCGTTCTCAGCGGCGAAGATCCAGCCCCGGATCGAGGCCTTGATGAACTTCACCGTGGTCTCGGCGTAGTCCTTGTCGGACTCGAGCAGGTCGGCGTTGGCCCAGATGGCATCCTGCAGCATGGCGGTGCCTTCCTCGTTCCAGTCGATGACGTTGAGGTCTTCGGGCTGGTAGAGCTCGCCGGTCTTCGGGTTCTTCGTCTCGAGCACCTGCGCGTACTCGTTGTAGGTCATCGCCTGCGCGGCGTCGATGTCGCCGGAGAGGAAGCCGTTCATGTCGAACGCCTGCTGGATGAGCTTGATGTCGCCCACCTCGACGCCGGCCTTCTGCATGCCGGCGAAGAGCTCCCACTCGTTGCCGTAGCCCCAGCTGCCCACGTTCTTGCCCTTGAGGTCGGCGGCCGACTCGATGCCGGCGTCCTTGAAGGAGATCTGGGTGGTGGCGGAGCGCTCGAAGATCTGCGCGACGTTGGTGATGTTGGCACCCTGCTCGATCGAGCCGAGCACCTTGGGCACCCAGGAGATGGCGAAGTCGGCGTCGCCGGAGGCGAGCACGTCCTGCGGAACGATGTCCGCCGCGCCCTCGGTGATGGTGACGTCGAGGCCCTCGTCCTCGTAGAAGCCCTGGTCGACCGCGGCGTAGTAGCCGGCGAACTGGGCCTGGGCGACCCACTGGAGCTGGAGGGTGACCGGCGTGAGCTCGCCTGCGCCATCCGTCGCCCCATCGGTGCCGCCGTCGCCACCGGTGGTGCATCCGGTGAGGACAAGGGCGCTGGCTGCGGCCATGGCGCCGAACGTGCCGAGCCATCGTGTGCTGTGTTTCATGATTTCCTCCGGTTTCGCTGTGACTACTCAGGGTGGGGATGGGAACGACCGGCCGCCTGGCGGCCGGACACCTAGCCGGTGCTGCGGCGGCTGACCAGCTTCTCGAGGGCGAGCGCGGCGGAATAGAACAGGAGACCGAGCAGGATCGACCCGAGCACGTAGGCCCAGGCCAGCCCGTAATTGCTGCTCGAGGCCGAGGAGGTGATCGACTTGCCGAGGCCGCCGACCGGGCCGCCGAAGTACTCGGCGATCAGGGCGGAGATCACCGCGAGCGAGGACGCGATCCGCAGGCCCGTGAAGACGTAGGGCGTGGCCGTCGGCAGGGTGACGGTCTTCGTCGCCTGCCAACTGGATGCCGCGTACGAGCGCATCAGGTCGCGGTGCACCGGTCGCACCTGGCGGAGCCCCTTGAGGGTGTTGAAGTACACCGGCACGAACACCGCGAGCCCGGCGACGATCTGGCGGGCCGTTTCGGCGCCGGCGCCGAACATCGTGTACAGCACGGGGGCGAGCGCCACGATCGGCACCACGGAGATCGATGCCACGATCGGGGCGCCCATCTCGTCGGACACGGGAACGAGCGCCGCGATGATCGCGGCCAGGATGCCGAGCACCGCGCCGACCAGCAGGCCGATCAGGGCGTTGCGGCCGGTGACGACCATGCCGTTGATGACGTTCTGCAGGTTGGCGGCGAACTCCTCGCCGATCAGGAAGGGCCCGGGCAGGATGAACGCCTTGATCTCGAACGCCACGACCGCCCACTGCCAAAGCAGGAGGGCGGCGACGCCGAACACGACCGGCGGCAGCGCCGTGCGCACGAATCCGGCCCCGCCCGGCTGCCCCTGGTTCATCGTGTCTCGACCCCGCGCGCGCCGGTGGGCGCCTCGCCGTGCAGCAGCTCGCGCACCTGGCTCACGGCGTGGAAGAACGCCTCGTCCTCGCGCAGGTTCTCGCCGCGCTCGGCCGTGTCGCCGAGGCCGACGCCGAGCACGTCGCGGATGCGTCCGGGCCGCGGCGACATGACCACGACCCGGTCGGAGAGGAACACGGCCTCCGGGATGGAGTGCGTGACGAAGACGACGGCTGCACTGGTTTCGCCGCAGATCCGCACGAGCTCGTTCTGCATCCGCTCGCGGGTCATCTCGTCGAGCGCGCCGAAGGGTTCATCCATCAGCAGCAGGCTGGGGCTTTCGGCCAGCGCGCGGGCGATCGCCACTCGCTGCTGCATGCCGCCGGAGAGCTGGTCCGGGTAGTTGTCGGCGAAGTCGGACAGCCCGACGAGTTCGATCAGTTCGGCCGCCCGCGCCCGCCGGGCCGCCTTGCCGGCCCCGTGCAGTTCGAGCGGGAGCTCGATGTTGCCGGCCACCGTGCGCCAGGGCAGCAGGCCGGCCTGCTGGAAGGCGATGCCGTAGTCCTGGTCGATCCGCGCCTGCCTGGCCGGCTTGCCGAAGACCCGGATGCTGCCGGCCGTCGGGGTGTCGAGGTCGGCGATCAGCCGCAGGAGCGTGCTCTTGCCGCAGCCGCTCGGGCCGATCAGCGAGACGAATTCGCCGGGCGCGACGGTGAGGCTCACGTCGTCGAGGGCGGTGACGGATGCGCCCTTCCGGCCGGTGAAGACACGGCTGACGCCGCCCACGTCGACGGCGGGGGCGCGGCCGCCCGGGGAGGACTCCATGATCATGCTGCGACCTCTCCCCTGCGGAAACGACGAAGGAACAGGCCGATGAGGCCCACGAAACCGGCGGCCAGGAGGCCGACGGCGATGGATCCGAAGATGGGCGCCCACGGTTTGCCCGGGTCGCCGCCGGCCGCACCGGCGTACTCGACGATCAGGCGCCCGATTCCGCCGCGCAGCCCGATCGACACCTCGGCGACCACGGTGCCGATGACGGCACTGGCCGCGGCCAGCCGCAGGGCGGGCAGCAGGTAGCCGACGCTCGCCGGCAGCCGGAGCCGCCAGAGCGTCTTCCACCAGCCCGCGGCGTAGCAGTGCATGAGGTCGACGTGGTTGGCGTCCGGGGAGGCGAGGCCGCGGAGCGCGCCGACCGACACCGGGAAGAACGCGAGGTAGGACGCGATCAGGGCGACCGACATCCAGCTTTCCCAGCTGAAGTCGCCGATCTCGATCTGCGACCCCCAGCGCCGGACCAGCGGGGCGAGGGCGATCAGCGGCACGGTCTGGCTGAGCACGATCCAGGGCAGGACCGCCGATTCGGCGAGCCGGAAGCGTTGCATGAGCAGCGCGAGCAGCAGGCCGACGGTGACCCCGACGAGCCAGCCGACCGCCGCGATCCCGAGCGTGAACATCGATCCCTGCAGCACGACGAGCCAGAGCGGCAGGGCTGCGGCCGCGCCGGTGACCGGTTCGAGAACCCGCTCGGCCATCACCCAGAGGTGCGGCATGGCGAGGTCGCTGGTGCGCGGCAGCAGGGTCGTGCCGCCCACGACGACCCCGTCCGCCGGGCCGAGCAGTTTGTAGAGCTCCCACAGGGCGGCGAGCACGACGAGGCCGAGCGCCCCGGTGACGATGCGCCGCAGCTGCACCTGCCCGCGGCGCGCCTGGCCGCGCGGGGCCCGGGTCTTCCCCGCTGCGGCAGGCTGGGCCGGCGGTGCCGTTCGGGTCATGCCTTGGCCACGATGTGGTCGGCCATGGCCGTGATCACGGTCTCCCCGTAGACGCGCATCGTTTCTTCTTTGTTGTCGTGCTGGAGGTAGCCGGCGAACTGGTCAACGCCGATCTCCCGGAGCGCCTGGAGCTTCTCGATGTGGTCCCTGGCCGTGCCGAGCAGGCAGAACCGGTCCACGATCTCGTCCGGCACGAAGTCGGCGTGCACGTTGCCGGGGCGTCCGTGCAGGTTGTAGTCGTAGTCCTGGCGGCCGGCGATGTAGTCCGTCAGTGCCTTCGGGACGTGCGAGTCGGTGCCGTACTTCGCGACGATGTCGGCGACGTGATTGCCGACCATCCCGCCGAACCAGCGGCACTGGTTGCGCATGTGGTCCCAGTCCTCGCCGATGTACATCGGCGCCGCGACGCAGAATTTGATCGACAGCGGGTCCCGGCCGACGTTCGCCGCGGCATCCCGGACGGTCTTGATCATCCAGGCGGCCACGTCGAGGTCGGCCATCTGCAGGATGAAGCCGTCGCCCACCTCGCCGGCGAGCTTGAGGGCCAGCGGGCCGTAGGCCGCCACCCACACGTCGAGGCTCGAGCCGCGGCTCCACGGGAACTGCAGGGTGGCGCCGTTGTATTCGACCGAGCGCGAGTTCGCCAGCTCGCGGATGACGTGGATCGACTCGCGGAGCGTCTTCAGCGTGGTGGGTTCGCCGTTGATCACCCGCACGGCCGAGTCGCCGCGGCCGATGCCGCAGATGGTGCGGTTGCCGTACATCTCGTTGAGCGTCGCGTAGGTCGACGCGGTCACCGTCCAGTCCCGCGTGCCTGGATTGGTGACCATGGGCCCGACGATGATCTTGTCGGTCTCGGCGAGGATCCGGCTGTAGATCACGTAGGGCTCCTGCCAGAGCAGGTGCGAGTCGAACGTCCAGACGTGGCTGAAGCCATGCGCCTCGGCGAGCTTGGCCAGCTGCACCGTCCGGGCGGACGGCGGGTTGGTCTGCAGAACTGCTCCGAAATCCATCTGTTTCCCGCCTAGATCAGGTACTGGCTCAGGCCGCGCTTGACGAACTGGCCGTCACCCTTGGCGCCGAGGTATTCGTTGTGGTCGATGACGACCTTGCCGCGGGAGAGCACGGTGTCGACGTGGCCGTCGATTTCGTAGCCCTCCCAGGCGGAGTGGTCCATGTTCATGTGGTGGGTCTTTTCGTAGCCGATCGACGTGTGGCCGTTGGGGTCGTAGATGACGATGTCGCCGTCGGCGCCGGGCTGGATGACGCCCTTCTTGCCGTAGAGGCCGAACATCCGCGCCGGGGTCGTCGAGGTGATCTCCACCCAGCGCTCCAGGGTGATGCGCCCGTTGACGACCCCCTGGTAGAGCAGGTCCATCCGGTGCTCGACCGAGCCGATGCCGTTGGGGATCTTGGAGAAGTTGCCGAGGCCGAGGTCCTTCTGGCCCTTCATGCAGAACGGGCAGTGGTCGGTGGAGACCATCTGGATGTCGTTGGTGCGCAGGCTCTGCCACATGTGGTCCTGGTGCCCCTCGGCCCGGGACCGCAGCGGCGTGGAACACACCCACTTCGCCCCCTCGAAGCCCGGCGCCCCGAGGTTCTCTTCGAGCGAGAGGTAGAGGTACTGCGGGCAGGTCTCCCCGAACACGTTCTGGCCGTTGTCGCGGGCCGCGGCGAGCTGCTCGACGGCCTGCCTGGCGCTCACGTGCACGACGTAAAGGGGAGCGCCGGTGAGGTTCGCGATCATGATCGCGCGGTGCGTGGCCTCCTCCTCCATCTGCCAGGCCCGGGCTACGCCGTGGTAGTACGGGTCGGTCTTGCCCTGGGCGAGCAGCTGCTCCACGAGCACGTCGATCGCCGGCCCGTTCTCGGCGTGCATCATGGTGATCAGGCCGGTGTCGGCGGACTTCTGCATGGCGCGCAGGATCTGCGCGTCATCGGAGTAGAAGACGCCGGGGTAGGCCATGAAGAGCTTGAAGCTCGACACGCCCTCGGCGAGCAGGCCGTCCATGGCCTGCAGGGAGTCGGCGTTGACGTCGCCGATGATCTGGTGGAACGCATAGTCGATCGCGCAGTTCCCGGCCGCCTTCTGGTGCCAGGTGGCCAGGCCGTCGAAGACCCGCTGGCCGTAGGTCTGCACCGCGAAGTCGATGATCGTGGTCGTCCCGCCCCACGCCGCCGCCCGGGTGCCGGTTTCGAACGTGTCGGACGCCGCCGTGCCGCCGAAGGGCAGTTCCATGTGCGTGTGCGCGTCGATGCCGCCGGGGATGACATACTTCCCGGTCGCGTCGATCACCCGGTCGACGCTCGCGGGAAGGTCGGTCCCGAGCAGGCGGGATCCGGGCTCCAGCACGGCGACGATGGTCTCGCCGTCGATCAGCACATCTGCCTTCGACCGGCCGGTCGCCGTCACGACGGTGCCGCCGGTGATGAGGGTTGTCGTCATCTCTTGCTCCTCTTGGTGGAACCCGCGGTCAGGGTGCGGTGATCGGTCCGTAGGAGTCCGGGCGGCGGTCGCGGTAGAACTGCCACGAGTTGCGCACCTCGCGGATCAGCCCGAGGTCGAGGTCGCGGATGACGATCTCCTCCGTGTCGGTGGAGGCCACCTCGCCGACGTAGTTTCCGCGCGGGTCGACGAAGTAGGAGCTGCCGTAGAAGGTCACGGCGTCGTCGCCGAACTCCTTCGTTTCGGTGCCGATGCGGTTGTTCGCGCCGACGTAGTACTGGTTCGCGGCGGCCGCTGCCGGCTGCTCGAGCTCCCAGAGCCGGTTGGACAGGCCCGGCTTGGTGGCGGAGGGGTTGAAGACGATTTCGGCGCCGTTCAGGCCCAGCGCGCGCCAGCCCTCGGGGAAGTGGCGGTCGTAACAGATGTACACGCCGATCCTGCCGACCATCGTGTCGAAGACGGGGTAGTCGCCGTTGCCGGGGCGGAAGTAGAACTTCTCCCAGAACTGCGGGAGGTTCGGGATGTGGTGCTTGCGGTACTTGCCGAGGTACGTGCCGTCGGCGTCGATCACGGCGGCCGTGTTGTAGAGCACGCCGGGCTGCTCCTCCTCGTAGACCGGGAGGACGATGACCATCTTGTGCTCGGCAGCGAGCTTCTGGAACCGTTCGACCAGCGGGCCGGGCACCGGGTGCGCGTAGCCGTAGTACTTCGAGTCCTGCACGATGCCGAAGTACGGACCGTGGAACAGCTCCTGGAAACAGATCACCTGCACGCCCTGTTTGGCCGCGGTTCGCACGAATTCCTCGTGCCTGACGATCATCGATTCCTCGTCACCCGTCCAGGTGGTCTGGGTGATTGCTGCCCGAACAACGGTCATGGTGCCTCCAGAATTTCGCGGTGAGCCTGTCCAGATCGAAACTTTTTCGGACTGCGTTGTCCGTATTTGTTATTATTCGATGTAAACATTTCAGTTGTGTTTCCGAGTGTGTCGCACGCGTTAATCATCCTGTCGTCGAAACCAGGCAGGGGCAAGAGAAGAATGCAAATCTTTATCGACGAGATCGAGCGGCGCACGCCGGCCGGGATCGCGGCGGCGATCGGCCGGATGATCCGCACCGGGCAGCTCGCGCCGGGCGACCGCCTGCCCACGGTGCGCCAGTTCGCCAGCGAACTCGGGGTGAGCCCGGCCACGATCAGCCACGCCTGGCAGGCGCTGTCCGGGATCGGCCTGATCGCCTCGCGGGGACGGAGCGGCACCTTCGTGCTCGAGCAGGCGCCGCAGTGGCTGCCGGCCCGGAGCCAGTCGATGGCCGGCCACCAGCAGGCCACCCGGGTCGACCTGTCCCGCGGCACCCCCGACCCGCTCCTGCTGCCGGCCCTGGGCCCGGCGCTCTCGCGGGTCTCCCAGCGCGCCGTGACGCCGAGTTACCAGGACTTCCCGGTCATCCCGGAGCTGCTCGCCGTTCTGATCGAGTCCTGGCCGTTCCCGGCCGAGTCGATCACCGTCGTCGACGGCGCCCTCGACGCGATCTCGCGCAGCCTCGACCAGGTCACCCGGTTCGGCGACCGCGTGATCGTGGAGGATCCCGGTTTCCCGCCGTTCTTCGACCTGCTCGACCAGCTCGGCGTCGAACGGATCCCGGTCCCCGTCGACGAGCACGGGATCGAACCCGCCGCCTTCGCGGCCGCGCTCGAGCTTTCCCCGGCCGCCGTCATCCTGCAGCCCCGCGCGCAGAACCCCACCGGAGCGTCGATGACGGCCGAGCGCGCGGAGGAACTGGCGGGCCTGCTCGCGGGAAGCGAGGCCGCCGCCCACACGATCGTGATCGAGGACGACCACTCGGGCGAGATCAGCATCGCACCGGATGTCAGCCTCGGCCGGTGGCTGCCCGGGCGCGTGCTGCACGTGCGCAGCTACTCGAAGTCCCACGGCCCCGACCTGCGCATCGCCGCGCTCGGCGGGCCGGCCCGACTCGTCGACCGGATCGTCGCCCGCCGCATGCTGGGGCCGGGCTGGACCAGCCGGATGCTGCAAACGATCCTGTTCGAACTCCTCACCAACGGGGAGAGCATCGCCCAGGTCAGCGAGGCCAGACGCATCTACTTCGCCCGGCAGAAGGCACTCGCCGACGCCCTGAACGAGTTCGGCCTCGGCGTGCACCAGGCCGACGGGATCAACACCTGGCTGGCGGTGCCGGACGAACGGGACGCGATCGTGCAGCTCGCGGCCGCGGGCATCCGGGTCGCCGGCGGCTCGTCGTTCCTCGCCTCGGACTCCGCCTCGGACCGCCCGGGGTCGTTCATCCGGGTGACGGCGGCGGCCATCGAGGGCGACGTCGCCCCCATCGCCAGGGCGATCGCGATCGCGGCCCGGCCGCCGGGACCGGGTGCCCACTCCCTCGAAACGAGATGGACCTAGCACCCAACGCGGGGCCAACTTGTGCCCATTCGGACAATTGTCGCCGGCGCATCGGCGACAGTCGTCCGATGCGGCAGCACGTGTTCGGTGCGCGCGTTAAGCTCGAAGCAGACCGCCGGTTGGCTCTGACCGGTCGAGCTGCCTTGGATTTGGGCCGCAGGTCGCCGAGCACCCTCGGATTCCCCTGCCATTCCTGTCCCATCCCGCGCTCGCGCAAGCGCCGGGCCGGACCCCCTCCCGTGAGGCTCCCCATGAACCGCAAAACCCTGCACCTCGGCGCGCTGGCCATCGCCGCCTCGACCCTGCTGCTGGCCGGCTGCGCCGGGCAACCGGCCGGCACCGCCCCGAGCGCGAGCGCGACGGCCGACTTCCCGGTCAGCATCGACAATTGCGGCACCACGGTGACCGTGCAGAAGGCGCCGGAGCGCATCGTCACGATCAAGTCGTCGACCACCGAGCTCCTGCTCGCCCTCGGCCTCGGCGACAACATCGTCGGCTCGGCCTTCCTCGACGGCCCGCTGCCGCCCGCCCTGGCGCCCGCCGGCAAGGCGCTCAACGTCATCAGCGACTTCCTGCCCGGCCAGGAGGCCGTTCTGGGACTCACCCCCGACTTCATCTACGGCGGCTGGGAGTCGAACTTCTCGGCCGACGGCGTCGGCGAGCGCGACCGACTGGCCGACCTCGGCATCGGCAGCTACGTCTCCCCGGCCGCGTGCAAGGCCGCTGAGCACATGCCCGACCCGCTCACCTTCGAGAGCGTCTTCGACGAGATCACCGAGGCCGGCGCCCTGTTCGGCGCCGCGGATGCCGCCGCCGCGCTGGTCTCCGATCAGAAGGCCGAGCTGGCCGCGCTCGAGCCCGCTTCCGGCACCACGACGGCGCTCTGGTACTCGAGCGGAACGGACACCCCGTACGTCGGCGCCGGAATCGGCTCTCCCGCCATGATCATGGACGCGGCCGGGCTGGCGAACATCTTCGGCGACGTGCACGACACCTGGACCTCGGTCGGCTGGGAATCCGTCGTCGAGGCCAACCCGGACGTGATCGTGCTCGTGGACGCCACCTGGAACACGGCGGCGTCCAAGATCGCCACCCTCGAGTCGAGCCCGGCCACCCAGGGCCTCGACGCGGTGAAGAACAAGCGCTACGTCATCCTTCCGTTCGCGGCCACGGAGGCCGGCATCCGCAATGTGGAGGCCGCCGCGTCGGCGATCGACCAGCTCGCCGCCTTCGACAAGTAGGCCAGCAGATGGCGACCGAGCTGAAGGCGACAAGCACGAGGAGCGGCCGGAGACCACGCGGCCGCTACCTCGGCTGGCTGACCCTGTCGCTCGTCGCCCTCGTGCTCGTCAGCGCATCCGCCGTCGCGGTCGGGCCGGCCGATGTCAGCCTGCCCGACGTGATCGGCAGCATCGCCGGGCACCTCGGCCTGCCCGGCGTCGCCGTGCCGCCGCTCACCGACTCGATCGTCTGGCAGCTGCGCCTGCCGCGGGTGCTGACGGCCGCGGCCGTCGGCGCCGGGCTGGCCCTCAGCGGCGCGGTGATGCAGAGCGTCACCCGGAACCCGCTGGCCGACCCCTATCTGCTCGGCCTCTCCTCCGGCGCGTCGTTCGGCGCGGTCTGCGTGGTCATCCTCGGCGTCTCCTTCGCGCTCCCCGCCGCGGCCTTCCTCGGCGCCCTGGTCGCGCTCGTCGCCACCCTCAGCATCGCCAGGGTTGGCGGCACGATCACCCCCGGCCGCGCGGTGCTGTCCGGCCTGGCGATCGCGCAACTCGCCGCGGCCGCCACCTCCTTCGTGATCTTCTGGTCGGCCAAGGGCGACTCCTACCGCGAAATCCTGAACTGGCTGCTCGGCTCCCTCGCCGGCAGCGACTGGACAAGCGTCGCCATCTCGGCGTCCGCCCTCGTCGTGGTGGGAACCGGCATCGTGCTCGCGGCCACCCGCCTGGACGCGTTCGCGTTCGGCGACACGTCAGCGGCATCCCTCGGCATCGACGTCAACCGAACCCGCTGGGCCCTGCTCGGCGCCGTCGCCCTGCTCACCGGCTCGATGGTGGCCGTCAGCGGCGCGATCGGGTTCGTCGGCCTGATCCTGCCGCACCTCGTGCGCGGCCTGAGCGGGCCGGGACACCGGCGCCTCCTGCCGCTCGTCGCGGTGCTCGGCGCCCTGTTCCTCGTCGTCGCCGACACTCTCGCCCGCATCGTGTTCGACCCGCGCGAGCTGCCGGTGGGCATCATCACGGCGTTCATCGGCGTGCCGGTGTTCATCCTGCTGATCAAGCGCAAGCGGAGCGCCGCATGGGCGTGATCCTGGCGGACGTGTCGTTCGCGATCGACGGCGTGAGCATCCTCGAGGACGTGTCGGCGGTCATCCCGGCGGGCACCGTGACCGGGCTGCTCGGCCCGAACGGGGCCGGCAAATCGACCCTGCTGCGCCTGATCGCGGGCCTGCAGACACCGGATGCCGGCACGGTCCGGCTGGGCGGCACCGTCGTCGCGTCCCTGCCGCGGCGCGAGGCCGCCCGGCGGATCGCCCTGCTCGAGCAGAGCGCGGCGCCGAGCGTGGACCTGTCGGTGCTGGAAGTGGTGCTGCTCGGCCGCATCCCGCACCGCAGCCGGGTGCTCGGCAGCTTCGGCGGTGACGAGGACCGAAGGGTCGCCGAGCACTCCCTGGCGATGGTCGGGGCCGAGGGGCTCACCGATCGGCAGTGGCACACGCTCAGCGGCGGACAGCAGCAGCGCGTGCAGATCGCGCGGGCGCTGGCGCAAAGCCCGAGCCTGCTGCTGCTCGACGAGCCGACCAACCACCTCGACGTGAGCGCCCAGCTCTCGCTGCTCGGCCAGGTGCGCCGCCTCGGGCTCACCTCGGTCATGGCGCTGCACGACCTCAACCTCGCCGCGGCCTACTGCGACCAGATCCTGCTGCTGCACCACGGAAGGCTGGTGGCCTCCGGGACGCCCGAGGAGGTGCTGCGGCCGAGTGTCATCGCGGATGTCTACGGCGTGGACTGCGACATCATCGCGCACCCCCGCGGCGGGCATCCGGTCATCGTCTTCTCTCCGTCCGATGCGCCGGAGGCTGGAGCATGATCGGCAACATCACGGTCCTGGCCGGGGGCATCGGCGGCGCCCGGTTCACCCGCGGGCTGCTGCACCACCTCTCGGCGGCCCGGCCGGAGGCATCCGTCACCGTCGTGGTGAACACCGGCGACGACATGTGGCTGGACGGCCTGCGCATCTGCCCCGACCTCGACACCGTGATGTACACGCTCGGCGGCGGAATCAACGAGGAGCAGGGCTGGGGCCGGCCGGAGGAATCCCGCCGCACCTCGGCCGAGATCGCGGCGTACGGGCGCGGCTGGTCCTGGTTCACGCTCGGCGACCTCGACCTGGCCACCCACATCGTGCGCACCGACCTGCTCCGGAACGGTTCCACGCTAAGCGAGGCGACCGAGGTGCTCTGCCGGCGTTGGCAGCCCGGCGCCCGGCTGCTGCCGATGAGCGACGACCCGGTCGAGACATATGCCCGACTGGCTATGGATGCCGACGAGCACCGGGCGGGCGATCTGATCCACTTCGAGGAGTGGTGGGTGCGCTATCGGGCGGCAGTGCCGGTGACCGAGTTCGTGCCGGTCGGCCTGGCCGCGGCCGGGCCGGCGCCGGGCGTTGTTGACGCCGTCGAGGGCGCAGACCTGGTCATCCTGCCGCCGTCGAACCCGGTCGTGTCGATCGGCACGATCGTCGCCGTTCCGGGGATCGCCGAGGCCCTCCGCGGCACCTCCGCGCGGGTCGTCGGGGTGTCGCCGATCATCGCGGGCGCCGCGGTGCGCGGCATGGCCGACGCCTGCCTGAGCACGATCGGCGTCGAAACCTCGGCTGCGGCGGTGGGCCTGCACTACGGCTCCCGGAAGAGCGGCGGCTTGCTCGATGCCTGGCTCGTCGACGAGACGGATGCCGCGGCCGTGCCCGTGCTCGAGGCCGCCGGCATCCGCTCTGCTGCAGTGCCGCTCTGGATGCGCGACGTGCCCTCCTCGGCCGCGATCGCCGCCGAGGCGCTCGCGATCGCCGCCGCAACGGGCTGAGCGCGCAAGAACTGAACTGAACTGAACTGAACTGAACTGCGGACAAAGTACCTTCCTCGCGCCAACGAAGGTACTTTGTCCGCAACTCAACCATGCAGGCGGCGCGGGGAGTCAGGGTCCGATCTGGCGAGGGGCCTCGGCGGCCACGCCCGGGGCAACCGAGGTGCCGGCCACGAGCGCGCTCGTGTGCACGCCGACCCCGCGCTGCAGCGCCTCGGCGAGGTTGTCGACCGTGTCGACGTCCCGGCGGATCGACGCGGTCGGCGGCAGGCCGAGCGGCACATGGCCGGCCGCCTCGTGCGCGGCACGGGAGCCGAGGCCGAAACGCGGGCTGAACGGCACCCCGGCGAGCGCGAGCAGCGCCGTGGTCCCGGTTCCCTCCTCGTCGGCCACCATCGAGAGCGGATGCGCGGCGGCGAGGCCGAGCGCTGCTTCGACGTCGGCCACGGTGAGCGCGGGAAGGTCGCCCGTCACCACGGCGATCCCGCGGCCGGGGAAGGCCGCTCGGGCGGCATCCGTGCCCTGCCGGATGGCCGCGTTGAGCGGGCCACGCTGGTCGCCCTGGTCGCCCTGGTCGGTCGGGTCAAGCCGCACTTCGGGCACGATCACGGCGCCGAGCTCGGCCAGGCGAGCCGCAATCGCTTCCTCGGCGGTCACCACGAAGACCTGGCCGATCAGTGGCGTGTCCAGGAGTGCCGCCACGGTGTCGAGGGCGAAGGCATCCGCCAGCCCACCGCGGTCGGGCAGATCGCCGAGGCGACTCTTGGCCTCCGGCGTGCCCTTGACCGGAACCACGGCCACCCAGCTCACGCGGGGTCGCTTCCGCACGCACAGGCAGCAGCGCCAGCGGCGCCGGCAGCAGCAGCAGCAGCAGCAGCAGCCTGCCCGGCCGCGAAACCCTCCGCATACGCCTCCGCCGACCCGAGGCGGAACATGTCCTGGTCGCTCGGGCGCAGCAGCCGACTCGCTCCGCGCGCATCCGCCGCGTCGAGTTCGCCGACCAGCCTGCCGAGCCCGCGCACCACGGCCACCGGATTGCCGCTCGTCTTGCCCTTGACCAGGTCGGCCGCCCCGGCGATCTCGTCGGCGACGGCGGCGATCGTGGCGTCGAGGCGCTTGCCGGAGGAATCCTCCGTGCCGCGGAGGTCGTCGAGCACGGCCAGCCCGGCCGCGCCGATCGCGATGTCGGTCTGGCCCTCGCGCCAGGGTCGCCCGACCGTGTCGGTGATCAGCACACCGAGCCACAGCCCGGTGCGCTCCCGCAGCGCCGCGCAGAGCGCCCGCGCCGATGCATCCGGGTCGATCGGAAGCAGCAGCACGGTGCCGTCGGGGGTGTTGCTCGCGTCGACTCCGGCCGCAGCCAGCACGAGTCCCTGCCGGTTCTCGACGATGCGGGTCACCCCTCCCGGATGCTCCCGGGTGGCCACCACGCGCACGGTCTCGTCGGTGATCGCCTGCTCGCGGTCGGCGGCGGCCACCTGCCGGCCCTCGGCCTTGGAGACGATCTTGCTGGTCACGGCCAGGATGTCGCCGCCCCGCAGTAAAGCCCCGGCCGCGCCGAGAATGATCGCCGCGAGGTCGTCGCCGGCCTCGATCTCGCCGATGCCTTCCGGGGCGAACACGGTGAGCGCGCCGGAAGGCACGCCCTCGGGCCCGGCTGCGGGCGCAGCCCTCTCGTTCATCGTTACCGGACGAGCTTCGGCAGCACGTCGCGGCCGAAGACGTCGATCCACTGGCGCTGGTTGCGGCCCACATTGTGCAGGTAGATCCGGTCGAAGCCGAGGTCGACGAACTTCTGGATGTAGGCGCGGTGGTCGTCCGGGTCGGCCGAGATGATCATCCGTCCCTCGAAGTCCTCGGGGCGCACGAGCTTGGCGATCTGCTCGAATTCGAACGGCGAACGGATGTCGCCCTTGGGGAACTTCATCCCGCCGTTCGGCCACTCCACCATGGCGTTGCGCATGGCTTCCTCGTCGGTTTCGGCCCAGCTCATGTGCAGCTGGAGCACCTTGGGCATCGCCGACGGGTCCTTGCCGGCATCCTTCGCGCCCTCGTCGAATTTGCCGAACAGCATCGAGATCTTCTCGAGCGGGGCGCCCACCGTGATCAGGCCGTCGGCGTGGCGGCCGGCGCGTTTGGCCGTGACCGGGCCCGCGGTGGCGATGAGGATCTCGGGGGCTACCTCGGGCATCGTCCAGAGCCGGGTCGACTCGAGCTTGTAGAACTGCCCGGAGTGCTTGACGTCCTTGCCGGCGATCGAGGCCGTGAACAGCTTCGAGATGATCTCGATGGCCTCGAACATGCGGTTGATCCGCTCCGGGGCTTCCGGCCAGTACTGGCCGACGATGTGCTCGTTGAGCGCCTCGCCCGAGCCGAGGCCCAGCCAGTGCCGGCCGGGGTACATCGAGGCGAGGGTGGCGGAGGCCTGGGCGACCATGGCCGGATGCCAGCGGAACGTCGGCGCGGTGACCCCGGGCCCGAGGTCGCCCTTCGTGCGCTCGCCGATTGCCGCGAGCACGCTCCAGACAAACGACGACTCGCCCTGGGCCGGCACCCACGGCTGGAAGTGGTCCGCCGCCATCACACCGCTGAAGCCGTGCTCCTCGGCGTGGGCCGACAGGGCGACAGCCTCCGCGGGGGCGAACTGCTCGAGCATTGCCGCGTAGCCGATCTGCAAATCCGTCATGCAGTCATCCTGCCAGTCATAGGCTGGAACAATGCGCATCGCCACCTGGAACGTCAACTCCATCCGTGCCCGTTCGGCGCGCGTCGTCGACTGGATGGTGCGCGAGGACATCGACGTGCTCGCTATGCAGGAGATCAAGTGCAAGCCCGAGCAATTCCCGGCCCAGGCCTTCGAAGGCGCCGGCTACGAGCTCGCCATCCACGGGCTGAGCCAGTGGAACGGTGTCGCCTTCGCCAGCCGCGAACCGATGACGGATGTCGCCACCAGCTTCCCCGGGATGCCCGGCTTCCTGAAGGGCGAGGAGGGGCCCGGCCTGCCGCTGGAGGCGCGCGCGCTGGGGGTCACGGTCAACGACCTGCGCCTGTGGAGCCTCTACGTGCCGAACGGGCGCACCCTGGACGACCCGCACTACGTCTACAAGCTCGACTGGCTGGCCCGCCTCAAGGAGCACGCGAGCGCCGAGCTCGCCGCCAACCCGCAGCTGGCCCTCGCGCTGATGGGCGACTGGAACGTGGCGCCGCTGGACTCCGACCAGAACGTCCCCGGGCTCGTCCCCGGGTTGTCCACCCACATCTCCGCGCCGGAGCGCGCCGTCTTCCACGCCTTCGAGGCCGCCGGTTTCACCGACGTGGTGCGGCCGCTCGTCCCGGAGGGGGCGTTCACCTACTGGGACTACAAACAGCTCGCTTTTCCGCGCAACGAGGGCATGCGCATCGACTTCATCCTCGGCTCGCCGGCATTCGCCGACCTGGTCACCGGGGCGAGCATCCACCGCAACGAGCGCAAGGGCGACGCCCCGAGCGACCACGTGCCGGTCGCCGTCGAGCTCGCCCTCGAGGACGAGGACGACGACCGCCCGATGATCTTCTAAGACCCCCCCCCCCCCCGCCAACCCTCGCGAAACCGCACTTGTGCGCGTTATGAGGCCCGTTTAGCCTGCACAACTGCAGTCTCGCGAGAGGGAAGGGGAAGGAAGGGGCGGGGTCAGGCGAGGAGGGCCGCGATCAGCAGCAGCGACGGGAGCGATGCGATCGTCGTGACGAGCACCGTGTCCCTCGCGATCACGGTTCCGCGGTTGTACCTCGCCGAGAAGTTGTAGATGTTCTGGGCCGTCGGCAGCGCTGACACCGTCACCACCGCGAACAGCTCCGTTCCGGTCAGGCCGAACGCGAACCGCCCGAGCAAGTACGCGATGACGGGCATCACGCCAACCTTGATCACGGAGGCGACCGCCACCTGCTTGCGCCCGGTTCCCGCCTTCAGCAGGCGCTGGCCGTGCAGCGACATCCCGAAGGCCAGCAGCACCATCGGGATCGCCGCGCCGCCGAGGATCTCCAGCGGCGCCAGGATCGGCTCGGGGACCGTGATCCCGAGGGTGGCGATCAGCACCGCGGCTGCGGAGGCGATGATCATCGGGTTGCGCACCGGCTGGGTCAGGATGGACCGCAGCGACACCCGGCCGCGGGTGGACATGTCGAGGATGGTCAGGGTGAGCGGCGCAAGCACGAGCAGCTGGAGCAGCAGCACCGGGGCGACGTACTGGGCGCTGCCGAGGACATAGATGGCCACCGGCAGGCCGATGTTGTTGGCATTGACGTAGGTCGCCGCGGTCGCCCCGAGCGTGGTCTCGGCCACCGGCGTGCGGAAGAAGACCAGGGACACCGTCACGAACAGCGCCGCGCCCAGCAGGACGCTGCACAGCACGGTCATCAGGAACGGGGAGACGAAGACCCGCACGTCCGCATGCACGAGGACCGTGAACAACAGGGCGGGGGTCGCCACGAAAAACGTGAGCCGATTCAGCACATACCCGGCCCCCGGACCGGCAATCCCGATCCGACCAACCACATAGCCGACCAGGATCACGAACCCGATGATCGCGAACCCGATCAGCACACCACCCATTACCGGGAGTCTACGCGGCGCGCGGCGCGCGGGCGGTCCGGCCGCACTGACCTTCTCGGGGCGTTTCCTTGCGGCGGGCGCAGCCCCGCCCTTACCCTCAGACCATGCCCCACATCGACGTACCAGGCGCATCGCTCTACTACGAAACCGCCGGACACGTGTCCGCGCCCGCCCTGTTCCTGCTCCACGCGGGGATCGCGAACCTGCGGATGTGGGACCCGCAGGTCGAGGCACTGGCCGCGGACCACTTCGTCATCCGATTCGATTCCCGCGGTTTCGGCCAGACCACCTCGGAGGATGTCCAGTTCTCCAACCGCGACGACGCCCGGGCCGTGCTCGACCACCTCGGCATTGCCGCGGCGACCCTCGTCGGATGCTCGCGCGGCGGCTCGATCGCGATCGACGTCGCCGCGGAGACCCCGGAGCGCGTGAGGGGCCTGGTCACGATCGGCTCCGGCCCGAGCGGGTTCCCCGAAGTGGAGCTCACCGACGTCGAGGACGCGGCGTTCGACCTGGTCGACGCGGCGTTCGAGGCGAAGGACTGGCACCGTCTGGCTCGGCTCGAGGTTGCCCTGTGGGCGATCGGGCCCCTGCGCCGGGAGGAGGACCTCGACCCTGAGTTCGTCTCCCTCGCATACGAACTCAACCGCGTCAATGTCGTCCACGCGGAGGAATGCCCCGTCCCCGTCCCCCTCGATCCGCCCGCCTTCGATCGCCTGGTCGACATCGAGGTTCCGGCGCTCGTCACGGTCGGCGCATTCGACATCACCCCGGTGCTCGCGCAGTACGAGTACCTGCTCTCCGCCCTCCCGAACGCGCGCGGGGTCACCTTCCGCGACGCCGCGCACCTGCCCAGCGTTGAGCTGCCGGCGGAATTCGAGCAGGTCCTCCTCGATTGGCTGACCGAAAAGGGCCTGTGACCCCTGGCCTGCCTGATCGCCGGCGAGCGGCGCCCCGGTCGCTAGTCTGGGGCCCGTGATCGAGCTGCATCTGCGCGGACGGGTCGCGGCCGGCCGCCGCGCGGACCTCGTCCGGCTCCTGGCCGAAGCGATCCCGTTCTACGAACGGCCCGGCGGCATCCGCGTGCGTGTGCTGTGGGACCTGGCCAACCCGGACCGGTTCGTCGAGATCATTGAGTACGCGGACCAGGACTCCCATGACCGGGACCAGCTCCGCGTGGAGCCGGACCCTGAGATGATCGCGTACCTGCACCGCTGGCGCGAACTCCTGGCCGGCCCCCCGCAGGTCTCGATGCCGCGAAACCGCAGTTGTGCGCCTTAAACGGGCCGCATAACGCGCACGACTGCGGATTCGCGGGGAGGACGGGCAGAATGGGGGCGTGACCCCAACGACGAAGACCGCGCCCTTCGGGTTCCGCCGCAATCTGCTCCGGCCCGACGACTCCGAGCGCACCGACCGCGTCACCTATATCGAGCTGTTCTTCGACCTGATCTTCATCCTCGCGCTCACCCAGCTCTCCCGGTATCTCTACGAGAACCAGTCCTGGACCGGCGCGCTCGAGTCCGCCATGCTGGTGCTCGCCCTCTGGTGGGTCTGGGTGTTCACGACCTGGGTCACCAACTGGCTCGACCCGGCGCGGCTGCCGGTGCGCGGCGTGATCATCGCCCTCTCGCTCGTCGGCCTCGTGATGAGCACCTCCATCTTCGAGTCGTTCGGCGACCGGGGCATCGTCTTCGCGATCGCCTACGTGAGCCTGCAGCTCGGGCGCACGGTGTTCATGGTGCTCGCGCTCGCCCGGCACGACCGCGCCCTGCACCAGACCTTCCTGCGCATGCTCGCCTGGCTGTCGGTAGCCGCGGTCTTCTGGATTGTCGGCGCCCTGCTGCCGCTCGAGTTCCGTCTCCCGTTCTGGATCGCCGCCCTCGCGATCGAATACCTCTCCGCGAGCCTCGGCTTCCGGGTGCCCGGAGCGGGAAAGGCCGCCGTCGACGACTGGGACCTGTCCGGCCCCCACATCGCCGAGCGCAGCGCCCTCTTCGTGATCATCGCGCTCGGTGAGTCGTTCCTGGTCACGGGGTTCGCCTTCGTCGCCCAGGAGTCCTCACTGCCGGGCGTGCTCGGGATGCTTCTCGCTTTCGTCACCGCGGTGGCGATGTGGTGGCTCTACTTCGACCACGGCGAGAGCGCCGGGAGCAAGGCCATTGCGCGCGCCTCCGCCCCGGGCCGGATCGCGCGTCTCGCGTACACCTACGTGCACGCGATCATCATTGCCGGGATCGTGCTGACCTCGGTCGCCGACAAGGAAATGCTCGAGCATCCGGATGAGGCCATGAGCTGGTCCACG
Organism: Cryobacterium psychrotolerans; assembly: GCF_900101115.1. GTDB lineage: Bacteria > Actinomycetota > Actinomycetes > Actinomycetales > Microbacteriaceae > Cryobacterium > Cryobacterium psychrotolerans. Next base: position 22,671 of record NZ_FNFU01000013.1, read on the forward strand.
GCCGTCACCGTCGTCGGCGGGCCGGTGCTCTACCTCGTCGGGCTCGTGCTCTTCCGCCGGATCGTCGCCAGGGAGCTGCTCGTCTCGCACCTGACCGGCGTGGCGGCGCTGCTCGTCGTGTTCGCGCTCGCGTTCCAGGTGTCGCCGCTGCTGCTCGGGGCGATGACCACGGCCGTGCTCGTCATCGTCGCCGCTTGGGAGACGATCCTCCGGGTGCGGACAGGCACGGACGAGCCCGAGGCCGGCTGACCCGACTTCGGCCGGGCGGGCCGCCCTTCCGCTTGCCGCGGGGCGGCACTGGCATGCAGCATGGCCACGTCATCCGAAGACGAAGCGAACCACAGTGGGGTGTCGGCCGAGGGCCGCTCCTTCCGTTTCAAGTTCTCGCCCGACGAGGCGTTTCCGCCCGGCAGCTTCGTGACCTTCCGCCAGGCGCCTGATCGAAGCGCCCTCGGCCAGGTGGAGTCCAACTCGGAGCGTCCCGCCGGCCGGGCGGCAGCCTCTGGCCGGATTCTCGGCGTCATCGACGAGGGCGGCCGGCTGGATCCGCTCGCCTCGTCGCCCTTCCGGTCCGCCGAGGTCGCCGCGGCAGGGGAGGAAACGATCGAGCTCCTCCACCGCGCGACGGGTGCGACCCTGGAGGTGGGCTCCCTCACCACAAACCCCGACGTGCCCGCGCGACTGCTGCCGCATCGCTTCAACCGGCACACGTTCTGCTGCGGGCAGAGCGGATCGGGGAAGACCTACGCGCTCGGAGTCGTGCTCGAGCAGCTCCTGGCCCACACCGAACTGCCGTTGGTCATCTTCGATCCCAACGGGGACTTCGTTCGGCTGCCCAATCTGCGCGCCGATGCGCCGGGCGAGGCCGCCGAGCGGCGCAAGTTCGGGCTGTGGCTGCTGCTGTCCACGCAACGCCCGTCCAAGGTCCACCCGAGCATCATTTCGCAGTGCGACAACTCCGTCCTGATGAAGATGAGCTCACCCCTGGATCTGACGGAGCTGGGGGCCGTCTTCGGCTTCGCGCCGGCGCGCTGCTGTCCCGGTCCCCCCGCTTCCGCCAGGGTGAGGCCTTGTTCGCCGGCGGGTTCGTGCCGGCTCCGTGCGTTATGCAGGTCAGAAACCGGCTGACGCACGAGGGCGGCACGGACGTCGGCGTCCCGCTGCGCACGTGATGAACCGCCCACACGACACGCGGATGGCCCGGCCGAGGTTAGAACCCGAAGTCGCCGCCACCGCCGAAGTCGCCAAAGCCGCCGCCACCTCCGAAGTCGCCGCCGCCCGAATCGCCGCCGCCCGAACCGCCCGCAGAGGCATCCGCCCCGGACGCGTCGGCGCTTCCGGCATCACCGCCGGCGTCGGATCCGGACCCTGCGTCAGCTCCGGCATCCGTCGGCATGAACGCGCTCACAATCGCCGACCCGATGACGTACCCGGCAATGGTTCCGAGCATGGAACTGCCCACCATGCCGCCGAAGCTCATCCCGCCCTGGCCCTGGTTGCCGAACGTGCGGGCGAGCGTGCCCGGCTGCTGCAGCTCCGCTCGCGTCGCGGCCTGGGCGAGGGTCGCCGGCTCCGCGTTCGCGGGGCGCTCGCTCGGGTTGACGTTCTCACTGAACTGCCGGAAGAGCAGGTCGCGCTGCTCCGGCGTGAGCTTCGCGAACGCCTCCGTGTGCACCTCCTCGATCGTCTCGGGCGGGGCCGTGCGGAGAAGGTACTGGTAACGCTCGACGGCCATTTCGTCGTCGGTGCGCTGGGGCGCGGCCGCGCTGCGCGGGGCCCTGGGCGGTGCATGCTGCCGTTCCGGCTGCGGCTCTTCGCGGCCCAGGAGGCGATCGAGGAATCCCATGGTGTGCTCCCTTGCTTCGGTGTGCTGCTCCCACGATTCCAGCCCCGGCTGGGTGTGCGCTGAACCCGCGCCCAGAGCGAGACGACGGTGACGGATGCAATGGTTCGAACTACTATCTGCTGCGTGGCGTGGGCTGTCCACGCCGATCAAGAGGGTAGGTGGTCGCGATGAGCGGACGAGTGGTGCACTTCGAAATTCCCGCGGATGACATGGACAGGGCTGCGGAGTTCTACCGCGCGGCATTCGGCTGGGACATCCGCCCGATGCCGGAGATGGACTACGTGATGCTGCTGCCGACACCGATATCCGAAGAGGGAGTGCTGGCGGAGGCCGGGTCCATCAACGGCGGAATGTTCAAGCGAGACGCGAAGCTGGCAAATCCGATCGTGACCATCGATGTCGCCGACATCGATGCGGCCCTCGAGAAGGTCTCAAGCCTGGGCGGATCGACAGCCCTGCCCAAGCAGGTCGTCGGCGAGATGGGCTTCGCGGCTTACTTCACCGACAGCGAGGGCAACCTGATGGGGCTCTGGCAGAACGCCTGAGCGCCCTGCCCGGCCGAGGTCTCCTCGCGGTCTACCTTTGAGCCATGGACTTCACGGCGCTGCCCACACTCACCGGGCAACGGGTCACCCTGGAACCGCTCTCGGCCGATCACGTCGAGGAGCTCAAGGTCGCGGTCGCGGAGGGCGAACTGTGGCGGGCCTGGTACACGGGCATCCCCTCGCCGGACGGGATGGCTGCCGAGGTGGCACGGCGACTGGCGCTCTTCGCGGCCGGGCAGATGCTGCCCTGGGCGATCCGGGACAACGCGCGCGGGACCGTCGTGGGGATGACCACGTTCATGAACATCACCCCGCAGCACCGTCACCTCGAAATCGGCTCCACCTGGCTGGCGCCCAGCGCCCAGCGCACCGGCATCAACACCGAAGCGAAGCTGCTGCTGCTCAGGCACGCCTTCGAGGCGCTCGACTGCATCGCGGTCGAGTTCCGGACCCACTTCCACAACCGGCAGTCCCGCGCCGCGATCATTGCCCTCGGCGCCAAGCAGGACGGGGTGCTGCGCAATCACCAGCTCGGGCGGGACGGGACCCTGCGCGACACCGTCGTCTTCTCGATCATCCAGGGCGAGTGGCCGACGGTGCGGCTCGGGCTCACCGAGCGGCTCACCCGGCACGCATCCGCCCGCTGACTCGGGCGACGCGCGAGAGTGGCCGGTTCTAGCCGCGCCCGACCCACTTGTCCATCGAGCCGTACACGCCGAAGACCCGGCCGGCGACGGAATCCCAGACGGGCAGGGGAAGCACGCCCTTGAGCACCTGGGAGAGTCCGACCGTCCACGGCATCATCAGTGAGGCCTTCCCGGCGAGCATCGAGCGCCACACCCGCTCCACGACATACTCCGGGGTCATCAGGGGCGTGAGGAGGGGACCGCGGGCGCCCTCGAACATCCCGGTCGAGATGTAGCTCGGCGACACCGTGGTGACCTTGACGTTGCCGAAGTCCTGCTGCACCAGCTCGAGGCGAAGCGAGTCGCTCCAGCCGATCAGCGCCGCCTTCGAGGCCGCGTAGACGCTCATCCTCGGGTTCGAGAGCATGCCCGCGGCCGAGGCGATATTCACGATCCGCGCCTCCCGGTAGGAGTTCGCCATCATCGCCGGCAGGAACTCGCGGGTGATGTACATCGGCGCGAGCGCGTTGATCTGCATGGTCTGGCGCGTGTCGTCGCCGTTGTCGTGCTCCCAGAAGTAGGAACCGCGCACGATCCCGGCGTTGTTGATCACGATGTCCGGGTCGCCCACCTCGGTGCGCACGCGCTGGGCGGTCTGCGCGATCGCGCCCAGGTCGGCGATGTCGACGACGTAGCTGGCGATCTGGGTGCCCTCCGCGGCGCGCCCGGACAGGACGGACGCCGTCGCGGTCAGGGCCCCCGCGTCCCGGTCCCAGAGAATCACGGACTTCGCACCCTCGGCGACGGCGCGCTCGGCGTACAGGCGGCCCATGCCCATGGCGGCTCCGGTGATCAGGACGTGGGCTCCGGAAACGGTTCGACTCATGGGTCCATCATCGCAAGAGATCCGCCCCCGCCCCGACGGGGCATGCCATGATTGCGGCGAGGACGAGGAGGCCGACCATGTCAGCCAAGAAGCCGAGGCTCCGCAAAGCGGTCTACTCCGGCGAGCTGCGCCGCCTCCAGACCGAGCTCGTTGCCATGCAGGAGTGGGTACGCGCCTCGGGCGCTCGCATTGTCGTGATCTTCGAGGGCCGGGACGCCGCCGGCAAGGGCTCCGCGATCAAGCGCGTCACCCAGTACCTCAACCCGCGCATCGCCCGGATCATGGCCCTCCCGATGCCCACCGACCGCGAGCGCGGCCAGTGGTATTTCCAGCGCTACATCGAGCACCTGCCCGCGGCGGGCGAGATCGTGCTGATGGACCGATCCTGGTACAACCGCGCCGGCGTCGAACGGGTGATGGGGTACTGCACGGCCGACGAATACCGCCGCTTCCTGCACCAGGCACCGCTGTTCGAGCGGATGCTCGTGGAAGACGGCATCCTGCTGGTCAAGTACTGGTTCTCGGTGTCCGACCGGGAGCAGGAGGCCCGGTTCCGCTCCCGGCTGAACGACCCGATGCGCCGGTGGAAGCTCTCCGAGACCGACCTGCTCTCGATCACGAAATGGGTTGACTACTCCAAGGCCAAGGATGAGATGTTCGTGCACACCGACATTCCCGAGGCGCCGTGGTGGGTGGTGGAAAGCGAAGACAAACTCGCCGCGCGCCTGAACATGATCAGCCACCTGTTGTCGATCGTGCCCTACGAGCACCTCCAGCCGCCGGACGTCACCATTCCGCCGCGCCCGGCGGCCTCCGACTACGAGCGGCCCCCGCGCGAGCAGACCCGGCCGGTGCCCGACTACGCCGCCACGCTGACGCCGCCGAACAAGAACGGGAAGTAGCGCGCGTCCGGGCCCCGCCGCCCGCGGCATAGGCTCGGTGCATGCGATTCGGACTCTTTGTACCCCAGGGCTGGCGTCACGACCTCGTCGGGATCGACCCCGCGGGGCAGTGGGCGGCGATGAGCGGCCTGGCCGCGCACGCCGACGCGGGCGCCTGGGAATCCATCTGGGTGTACGACCACTTCCACACCGTGCCGGTGCCGAGCGAGGAGGCCACCCACGAGGCGTGGACGCTCATGTCGGCGTTCGCGGCGACCACGACGCGCGTGCGCCTGGGGCAGATGTGCACCTGCATCAGCTACCGCAACCCCGCGTACCTGGCCAAGGTCGCCTCCACGATCGACATCATCTCCGGCGGCCGGGTCGAGATGGGGATCGGCGCCGGTTGGTACGAGCACGAGTGGCGCGCCTACGGCTACGGCTTCCCGCGCGCCGGCGAACGCCTCGCCCGCCTCGACGAGGGCGTGCAGATCATGCGCCAGGCCTGGACGACCGGCACGGCCACCCTCGACGGCGAGCACTACCAGGTGGACGGCGCCATTGTGCGGCCGCTGCCGCTGCAGGAGGGCGGCATCCCGATCTGGATCGCCGGCGGCGGCGAGAAGGTCACCCTGCGCATCGCCGCGCAGTACGCGAATTACACCAACTTCGACGGTTCTCCGGAGGGCTTCGAGCGCAAGAGCCGGCTGCTCGAGCAGCACTGCGCGACGGCCGGCACCGACTTCGGCTCGATCACCCGCTCGTCGAACTACAACACGGTCGTCGGACGGGACGAGGCCGAGGTGGCCGAGCGCCTCGACGCGATCCAGGCCCGGGTCACGCCGTACCTGGGCGCCGACGGGGCGGAGAACTTCATGGCCGAGTACCGCGGCGGCAAGGCTCTCTGCGTCGGCACGCCGGAGCAGATCGTGGAGCGCCTGGCCGGGATGAAGGCACGCGGCCTCGGCTACTCGATCCACTACTTCCCCGAGGCCGCCTACGACCGGTCCGGGATCGAGCTGTTCGAACGCGAAGTCATGCCCGCCCTGTGACCGAGATCCGCTGGGAGGAAGCCGGGGAGCAGCGCTCGGCGCTGTGGCGCTCCGAGAGCGGCTGGGAGCCGCCCCGGCGAGTGGTCATCGCCGACGACACGCTGACCGCGGATGTGGCCTACCGCCTGGCGAAATCGGGCACCGGGATGTTGTGGCGAGGGGATTTCCTGGGCGCCCGCCAGCTGCTGCAGGCACTCGGCCGGCGGGTTGACCGCGGGCGGCGCCCGGCCGACAAGGACCTCACCGCCGCCTTCCGGCGCTCACGGAGCGAGGCGCTCACCCGCGCGCAGGTGCTGGGCCTGGTGCTCGTGCCGCTCGAGGCGGACTACACGGTTCCGCTGCGCCGGGCGCCCGACGTGCGCCTGGCCTGCACCGAGACCTACGGGCCGGCCGACGGGCCGTCGGTGACCTCGCTGCGCGAGCTGATCGGTGTGATCGGGGCGCATGAGTGGCGCACGAAGGGCGTGCCGATACCGGCGCTCGGCGCCCGAATCCACCCACACTACGGCGTTTTCTCGCCCATTCGTGGGGAGTACCTCGAGCTGGTGCAGTCCGCTCCGCTTCCCGCCGGCAGCCTGGCCTTCGACATCGGCGTCGGCACCGGCGTGCTTGCGGCCATCCTGGCCCGGCGCGGTGTCGCGCGCGTCGTCGGGACCGACCAGGACCCCCGGGCGCTGGCCTGCGCGCGCGCGAACATCCAGCGCCTGGGTCTGGGCGACCGGGTCGACATCGTCCCGGCCGACCTGTTCCCGCCGGGACGCGCCCCGCTGGTCGTCTGCAACCCGCCCTGGATCCCGGCCGCGGCGGTCACGTCGACCGACTTCGCCGTCTACGACCCCGACAGCCGGATGCTGCGCGGCTTCCTGGCCGGCCTCGCCGACCACCTCGAGCCGGGCGGGGAGGGCTGGCTGATCATCTCCGACATCGCCGAGCTGCTCGGGCTTCGCTCCCGCGCGGAGCTCCTCGGCCTCATCGACGATGCCGGCCTCGAGGTCGTGGAGAGACTCGACACCCGGCCCACGCATCCCCGCGCCGCCGACGCCAGCGACCCGCTGCACGCCGCCCGCTCGAACGAAGTCACCTCACTCTGGCGGCTGCGCGCCAGGCGCGGCGCGGCCTGAGGCCAGGCGCCAGCGCGCCCACGGCCAGACCCCGTCCATTTCGACCTCGAGCGAGAAGCTCAGGAGGATTCGGATCAGCACGATCGCGGCGAGCACCAGCACGCTCTCCACCGTTGTTGTGACGAGGATGGTGCGGATGATGTCCGCCACGATCAGCACTTCCAGGCCGAGCAGGATGGCCCGGCCGAGGTTCCTGCGCAGGCTCTGGTACGCGCGGGCCCTGGTGTCGGCCCGCAGGGCACGCGGCACGGCGACGAGGAAGGCAGCCGCCCCGCCGAACACCATGATGGCGGCGCCGACCGCCTCGACGACCTGCACCAGTGCCGTAATAACCTGCTCGAAGGTCATGGGTCCGCTCTCGCCGTTTCCTGGGACGACGATATCACCGCGCCTCCGGCCAGTATTATCGGCCCATGGACTCCGCGATCGGCGGGCGCCGCAGCAGAGGAGGCCGGGCATGGACGCACATGACATCGCGGGCCTCCTCAGCGAGATCCTGACGCTGGTCGGGCTGCTCGGCGGCGGCGGGCTCTACCTCGCCGGGCTGGCCGTTCGCGACCTGCGCGGGCGCTGGGTGCGCACGGAAGGCGTCATCGCCGGCGCCGGGCCCGGCCCGGTCATCCGGTGGTTCGACCGCACCGGCGAGGTGCACGAGTCGCCGGCGACGACGCAGGAGACCGTTATACTCGAGCCGGGCGATGACGTGCCGGTCTGGTTCCGCGCCCGTTCGCCCTGGCGCTGCCGCACGCACGCTCCGGACCACGACGGCAAGGCCCTGCGCCTGACCGGCCTCGTGCTGCTGGGCGTGGGGATCGCGGCGGCCGTCCTTGGCTTCGTGCTGCTCTTCGTCTAGGCCGCCGGCTCACCCCGTGAGGGGTCGCAAATCGAGCTTCGTTGGCCGATTCAAGGTCGATTTGCGACCCCTCACGCGGGCCGGCGGGGGTACGCCCGGTAGCGGGCGCGAACCTCCGGCTCGAGGTGTTCGGTGGCGTAGCTGAGCGCGGTGCGCGGCATCCGGCCGGCATGCTCGTCGAGGAAGGCCAGCAGAAGGGGGCGGTCGAGCTTGCCGACCTCGCGCAACATCCAGCCGACGGCCTTGTGGATCAGGCTTTCCTGGTCGCCGAGCAGCCGCTCCGCGAGCTCGAGCGTCGTGGTGGCGTCGCCGTGCGCGATGAAGGCGCTACTGGCGAGCATGGCGACCCGCCGCTCCCAGAGGCTGTCGCCGGCGGCGAGGTCGAACAAGACGTCGCGCGGCCGGTCGACGAGGTACTCGCCGAGCAGTGTCGGCGCGGACGCATCCACGAGGTCCCAGTTGTTGACGAGGCCGCGCCGCACGGCAGCCAGGTAGAACTCGGCGAGCCTCGTGCGTGCGACCTCGTCGCGCGTTCGGGCGCGGCTCGCGCGCCGGAACCGGCCGACCAGGATCAGCAGGGCCGCGAGCCGGTGCTCGTGCACCTCGCTGGTGAGGAGCGTCTCGACCTCCCGCAGCCCCAGCCCGGCGAACCGCTTCACGACCAGCCGGATGTCGGGCAGCCGCAGGCCGGCGAAGACGTCGCCCTCGCCATACTGGCCCGGCCCCGTCTGGAAGAAGCGGGCGACCTGGGCGGCGCGGTCGGGGTCAGCGAGCGCGGCGAGCGCGGCGCGCACCGCGGCGGCCGTTGCCGGATCCGTGCTCGCATCGCTGCCGTCGTCCGTAGAATCCGTCATTCCCGCACTCTAACCCGGCGATTTCTTGCAAGAAGTCGTAAGAAACGCCGCTCGCGGCCGGATATTCTGAGGATACGGCGCACCCAACGCGCCGCCCACTGCCGCGACCGCGGCGAACTCAGAGGACGGGAGGTTCCCATGTCGAATTATGTTGCAGAAGCACTGGTCGGTGAGCCCGAGGTTCTCGAGGACGTCGCGACCCACCCGGCCTGGCTGCGCCTCAAGGCCGCCGCGACCGCCCTGCAGGGCGTCCAGGCGCAGAACGGTTCGATCCCCGAGCCGTCGGCGCACCCGGATGCCGCGGCCCGCGTCGCCGTGATCACCACCGCCATCCGGGAACTCGCCCCGCTGTTCCCGCACGACGCCGCCTATCTCGACGCCGCGGTGGCCGACTTCGACCGCTGGGCGAGCGAAGGCTTCGGCGAGCCCGACTTCTACGACGCGCTGATGGCCTTCCAGCCGCAGCAGCACCGGGTCGACGGACTCCGCCACCTCGTGGTCTTCCCGATGTACACGCAGAACGGCAGCTCGAACCGCCTGGTCGAGGCCGTTCTGATCGCGGTCATCTGGCCGGCGTTCATTGCGGAGCTGGAGCAGGAATACACCAACGGTTTGTTCGTGCCGATCCGCTTCCTCGACTTCACTCCCGGCTACGACACCAACTCCGCGGTGCTGTTCCCCGAGACGGTCGCCATGCGCGAGATCCCGACGTTCACCTGGGGGGCGATCTTCGCCGACCGCGAGGCCGCCAGGTACCGCCGGGTCGTGCGCGCGGCATCCGAGATCACCCGTCTCGAACTGCCCGACGACGCGGCCGCGCTGCTCGACGACCAGCAGCTGGCCGAGGAGACCTTCGTCATGTGGGACCTCATCCACGACCGCACGCACATGCGCGGCGACCTGCCGTTCGACCCCTTCATGATCAAGCAGCGGATGCCGTTCTTCCTGTATTCGCTGGAGGAACTGCGCTGCGACCTGACCGCCTTCCGCGAGTCGGTCAGGATCGAACGTGACGAAAACGCCAGCCCGGAGGCGCGCAGGCACGCCAAACTGGTTCAGTACGCCGTGATCTTCGACCGGATCTTCCGGTTCTCGATCACCGGCAGCCGAACCCGCAACTACGACGGCCTCGGCGGTCAGCTGTTGTTCGCGTGGATGCACCAGCACCACGTGCTGCACTGGACCGACACCCGGCTCGCCTTCGACTGGGACGCCGTCCCGGACGTGGTGATCGCGCTCGGCGCGCAGATCGACGACCTGTACTGGGCGTCGATCGACCGCCCGAAGAAGGCGCACTGGCTGGCGGCGTACGACATGATCAGCGCCACGTTGACCCCGAACCCGGCTTCGACCTGGGCTCGCGGGCTGCCGCTCGAGGTGCTCGCCGGTCCGCCGAAGGGCTACACCGACCTGGTGCTGGACGACGAGTTCCCGCTGTCCATGTTCTTCGAGGCGCTGGACAAGAAGATGAAGTCCGTCATCGAGTCGACCGTTGGGATCACCGCGCGTGGCTGATGTCCCCACCGGGGCGACGGCGCCTGCCGTCGCTGGTCGCACCGTGCTCATTGCCGGCGCGACCAGCGCGGCCGGGGTCGCCGTCTGCGCGGCGCTGTCGGCGGCGGGGGCCACGGTGATTGCCGTCGGCTCGAACGTGGACCACCTGCAGGCGCTGAAAAGCCAGGTTCCGGATGCCGCCACCTTCGTCTACGACCTCGCCAACTTCGCCGAGGTGCGCGCCCTGGCCCACACCGTGCACGAGGCGCACGGCCGCATCGACGGCCTCATCCACCTCGTGGGCGGCTGGCGCGGCGGGGGCGGGCTGGCCGGCCAGACCGACGAGGACTGGGATTTCCTGCACGGCCGCGTTCTCACCACCCTGCGCAACACGACCCGCGCCTTCAACGACGACCTGCTTGCCTCCCCGGCGGGCCGCCTGGCGATCGTGTCCTCGGTCTCGGTCGACAAGCCGACACCGGGCGGCGCGAACTACGCGACGGCCAAGGCCGCGGCCGAAACCTGGACCCGCGCGGTCGGGCAGGGCTTCGCGAAGACGGCCCCGGATGCCGCGGCGGTCATCTTCGCCGTGCGCGCCCTCGAGGGCCTCGAGGCCGAGCTCGCCGCGTCGGTGGTCGGCCTGTGGGACGCGCCGGCGGCATCCGTCAACAACACCCGGATCCCGCTCCACACGCGCCCAGATTGACGGTTGCGCTCGAGTTTGCCGGGCGCACCGGTCAATCTCGACCGCAACCGCCAAGGTCGGCGGGACGCGGCGTGACCACTTCGCGGGCTCAGCAGAATGGGCCAAGATGGAGGGGTGACCCAAATCCATGACCTGAACTCCCGCGGCTTCGCCTCAGACAACTATTCGGGCGTGCACCCCGAGATCCTCGAAGCCATCGTGGCCGCCAACGGCGCCCACCAGATCGCCTACGGCGAGGATGTCTACACGGCACGGCTGCAGGAGGTCTTCGCCGAGCACTTCGGCGAGGGCGTCGAGGCGTTCCCCGTGTTCAACGGCACGGGCGCGAACGTGATCGGGCTGCAGTCGATGCTGCCTCGCTGGGGCGCCGTCATCTGCACGGCCACCGCGCACATCCACTCGGATGAGGGCGGAGCGCCCGAGAAGGTCGCCGGCATCAAACTGCTCCCGATCCAGACCCCCGACGGCAAGCTCACCCCCGAGCTCATCGCCCAGGAAGCCTGGGGCTGGGGTGACGAGCACCGCGCCCAGCCGCTGGTGGTCTCGATCACGCAGTCCACCGAGCTCGGCACGGTCTACACGGTCGACGAGGTGCGCGCGATCGCCGACTACGCGCACGCGAACGGCATGAAGCTGCATATGGACGGCGCCAGGATCTCCAACGCCGCCGCCTCGCTCGGCGTGCCGTTCCGCGCCTTCACCCGCGATGCCGGCGTCGACGTGCTCAGCTTCGGCGGCACGAAGAACGGCCTGATGTACGGCGAATGCGTGGTCGTGCTGAACCCGGACGCCTCCGAGGGCCTGATCTACCTGCGCAAGCTGAACATGCAGCTGTCCTCGAAGATGCGCTTCATCTCGGCCCAGTTCATCGCCCTGCTCGGCGGCGACCTCTGGCTGCGCAACGCCGGCCACGCCAACGCCATGGCCGCCCGGATGCGACTGGCGCTCGAACACGGGATCGCGACGGGTTCGATCACCGGCGTCAGGTTCAGCCAGCTCAGCCAGGCCAACTCCATCTTCGCGGTGATCCCGCCCGGCATCGGCGACCGGCTGCGCGAGTCCTTCCGCTTCTATGACTGGGATGCGGCGACCGGCGAGGTGCGCTGGATGTGCGGCTTCGACACGCACGAAGAAGACATCGACGCCTTCGTCGCCGCGCTGGAGCGGGAACTCGCGGTCCGATGAGCGTCTTCGCCGCCAGGCCGTGGCTCGGCGCCTACGCGCCCGGCGTGCCGACCGCGGTCGAGTCATCGACGCAGACCCTCGTCGACATGATCGACGGCTCGGTCGCCCGGTTCGGCGACCGAGTCGCCCTCGACTTCTTCGGCGCGACCACGAGCTACCGGCGCCTCGGCGACCAGGTAGCCCGGGTGGCGAACGGGCTGCGTCGCCTGGGCGTGAAACCGGGCGACCGGGTGGCGCTCGTGCTTCCGAACTGTCCGCAGCACGTGGTCGCGTTCTACGCGGTCCTGCGCCTGGGCGCGATCGTCGTCGAACACAACCCGCTCTACACCGAGCGGGAGCTCCGTCACCAGTTCGAGGACCACGGCGCACAGGTCGCGATCGTCTGGGACAAGGTCTACGCCACCGTGCGCGACTTCCCGAAGGACATGGGGGTGTCGAAGGTCATCGCCGTCGACCTCACCCAGGCCATGACGCTGGGCAAGCGGCTGCTCCTGGCCCTGCCGATCCCGAAGGCGCGCGCCTCTCGTTCGGCCCTGACCATCGGTCGCCTCCCGTCGGACGCCCTCGACTGGGACTCCCTCGTCGGCTCCCGACGGCTGCGCCCCTCGCATCAGCGGCCCGGCGTCGGCGACATCGCCGCGCTCCAGTACACCAGCGGCACGACAGGCGCCCCGAAGGGCGCCATCCTCACCCACTTCAACCTCCGCACCAACGCCCTCCAGGGCGAGGCGTGGGTGCAGGGGCTCCGCCCGGGCGAGGAGGTCGTCTACGCGGTCCTGCCGATGTTCCACGCCTACGGGCTGACGCTCTGCCTGACCTTCGCCATGGGCACGGGCTCCCGGCTCGTGCTGTTCCCGAAGTTCGACGAGGGCCTGGTGCTGGATGCCGCCCGGCGCACCCCGCCGACGTTCATGCCCGCCGTTCCCCCCATCTACGACCGGCTGGTCACGGCTGCCGCGAAGCGCAAGATGAGCCTGCGCGGCATCCGTTTCTCCATCTCCGGGGCGATGAGCCTGCCGGTGGCGACCGTGCAACGGTGGGAGGACGCCACCGGCGGCTGGCTGGTGGAGGGCTACGGGATGACCGAGACCTCACCGGTCGCGCTCGGAAACCCGATCGGGCCGAGCCGGCGCCCCGGCACGGTGGGCGTGCCGTTCCCGAGCACCGAGATCCGCGTTGTTGACCCGGACGACCCCACCGTGGATCGCGGATTCGACGAGGAGGGCGAACTGCTCATCCGCGGGCCGCAGGTGTTCTCCGGATACTGGAACCGGCCGGAGGAGACCGCCGAAGCGCTTCTTCCGGGCGGCTGGCTGCGCACGGGTGACATCGTCAGCGTCACCCCCGACGGCTTCGTCACGGTCGTCGACAGGATCAAGGAACTCATCATCACCGGCGGGTTCAATGTGGCCCCCTCGGAGGTCGAAGCGGCCCTCCTCTCCCATCCCGCCGTGCAGGATGCCGCCGTCGTCGGGCTGCCGAGCAAGGCAGGCGGCGAGGACGTCGTGGCCGCGGTCGTGCTCAAGGCGGGCGCGAGCCTCGACGTGGACGCCCTGCGGGACCACTGCCGCACCCGCCTGTCCGCGTACAAGGTTCCGAGGAACGTCGTCCAGGTCGGGGACCTGCCGCGTTCCCTGATCGGCAAGGTGCTGCGCCGCCAGGTGCGCGAGAGTCTTTCCGAGAAGTAGGTCGCCCGCGAGGGCGCCTCCCTTTCGTGGCTATATGCGGGTGCATGGAATATGGCGACGACGATCGCGTTTAGACAGGTGGGTCAGTGTTGCCCCGCCCCCGTGTTCCAGCCGAAGGACAGCACCCCATGACCCTGATCACCGATTCCATCAGCCGCGCCGCCGACACGACCTCGCCCATCCTCCCGGTTCTCGCCGAGCGCTGGAGCCCGCGCGGCTACGATTCCGCCGCCGTCATCGACGAGACCACCCTGACCACGGTGCTCGAGGCCGCCCGCTGGGCGCCGTCGGCCAGCAACATCCAGCCCTCGCGCTACATCGTCGCCCGCCGCGGCTCGGCGAGCTTCGGCACCATCCACGCCGCCCTGATGGGCTTCAACCGGGCCTGGGCGGATGCCGCCTCCGTCTTGATCGTGAACGTCGCCGAGCTGGACATCGACGACACCCGCCAAAACCCGTGGGCCCGGTACGACCTCGGCCAGGCCGTCGCCCACCTGACGATCCAGGCGCAGCACGAGGGCCTGCACACCCACCAGATGGGCGGCTATGACGCCGCCGCGCTCGCGCTGGCCTTCGGGCTGGCCGACAACCAGGCGATCGTGTCGATCACGGCCATCGGCGTGCTCGCCGATGTCGGCACCCTCTCGAAGGAGCTGCTCGAGCGCGAATCCGCGCCGCGCACGCGCAAGCCCCTCGCCGACCTGCTCCTCGTCAACGACTGACCGGGCCGTTCCACGTTCAGTTGCGGACAACGGACCTTCACTTCGCTGGGGAAGGTACTTTCTCCGCAACTGAATGCCGGGGAGCGTGTCGAGTTTCGCTAGGCGGCCAGGCGCGCCTGGGAACGGCGGGCCAGGCGCACGGCGCCATCCGGCACCTTCGTGTCGCGGTTCAGCCGGGCCCCGTGGCCGATGCGGGCGTCAGCCCCGATCCGAGAGTGGCTGCCGATGCGCACGTCGTTGCCGATGACGGCCCCACGGCCCACGTGCACGTCGTCGCCGATGAAGGCCAGGCTGCCGATCCGCGCACCCTGGTCGATCCAGCTTCCCTGGCCGATCCATCCTCCGCGGGCGACGCGAGCCTCGGCCTCCACATACGTCGTGGACGCGATGAACGTGCTGTCCTCGACGTTCGCCCCCGGCGCCACCAGCCCGCCGCCGTTGGCGTGCCTACGGTACTTCGTGACCGTGCCGGCGGCGTCTTCTACTTCTTCGATCTTCCGTGTCATTGCCTCTCCCCGGACGCGTCATGCGCGTCGTGCGTTCGGACGCGTGGTGCGCGTCGCTGGCTTTAACACGCGGGCGGCACGGTTGATTCCCCGGCCGGCCCGACCTCAACCGGCCGGTCTGCCCTCAACCGGCCGATTTGTGCGAGACGCCGTGGGCTTCCGGGCGGACGTCGTCGCCAATCACCCGCGCGGCGGCGAGCAGCAGGGGAATGGCCCGGGCAGCGAACGCGTCGCCGACGCGGGACACCGGGCCGGAGACCGAGATGGCCGTGGGCGTCGGGGCGCCGGGGACCGCAACGGCAAAGCATCGCACGCCGATTTCCTGCTCGTTGTCATCAATGGCGTAGCCCCGCTCACGGGTGCGGGCCAGGTCGGCCAGCAGCTCGTCAACGGTGCCGATGCTCATCTCCGTGGGCGTCGGCATGCCCGCCCGGGCGACGATGCCCCGCACCCGGTCGTCGTCAAGCTGGGCCAGGATCGCCTTGCCGACCCCCGAGTCGTGGGTGTGCACCCGACGCCCCACCTCGGTGAACATCCGCATCGAGTGCGCCGAGGGGACCTGGGCGATGTACACGACCATGTCCCCGTCGAGCATCGCCATGTTGGACGTTTCGCCCAGCTCGGAGACCAGGGAGGCCAGTTGCGGCCGGGCCAGGGCGCCGAGCTGCTTGCTCGCCCCGTCGCCCAGCCGAATCAGGCGCGGACCCAGCGCATAGCGCCGATTGGGCAGCTGCCGGGCGTATCCGAGCGCCACCAGGGTGCGCAGGAGGCGGTGAATAGTGGGGAGCGGCAGATCGGTCGACCCGGCCAGTTCAGACAGGGTCACCTCGCGCCCGGCATCCGTGATGAGCTCCAGGAGTTCGAAGACACGCTCCACAGACTGAACGCCGCCGATAGTCTTTACCGCCATTCCCTGGCCTCCCGTGAGTGTCTGACAGAAATTTACCGCATGGCGAAATTTTTGTCTCAAATCCTAAGATACCTCAGGATTGTGGGGGCCGGCGGGGAGACCTGGGAACGGTTGTGTTTCCGCAGGATAGACAATAATATCCGTAATATGAAAGAACCTGGCGGAACGATGATGTCGCTGACACTCACTGACGCGCGGCCGGTCGCCCGCGCCGAGGAAATTCTCACCCCGGAGGCGCTGGCCTTCATCGAAGACCTGAACCGCCGCTTCGCTCCCCGACGGAGTGAACTTCTCGGCGAACGGAAGGCCAGGCGCGACACCGTGGCCGCCACGGGCAGGCTGGACTTCCTGCCGGAGACCGCCTCGGTGCGCGCCGGCGATTGGCAGGTCGCCGCGGCTCCCGCGGCCCTGCGCGACCGCCGGGTCGAAATCACCGGCCCGGCCTCGCCGGCCAAAATGGCCATCAACGCGCTCAACTCAGGGGCCCGTGTGTGGCTGGCGGACCTCGAGGATGCCAGCTGCCCGACCTGGCCCAACGTGGTCGACGGCATCCTGAACCTGCGCGACGCAGCCGCCGGAACCCTCGCCTACACCTCGCCGGAAGGCAAGGAATACCTGCTGCGCACCGACGCCTCTCCCGCCGTGGTCATCACCCGGCCGCGCGGGTGGCACATGGTCGAACGCCACGTGCTGATCGACGGCGAGCCCGCGGTGGCAGCGCTCGTGGACTTCGGCCTGCACTTCTTCCACACAGCGAAACTGCTGCTGGCGGCTGGCCGTGGACCGTACTACTACCTGCCCAAGATGGAGAGCCATCTCGAGGCCAGGCTCTGGAACGACATCTTCGTTTTCGCCCAGGACTACCTGGGCGTGCCGCAGGGCAGCATCCGTGCCACGGTACTGATCGAGACCATCCCGGCGGCCTTCGAAATGGACGAGATCCTCTTCGAGCTTCGCGACCACGCCTCGGGCCTCAATGCCGGACGCTGGGACTACCTGTTCAGCATCGTGAAATACTTCCGCGATGCGGGCCCGGCGTTCATCCTGCCGGACCGATCCTCGATCTCCATGACGGCGCCATTCATGCGCGCGTACACCGAGCTGCTGGTCAAGACCTGTCACCGGCGCGGCGCCTTCGCCATGGGCGGCATGGCTGCGGTCATCCCGAACCGGCACGAACCCGCGGTCACGGAGGAGGCCTTCCGCAAGGTCAGGGCGGACAAGGTTCGCGAGGCGCTCGACGGCTTCGACGGCTCCTGGGTGGCTCACCCCGACCTCGTGCCCGTCTGCCAGGAGGTGTTCGACGACGTTCTCGGCGAGCGCCCCAACCAGCTCGACAAGGCGCGCCCCGAGGTTACCGTGACGGCGGATCAGCTGCTCGACATTGCCTCCGCGGCCGGCCAGGTGACCGAGGCCGGGCTGAGGCTGAACCTTTACGTGGCCGTGGCGTACACCGCCGCCTGGATCTCCGGAAACGGGGCCGTCGCCATCCACAACCTGATGGAGGATGCCGCGACGGCAGAGATCTCCCGGTCCCAGGTCTGGCAACAGATCCGCAACGGTGTCACGCTCAGTGACACGGGGCGCACGGTGACCCGCGAACTCGTCGCCCGGATTCTCGGCGAGGAGACGGAGAGACTTCGCTCGGAAGTGGGCGAGGAGGCCTTCAACGCGTTCTACCGGCCGGCCGGCGAGCTGATTGGGGAGATCTGCCTCTCTCCGGAGTACACGGATTTCCTCACCACGCCCGCCTACGAGCTGATCGACTGACCCGTGGGCGCAGCCACCTCCCTCTCCGCCGCTGATCTGCGGCAGATTGACACCCAGCTGGCCGCCACCGACACCCTGCTGGACACGAACTACCCCGGTGACGACGGCAGCCGCCAGCCGGTGCACACCGTCTACGTCCCGGCGGACCTGTTCACGCCGGGCCTGGCCGCCGAGTGGGGAGAGCGAGCCCTGCACGCTGCGGCCGCCCACGGCGGCCTGTCCCGGCTGGGGTCGCTTCTGGGATTCGACGATGACCTCGCCGAAGCGCTCTCGACTCGCGTCGAGACGAAGCTTTCGAGCGAACCGATCGAGGACCTGCGGCTGGACTTCGAGGATGGCTACGGAAACCGCGGCGACGAGGCGGAAGACGAGGACGCGGCGAACGCAGCGCGGCTGGTGGCCCGGTCGGTGGCCGAGGGCACCGCTCCGCCCTTCATCGGGATCCGCTTCAAGGGCCTGGAGACGTCCACGCGTGCCCGAGGGCTGCGCACCCTGGACCTGTTCATCTCGGGCCTGGTCACGGCGGGCGAGCTCCCCGACGGCCTGGTGCTGACGCTGCCCAAGGTCACGACGGTGGACCAGGTGCAGGCGATGGGCTACGCCGTTGGCCGGCTGGAGGACGTGCACTCGCTGCCCGCCGGCCGGTTGCGCTTCGAGGTGCAGGTTGAGACGCCGCAGCTGATCCTCGGCCCGGACGGAACCTCGCCGGTGGCCCGACTGGCGCACGCTGTGCCCGGGCGGATCAGCGGGCTGCACTACGGAACCTACGACTACAGCGCCTCGCTGCAGATCTCGGCCGAATACCAGTCGATGGAGCATCCGGTCGCGGACTTCGCCAAGGAGGTCATGCAGCTGGCGGTTGCCGGCACCGGCATCCGGCTCTCGGATGGTTCCACCAACGTCATTCCGGTGGGCGACGGCGTCGATGACGCCTGGCGCTTGCACGGCCGGCTGGTTCGACGGTCGCTGGAGCGTGGCTACTACCAGGGCTGGGACCTGCACGCGGCGCAGCTGCCGAGCCGATTCGCCGCCACCTTCGGCTTCTACCGGCAGGGACTGCCCGCCGCTGCGCTCCGGCTGCGCGCGTATGCGGACCTGACCGCCCGGGACAGGGCCGCCCCGGTCGGGGCCGGAAGCGGCATCCTGGACGAGCCGGCGACGGCACGCTCCCTGGCGGGGTTCGTGCTTCGCGGTGTGCAGTGCGGCGCGGTCGGCGCCGAGGAGGCCCTGGCCGTGACCGGCCTGGGCCTGGCCAGGCTCACCCTGCTTGCCCATCCGCGATTGGATGCCGGTAGCCTTGCCGGAACTCCGGGAGCAGACGCATGAGCAACTATTATTCCCCAGAGGGCGGCCTGCCCGCCCAGACCGCGCTCCTCACCGACCGCGCGGTGGTCAAGGCGGCGTACACGGTGATCCCGAGGGGCGTGCTGCGGAACATCGTCACCAGCAACCTCCCCGGCTGGGAGAACACCCGGGCGTGGATCCTGGCCAGGCCGATCGCCGGCTTCGCCACCACCTTCGCCCAGTACATCGTCGAGGTGGCGCCCGGCGGCTGCAGCGCGAAGCCGGAGCCAGAGGCCGGCGTCGAATCCGTTCTCTTCCTCACCAGGGGCACGCTCACGCTGACGCTCGACGGCACCGAACACACGCTGGAACCGGGCGCCTATGTCTACACGGCGGCCGGGGCGCGGTGGTCGGTGAGAAACGACGGCGACGAACCCGCGACCTTCCAGTGGGTGCGCAAGGCCTACGAGCCGCTCGAGGGCTACACGGCCACGTCATTCGTCACCAGCGATGCCGCCGTGACGCCCTCGGCCATGCCGGACACGGACAACCGGTGGTCGACCACCCGCTTCGTCGACCCGAACGACCTGGCCCACGACATGCACGTCAATATCGTCACGTTCGAGCCCGGCGCCGTCATCCCGTTCGCCGAAACCCATGTGATGGAGCACGGCATCTTCGTGCTCGAGGGCAAGGCCGTCTACCGGCTCAATGACGACTGGGTCGAGGTGGAGGCAGGCGACTTCATGTGGCTGCGCGCGTTCTGCCCCCAGGCCTGCTACGCCGGCGGCCCCGGGCAGTTCCGCTACCTCCTGTACAAAGACGTCAACCGGCAGATCCGCCTGACCTGACGATGAGCGCCAGGCCTGAAGACACCGCGCCGACGGGCCCCGCGGCCCGCGGGTTCGACCTGGTCATCCGCGCCTCAAGGATCCTGACCCCCGCCGGCATCGTGTCCGCCGAGGTCGGCATCCGCGCCGGAGTGATCACCCGGATCGAGCCGCTGGGCAGCGGTTTGGACGGGGTCAGCACGATTGAGCTGACGGCCGACGAAACCCTGATCCCCGGACTGGTCGACACCCACGTGCACGTCAATGAGCCCGGACGCACGGAGTGGGAAGGCTTCGCGTCGGCCACCCGGGCCGCCGCGGCCGGCGGTGTCACCACGATCATCGACATGCCGCTGAACAGCATCCCGCCGACGACGACCGCCCGGGCGCTGGAACTCAAGCGCAGCGTGGCGCAGGGCCAGTGCTTCGTCGACGTCGGTTTCTGGGGCGGCGCCGTCCCCGGCAACACGGCGGAGCTGCGCGGGCTGCACGACGCCGGCGTGTTCGGCTTCAAGTGCTTCCTGCTGCCGTCGGGGGTGGACGAGTTCCCCCCTCTCGAGCCGGCCGAGATGGAGGCGGACATGGCCCTGACCAGCGGATTGAACTCCGTGCTGATCGTTCACGCCGAGGATGCCCGCACGATCGACCGGGCGCCGGCCGCCGCGGGCGACCACTACGACACCTTCCTCGCCTCCCGACCGCGGGCGGCCGAGAACCTCGCCATCGCCGACGTCATCGAACGCGCGCGCCGGACCGGTGCGCGCGCGCACATCCTGCACCTGAGCTCCTCGGACGCGCTGCCGATGATCGCCGGCGCCAGGCGCGACGGGGTGAAGCTGACGGTGGAGACCTGCCCGCACTACCTGACCCTGACGGCCGAGGAAATCCCCGACGGCGCGACGGCGTTCAAGTGCTGCCCGCCGATCCGCGAAGCCTCCAATCGCGACCTGCTCTGGCAGGGCCTGACGGAGGGCGTCATCGATTGCATCGTGTCCGACCACTCCCCGAGCACGCTTGACCTGAAAGACCCGGCGAACGGTGACTTCGCGGTCGCCTGGGGCGGGGTGTCCTCCCTGCAGCTGGGCCTCTCCCTGGTCTGGACAGAGGCCCGGACCAGAGGGATCAGCCTCGAACGGGTGCTCGGCTGGATGTCCACCACCCCGGCGAACCTCGCCCGGCTCACCCGGAAGGGACGGCTCTCCGTCGGATCCGACGCGGACATGGCCATCTTCGGCGCCGAGGACACATTCGTCGTCGACGCCCGGAAGCTCAACCACAAGAATCCGATCACTCCCTACGACGGCCGGACGCTGACCGGCGTCGTGCGCATGACGTTCCTCCGCGGCCGGGAAGTCGACGGCCGGACGCCGACCGGCAGGCTACTGCGCCGCGGGACCTGAGCCGGCCGGCACGGTTTCGAAGCGCTGGAGCAGCTCGGCCGCCACGCTGACGGCGATGGCCGCGGGATCCTTCGAGGTGATCCCCGGCAGGCCGATCGGAGTGTGGATGCGGGCCAGATCTTCCGGCGTGTGGCCCTCGTCGGCCAGGCGCTGCTGGAAACGCCGCCATTTGGCGCTCGAACCGATCAGGCCGATGGACGCCAGCTCGGGGAACCGGAGCGCGACGTCGCAGAGCGCCACATCCTCCGCATGGTCGTGGGTCATGATCAGGACATGCGTGCCGGCCGGAAGCAGCTCGAAAACCACCTCCGGAACCGGTGCGTGATGCACGCGAAGGCGGGCAGTACTCCCGCCCAGGACGGCGAGTCGATCCTCGGCGAGCTGGTCGGCGCGGGAGTCGACCAGGTGCAGGTCCAGCTCATGGCGGCTGAGAATCCGAGCCAGCTCGAGGCCCACATGCCCCAGACCGAAGATGACGACGGCGGGCACAACCCTGATCGGTTCCACCAGCAGCACCACCTCTCCCCCACAACACTGCACGCCGTGCACGGCCGGGGCCTTGTCGCTCAGCTGGACGGTCATCAACTCCGGCTCGGCGGCATCCGCGGCAATCAGGGTCCTGGCCCGCTCGATCGCGGTTTCCTCGAGGTTGCCGCCGCCGATTGTCCCCCAGGCCTCGTGCGCGGAGACGACCATCTTCGCGCCGCCGTTCCTCGGTGCGTGCCCGCGCACCGCCGCGACCGTGACGATGACCCCGGCCAGCCGGTTCGCACGCAGATGTTCCACCGCGTCGATCCACGCCATGTCAGGTGTCCGTCAGGGCGGGAGCGCGTTCGGCGCCGCTCGTGCCCTGCGTCGGCGCCTCAGCCTCGACGGCCGCGCGCGCCGCCGTCAGGGCCCAGAACACGGCCTCGGGTGTCGCCGGGGAAGCCAGCTCCACGCTGTGCCCGGCCGGCCCGAAGCCGGCAACGGCCTGGCGCAGCGCCTCGCGGACGCTGAGGGCGAGCATCACCGGCGGCTCGCCCACGGCCTTGGAGCCATAGATCGCACCGTCTTCGGTGGCCCGCTCGAACAGCGTGACGTTGAATTCGTCCGGCATCTCCGACAGGCTCGGCAGCTTGTAGGTGCTGGCCGACTGGGTGAGCAGGCGTCCTCGACCCGGGCCGTCGCCGGCATCCCAGCGCAGATCCTCCAGGGTGAGCCAGCCGGCGCCCTGCACGAAGCCACCCTCCACCTGGCCGATGTCGATGATCGGGGACAGGGAGTCGCCCACGTCGTGCACGATGTCGACCCGGCGCACCCGGTACGCCCCCGTGAACCCGTCCACCTCGACCTCGGTCGCGGCGGCTCCGTAGGCGAAGTACTTGAACGGCTCCCCCTGCATCGCCTTCTGGTCCCAGTAGAGCCCCTCCGTTCGGTAGAAGCCGGCCGCCCACAGCTGCACGCGCTGCAGGTACGCCTCCCCCGCCACCTCGGCGAAGCCGATGTCCTGGCCGGCGCCCAGACCCAGGGCGCTCACCCTGCCGCGGGTAAACCGCACGTCCTGGGAGTGCGCGCCGAGCATCCGGCCCGCGACGTCAGCCATCCGCGCAAGAATCTGATCGCAGGCGTTCTTGATGGCGCCACCGTTGAGGTCGGAGCTGGAACTGGCCGCCGTCGCCGAGGTGTTGGGTACCTTGTCCGTGCGAGTGGGCGCCAGCCGCACCGCCGACAGGGGAACGCCGAGGGCGGTTGACGCAACCTGCAGCATCTTCGTGTGCAGGCCCTGGCCCATCTCGGTGCCACCGTGATTGATGAGCACGGATCCGTCCTTGTAGACGTGCACCAGGGCGCCGGCCTGGTTGAACGCGGTGAAGTTGAAGGAGATCCCGAACTTGACCGGCGTCAGCGCCAGCGCGCGTTTCAGGTGCGGACTGGCCGCGTTGAATGCCCGGGCCTCCTCCGTCCTCCGCGCGAGGGCGCTGCTGTGGACCAGCTGGGTCCAGATCGCGCCCAGCCGTTCGGCGTGGCGCACCGGCTGTCCGTACGGCGTCAACTGGCCCGGGGCGTAGAAGTTCTTCCGTCGAAGCTCGGCCGGGTCGATGCCGAGCAGCGGGGCGCACCGACCGAGGATGTCTTCGATCATGAACATGCCCTGCGGTCCGCCAAAGCCCCGGAACGCCGTCTGCGAGGTCTTGTTCGTCTTCACGATCCGGCCGCGGGCTTCGATCGCGGGGATCCAGTAGGCATTGTCGATGTGGCAGAGCGCACGGCTCAAGACGGGTTCGGACAGGTCGAGGCTCCAGCCGCCGTCTGCGGTCAGCGTGGCTTTCAGCCCCAGCAGCAGCCCGTCCTCGGAGAAGCCGACCCGCCAGGAGGCGTGGAACGGGTGTCGCTTGCCCGTCAGGGTCAGGTCCTGGGTTCGGGTGAGCCGCAGCCGCACCGGCCGGCCGGTCAGCAGGGCGCCGAGCGCGGCCACCGCGGCGAATCCGTGCGGCTGCATCTCCTTGCCGCCGAACGCTCCGCCCATCCGCAGGCACTGCACCGTCACCGCGTTGCTGCTGAGCCCGAGCACGTGGGCCACGATTGCCTGCGTCTCGGAGGGGTGCTGGGTGCTGCACTGCACGAACACCCGTCCGTCGTCTTCGACCTGCGCCAGCGCGGCCTGGGTCTCGAGGTAGAAGTGTTCCTGCCCTCCGACCTCACTCTCGCCCTCGAACACCCGGGCGGCCCCGGCCAGTGCCGCGTCGGCGTCTCCGCGTCGCACGGTGCGGGTCTCGCCCTGGAACGACTCGGCCGTGATGGCCTCCGACAGGGTCACCACCGAGGTCAGCACCTCATACTCGACCTGCACGGCGTCGGCGCCGAGCCGGGCGGCCTCAGTGGATTCGGCCAGGACCCAGCACAGCGCCTGACCGTAGAACATGACTTCCGTGGGGAACAACGGCTCGTCGTGCTTGATCCCGGAATCGTTGATGCCGGGCACGTCGTCGGCGGTGAGCACCCGGACGACGCCGGGAACGCCGAGGGCGCCGTCGGTGCGCAACACGCTCACGCGGGCATGGGCATGGGTGGACTGAACCGGCCAGGCGGTCAGCACCCCGGCCGTGCGGGATGCCAGGTCGTCGGTGAAGATCGCCCGCCCGGTCGCGTGCAGGATCGCGCTTTCGTGCGGCACGGGCAGGCCGACCGCCGGGTCGACCGGGCGATCCGAGAGGGCACTCATGACAGGGCCTCCCCGGTGGCTTCGGTGTAGAACTTGAGCATCGCCTGGACGAGCATGGCCTTGCGGTAGGCGGCGCTTGCCCGGTGGTCGTCCAGGGGGGTCCCCTCGTCGCCGAGCGCGGCCGCGGCCCTGCGCACGGCCGGGGCCGCCCACGGTTGGCCTTCCAGGGCCTGCTCGGTTGCCCGCGCGCGCAGCGGGGTTGCCGCCACGCCGCCCAGGCCGATGCGGGCCCGTGTCACCAGGCCGTCGTCGACGTCGATGGCGAAGGCCACGGCCACGCTCGAGATGTCGTCGAACCGGCGCTTCGCTATTTTGTGGAACGCGGTGGTCCCCGCCAGCGGCAGCGGTATCCGGATCGCCCGGAGAATCTCGTCCGGGCGGCGCACGGACCTGCGATAGCCGGTGAAGTAGTCGCTGAGCTCGACCTCGCGCTCGCCCACCGTCGAGGCCAGGACGACCACCGCGTCCAGGGCCAGGAGGGCCGGCGGGCTGTCGCCGATGGGAGAGCCGGTGCCCAGGTTGCCGCCGAAGGTCGCACGATTGCGGATGAGCCGGGACGCGAACTGGGGGATCATGTCGCCAAGCAGAGGCACCCGGCCGGCCAGGGCGCTCTCTACCTCAGACAGCGGCACGGCCGCGCCGATCTGGATGAACCGGTCCCCGAATTCCAGGGTGCGAAGCTCCCCGATCGCATCGATGGCGAGCACGAGCGGGCTGCGGCGGCCGCGCAGATTGACTTCCACGCCCCAGTCCGTCGACCCGGCGATCAGCACCGCGGTCGGATTCTCGGCCAGCAGGCCGACCGCCTCGGCCAGCGTCCGCGGGCGCACGAATTTCCCGTCGGGAGCCTCCAGCACCGTTGCCGCCGGCCGCGGGGGCGGGAGGTCCCGCCGGGCGGCGAGCTCGTCGCCGGCCTGCGGGGCGCCGAGGGCGTAGGCGGCGTCGCGGATCGGGCGGTACCCGGTGCACCGGCAGAGATTGCCGGCCAGCGCATGAAGATCGAACCCGTTCGGGCCGCGTTCTCCGCACGGGGCATCGTCGCTGAGGTCGCCTCCCGGCTGCCGGTCCCGCCGGTAGAATTCGGCCGCCATGCTGCAGGCGAAACCCGGAGTGCAGTATCCGCACTGGGAGCCGCCTGCTGCGGCGAGTCCGGCCTGGACCGGGTGAAGCGCTGCCGGCGTGCCCAGTCCCTCTGCTGTCACCAGCTCCTGGCCGTCGAGCGCCCAGGCCGGGATCAGGCACGCGTTGACCGCCGCCCAGGCGGTGCCGCCCGAACCGTCGGCCTGGCCGACGAGCACTGCGCACGCGCCGCACTCACCCTCGGCGCAGCCTTCCTTGCTGCCGGACAGGCCGTTCTCCCGCAGCCACTCGAGGGCCGTCGCGTGTGCACGCACACCGGCCAACGGGCGTCGTTGCCCGTTCACAGTCACGCTGGATTCATAGGTCACACTGGATTCATAGTTCACGCTTGGATCATCCATGGTCCCCGCTCCTTTTCGTACCTTCCCCCAGGATGACAATGTAAGCCATCGTGACGACGGGCACACTGACATCCCGGACCTAATATGCGATCCGGTCGGGGGTGCTCAGCCAGACGTTGAAGGGTTCCGTGGCGTCATCGCCGAGGCCGATCCGATTGATCGGCATGATGCTGTCCTCGCCGCCGGGGTTCTCGAAGTAGTCGTAGAAGACCGCGTCATCGAACCCCGCTCCGGCCGCATCGTCACGGTCGGCCGCGAAGAACACCGTGCCGATGCGCGCCCACAGGGCCGAGGAGAGACACATCGGGCACGGTTCGCAGCTCGCGTACAACGTCGCCCCGGTGAGGTCGAACGTGCCGAGACCCTGGCAGGCCGCCCTGATTGCGGTCACCTCGGCATGGGCCGTGGGGTCCAGGTTCGCGGTGACCCGGTTCACTCCCTCGAACACGCGGCCGTCCGGCGCGACGACGAGGGCCCCGAAAGGCCCGCCGCTGCTCCGGACGTTGTCGGTGGCGAGTTGCACGGCCTGCCTCAGCAGCAGTGCCTCCTGGTGCGATGCATCCATGGGACTGGGCTCCTTAATTCTTTCGAACCGTGAATTCCGGGACTAACAGAAGCCGGCCATGCCCTCCCAGGCGGCTGCGGCATCGGTTGCGTCATCGCGCTGCACGACGGCCTCGATCAGGCCGTACGGGCGGTCGGCGGCGAAGAAGACCTCGCCGGGGTTGTCGAGGTCGAACGGCGAGAGGTCGACCAGGTAATGGTGGCGGTTGGGCATCGAGAACTTGATCTCGTCGATCTCGGGGTGAGCCTCGAGAACGGCCTTGCCCATCTGGAACAGGGTCTGCTGCAGGGCGTGGGAATGCTTGTCGGCGAAGGCCCTGAGCAGCACGCGTCGCACGTCCGCGTAGACCGCGTCGTAATCGAGCCCTGCGGTGTTGTAGCGCCAGCGGGCGGTGACCGAGGTGGCGAGGATGCGATCGGTGGCGTCCTGCAGGGTCGTGTACACGTCGCGGGGGAAGCCGGTGAACTGCGACCCGGTGGATTTGAGCACCGAGAGGTCCTTCAGGCCGGCGATGACCGTGGGTGCGCCGCCTCCGTCGATCGTGACGGTGGCGGTGCGGATTTCGGTGCCGCCACGGACGAAGGCGTGGTCATGGGTGCTTTCGCCGTCTTCGTTGCCCATGTCGATGTGGGCCCAGGAGTACTTTTCGGCCGCCCAGCGGCCGCCGGTGACCCACTCGAAGTCGTCAACGAAATGCCGGGCGAGGCGAAGGAGGAGATCCTCGGGGGCGCCGACGCCGTCCCTGGCGAAGGCGAAGGCCGTGTTCTTCTGGGTGTCCGTGGCAATGACGTGCGCGTTGTCGCCCTCGACGTGGGCCGCCTCGAAGTCACCGCGCAGCTGGGAGGTGATGCTCAGGTCTTCGATCTCGTGGCGCGCCGTGTCCCTGGTCACCTTGACGAGGCGCACCTCGGCCTTCCCATACTGGTTGGCGCCGAGAACGATGCTGCCGTGTGCCATGGTCAGCTTCCCCTGTAGGTCGAGTATGCGAATGGGCTGAGCAGCAGAGGTACGTGGTAGTGCTGCGCGGGGTCGGTGACCTCGAAATCGATCGACACCACGGGGTAGAACGTGTCTCGGCTGGTTCCGGCGAAGTATTCGCCGGTGGCGAAGCGCAGCCGGTAGGTTCCGCGCTCGAGCAGCTCCGGACCGAGGTCACTCACGCGGCCATCGGCGTCGGTTCGGCCGGCAGCGATCTCGGTGCCGTCCACGTCCAGCAGGGAGACGGCGACGCCTCCGGCCGGACGACCGGTGGCGGCATCCAGAATATGAGTACTGACATGACTACGGAGCTGGCTCACGACGTCAGGATTCCTTCCAGACGGAGCACGGCGATCTCGCGCAGCTGATCCGCGACGACGGGGATCTCCTCCTCGGGTGAGTGCGTCAGCCGGCTCCGCAGCGCAGCAAGGATCTCCTCCGGCGTGCGCCGCGCAGCCCGGATCAGAAAAACTCGCCCGAATCGTTCCTCATAGGCGCGGTTGCCCGCGGCAAGCGCCTCCGCGACGGCGGTGTCCCCTGGATCGATTCCGGCCTGTTCCGAACGGGAGAGCGAGGCTTCGGCGTGCGCGCCGCGCGCCCGCTCCCCGATCCGGGCGTGGCGGGCGAGCGCTCCGTCGATTTCGGCGATCGTCCAGGGTGCTGCGATGTGCCGCGCCACCGTGAGGAGCTCCTCCACGTCGGAGTACGGGCGGGCGTCGACGACGCCATCGACCCACCGGGCGATCTGCACGCACGGGCGCACGGCATCCCGAGCCTGCTCGCGGTCGAGGAGGTTGAACTGTTCAAGCGTCATTGCTTGTTCCCCCTGGCGTAACTTCCACAATGAGAAAGCGCTATGTCATTGCAAGTGAAGTGGCTGGGGGTGGGTCTGTCAAGCATCGACCCGGCCAGGTGCCGCACGAGCGGCACCTGGCTTTCGGGCCGCTAGGGGCGGAGCAGAACCTTGATCGCGCGGCGTTCGTCCATGGCGGCGTAGGCCTCCGCGACATCCGCCAGCGGCAGCTCGAGGTCGAAGACGCGGCCGGGGTTGATCGCGCCGGAGAGCACCTCGGGCAGCAGTTCCTCGACGTAGCCGCGCACGGACGCGACGCCGCCGTTGAGGCCGACGTTCCGGCTGAACAGCGGGCGCACGGCGATGGGGCCGCCGGTGGGCACGCCCACGTAGCCGACCATGCCGCCGGGCCGGGCCGACTCGATCGCCTGGTCCATCGACTCCTTGGTTCCGACGCACTCGAGCACGCAGTCGGCGCCGATTCCGTCGAAGAGCTCGCGGATGCGGGCGACGCCCGCCTCGCCGCGTTCCTCAACGATGTCGGTGGCGCCGAACTCGCGGGCGACGGCCTGCCGATCCGCGTGGCGCGACATGGCCACGATCCGGGACGCACCGAGGCGCTTGGCCGCGATGATGGCGCAGAGGCCGACCGCGCCGTCGCCGACGACGACGACCGTGCTGCCGGTGGTCACGCCGGCGGAAACAGCCGCGTGGTGGCCGGTGCCCATGACGTCGGCGAGGGTGAGCAGGCCGGGAACCTGGGCGTCGTCCGGCATCGACGGGGTCGCCACGAGCGAGCCGTCGGCGTGGGGCACGCGCACCTTTTCGCCCTGGGCGCCGTCGGCGAAGCCGCCGAGCTGGTCGTCGGAGCCCCACCAGCCGCCGTTGAGGCAGGAGGTGCTGACGCCGTTCTGACAGTTGACGCAGGTGTTGTCGCAGTCGTAGAAGGGTGCGATGACGAAGTCGCCTACCTTGACGGTGCGGACGTCCGGGCCGATGGCCTCGACGACGCCCACGAACTCGTGGCCGATCCGGTGAGGTTCGTCCGTCGGCTGCACGCCGCGGTACGGCCACAGGTCGGAGCCGCAGACGCACGCGGCGACGACGCGCACGATGGCGTCACCCCCGGTGGAGAGGATCGGGTCGGCTACTTCTTCCAGGCGGACGTCTCTCTCGCCGTAAATCACTGTTGCACGCATCCCCCGAGCCTAACCCCCGCGGGCCCGAGGGATCGCTGGACGGTCTAGAGCTCGACGTCGTCGACGTCCTCTTCGCCGGAGGGCACGGGCGGGGCGGCGGCGGATGCGACGGTGAGCGAGTCCCCGTCCGGTGCGAGTTCGACCCGAACCGTGTCACCGTCGCGAACCTCGCCGGACAGCAGCGCCCGGGCCAGCCGGTCGTCGATTTCCTGCTGCATCAGCCTGCGCAGCGGACGCGCGCCGTAGATCGGGTCGTATCCGCGCTCGGCCAGCCAGGCCCGGGCATCCGGGGTCACGGCCAGTTCGAGCCTGCGCTCGGCGAGCCGCCGCTGCAGACGGTCGACGTTCAGCTCCACGATCCGGCCGAGATCCTCCATCGACAGCGACGAGAACACCACGATGTCGTCGAGGCGGTTCACGAACTCGGGCTTGAAGGACTTGCGCACCAGGTCCCGGACGGCGGTTTCCTTCTGCTCGGGCGAGAGCGTCTGGTCGACCATGAACTGCGAACCGAGGTTCGAGGTGAGCACCATGATCGTGTTGCGGAAGTCGACGGTGCGGCCCTGGCCGTCGGTGAGCCGGCCGTCGTCGAGCACCTGCAGCAGCACGTCGAACACCTCAGGGTGCGCCTTCTCTACCTCGTCGAAGAGGATCACAGAGTACGGCCGCCGGCGCACGGCCTCGGTGAGCTGCCCGCCCTGCTCGTACCCGATGTACCCGGGGGGCGCCCCGACCAGGCGCGATACGGAGAACTTCTCGCCGTACTCGCTCATGTCGATGCGCACCATCGCCTTCTCGTCGTCGAAGAGGAAGTCGGCGAGCGCCTTGGCCAGCTCCGTCTTGCCCACGCCGGTCGGGCCGAGGAACAGGAACGACCCGGTGGGCCGGTCTGGGTCGGAGATCCCGGCCCGGGTGCGGCGCACGGCGTCGGCAACCGCGCGCACGGCATCCTTCTGGCCGATCAGCCGGTGGGCGAGCTCGCCCTCGAGGTTCAGCAGCTTCTCGGTCTCGCCCTGCAGCAGGCGGCCCACCGGGATGCCGGTCCAGGCCGCGACCACGGCGGCGATGTCCTCTGCGGTGACGTGGTCGTTGACCATCCGCGGCCCCTCCGACTCGGTCTTCTCCGCGGCGGCCAGCTCCCGCTGCATCACCGGGATGTCGCCGTAGAGCAGGCGGGACGCCTTCTCCAGGTTGCCCTCCCGCTGTGCGCGGTCGGCCTCGCTGCGCGCGGAGTCGAGCCGTTCCTTGAGTTCGCCGACCCGGTTGAGCGAGGCCCGCTCCGTTTCCCAGCGCGCCTGCAGCTCGGAGAGCTTCTCCTGGCGCTCGGCGAGGTCTTCGCGCAGCTTCTGCAGCCGCAACCTGGACGCGTCGTCCTTCTCCTTCTTGAGGGCGAGCTCCTCGAGCCTGAGCCGATCGACGCCGCGCCGCAGCTCGTCGATCTCCACCGGGGCCGAGTCGATTTCCATCCGCAGCCGGCTCGCCGCCTCGTCGATCAGGTCGATGGCCTTGTCCGGCAGCTGCCGGGCCGTGATGTACCGGTTCGACAGGGATGCCGCCGCCACGAGCGCCGAGTCGGCGATCGACACCTTGTGGTGGGCCTCGTAGCGCTCCTTGAGCCCGCGGAGGATGGCCACGGTGTCTTCGACGCTCGGTTCGTCCACGAGCACCGGCTGGAAACGGCGCTCGAGCGCGGCATCCTTCTCGATGAACTCGCGGTATTCGTTCAGGGTGGTCGCGCCGATCAGGCGGAGTTCGCCGCGGGCGAGCATGGGCTTGAGCATGTTGGAGGCCGCCACGGAGCCCTCGCCGCCGCCGGCGCCCATCAGGGTGTGCAGCTCATCGACGAAGGTGATGATCTCCCCCTCCGCGTCGTTGATCTCCTTGAGCACGGACTTCAGCCGCTCCTCGAACTCACCGCGATACTTCGCGCCGGCGACGAGCGCGGCCAGGTCGAGGGAGACGAGCTGCTTGCCCTTGAGCGAATCGGCGACGTCGCCGGCGACGATGCGCTGGGCCAGCCCCTCGACGACGGCGGTCTTGCCCACGCCGGGTTCCCCGATGAGCACCGGGTTGTTCTTCGTGCGACGGGTGAGAACCTGGCTCACCCGGCGAATCTCGGCATCGCGGCCGATCACCGGGTCGAGCTTGCCCGTGCGGGCGATTTCGGTGAGGTTGACCCCGTAGAGCTCCAGGGCGCTCTTCGCTTCCTCCTGGGGCGGCTGCTGTCCGGCTTGCATCGCGAGGTCTCCTTCAAAGTTGAGTCTGATTGGCTCAAGTTTATCGAGATTGGGCGATTCCCGCTAGGGCGGACTCTCTCCGGGCCTCCCAGCCGCGCGTGAGAGACTGGACGTCGACTTACGTACGGATTTCCTCCCACTATGGCCCATACCCTCAGCTCGCACGAGATTGCCCTGCTCGTCGGCAGCCAGGCCTTCTCCCGCGGCGAGCGCTACGTGCGCAACGGACACGTGCAAAAACAAACCTGGTTCGGTTCCGGCACCCAGCTCTTCGGACAGGTGCGGGGCACTCGCCCCGAGCCCTATTCGGTGACCGTGTCGTTCACGGTGAACGCCGCCGGGCAGGCCAGCCGGGCCACGGGCGTGTGCACCTGCCCGGTCAAGCGCAACTGCAAGCATGTCGCCGCCCTGCTCCTGGCCAGCCGGGATTCCCCGGCGGACGGCCCCGATGGCCCGATTCGAGAACGCCGGATGCCAGCCTTCGAGCCCGGGGCCCGGCCTGCCGCGCCCAGGGCGCCCTCGCAGCAGGGCGTCTCGGTCGTCCGGACCCGCGCCAGGCTCGCCCTGCAATTCGAGCTGCTCGCCCCGATCAGCACCGGCTGGTACTCGGCCGGGCGCACGCGTCCGGCGCGGCGCCTGGGCATCCGCCCGATGGTGATGGGCAGCGGCGGCTCCTGGATCCGCGGCGGCCTGACCTGGGACAACCTGCTCTACTCCCTCGACTCGCTCGATGCCACCCACGTGTCGATCCTGACCTCCCTGCGCGCGCTGTATGCGGCGGGCCGGGGCTACCGCGCCCCGGCCGACAACTGGTTGCACCTCGACGACGCCGGGAACGAGGACCTCTGGGAGATCCTCGACACGGCCCAGGGCGCCCGGATGCCGCTGGTCTACGCCAACCCGGCGCAGGATCCGGTGGTGCTCTCGTCTGCTCCGGCCACCCTGGCGGTCGACATCAGTCGCGGCGAAGCCGGGCTCGCGCTCACGCCGACCGTCACGCTCGCCGGCCGGCGCCTCGATCGGCAGCACCTCGGTTTCCTCGGCGATCCGGCGCACGGGCTGTTCGCCTGGGACGGGCCCGGCGGCGAAGCGGCCCCGGGCGGCGATGTCCGGCTCACCCTCGCGCAGCTCTCCCACCCGGTCAGCGCCCAACTGCGCGCCCTCGCCGAGAGCGCGAACCGTCTGGTGCGTTCGAACGACGAGGATGCCTTCCTCGCCCAGGTCTACCCGTTCCTGCGGCGGCAGGGCGCGGTGACCAGCCGCGACGGGTCGTTCGACCTGCCCGACATCCCTCGCCCCGTGCTGGCGCTGGCGATCACGCACTCCGACGAGACCGCGGCCGGCCCGCGGATCGGCGTGCGCTGGGACTGGCGCTACCTGGCCCCGGGCGACTCGCCCGCGGCGGTGTCCGGTTCCCGGCGCCCCCTGTGGCCGTGGCCGGGCGACACGGCCTTCCGCGACGAGGGTCGTGAGGCGGATATCCTGAACGCGCTGGGCCCCGCGCTCGCCCGGTTCCCGACCATCGCGCCCCAGCACCGCGGCGCGCCCCGGCTGAACGCGTCGGCGGGCCTCGCCGGAGGCGCGATGATCGCGTTCCTGGACGCGGTGCCCGAGTTCACCCGGTCCGGCGACGTGGTCGTAGAGGTGATCGGCGACGCCCCCGACTACCGTGCCGCGGAGCAGCCGCCGGTGATCAGCCTGGCCACGACAGACCGGGCCGACAGCCGCGACTGGTTCGACCTGGCCGTGACGGTGAGCATCGACGGCGA
Organism: Cryobacterium psychrotolerans; assembly: GCF_900101115.1. Lineage (GTDB taxonomy): Bacteria > Actinomycetota > Actinomycetes > Actinomycetales > Microbacteriaceae > Cryobacterium > Cryobacterium psychrotolerans. The sequence continues at coordinate 56,057 of NZ_FNFU01000013.1, forward strand.
GAGCATCCCCTTCGACGCGCTCTTCCTGGCCCTCGCCGCCGACCGGGACGTGATGATCCTGCGCAGCGGCACGTACTTCAGCCTCGACCGGCCCGAGTTGCACCAGCTCCGGCGCCTGATCGAGGAGGCGCGCGCGCTGCAGGAGCCGGGCTCGGCCGCGCTCGGAATCAGCCGGTTCCAGGTGGACCTCTGGGACGAGCTGCAGGCGCTCGGCGTGGTGGCCGCCCAGGCGGCCGCCTGGCGCGAGACGATGGCCGGCCTGGCCGCGACGGTGTCGACGGATGCGACGGCGCTGCCCGGATGCCCCCTGCCGAGCGGCATCCAGGCCACGCTGCGCGGCTACCAGCAGGCCGGCTACGACTGGCTGAGCTTCCTCTACGACCACCAGCTGGGCGGCATCCTCGCCGACGACATGGGGCTCGGCAAGACGCTGCAGGCGATCGCCCTGATCGCCCGGGCGCGCGAGCAGGGCGCCGGGCGGGACGAGCCGGGTGCCCGACCCCCGTTCCTGGTCGTCGCGCCGACCAGCGTGGTGCCGAACTGGTCCGTCGAGTGCGCCAGGTTCGCGCCGGGGCTCACCGTGGCGACGATCACCGAAACAACCCGCAAGCGGGGTACCGTCCTGGCGGACGTGATCGCCGGCGCGGATGTCGTGATCACCTCGTACACGCTCTTTCGGCTGGACTTCGAGGAGTACAACGCCCGGGAGTGGGCCGGCCTGCTGCTCGACGAGGCGCAGTTCGTCAAGAACCACCAGTCCCGCGCGCACCAGTGCGCCCGCCGCCTGTCGACGCCGTTCAAGCTGGCGATCACCGGCACGCCGCTCGAAAACAACCTGATGGAGTTTTGGTCGTTGCTCTCGATCACCGCGCCGGGTCTGTTCCCGAGCCCGAGCCGGTTCGCCGAGTACTACCGGAAACCGATCGAGAAGGAGTCCGACGGCGACCGGCTGGACCAGTTGCGCCGGCGCATCCGCCCGTTCATGCTGCGCCGCACGAAGGACGAGGTGGCCCGGGACCTGCCGGCCAAGCAGGAGCAGGTGCTCGAGCTCGAACTGCACCCGAAGCACCGCAAGGTCTACGAGACGCACCTGCAGCGGGAGCGGCAGAAGGTGCTCGGGCTGATCGGCGACCTGGGCGCGAACCGGTTCGAGATCTTCCGGTCGCTGACCATGCTGCGCCAGCTCAGCCTCGACGCCAGCCTCTACGACCCGGCCTACGAGGGAATCCCCTCGACCAAGCTCGACGCCCTGCTCGAACTGCTCGCCGACACCGTGGCCGAGGGGCACCGCACCCTCATCTTCAGCCAGTTCACCCAGTACCTCGGCAAGGCCAGGGACCGCCTGGACGCCGCCGGGATCTCGTACGCCTACCTCGACGGCAAGACGCGCAACCGGGCGCGGGTGATCGCAGACTTCAAGGAGGGCGACGCCTCGGTCTTCCTGATCAGCCTCAAGGCGGGCGGGTTCGGCCTCAACCTGACCGAGGCGGACTACGTCATCCTGCTCGACCCCTGGTGGAACCCGGCGACCGAGGCGCAGGCCGTCGACCGCGTGCACCGGATCGGCCAGAGCAAGAACGTCATGGTCTACCGGCTGGTCTCCAGGGACACGATCGAGGAGAAGGTGATGGCGCTTAAGGCCGCCAAGGCCCGGCTGTTCGACAGCGTGATGACGACCGGCTCCGCCCACGGCACCGCGCTCTCGGCCGCCGACATCCGCGAGCTCCTGGCCTGAGGGCGGGGCGCGCCGGTTCCGGCGGGCTTGCCGAGCCGCCACACGCGGAGCGTCCGCCTAGCCGCCCACGGCAGAATGGTCGGGTGAGCCCCACCACGACCTTCGCCCTGATCCGCCACGGCCAGACCGCCTGGAACGCCCAGCAGCGCATCCAGGGCGCGACCGACATCCCGCTCAACGACACCGGCCGAGGGCAGGCGACGGATGCCGTCACGGCCCTGTCCGGTTACGACTGGGACTTCCTCGCCTCCTCGCCGCTCTCCCGCGCCGCCGAGACGGCCGACCTCATCGCCGCGGGGCTCGAGCTCGACGTCACCCGGCGCATCCCGGGCCTCGTCGAGCGCGACTACGGCCCGGCCGAGGGACTCCGCGCGGGCGACGAACTCGAGGCGCTCCGGTTTCCGGGCGGCTTCCACGGCGCGGAGAGCGAGTCCGCCGTCGCCGAACGCGCAATCGACAGCCTGGAGCTGCTCGCCCGGGAACACCGCGGGGCGCGCATCATCATCGTCACCCACGGCACGCTCATCCGGCTCGCCCTCACGAGGGCGTTCGCCCGGGACGTGGGCACCATCGACAATGCCGCGCTCACCCGCGTGCGCCACCACGCCGACGCCTGGCACCTCGACCTCCTGAACGGAATCCCCCTCTCCTCCCCCCCCCCCCCGAAACCGCAGTTGTGCGCGTTAAAACGCCCGAATAACGCGCACAACTGCGGTTTCGCGGGGGTGAGTTAGCGGGTTGAGACGGTGACGGTGAATTTGGCGTTGCGAGCGACCTGGTGCGTCGGGCCGACGATGCGGGTGAGCGCGGGGCGGTAGCCGAGGTGGGTGTTCCAGACGGTCCACAGCTCCCCGCCGGGCCGGAGCACGCGCGCGGCATCCTCGAAGAGCTTCAGCGCGATCCCGGCGTGCACCGACGAGCCGATGTGGAAGGGCGGGTTCAGCACAATCAGCTCGGCCGAGGCATCCGGTCGGCTGCCGAGCGCGTCGTCCCGCACGACACGCACCCGGTCGGTCACGCCGTTGGCCTCCATGGTGGCCCGGGCGGATGCGACGGCCGCGGCCGACTGGTCGGTGGCGATCAGCCGCAGCCCGGGGCGGCGCCGGGCCAGGGCTGCCGCGAGCACGCCGGTGCCGCAGCCGAGGTCGATGGCCGACCCGGCATCCGGCTTCATCCGGTCGAGGAACTCCAGCAGGAATCGCGTGCCGATGTCGATCGTGGTGCCCGCGAAGGCCGCCCCGTGCGCGCAGACTGTGAGCGACAGCCCGGGGGCCAGGTCGTCGTGCCGCGCCACCCGCGGCCAGGCCGGCGCGTCGGTCACCGGCAACGGCGCCGAGGCGATCAGCACCCGGGACTTCTGCCGGGCCGGCGACACCTGCAGTTCGCCGAAATGGCGGCCCAGGACCTCGTTCATGGCGATGGTCATGTGCTTGATCCGTCCGCCCGCGAACACGCGCACGTGCGGCGACGCGAACCGGCGCACGGCGTCGGCCAGCTCGTCGAGCGCCGACAGGCTGCGCGGCAATTGCAGCAGCACAACCCGAGCCCCGGCCAGGAGTTCCTCGCCCAGCGGCAGCGAGCGGTAGGCCTCCGCCAACCCGGACTCGGCCGCGTTGCGGGCGAGCGCCTGCTCACCGGAGAGTCCGTCCTGGTGGGTCCGGATGCCCCGCGCGCCGTGCAGCGCCGCCGCACCGAGCGTGAGCGCCCCGTAATGGTCCTCGAGCACGACCACCTCTCCGGGCCCCGCAGCCGCCAGGTCCGCGGCCGCCTCATCGAGGATCAGCCGGTCGCTCGCGTCGACGGCGAAGAGGTTCTCGGCCTCGACATCCGGGTGGCGCCGGAGGCGGTCGAAGGAGAAGTCGGGCATCCCCTCAGGGTAGCCGGGCCAAGGTAGCCGGGACGCTGGGGCGCCCTCCCCGCGGTCGCCAGGTTTGACCTGCGGACAACGAACCTTCGCGAGCGAAGTAGAAGGTGCGTTGTCCGCAACTCAGCGCTGTCAGCGAGGTTCGAGCGGCCGCCAGATGACCACCTGGTTCGAGCGGCGGAGGCGCGTTCCGGCCCGCATCGAGGTGACCTCACCGGCCGAGCCGGCCGCGAAAACGCGGCGGCCCGGGCGGTTGAGCATCTCATCGGCCAGGGCCGATTCGAGTTCACGCAGCCGGGCCTCGAGTCCACGCACGTGGTCTTCGAGCTCGAGAATGCGCCGGATGCCTTCCAGGCTCACCCCCTGGGCGCCCAGCTGGGCGACCTCCCGCAGCCTGGCCACGTCCCGCACGGAGTAGCGGCGGGACTTCCCGGGCGTGCGCCCCGGGCTGACGAGCCCGAGGCGATCGTATTGGCGCAGGGTTTGCGGGTGCATGCCCGCAAGCTCCGCCGCCATCGAAATCACGAAGACCCGGGTGTTCTCGTCCATGGTCAGTCCTTCGCCCTCGCCAGGAGGTCCTCACGCGGGTTTTCCCTGGGCAGGGCCTCGGCGAACGCCTCGAGCTTCTCCTGGGCGTCATTCGACAGGTGCGACGGAACGGCCACCTGCACGACCGCGAGGAGGTCACCGACGCCCTTGGGCGTGGTCACCCCGCGTCCCTTGACCCGGAGCACCCGGCCGCTGGGCGTGCCAGGGGCGACGCGCAGCTTGACCGGGGGGCCGCCGAGCGTCGGCACCTCGATCGTGGCGCCGAGGGTCGCCTCGACGAACGTGATCGGCACGGTGACGCGCAGGTTGAGTCCTTCGCGCTCGAAGACCGGGTGCTTGCGCACCGTGATCGTGAGCATGATGTCGCCCGGCTCGCCACCGTCGGGGCTCGGCTGCCCCTTGCCGCGCAGTTTGATCTTCTGGCCGTCGGCCACGCCCGCGGGAATCTTGACCTTGATCGGCCGGCCATCCTGCGTCTGCAGCGTGATCTGGTCGCCGTGGACGGCGGTGATGAAGTCGATGGTGGCCGTGGCGACCACGTCATGGCCCCTGCTCGGCCCACCGTAGCCGCGGAAGCCGCCGCTGGAGGTGCCGAACTGGCCGCCGCCGCGTCCGAAGACGCCGCCGAGCACGTCGTCGAACCCGCCCTGCTGGAAGCTGTAGCCCTGCTGGCGCCCCCCGCCACCGCCACCGAACATGCCGCCGAAGACGTCCTCGAACCCGCCGGCCTGTCCGCCGCCGCCCGGGGCGGTGAAGCGTGCTCCACCGCCCATGGCGCGCACGGCGTCGTACTCCTTGCGCTGTTCAGCGTCGCCGATGACGGCATGCGCCTCGCTGAGTTCCTTGAACTTGGCCTCGGCCGCCGCATTGCCCGGATTCGCATCCGGATGGTACTTGCGGGCGAGCTTCCGGTAAGCCTTCTTCAGCTCGGCCGGCGAGACGTCCTTGGAGACGCCAAGGACCTTGTAGAAATCCTTATCGAACCAGTCCTGGCTAGCCATCGCTCGGTACCTGAACGACGACCTTCGCCACGCGCAACAGGCTCGAGCCGAGGTAGTACCCGGTTTCGACGACGTCGCCGACGGTTTCCGTCTGGACGTCCGGGCTGGGCTGCTGGAAGATCGCCTCGTGCATGGACGGATCGAACGGATCCCCGACCGTGCCGAACGGCTTCAGGCCCAGGCGCTCGACGCTCGCCCGGAGCTTGGCCGCGATCGTGGCGAACGCGGTGTCGCCCGCCAGATCTCCGTGCCTCTCGGCGCGACCGAGGTCGTCGAGCACGGGAATGAGAACCTTGACGACCTCGCCGGTGATGCGCTCGCGTTCCACCTCGCGGTTCGCCTCGGTGCGCTTGCGGTAGTTGGCGTACTCCGCGGTCACGCGCTTGAGGTCGGCGAGGTGCTCGCTCGACGGTTCGGCGATCTCGCGCTCCGCGGCATCCAGGATGTCCTGGACCGTGAGTTCGTCCTCTTCGATCCCGTCGGCCGGGGCCGCCGAGGCGGCACCCTCAGGCACCACCTCGGCCTCGATGATCTCCTCGACGGTCTCCTCGGTGGTCTCCTCGGTGGTCTCCTCGGCGGAGGCCGGCTCGTCCTCCGGACGCTTCTTGTCGTCTGCCATTACTTCTTCGCTTCGTCCTCGTCGTCGACAACCTCGGCGTCGACAACGTCTTCGTCGGAGTTCTCCGGGGCGGGCTGTTCGGCGCCGGACTCAGGAGCGGCCGAAGCATCCGCCTGGCTCTTCGCGTAGATGGCCTCGCCGATCTTGCCCTGGCTCTCGTTGAGCTTGTCGAACGCCGCCTTCACGGCGTCGTCGTCGTCGCCGACGAGCGCTGACTTGAGCGCGTCGACGTCGGCCTGCACCTCGGACTTGACGTCCTCGGGCAGCTTGTCATCGTTCTCCTTGATCAGCTTCTCGATCGAGTACGCGAGCTGCTCGGCGGTGTTGCGGGTCTCGGCGGCCTCGCGGCGGCGCTTGTCCTCCGCGGCGTGCTCCTCGCCCTCGCGCACCATGCGCTCGATGTCTTCCTTCGCCAGTGCGGTGCCGCCGGTGATGGTCATCGACTGCTCCTTGCCGGTGCCCTTGTCCTTGGCGGACACGTGCACGATCCCGTTGGCATCGAGGTCGAAGGTGACCTCGACCTGCGGGATGCCGCGCGGGGCCGGCGCGATGCCGGTCAGCTCGAAGGTGCCCAGGTTCTTGTTGTCGCGGGTGAACTCGCGCTCGCCCTGGAAGACCTGGATCGCCACGGACGGCTGGTTGTCGTCGGCCGTGGTGAACGTCTCGCTGCGCTTGGTCGGGATCGCCGTGTTGCGCTCGATCAGGCGCGTCATGATGCCGCCCTTGGTCTCGATGCCGAGGCTCAGCGGGGTGACGTCGATGAGCAGGACGTCCTTGCGCTCGCCCTTCAGCACGCCGGCCTGCAGGGCGGCGCCCACGGCGACGACCTCGTCCGGGTTGACACCCTTGTTCGGGTCCTTGCCGCCGGTCTCGGCCTTGACGAGCTCGTAGACGGCGGGCATGCGGGTCGATCCACCGACGAGCACGACGTGGGCGATGTCGCCCACCTTGACGCCGGCCTCGCGGATGACGTCCTGGAACGGCTTCTTCGTGCGGTCGAGCAGGTCCTCGGTCATCTTCTCGAACTGGGCGCGGGTGAGCGTCTCGTCGAGGTTGGCGGGGCCGTTCTCGGTGAGGGAGAGGTAGGGCAGCTGGATGCTCGTCGACATGCTGCTCGAGAGCTCCTTCTTGGCCTGCTCGGCGGCTTCCTTGAGGCGCTGCTTGGCAATCTTGTCCTTCGAGACGTCGACGCCGGTGGTCTCCTTGAACTTCTTGATCAGGTGGTCGACGATGCGCTGGTCCCAGTCGTCGCCGCCGAGGCGGTTGTCGCCGGCGGTCGAGCGCACCTGGATGGTCGAGAACTCGTCGTCCTTGCCCACCTCGAGGAGCGAGACGTCGAACGTTCCGCCACCGAGGTCGAAGACCAGGATGAGCTCGTCTTCCTTGCCCTTGTCGAGGCCGTAGGCCAGCGCCGCGGCGGTCGGCTCGTTGATGATGCGGAGCACGTTGAGCCCGGAGACCTCGCCGGCCTCCTTGGTGGCCTGGCGCTCGGCGTCGTTGAAGTAGGCGGGGACCGTGATGACGGCATCCGTCACGGTGTCGCCCAGGTACGCCTCGGCGTCGCGCTTGAGCTTGGCCAGGATGCGCGCGGAAACTTCCTGCGGCGTGTACTTCTTGTCGTCGACGGCGACGGTCCAGTCGGTGCCCATGTGGCGCTTGACCGAGGCGATGGTGCGGTCGACGTTGGTGACGGCCTGGCGCTTGGCGGTCTCACCGACCAGCACCTCACCGTCCTTCGTGAAGGCGACCACCGAGGGGGTCGTGCGGAATCCTTCGGCGTTTGCGATGACGGTGGGTTCTCCACCCTCGAGGACGGCCACCACAGAGTTGGTGGTTCCGAGGTCGATGCCTACTGCACGAGCCATGTGTGCGTTCTCCTTCAAAGTAAATGTTGCCCAACCCGATTGCACGAACTTGAGCGTTGCAGACTCAAGTGTGACGCGGAACGAAATGAGTGTCAAGCCGCGTGCCTGAAAGTTGAGTGTGAACGACTCAACTTCGTCGTGACGGGCGCACCCTGGCTCAATCGTTATCCTGATCGCGGGTCACGGCGCCCCCGTGACCGATAGTTTGTGGCCAACGGGCACCGTCAGCGGGGGGAACCACATGCACATTCGACACGGAAGCCTGATCGCCGGCGCGCTCGTCCTCTGCCTGACCGGCTGCGCGACAGCACAAACGGATGCCGGTGGCCCGGCGACCTCCATCCCACCGGCAACGCCAACGTCGAGCCCGGCGACGCCCGCGGCAAGCGCGACGTGCGACACCGTGCTGGCCGACGCCGAGTACGCCTCGCTGGCCACAGACGGAATGGATCTCGCGGCAGACACGTCCGCCCTCGGCTCAGCCATGCAGGCGATGATTGACGCCGGCGGCCTGGCCTGCGTCTGGGAAAAGTCGGAGGGCGACGTGCGGGTGTGGTTCGCGCAGGTCGACCTGGATGCGCCGGGCTGGGACGCGAAGCGCGCGGAACTGCTCGCCGCCGGATACACGGAAGGCGACGCCCCGTTCACCGGCACGCTGACCGCGCCGAAGGACTACGACCCCAACTACACGCCGGCCCTCTACCACCGCGACGGCGTGCTGTATTTCGCGAGTTATCCGGAGTTCCTTGGCTCGGTGCTGGCCCTGCAGTAATCAGCGGGTTGAGCGCTCACTCGGGCTCATACCCGGGCCTGAGTTGGATGGACGCCGGGTCCCGTGCGACGCCCGGGAGGTGTTCGCCGAACTCGTCGCCGAGCTTTATCACTGATCGGCGACCCAGCCACTAGCCTGATCGCATGACCGAGCCACTTGTCATCGCCGACAACGACGCCAACCCCGTGCCCGAGCGGGGACACGTGGTTGCCTGGGCCTTCTGGGACTGGGGATCCGCCGCCTTCAACGCGGTCGTCACCACCTTCGTGTTCACCGTCTACATCACCGGTTCGGCCTTCGGCGACAAGGACGTGATCTCGGCGCAGCTCGGCTGGGCGCTGGCGATCGCCGGGTTCCTGATTGCCGTGCTGGCCCCCGTCACCGGGCAGCGCTCCGATACGTCGGGCCGGCGCAAGTTCTGGCTCGGCGTGAACACGTTCATCGTCGTCGCCCTGACGGCGGCCATGTTCTTCGTCGAGGCATCGCCCGCCTTCCTGCTGCTCGGGCTGTTCCTCGTCGCGGCCGGAAACGTGTTCTTCGAGTTCGCCGGGGTCAATTACAACGCCATGCTCGCCCAGGTCTCGACCCCGCGCACGATCGGCAAGGTGAGCGGCTTCGGCTGGGGAATGGGCTACCTCGGCGGCATCGTGCTGCTGCTCATCGTCTACTTCGGCTTCATCAAGCCCGAGGTGGGCTTGTTCGGCGTGACCAGCGAGAACGGGCTGGCCGTGCGCGTCACGATGCTCATCTCCGCCGCCTGGTTCGGGCTTTTCGCCCTCCCGGTGCTGCTCCGGGTGCCCGAATACCGCACGCCGCCGGCCGCCCGGCGCGACCGGGTCGGGTTCTTCCGGTCCTACGCGGTGCTCGGCCACGACATTGCGCGGCTCTGGCGGACCAGCCGGCAGACCGTGTACTTCCTCATTGCCAGCGCCGTCTTCCGCGACGGACTGGCCGGGGTGTTCACCTTTGGAGGCGTACTCGCGGCATCCGTCTTCGGCTTCTCTCCCGGCGAGGTCATCATCTTCGCGATCGTCGCGAACGTCGTGGCCGGTATCGCGACCGTCATCTCCGGGTCGCTCGACGACCGACTCGGCTCGAAACCGATCATCGTGACGGCCCTCGTCGGCCTGATTGTCTGCGGCGGGCTCGTGTTCTTCCTGCACGACGGGGGGCAGATCGTGTTCTGGACGGCCGGCCTTGCTCTCACCCTCTTCGTCGGACCGGCGCAGTCGGCGAGCCGCACGTTCCTCGCCCGGCTCATCCCGGCGGGACGCGAGGGCGAGGTCTTCGGCCTCTACGCGACCACCGGGCGCGCCGCCAGCTTCCTCGCACCCACCGCGTTCGCACTCATGGTGACGATCTTCGGCGAGACGTACTGGGGCATCCTCGGCATCGTGCTCGTGCTTCTGCTCGGCCTGCTGCTCCTGCTGCCGGTCGTGGCGAAGCAGCAGAAGATCGCCTAGCCTCGCCGCGCGCCCGCGCCCGCCCGGCCCGAAAGGTAGGATCTTTGCATGGCCGTGACGGATGAAGCGATCTTCAAGATCAAGGAAATGATCCTTTCGGGCGAGATCGGACCGGGCGACCGGCTGCCCCCGGAGAAGGAGCTCAGCGAGCGGCTGGGCTTGTCCCGCAGCTCCATGCGCGAGGCCATCAAGGCGCTGGAGGTCATCCGGGTCCTCGATGTGCGCCGCGGCGACGGAACCTACGTCACCAGCCTCGAGCCGCGGCTGCTGCTCGAGGCTCTCTCGTTCGTGGTGGACCTCCACGCCGACAACTCGATCCTCGACCTCTTTGCGGTGCGCAGAATCCTCGAACCGGCCGCTGTCGCGCTGGCCGCGGTGCGGATGGATGCGGCAGCCATCGCCGAGCTGAGGGACCAGATCAGGTCGGTGAGCGACTCGACCAGCGTGGAGGGACTCGTCGAGCACGACCTCGAGTTCCACGGCGCGATCGTTGCCGCCGCGGGCAACTCCTACCTGGCGAGCCTGGTCGACTCGCTCTCCAGCAGCACCGTCAGGGCGCGCATTTGGCGCGGCCTCACCCAGGAGCATGCGGTCGCTCGCACGCTGGCCGAGCACGTGAGCATCGTCGACGCCCTCGAGCGAGGCGATGCCGACCTCGCCCAGGCGCTGACCATCGTGCACATTTCCGGTGTCGAGCAGTGGCTGCGCGACGCGGCCGTCGGTTCGTGAGTCGGTGGCCTTAGTCCTGCAACCCGCGCGCCACGGCAGCCTCGAAGTCCTCGGCTGAGCGGTCGCTGACCTCGCTGTAGAGCGCCGCGAGAATGACCGCCGGCGCGGCGGTGAAGAAGGGCACGCCAACTTCGGCCAGGGACACGATGTCGTCCGGTGTCCGCAGGCTCGCGGCGAGCACGTCCGTGCCACTGCCCTGGACCAGCGACTGCATGGCCGAGATCTCGGCAACGCCCTCTCGCCCGGCATCGTTCAACCTGCCGAGGTAAGGCGCGATGTACCTCACGCCGACCGTAGCGGCGGCCAGGGCCTGCGCCTGCGCATACACGGCGGTGACCAGGACCGTCGCGCCCGCCGAAACGAGGGCGGCCGCGGTGGTGAATCCGTCGCGCGTCGCCGGGACCTTGACCACGACGCGCGACCCGAGCGCGGCCAGGCGTTCCGCATTGCCGATCATCGTCTTCGCGCTGTCGCCCCAGGCCTGGAAGAAGATTTCGCGGGCGCCTTCGGCTTCCCATCGGGCATACAGTTCCGGAATGTCGCGGACCGACCGCCGGCCGCGTTCGAGAATCGTCGGGTTCGTGGTGACTCCATGCACCAGCCCGTCGGCCAGCAGGGCGCTGATCTCCTCGACGTTGGCGCTATCGGCATAGAAACGAAGTTCACGAGTCACTGGTGCTGGCTTTCTTCCCGGGGCGATCGGCAGTTCACACTATCGTCGATGCGATCCACCGACGAACCGACCCTAGTCCTACCTGTCGGCTAATGTAATTACAGGCAGAAGGGGCGTCGCAGGCGACGACCCCGTGACGGGCGTTCTTCGCCTGCGAAAGGCAAGAATGAGCCAGACAGAGTCGTCGGCGTCCTCCTCCGGTGGCGTGCTGATCGTCGGAAGCATCACGGCCGATCTCACCACGTTCTCCCAGCGGCTCCCGGCCCGGGGGGAAACCATCCTGGGCGATGAATTCACGCTCGTCCTCGGCGGCAAGGGCGCCAATCAAGCGGTGGCCGCCGGCCTCGCCGGCGGGACCGCTCACATGGTCGCCTGCGTCGGCACGGACCTCTTCAGCGGGCTCGTCACCGACGGCCTCCGCGCCGCGGGCGTCAACATCGACCACGTCAGGATGGTGGACGGCCCGACCGGGATCGCCCACATCCGGGTGGACGATTCCGGAGAAAACGACATCGTGATGGTGCCGCTGGCAAACACCTCGCTCAGCGAGGCCCAGATCGACAGGGCGTTCGCCGAACGCGGTGCGTCGTCGAAGGTCCTGCTCACCCAGCTCGAGATCCCCTGGGCGCTCACCCAGTACGCGATTCGCCGTGGCCACGACGCCGGGCTGACGGTCGTCCTCGACCCGGCCCCGGCCGCGAAACTCGATGAGGCCATCTGGCCGCTGGTGGACATCGTCACCCCCAACGAAACCGAGGCGAGCATCCTCACCGGGATTGTCGTGCATGACCGCGACTCCGCCGTTCGGGCCGGCCGCTGGTTCACCGACCGCGGAGCGCGCTACGCCCTGATCACGATGGCGGCGGCCGGCGCCGTCCTGGTGTCCGCCGGAGACGTCGTGGCGTTCGATTCCATCCCGGTGACCGCCGTTGACACGACAGCCGCCGGGGACGCCTTCGCGGGCTACCTCGGGGCGTCGCTGGCGCTCGGCCACGAACTCCCGGAGGCCATCAGCCGTGCCATCGCAGCGGGCGCGCTGGCCGTCACCAAGCGCGGAGCCTCGCCCAGCCTGCCCGGGCGGGCCGACGTCGACGCCCTGCTCGATGCACAGAAGGCGCTTGCCTGATGCGGAGCACGCACACCACCATCAACCCCCAGCTCTCCCGCGTGATCTCGGAAACCGGGCACACCGACCTCATCGTCGTGACGGATGCGGGGCTCCCGATCCCTCCTGGCTCCGAGCGCGTCGACCTGGCCTACCGCCCCGGCGCTCCCGCCTTCCTGGACGTGCTCGACACGGTCCTCGCCGAACTCGTCATCGAGGGCGCCACGGCGTCCGCGGAGATCGAACAGCGCAGCCCCCAGGTCCTGTCCGCGCTCCGCGAGCGACTCGACCCGCTCGGTATCGCGATCACGCTCGTCCCCCACCGGGAATTCAAGGAACTCACGCACGACGCTCGCGCCTTCGTGCGCTCCGGCGAGTACACGCCCTACGCCAACGTCATCCTGCACGCCGGCGTCGCATACTGATATCGCCCACCGAGGCAACGAAAGACCTGGAAGACACAATGGCCGCCCACTCACACACCCCCGCCCTCACCGGACAGTCCGGGGCCCGCGACATCGACCGCAAGGCGCCCGTACCGATGTACCACCAGCTCAAGCGCCGGATCATCGAGGACATCAACCGGCTCGGCATGCGACCGGGCGACCTGCTGCCCGGCGAGCACAAGCTCTGCGAGCGGTTCGGCGTCTCCCGCACGGTCGTTCGGCAGGCGTTGCTGCAGCTCGAGCACCAGGGGGTCATCGAACGGGTCAAGGGCAAGGGAACCTTCGTCGCTCACCAGAAGACCGCCGAAAGCCTCGTCCACACGCTCACGGGACTCTACGAAGAGGTCGCCGCGCGCGGCGGCCACGTGCACAGCGACGTTCGCCGGCAGGAGACCATTCCCGCCGAGGACGACGTCGCGGATGCGCTCGGCGTCGCCCCTGGGACCCCCGTCGTCGTCATCGAGCGACTCCGGTACGTCGACGACGAACCGTGGTCCTGGACCACGACCTACCTGCCGCACGAGGTTGGCTCGTTGGTGCTCCACGACGACCTGCGCGACCAGTCCCTCTATGCGTTGCTGGCCACGCACGGGATCCGCGCGGTGCGCGGCATGCGCTCGGCCGAGGCCACATCGGCCGACGCCGCGCAGGGGGCCCTCCTCGCCGTCGGCGCCGGGCAGGCACTGCTCGTGCTCAAGAGCGTCAGCTACGACGAGACGGACCGGCCGATGGAGTACTTCGTCGCCTACCATCGTGGCGATCGCAGCCGATTCGAGTTCCAGCTCCGGGCGTCATCGACGGAAGAGAGCACCGCATCCCTGCGCCACACGGGCCTGCAGGGGGCCGAGGCTCCCCCGCCCACGCTCTGACCTTCCTGTAATTACATGTCACCTGTAAGTACAGGTAGTCTGAGAGGGCAGCAAAGCAGCTGACTCTAAACCAAGGAGACCGCCGTGTCCCAGTACCACGCAGTGCCCGTGCCCCCGATGAGCATCCGTTTCGACCAGGCAGCGGGGACGCTCAGCCCGGAAGGGCCCACGCTCACCCGCCGCATGTCCGATCTCGAAGGCCTGTTCCGGGACCACGAGGCGTGGGAAAAGGCGGTCGCCGACGGCGACCCGGTGGTCTACTCCGTCATCTCCTCGCCGGTACCGGAAATCGACCGCGAGCTTCCGCAGTCGATCACGACAATCCAGCCGGGCACGACCGGCGGCGAGCTGTGGATGACGAAGGGCCACCAGCACCCCAATCACCAGGGCGAAATCTATCTCGGCATCTCCGGCCGCGGCGGCCTGCTCATGTTCGACGGCACCGAAACCCGCTGGGTCGAGATGACCCCCGGTACCATCGGCTACATGCCGCCGGGCTGGGCGCACCGCAGCGTCAACATCGGCGACGAGCCGTATTCCTTTCTCGCCGTCTACCCGGGCGGCGCCGGCCACGACTACGGGTGGGTGCTCGAGCACGGCATGGGCCTCCGGGCACTCAGCGGCGCCGACGGTGTTGAGCTCGTCGATTACGTCGAAGGCTGACCCTCGTGATCATCGCCCACGATCTCGGCACGACCGGAAACAAGGCGTCGCTTCACCACGACGACGGGCGCCTCGTGACGGCGGTCACCGTGGCCTACCCTGCGCGCTTCGCTGACGGCGGCGTCGCCGAGCAAAACCCGCAGCACTGGTGGAACGCCGTCGTCGAGGCCACGCGCTCCCTCGTCGCGCGTTCGGGCGTTGATCCGGCGGTCGTCACCGGCCTGACCGTGAGCGGCCAGATGATGGGCGCGGTCCTCCTCGACGCCGCCTTCCAGCCGGTGCGCCCGGCGATCATCTGGGCCGACACCCGAAGCGCGGCCCAGACGGCACAGCTCGAGGCCATCATCGGCCAGGACCGGGCCTACTCGCTGCTCGGCCACCGCCTCAATCCCACCTACTCGCTCGAAAAGATCATGTGGGTGCGCGACAACGAACCGGAGACCTTCGAGCGAGTCCGCCACTTCTGCGTCGCCAAGGACTTCGTCGTGCACCGGCTGACCGGGCGCCTCGCCACGGACCGGTCGGACGCCTCCGCCACCAACGCGTACGATCAGGGGCGCGGAATGTGGTCAGCGGAGATGCTGTCCGCCGCGGGCCTCGATGCATCGATCTTCCCCGAGGTGCTCGAATCGACGGCCATCGTCGGCCGGCTGACCACTGACGCGGCCAACGCCACCGGGCTGAGCCGGGACACCCGGGTCGTCATGGGCGGAGGCGATGGCCCCGTCGCCGCCGTCGGCGCCGGGATCGTGGTCCCGGAGGACGGCGCCTACGTCTCCCTGGGCACCTCGTCCTGGATTTCGTTCGCCAGCGACACGCCCGTCTACGACCCCCTGATGCGCACCATGACCTTCGACCACGTCGTGCCGGGCCGCTACGTTCCCACCGCGACGATGCAGGCCGGCGGCGCCGCGCTGCAATGGGTGTCGGAACTGCTGACCCCCGAGCCGTCCGGCGCCAGCCTGTCGGCCCTCGTGGCGGATGCGTCCACCGCGGACGCCTCCTCGAGCGGGCTCTACTTCCTGCCGTACCTCCTCGGCGAGCGCTCGCCCTATTGGAACCCCAATGCCACCGGGTCATTCATCGGCATCGGGCGTCATCACGGCCGTGCGGAGATGACCCGCGCGGTCCTGGAGGGCGTCGCCTTCAACCTCCTCACCTGCCTCCAGTCGTTCCGCGAATCGGGTGCCACGCTCGACCGGATCGACGCGATCGGCGGCGGCGCCGCGAGCGATGTCTGGCTGCAGATCATGGCGGATGTCTGGGGACTGCCGGTGCGTCGCCGCACCATCGTCGAGGAAGCCAACAGCCTGGGCGCCGCGGTGACCGCGGCGGTCGGCCTCGGGCTCGTCGACGGGTTCGGCGCCGCCCGCGACCTCTCCGAGGTCACGGCGGAATTCACCCCGGACTCGGGGCGCCACTCCGACTACCTCACTCGCCATGCCGTCTTCGTCGACGGCTACGAGAGCCTCGAACCCTGGTTCGCGAAGCGCGCGGGTCGCTGATGGGATCGATCCTCGCCACCAGCCGCTCGTTCTCGTCGGGATCCGTCGACCTGGTGGCGCGCCTCGCCGAGCGCGGCCACACCGTGGAGACGGGACCGTCCGACCACGCGCTGGATGCGCTGCGCCCGCTGCTCGCGACGGCCGTCGGCTGGATCGCCGGCACCGGTCCGGTCACCGCCGAACACCTCGACGCCGCGCCGCTGCTGCGCGTCGTCGCCCGCTACGGGGTCGGCTTCGAAGCGGTCGACCTGGAAGCCGCCCGCGACCGGGGCATCATCGTCACGAACACTCCCGGAGCGAACAGCGCGGCCGTTGCCGACCACGCGGTCGGCCTCATGCTCGCCGTGCTCCGCGGCACGACCGAAGGCGACCGCCGGGTGCGCGCCGGCGACTGGTCGGTGCTCCGCGGCCGCGAACTCGGCTCGTTGGCAGTCGGGATCGTCGGCTTCGGCCGGATCGGCCAGGGAGTCGCCCGGCGACTGTGCGGATTCGGCTCGCGGATCCTGGCCCACGATCCGTGGATGTCCGGCGAACAGATCGAGGCCGCCGGGGCATCCCCGTTCGACCTGGCCCGGATGGCTGCAGAATGCGACATCGTCACCCTGCACTCCCCCGGGGGCGCCACGATAGTCGATCGCGACTGGCTGGCCTCGGCCCGCCCCGGGCTGGTGGTCATCAACACCGCCCGGCCTGAACTGGTCGACGAAGACGCCCTCGCCGCCGCCCTGCGCTCCGGCCTGGTCTCCGGCTTCGGCGCCGACACTCTTGTCGGAGACACGAGCGGAGCTGCCTCCCCGCTCCTTGCCGCCGACCTTGCGGCGCGAGTGATCGTGACGCCGCACTTCGGCGCCCAGACCGTCGAAGCCGTTGACAACATGGGCTCGATGGCCGTGACCAACCTGCTCGCGGTGCTCGCCGGCGAGGCCCCGCCCCACCCCATTCTGACGAAAGCCTGAAACCCCATGACCCTCGCCCCCCTTATCAACGCCCGCGTGCTCGCCGTCGTACGCGCGCCCAGCGCCGAGTCGGCCCTGCTCGCCGCCGACGCACTGGTCGCCGGCGGAATCTTTGGGCTGGAGATCACCTACTCCACCCCCGACGCCCCCGCGGTCATCCGTGAGCTCGACGCTCGCTACGGCGAGCGCATTTACCTCGGCGCGGGCACGGTCACGACCCCGGAGGAAGCCTCTATGGCAGCGGCTGCCGGAGCCCGCTTCCTGGTCAGCCCGGGCACGCGCCCGGGACTCACCGCAGCGATGAAGGCCACCGGCCTCGTCGTCCTGACCGGCGCACTCACCCCGAGCGAGGTGATGGCCGCGATCGAATACGGCGCCGACGTCGTGAAGATCTTCCCGGCGTCGCTGGGCGGCCCTGCGTTCCTCAAGGCCCTGCGTGGGCCGTTCCCCGACGTGGCCCTCATGCCCACCGGCGGCGTCACTCCCGAGAACCTCGACGCCTGGTTCGCTGCCGGCGCGGTCGCGGTCGGAGCCGGCGGGGACCTCGTCTCCGGGGCCGACCTCGCCTCGGGGCGGTACGACGAGGTCGAGCGCAAGGCTCGCCTATTCGCGTCGGCCGGGGCCCGCGGATGAGCGGCTACATGGGATTCGTCGGCGTCAGCACGGCGCAGTCGTCGATCATGAACGTCTTCCCGATCTGGGCCGAGATCCTCGGCCTGCCCACCCGCACCCTGATCGGACACGACCTCCCCGTCGACGCGACGCCGCAGGAGTACCGGCGGCTCGTCGAAGCGATCAGGGATGACCCCGACCATCGCGGCGCCCTCGTCACGACCCATAAGATGGGGCTCTACGCCGCGGCGAGCGACCTGTTCGACTCGCTGGACGAGTTCAGCACGCTGTGCGGAGAGATCTCGAGCATCTCCAAGCACGACGGCCGTCTCATCGGCCATGCGAAGGACCCGATCACGGCGGGACTCGCCCTCGGAGAGTTCCTCCCCGCCGACCACTTCGGGCGCACGCGCGCCCACGCGGTCTGCCTGGGCGCGGGCGGCGCCGGCACCGCCCTCACCTGGAACCTCGCCGAGCGCGATGACGCGCCGGAACTCATCGTCGTCACCGACACCAGCCGGGAGCGACTCGACCACCTGCGCGGAGTCCACGAGCGACGCGGCACCCCGGGCGGACTCATCCGTTACGTGCTGGCGGCTAACCCCGCGGACACCCGTGACGTGTTCGCGGCCGCGCCGCAGGGCAGCCTCATCGTCAACGCCAGCGGCCTCGGCAAGGACCGGCCCGGTTCGCCCGTGCCCGACGGCACGCGGTTCCCGGAGCAGTCCTACGTGTGGGAGTTCAACTACCGGGGAACCCTCGAGTTCCTGGGCCAGGCACGAGCGCAGGAAACGGCATCCGACCTCGTCGTCGTGGACGGCTGGCGCTACTTCATCCACGGCTGGTCGCGGGTGATCGCTGAGGTGTTCGGGGTCCGGCTGACCGAGGAACTCGTCGCCCGGCTCTCCGAGGCAGCCCTGGCCTCCCGATGAACCAGGTGCGCACGGTTCTCGGCGACCTTGACCCGGCCCGGCTGGGCCGGGTCAACTATCACGAGCACCTGTTCCAGGTCAGTCCGCTCCTCCCGGGCGACGAGTTGGACGACGAGGGATCGTCCCGGCAGGAAGCGTGTCTGCTCGCCGCCAGCGGCTTCGACGCCATGGTGGATGCGACGCCAATCGGCCTGGGCCGCGACCCGGAGGCCGTCGCCCGAATCAGCCTCGCGTCCGGCCTCGGCGTCATCGCGACAACGGGGGCGCACCACGAGGGCCACTACCCGGCCAACCACTGGCTGCGCGACCTCCCTGCCGAGCCCCGTTCGCGTGCCTTCCTGGCCGACCTGACCCTGGGCATGCCCCGACGGGACGGAGACCAGGACCGTGGCCTGGCGGCCGGGCCCGATAGCGGCCCCGTTCGGGCCGGGCTGCTGAAGGCCGCAATCGGCTATTGGTCGATCACACCCTTCGAGCGGATCACCCTGGAAGCGGTCGCCCTGGCCCACGCTGCAACCGGCGCGCCGGTCATGGTGCACCTGGAGTTCTGCACCGCAGCCCACGAGGTGCTCGATCTGCTGGACGCCGCCGGTGTCCCGGCGCACCGCGTGCTGCTCGCGCACGCCGACCGAGACCCGAACCCCGCCCTGCACCTCGACCTCGCCGCCCGCGGTGCGTGGCTCGGCTACGACGGCATGGCCAGGCCGCGCACCCGCAGCGACGCGGAGCTCCTCGACCTCACCGAAGCCGTCGTGTCCGGCGGCGGCGCCGACCATATCCTGCTCGGCGGCGACGTGGCACGGCGAAGCCGCTACAGCGCCTACGGCGGCATGCCGGGGCTGGCCTACCTCGGCGAGCGCTACCTCCCCCAACTTCGCACCCGGATCGGTTCCGAGGTCGTGGAGGGGATGCTCACGAGGAACGCCCAACGCTTCCTCACCTGGAGCTAGCCGGCGGGATGTCCCGGCGTCGCCGGCAAGGCGATATCGGTAGGGTTGGCAGAATGTCAACGATCTACGACGTCGCGACGCTGGCCGGAGTGTCCCCCGCGACGGTTTCGCGCGTGTTGAACGGCATTGCGGTGTCACCCGAGAGAGCGCAGCGGGTGCGTGAAGCCGCTAAAGAGCTGTCGTTCACCCCGAATCGCACGGCGCGGAGCCTGCGGAAGCAGCACTCCGAGGTCATCGCCCTGGTCATCCCCGACATCGAGAATCCCTTCTTCACCTCGGTTGCCCGCGGCGTGGAAGACATAGCCCAGGCCGCCGGTTTCTCGGTCGTGCTCTGCAACACCGACGATGATCCCGAAAAAGAGGCTCGGTACCTCCGGATCGCCGTTTCGGAGAACATGGCCGGCGTCATCCTCGCCACCGCCGGGGGGCAGGCGGACCTGGCCCCGCTTCTGGGTCGAGGGCGCCCGATCGTCGCCGTCGACCGGCGCCCGCATGGCCATGACATCGACAGCGTCCTACTGGACAGCGTGGCGGGCGGACGCGACGCGACGCTGGCCCTGTACGCCCAGGGTTTCGAGCGCATTGCCTGCATCACCGGGCCGAGCACGGTGGAAACCGCCGAGCGGCGGGCGCAGGGTTGGCACGAGGCCGTGCGCGAGAACGGCGGGGACCCGGGCGGTTACCTGCGTTACACCGATTTCCGGGTCGCCGGCGGACGCGCAGCCATGACCGATCTGCTGGCCATGGAGACGCCGCCCGATGCGGTGTTCGTTGCCAACAACCTGATGAGCGTCGGAGCCCTGCAGATTCTCGCCGAGCACGGCCTGACACCACCACGAATCGGCGTGGCCGTCTTCGGCGATCTGCCCTTCCTGGTGCAGCCTCCGATCGGAGTGACTGTCATCCCGCTGCCCGCGCGGCGCCTCGGCGAGAGGGCCGCTTCGCTTTTGCTCGAGCGCCTCGAGGGCGACGACCAACCGGCTCGAACCCTCGTCCTGTCCAACAATCCCGGCTCGGACGACCGCTCGGTCACTTGACCCTGAAATCGATTTCTGCAACGCTGGGGGCATGGGCACAAGTGCGGTCATCGGCGTGGATATCGGCACTTCCAGCAGCAAGGGCGTACTGGTAACCATGGACGGCCGGGTACTCCGCACCGCGACCCGTGCCCACGCTGCGTCCCGCCCCCAGCCGGGCTGGGTGGAGATGGATGCGTCACTCTGGTGGCGGGAATTCGTCGAGATCACCCGCGAGCTCCTCGAGGAACGAGGCGTCACGGTCCAAGCCGTCGGCGTGAGCGGTATGGGACCGTGCGTTTTGCTCACGGATGCCGATGGCGCACCGCTGCGGCCGGCCATCCTGTACGGCGTTGACACTCGCGCAATCGAGCAGATTGCGGCCCTCACGGCGACGCTGGGCGGAGACGACGCCGTCATGGCCCGCGCCGGCTCGGCACTGTCGACCCAGGCGGTCGGCCCGAAACTGGCCTGGCTGGCCGAGCACGAACCGGACACCTTCGCGCAGGCGAGGCGCCTGTTCATGCCCAGCTCCTGGCTCCTCTGGAACCTGACCGGGGAATATCGGCTCGACCATCACTCCGCTAGCCAGTGCACGCCGCTCTACGACGCCGGTTCTCAGGCCTGGTTCGAGCCCTGGGCCCGCCCCCTGGCCGGGCCGATCGGCCTGCCCGACTTGTGCTGGCCGGGCGACGTGGGCGGCCGCGTTTCGGTGGCGGCCTCGGCCGAAACCGGGCTACCCGTCGGCATCCCGGTCATTGCCGGCACGATCGACGCCTGGTCGGAGGCGGTCAGCGTCGGAGCCCAGCGTCCGGGCGACCTCATGTTGATGTACGGCACCACGATGTTTCTCATCAACACCGTGCCCGGCCCGCTCTCGGCCACCGGGCTGTGGGGAACGGTGGGCGCGTTCCCCGGAACGCACAACCTGGCAGCGGGAATGGCGACGTCCGGAGCCATCACCGGATGGCTCCGGGACTTGCTGGCCGCGGGGGACTTCACCGAGCTTCTCGCCCTCGCCGACGAATCCGGCGTCGGCGCGGGCGGCCTCCTCATGCTGCCGTACTTCGCCGGCGAACGCACGCCGATCCAGGATCCGCTCGCCCGCGGCCTGATCGCGGGGCTCACGCTCTCCCATACCGCGGGCGACCTCTACCGTGCCGCACTCGAGGCGACGGCATTCGGAGTGCGGCACAACATCGAAGCGATGACGGCCGCCGGCGGCACGATCGAGCGGATCGTGGCGGTCGGCGGCGGCGCCCGAGGTTCGCTCTGGACACAGATCGTCAGCGACGTGACCGGGCTTCCGCAGGTGATTCCCACGACCACCGTCGGCGCCAGCTTCGGGGCTGCCTTCCTCGCGGCGTCGACCGTTACCGACGCCGATATAGACATCGACGCGTGGAATCCGCCGGCCGACATCCGCCATCCCGAGCCGAAAAGGACCGCCGAGTACGACGAGTTGTATGCCCTGTACCTGGCGCTCTACCCGGCAACCCGCCGGATCTCGCACGCCCTCGCCATCCGGCAGGCGCGACTCGGCACCCCGCAACCAGCCCACCAGTAGATCGAATGAAAAGAAGGACGCATCGAATGACCAGCTACACCCTTCCCGTCCCCCTCAGCCAGGCACCGGCGCCCGAGCACACAATCGTCACGGTGGCCAGCGGCGACCTCCGGCACAGCGCGAACGAGAAGTGCTGGCCGACCCAGCAGCGCCTCGAGACCGATTTCGCTGCGGCCGTGGAGGCGCTGGGCTGGGGCGTGCAGCGCGGGCACGCCGTCGACCCCGTCAAGGGTCACGGCTTCATCGACGGCCAGCGCATGGGCATCGAAGTCTTCAAGACGATCCCGGCCGACGCGCCTCTGGTCGTCGTCGAGGCCGTGTGGCAGTACAGCCACCACGTCCTGGCCGGCCTGCGGTCCCACCGCGGCCCCATCCTCGTCGTCGCGAACTGGGCCGGCGACTATCCCGGCCTCGTCGGCCTGCTCAACCTCACCGGCAGCCTCACCAAGGCCGGTGTGGCATACTCGGCACTGTGGAGCAAGGACTTCACGGATGAGTGGGCCGTTGCCAAGCTGCGGTCCTGGCTCGAGACCGGCGCGATCGAGCACGACCAGAGCCACGTGCGCGACCTCCCCGCCCTCGACCCGGCGAGCCCCGAGGTCGAGCTGGGCGTCGCGCTCGCCCGGCAGCTCCAGCAGGAGAAGGCCATCATCGGCATCTTCGATGAGGGCTGCATGGGCATGTACAACGCCATCATCGACGACGAACTGCTCAACCCGCTCGGCATCTACAAGGAGCGCCTCTCGCAAAGCGCGCTCTACGCCGAAATGAACCGGGTCAGCGATTCAGAGGCCGACGAGATCAAGTCCTGGCTGGATGCCGCCGGCTTCACCTTCCATTTCGGCCAGGACGAGGCCACGGAACTCACCCCCGCCCAGGTGCGCAGCCAGTTCAAGATGTACATCGCGGCGCTCCGCATCTCGGACGACTACGGGCTCGATGCCGTGGGAATCCAGTACCAGCAGGGGCTGAAGGACCTCGTTCCGGCCAGCGACCTGGCCGAGGGCCTGCTGAACAATGTCGAGCGGCCCCCCGTGTTCTCTCGCGACGGCGGCCGTGAGCTCTATGCCGGGCTCGCGCTGCCGCACTTCAACGAGGTCGACGAGGGCGTGGCCGTGGACGCCCTGGTGACCAATCGCGTGTGGACGGCGATGGGGCTCGATCCGGCCAACACGCTGCACGACGTTCGCTGGGGCGAGGAATACGACGGGGAGTTCGTCTGGGTCTTTGAGATCTCGGGCTCGGTCCCCGCCTCGCACAACGGGGGTTACGACAAGAGCTACAGCATGCGCCAGCCGGCGATGTTCTTCCCCCTCGGCGGCGGAACACTGAGCGGGGTGTCGAAGCCGGGCGAGATCGTCTGGTCGCGGGTGTTCATCATGGACGGGGTGCTCCACGTCGACCTCGGCCGGGGGCACGTGGCCGATCTCCCGGCGGAGGAGACGCAGCGCCGTCTCGACGCGACCGACCCGCAGTGGCCCATCATGCACGCGGTACTCGACGGCGTCTCCCGCGACCAGCTGATGGCCAGGCACAAGGCCAACCACGCCCAGGTCGCTTACGCGCCCGATGCAGACCTGGCCGATCGCGCCGTGCTCGCCAAGGCCGCCCTGTTCCAGGAACTCGGCGTCATCGTGCACCTCTGCGGGGATGTTGCCATTCGTTAGTCCCCCACCTGACAAGCCAGAGCCCCTGCCCCGACTAGTCGGGGCAGGGGCTCTGGCTTGTGCGCTCCTCGCGGAGGACGCGGTGTTACTTGTAGAGGACGGCAGCGATCTCGGCGTCTTCCATGTTGGTCTTGTCGTACCAGAAGAAGCCGGTGTCGATGACCTTCTCCGGGGTCTTGCCCCTGATGGCGTCGTAGGCAGCCTGCACGGTCTGCTCGCCGATACCGATGGGGTTCTGCGTGATCGCTCCGGCCATCATGCCGTTCGTGATCGCGTCGATCTGCGCCTGGCCGGAGTCGAAGCCGATGACGGTCAGGTCGCCGGCCTTGAGGCCCAGCTCGCCGACAGCGCCGACGATGCCGATGGCGGATCCCTCGTTGGTGCCGTAGAGGCCCTTGAGCTTCGGGTGCGCCGCGATCATGGCCTTGGCGATGTCGGCCGACTTCAGGTGGTCGCCGTCGCCGTACTGGATGTCGACGATCTTGATGTCCGGGTGGTTCTTCTTGATCTCCTCGACGAAGCCGTCACGACGCTCGACACCGGTGGAGTTGATCTGGCTGTGGCCGACAATGCCGACCTCGCCCTTGTCGCCGATCAGTTCGGCCATGTGGGTGGCCGCCAGTGCGCCGGCGCCGAGGCTATCGGTCTTGGCGATGCTCAGCGGGTAGTCACTGTTGCAGCCCGCGTCGAACTGGATTACGGGGATCTCGGCGGCCTCGGCCGCCTCCATCAACGGGATGCAGGCTTCGGGGTCGAGAGCGGCGTAGCCGATGGCATCCGGCTTCTTGTCGATCGCGGCCTGGAACATCTGCAGCTGGTTGTCAACCTCGGTCTCGGAGGCGGGGCCTTCGAAGGTGACCTTGACGCCGAGCTCCTTCGCTTTGCTCTCCGCACCCGTCTTGACGGCCTGCCAGAACTGGTGCTGGAAGCCCTTGGACACGAGGGCGATGTACAGCTCGTCGCCGCCGCCGTTCGCGCTGTCGTCGGTGGACCCGGCGCTCGTCGAGCAGCCGGCCAGCATGAGCGCAACCGCGGCAGCGGCGGCGACGAACGCGACCTTTTTACCTGTTTTCATCGAGTAACTCCATTGTTTGATCGGCGGCCAGCAGCACAGCTGACACCGCCACGATATCGATTTCGAGCGGCCAAACACAGCGATAATACATGCAGATACAGGATCGTTACCTAACGCGTATTCTCGGGGATGTAACCGATTTCAGGATCGGTTGAGGAAGGGCTGCCCGGCCTCTCGGGAAACGCAGCTCTTCCTGGCTTGTTGGGCGACCGCGGCGCGGCCTAGGAGCCGGCCCTGCGCTGGCGGAGCGCGTCGGTGAAGACGGCGACCAGGATGACGGCGCCGACCACCACGTTCTGCCATTCGGTCTGGATCGACATGATGCGCAGGCCGTTGATGAGCACGCTCATGATCAGGGCGCCGATCAGGGTCCCCATGATCGACCCCCGGCCGCCCAGGAGGGAGGTTCCGCCGATGATCACCGCGGCGATCGCCTGCAGCTCGTACCCGGCGCCGAGTTGCGGCTGGGCCGAGTTGAGCCGGGAGGCGATGACGACGCCGGCGATTCCGGTGAAGAGGCCGGCCACTGTGTAGATCATGATCTTCCACTTGCGGGTGTCGACCCCGGAGAGCCGGGTCGCCTCTTCGTTGCTGCCGATGGCGAAGGTGTACCGACCCAGGATCGTCTTGCTCAGCACGAGGTAGGCCGCTCCCGCGAGCGCGAACAGGATGAGCACGGCGTTGGGCAGTCCGGGGACGAGCGTGCCGAGCGCGATGTCCCGGAAGCCCTCGACGCTGCTGAAGTAGATCGGGCGGACGCCGGAGATGACGAGCGCGAGGCCCTGGGCGATGAGCATCATTGCCAGGGTGGCAATGAACGGGGGGAGCCGAAGCACGGCGATGTTGAACCCGTTGATGAAGCCCATCAGCGCTCCGGTCGCGATGCCGCCGAGCACGCCCACGACCAGGGGCAGTTGCATGTTCACCAGGAAGATCCCGGTCATCACCGAGGCGAGCGTCATGCCCGTTCCGATGGACAGGTCGATACCGCCCGTGATGATCACGAAGGTCGTACCCAGGGCGAGGATCCCGATCACCGCTGTCGACAGCAGGATTCCGGAGATGTTGCTCCAGGTGAAGAAGGCGTCGTTGGCCAGGGAGAAGAAGGCCAGGAGGACGACCAGGGTGGCAAAGGCGAGGGATTGCTGGAGCTTGGCCCGGAGGAAGCTCTTGGTCGAACCCGCGGCGCGCCCATCGGGCTTCAGGGGGGACTTTTCCGTCACAGGAGATGCGTTCATTTGCTTCACTGCTCTTTCTCGTCGCCCATGCGGGTTGCGTAGTCCATGATTTTCGCCTGGCTGGCGTCTTCGTTATTGAGAACACCGGTGATGCGGCCGCCCGCCATCACGACGATGCGGTGGGAGAGTCGCAGAACCTCGGGAAGCTCGGAGGAGATCATGATGATTGATTTCCCCTGCGCCACGAGCTCGTTGAGCAGCCGGTAGATCTCTTCCTTGGCCCCGACGTCGATCCCTCGGGTCGGCTCGTCGAAGATGAGGATGTCGCAGTCGCGCGCCAGCCACTTGGCAATGACGACCTTCTGCTGGTTGCCGCCCGACAGGTTCTTCGTGGTTGCGTGGATCGATGGCGTCTTGATCCGCAGTGCCTTCACGTAGTCCCGGGACGTCTGCTTGCCCTTATCGGTGTTCACGAAGCCGAAACGGTTCGTGTAGTCCGCCAGGGAGGCCAGCAGGATGTTCGTGTTCACGTCCTGCTCGAGCAGGAGCCCGAACAACTTGCGGTCCTCGGAGAGGTAGCCGACGCCGTGCGCCACCGCCTCAGAGGGCTGCGAGATCTTCACCGGCTTGCCGTTGATCTGGATGACCGTGCCCTCGGACGGGTCGGCTCCGATGATCGCCCGGGCGACCTCGGTTCGTCCCGCGCCCATCAGCCCGGCGAAACCGAGGATCTCGCCCCGGCGGAGCTCGAAGTTGATGTCCTTGAGGAGGTGGCGGGTGTTCAGCCCCTCGACCTTGAGCACGACGTCGTCGTGTGCGTGCTGGCGCGCCTCTGGCCGAGCGCCCTCCTCGATGTGGCGGCCCACCATCATTTCGATGATGGTCGGGATGTCGATCTCGGCCTTGTCGAGCGTGCCGATGTAGGCACCGTCGCGCAGCACCGTGACCCGGTCGGAGAGCCGGCGCAGCTCGTCCATCCGGTGCGAGATGTAGATCACGCCGGTTCCGGTCTTCTTGAGGTCCTCGATCAGGGCGAAGAGGGTTTCCGTCTCGGCCTCGGTCAGGGCGGAGGTGGGCTCGTCCATGATGAGCACCTTCGCGTCGAACGACAAGGCCTTGGCGATTTCCACCATCTGCTGCTTGGCCACCGTGAGGTTCTCAATGAGTTCCCGCGGGTCGAGGTCGATCCCCAGGCGCGTCAGAAGCTCGGAGGCGAGAAGGTTCAGGGCACGTGCCCGGACGAACAGCCCGCTCCTCGGCTCGCGTCCGATATAGATGTTCTGCGCCACCGTGAGGTGCGGCATCAGGTTCATCTCCTGGTGGATGATGCTGATGCCCAGTTCCTGGGCAGCCTTGGGGCTGTCGATCTCGACCTCACGGCCTTCGAGAACGATGCTGCCGGAGTCCTTCGAGTAAATCCCGGACAGGATCTTCATCAGGCTGGACTTACCCGCCCCGTTCTCCCCGACGAGGGTGAGAACCTCGCCTCGGTTCAGTTCGAATTGAACGTCTTTAAGCGCCTGCACGCCGGGGAAGCTCTTGCTGATCCCGCTGACTTTCAAAAGCTGGGTTGTCACACACTCACCTACTTCGTCGGAGGATGGATTTGGAAAAACGCGTGAGCATGATCATGCCACGAAAAACGTCAAAGATCCGACCAATCTGCGAAATCATTTGACCGGCGGTACAAGTTGTATCCTAATGTATCTATGCGTTCCGAATGGTAACAATGTGAATCCGAGCGGCCTCGCACCAGCACTCCCGAATCCCCAACGAAAGCGAGACTTCCCATGCAGATTGGCGCCCACGCCCTTGTTTTTACAGGGTCTTTCGACGAAATGGGTCTGACCCACGCCATCCGCGAAACCAAGAAAGCGGGCTTCGATCTGATCGAAATCCCGCTCATGGACCCGGCCGGATTCGACCGCAAGCTGGCCGCGCGCCTGCTGCAGGACTATGACCTCGCGTCGACCGCGTCACTCGGCCTCAGCGAATCAACCGACCTAACGAGTCCCGATTCCGCCGTGGCAGCCGCCGGCGAGCGGATGCTCACCGACTGCCTCGAGATCGTGCACGCGATGGGCGGAACACACCTGTGCGGCGTGATCTACAGCGCGATGAAGAAATACATGGAGCCCGCGAGCGCCGCCGGACGGGCGTCCAGCGCGTCCGCCCTGAACCGGCTCGCCGGGCGAGCGGCAGACCTCGGCATCCACCTGTCCCTTGAGGTCGTCAACCGCTACGAGACAAACCTGCTTAACACCGGCCGCCAGGCGCTGGCCTTCCTCGACGAGGTCGACCACCCCAACGTCTCGGTGCACCTCGACACGTATCACATGAACATCGAGGAATCGGATCTGTTCTCCCCCGTGCTCGACGCCGCCGACCGGCTCGGCTACGTGCACATCGGCGAGAGCCACCGCGGGTACCTGGGTTCGGGCACCGTGGACTTCGACTCCTTCTTCCGCGCTCTGGCGCGAATCGACTACGACGGCCCCGTCGTCTTCGAATCGTTCTCCTCTGCCGTCGTCAACGAGGACCTGAGCCGGATGCTCGGGATCTGGCGCAACCTCTGGCAGGACTCCGGCGACCTGGCCGCCCACGCCAACACGTTCATTCGCGGGCGGCTGCACGGCGTCGAGTCCATCGCCCGGCACTAGCACGGGCAGCGTGGTGCTGACGGGCTGTGCTCAGCCGCGCGGAAGCGCCTTGCCGTCGGCGTCGAGGTAGTCGCGCCACGACCGCTTCGCGGTCCAGCCGAGCATGCGCTGCGCCTTCGCGCTGGAGATTCCCGAGG